>WGMM01000031.1 GCA_016125085.1 bacterium
CACCCCGAAGGTTTTTTCTCAGGTCGCGGGCCTTGAGGTAGAGCGGTTCGGCTTTGGCGTTCTCGCCCATGGATCGGTACAAAGCGGCGCGGTTGTTGAGGCTGGTGGCATAAGCGGGGTGGTTCTCGCCCCGAAGTTTTTTTTCCAGGTCGCGGGTCTGGAGGTAGAGCGTTTCGGCTTTGGCGTATTCACCCATGGAATGGTACACCAAAGCGAGGTTATTGAGGCTGGTGGCATAAGCGGGGTGGTTCTCGTTCAGATTTTTCTTCCGGATCGTCACAACCTGCTCATACAGTTCCGCGGACGCGGCGAATTGTCCTTTCTGATAAAATCCGGAAGACGATTGATACAATTCCCTGGCATAAGCAAGCTCCGCTAAAGCCTCAGGCTTTAATTTACCGTAAATCTCAACGTCAGCGAGTTTCGAGCGTGCATCGGTCACCAGCCAGTGATCCGCACCTTGTATGCGCGTCCGCAAGGCCAGCAACTCTTCCGCGAACTTCTTCGCCTCAGCGAATTTTCGTGCGTCCATACTCACCTGATACTTCTTCTGCAACTCCTGCGCCTTCGCCAGATCCGCACCTTTCAGCATTCGCTCATATGGCGGCTTCTTGGCCAGTTCGGCCTGCGTCTGCACTTCCTGCCCCGGAAGGCTTGCACAAGAAAACAGAACCAGAATCAACGACGCCGAACGAAACATCGTGAACATGGCGAACATGGCGAACCTCTCGCTCAACTGAGACACAAATCTGCCGAACGAATGACATTTACGGCTGCTTGTTTTTGACCGGTTCGACAGGGAAGCCGACGGCCGCTGTAGCGCTGGCCCCCTGGCTTTCGAACCAATGGACCATGGCTTCGATCATGGTTTTCGACTTGTCGCGTGACACCTTGCTGCCCCGACCATCGCCCTTGGCTGGCCCGAGGGCGTCGAGCACGAGGCCATCGTGCTTCGCAACCAGGAATTGCACGGGATCGGACACCGGCTTCCACGGATTGCTGGCCAGGGTCTTGCGCCACTCGGCAAAACTGGGCAGCGGTTTATCCGACACGAAAGCCGCTACCATCCACAGGCCCGGTTTTTCGACTTCCTCCAGGAAATAGCGATGTTCGGGATTTTTCGAGGGGTAAACGGGTTTGTCGGTCAGTTCGGGGACGTCGTTTTCGTCCTGCGGATAGAGAACCGCCGCTTGTCCATCGGGCCGGAAGATGATCAGGTAGCAATAGCCGGGGCGATTGAGTTCGGCCCGGACTTCGATTTCGTCCTCCAGGTGGACTTCGAAAGAATCCTTGCCGATGACGCCCTTGGGCTGGGTATTGTCTTCGTCGATCCCGGCGAAGTGAAGAACTTCCAGCGATTTGACACGGAGTTTCTCCCTTTCGCCTGAAGACAGGTAAGCGGCCAGGGCCAGCGATGACGCCACGAAAGCCAGGATGGCGACCACGAGCTGCCCGCGCCGTGACCGCAGCCTCTTTGCCGGGATGGGATCGACAGGCATGGGCAAAGGAGGCGAAATGACCGGCTTTTCCTTCGTTTCAAGCGCGGCGAGGCTTTCGAAAACCTCGCGCGCTGAGGCGGGCCGTCGATCGGGACTTTTCCGCATGAGACGTTCGATCAGTTCGCCCAATTCCGGAGAGACGCCCGGATTGAGCCTGAGCAGGCTCGGCGGATCGTGCAAGGCGACCGCATCGAGCACGGCTCGCATGGTGTCGCCCCGGAACGGACCTCGTCCAGAAGCGCAGAAATAGAGAACGGAACCGAGGCTGAAGAGGTCGGACCTGGCGTCGAGCGATCGGCGATCGACCTGCTCCGGCGACATGTAGGACGGCGTGCCCGACAGCGTATTCACGGGATTGAGCGGGTTGTGAGCCAGGCCGAAATCGAGAATTTTGACTCGCCCGGTGCCAGCCTCGAGCCAGATGTTGTTGGGCTTGAGATCCCGGTGGATCAGCCCCTTGGCATGGATCGCGGCAAGGCCGGCGGCGATCTCGCGGCCGACCCGGATGGTTTCGGAGTTGGACAAAAAGCCTTCCCGCTCGATACGGGCATCGAGCGTTTCCCCGCCCAGGAGCGGCATCACGATAAACGCCTGGCCCGATTCGATTCCGAAATCGAGGATCGGCATCACGTGATCGTTCGAAATCGCGGCCATGGCTCGGGCTTCGGACATAAAGTCTTCCGATGCGCCAGACCGTTCCATGGCTTTCGGTTTCAGGACTTTCAGGGCCACCGTCCGATGCAGGCTTTTGTCCCAGCATTTGTAGACGATGCCGAATGCACCATCGCCCAACTCTTTCCTCAATTCGTACCGCTCACGAATGATGCCGATGCGCGTATCGGGTGACGGCTTCGACTCCGGGACAGTTTGTGGGGCACTCATGACCGGTTCGAAGGAACCGGCGGGGTGAGTGTCGCTTATCTTGTTCCTGCCATGGTCTGGCGATTTACCGGACGGGAGCTTCGTCATTTCGATATTCTCTACCGGATCGACGACCGCTTGATCGTCAAAACAGAATCTCTTTCGAGTTATTGTGTTTAGATCATTTCGATCGTAGCGTGCCCGAACCATTCGGTCAATCATCCGTCGAAGACAAGATCCAATGGTCTTCGGCACAAAAGCGATGCGAACTTCGAGGTACATGAATGCATCTCCAATAAGGATTGAAGTGGGTATCGATAACTTCCATTCCAGCTCCGTACGGTCGACGAGCGTCAATTTCGCCAGGAATCCGACTGCTTCCGAAATCTCCAAATCACTTACGAAATCATTTTGCAGTTCGGCAATCACCCTTTCGCATGTCGAGTCTCTCGCCAGGTTCGTTTATTGGACTCATCAGACTCGGCAAGCAAGAAGACAATATTCGAAATCCAGAGAACATACGAGCAAAACATCACGGATTCGGAGCATGGTCAGACCGAAACTCACCTCATTCGATCGAACTTCGAATCATGCATTGCAATTAAGCCGCCGAACCGCATCGAGTGTCATGAAAATAGACCGGACGAAAACCAGGCTTTACCAGGAATTTGCCCCGTGATCATTCAACGGTTTACCTCTTGTGACGATAGCTGGGATTTCGAATCATTCACCAATTTCCGCAACCCATCCGACACATTTGGGCGACTTTCTGGCTCCAGGATGAAAAACTCAATTGGGCTTACGATAATTTGACCATCCGGGTTCATCGATCAAAGGTGACGATTCATGGTGATAACAATTTCAATCCCTCCTCGAAGCTCACGATCGGCTCATAACCCAGATCACGCCTGGCTGCCGTCAGGTCGAACCAGTGCGATGTCGCCAGCTGGTGGGCCACGAAGCGGGTCATCGGCGGTTCGTTCGGCAATCGAAGCGTCTTCCAGACCGTTTCACAAACTCCACCAATCGCCACGGCCACTTTCTCAGGCACAGCCCGCTCAGGTAATTTCGGCCCGCCCGATGCCAGAATGAGTGCCTCAATCGTTTCCCACAAAGGTCGAGGTTCGCCCTGAGCGATAAAATAAGCTTTGCCGGCCACCGGCGATTCCGGCGCAACGCGGTCGAGTGCCAGCTCATGAGCAAGTGCCGCATTTTCGACGAACACGGTATCGACCAGGTTCCGGCCGTCGCCGATCTTACGCAGCCGACCCGCCTTCGCCCTGGCCACCAGCCGCGGCACCAGGTGCGGATCGCCCGGCCCCCAGACCAGGTGCGGCCGAATCGCCACCGTCGCAAGCTCCGGCCCGTTCGCTGCCAGCACGGCCTTTTCGGCTTCGGCCTTCGTCGCCGAATAGGCCGATTCATGGCGGGCCGGATAAGGCTGAGATTCGTCGACCCCTTCCAGGCCCGCCCCGCCATGCACCACGCTGGGGGTGGACGTATAAACCAGCCGCCGCACGCCCGAAGCGCGGCAGGCATCGAGCACCGCCAGCGTGCCTTCCACGTTGGCATGGCGATATTCGGAATAGGGCCCCCAGAAGCCGGCCTTGGCGGCCACGTGGACGACCGCATCGCAGGCGGCCATCGCTTCGGCAAGTGCTTTGCTGTCCGTAAGGTCGCCCTGGAACGACTGCACGCCCAGAGGCCCGTGCCAGGCATAAGTCGACCGGGAGAAGCTGCGCACTTCGTCGCCGCGCGCGGCCAGCCGCCCCACGATCGCCCCGCCCAGAAATCCGCCGCCGCCCGTGACGAGCACACGCATCAGCGCACCCTCCCTGAGGCCCACACGGCCAGTTTCTCGCGGAAGATCTTGGAATTGTGCCGCACATCGACCGGGAAGTCCTTATGAGGCAGGAAATGCCGGATCTGTGCCAAGTGGGGATGTCGTGCGGCAATCGCAAGCAGCTCGGCTTCGACCCGTTTCCAATCCCGGCCTCGCCCCTGTTCCAGCTGCACGCAGATCACGGGAACCTGCTTCGACCTTTCTCCGACACCGACGAGCGCCGTGCGGAACACGTCCGGGTGCTGGTTGAACAGGGCTTCGGTCGGGATCGTGTCCAGCGGACCGGAGGCTGTCCAGACCCGGTGTGCCTTGCGGCCGCAGAACCAGAGCCGGCCTTGATCGTCAAGGTATCCCAGATCGCCCATCCGGTGGCGATACCGGGGCGGATCGGCGGAAGAGTCCAGAATCTTGGCCTTCGCATTGGCCTCCGGGCGTGCGTCGTAGCTTTGCGTCACCTGGTCGGCCGAAACGACGATCTCGCCGATCTGGCCCGGCGGCAGGGCAAGCGAATCGGACCACGTCGGAATGGCTTCGTCCGTCACCGGGACGACAGCGACTTTCATGCCCTGCACAGGCTTCCCGACGCAAACACCCTGCCCCAGGGCCGTTTTCGCGGCTGTTTCGCCCAGAATCACGTTCGAACCGATACAGGCCACGGGTAGCGATTCGGTCGCTCCGTAAGGCGTGTGAACTTGCGCCCCATCCGGCAGCATCGCCACGATTCGGGCGATGACATCGGCCGGAACCGGCGCGCCGGCCGAAACGACCCGTTTGAGGCTCTTCAGCCGTGTGCCGCTGGTTTCGCCCGAGCCGCCGACGCGCCGCAGCAGAGCGGGCGAGCCGAACAGGTTGGTCACGCCGAACCGATCGACCGGAACGATCACCTCACGCGGATCGACCTTCCCGGGCCTCGTGAAGTCCATCTTCGGAAAGACCGACGTCATCCCCAAAGCCGGCGCGAACAGGGCGAACAGCGGAAAAGTGCACAGGTCAACTTCGCCGGGGCGGATGTCGAAGAGGTCCCGCAGGGCCCGCACCTGGGCATTGAAGATCCTGTGCGTATAGACGACGCCCTTGGCCGGGCCGGTCGAGCCGCTGGTGAAGAGCACGGCGGCCGTATCGTCCGGTGCGAAGCTCGAATCGGGCGGTTCGGCCGGAAATTGAGCCGAATCAAGCACTCGAGCCGCCTGGCCTGAAACACGGGATTTCACGACTCCGGGAGCTTTGCCGATCGACACGAACCGGGTGATCTGCCCCCTGCCCCAGCCGAACAGGCGGCGTGCGATGTGAGCCTTGGTGATGCCGATGAAGGCCGTCGCCCGGCTTTCGGCCATGCACTTGCCAAGCCCGCGGATACCCATGCCCGGGTCGATGAACACAGGCACGATGCCGGCCTTGAACACGGCGAAGGTCAGTTCGAAGAAGGCACGCGACGGGGGCACCATCAGCACGGCGCGCGTTCCGGGCGTCAGGCCCGTCGATCGCAGCAGGTGGGCCAGCCGGTTCGCGGCAGCCTCCAGCTCCTGGAACGTCACCTTGTCATAAGGCCGTTTATCGGGCGAACCTCGCCGGGGCTCGTAAATGGCCGCCAGTTCCGGGTCGGATGCGGCACGGTCGGTCAATGTCCAGGCGATGTTCGGGTCGCGGGCCATCGATGTCACGTCCGTTCGAGAAACTGCCTGATTTTCCCGACCAGCTCCGGCCCGACATCTTCCAGCACGTAATGGCCAGCGTCGGGGTAGCGCACGACTTCGGCCTCAGGGAAGCGGTCCGTCCAGCCCTTGAGGAAGTGGGCGTCGAAGACCGGGTCCTTCAGCCCGAAGGCCACGAACATCGGCTTGCCCTTCAGGCCCGGCAGCTTGGCTTCGACCTGCTTGAGCACCGGCCAGGCCTTGTCCTTCGGCGAAAGCGGAATGTCCTGCACGAACCTGTGCACGGCACGGCGATTGGCCCAGCTGTCGTAGGGCCATTCGTAGCCCCGCTTCACGTCGGCCGACATCGGGTTGCGCTTGGTGCCGATCCAGGCCGTGCCACGCACGAAGCCATTCAGCCCACGCACGAACAGGGCCCCGATAGAGCCATTGCGCGAGAGCTTCAGCGACCACGGGAACGGCTTCTCCGTCGGCAGGCCGAAGCCCGCGGTGTTCAGGACGACCAGGCGGGCGATGCGCTCCGGATGCTTCGTGGCGAAGGTCGTGCCGATCATGCCGCCCCAGTCATGCATCACCAGCGTGATATCGCCGGTCACGCCCAGCTGATCCAGCACGCTTTCCAGGTCAGTCACGCGCCGGGCCAGGGTGTATTCGTACTTCGAATCGTCCGGCTTGTCGGACCGGCCCATGCCGATATGGTCCGGCACGATCACCCGGTGGTCCCTGGCCAGGTCTTCGAGCAGGTTGCGGTAATAGAAGCCCCAGCTCGGGTTGCCGTGGATCATCACGACCGGGCGGCCCGAGCCTTCGTCGATCACGTGCAGCTTGTGCCCGCCTTCGACGACCACATCGCGGCCGGGGTGGTCGTGCAGGAACCGGTCCAGGACGGGCCGGGCTTCAGTCGTTCGTTCGGTGGGTGCGCTTACCATTCCAGTCCCAACATCATGCAATTGAGGCCCGAGCCGATTCCCAGAAACCCGACACGATCACCGGACCGGAGAAATCCCCGTTCCGCGGCAAGGGCTGCCGTCAAGGGCAGCGAAACCGTGCCGATATTGCCCAGAAACGGGAACGACGAAAAATCCCTGTCCAGGCTCAGGCCGAGCGTGGTCATGATCGTCTCCCGGTGCTTCGTGCCGATCTGGTGGCAGATGACCCTGTCCACCTGTTCGGTTTGCCAGCCGAGGCGGTCCAGAAAGATCCGCCACGTGCGGTGGCCCAGCTCCACGCCGTGCTTGAGCACGCCCACGGCATCGGTCGTCATGTATTCCCGCAGGCCGCCGCCAGGCGCTTTCTCGACGCCCCAGCGGCACAGGTCGTTGAACTGAGGCGCTGCCTGCAGTGCCCCGCCCAGCAGCCGGGGCCCGGGCAGATGCGGCAGCTTGCGGCGATCGACCATCAGCACGGCCACGGCACCCGAGCCGCCAGTGAGCGTCGCCAGCGACTGCACGAAGGCGTCCATCGAGGGGTTCGCGTTGAGTTTGTCGATCGTGCCCAGGATAACGTCGCGGGCCGATTCGCACGAGACGATCAGCCCCGCCCGGGCCTGCCCCAGCTCGATCCGGTTGGCCACGTCCACCATGCCGTTGAGCACGCCCAGGCAGGCGTTCGAAATGTCGTGCACGGCGGCCCCGGAATGCACGCCCAGCTCATGGGCCACAAGGCACGCCGTGGCGGGTTCGTAGGATTCGCGGCACACGCCGGTGTAGACCAGCACGTCGATATCGTCGCCCGTCAGGCCGCAATCGGCCAGGGCACGCCGCCCCGCTGCGGCAGCGCCGCGCGCCACGCTGGCTCCGGGCTCCCACCAGCGGCGTTCGCGAATGCCCGTGAGCGTTTCGACCTGCCCGGCCGGCAGCCTGAGCCGCTCCACCGTCGGAGCCAGCAGCCGTTCCAGCTCGGAAGTCTGCACGACGACGGACGGCAGTTCGTAGGCGATGGCCGGCAGCGAGACATTCTCGTAACGCATCGAACGGGTCAGACCTCGGAGATGACGCACCAGCCACCAGGGCCGGCGGAAACACGCGGCGGGCCGCGTCTTCGGAAGTGATCATCTTAGCAACAGCCAGCGGAATTGTCATGTTCGTGACGCATCGATGCCAGGGCAGTTCAGGACCGATGCGCCATCACGCCCCTGGCGACGCCCATGACTGTAACGCCCGCAAGCATCGCTTCATCTTCTTCACCGAGCCGAATGCCTTCTGCGCCGCCAGATCCCGGTCCGGCGAATCGGGCATGGCAGCCAGCCGCCGAAGGATTTCAGCTTCGTCAGCCGGGATCGCCGCGGGATTCGACCAGTCCCGGAATCGCATCATCCGGAGGCGGGTTTCGAGCGGGGCGGAGGCGTCGAGCCAGTCGAAACCAGACTCCGAGCCCGATTCGCTGGCCGATATCGATTGCCGGCCGACCTCGACCGGCACACTGTTCGACACCGGCTCGGGCGGAAGCCCGAAAGCAGCCCGGAATCCGTTCCGAAAATAGGCGTCATCTTTCTGGACAGCAGAGACTTGCGGCGATATCGAACGCACAGCGGCAGCCTGGTTCGAGTGCGATTCGAGGGCCTTCGACTGAACTTCCAGTCGTTCGCGATTTCTGGCCTCTTCCTGGTCGTCCCATTCACAGGATTGCGATTGCCATCCTGTATTTACGGGATATTCCGGCGCGATGGAGTAAGCGGCCGAAGGATACGGAGCAGATGCCGGCGATTCCCGTTCGAAGGTGTTCATGGCCTTCGCGCTGGCGGCTTTGAGACGGCGGGCCTCGCGCTCGGCGTCGCGCTGAAGGCGATAAGCCAGCCGCTTGCGGTCTTTCTTGAGCTGATCGAGCCGGCGTTCCAGCCGATCGCCTCGATTTCTCGCACTGGTCAAATACCGATGAAGCAGCCGGAACTCCTTTTCGAGCTTCGCGTCGCCCGCGCCGGTGCCCACGGCGGTTTCGGCCGCCCGGGCCAGCGCCGTTTCGTAATCCGCACGCAACTTCCTTGCCTGCAAGGACCAGCGGCTACATTCGCTTTTGGCTTTTTCAATCACTTCGGCGGCGGCGATGGCCGCATCCACGGGCACTTTGTCGACGAGCCGGCGGGCCCGGGCCAGGGCGAACGCCCGACCGTCGGGGGCTTTCGAGCGGTCGACCCAAAGCTCGATCGCGGCCAAGGGATCGGGCGCGATACGGACATAGCGGGCCATGAACCAGGCCGAAGCGGAACCTGCCCGATCGACCTGCCAGGCTGAACCGAGCGCGAGGCTGCAATCGCAGGCGGCCTGAAACGCAATACCGGTGATGCTGCCCGAGAGATCAGGTGCGAGATCGTCCGCGATATTGCCCCAGAGATTGCACAGCCAGTCGGCCCCGTGCCAGGTCAGGCCGATCAGAGGGGCATGGATCGACGGATTCTCGCGGGCTCTGGCCAGATCGGCGGCGAAGGTATCCAGAGCGGCCCGTTCGAAAAGCTCCCTGGCCCGGGCTTTTTCCTCAGTGATTTTCAGATGCAGAGCCCGTTCGAGTTCGAACTGCTGGGCACGGGCGATCGCAAGCTGCTCGACCGCCTCAGCCTCTTCCCTGGACCACGGGTCATGGGCTTTCAGGAGATCCTCGCGGATTGACCGGGACAGGGCGAGTGTCTCGGCCGAGAGGATTTTCGAAGCACAGAAGCCGTGCTTGAGGGCATTGCCGGCGGGGCCAGGTTTTTCGGTTTCGTTCGTTTCCGAATCGGTCGAAGGAGAAATGCCGGGATTCGCTTCGGTTTGCCGGTCTCGCGCGCTCATGGTCGTCGGGTTCTCGATGGCGGGTTTCGTTTCCGGGATGCGATCGATCCCGTATCGAAACCTTCTATCTCCGAAAACTCGTCGATTCGATCGGCCCGTTCATGAGAATTTCGAAATGCGTTGGCTGTCCGAAGTCAAGACCGGTGCGATCGTCCGAGTCGAAGCGAATCCTGGCGATTCGTCATATCGGGATGGGGGCTTCATCAAAAAAACTCGGCGAGAGCATGCGCTCGACAGCGAAGCGATGAGGTTCGATGCCGGAAGAGACCATGGTTTCGAGTGCCTGGCAGGGCGAGAAGGACGCGACAGGTTGGCACGTCGGTAACGATCAATAAGGGGCTTCGATGGGAGTGAAGGACATGTCGTTGAAGTCGTGAAGTTCGGTGGCCGGGCCGAGGCCCTCTTTTCGGACTTTCGCCGCGAACAGCTTGCCTTCGGCGGACCAGACGAGTCGATCGCCGTCCAGATCGGCCCATTCCCAGTCCGGGCAGGCGATCGATTGACCCGGTTCGGGGCCGGCAAGTTCGTGTTCGTCCCAATAACAGCCTTTGCCGGGTGGCGATCCGATCTGGGCGTGGGCGATTTTCCGCAGTTTCCAGCCCCGGCCGACCGGTTTTTCGAAAATGACGTGCTCTTCGAATCTTCGAACGCTCTGATGTTCGACCAGAGTCCAGCCCTCACGAATCAGGCGTGGGTAATACACGCCCGGGCATTCGCCGCCGTAATTTTCCGCCGGCTTCGCTTTCGGGTCGTGGCGCACGGACGACGTGTCGCGGAGGATTTTGTGCCCGGAGGCTTCGTTGAGCCAGTAGGTCTTTTTGTCGTGGAACAGGCCGCCGCCGTGCCAGCAATCGCCTTTCGGGAAGAAGGCGAGGGCCTTGAGCCAGGGAGCACGAGAGATGGCCGTCCAGGATCCGCCCGATTCGGAACGCCACTTGCCGTTCATGGCGAAATAGATGAGGTATTTGCCGTCGGGCGAGAGGTCGCTGCGGCGCTCGTAAATACGGCCCTTGAGCCATTGCCCGAGGCGAAATTCGTCGGTTTGTCGATCCCACAGAATGCTGGCGACGCAACGGGTCGGCCCGCGCCGCAGGACGAGGCCGATCGGGGCGTCGCGCGCAAGGAGCACGTGGATTCGGGCGGCGACTCGGGGCGATTCCATGGACAGGATCTCCGAACGCAAGTATTCCTGATATCGCCGCCCGACAAAGCCGCAGTGGCGAAATGAATCACTCCAGCCGGATCGCGAAACGCTTCATGCGGTAGATGTACCGGCCGTCGACTTCCACGTGGCCGTCGGCGATGAGGGTCCTTGTCGCGTCATCGGCCGAGACGACGTTCATGACCGTCGTCATCAGCCGGTCGGTCGGAACCACCTGGCCGCGATATTCCCATTCATGGTCCGTGCCGGCCGGGATGCCCACCACGCGGAACTGGCCTGTGCTGCCCCAGCGGCGGACGGCTTCGGCCTTCATGAGCTGCACGAAGGCCTCAAGCCCCAGCGAACCAGGGACGACCGGGTCCTGATAGAAGTGAGCGTCGAAGAACCAGGCGCCGGGCTTCACAGGCGTTTCGCCCACCATGTGGCCCAGGCCGTTCGGGCCGCCGTTTGGCATCCAGCGCACGATGCGGTCGATCATCCGCAGGGTCGCATCCGGCAGCGGTGCACCCGTGGGGAAATCGCACGGCGGCAGGCTTTGGTATAGGACGGCCGGGTCGGGCCGCCAGGGCTCGAAGCCCCGGATGCCGATCTGGTTCTTGAGGGCTTCGCGGTCGAAGAAGCCGAAATAGGTGGTGCCGGAATAGACCGGGGCACCGGCTCGGTCGACCATGTCCATGCGGAAGTGCTGGATGATCATGCCGGCCGAGTGCGACAGGTTCGTGAGCTTCACGGTCGTCGTCAGCCGTTCGTGGCCGGCGGGCACAGATTTGTGCCATTTGCACGAACCGCCGAGGTTGCGATAGGCCAGGTCGTTCGAGCTGGTCAGGGCCGAGCCGACGTAGCTGGAAAGCCATCCGCAGACTTGCAGGGCGGCTTCCTGAAGCACGGTGAAAGGCATGCGGCCGGTGCGTTCCTGGGCGAAATACCAGTCGTCGGGATGGACGTCGTATTCGCCGATGGCCGTGCCGCCAGCTTTCATCACGAAAGGCTCGCCGGTGACTTCGGTCACCCGGTGCAGGAAGTTAAAAGGCGGGCGCGGCAGGCGGGCGAGCTTGCGGTCGGTGTCGAAAATGGCGTACTGGGCCCCGAAGCACTTCGAAGGTGCCCCTTCGGCGAATTCGAGGATCTGGCTGTGGGTGTACTTCGCCGGCCGTGCGTGGCCTTCAGCGGACTCGGTCGGGTAAAACCCGCCCGCGAAGGGCTGAGGCGTTTCGGCGCGGCGGTCGGCGGAAGGCAATGCGGCCGGAGCCTTGCCATTGAGGTTCGACAAGTTCCGCCAGAGCGATTCGACGGCTTCACGGGTGACGCCCGTATAGCGCAGGGACATATCGCGCATGTCGACGATCGGCTTGCCGTCGGCGTACATCAGAGCATCGGCGATGCAGTAAGGCTCAGGCCCATAGCCGAGTTCCTTGATTTCGATCTCGTAGGTGACCGTCTTCGTCGATTCGAGCACCTGGCCGCGGCAGCGCAGGCGACTCTGCACGCCCGGGATCGGCTCCAGGGCCACTTCGGGGCCGTTTTCGCAGATCCAGCCCATGCGCATCAGGTAAATCCGCAGCGTGTGCAGGCAGCATTCGTACATCAGCGTGCCGGGCATAACACGGTCGTCCACGAAGTGGCAGACCATGAACCAGGCTTCGGGCCGGATGTCGAACTCGCCGCGAATGATGCCCAGGCCGAACCGGCCGCCGGTGGGGTCGAGTTCGGTGACCCTGTCCACCAGATGCATGCGGCCAGAAGGAAGCGTGACCGGGTCGCGCAGCTCAAGGCCGGCGAAATCGGGCCCGAAGGCACCGGCCAGGTCGCCACGGCGAAGGGCGTCGATCTGGGCGACGGAGTACGATTCACGCTTCATTGGGGCCAGCGCGTGCCAGTCGGTCGGGAGCTTGCCGGGCCGGTGCTTGAGTTCGGCCGTCGTGCGGACGATCCCCTGCCCGGCGGCGAGGGTTTCCGGCGTGAAGAAGCCGGCGCAGCCGTCTCGCATGGACATCAGCGGCTTGCCGTTGACGGTCGCTTCGAACGCGAACCGGAAGAGGTGAGTTTTGTCCTGACGGAAGAAGTTGAGAATGCGGATATCGTAAACGATGACGTCGCCCGGCTGGGGCAGATGATCGTGAAAGGCCACGGTGGCGTCGAGCAGGCGGTAGACGGCCAGACCTTTGGTTTCGAGGTCGACGCCCAGATAGCCTGAGAGCATCAAGTCCGCCTGCCCCGATTCGACGGCGATGCACACGGGCACGCGGTTGCAGTCGAGGTACCAGTCGTTGGGGAAAACGTCGTGCTCGGTGACGATCCGGCCGCTGGTCATCGAAAGGGGCTCGCCTTCGATGGCCGTGACGCGGTCCACGAGCATCAGCGGCACGTCCGGCAGGCGCACACGCGTGGGGTAAGAATCAGCGGCGGCGTACTTCTGCCCGAAGACCGGCGCGATGGGCCCGCGGCCGTATGTCAGGCACAGCTCACGCGAAAGGCTGCGGGGCGGATCGACGGGCACAGGCAGGGCGGCGTAGTCGATGACGATGTCCGGATAGCCGCTCGTGGCCGGGGGCGCGGCATCGTACGAACCGGCGTGGAAGCCGTTATCGTAAACGTCGGCGAAGCCGCTGGCCACGGGCAGGGCGTCGTCGGATTCGACGAGAAAGCGATAATCTTCGAGGAATTCGGACCAGAGGTTCTGGAATTCGGTGTGGGCCTGCACCGTCGCCGCGTTCGAACGGATCAGGGAAGCCGCCAGGCCGGAGGAACGAGCGGCTGCGGCGGCATCTGCCGGACGGGGATCGGCGTGCGAATCGGACATGGTGACGGAACACTCCTCAGTTGCGGTGCCGGAGATGGATGCGACAGTGAATCTGGCGTTTGCGGTACGGACGATCGCCATGGCCCCTGCCGCTGATGCGACAGGTTCGGCCGCGAACGGCAAGGCGGGCGAAAGCTCGTGAACGGTTTCGGTTTCGAGTGCGGGTTCGGGCAACGGGCGAACGGAGACAGGCGGTTCGGCCGGAGTGGAAAGTGCCGCAATCGATGGCACGACCAGGGGCTCAGCGGGCGGAGCCTCCGGAATCGGGGTAGACGCTGGCTGGCTGCCGCCGATGGCCAGACCGATCCAGTCGATACGGCGGACACGGGGCGACTGAAGCTGCATGTCGGTCGGCCAGTCGATCGGCAGGCCGCCGACCTTGAGCGATACGACGGCCGACGGGCTTTCGGGCAGCCCGGTCCCGAAGACACGGGACCAGCCTTCCTGCGAATCGCCATACCCCAGAACGAACAGGTGCGACATGCCCTTGAGGAAGGCCTGCACGGGGTCGCCGACCGGGGGCGTGAGCATGATGGTTCGATGCGGCCGGTCGCTCAGGATGCGCTGGATCATCCGCGAACACGACCCGCCCGGGCCAATTTCGACGAAGATTTTCGCCCCCTCGTCGCTTGCCGTGCGGACGATTCCCTGAAAGTCGATCGTGTTGGACGAAAGCCCGGTGATGGCCTCCGCTGCCGATGCGGATGTCGGTCGATAAGCGGCGCCGAAGTGGGCGCTATAGATGCGCATGGGCCAGGGGTCATTCACCGGCAGCGTATGCAGGGCCAGGTAGTCATCACGTACCGATTCGGCCAGCGGGGAGTGCATGGTGGAAACGATGCCGACGGGCAACTTGCGGCAGCGCAGCTCGGCCAGAAGGCGGTCGACGGCACGCTCCTGGCCGCCGACGACGACTTCGTCCGGCGAGTTGACGATCAGGATCGATGCCCGTGACTCACTCGCCAGGGCTTCGCGGACGACATCCGCCGGCCTCGGCACGACAACCGTGACCCAGTCGACTGTCTCATTGGCTGGCAGGTTCCAGTAGCGCCGTGCGGCGTTGCACGGGCCGGCGAGTTCGCTGCGGAAAAGCTGCGACTCGCGCATCCGCAGCCAGAGTTCGTCGCGGTTTCGCCATGTGCCGCTGGCCAGCAGGGCGACCGATTCACCGAGCGGGAGGCCAAGCAGGGCCCCTGGCTCGACGCCGACGGCCCGGACGAAGTCCGAAACGGCCACGCCAAGCACCGCCTGGCCGAAGATCAGCTCCATATGATCGCCGGCCTTTTCGGGCACGGGCCGATCCCAGAAAAGCCCGGGAAGGATGGAATCGCGAGGCCCGGACCACTTGGTGGCGACGGCATCGAACATGCCCGGCCAGCGGACGGAAAGCTCGCGTCCCATGCCCGCGAATGTATTGCCCATCCCCGGAAACACGAACGCCAGGTTCTCAGGCGAGCCGAATCCGGGTTCATAGACGAATTCGGACCGGTTCGGAATCCGGCCCGGCGGCCTGGCCGTGCCCAGGCGAACGGCCTCGCGGGCCTCGACCAGAATTCGGCCGCCATCGGCAAGGTCATACAGCCAGAGAGCGATCCGGCAAGGACCGATCGGCGAGGCCTCCGCCAGCCTTCGGCCCCGCCACTTCGCCGCGGCCACGGCGACGGAATCGCCGGCGGCCGTGTATGCGCTGAGCCGCTCGCCAAGTATCTCCAGCACGCGAATCAAGTCGCCGGGGGTCGCGGCATCAGCATGAAATACGCCGACCGGGTCATCCGGCGCCAGTGCCACCGCTCGATCCGCCGGCAGTGCGGCCGGCTCGATCATGCGGAAGACTTTGTCCGAAACTCCGGACCCGGCCAGGACTTCCCGCGGCGTGTCCGGCCGGTCGGGAAACCAGAACCGCGAACGGTATTCAGGCGAAATCGGCCTGGAACCTCCGGCCATGAGCATGCGGGCAGGTTCGAGCTTCGTCCGCAGGGCAAGATAATTGCGGACGAACGAGACGAAGCCTTCCGACGCGCCGAAGACGAACTCGTCATCGCCCGAATTCGGCTGAAACGAACCAATGGAGCTGTCTCGGACCGGATTTGCTGGCTGAAGTTCGCACCGAACAGATTCGGAGGCAGCCGCAGCATCGGCCCGGCGCAGAATCAGGGCGAATGCCGTGTCGCACAGAATGACTCGTCCCGCGGTGACATCGGACTTGTTCTCACGTGCGGCCAGCCATTCGGCCCAGGCGTGGCGAATATCGGTCGTGAGGTCGACGGCACCGACGAGAGCTTCGTCCACATGGCCGTCGGCGATCCAGCCATAGGCCACTTCCAGGGCCGTCAGACCGGCATGGGGGCCTTGCGAGATCGTGAAACTCGGGCCGCCCAGGCGGAACTCCCGGGCCAGCCGGCTCGCCGCGATCGAGGCCAGATTCCCCATCACCCGGTTCGCCGTCAGCGGCGGCCCGAAGGCGTCGCGGGCTTCGATCAAGTCGCCCGATTGCGAGGCGCTGGTGTGGAGAGGGTCCGTCAACGCCCAGCGAAGCTGGAAGTGGTTCGTCGCCTGATCGAGCGAAACGGCAAGGAGTACGGCCGTACGAGGGCGCGGCTGGGAGCCCGAGCCGAGCCAGCCGGCTTCGGCGGCGGCCTCGTGCGCGGCATTCAGGATCAGTGCCTGCTGCGGCAGAATCTCGGCGAGTTCCGAGGGCGGAATGCGGAACCGGCCGATCGGCACTTCGACCGAACTGACGGGCACGCAGACGGGCGATTCGGGCGTAGGGGCATGCTGGGCATCGCTGCCGGGCGGCGCCAGGCCATACCATGAGTCGGAAGCATCGCGCGCCGGCAGCCGGCCTTCGACCAGTGCCGCCGTCATGCACTCGAACCCCTGACCAGTGCCGACGCGGCCGCCGAAACCCGCGATCGCGACGGACGTTTCAACTGCACGAGGCCGGGAATTCGCCTGGTCGTAAACGTGCCCGGGCAGGTATTCCTCGACGATCAGGTGGGCGTTGATCCCGCCGAACCCGAACCCGCTGAGGGCCGCGCGGCGGGGTGTCGAATCATCGCGCCGGGCCCATGGCTCACGTTCCTTCAAGACACGGAACGGCTTGCCAGCGAGTTCCATGCCCTTTCGCGGGCATTCGAAACTGGCCGTCGGCGGCAGCGTTTCGTGCTCGAACGCCAGGAGCAGCTTCGCCAGCCCCGCGGCGCCGGCGGAAGTCAGCCCGTGACCGATGTTCGATTTGACCGATCCGAGCACGCAGCCGCCAAGTGCACCCTTGCCGCCATCCCAGAGCTTCGAAAGGCTACGGAATTCCTCGGCGTCGCCGACGGGCGTGCCCGTGGCATGGCACTCCACGGCGTCGATTTGTCCTGGCGCGAGCCCGCTCTCTGCATAGGCGGCCGTCATGGCCCGCAATTGCCCTTCGGAACTGGGTGCGAGCAAGGCGCCTGAAATATCGTTCGAAAGGCCGACGGCACGCAGGACGCCGAGAATCCGGTCACCGTGATCGAGTGCGTCGCTCAGGCGTTTCAAGAGGAACAGGCCGCCGCCTTCGCCGACGACCAGACCATCGCCCCGCTCGTCGAAGGGCCGGGGAATGCCCGACTTACTGAGGGCATGAAGCTGGGCGAAGCCCATCTGCGTGTAAAGGCAATCGGGGCGGGAAAGGCCGCCGGCGAGCACGGCGTCGGCTTCATGCCGGCGCAGTTCGTCCATCGCCAGCCGAAGGGCGTAAATTGACGATGCACACGCGGCATCCAGCGTATAGGAACGTCCACCCAGGCCGAGCAGGACGGATACGAGCCGGGCGGGTAGAGAGACCGGGTCGCGATTCCACGGATTCTGGACGTGCAACGGCCGGGGTTCGCCGCGCCGGCGGGCCATTTCCCACGAAAACAGCTCCTGCGACCACTGAGCTGTGGCTTCGGTCGGCAGGGCGATATTGCCGAGGATGACGGAAACGCGGTCGCGGTCGATACGTTCCGTGCGGGCTGTCGTCCAGGCTGCGGCGGCCGAATGCACGGCCATGGCGAAGACGGGGTCGAGCGTGGCCGGGTCGATGGTCGTCGGCCAGGGTAAATTGCGGGCATCGGGCCGCCAGCGGCTCTCGACGAGACATGCGGAAAGGCCATAGACCTTGTCCGGCGAGATTCGGCCCTTTTCGTAAAGCCGCTGCGGATCGACCGGCCATCGGTCGGGCGGGATGGTCGCGGCCATCGTCCGGCCGCTGGCGATGATCTCCCAGAATGCCCTCGGGGTGTCGGCTCCAGGGAATACGAGCCCCATGCCGACGATGGCGATCGGTTCGTTCGATACTTGACCGTGCGTGCGATTCATGGCTTGAGGTCGTGTCAACGTCGTTCGACCTGCGGCAGGGCGTTGCGGCGGAAGGCCTGTTCCAGGCGGGTGTCCATGACGCCCCGGATCCCCTCGACGATGCCGGCGACCTGGCCGTAAGCATCGCGGACGACGGCGTCGGCCTCGACTTCGAAATCGTTCTTCCTGCGGAGCGTCAGCCGAACCGTCCCTCCAGCCAGGGCTTCTTCAGCGACGGGTCGCCAGACCAGCCGGCGATAGCCCATCGGCAGGCTGAAGCGGTCGCCGGTCAGCCGGGGCCAGGAGCAAATCCCCTGCATGACGACATCCAGCACCAGCGGATCGACGACCCAGCGGGCCCGCGACGGGGAACTGTCCCATTCCGCGGGACGGCTCCCACCTTTGAGCACCCCGTGGAATTGGGCGGCATCGAATCGGACTTCACCCGCAAGGCCCTGAAACGCCGGGCCATGGAAAAGCAGCTGGGCATAAGGCTGGGCCGCATGGGCAGGTGTGGCGCGGCTTTCGAAGGCCGGGTTCGGGTCAAGCACAGCCGGCGTGGGTGCAAGTACGATCTCGGCGGTAGCCTGATCGAGGGTTCTGCCGGTGCGGGGATAAAGGCCCTGAATGGCGAGCTTCGCCGTGACGAGCCCGGAGGCCGCATAGTCGACCGACTTGATGCAAGCCTGGAGCGAAGCCGGGCCGGAATCGTCGAGCACGACCCCCTTGAGCACCGACATATTGCGAACTTCGGCCAGTTCCAGACCCGGGATCACCTGCATGGCCGCTTCGATCATCCATTCGGTGAGCATCGCCGTCGGCACGACGGCCGAACCGTCGATGACGTGATGCCGGAGCGCGGGCCATTCGGCCAGGTCGCACGGCCGCTGCCAGACGACACGGGCGGGGTCGCCAGCGGTGGCGGATAGAGGTGTGCCCTGGTGCGACGCGGGCCGGGGCAGGACGCCGCCGGGAACGGCCCGGTTGGGCGTATAAAGCCGCCCGTCGCCTTCGAGGACCGAAACTTCCACGCAAGGTTCGGCCTGAGGTGCCGCTCCGATGAGTTCCAGAAGCGTCCACGAACCCGATTCGAGCGGAATCAGGCCGACGCCTTCTGAGGAAAAGACCTTCTTCAGAGCGGGCGTGACCATGCCTCCATCCCAGGGGCCCCAGCCGAGCGAGAGCCAGCGGCAGCCGGGATATCGGCGGGACTGGTCGATGGTCAATTTGTTGAGCATTTCGTTGGCGGCGGCATAAGCGGCCTGTCCGACCCGGCCGACGCGGGCCGTGATGGACGAAAAGACGGCGAAAAATCGCAGGTCGTTCGCGTCGATCGCACCCAGAAGGTTGAGCATTCCGCGTACTTTGGTCCGCAGCACAGGCGCGGCGGCTTCGGGGGCAAGGTCTTCGACACGCTTGTCGGCCAGAACGCCGGCGCCGTGGATTACGCCACGCACCGGGCCAAAGGACTGAGTCGTCGCCGCAATGGCCGAAGCCACGGCGCCGGCGTCCTGAAGATCGACGGGGCGATAGACGACTTGAGACGCGAGGCCTCTGAGACGATCCAGATTGTCGCGCACTTCACGGTCGGCCAGAATGCGCTTGGCCTCCTGCACGAAGTGGGCCGGCTTCTTGCCTGGGCCGCCCGTTTTGACGAGCGTCGAGATCAGCTCGGCTTCGGTTTTGGCAGATCGAAGATGCTCCGGCTCGGCCGCCGGCTCGGGGCTGCGGCCCAAGAGCAAAAGGGTGGGCTGCGAAACTTCGGCCAGGGCAGCTGCGACCTGGGCCGTGACGCCCCGGGCACCGCCGGTGACGATGACCAGATCGCCCGGGCGTATCGCGTCCTGCATACGGCGAATGTCGGCGGCGGTTTCGCGGACGATCGGCTCGAGGATCGGCGTCACGGGAGATTCGATGTCCCTGTCGGAAAAACCCCGTTCCACGGGCCCGTCCATGAACAGTTCGGCCGCGACCTGCTCCGCGGCTGCGGCGGGCTGCCATTCGGCCCAGCGAGGGTCGATGTCGAACACCCGGGCGGCGACGTCGGGCCATTCCCAGGCGAGCGTTTTTACGAGCCCGGAGAGTGCCGCGGTGGGCCAGCCAGCCAGTTCTTCAGCGTCGGTATCGGTTTCGAGCCCGAAGCAGCCGTTCAGGCGTGTGAGCCCCGCAACGAACGCGAAACGCCCGCGGCCCGTTTCCTGCAGTGGCCTGGAAAGGCGGGCGACCAGACGCAAAACGCGGCCGAAGGCCGCGTCGTCGTAAGCGTCAGACATGTTCAGAACGAGCCCGGTGAGCCGTTCGGGGGGATCGATGCGGTCGATGGCCGCGTCATCGTTCGGAATCGTCCGCAGATGCGCTCCGGACATTTTCAGGACGCTCGTCAGCGAGGCCACGAATTCGGAGCCGTCATCGACGACCCATATTTCGTCGCCGGGGCCGGGCTGGTACCGATTGCGGGGCGCGTTGTCGAGCGAGCCGATCGTAAGGCGCGAAGTCCGCACGTTGGAAGTCTGCACCTGACGGGCTTCGCCACGCACCGGTGCCCGCTCGGAAGATCCGCCGCCTCCGCCGCCAGCGCCCGGGCCGTCGTCATCCGGGCCATCGGGAGAGATTTCGACCAGGGCGCGAACGATATCGCCCAGGGTCATCAGCGAACCGAACTGATCGGTACGGATATGCGGAAGATTGGGGATCCGCTCCTGAATGGCCGAGAGGATTTCGACACGCTTGATCGAGTCGATCCCAAGGTCGGTGTCGAGCTGCTGATCCATTTCCAGCATTTCGACGGGGTAGCCGGTCTTTTCCGCCACGACTTCGCACAGAAGGGCTGAAAGCGAGCGGAACCGGCTGCCGGCGTCGGACGATCGCACAGCGGGCTGAGGTTCAGCAGCGACAAGAGCCGGAGCGGAAACAGCATGTGCCGTTGCAGCACCAGCGCCAGGCTGCAGCGAATCGAGCAGGCCGACGACATCGCCCAGCGTCCGCAGAGCACCGAACTGGTCGGTGCGGACATGGGGAAGGTCGGACCGGCGTTCCTGAATGGCTGAGAGGATCTCGACCCGTTTGATGGAATCGATCCCCAGGTCAGCGTCGAGCTGCTGGTCGAGTTCGAGCATTTCGATCGGATAGCCCGTCTTTTCAGCCACCACCTGCAGCAGCAGATTCGCTGAGGAACTTGCCGGAGACGGGGCGGGAGCTGCCTGCACAGGCGGGGCGGACACGGCCGGCGCGACCGGAGTCGCGACCTTCGGCGGTTCGGCATGCCGCACGGGCACAGGGGCGGGCGTCGCCGGGAAGACAGGCTGCGGGACGTCGCTCACGGGCGGGGCGACGACGTTCGGCGTAGCCCGGTAAACGGTCGAAGGAGTCGGTACTGGCCGGGTCACGACTTCGGCGAAGACCGGTTCGGCCACGGGAGCCGCGACCGCTGCTGGAGCGACCGGCTCGGGCGTGCGGAACAGCGCCTGGGGCTGAACGGCCACGGGTGCGGGCTGCACCGGCGCGACGGCGATGTCTTCGGCACCGGTCTGACCTGTCAGGATCATGCGGACCGTTTCCTGGGCATGACGCTGGGTCGCAAGGAACTGGGCATGCACCGCGGCCGTCTGCTCCATGAGGTTACGCAGAGCGGTCAGGGCTTCTTGTCGCGAATCGTTCGGACGTCGGGATTGGTCAGCGTGCACCGGATGTTCCTTCGGAGTCATTCGGGATCGGTCTTGCGGTCGGTTGCGGGTCAATGGTGATGTGGCCGGAGAATCGACGGGGGCCTGGGCCGCTCTGGCCGGAACCCCTGCAGGCATCTTGCCCGAAGTGACATCCTTGCGTTCGAAGTTCTCGATTTTGGTGGATCGCGACCCGTTTGCCAAGGGCGCGGAAGTCGAAGCTGGCTTGACTTTGACGATCGTTCCGGATGTCCCGTTCGTACCGGTTGGGTTCAGCCGGGCTACAGGTTCGGCCGCCGGTTGCGCTTCGGCTCTGGCCGGAATCGCTGCAACGGCCTGAACGGCCTTTTTCGCCGGAACCGGTTCGGCTGGCGGAATCGTCGGCTTCAGGTTCGCGCCGGCAAGAGGAACGGTCAATTTCCGGGGTTTGTCGACCAGGTACGACGCCGTCGCCACCGGAGCCCAGTTCGACAAATCGACCGGGAAGCCGGCGGCCCAGATCCGGCCCAGCGTGCGGGCCAGGTCGATGATTGACCGGGCGGGCGTATCGGCAGGCGATTCGGCAAATGCGAAGACCTCGGCCGAGGCTGGCTGGGCGAGGCACGAGCGAACCAGGCCCGTCAGTCGGGCATCGGGGCCGATTTCGAGGAAATGGCGGCAGCCGTCGGCCTCCATACCACGAATCATGCCGACGAAGTCGACGGGCAAGGCGAGCTGCCGCGACAGAAGCCGCGAAGCTTCGGCGCCCTCCGCCGGATAGGGCTGGGCTGTCGTGTTCGACCAGACCTGCCGGGAGACAGCATTCCAGCGAGTCGTGGCCAGCTTACGCGCCAGTTCGTCGGACGCCGGTTCGACCCAGGGCGAATGGAAGGCCGAAGCCACTTCGAGACGTTTGTAGCGAAGGCCTCGTTCGGCCAGAACCCGTTCGAGGGCATCGAGCCCGGCGACCGCGCCAGCGACGACCGTCTGCGAAGGCGAATTCCGGTTGGCCACGAACACCCGCCCACGCAGGTCGGGCAATTCCAGGGCATCGATCCAGGCATTCTCCGGAGCGAGAATCGCCGTCATGCCGCCGGGGCCGTAGCGGCGGTCGGCTTCCGTGGCGGCACGGGCCATCGCCCTGCCCCGAAGCTCGACCACCTCGTGAATCGTGGCCGGCGAAAGTCTGCCGACCGATGCGAGTGCAACCAGCTCACCCAGGCTGTGGCCCGCGACCGCATGGGGCGCCACGCCGAATTTCGCGAGCTGACGGGCCAGGCCAAGTTCCAGCGCAGCCAGTGCGGGCTGGGCGATCTCGGTGCGGGTCAATTCCGCCGCGGCCTGTCGCCGGGCTTCTTCCGTCCACTGATTGACCGGATAGATCTTCGAAACCAGTTCGCCCGGCTTGCGGCCGGCAGCGGCGTCCGACTCCTGAAGCGTGCGGGCCACTTCAGGGAACCGGCATGCGGCATCACGCAACATTCCGGGCGACTGCGCCCCCTGCCCCGCGAAGAGGATCGCCAGTTGGCCCTGCGGCGTTCCACTGCCCGGAAAGATCCCTTCGGAAGCGAAAGGGGCCAACGGCTTGCCGGATCGCAGGGCTTCGACCGCCTCGATCATGCGATTCTTGAGAGCGGTGCGGTCCTGATCCGCCTTGATCACCACAGCCAGGCGTGCCGCCGACTGCGTTGCGGCTGCGGCACGGCTTCGGGCCGCGAGCCGGCGGAAGTCGTCCCACGAAACATCGGCCGGAATCGCTTCGACCTGCTTGCGCAGATCGTCGACGCTACCGGCGGAAATCGTCAGCAGATCGACATTCGGCGACCAGGCGATGTCATCGGCCGTGTTCGGAAATTCTTCGAGAACGGCGTGGAAGTTCGAACCGCCGAAACCGAAGGCGCTCACGCCCGCACGACGCGGATGCTCAGGCCGGGCCGGCCAGGGGCGGGGCGCGACGCTCACATAGAACGGGCCGCCCGGTTGGGCAAGTTCTTCCGCCGGGCTATCGACCTTGATCGTCGGCGGAATGACCTTGTGCCGCAGGGCCAGGGCCGCCTTGATCAGCCCCGCGATACCGGCCGCAGCCTTGGTGTGGCCGATCTGCGATTTCACAGATCCGATGGCACAGGCGGGTACGTCCCTGCCGGCCCGGGCTGCGCCGAAGACTTCGGCCAGGGCCTTCACCTCGATGCCGTCGCCGACTTTGGTGCCGGTGCCGTGGGCCTCGATCAGCTCGACCGTCGCAGGATCGACACCGGCCACTTCGTAAGCCGCCTTCAGGCAGCGCACCTGACCTTCGGCCTTCGGCGCGTAAACGGCCTGACCGATACCGTCGCTCGAGGAACCGACGCCACGGATCACGGCGTAGATTCGGTCGCCGTCGCGCTGGGCGTCATCCAGCCGCTTCAGCACGATCGCGCCCAGGCCCTCGCCCAGCGAAGTGCCGTCGGCGGAGACGTCGAACGGCCGGGCATGACCCGACTTCGAAAGCGCCGGCGTTTTGCTGAAGCACATGAACATGAAGATGTCATTGAACGTGTCGAAACCACCGGAGATGACCATGTCCGATCGGCCGGCGGCCAGTTCCATCACCGCCAGATGGACAGCACCCAGGGAGCTTGCGCAGGCTGCGTCGACCACGCAGTTCGTACCGCCCAGGTCGAGCCGATTGGCGATGCGCCCCGCGGTGACATTGCCAAGCAGGCCCGGGAACGAGTTTTCCTGCCATGAGACGTAATGGGCCCCGATGCGGTCGACGACCTTGTCGGCCGTTTCCGGATCGACGCCACATTCGGCCAGCGACTTGCGCCAGATCGGGTGGCCGAGCCTGGCACCCAGGGGGATGACCATTTCGAGCGTGCCGGTGACGCCCAGAATCACGGACGCACGATTCCGGTCGAACGTCTTGCCAGCCGCGCCATAGCCGGAATCGACGAGCGCGTCGCGGGCGACGACCATGCCCAGCAGCTGGGTGGTGTCGATGGCTTCGAGATTCTTGGGCGCGATGCCGAAGTCGAGGGGGGCGAAGTCGACCGGATCGATGAACGCGCCACGGCGGCTGTAAGTCTTGTCGGGGGACTTCGGATCTTCGTCGAAGTAATCCGAAGCCATCCAGTGGGTCAGCGGAACTTCGCGGACGCAGTCCTTGCCTTCGAGGATATTCGACCAGAAGTTCTCTGGCGAATTGGCCTGCGGAAGGATGCACGCCATGCCGACGATCGCGACGGGAACGTCGGGACGGGCCGAGGAATTGCGTAGTTCGTCGCCGGGGCCGGTTTCGAAGCGTTGCCGTATCAAGAGTCAAGTCTCACTGGGGCTGCGGGTCGACCAGAAAGTCTGTGCCGGATCGAAGTCGTCGGGATGTCTCTGTCAGCGGGTCTGTACTGGAACCGCATCGGGCTCAGGCACGGCGGGCGAAAGCATGGCCTGAAGTTCGAACCCGTTCATGGGGCGGGGGTCGGGCACGCCGGGCGGCAGTTCCACCCCCTGAAGCTGAGCGAAACGGGCTCGCAGAAGCACCGCGGCGCCATACAGCAGGTTGAGATTCACGACCGGCGCGATGCGCTGGAGCGGGTCGTCGAGGCAGCTGCCGCGGGCCCAGTCGTTAAAGGCCGCCATGGCCGGACCGCACCAGACCTGATAATCCATGACCCGGTCGTGCACGCCGCGATTGGCCCAGCGGGAAGATTGCCCCAGATACCAGCGGAACACCAGGGCCATCTTGTACTTGGAATCTTTCGCGGCACGTTCGAGCTGTTCCGGGTCGCGGGCGCGGAAGAATTCCTGCGTTTCCTGCCAGACCTGGTCGATGGGGCAGCGGAAGATCGTCGTCTCCAGCATCTTCCGGTCCTTTTCGGAGATGCTCTCCAGCGATTCATGATTGCGGTAAAGTTCGTAAAGCCGGGCGGCGCGCATCGGGAACAGAGTGCCCCGCTTGAGTACCTGGAGCTTCACGCCCATTTCGAACATGTCGGCGGCGGGTGCCATGGTCACTTCGGCCTGGGAGGCTTCGGCGAGCATGCGCCGGACGGTGTCCGACGAGCCGCTCTCGCGACAGGCCTGGTTCACGGAGCCGGTCACGAGATAATCGGCCCCCATCATCAGGGCCCCGGCCACCGAGTGAGGCGTGGAAATTCCGCCGGCGGCGCCGATGCGCACCTTCGCGACGGCCGGGAATTCGCGGGCCATCCGGTCCCTCAGGGCGATCATCGTCGGGAACAGGACGATCGCCGGCTGGTTGTCCGTATGCCCGCCGGAATCGGCTTCGGCCGTCAGATCATCGGCAAGCGGAACCTGGCGAGCCAGTTCGCCCTGTTCAGCCGTGATCAGACCACGACGCACGAGATCCTCAAGGATCGGCCCGGGAGCCGGTTCGAGGAACCGCCGGGCCACTTCGACACGAGAAACCTTGGCCATCAGCCGGTGGTCGGAGACGATCGCTCCAGTGGACGCCTCACGCCTCAACCCCGAAGCTCGGTAATACACCACGGCCGGAGAGAGGTTCAGATAGGCCGAGGCCTCGACCAGCTTGACGCGGCGATGCACCAGCGTTTCGGCGATCGACCATTCAAGATTCGGTTCGGAGGGGTTGTGGATCAGGTTGACGCCCCAGCCCGGCGAATCGCCGAGGTCGTCACGAAGTTCGTCGATCCGGCGGCGGATTTCGTCGATCCCCTGCCCGGCCGCGCCGTAAATGCCGACGAAACCGGCACGGACCATTGAACGCACCAGGTCGACCGAGGCGATCCCGTTGGCCATCGCGCCCGAGGCCAGCGCGTACGTGGCACCATGAGCTTTGCGAAACGCCTTGCTGCCAAGATCTTCCGGCGCGATCGCCGGTATGGTCACGGGCGCGCGGCCGGGCAGGTCGATCGTCAGATCGCTCCGCAGATCCGCCAGCGCGGAATGCCAGGAAAGGACCATATCCGCCGTCGATGTTGACACTTACGATTCCTGAAGCACGATGCCGTTTCGGGTTGTTGGACTTTCGGACCTGGAGTTCGCTCCGATGGACCGAAAGTGAGATCGCTGTGGCCCCCGATTGAATGGCTCAAACCGAATAGGACAGCGAATCGAGAGTTTATGGCAAAATACTCCGAAATTCCAGAAAAACACCCCATCATGCCAGAACCGGGACGGCAAAATCGGGACTTTCAGCATAAAAACCAAAAGAGGCGAGATAAAGCGGCCTACGAATATGGACAAACCGCCCTTTATGCGCGGCCGATGATGGCTCGGCAGGAGAATCCGATTGCGCAATAAGACGCTTTTAAGGAATGTGAATCGATTGTGCAGAGAACGGAACGCGGGCGAATGCGCGCGGCCGATCCGAATCGTACCGAAAATGGACCGGTGCCCTGGTCTCTCGAACCGGACGGGAAAGAAAAACTCGCCCGAAAATCGGGCGAGCCATTTCGCAACAAGGGTGGATGACGGGATTCGAACCCGCGATACCCAGATCCACAATCTGGTGCCTTAACCGCTAGGCCACACCCACCATGTCTGGAAATTATGTTAGCCTCATGCGGACATCGGGTCAAGGCTTTCGTCCGACGATCTCTTCCGCACAGCTTTCATTTCAGGAATCCGAAGCGTATGACGCATAAAGCGCCCATTCGAACTGCGATCGTCACCGGCGCCAGCGCCGGCATCGGCCGGGAACTCGTCCGCCAGCTGGCCAGTCACCCGAAAATGGCTGAAATCCAGGTGATCGCCACCGCCCGGCGGGCCGACCGGCTCGATTCGCTGGCCGCCGAGTTCCCGGCCGGCCGCGTTCTGCCCTATGTGGCCGACATCACCGACCCGGCGCAGAGACAGGCCCTGATGAGCTGGGCCCGGGAACGGTTCGAGACGCTTGACCTGATCGTCAATAACGCCGGCGCGGGAACTTACGCCGAATTCGAAAAGACTCCGGCAGAGGCCGTGCGGAACCTGATCGCCCTGGATGTCGAAGCCGTCATCGACCTCACCGCTCGAGCGATCGATTGGATGAAACCGGCCGGACATGGCCAGATCGTCCAGGTGTCGTCGATCCTGGGCGAAGTCGGCCTGCCCTATTCGGCCGTCTATGTGGCGGCCAAGCATGCCGTCAACGGGCTCGTCAAAAGCATACGATACGAACTGGCGGGTTCGGGCGTTTCGGTCTGGGCCGCATGCCCTGCGCAGACCGTTTCCGAATTCCGTGCGGTAGCCGGTTCAGGGCGCACCAATGACGTGGGCCGTGGGGCGGAACCGACGGAAAAAGTCGTCGCCAGCATCGTGCGGGAAATCCTTCGTGGCGGCAGGCGGGCGCTCTATTATCCCACCTGGCAACCCTGGGCAATTTCGCATGTCGCCTGGGCTGCTCCCTGGGCGTGGGACAGGATCATGAAACGATACCGGAAAACCGCGGCCGAGGAAGACCTGGGGATTCAGGAAACTTCGAGCCGGTAAAGCGTTGCGGAGCCGACGCGATCGAACCCGAGCCGCTGATACATCGCATCGGCGGCCTGGTTCGCGGCGTCCGTCTGAACGCACAGGCGGCGGAAGCCGAGTTCGGCCACGCACTTGATGCATTCGGTCAGGAGGAGCCGGCCGTAACCTTTTCTGCGGTGGGATGATTCGACGAACACGTCGATCAGCCCCATGCGTGAGACACCGTCGCTGCGCCCGTAAAGCGACATCGGCCAGAGCGTGGCCGCCGCGATCGGGGCGTTGTCGCTGCGTGCGGCGATTCGGATGGAAATGGTGTGGAAGCTTTCGAGGGCGAGCGATGTCCAGGCCGGGCAGCCCGGCTCGTCTTCCAGGACGGAGAACTTCGACTCCCTGCGCAGGATCGCATTATTGACGTGTCTCGGCTCAGGCCTGGTCAGGTCGAATTCGTAAAGTACGGATTCGGCGACTTTGCGAAATCCGCATTTCTGAACAGCCTCATGCACCTGGGGCGTTCCGGCGAGGATGCCCGAAAACTCGCTGCCGCCGTAAAGGCCCCAGTAAAAGGGGTTCAAGGGCGAACGACCACCGGCATAAATCACTTTCGCCCCGGACGATTCGAGCCAAGCCCTGCCGGCGGAGACGAGCGTGGCGGCAACGTCGGCATCGTCGCCGCAGCAGATGAGTGCCACCGTGCCGAGAGCGCGATCGAGCTTCCAGCAGTTCTTCTCGGGTTCTGCAGGGCCGAAGCCGCAGTGGACGAACCCGAGGGCGGCACCCGATTCGTCGATGGCCAGGATCAGTCCATTGGCTTCGAAGTAGGGCCGGGAAAGCACGAACTGTTCGAATTCGCTGCTGGAGAAGGGGGACGCGACGAATGGCCCCCGCATGTGCCTGTTCCACAAAGCCACGATTTCGACGACATCGGTGTTTCGAAACGGCCTCGTGCGAATCACTGAGCTTCCCCGGAAGTTGGGTCGAAGTGCGAACGGAGGATCATCGCCAACGGACGTCCCTGACGATTCAGGGAACTTCGACGAGGACGGCGTCCCCTTCGACCTTCACGGGGAACACGTCCTGCTTCACGCGGCTGCCCAGCGGCGTCTTGCCCGAGGCGACATCGAACTGCCAGCCGTGCCAGGGGCATGTCACGCAGGTGCCGTCCAGCTCGCCTTCGGCCAGCGGGCCGCCCTGGTGCGGGCAGATTCCGTCGATCGCGTGATACGTATCGCCCACCTGAAACACGGCGATGACACGCCCCTGATGCTCGAATTCCAGAGCCTTCTTCGGGTGGATGTCCGACACGCTCGCGACGCGAATCCATTGTGACATGGAAGCGAATTCCCCCTGCCTTGCCTAGTCTGCAGCCATTCGGACCCACTTGCGGGCCCACTGATAAGAATTATATCGATTCATGCGGCGAATCCCAACAGAGGCAACGCATTCGAACGATCCGGAATCGTCATGATCCATCCGGTCGTCAGCCTGCTTACGGCAACCGCGAATCGTCTCGCCCGGTCGATCGATCGCGAAATTGCCGCGACCGTGGCTAGAATGACGGTGCGAGAGACTGGATCTTCGCGAAGACCGTTGCCTGATGACCGGAGTGCCCTGCCCGATGACGCCTGAACCGCTGGACGTTCTAATCGTGGCCCCCCATCCGGACGATGCCGAACTCGGCATGGCGGGCACGATGCTTTCGATGGTCCAAGAAGGCCGCAGGGTCGGCATTCTCGACCTCACTTCAGGCGAACCGACGCCGCTCGGCTCGAAAGCCAGGCGCAAGCAGGAAACCGAAGCCGCCACACGTGAACTTGGCATCGCCTGGCGCGGCAATCTGGGGCTGCCCAACCGGAGCCTCGAAGCGACGCTCGAAAACCGCCGCGCGCTGGCCGAGCAGTTCCGTATTCTGCGTCCCAAAGTCATTTTCGCCCCTTATTGGGAAGACGCACACCCGGACCACCTGGCCGCGACCGAGATGGTCGAGGCCGCGAAGTTCTGGGCGAAACTCGGCAAGTCGGACATGGCCGGCACGCCCTTCCACCCGGCACGAATCCTTTATTACTTCAGCGTTCACTTGCGGATCGTCGAACGGCCATCGGTCGTGATCGACATATCCGGATTCGTCGACCGGAAGCGCAAATCCCTTGAGGCTTATGCCAGCCAGCTGGTCGAAAACCAGCCGCCCGGGGAGCCCGGCGTGATCGACCGGGTGATCGAACGCAACCGTTATTGGGGCATCATGGCCGGCGTAGGCCACGCCGAACCGTTCGCCAGCCGGGAGCCGGTCGGCCTGAAGTCGCTGCGGGATTTCATTCCGTGATAGCCGATGGATCGTCCGGGCACCCCGCCTGAATGCGACCGCCCGCGCGACTCTTCCCGGTCATGGGCTATTAACCGAACGCATCGCCGCTGTTCAGGAAAGCTTCTTTCCTGCGAACGGCTTACGAAGTTTTCGGAATCTTCGGCACGGTGCGACGGCCGCGGATGCCGATGCGGTTTTCGATCACGAGGCGGATCGCCGCTGGCAGCGCTTCGCATTCGGCGGCGAAAACCCGGGCCGCGAGGGAATCGACGGTGTCGTCGTCTTCGACCGGCACGACTTTCTGGATGATGATCGGGCCGGTGTCATAAGACCGGTCGGCGAAATGGACGGTGCAGCCGGTGACCTTGACGCCCGACTCGATCGCGGCCTGGTGCACGGCACGGCCGTAATAGCCGCGGCCGCAAAAGGCCGGAATGAGCGAAGGGTGGATGTTCAGGACGCGGTATTCGTAATCGTCCGGCACGAACAAGAGCGACAGGAAGCCGCCGAGAACGACCAGATCGACCCTGGCCGCACGGATCGTTTCGAAGATCGTGCGGCTCATGTGGAGATCCTTGCGTGCAACGACAAGCGTCGGAATTCCCCGCGCCTCGGCGATTTCGAGCCCCTTGATCCCGGGTCGGTCGGCGATGACCAGCTCGATCTTGACCTTGCCCAGAGAGCCGTCGTCGATCCGTTTGAGCAGGTTCGACAGTGTCGAACCGGCCCCCGAGATGCAGACGGCCAGCCGCACGGGGCCATCCTGGATCGGAAACGGACGTGGCACGTATGTCGTCGATTCGGTGCGGGACATCAGTTCGCAAGCCCCATGCCAGCGTGGTCGATACGGATGACGGAAACGCAGCGGTCGCAGAGCGTCGGCAGGGCTGCGTCCGCCCCGACCGAGGCACGCAGGTTCCAGCAGCGTTCGCACTTGGAATGGCCGGAAGGTTCGCACACCAGCGAAACGCCCGGCACTTGCGTGGATTCGGTCCGGCCTTCGGGCGGCAGGCTGTCGACCCGGACGACGTCCGAGACGTTCGTGATCGTGCGCAGAAGGTTCAGGTCACGGTCGATGCGTTCGACGAGTTTGGCGTCGGTGCAGGCGATCCGCACGACGGCTTCCTGGGCGGATCCGATCTTCTTGCCGGCCCGAAGGGCTTCAAGGGCTTTGAGGATCTCTTCACGCAGGGCGAGCCGGACGCGCCAGTCTTCGATCGCTTCGGACGAGAAGTCGAAGGCGGAGTCGGGCACAGGCCAATCAGCCAGATGCACGCTCGGCACGGGCCTGAGAGCCTCGGGCAGGAATTCCCAGACTTCGTCGGCCGTGTGGGGCATCAGCGGAGCCGTCAGCCGGACCAGGACCGAATGCAGATAGGCCATGACGCGTTGGGCCGTGCGGCGCGAAGTGCCGGCCTTCGTTTCGGCGTACAGGCGGTCCTTGAGCACGTCGAGATAGAAGGCCGAGAGGTCGACCGACGCGAACTGATGCACCGCGTGGAACGCCCGATAGAATTCGAAGCGTTCGAAGGCGCTGGTGACGTCGCGGATCAGCTGGTTCGCCCGGGAGAGGATCCAGCGGTCGATCGGCTCCAGATCCTCCGGCACGATCGTGATGTCCGCGAGGTTGCCGAACGCGGCGTAATCTTCCAGATTGCCGAGCAGGAAGCGGAACGTGTTACGGATCTTGCGATAGGCCTCAGCCGTTTCCTTGATGCCACGCTCGGACATGCGGATGTCGTTGGCGTAGTCGAGGCTGGCGACGTAGAGTCGCATGATGTCGGCCCCGTAGGTTTCCGTCAGCTTCACGGCCGAAAGCACGTTGCCGAGCGATTTGGACATTTTTCGGCCCTGATCGTCGACGATGAAGCCGTGTGTCAGGACGTTTTCGAACGGAGCGACGCCGTTGGCACCCACGGACGTCAGCAGCGACGACTGGAACCAGCCGCGGTGCTGGTCCGAGCCTTCGAGATAAAGATAGGCCGGGAACCCGAGGCGGAAGTGATCACGCAGGACGGCCCGGTGGCTGGAGCCGGACTCGAACCAGACATCGAGAATGTCCGTGCCCTTGCGCAGGTGTTCCTTGCCGCAGCCGTTGGGGCAGCCGTCGGGAAGGTCGGGCGGAAGCAGGTCGGCGACGTCGCGGGCGTACCAGACGTCCGTGCCATGTTCGCGGAAGAGTTCCGCAAAATGGCGGGCCGAGACAGCCGTGAGGTGCTGATGTTCGCATTGAGAGCAGGCGATCGCCGGGATCGGCACGCCCCAGGCCCGCTGACGCGAAATGCACCAGTCGGGGCGCTGCGACACCATCGCCTCAATCCGGTTCTGGCCCCATTCGGGCCGCCACTTCACGGCCGTGCGGATCTGGTCGAGCGCACGCTGACGCAGGCCGTCGTGATCGACCGAGATGAACCACTGAGCCGTGGCCCGGAAGATCACAGGCTTCTTCGACCGCCAGCCGTGGGGATAGCTGTGCTTGAGCGGAACGTGTTTCACCAGGGCGTTAACGCCCTTGAGGATTTCGACGACTTTGGGATTGGCGGCGAAGACCTGCAGGCCGACGAGTTCGGCCGGGGCCTCGTCGGTGAACCGGCCGGAGGGGTCGACGGGGCTGATCACCGGCAGGCCGTGCACGAGGCCCGTCTGATAGTCCTCCGCACCATGCCCTGGGGCGGTGTGGACGAACCCCGTGCCGTCCTCGGCACTGACGTAAGCGGCATTGACGAGCGGGCTGACGCGGTCCAGAAATACGTGGCGGTATTTGACCTCGGCGAAGCTTTTGCCGGGTGCACGGGCCAGGATTTCGAACGATGCGGCTTCGGCCAGGCCCATGACCTTTTCGACGAGCGAAGCGGCCAGGACGGTCGTGATTTCGGCATCGGAATCGGCCGGGCGGTATCGCACCAGGGCGTATTCGATATCCGGGTGGTAGGCGATCGCCACGTTGGCCGGGAGAGTCCAGGGCGTGGTCGTCCAGATCATCACGTGGCACGTGCCACCGGCGAGCTTGTCGCGAAAGACGCCGGGCAGGCCTTCGAGCACCGGAAAATTGACGTAAACCGAGGGCGAGGTGACCTCTTCGTATTCGAGTTCGGCCTCAGCAAGTGCGGTGCGGTCGTGGATATCCCAGTGGATGGGCTTGAGCTGACGGAAGACGTAGCCGCCCGCGACGAGATCCGCGAGGACATCGACGATGGCGGATTCGTAGCGAGGGTCGAGGGTCAGGTAGGGGTCGAACCAGTCGCCCATGATGCCGAGGCGGCGGAACTGGTCGCGCTGGATGCCGACCCACTTCAGGGCTTCTTCGCGGCAGAGTGCGCGGATCTCGTTGGCCGACATGCTGGCGGCTTTCGAGCCGAGATCCTTGACGACCTTGTGTTCGATCGGCAGGCCGTGGCAGTCCCAGCCGGGCACGTAGGGGCTGTCATAGCCGGCGAGGTTGCAGTAGCGGACGACAAAATCCTTGAGGACCTTATTGAGCAGGTGCCCCATGTGAATTTCGCCGTTGGCGTAGGGCGGGCCATCGTGAAGGACCCGCTTCGGACTACCGGCGCGGCGTTCGCGCAGCTGGCGATAAAGGCCGGCGGCGTCCCATCTGGCCTGGCGTTCGGGCTCGCGCTGCGTCAGGTTCGCTTTCATGTCGAAGCGGGTGACGGGCAGGTTCAGCGTGTCCTTGAATACGGAAGTCGGCTTCTTTTTCTCTTCGGCCATCGACAACCTCGGGGGCGGAACGTGTCGGACCGCCGTACGGAATGGAGAATCGGGACGCAAACGCGCCGGGCGCTGTGGCGGAATCGGGCGCGGTTTCGGAAGATCAGGGAACCAGTTGCGGCTTGAGGGCCAGGATCACGTGTTCCACGAGTTCGCTGAGCCGGGCTTCGGCGGCTTCGGCGACGGCCTTGATCTCTTCGAACGAGACAGGCGAAAGGGCGTCGGCCAGGCACATGTCGGTGATCACCGAGAACCCGAGCACCTGCATACCCTGATGGACGGCGACGAGCACCTCGGGCACGGTGGACATGCCGATGACGTCAGCCCCGATGGTCCGCAGGAAGCGATACTCGGCGCGGGTTTCGAGATTCGGGCCGATCATGGCCGAGAAGACGCCCCGGTGCAGCCGCAGGCCGAGCTTCAGGCCGATGGAAAGGGCCAGGTCCTGCAGTTCACGGGCATAGGGCTCGCTCAGGTCCGGGAAACGGGGGCCCAGGCGATCGATATTCGGTCCGATCAGCGGGTTGACGCCCATCAGGTTGATGTGGTCATCGATGATCATGATGTCGCCCTTGCGGAAGATCGGGTTGAGCCCTCCGCAGGCGTTGGAGACGAACAGGTGCGTACATCCGAGCTGCTTGAGCACACGCACCGGGAACGTGATCTGATGTGGCGTGTAGCCTTCGTAAAGATGGAACCGGCCTTCCATGGCGGCGACGGGCACGCCGGCAAGATGACCGATCACCAGTTGCCCCTTGTGGCCGGGGGCGGTCGAAACCGGGAAACCGGGAAGATCCTGATAGGGAATCGCGGCGCCTTCGGGCTCGACGGAGATCCGCCCGGCCAGACCGCCCAGGCCCGTACCGAGCACGATTCCGATTTTGGGCTCAATGCCGCAGCGTTCGCGGATGAAGTCCGTGGCGCCCTCGATCTGTTCCCAGGAATGAGAATTCACGTGCAGGATCTCCCTCAAAATGGAAGCAAAGCCGTGAGAGTCGTGATCACGGCATCTCGTTGGCCCGGATGAACTTGCCCGCGAAGCGTCAGTCGGCCGAATCCGACTCGGGCCGGCAGGCTTCGAGACGAGATTCGAGGCGTCTTTTCTTGCAGGAACGGAAAATCGCCTGGAATCGGGGGTCGGACCGGATCGACTTGAGATCGGGGTCCTTGATCAGATGGAGGACGTCGTCGTAACCCAGGGCGATCGCCTTTTCCAGAGTTTCGAAAGCGGCGTCGGCATCACGCAACCGGGCGTAGCTGCATGCCAGGTTGTACCAGAAGACCGACTTCTCCGGACGCAGTTGGGTCAGCTGGCGGTCGACCGGCAGCGACTTATCGTAAGCCTCTAAAATGGAATAGTTTTCGGCCAGTGCGACCAGGACTCGGACGTTCGCCGGATCGAGGCGGGCCAGCCGTTCGAAGAAGTCAATTTCGAAAGCGATCTGTTTCGATTGCTCGGTCAATTCTTCCGCCATGGATCGCAGTGGATCGCGAAATTCGCTGCTCATTCTCGAAAGGTTCCAGATTCCCGGTGTTGCCGATGAAGGTTCAGTCTAATGAAACGTGATCGAAACCGCCATGACCTGGATCGAAATTGAGGCCACGCACAGGCAGTGCAATCCATCGGAGCGAACGAAAATCCCCGGCCAGGCAGCCGGGGAGTCCGATCGTTCGACGCATGGCGGCCCGATCGAGCCGCCATTCCGAAAGCTGGGGAAAGTCCCGGAAAACTCGGGCGGGATCAGAGATCCTCGTCTTCTTCGTCTTCGTCGTCATCAAGGTCGTCGAGATCTTCGTCGAGATCTTCGTCGTCCATGTCGTCATCGACATCGATCGAGTCGATGTCGCCCAGATCGTCGTCGTCGAGGTCGTCTTCGTCCTCGTCGTCATCGTCGTCGTCGAAGAGGAAGTCGTCATCCTCATCGTCGTCATCGTCATCGATGTCGTCATCGTCGTCGTCGTCGTCATCTTCGATATCGTCGTCGTCGTCCGAGTGACGCATCTCGACATCGGAGAACATGAATTCGGGCTGAAACGGATCCGCGGGATCGAAAGGCGATTCGATGATTCGCGAGATCCATTCCTCAGTCTGAAGCGACATGACTAACTCCCCCGACGGGTAGATGACTTGAAGTACCGCTTCCCCCAGGATCGACGGGCCTGCCGGGCACCGTCGCGACAAAGCCGGAGGTCGACCGTCGCTGACGCTCGCCCCCTGTGCTGCTTTTTCGGTCGCTATTAGGGAAACACTTAAGGCGGGAATCTGTCAAGCGTCGATTCAACCCGAATTCCTGATTTTTTCGTCATTTCGGAAACACCCTGCAAAAAACGTGAAACCCCACGGCAAAACTCTTTCGTCGCCGAGCCTTGCGAACGATGACGGCCCCGGCTCCGGCCGAATCCGAAGCCTGAGCCGAATCCGGGAAATTCCTTCGCGGAATTTTGCCCGTGCGAGCGCGAAGCCACGCACGGCCGCACGTCATATCGAACCGAATCCGGCACGCCACGACGATCGACACCCCAGAAAGGCCAGAAGGAAAAATCGGTCGCGTCGGGCGAGATTCCGGTACCACGGGATCCCCGATCCGGTTGAGTCCGCTCGTCGAGGGCGTTATAATAATGCGTTCACGCCGCCGGAAATGCCCCGGGTTCGTATTGGGGAGTTCGGCGGACCGAATGGACAGTACTTTCTGAAAACCGGAGATCCGAAGCCGTGGCCACGATTACCCAAGAGCGTAGCGATACCCAGTCCCTGCCCGTGACCGGGGCCGACTTGGTCGTCGAATCGCTGGTACGTCACGGTGTGGATGTGATCTTCGCCTACCCGGGCGGCGCCAGCATGCCGATGCACCAGGCACTGACCCGCTGGAAGGAAAAGATCCGCACGATTCTGCCCCGGCACGAACAGGGCGGCATTTTCGCCGCTGAGGGTTATGCCCGCGTGACCGGCAAGCCGGGCTGCGTGATGGCGACGTCAGGCCCCGGCGCTCTGAACCTCGTCACCGGCCTGGCCGACGCCAAGATGGACAGCCTGCCGCTGATCGCCATCACGGGCCAGGTGCCCACCGGCGTGATCGGCACCGACGCCTTCCAGGAAACGCCGACGGTGGAAGTCTGCCGCGCCGTCTGCAAGCACACCTATCTGGTGACGAAGGCCACGGACATCCCGCGGATCATGAAGGAGGCGTTCCACATCGCCTCTTCCGGTCGTCCAGGCCCCGTGCTGATTGACATCCCCAAGGACATCCAGAACACCATCGTGTCGAACCCGAACTGGGACGAGCCGATGGATCTGCCCGGCTATTCGCTGCCGCCGAGTCCGTCGATGGACATTCTGCGGCAAGTGGCGACGGCCATCCGCCAGGCCCGCAAGCCGATCATCTATTGCGGCGGCGGCGTGATCGCGGCCGATGCGGCCGAAGCCCTGCGGGAGTTCGTCAACAAGACCGGCATCCCCGTGGCGATGACGCTTCAGGGCCTGGGCTCGATCCCCAACGACCACTACCTGTCGCTCAAAATGCTGGGCATGCACGGCACGGTCTATTCGAACTATGCCATTAACGAAGCCGACCTGCTGCTGGCCTTCGGCGTCCGGTTCGACGACCGCGTGACCGGCAAGCTCACCGAGTTCGCCAAACACGGCAAGATCGTGCACGTCGACGTCGACGCGTCCGAGATCAACAAGAACAAGATCGCTCATATTCCGGTCAACGGCGATGTGAAGCAGGCGATCGAGGGGCTGATCCCGCTTGTGGAAAAATGCGACCTGCGTGACTGGTACCAGCAGATCGACGCGTGGCGCGAGTCGGACCCGATGACCTATGCCGACCGGGACGACGTAATCGTGCCGCAATACGTGATCGACCAGCTTTCGAAAATCACGGGCGGCGAGATGATCATGACCACCGGTGTGGGCCAGCACCAGATGTGGGCCGCCCAGTGGACGAACTTCAAGCACCCTCGCTGCTGGGTGACTTCCGGCGGTCTCGGCTCGATGGGCTTCGGCCTGCCTTCGGCGATGGGTGCCGTGGCGGCCCGGAGCGACCTCCCGGTGGTCGATATCGACGGCGACGGCTCGTTCGTGATGAACATTCAGGAACTGGCCACGGTCGTTTGCGAAAAATTGCCCGTGAAGATGATCGTGCTGAACAACCAGCACCTGGGCATGGTGGTGCAGTGGGAAGACCGGTTCTACAAGTCGAACCGGGCACACACGTACCTCGGCTCGATCGACGACCCTGAAGCCGTCGGCGCCGGCGAAGGCAAACTGCCCGACGTGACCTATCCCGACTTCGTCGGACTGGCCGAAAGCTTCGGCGCCAAGGGCCGGCAGATCCGCAGGAAGGAAGACGTCATCCCGGCCCTCGAAGAGATGCTGGCCCACCCCGGCCCGTACGTTCTCGACGTGCTCGTGCCATATCAGGAGCACGTGCTGCCGATGATCCCTGCCGGCGGCACGGTGCGCGACATCATTAAGTCCTGACCGTTCAGACGACTGCCACTGCCGAATTCGCCGAACGGCGAAGCAGCCAGGAATTCCGAGGCCGGTCCTTCGATCCATCGAAGGACCGGCCTCTTTCGTCGATCGTTGCTGTGCCGTAAGATTTCCTGCACCGAAGATCCACCTGCCCCGGCACGATTTGCCTGAATCCCCCTGCCCGGCTTGTGCTCCCCAAAAATCAGGAACCTTCGAAGCATGAACCGGATCGATCGACGCACACTGCTGCTTGGCGGGGCCGGGTTCGCCCTCGGGGCATGGACTTCGCCGTCTGCCGCGACGACTTTCGAAGACGATACCGCGGCTGCCTGGATCGGCTATACGGAGGGGCGTAACGACTTGCCGGGCGGTCAGTTTTACAACTGGATCACCAATCGGGCCTGTGTGGCGCACGCCGACGGCACCGTCCGCCGCGTTCTGGCGGAAGAACTCACCCGCAAGCCGAACACCTGGACCCAGTTCGCGGGTTGGTCGCCGGACGGGCGGACGGCCATCATCGGCAGCTTCTGGGAAAGCCCTGAAAACGCAGCCTGGGAACGGGAGCACAAGACCTTCCGCATGACGGAAGGCTGGCTGGCCGATATCTGCCTCTTGGATTTCCCGGACGGGCCAATCCGCAACCTGACCGAAATCGAACGTGTCAGCGACTACAACACCGGCCTGTTCTATCGCCCCGACGGCTCAGGCTTCGGCTTCACGCCCTTGATTCAGGGCATTTCGAAGCCTTTTGTCATGGATACCGACGGCCGCCGCAAGCGCGACGTTTCCGGCGGCGGCACAGGCTTTTCGTACGGCTACGGCATTTCGCCCGACGGCAAGCGGATCGCGTATCATGAGGATTACAAGATCCGGATCTCGAATGCCGACGGGTCGGGCAAGATCGCCGTCGACACCGGGCACCCGTTCAACTTCGCTCCGCAGTGGTCGCCGGATGGTGAATTTCTCCTGTTCGTCTCGGGCCAGCATTATGACTGCCACCCATGCATCGTGAAGAAGGACGGCACCGGGCTGCGGAAGATGGCCGATCGCGGCGGATACCGGGGCGTGGTGGAAAAGCTCAAGCACCCGGATTTTCACAGCGAGAGCAGCGATATCCCTGTCTGGTCGCCTGACGGCCGGTGGATTTATTTCACGGCCAAAGTGGGCGAATCGATCGAAACGATGCGCGTGGGCATGCAAGGCCCCGCGGAGAGGTTAACCGAATCGAAGCCAGGCACGCGGCATTATCACCCGACCGTTTCTCCGGATGGAAAACGCGTACTGTTCGGCTCGGACAGGAGCGGCACGATGCAGCTTTACGTCGCCGATGCCGACGGCACCAACGCCCGTGCTGTCACGAACGTGCCACGCGGCCACATGGCCATGCACGGCCACTGGCGGCCGGTTGCGGCGAAGCGATAAGCGGCTGTCATCTTAAGTTTCGCAGCGTCCCTTCCGCTCGATAGGACTGGACGACAATCCCCGACGGCATCGGGAACGTACGATCGAGCGTAAACGCTCGCGGTGAAGAACCTTCGGCCATAATCCGCTGCCCTTTGCCCAGCAGAAGCGGGTAGACGAGCAGCAGCAGTTCGTCGGCAAGGTCATGCTCAAGGATCGTCGATGTCAGCGACATGCTGCCCGAGAGGATCAGGTCAGGGCCATCGGTCGCCTTGAGCTGACGGACACCTTCGACCAGGCCGGGGCCGACGGCTTCGGCAGGGCCCCAGGCCAGGCTTTCAGGCCGATGGGTGACGACGAACTTCGTGGCGGCGTTGATGCCGTCGGCGATCGGGCTTTGCGGGGCGTTCGGCCAGTAGCCGGACCATTGGTCGTAAGTGCCCCGGCCGAGAAGCAGGTCGTAGCGTGCGCCAAAGGCTTCGAGGATCACGGACAGACCTTCAGGCGTGCGATAAGGCGCGGACCAGTCGCCGTAAGGGAATCCGCTGATATCGCTCGGCCCGCCACCGATCTGGATGACGCCGTCCAGAGAGATATGTTCGACCAGTTTCAGCTTTCGCATGGAGAGATCCTTTTCGAATCTGAGGGCAGGCATGATCTGAACTTCGGAACCGCCCCGTCGCTGGTGCGGACACGGATCAGTCGAACGAAAGGCCCGAAATTCGACATTTCGCGAAAGGAATTCTCTGCAGGGTTACGCGTGCGTGAATCGGATCAGAATTCGAATCGGGTCGTAGCTGCGATATCATCTCTTCCAGTCGGATCTTCCAGTTGGACGACGAAACGATACCCTGGCACAAAAATCAAGAGGAGCGGCGCAAGACATGTACGATATGAAGAATATCCGGAAGCTGGGCAATTTCGAGAAGCTGGCCGGCGATGCCTGGAAAGGCTTCGTGGAATTCGACAAGGCCGCGATGGCTGACGGGGCGATCCCGGCGAAGACCAAGGAACTCATCGCAATTGCGGTTGCCATGACGACCCAGTGCCCCTATTGCATCGAAATTCATGCGAAGAAAGCCCAGGCGGCGGGATGCACCCAGGAAGAGATCGCCGAAGCGATCATGGTCGCGGCGGCCTTGCGGGCCGGGGCGGCCGTCACGCATGGCACGCACGCCCTGGATTGACCGATTCGAGATGCCGAGATGAAATGAAAATGCGGGGCGAATCGAAAGCGATCGATTCGCCCCGCAGCCTCTCTCTGTTTCGTCACGACGAATTCCGCGCCGGGTCAGTTCATGTCCATGAAGTCTTCGACGCGGTCCTCCTCGGTGAGGAGGTTGTATTTTTTCATTTTCTTGTAAAGCGTGGTGCGGTTGATGTCGAGGACTTTGGCCGTTTCCTGGCGGTTCCAGTTGAGGGCTTCGAGAGCCTCGAGGATGAGCTGCTTTTCCGGCCCGGCGAGCGATTCCTTGAGGGGCCGGATCACGGGCCCGGCGAATTTGGAAGCGGAGGGCATGGTGCGGGCCACGGGCTGGTTCGCCACAGGCATCATGATCAGGTGATTCGGGTGGATCACGCCCTGGCCAGCCAGGATCACACCCCTGTGGATCACGCTTTCCAGTTCGTACACATTGCCGGGCCAGCCATGCTCATTGAGGATGCGCATCGCTTCCGTGCTGATTTCGCGGACGTTCTTCGAAAGCCGCCGCGAATAGATCGCCAGGAAATGCATGGCGAGCCTTTCGATGTCCGTTCCCCGCAGGCACAGGGGCGGGAGCTTCAGGACGACGACGCTGATACGGTAGTAGAGGTCCTGGCGGAACTTGTCCTTTTGTGCAAGGCTCGTGATCGATTCACGCGTAGTGAAGATCGACCGGGCATTCGACTTGCGGACCTGGTTCGAACCGACTGGCTGATAGGTGCCGGTCTGGAGGAATCTCAAAAGCTTGGACTGAAGCGTGGATGAAAGATTCTGCGGTTCGTCGAAGACGATCGTGCCGTTTTCGGCTTCGTCGAGCCGCCCAGGCTTCTGGAGCCATTCGCCATCCGGGCCGACTGTGCGAATGCCGAACAGTTCGGTCTCCAGAGCGGTTTCGCTGGCCTGAGAGCACTGGAATTCGATGATGGGCCCGGCGGAACGGGCGCCCCGTTCGTGGATCCATCGGGCGAGACTCGATTTGCCCGTGCCACGATCGCCCTGGATGAGCACGGGGGTGTCGATCGCAACGACGTTCTCCGCAAGTTCGATGGTTTTGCGGAGCGAAGGATCGTTGCCGACGATCATCGCGGAACTGGCCGTTGAGCCGTTCCTGCCGATGTGATGCTTATGAGCTTCGGCGTGGTCGTCCGGTCGGCTGCCGTTGGTGTGTTCGACGTGATCGAACACGTCGCGGGCGGTCTGAACGATGGCCCGGTAGGAATTGACGGTCAGGGGCGGGTCGACGATCCACTGCACCCCGTATTCTTCCGCATCGGTCCGGAAGGTTTTGGAGGGCGACAGCAGCTGGATGACGAACCGGACTTGAGGATATTTTCGGTTGACGAATTTGTAGAGTTCGAAAACGTCAAGTTCGTCAGGAGTCACGAGACAGACCACACCCTGGAACGCGCTTCGTTCCAGCATGCGTGCGGCTTCCCGATCGTTTTCGGCCTGTTCGACACGGCATCCGAGCGTCTGAAGGATCGATACCATGGTCGACGAGAGAGCCGGATCGGACTGGACCACGAGGAACTTGGGTGGATTCATGGCGTTCGGACTCGGGGTTGGTTTGCGTGACGAGATCGCGGCGCGATCATCGGAAATCGACGTACTCAGGTTCGACAGCTTTTGCGGCGCCCAAGTCCCTGACGCTCCGTCGCCATGCCCTGGCTTCTCCGGCCGTCCGTAATTCATCCGGAATCTCTCTAGGACAAGAATCAAGATCTGGGGTGTGCGATTCGATAGCTTTCGGCAAGACGTTTCTGGGAAACGTGGGTATAGATCTGAGTCGTAGCAAGACTTTTATGGCCGAGCAGTTCCTGAACGCTGCGCAGATCGGCTCCGCGATCGAGCATATGGGTCGCGAAGCTGTGCCTCAGCGAATGCGGGCTGGCATCGATGGGCAGGCCGGCCGCCTGCAGCCGGGCTTCCAGCGTACGCCCCACGCTGCGAGTCGTGAGCCGCCCTCCCCGCCAGTTCAGGAAGAGCGCGGGCTCGTCATGAATCACAGGCTGGCGGTAGCCTCGCCAGAGTTCGATCCAGTCCATGGCCGTACGGCCAATCGGGCTGAGCCGTTCGCGTTTGCCTTTGCCGCGTACGAGGACGGTCGCTTCTTCGATATCGAGATCGCCGAGGTTCAGGCCGACCAATTCGCTGACTCGCAAGCCGCCGCCGTAAAGCGTTTCGAACATGGCTCGATCCCGAACCGCGAGAATCGAATCCGGCACGATCGAATCGAGGAGCTTGAGAATCTGGGTTTCCGATAACGGTTCGGGAAGCCGTTTCGGCTGTTTCGGGTTGCGCAGTGACTGGGCCGGGTCCGAGTCGATCAGCCCCTCACGCCTGAGGTAGCGGAAATAGGACCGCAAACTCGCCAGCTTGCGTGAGACGCTGCGGGGAGCGAAATCGTGAGAGGCCAGCCAGCCTGCATAGCGGCGCAGCCGGCGTGGATCGAACTGGAGCGAATTCGCCGCAGTCGGCTCGAAAGCCGGGACATCTTCGAGAAAACGTGCGAATGTCTGCAAATCTTCACGATAAGCCTTCGTCGTCCATTCGGAACATTGTCTTTCGAGCTTCATGCGTTCGAGAAACCCGGCGAAGCTGGTTTCGATCGCTTCGGGCAGCGGGCTCACTCGGGATTCTCTCGTGTCGTTCGTATTTTCATCCGGCATGACGTATCCATCCATTCCGTCGAGTCATCCGATTCACAATTCCTACGACCTGCCTATTCGGGCGTGACATGCAGCCCCGAAAAACTGCGGAAATCGCTGCGGGAACCTTACGAAGCCGCTCGATTCCGCACTTTTTGCCGCAACTCAATGCCTATCGAGTCATGCACATCCGGGCATGAAACGGCCTGCCTGTCTCGAATTTTTCCCGCCCACTTCCGGGGCTCGTCCTGCGAGATTCCGCCCATGCGTCTCGATACAGGTATCTCTGTCGAAGCCCTCCTGCAGTTCGTACCGCCGCCGGACATTCGAATCCGGAGCCGTATGCGTTCCGGCGCGTAAAGGACGGATCGAACCCGTCGCACACCAGGGCCATGCCCTGAATGTCGCAGGTCGATTCCCTACGGCGCAATTCCTGAAAACATTATCGGACTTTCCGCTGCGTCGGCAAAAGTTCGAACGCAACGCTCCGTTTCGGTTTCGGACAATCTCACATTACGACATCAAAGAGTCGGAATCGACACTGTTTCCGAGTATTTCGCATGAAATCTCAAGGTGATATCCGCTCGCTCTTCTCTTCCGCGGCGGCCCATGCGGGTCAATCGTCGTCGGCGGCCATCATCATCTCGGCATCTTCCATCGAGTCGACCCAGGCCGGTTCGTTCGATTCGGCCGGTTCCGCGACGACGGCCGTGGCCAGGCTTCGGGTAATACCGCCCGCGCCGAGAACGCGCACGCCGTGTTCGCCAAGCAATTGACGCAGACGCGAAATCAGCTCGGCGTCATACCTGGCCTTGACCATCGGGCCAGCCTTGTAGATCGCCCTATCGACCGATCCGAACTTCAGCATTTCGAAGTAGACTTCGAGCCCGCCAGGAAAAGATCGGATGGCCTCGCCTACCAGGCGCAAATGGCGTTCCTCGGCGACACTGCCATCGAAGCTCAACACGAGCCCCCTGGCCAGAACGGCCTCCGCCTGATCGATCGACATGATTTTGTTGATGATGAGTTCCGCGGGATCACGCCGGGAGTCGACCGTGCCGACCACGAATACGACGGAATCCTCGACCAGCATATCCTGATTCTTCAATGTGTCTTCCGGCCAGAGCATCGCCTGAATCGAGCCGGTGAGATCTTCGAACCGGAGCTTGGCCATGCGTGTCAGGCCCGACCGGCTCTTGCTGACGTTCCGGAATTCGATTTCGGTGATCAGTCCGCCCAGGACGACTTCCTGCTTCGCGGCGACTTTGCCGAGCGTTTCGACCGTATGAGTCGCCAGCGCCCGGATCTGGTTCTGATGGGATGTCAGCGGGTGGCTCGAAAAGTAAAACCCGAGGATCTTCTTCTCTTCGGCCAGCTTTTCGTTCTCGGGCATTTCCGGAACGTCTGGCAGAACGAACCGGACTTCGTCTGCCGGAGTGTCGGCGGCAGCCGCGGCGAAGCTGTCGAACAGGCTCCCCTGCCCCCGCTTCTTGTCGGCCAGTGCCGCCTGGCTGGACTGCATGGCACGCGGCAGAACGGCGAGCAGTTGCGACCGGCGTGCGCCTAGACTGTCGAAGGCACCACCTTTAATCAGCGTCTCGACGGTGCTCTGGTTGACGACGCTGGGCGGGACACGTTCGAGGAAGTCGTCGAGGCTGCGGAACTCACCGCCCTTGCCACGGGCTTCGACGATCGCCTCGACCGCCTTGAAGCCGACGCCCTTCATCGCGGACAGGGCGAAGTGGATGCGGCCCTTGTCGGAAACCCGGAAGCCGAATTCGCTGGCGTTGATGTCAGGCGGGAGGACGTCGATCCCCATGCGGCGGGCGTCGTCAATGTGCTCCGTCAGCTTGTCCCGTTCCGAGCCGTCGATCTCGCTCGAAAGCAGTGCCGCCATGAATTCGGTCGGATAATGGGCCTTGAGATAGGCCGTGTGATACGCGACCAGGGCGTAAGCCGTGGAGTGCGACTTGTTGAAGCCGTAGCCGCCGAAGAATTCGATCAGGTCGAAGATTTCCTTCGCCTTGTCGGCGTCCAGCCCCTGTTCGGTCGAGCCCTTGATGAAAGCCTCGCGACCGGCGGCGATGACGTCCGTCTTCTTCTTCGAAATGGCCTTGATCGTGGCGTAGGCGGTGGAAAGCTCAATGCCGCCCAGGCGGTTGAGGATCCGCATGACCTGTTCCTGGTAGACCATGACCCCGTGGGTCTCTTCCAGGATCTCCTTCATGACCGCGTGCGGATAATCGGGGATTTCCCGGTGGTGCTTCCGGTTCACGTAGGCATCGACCATACCGCCATTGAGCGGGCCCGGGCGATAAAGGGCGTTGGTGGCGATGATGTCGGCGAAGACGTCAGGCTTCATCTTGATCAGCAGATCGCGAATCCCGGCCGATTCGAGCTGGAACACGCCCTTGGTTTCGCCACGCTGAAGCAGCGCGTAAGTCGCAGGATCATCCAGCGGCAGCAGGTTCAGGTCGATCGGGTTTTCAGGATAACGGGAATTGATCAGGCGGACGGCCCGGTCGAGGATCGTCAGGTTCCGCAGGCCGAGGAAGTCCATTTTCAGGAGCCCGGCCTTTTCCACGTTCCCCATATCCCACTGGGTCGTGACGGCTTCCTTGTCCTTGTCTTTGTTCGGCAGCTTCTGGAGCGGCACGAGGTCCTGCAGCGGCCGGTCGGCGATCACCACGCCGGCGGCGTGCGTACCGGCGCTGCGGGCCAGCCCTTCGAGCTGCTGAGCCATGGCGATCATACGGTCGATGTCGGGCTGGTCGGCGCACAGCTTTCGCAGCTCCGGTTCTGCCTTGAGCGCGGCCTCGATCGAAATGTTAAGCGTCTTGGGCACGAGATTCGTGACGTGATTGACCGTCTTGAGCGGTATGTTCAGCGCCCGGCCGACGTCCTTGATCGCCGCCTTGGCCGCCATCGTGCCGAACGTGCCGATCTGGGCCACGTTCGTCTCGCCGTACTTGCGGCGTACGTATTCGATGACTTCGTAGCGACGCTCCTGGCAGAGGTCGATGTCGATATCCGGCGCTTCGGCCCGGTTCGGGTCGAGGAATCGTTCGAACAGCAAGTCGTATTTGATCGGGCAGACGTGCGAGAGTTCGAGCAGGTAGCTGACCAGCGCGCCACAAGCGGAACCTCTGGCCGAGCTGGGGATGCCGGCCTCACGGCCGAAGCGGACGAAATCCCAGACGATCAGGAAGTAGCTGGCGAAGCCCATGCGGTTGATGATGCCCAGTTCGTGCGCCAGGCGGTCGACGGCCTCCGCGGGCGGATTCGCCCCGTAGCGCTTGAGCATACCGGCGTCGCACAGTTCCTGAAGGTAAGCTTCGGGAGTCTTTTCTTCCGGCGGCTTGAACGACGGGAACTGGCGGGTTCCGATGCCGGCCGACTTGTAGAATTCCTCGACCGATTCGGCGATCTGCGCGGTGCGCTTGAGCGCTTCGGCATGCTGGCCCATGCATGCGTACATTTCCTCAGGCGTGCGGACATGGAAGTCTTCGGTCTCGAACCGCATCCGGTTCGGGTCGTCGAAGGTCTTGCCCATGTTCACGCAAAGCAGGATATCGTGCGCCTTGGCGTCTTCCTTCATCAGATAGTGGGCGTCGCTGGTGGCGACCAGCGGCAGGCCCTTGCGATTAGCCAGATCGATGACGCCGGCATTGGTCTCATGCTGGATGGAGACGCCGTTGTCCTGAATTTCGAGGAAGAACCGGTCCTCACCGAACACCTTCACGTACCATTCGCAAAGTGCTTCGGCTTCTTTGGTGCGCCCGTAGCGCAGAAGGTCGGCCAGTTCGCTGGAACAGCAGCCGGAAAGGCAGATCAGGCCTTCGGAGTGGAGTTCGAGGATCTCCTTGTCGATCCGGGGGCGGTAATAGTAGCCTTCCAGGAACGCCTTGCTGGAAAGGCGCATCAGGTTACGCAGGCCTGCCCCGTTCTGGGCGAGCAGAGTCAGGTGGAAGGCGTATTCCTTGCCCCCGCAGCCGCCGGTGGTGCGTTCCGAACGCTTGCCGGGGGCGATGTAGGCTTCCATGCCGATGATGGGTTTGACGTGGGCCGATTTCGCCTCACGCAGGAGTTCCATCGCGCCGTAGAGGTTGCCGTGGTCAGTCACGGCGACAGCGCTCATGTCATTCTGGCTGCACTTCGCGAGCAGTTCGGGGATCCGGTTGGCTCCGTCCAGCAAGCTGTAATGCGTATGACAATGCAGGTGAACGAACGGGTTGTCGGCCATGGAAACCTCGTCCCGCGGTCATTTCGTCGCAACGAAACAGGACCGACGCTCCTCTTGAGCGGCATGGATTTCCAAGTCCATGCCTGACGTCATCATCATGGGGCTGTGGCCGGGCGTTGTCCAGCCACTTGCCGGCCCGAATTGCCCGGGCTGAGCGCAAGTCCTTCGCGGAGCAGGTTCCGAAATGAAGAAACCGTGAAAGTTCTTCGAGCGAATGAAGTCGAGGATCACTTGACCCGGCGTTCCGTCAATCGGACTTCGTCCGGACGGGACGCACCGACTTCTCCAGCTTCCGTTCCTGCCGTCGAGGAGTTCGGCCGTTCCTGGCCGCGGGGGCCTTGGAATCCGACGGACGTTTGCCGGAATTATTGTGAAGCAGCTCAGCCAATTCCTCACCGAGCTGGCGGTCGACTTCGCCGACCTGTCGAACGAGGGTCGCGAAGGCATCGGCTCCGAGGATCACGGCCTTCGGCTTGGCATGGATCGTCAGGACGAGCCGCGATTCCTGATCCGACAGTTCGTCCAGGATCCGGGGCAATTCCCGGTGCAGTTCGCGCGAGCCCAAATAACGCACGGACGACTGTGTCATCGGCACTTCTCGAATCCAGGTCTATGGCAGGGAGGGACGGAGGGATGACTCCGTCGGATAGATACCTTTTTATTATCGATTCCGGCCGGTGGCGTCAATCGGAATCGCGGCCAGCAACGAAGCGTTTCGCTTTCGAATTCGATCGGAAAGCTACAGAACCTGCTGAATCGCAAGCCAAAATTCCGAAACGAATTCCTCAAACCCGGATACCCGGAACTCATCCGAATTCAAGGCATGCTTGAGAGATCCGATACGAAACCCGGGCTCAATTGCCGGCCGGGGGCTCGACAGGCTCGAATTTCGGGTCAAGAGGGAATTGATCCGGCATCGTGGCGGACCAGACTTTCGAATTCTTCAATGCGTCCTGAAATTCCTGCGTAGTTTCTTCGAGATCTTTCGGAGAACCGAACCGGTGCGCCTGCATCCAGCGGCGGTGCTTTTCGAGAACGGGGCGTGTGTCCGCTTCCCAGGCTTCACGAACCTGACGGAGCCTCTCCTGAGTCAGCAGCAGCCAGCCGCGGGCGATGTCGTCCTTTTCGGCCATCGGCGCGAGCGTTTCGGCCAGCTTCTGCCAGTGGCCGGCGATGTGCGTGAGCCGACCTGCCCGGATATCGTCCGCGGCGGCATCGCGGGCTTTGATGTAAGCGTCTTCGGCCGGGTTGTCGGGCCGGCCCAGCGTGGCGATCGTCGACTTGTCGAGCACCTCGGCACGACGGTTCACCCGTTCCGCCAGGATTTTGTCTTTCCACTGGCGGATTTCGGATTGGTGCGGGTTGTCCGGGAATCGCCGCTCGAGCGGGCCGATGTAGCGGGACATCGCGGCCGTCCAGTCCGTGTATTCGCCGCTCTGCATCATTTGCGTCGCCCGGGCGAACAGGTATTCCTCGCTCGGCGGCCACAGCCAGTACCCGACACCCCCCAGGATCAGCCCCAGAACGGCGACAAGCCCGGCAACTTCGGCCATCTTGCCGTAATTTCTGGCCGATTTAGGCTTGTTCTTGCCTTTGGACGCACGGCGTGCGAGATCGTCAGCACCGGCACGGGTCGGGTTGAGCCCGGGCTTGACGACATATTTGATCGGCTTGCCCGCGGCGTCGGAATCGAGCAGATCCCGCAACTGAGTCGCGACGGCCAGGGCGTCCCACGGCCGTTCCGAAGGTGCTTTCTGCAGTAGCGAATAGACCAGATCGTCGAGTACCAGCGGAATTTCCGGGTTCTTCGAACTCGGCCGCGGCGGCGGATTGTTCAGGTGAGCGGCCAGCATGGCGGGCTGAGTCGTCGCATCGAACGGCAGCTTCGACGACAGCATCTGGTGAAGAATGACGCCGAGGGCGTAAAGGTCGGTCTTATGGCTGATCGAACTTGCGATGCTGATCTGCTCGGGCGCCATGTAGGCCGCTGTGCCGAGAGTCCGCCCGGTCGCCGTGAGGTCGGTGCCCATCAAGTCCTTGGCGATGCCGAAATCGGAAAGCTTGATGTGCCGGTCCGGCGTCAGCAGCAGGTTGGAGGGCTTGAGGTCGCGGTGCACCACCTCGCGCTCGTGGGCGTATTGCAGAGCGTCGCAGATTTCGATGGCGAGGCGGGCCGCCTCACGCCAGTCCAGAGGCGCTTCCTTGTCGAGCAAGGCGTCGAGCGTGCCGCCAGTGACCATCTCCATGGCAACGTACATATCGCCCTGATGCTTGCCGAAGGCGAGGAACCGGACGATGTTCGGATGCTTGAACTGCTGGAGCAGGTTCGCTTCTCGACGAAAGCGGACGGCTGTCTGCCCCTGAAGGCTCATTTCCCGGGGCAATAATTTCAGGGCGAACTTTTTGCCCGACGGGGTGTGAGTCGCCTGATAGACGACGCCCATCGCTCCGGAGCCGAGCTTGCTGTCGACGTGAAACGAGCCGAGCGTCTTGCCCAGATAAGGATCGAAATTCTCCATGGAACGTTCAGCCCCTCACCCGGAGGAAACCAGCGGTTTGCTTGATTCGATCCGAATGAGCCGCTTTCGAGGCTCTTGCGCGGCATGCCGGTGAAAATTCACCAGCACGCCGCAATTCGCAACTGTCGGCATTCCGCGGATCAGATCGGAATATGACAGGAGACACCCATGGCTGCGGGCAAATAGCACCGCTCGGCATAATCCATGACCATGCGGTCCGCATTGAACCGCCAGCCCAGGCTGGTCAGAGCCGCCTTCTGCCGGGCGATCCACTGCCGGGGATAGCCGTCCTTGTCTCTTTCATAATACAGCGGGATCACTTCAGAGAGTAGCGTCGAGATCAGATCCGCGTGATCGCGGCTGTCCTGAACGTGCGGGTCGACGTGAGTCTGCCCCCGGCCGATCGCGAAGCCATTGAGACCGTTGTAGGCCTCGGCCCACCAGCCATCGAGCACGGAGAAATTGAGCACGCCGTTGAGCAGCGCCTTTTCGCCCGATGTGCCGCTGGCTTCCTGGGGGCGGCGGGGGTTGTTGAGCCACACGTCGACACCCTGAACGAGTGCCCGGGCCACGTTCATGTCGTAATCTTCGACGAACACGACCCAGTCCTCGAACGCTTCCTGACGCGTCTTGCGGACGATCGACTGGATCAGTTCCTTGCCGAGCCGGTCTTCCGGGTGCGCCTTGCCCGCGAACACCAGCTGGATCTTCTTGCCCGTGGCCCGGACCATATCGATGAGCCGATCGGCCTCGGACAAGATCAGTCCGGCACGCTTATAGGTGGCGAAACGGCGGGCGAAGCCGAGCGTGAGAACATCCAGGTCGAGGCGGCGCGAGAGCTTGTCGAGCGTTTCGGGAGATTCGTCGCGCGCCTTCGCCTGAGCGACCAGCCGACGCCTTACGAACGAAATCATCGATGCCTTGAGAATCTGGTGCGTTTCCCAGAATTCGGCGTCGCTGATCGAGTCGATGCTCTTCCAGACTTCCGGATGGCGAATCCGGGCCCGCCAGTCGATCGGCAGGTGATGGTCGTACATCCGCTGCATCTGAGGCGCAATCCACGTAGCGGCATGCACACCATTGGTGATGTGGCCGATCGGGACTTCCTCGAGCCTGCGGCCGTGGAACAGCGGGTGCCACATCTGGCGGCTGACTTCGCCGTGCAGGGCGCTGACGCCATTGGCCCGGCGAGTGAGTTTCAGGGCCAGAACGGTCATACAGAACGGTTCGCCCTGGTCATGCGTATGCACTCGGCCGAGACCCAGGAAATCTTCGTAGGAGAGGCCGATTTTCTCGCGGAACAGGCCGAGGTTCTCTTCGACAAGTTCGGCCCAGAAGCGGTCGTGCCCCGCGGCGACGGGTGTGTGCGTCGTAAAGACGGACCGTGCCGAGACTTCCCTGGCAGCCTCCCAGAAAGATTGCCCCTGCTCCTGCATCTCGCCTTCGATTTCGGCCAGCAGGGCGAAGGCGCTGTGCCCTTCGTTCAGGTGGATCACCGAAGGGTGCACACCCATGGCTCGCAGCGCCATGACGCCGCCGACGCCCAGAAGCAGCTCCTGGCGAATCCGGACGCGGGCGTCGCCGCCATACAGCCGGGCGGACAGGCTTTGATCCCATTCGCTGTTTTCGGGAACGCGGGAATCGAGCAGGAAGAGCTTCGTGCGGCCGACGTCGGCTGTCCACACCTGCGCATGGAGGGTTCCGTTACGTGTCGGAATGGCGATCCGGACGGGCTTGCCGTCGGCCCCCAGAGCCGGTTCGATCGGCAGCAGGTCGGGGCGGTTGTGCGGATAGTTTTCCTGCTGCCAGCCCTCGATATCGAGCTTCTGGCGGAAGTAGCCTTCGCTGTAGAGCAGCCCGACGGCGACCAGGGGAATGCCGAGATCGCTGGCGCTCTTAAGGTGGTCGCCGGCCAGCACGCCCAGGCCGCCGGAATAGATCGGCAGGCTTTCGTGCAGGCCGAATTCCATCGAAAAATAAGCCACGGGCCGGGAACGCAGGCTGGCGGCATAGATCGCGCCCCAGCTTTTGCTGTTCTTCAGATAATCCTTCAGGCGGCGGAAGGCGTAGTCGACGCGGGAATCGAGGGCCATCTGCTCGGCCTTCGAAGTCAGCCGCTCATGGTCGATTTCGCTGAGGAAGACGATCGGGCTGTGACCTGAAGATTCCCAGAGATCCGGATCCAGGGAGCGAAACAGATCGATCACCTCAGGCTGCCACGTCCACCAGAGGTTGCGGGCCAGTTCCCGAAGACGCACGATCAACTGATGCTCAGCCATGAAACACCCCTGCCTTATCGAGATCCTCCGGCTTTCGTGACTTCCGGCCATTACCTGTCGGAGGCAAAGGGGGTCGGCACGATCACGCGCAGGAAAAAGCCCAGGTTCCGAGAGGCCAGCATGGCCAGATCATGCCGATCTGAAATCGGCGGCGGCGTCCCCTGGCGAATGTGATCCGATTCGGAACCGCGGTCAGTATGACGAATCGATCAGGAAAAGTCGAGCGTCAGGAGAAGTGCGAAGGGTGCGTCGGCCAAGGGGCATATCGCAAGAAAACCGCGGATTCCGACAAGGGAAGTCTTGACGGATGCGGAGAATTCCGTAGATTATCGGATGGCGTATTGTGCGGGCCCTTGGGCGGGAAGTTTTGCCGCTTCGATGCAAGCAGGCTTTTCCCGCAGCTTCCCGCGAGTTTCCCGTCAGGACTTTCGAACGAAGGCATGCATGAGTTACAGAGGCGACGATTCGGCTGGTGATCGATCGATGGATCGCGGTGGTCATTCCTCCGGCGACAGGCAATTGCGGGTCAACGAACAGATCCGGATTTCGCCGGTTCGCGTCATCAATCAGGATGGCGCCATGCTCGGCGCCATGCCGGTCAATCGTGCGATGGAACTGGCTCGCGAGGCAGGTCTCGATCTTGTCGAAGTGGCTGCCGGCGAGCGTCCGCCCGTCTGCAAGATCATGGACTTCGGCAAATTCAAATACGACCAGAAAAAGAAGACCCACAAGCAGAAGCAGCACCAGACGCAGCTGAAGGAAATTCGTGTCCGGCCCAAGACGGGCGACCACGATATCGGCGTGCGTATCGCCCGGGCCAAAGAATTTCTTGAAGGCAAGGACAAGGTGCTGGTCAACGTCCTGTTCAAGGGCCGCGAACTGGCGCACATCGACGAAGGCCGCAAGGTCATGGAAGAAGTGCTCGCCGCGCTGGCCCCCTTCGGCAAGCTCGAAAAGTCGCCCTCGATGGAAGGCAAAAAGATGACGGCCATTCTCGCACCGAAGTGAGCCGGCCAGGTTCGAGGCCTCGACGGAGTGGCGAAATCGGATCTTCGCCACTTTCGATCTGCACGCAACGTACGGTTTTTCCCCTGGATCGAACGGAGTCTGACCCATGTGCCGGAAATCGTATCCGCTGGCGTTCCTGATTCTGGCCGTGGGTGCGTCCCCGGCCTCCATGTATGCCCAGCAAGTGATCGTTCAGGAAGATCCAGGCTTTTTCGGCCGCGTGTTCGCCCCTGTGACGGAAACCATTCAGACCATCACGGCCGGCCCCGCCCAGCCTGTTTACGTCAGCTCTCCCGGCCAGACGACGATCGTCACCCAGCCGAGCCGCGTGACGACGACCACGACCTCGACCCGGGTCGTTCAAACCCAGACGCGTGTCGCTGACCCGGTTTTCGACTCGCTCGCCCGTCAGCTTCGGGACATTCTGCCCGACCGCCGCCGTGAAGCGGCGTTCGCACTGGGACAGTTGCGTAACCCAAGGGCCGTGCCGCTGTTGCTTGACCGCCTGCGTGTGGACCTCAACAAGAACGTCCGCAAGGCCTGCGTCGTCGCCCTTTCGCAGATCCCCGACCCGGCCATCCCCGGATATCTCGAACGGGTCGCGATTTATGACCCGAATGCCGAAGTTCGGCAACTTGCCACGACGCTCATGCGGAAGCTCAGCGAAACCGTGATCGTGGAAGCGCCGATCGAAGTCGAAACGACCGTGCCTGGCACTGCGGCTACCGTCATCGAAACACCGGCGACCGAAGCCGTGATCACGAATCCGACAACCACCGTGATTCAGGGCGGCACGGTGATCCAGGGTGCCGCCAACCCGCCCGCGACCGCTCAGGCCCAGCCCCAGCTTCGTCCGCGGATGACCACCCCGCCTGGCTCCAGTTCGGGCGTCATCGTCTCCGAGCCGATCGACAAACCTGCAGTGAATCCGCTTCAACCCGGCGCGGCGCCACCTTCCGAACCGGAACTGAAGCTCAATCCGCCGGCCGCCGGATCGCCGGCAAAACCGGCCGCCCCCGCGACGGGCGCCGCCAAGCCAGGTTCCGCCGGCGCTTCGCCGTCTCTCTCGCCCCCCCTTTCCGAACCGCCGCCACTCGAGGCCCTGCCGGAAGAAATTCCGCAGAACAGCCGAAAAGACAAAACGCCGGACCTGGTGAAACCCCGCTCCGCCTGAGTCAGGAGTTTTCGTGGTACACACCGAATCGACGACCCGGCAAAATGAAGGCTTCGGTCTATGGACCGGAGTCTTCGTCGTTGTGGCCAGCATGATCGGCGTGGGGATACTCACGACCTCCGGATTCACCGTCGCTTCGGTACATTCTCATCAATGGGCCTGGGTGCTCTGGTCGACCGGCGGCCTTCTGGCGGTATGCGGGGCCTTGACCCAGGCCGAACTCGTTTCGCGAGTTCCCGAATCGGGCGGCGATTACGTCATCCTCAAAACCGCCTACGGCCCCTTGTGCGGCTTCCTCTCCGGCTGGCTATCGATGGTGCTGGGCTTCGCGGGGCCTATCGCGGCCTCTTCCAAGGCCGCGGCGCGTTATTTGATCGCATCGTTACAGGACAGCTCTCAGCCCGTTTCTCAACTTGCCGTGAGCATCATCGCGACGGCGATCGTCGGTGCGATGGCCTGGCTGCATTCGCATAACTTCGAACGGAGCAGTCGGACCCAGAGCGTGACGACGCTCGTCAAAATCGGTCTTCTGGCCGCATTCGTCATAATCGGTCTGTCGATCGGCATGCGGCAGAACGAATTCCCCTCGGACTGGCCCGAAAAAATCGACATTTCGCTCGTATCCGTTTCGCTGACTTCGCTCATCTACATCAGTTACGCCTTCACAGGGTGGAACGGAATCGGGTTCATCGCGGGCGAAATGCGGAATCCGCGGCGGAACCTGCCGCTTTCGATCTTTCTGGGCACCGGGATCGTGCTGGTGATCTACCTGGGCTGTAACCTCGTCTATTCTCTGGCATGGACGGCACCAGAGCTTCAGAAGCTGGCCGAAGAACGGGGGTTCGACGCACTTGCACCGATCGCGGAACTCTCCGCCCGAAGGCTTTTCGGCGAAGACACAGCGAACGTGATCAGCTTCGTCGTCTTTCTGATGCTCATCGCCAGCGTCAGTGCGTACGTCCTTACCGGCGCACGGATTCTTCAGGCAATGGGCCAGGCCAGGCACTTCCCCCGCTGGGCGGCGGCGAGGAACTCACACGGAGTGCCGACGAGGGCCACGATTCTGCAATCTGCGATCGCCCTTTGCTTCGTCTGGTCGGCGAGCCTGGAATCGATCATCGTCGTTTCGAGTCTCGGCCTCGGGGCGTTTTCGATGCTCACCATCAGTACGATCTTTTCTTATCGCAAGCACGCCTTCGGCATCGAACCTTCTTTCCTTTGCCCGCTCTATCCCGTCGTGCCGGCGATTTTTCTGATCGGAACCGGCGCTTTGACCGCTGTGACGGCATGGAACAAGCCGCAGGAGGGCCTTGCGTCACTCACCTGCGTGGTCGTCGGTGTCGTCGCATTTTATCTCTGGTCGTGGGCGAATCGATCCGTTCAGGGCAATGAGAAGTCGCCAGAACAGGGTTGATTGGATTACAATTCCGGCAGAGTTGACATATCAGACGCCGCAGATTCCGAGCCTGAACCAACGTGTCCGACACCAACGAAATCCCCAACGTACCGAACGACCTGCCGCCCGTCGAGCCGCCGACCGCCGGGTTCGTCGTCCAGCTCTTCATCATTCCGGCCATCGTGGTCTGCGTCGTGATCGCGGTCTGGCTGCTCTTCGGCAAGCTCGCGGGTGGTGAACGAGACGTCAACGAATATGTCCGGATCATCCGCTCCGAAAGCGCCAATCGCCGATTCCGCGCCGCTTACGAACTGGCAAGCCTCATTCATAACGAGAAATCGCTCAAGAGCGACCCGAAGCTGCTGGGCGACCTGGCCGAACTTTTCGAGAGCGAACTTGCCGACAAGTCGGGCGATAATGCCGAAGCCAAGCAGTTTCTCGCCGTGGCTCTGGGGCTGTTCGACATCGATTCAGGCCAGTCTTCGGCAGGTAAGTCGATTCAGGCCCTGCCGATTCTGGCCCGTGGCCTCGACGCGACCCAACCGACGGCCGTGCGCCGGGCTGCGGCTGAAAGCCTTGCCCGCCATGCCGCACGTCTCGACGGCAGCCTTGAATCGAAAGATGTCGTCAGCCTGCTGGCCGAAGCGTCCCGGGCCGACGAAACGGAGCTTCGTCTGCTGGCGACCTATGCGCTGGGCTTCTGCGGTGGCGAGGATGCGCAAAAGGCCCTGCGCGATCGATTGAGCGACAGCTATCGCGATGTGGCCTTCAACGCGGCCTTCGCCCTGATCCGGCGTGACGATCCGGCCGCACTCAATACGCTGCGTGAATTGTTGTCTCGCACCAACCTGGAACAGACGATCCCGCTGGAAAGCCCCAAAGAAAAAGCGAACCGGATCGAGGCGTTCCAGATTCAGGCCCTCAAATCGCTGCAGACAGCCATTCGATCCGGCGGCAAGACGCTTGCCCAGGCGGTTTCCGGCGATGTCGAAAAACTCGTTTCGAGCGATTTCGTGAGCGTCGGGGTCGAGGCCCGCGCCGTGCTCGATTCGCTCAAGACCGACCGCCCCTCTTGAACCATTTTGGGACGACCTTCGAAAAATCGGGATTCGGAACCTGATTTATCGCTACGACCGGCCCCGGTCACGTCATCGGCAAGCATCAACTGACCGTCAAAGCAAATCGAACCGCAAGTCAATTATTTTCAAGCACTTGCATTCACACAAGACCTCATCGCTCCGCTCGTGATCCGATTTCGCGAGCGGATTTTTTGTCTGAACTTGAGAATTTTTCGAAAAAAACTGTGGCGAAGTCGAAGGATGGAATCAATTGTCGCAAGGGAACGCATTTTTGCGCGATATAGTTAATGGGGAAGCGAAATTGGACTGAAGTTTCGTCGAATTCCCGGGCTGAATATTGAGGCATGACACTGGGGAGCCTCAGTTCGGGCGAATCGGCGGATCGAAGTCATGGAAATGATCGCCAAGGTGATTCCGATGAAAGGCCGCAAAAGAATACGAGCATTGTCTGCCGGATTATTGGCAGCCCTGAGTTTTTCGCCCGGCAGTGCCTGGGCGACTTACGGCGGTGCGGTTCAGTTGGCGTGCAGCCGGTCTCCGGTGGTGGCGCGAACGACCTCGACCGTCGCCCTGATGCCTCAATGCGAAACCGTCACGCAAACGGTTTTGGAAACGGTGATGGTACCTGAGCAGGTGACCGTCATGCAGACTCAGTACAAAACCGTAATGAAGCAGGAGCCCTACACGGTTCTCAAACCCGTGCAGGAAACGACTGTGGTGACTCGCCGTCACTCGGTCATGAAGCCCGTCTACGAAACGGCCCAGGTACAACGCCGTTACACCGTCATGAAGCCGGTGGTCGAGACGAAGCAGATGGAACGCCGCTACACCGTCATGAAACCGGTGCTGAAGACGAGCGTCACTCAGCGCGAATACACGGTGATGAAGCCGGTGGTCGAAACGAAGCGGATGGAACGTCGCTACACCGTCATGAAGCCGGTGCAGAAGACCTCGGTCGTCGAGAAGAAATACACCGTCATGAAGCCGGTTGTCGAGACGAAGCGGATGGAACGCCGCTATACCGTCATGAAGCCGGTGCAGACGACTTCGATGATGGAGAAGAAATACACCGTCATGAAGCCGGTGGTGACGACTTCGATGGTTAACCAGACCCATCAGGTCTTGCGACCGGTACAGACGACCCGCCAACTCATGGAAACGCAGGTCGGCTACGAGAACCGCCAGACGGTCGTCCCTGGCCCCGTGGTTCAACAAACCGTCGTCGATGGCTGCACCGGCTGTGCTCAGACCGTCGCCGTGCAGACGGCCCCGCGAGTTCTCAACCAGACGGTGATGGTGCAGCGGCCCGTGATCCGGAACGTCGTCGAAACATCTTACGTGCAAGAGACGGTCGTAAAGCAGGTGCCTGTGCAGAGCTGCTCTTACGTCGCGGAAGAGCGGGTCGAACAGATCCCGGTCACCCGCACGGAGATGGTCGCCGAAGAACGGGTCGAACCGTATGAAGTGCGCACCTGCAACTACGTCCCCGAAGAACGGGTCGAACGCACCCCTGTGCAAACGACCGAGTACGTCGCCGAAGAACGGGTCGAACCTTACGAAGTTCGGAGCTGTTCGTACGTCGCCGAAAAGCGGGTCGAGCAGATCCCGGTCCAGACGACAGAATACGTCGCCGAAGAACGGGTCGAGCCTTATGAAGTTCGCACTTGCTCTTACGTCAACGAAGAGCGGGTCGAAAACGTTCCGGTGACGACCTGCAAGATGGTCGAAGAGATCCGCGAGGAAAAAGTGCCGGTGACGACGACGAAATACGTTCAGGAAACTGCCGTGCGTGAAGTCCCGGTGACCGTCGCGGAACAGGTGCCCGTGGTGATGACCCGGAACGTGGCGAAAGTCGTGCAGACTCAGCGTGCCGTTCCGACCTGCACCCAGGTTCCGGTCGTGATTCCCGTCAACTGAGATCGGGCCTGGGCCGCAAGACATAGCGTCGAAATGGGCCCTGGCTCCTGAAACTCCCTAGTGAAAACCCGCCCTTCGCGATGGACGAAAACGCGAGGGCGGGTTTTTCGCTTTTGTCTTACGATCGAGCAGGTAAACGAATGCCCGGAAGCCTTCGCTTCCGGGCATTTTCGTTCGGTTCGTTTGGAATCGCACTTCGCGGATCAGGCCAGCGAAACGACGCGGTGATCGATGGACTGGCGGCGGCCACGCGGCGATTTGAATTCGTAAAGCCCGAGGCCAAGATGGCCAGCGAGGTTGATGTGCTGCGGCTGGCGAACGTCAAAGCCTTCCGTGCCCAGCGGATCGAGGGCAAGTTTGCCGGTCGCGGCGACTGCGGGCAGCTTTTCGGCTTTACGCTTGGCGTCGATGATTTGCCATTCGATTTTGTCCATGGCGACCGGGTCGGTTGCGAACAGGAGAGCGTTGTAGTCCCAGGCGAATTCCGGGTTATTGCCGAACGGACCCTTCTGGAAAATGCCTCGCGAGCCGTCCATGACGTGCAGAACGAACTTCTTGCGCAGCACCGGGTGGCTGACCACTTCCGGAATGAACTGGTTGCAGACGTTCGATTCGGCCGAGGCGTGCGACCGGGCGACGTTGTTGACGGAACCGTGGCTGATGTTCTTGAGTGCCCCGGTCACACCGGCGGAGCCGTGATCCTTGAGCACCGGCAGAGCGATGATTTTGTTGACGACCTTGGTGACGAACAGCCCCAGGTGGGACCGGAACACACGGTCGTCCTTCAAGTCGGCATTGCCTTCGACAAGATTCATGAATACGAATTCATCGCGATCGTAGCCGGCGAGCGGGTCTTTGGCGTGCTCTTCGTCAATGAGCCGCGTCTGCGGGCCATCGATATTCGTCAGGCCGCCCCAGCGGACGCCGTTCGGCAGAATTTTCTGGTATCCGGCCGTCATGAATTCGGATTTGTAGCGGTCGTAGACGAAAATGTCCGTCGTTTTGACGCCGGCAGATTTGAGGCTTTCGATAACTTCCAGAACCAGTTCCGGAGAAGTCGGGGCCTGGGGGAACCCGTTCGGAACGACTTTGATCCCGACGACATCGCCAGGTTCGAAAAAGCTGCGCCAGGCTTCGACGCCGTCATCGGCACCGGTCAGTTCCTTCATACCCCGGGCCAGTGTGGCTTTGATTGCTTCGCGGTTTTTCTTGCCGCTGTTGGACATCGCCGGGTTGCGCGCTTCGATCACTCGCCCGGGGAACGGGCCAGGGATGCCGAGCTTCGTTTTGTCGAAAAGCGGATCGGCGAGGAGGCGCGATTCGGATGCGGAAACGCGCTTCACTCCTTCGATCACCGGCACCGCGGACATGCCGGCCAACAAGCTTCGACGTGAAATCGTGCCGCAGGGATAGCGATGAATCATCGATCGGTCCTCTTCGAATCTGAGTGAGTGCGGTTCGGATGGATTATCGGAGTGTGGAGGTCCTGGCTTGATTATGAGACGGAAAGTTCGAAGACAGGCGATCATGTCGGGACGTTAAGACGCAAGCTGAGCGAATGCAATACAAGAGCCTGGTATCGGTAGAGATGACGGACGAATTCAGAACGGATAAAGAATAAGCAACCGTTTCGATTCAGGCGGCAGGAAGGTGAGTTCGCTTGCCGCCTGGACGAATGCCCGGCTCTGTCAGTCGGTAAGGGCGAAATCGAATTTGTTCGAAGACGCTTCGACTTTGGCCTTGAGCCCCGAGGAATCGAGATTGGCGTATTTCGTAGGGATCAGGCTCTTGGCTTTGGCGTTCGCTTTGGCGACGTCGTCCTGACGAAGAACGCCGGCCTTCACGTTGGCTTCCGCCTTCGTGAGATCCGCTTCGCGGGAAGTGATCGAAACAAGATAATCGCCGGGGAATGCGCCGTCATCTTCGCCACGCGAAGAGAGCGTGTATTCACCGTTAACGATTATGCCGTTGGCACCGTTGTTGATGCCCTTGGGATCAGGCGTCGCCGGATAGAACAGGATATTGCCCTTTTCGAGCGGCTTGCCGTTGTAGGTGACCGTGCCGTAAACGGCATATCGTTTGCCAAGATCGTCACCCGACCCGCAACCGAGAAGAATCACGGACATCACTGCGGCCGTAAGACTCGCAGGACCGATTTTCGCGAACAAGGCTGGCCTCATCATCTATGCTCGAATTCTCTAAGTAGCTGTTTGTATGTGGGTTCCGAACGAAACAGCCAGTCCATCCCGCAAGCAGCGAGATGGAACTGGCCGAATACGCACGATTCGATCAATACGAGTCGGAGCTGATGACTTCGCCGCCGGACCGGGAGCCGAGGGCGCACCAGGTGGCGAGATTGATCGTGTTCTTAATGAACTTCACCGAACCGTCAGCGAAGGCGATGTTCACGCCACCGGGGTGCTTGCTCTTGGCACCCTTGTTGGTGTAGCTGAAGCGGTCGAGGAAGTCGTTCTGGCTGAAGTTGACGGCCTGGGCACGCAGGTTGATCCAGTTGATCGGCACGGAGGTACCGAAGGTGCAGCCGTTGTGGTTCCAGAAGTTGTTGTCAGCCACTTGAGCCGGAAGGGTTTCGCCCACCATGACGGTGTTCGAGGTGCCGTCGGTGATGGAACCGATCGTGCAGACCGGGGTTCCGGCGATCCGGTAGGCGAACATGCCGCGGAGAGTTCCGCCGGAGTTGTTCGTGCCCCAGAAGCCGTGCCAGCCGATGCGGGGTTGGCCAGGAAGCGGGTTGCCGGCGATCGGCGTTTCCCACGGGGGTTGGGGGTTGAGCAGAACGCCGACGCAGTAGTTGTCGCCGAAGCTGCCCTGATAGTTGGCGACCGGGATTCGCGTTTCGGCGGCACCGGTGATCGGGTTCGGAGGAACCGAGCCGTTCGGGTAGTTGCCCCAAACGCCGGAGTTCGAACGGAAACCAGGAGCCACGCCGTTGAAGTTATCGTCGGAAGGGCAGGTCCAGGCGCCGTTGCTGGCCATGTAAGCCGTCCACTGGGCCGCATTGTTGGCCATAGGGCGGTTCAGGTTCATGGCGTTGTAGGAAGCGGTCGCTTCCATCTGCGGCAGGATCAGAGCACGCCAGGCCAGCAGATTGTTGGCGATGGCGGCACCTTCGTTGCCCCAGATGTCCTTGCCGCCGCTCTCGTCGGCGATACCACCGGGCGGGAACGAGCCGAAAGAACTTTCGTAGTTATGGAGTGCCAACCCGATTTGCTTCAGGTTATTCACGCACTGGGCGCGACGGGCAGCTTCCCGGGCGGACTGGACCGCCGGCAGAAGCAGTGAAATCAGAACGGCGATGATCGCGATCACCACCAGCAGCTCGATGAGCGTGAAGCCCTTGCGCGAGCCTCGGTATGGGAGAGTCTTCGACATGCAATACCCCTACTTCTACCTGGGACAACAGAATCCGTCTGCACAGGAACCACTGGGGCACCAGTACAATACGATGACATTCATGAAAGGACGCAGCGAGCCGAACGGCTCATTCCACATTTATGAACTTTTCATAATGGAGTCAATAGTCTTGATTTCCATATCAGCAAAAATTCGGGCGGACCGACATCGCATTGATATCCGCAAAGGCATAGAACGGCAGTGAGTTACGCAATAGAAACTCATGCCGACAAAATCAAACAAAAGCATGCTTGACCATCGAATCGATCGTAACGCAACTCCGTGTATCCTCAGCCATCCGAGTGCCTTCCGAAGTGTCGGGGATGGACATTCTTAAGCCTGATCTTCGAAGGTATTCGAAGGCATCGCATGCTTTGATAGACTAGCGTCAAGAGATAAGCCATTGCCTTCGAAGTCGAGCACAATTGGAAAGGAAGTCCGGCGAAATCGATGCGATCACCGAGCGATCCCGAAGACATTCGGAACCTTCCCCTATCGCACCGATTCCGAACTCGTGCTCCAAAAACCGGATCGAACGCGATTCTGATCGCGTTCGGCTCGATCGTGGCGTTCCTCCAAATTGCAGGCTGTTCGCCTTACGAACCGACGGAGGCCGAAAAGTGGCTGAAAGCCGTCGAAGCGAAACCGCCGGACACCGGCCCGGGCTGGCAGGACGCCTATGTCCGTTTCCGGGACAACGCCGGCGACCTGGAGGCCGCCGCGACAATTCGAGCTTATGTCGAGCGGAATCCTCAGTCCGACTCAGGTCTCATGGCTCTCGGGCTCGTGGAGCGGGATCTGGGAAGGTTCGAGGAAGCGGACGCCTGTTACCGGCGTGTGATCGAAATCAATCCGACGCGTGCCGGAGCTTTCTGGAATCTGGGCCGCATCGCTCAGGGTAAGGGTGATCTCGACTCGGCCGCCCAATTTTTCGAAAGTGCCCGCAAATGCGATTCTCTGGCCTGGCAGCCGATCTATGCCCTCAGCCAGCTGCGCCGCCAGCAGGGCAAAGCAGACGAAGCCAGAGCCCTCTGGGACGAAGCCAAGGCGCGGGGAGCCGGGAAATCGAGCGAAAGAGGCGGCATGGGGGGGTACGAAACCGATATCGGAATCGTCTACCTCAACATGGAATGGGATTGAACCGTCGATTGGCGATGCGAAGTAGCATCAACGACTTGCTTGTTCCGCATTCCTGAATGTTGCGCCGTTCGGCCTCCCGGAAGTGCTAAGACCGGCGATTTTCGAACGCAAGGATGTCAGCGTCCCGAACGGTAGAACGTCGGCATCGCGGCAGACCCAGCATTCATGGCTTCCCCAGACCGATTCCGGAAATCGGAACGGGTCGAAAAGATCGACCCCCGCGGCATCGGTCGAAAAAGCCGGCAGAAGGATCCGGTTCGGCGCACTCAAAAAGGCGCGGAACGCGTGTCCTCTCCAGCGCAACGACGGATGCAGGTGGCCGATGATTTCGGCACGGCCCGATTCGACAGGTTCCATGAAACCGTCGTGACCATGGCGGATTGTCCAGCCGTCGATTTCGTACGATTCCGGGCAGTCGCGCAAGCGGCCTTCGTCGTGATTGCCCTGGACGAACACCGGACGGATGTCTCTGGCATTCAGGCCGGCGACGAACTGCTCGAGAACGTTCGATTCACGCTTCAATGCATCCCTCGACTCGATGACGTCGCCAGCTACGACTAGCGTCCTGCAAGCAGTGAAGGTGAAGAGAGGATCGAGGCGGTCGAAAACGTCGTCGACGGAATACCTGGGCAGACAGTCTCCGCCACGAGCACGCTTGTACTCATAGCCAAGATGGAGATCCGCAATTACGACGGCCCTTTCTCCGGGGTGCCAGATCAGGCCCTGGGGCAGAAAGTGCCAGGGGCCGGGGCCCCGGATCGCTGCGAAGGCGGGCGTCATGGGCACAACTCCGCGTCGATCGATGCGAAAAGGCGATCATGCAGCCGCTTCAGGGCGTCGTCGGCCGATTCGAACCGGACAGCCTCGGCGCGGTCGATACCGAATGGCTCCAGCCAGGCAGCGGCGAATGGCGAGATCGCCGTGAGTCGCCGGAACCTGAACCCGGTCACAGTCCGGAGCCAATGGAATGCCGCGGGCAAGTCGAGCGTGCGCTCCAGGACGTCTCTTCGGGCTTCGGCGAGAAGCGGGTGGTCCGGACAACGTTCGGAGATCAGCGGGAAAAGCCGGCGGGAGATCCAGTCGTGCCCGCCGACTTTGGGCCGGCCCCATTCCGGATTGCGCAGGACCATGAAGCCCGTCATGGCGGTGCGCTTAAAATGGCGTGCCAGGACTTCGCCCCGGTCCAGGCCTTCCAGTACGTCGTCTTCGAAGCCCGCTTCCGACATCATCCCGGAAAGTTCATGCCTTTCGATAAGATCCGCGCCGGTTCGCACGACGAACCCGAGGTCGGAGACGCTCAAGTGAACGTCGCGGCCGGCGACACGCCCCACTCGAGCCGCGAAGGCTCGGCCCAGGCACTCCGCCGCGGCTCGATGGAAACAGCCGTGAACGGCATAGCTCCAGCCTTCAGCCTCAGGAAAGCTTTCGATGAGGCAACCGGAAGTGACTGGCACTTCCGACACGGCGTTCTGCCAGCTCCAGAGCGAAACGAGACACGCCGCATCGGCCTCACGCATGCGGAAGCGTTCGACGAGCCAGTTCCGGGCCGAATCCTGATCCCGTGCGACGCGATCCCCGAGTTCTTCACGAAACCGGGCCAGGGCGATCGCGAGATGGCCAGAGAGTCCGGGGCGGTCGCTCGTCCAGACAGGAAAGTCGGCGTAACCGTCCGCCTCGGTGACTTCCACTCGCCCCTGCTCCGACTTTTTCACCTTCAATGATCGACCGTCGAGCACGAATCGATCGCCCGGGCGAAGCCGATCCGCGAACATGATTTCCAGATGTCCGATCGACCTGCCATCGACGGCGACGGGTACGGATTCTTCCGAATCGATCGTCCCGGCATTCATGCGGAAAAGCCTGGCCGTACGGCGATCGCGGATACGAAATCGATCCCCCGCACGTACGAGACGCGAGGGAGTCCAGCGCATTCCGCCGGAATCGGTTTCGTCTGCCCCCGAGGGAGCCTGAGATTCGCCGCACAGATATTTCATGCACGCATCGAAGTCTTCGCGAGTGAGGTCGCGGAATGTCCAGGTGCGTTTGACGATCGCGAAGAACGACTCTGCGGATGAGTCGCCGGCACAGGCCTGGCCGACGATCTGCTGACACAGGACATCCAGAGGCCGTTCCGGGATCCGGACCGGTTCGATGAGCCCGCGGCGAGCCTGATCCGCCGTAACGACGGCTGTCGCGAGATCGGCCGGGTGGGCGGCGAGAATCACGCCTTCCGGCTCCAGCCCCGGAGCATGCCCTGCCCTGCCCAGCCTCTGCAGGCATCGCGTGACGGAACCGGGCGAGCCGATCTGGACGACGAAATCGGCCGCGGGATAATCGACCCCCAGTTCCAGGCTGGTACTTGTCACGACGACGCCGATGGTGCCGTCTTTCAGGGATTTCTCGACTTCTCTGCGCACCGAAGCATCGAGCGAACCATGATGCGCGGCGATCGTCGGGCGATCGAGATTTTCAGGTTCGAGCCTGAAGTGTTCGCGGATCAGAAACGTCAGGCGTTCCGTAAGGGGCCGGGTGTTGGCGAAAACGACGGTCGTCTTGTACTGCGCCGAAGCGGCCCCGAGACGATCGATAATCCGCTGCTGAACGAGTGGTCGATAGGGGGCTTCGTCGGACGCGATCAGCGATTCGACCCGCAGCTTCGATCGACCGGGACTGACGACGCCCTCGATCTGGCCGACTTCGACGATTTCGCAAGATCTGCCGGGGCCGACGAGAAAACCCGCGAGCGTTTCCGGTGGACGGCAGGTGGCCGAAAGACCGATGCGGAGCGGGTCGGAAGCTGTGATCTCGCTAAGCCGTTCGAGACTGACGGCCAGATCGGCGCCGCGCCGATCGGCCGCCAGAGCATGAATTTCGTCGACGATGACAGTCTCGACATTGCTCAGCGCCTCGCACCACGAGGCCTGGCTCAGAAGAATCGATAAACTCTCGGGTGTCGTCAATAGTATCTGTGGCGGCCGCTTGCGCAGATTGGCCCGATCGTTGGGCGAAGTGTCGCCTGTTCGGATTCCGACACGAATCGGCGGCCCATTCTGCGAATCATTCGGCTTGAACGCCCCCAGGAGCGCGTCGAGATTCCGTTGGACGTCGTTGGTCAGGCTTTTCAGGGGCGAGATGTAAATGCAGCGGACGGCATCGGGCAAAGGCGTGCGTTCTGCTTCGCGCAGAAGGGCGTCGATGGGCATCATAAACGCCGCTAGCGATTTGCCTGTGCCAGTAGGTGCGATCAGCAGGGCGTTTCGACGCTCGGCCAGAATCGGCCAGGCGGCTTTTTGAACGGAAGTAGGCCCGCCGGGGAAACGGCCTTCGAACCATGACCGCAGGCCGGGGTGCACCGGGTACCGATCGTCATTTGCCTGGGCCGGCCGGCTCGCTTCCATTCGACGTGCGTCCTGGCTCGTAACCTGGCACGGCTCGCGTCATTAACCCGTGGGCGGAACGGTTCGACACGCAAGGCTGGTTCAGGTTCGGATCGATTCGTTATGCTAATGTCTGACGACATCCGCGGCAAGCGGCTGGTTCTTCGTCGCATGAATCCGGAATAAGGGGTCAGGTCTCTTTTTCGCTGCTCTTCACGAGCACGAGAGAGTACCCATACGTGGAAGTCGCTGACTTGCACTCTTTCTTCCGGCTCGAAATGATCCAGGGCGAATCGCCGAAGTGAACGTGCTGACCGACGTCTGGCTGAACGTCATCCTGTTCGAACCGGAAATCGCGGCCAATACGGGCGCGATCGGCCGCACGTGCCTGGCGCTGGGGGCGCGGCTCTGGCTGATCCGTCCGCTGGGCTTCCGGCTCGATGAGCGAAACGTCAGACGTGCCGGCCTGGATTACTGGCCCCAGGTGGACTGTCACGTCGTCGACGACTACGAGAGCGCCATCGCGGCGGCACGGCCGGGGCGTATCTGGTTGATGACGACCAAGGGATCTTCCGACCACTGGGATGCCGGCTACGAACACGGAGACGCTCTGGTCTTCGGCCCGGAATCACGTGGCCTGCCGGACTGGATCCTGGCCTCTCAGCCCGCCGAGAACCGTCTGCGAATTCCGATGCTGCCTGAAACGCGGAGCCTGAATCTGGCAAATGCGGCATCTGTCGCCATGTATGAAGCGGCCCGCTGCATTCGCCCGACCCTGAATCGACACCAACCGCCCCTGACTCGATCCTGAGACCTGAACCGATGAATTCCAAACGACTTGCGTTCCTTGTTGGGATCAGTACCCTGATCGGCATCGGTGCGATCTTTTATATCTTCGGTGAGCGTCCGATCGCGAAGCCGATCGTACTTGCGGACCCGCCCACCGCGGAACCGGCAGCGAAAAGCAAGAACAAGAGGGTCGAGCCCGAGCCGCTGGAATTCAGGAACACTGCACTTTCCGTCGGTTACGTCGGCGATGCGAAATGTGCGGAGTGTCATCTGGCGGAGACCGAGAGTTATCGGAAGCACCCGATGGGCCGATCGATGACGACGGTCGAAAAACTCAAGCCAGCGGCGACGAAAGAGCCTTTCACTGTCGACGGTTACCGCTATTCTGTGCGGACCGAGGGGCCCCGCGTGATTCACGTCGAAGAGAAGCTCGACGTCACAGGAAAAGTCGTAGCGACGAAGGAAGAGGACGTCTCGCTGGTCGTCGGCTCCGGCACTCGCGGCCACGCGTTTCTTGTCGACCGCAAGGGCAGCCAGTTTCAGTCACCCGTGTCGTGGTACAGCTCGGTCGGCAAATACGATCTCGCGCCAGGTTATGCCGGGAAGAATCTCCACTTCAATCGCCAGATCCACCAGGGTTGCCTGCACTGCCATGCGGATCGGGTCGACGAAAAGCCGGACGGTGCTCTTGCCATCAATGGGCTGACGATCGGGTGCGAGCGGTGCCATGGCCCCGGCGAACTCCACGCGAAAGAGCAGAAAGCTGTCGGAGGATTTGACCCGACGATCGTTAACCCAGTGAAATTGACACCCACCCGGCGCGACCAGGTGTGCTATCAGTGCCACCTGCAGCTGGACGCCCGCGAGGAGATCGAAGGCAAAAAAGTCGTGGACTATCGCCCTGGCGGCGATCTGTACGAATTCGTACGACGATCTGAGATACCGCTCAGCGACCCGTACCTGCAGATGAAGTCGTTGGGGCACTCGCACCAGATGGAAGAGAGCAAGTGCTTCGTCAACAGCGACGGCAAGATGGGCTGTGTGACATGCCACAACCCGCACGAATGGCCGACGAAGTTCGAGGACCGCATCGCTCTGCATAACAAAAAGTGCATCAGCTGTCACGACGCCGGTAACGAATGCTCTCTACCGACTCCGACCAGGCTTTTGAAGAGCCCGACGGACAATTGCGTCTCTTGCCACATGCCGACCCGCCAGACGACCGACATCGGCCATACGGCACTCACGGACCACCGCATTCCCCGCAAAGCCGAACAAGCCGTGAAGGCTGCCCCTAAAGCAACTCCTTGATCGCCGAGGGTCGTGATCAGGAAACGCTTTGAGGCAGCGGATCGACCCTTTTCGCATCGACGGAACGATGAGTCTTCCGCACCACGCTTGCCGGGTTGGACTTCTGCCGGCATGACCGGTCGAAACGCAAACCATCTCTGACCGGCCGTTTATGACCCGCTGCTGTGTCACCAGAACGCTGAAAGGGCCGATGACTCACGTCACCGGCCCTTTCGATTTTTAGTGAATCGAGCTCAGATCGATCACAGTGCGGTGAGGTCGGCACCAAGGGCCTTCACACCGCGGGCTGCGAGACCGAACCGGGAGACCGACTTCGGATCGAGCGGAATCTGGACGCTCTTGTGCGGCCGGACGCTCAGGTTGAGGATCGTCGCGACTTCCTTACCTTCGACCGGGCTCTTGAGGGCGACGCCGGCCAGGACGAGCGGCGAAGCGTTGTCCACGCGAAGCTTGTAGACCTTGCGGCCGTCGATGGTCGCGTCAGTCACCTGAACCCGGACGACGCGGTTCAGAACGCCTTCAGCGATCTGATCCGAGATGCGGGCGGCGTAAAGTTCGTCCGACTCGCCAGCCTTGCGGGCCGTCGACAGGTTGAATTTGCCCTGGTTGACCCAGCCGGCCGACTTGCCTTCGGAAGCCTGAACGACGACGGTTGCCTGATCCTTGCCCTGCATGTGCATGCGGATCGCCAGCGACGGACGTTCCGGGGAAGCCGGCACGCCAGGCTGCAGGCCGAGGCCGAGCATCTGACGCTCCTTGAACCAGCCGGCGAGGCCATCAGCGAAGGCTTCGCTCGAACCGCCGGAGGTCACTTCCCAGTGAATCTTGCCGGTTTCCCATTCTTTCAGAGCGTCTTCCTTCACCAGGCGTTCGGCCAGATCCCTTGCCAGAGCCAGGTCGTCGGCAGAAGCCGATCCCTTGACCCGCCGCGAAATCTCTTCCCAGCTCAATCCGGCGGAAAGGTTCCACATGACCATCTGGCTGACGACGGTCGGGGCCTTCATCACGGCCAGCCGGGTCAAGGCGTTACGTACCGGTGCGGCGAGTTCGGTCTTGGAGGCATCGCCAATCGCCAGCTCTTCGCCACGTGCTGGGAAACCGGCGGTCTCCGTGCCGAGGCCCACAAGCGGAGTCGGCAGCGTACGAGCCTGGTTCGCATTCAGAGTCGCATAAGGCAAGCCGGAAGGAGCCACGCTACGCATGCCTCCACCCATGCCCATACCGCCCATGCCGCCCATGCCACCCATGCCGCCGCCCATGCCGCCCATACCACCGCCCATGCCGCCCATACCACCCATGCCGCCACCCATGCCGCCCATACCACCCATCATGCCGCCGCCCATGAACATGCTGGAGAACAGCGAGGTGTAATCCCAGCTATCCATATCGCCGGTGAGCCGCATGAACATATTGGCGACTTCCATCAGGCCCATGGTCGGCATCATGACGGTGGAGCCGCCACCCATGCCGCCGCCCATACCGCCCATGCCGCCGCCCATACCACCGCCCATACCGCCGCCCATGCCACCGCCCATGCCACCCATACCGCCACCCATACCGCCCATGCCGCCACCACCCATACCGCCCATGCCGCCGCCACCCATACCGCCCATGCCGCCACCCATGCCACCGAACTGGCCGGAGGCACCTGAGGCGATCAGACCGGGGGGCAGAACGACACGCAGCTTGCGGCTGGTCTTGTTCTGAATGGTGAGATTCATGCGGCCGTCGCCGGTGCCGACGGCTTTGGCGTCGATCAGGCCCGACTTGAGGCCTTCGAGAAGACTGACGTTCGTGTACGCGTCAAGTTCTTTTGTGGCTTTGACTTTGGCGTCGGATTCGCGGGTTTTGTCGACGGCCTGGGCATGGCAGGTACCGACGCCGGCGACCGAGCCGATTGCGAAAATCAGGGACAGACGGTAGAAACGCATCGGTCAGCACCTTTTTCTGCGAATGATGGGGGAGGTTGCCCGAAGATCACCGTCGGCCGAAGTTCACGATGATGACTCCCCCACTGGGAGTGTCCGTATCGTTCGACCGAATCTCACTTCAATGCATATCACACTCTTGGACGATGGACCGATCAATTCTATTCGATCGCCTGACGAATTCCGATCGTCTGAATGCGTTGAGCAAAATGTCCCGAACAGCAAAACCGGGAAACTTGCGACAATTGAGCAAACCTTGACGCAGCGAAGCTCATCCCGCCACACCCCACAATACGACACAACAATAAGAGACAAAATGAGTTACGCCATCCGCACCGAATGTTCCGCCTGTGGGGCAGTCTATCCGGCAGACCGTTTGATGAATCTCTGCCCCGTAGATGACAGGCCGGTCCGAATCGTTCTCGACCTGGACCGGCTGAAGGCTGAGCAGGGCAAGGACGGCTGGTGGAATCCTTCACGAAAGTCGCTCTGGCGGTTCGGCGGACTGCTGCCCCTCGACCCGAACCATGCGGATGACGCCCGGTATATCGTCGATCTGGGCGAGGGACACACTCCGTCCTTGCGATATGATCACCCGCTGGCGGCGAAAGGCGAATTCGTTCTCGAGATCAAGGATGAGGGGCGTCATCACCCTGGCTGGGGCGGGAACCCGACGCTTTCGTTCAAAGATCGCGGCATGGCGATGACCGTGTCGATGGCCCGGAAGTTCGGCGCCACGCGACTGGCCGTTCCGACCCAGGGGAATGCAGGCGATTCGCTGGCCCATTATGCCCTGGCCGCGGGGCTGGAAGCCGTGATCGTCATGTCGCCGGACACGGACAGGCCCGTTCTCGGCAATGTCGCGGCCCTGGCGGCACTCCATCCCGACCGGATCACGCTGGAACTGGTGCCAGGGACGATCGTCGATTGTGCCGCGCGGATCCGGTCACACTGGATTCCGCAGGGCTACTTCAGCGTGGCGACGTTTCAGGAACCCGGCTGGCGGACTGAGGGCAAGAAAACTCTCGGGCTGGAAATGGCCGAACCCGCGGGAGAACGTCTGAACGAACGGCGTTGGGAGTTACCGGACGTGATCGTGTATCCCACCGGCGGCGGGACGGGTGTCGTGGGGATGGCGAAGGCGTTCGACGAACTCGAAGCGCTCGGCCTGGTTTCGGACAAGCGTCCGCGCATGGTCTGCGTGCAGAGTCAGGCGAGCACTCCCATCGTGCGGGCCTGGCGTGAAAAAGCCCGGGACATCACTCCCCTGCCCGCAGGAGCGACTGTGGCGACAGGCTTGAATGTCGCGCGCAACCCTGGTCATATCAATGTGTTGAGGATCCTCAACGAATGCGGCGGCGTGGCTCTGGAGATCGATGAGACGACGATTCGGCGTACGATTCGCGACGAGTGGGCCCAGCGGCGGTTCGCACTCTCGCCGGAAGGCGCGGCGGCGCTGGCCTCGTTGCCGATGTTGCTCGACGACGGCGTAATTCGCCGAGGCGACCGGGTGGTCGTCGTGAATACGGCATCGGCCGAGAAATACCTGCCCACGATTCGCGACGAGCTGGCCGGCGGCATGTGACGCGGCACATCCGAATGCGAGTTCGGCGTGGCCGGATCGTATCGGTTTGTGTCATTTCGGAAAATCGGCCGGGTTCGGGCGGTCGACGTCTTTTCGAACCTTTTCCGGCAAGCGAAAATGGATGTGTGCTCTATTCATCCTTGGAATATCTTGCCGGGGAGTCCTTCACGTGCCTCAAGCCCATGCAGACCCTGAAGAAATTCGCCGCTTCGCGATGCAGTTGAAGCAGTTTCAGCAAGATCTCACGAAACGGATGTCGGGTCTTCAGGGGCAGCTCAGCCACCTTGGCCAGACCTGGCGTGACCACGAACACGAGAAATTCGTGGCGGAGTTCGAGCAGGCGTCGATCGCCGTGCGGCGGTTTCTGGAAGCGACCGAAGCGCACATCCCGTTTTTGTTGCGTAAAGCAGAACGGCTGGACGAATACCTCGGCCAGCGTTGAGCCAGATTCCGCGAACTTCCGGAGGATAGCCGACCATGAGCGATTCGAGTTCCGAAGTTCGGCTGGGTACGACCGAAGCGCTGGATGACGCGAAGGCCGCGATCGCCCGCTTCGCTGAAGAGGCACGCGCGGTCGTGACAGGAATGGATCTGGACTTGCGACGCGCCTGGCACTGGCTGGACCGGGAAATGCCGGCCTACTGGGAAGGCCGCATCAAGCGGCTCGAATTCGAGTTGTCCGAAGCGCGCAACTCCCTTTTCCGCAAAAAGCTTCAAACCCAGGGTACGGATCGGGCCGGTTCGGCCTTCGTCGAGAAGGAAGAAGTGCGCCGGCTGGAACGGCTGCTTGAGGAGTCCCGGGCCCGACTGCCGCTGATTCGCAAATGGCGGGTGCAGCTCGAACGGGAGCTTGACGAATTCCATTCCCGAACTCGGGGCATTCGCGACATCGCCGAAGGCGGCTTCGAACGCCCGATCGACCTGCTCAACCGCATGGCCAATGCGATCGATGCATATTCCGCGACAACTCTGCCCCGGCGGGATTCGGATCCGTCATCTCAAGCAGCGAAGCCGGAAACACCGGCCGATCACACTGAAAGGGAGAGCGACGCATGAGCCATTCCGCTTCCGGGCGACTGAAATCCGCGGCTCTGGACCTGGAAACGGCGATGGATCAGGTTTTGACCGTCTGGCGTGACGGCAAGGCCCGAGAATTCCATGAACGCCAGATCGTTCCGATGCTGCGAGCCGTAGAAGTCGGCGGAATGGCGATGGACGAAATCGCGTCGATCGTCGGCCAGATGAAACGCGAATGCGGTCCGCCGCGGGACGACATTCTGTGAACCGGGTCCAGGATAGCCCGCTTGAGCACCGGACTACCGACATATCGGCGCAACCCTCGCTTTCATCCTACGATATGCATCGCCCGCAATGAGACGGCGTCTTCCCGCAGGCAGCGTTTCCGGACACGTCAACCAGGCTGAATTCCGAGTACAAAATGACTCAATCGACATCCGGACTTGTGGCGAACGAGCCTCGTGGCACCAGCACGGACGAATTGCCCATCCCACAAGATCCTGGCCGATGCGTCGCAGATTTTCTGGAATCGACTGCAGGCAAGGTCGAATCCCTGAAATCGGCCGAGCTTGCGCGTGATGCATCATCGAAAGCGGCTCAAAAGAAACATGAATCGGCTGCGGCCCGGATCGTTGCGGACCAGCGTGAGCAGGAAGCCATGATCCGCAGCCGATATCAGGAATCGGTCGACACTCTGAAAAAATCGGTCGATGAGAAAATCGGCAGAAATTCGCAATCGCGGGACACGGCTCTTCGGGAGATCGAAGAGCGCCTTTCCGCGAAGATCATGAAAGAAACCAGAAAGCGGGACGAGACGATCTGGCACGCCGCGGCCAGCGCGGACAGCGCATCAGGCACGCTCGAATCGCAATATCTGCATTTGCAGCGAAAGGTCAAGCAACTCGACAACCGGCTCAAGGAACTTCAGGATGCCTGGCTGCGGGATGGGCTGGAATGGCCCAGGGACGAGAACGCCGGGCGGCTTCATCACGAATCCGAACCGCCCCTGATCGGCGAAATTCCGCCTCAGCCGGACTCTGACGCTCTCGAGAATGCTGTCGAAGACCTGGAACGCACCGATCGGAAGACGAAAACGGCCTGGTCTCACAAATTGCTTTCCTGGAAGACGGTCGCAATCGCCACGATTCTGACGACCGGTGCGGCCTTCGGCATGAAGGCCCCCTGGTTCCTGCCGCTGATCGCTGTTCCGATCGCCGGTGCGATCGGCATCAGCCTGGAACGGAAGCGATTCCGCAATCGCCTGCTGGCTGCGGCGTCCTCCTGGAACGGATCGCACAGGGATCTGGCGGTGCTTCATGACGCAATGGAAAGCTGGTACACGGAGTCGAAACGCCATATCGAGCGGAAGCTCGAGGAAGCGCGCGATTCGGCATCGACCACGGCCAAGCAGAATGTGTATTTCGCTCAGGAGGTCGCCGCAGGAAAGGTATCTCGAACACGAAGCGCGTGGGAGGAATCGGTCGCGAATCTCCAGGAGAAGGCAGACCAGAGTCTCGCATCCCTGAATTCGAAGCTTGAGGAAGCCCTGGCTGGACTGCGCGGCGATGCGGAGCGCAAGACCGAAGAAACCCGGATGGAGTTGGAATCTCGACGCGAGGAGATCGAAAAACGGTTCCAGGATGAGACGGAAGCCGTCAACAACCGCTGGACTGCGGAGTGCCAGGGAACTGCGGCGGTTCTCGAAAGATGGAAAAGCTGGCGCAGCCAGTTCGCACCGGCATGGAACGAGCGGCCGGATCCTGCCGGCATGCAAGAACCTGCCGGTTCGTTACTCCTCGGCAGCGCGACGATTTCTCTGGAAGAAGCTGTTCCATCGCTGAGAATCACGCCAGAGGAACGCACATTCTTGCCGGATCTCACAGAGATCCCGATCGTCCTGCCTCTGCCTGGTCCGAAATCGACCATATGGATTCAGGCCCCTCCCGGTCGCCGTGCCGCATCGAACACCCTTCTTCAGACATTGGCTCTTCGGATTCTCACGTCTTTCCCGCCCGGGCAGACAAAATTCACGCTGATCGACCCGATCGGCCTGGGGCAGACATTCTCCGGGCTGCTCCATCTGGCCGATTACGAGCCTTCGCTGGTGAATCAGAGGCCGTGGTCCGAAGCGAGAGATATCGAAGCCCGGCTGGCCGAGCTGACGATGCATCTGGAATTCGTCGTCCAGAACTACTTGCGCAACCAATACGAAACGATCGAGGATTATAACCGCGATGCCGGCGAAGTGGCGGAGCCCTACCGGTTTCTGATTATGGCCGACTGGCCGGCCGCAATCTCGGAAGAATCGGCACGCCGGCTCCGGCGGCTCATCGAAGCCGGAGGCCGGTGCGGCATTTACGTCCTCATAGGCCACGATCTGTCCGTACCCGGACCGATCGATCCGATGGCTTCGGACTTGCGCGGCAAGATCGAGAGAATCGTCTGGTCGGCAGACAGGAACCGGTGGTCCTTGCCATTGCATCCGCTCGATGCGCGAGGCATCCGATGGGACGTCGCTCCGGAACCAGGCCTGATGACTTCCGTGGTGCGTGCTTTCGGCGCAGTGGCGAAGAAATCCATGAGAGTGGAGGTCCCCTTCTCCGTCGTCGCTCCCTCAGCCGACCGGATCTGGCAAGGCTCGACCTCCCACGGCATCGACATCCCTCTCGGCCGGGCCGGAGCGCGGCAACTTCAAAGCCTGAAACTGGGCGAAGGCACATCACAGCACATGCTGCTGGCAGGGCGAACAGGCTCGGGCAAAAGCACGCTCCTGCACGCGATCGCGACCAACGCGGCGCTGCGCTATTCGCCTGCCGAGCTGGAACTTTATCTCGTCGACTTCAAAAAAGGCGTCGAATTCAAGAATTACGCGACTCGGGACTTGCCGCAGGCACAGGTCGTCGGTGTGGAGAGCGAGCGGGAATTCGGCCTGAGCGTTCTGGAGAGACTCGACCGGGAACTGACGATCCGGGGGGAGAAATTCCGCCAGGCCGGCGTGCAGGACGTCGCGGGGTATCGTGTCGCACGACCGGGCGAGCACATGCCGCGCATACTTCTGATCGTGGACGAATTCCAGGAACTTTTCAACGAAGATGACCGCATCGCCAGCGATGCCGCCACTCTGCTCGACCGGCTGGTGCGTCAGGGCCGGGCGTTCGGCCTGCACGTCGTCCTTGGTTCGCAGAGCATGGCCGGGGCATATGCGATCGCCCGCAGTACGATCGGCCAGATGGGCGTAAGAATCGCGCTGCAGTGTAACGAGAATGACTCTCGGCTGATCCTCAGCGAGGACAATCCCGCGGCTCGCATGCTCTCTCGTCCGGGGGAAGCGATCTATAACGACGCCAACGGTCTGCCCGAGGGCAACCACCTCTTCCAGGCCGTCTGGATCTCCGATCACGATCGTGAAATCCAGCTTGGCCGGATTCACAACGTGGCACAGCGTGAGGGCTGGCGCAGGCAGCGGCCGATGATCGTTTTCGAAGGTAACTGCCCCGGCGATCTGCGCAAGAATTCGCAGCTGAGTCAATCGATCGCCTCGCTGGCGGCCGGAAGCCAGGCGAAATTTGACGCTCCCCAATTCTGGCCAGGCGAGACGGTGACGATCTCCGACCCTCCTGCGATTCGATTCGACCGGCAGCCGGCTTCGAATTTGCTGATCGTGGGGCGGCAATCACAGGAAATTCGTGCGATGCAGGCTGCGGGAATTCTGGGGATCATGCTGACCGCACCCGAGTCCGAGGTTTGGATCGTCGAGTCGCCGGTCGCTGGCGAAGTCGGTTCGAAGTCTTTCTGGCAAGGAGTCTGCCCGAACGTATCGTTCATCGAACCTGCCGAAACGAAAGACCGGCTGACCGTATTGAGAGAAATGCTCCACGATCGGCAGGACAATCCGGCCAAAGCGGCGAAACCCGTGTTTCTCGTCATCAATGACCTCGCACGTCTGCGCGACCTGCGGAAATCGGACGATGACTACGGCTTCGGGGGCTTCGGGTCGAGTGACCGGGAAACGCCATCGCCCACGAAGATCCTGGGCGAACTGTTACGAGACGGTCCGGTCGTCGGCATCCACACGATTCTCTGGACCGATGGTTCGATCACCCTGGGGCATTCGACGGATCGGTCCGCACTGAACGAATTCGGCACGATCGTGATCTTCCAGACCACTGCGGCCGAAAGCACCCATTTTCTCGATCACGTGGCGGCCTCGCGTCTCGACCGGACCCAGGCCCTGCTCGTTCGACCTTCCGAAAACGAGACGACCAAGATTCGCCCGTACGCCCATGTCGACCCGGATTTGTGGCGCAACTGGACCGACGCGATTCGCCTGCGACACGTGAACTGAATTTCGTTCTCACGGAACGAATCTATACCCGGCAGGTTCTTGGATCGGGCCGGCGTTGCCGAATTCGCAGGAATCCGTAGAATCGGTCGATATCGTCCGAACAAGGAAGTCGAAGAGGAACTGTGCATGACCAGCGATCGGATCATCATCGAACGCGTCGTTTCCAAAATGTTCGACCAGAACTCCTATCTGGTCTGGAAACATGGCGAACCGCAGGGTGTGGCGATCGATCCCGGTTTCGAGGTGGAGACGCTCATTCGCCTGATCCGCTCGAACGGGCTGACGCTGGCGGAGATCTGGATCACGCACGGGCATGCGGACCACATCATGGGGCTCGAACGGCTTCATCGTGAATTCCCGGAAGCCCGGATCGTCATCGGAGCCGCGGAAGAAGAGATGCTGCGAGATCCTGAGAAAAACCTGTCGGCACCGATGGGATTTCCGGTCGTAGCGCCCGCCGCGGGCAAAATCGTCCGCGACGGAGATTCGTTCGAGGTCGCCGGCATGCAAGTGAAGACGTTCGAAATCGCCGGCCACAGCCCCGGTTCGATTGTTTTCGTCGTCACGAATCAGGACCCGGCTTCGGCGTTCGTCGGCGACGTGATTTTTCAGGGCTCCGTCGGCCGCGTCGACCTGCACGCCACCGAGGGGCAGAAAAACATGGAACAGCTCGTCAGCGGCATTCGCCAGAAGCTCTTTTCCTTGCCTCCGGAAACGATGCTGTTTCCAGGCCATGGGCCCGCGACGACCGTACTACGAGAAAGAAGCGAGAATCCTTACGTAGGCGATGAGACCATCGCCGGTGACTGACCCATGCACGATGAAGGCGATTCGACTGAGGAGGACGAGCGATCCGGCCTGCTGACCTCAAGGTTTTGGGGCGTTTCGTGACGGCTTCTCCTCGGCTCCGTCGGCGGGGAGTTCGGCGAAGCTCTCAAAGCATTTGATCATATCAGGCTTGAGAGCATCGTAGCCGGAAGTTTCGACCGTGAACTTGAGTTCGTAGTCGTAGCGGTCTCCCCGGAAACGCCATTCGTGGATCGTCATGGCGAATGGCCCACGTTTGACGTCGACGACCGTTTCCAGAGCTTCCCGGTCGTTCTTCGTACGAACCACGCGGCTGAATCTGACTTTGCAGGAGGGGTCTACGGCTTCGAGGTCGGCCGGCAGGGTTTCGGCAAGCCTGGCATAGTCGGAACTGCCCTTTTTCGCCGCGAGGATGAGCATGTTGTCCGCCCAGATTCCCTTCGGCGGAGCATTGGCATACAGAATGGCGACTTCACGTGGGGCCAACAGGGCCGCCCAGCCCTGCGGCAGGTCGACGACGAATTGATATTCCGACTGGATCCAGCGATTCGTGGGGGCCCCTGTGATACGGTCGGCTCCGGAATCAGGTGTCGAATAGACGGTAGCGGCAACCGCTTTTTCGAATGAGGGCCGCACTTTTTTCATCGTCGAGACTTCGACGTTGAGAATGAACGTATACATATGCCGGCCGCGAATGATGAGAAAGCTCAGTTCACGCCAGGTTTCGCCGTCAGGCAGGCGGAATTCGCGGATCGTTTCCAGCCGTTCAGGCAATCCGTCTGGCACCGCGGGGTGGATTTCGTTGACGACGAGTTCACCTCTCGAATTGCCTCGTTGGGCATTCTTTTCGATCCGAGTGCGATACTCTTCGAGCTTTTCCGGCGCGATCGCGATTTCGCAGGCGAAAACGCCAGGCCGCTCTGGCATTTCCGGCTGGGGAATCTGGCAGACGAACACCATTTCGTCCTTCTCCCGGGTCAGTATCGGCCATAACGCCGGGAGTGACGTCCGGATGCCGTAAAGCGGGCTTTCGAACGATGCCTGGCCAGTTTCCGGACGTGCTTGGGCCTCGGCCTGTCCGAAAGCGAAATGCGCCCATCCATACGGCAGGAAGATCAGCAGGCCCGCCGCGATCACGATCCGTCGAATCGTCATTCGAAATGCTCCGCGTGGTCGGACATCCGCATACCGGGAAACTATCATAACCGAACTCGGTCGACATCGAGCTTTCCAAACATCGGATCTTCCTACGATCTTGTTGGCAGTAACCACAAAGGATCGATATTCTGGGTGCAAGTTACGCAGGCCCGCCTTACGCCGCACATGGAGATCGTTACCATGAATCCGATTCGTACCGTAAATTCCGATACGAGACACGATTTCGCCAACGAAGACGATTCGGCGCCGACGACCTTGGCTTTTATCAAACGCCGCATTATCACAGGCTTGCTCGCTACGTTACCGCTTTTCGTCACTCTCTGGATCATTCAGTTCACTTATACGCTACTGATCACTTCGATTTTGAACCCGATTCTGCAGTCAATCATGCGGGTGTTCGGTGTGCCGCCAGCGCGAGACATGCCCCGATGGTGGGACATGATCGTCGCCCCCGGTCTTGTTTTGACTCTCCTGGGATTACTGCTGTTCATCATGGGTGGGTTCGCGCGCTCACGTATCTATTGGGCCATTGACTGGATCATTCGCCGCGTTCCGGTCGTCAAAACCATTTATGATTCCGTCTACAGCGTCATCCACAGCATCGACCAATCAGCCGGCGCGGACCGCAAGTTCGAAAAAGTGGTACTGTTCGAATTTCCGAATTCACACGTGAAGAGCCTGGGATTCGTCACGAACACTTTGAATGACCCGACCGGTGACCGTCCGATTTACGCCGTGATGCTCCTGACCGGCGTGATGCCACCGACAGGGTTTACTTTGTTCGTGCCAGCGGACGAAGTCATCGAGCTGTCGTGGACGCCGACTCAGGCGATTCAGGCGATCGTTTCCGGCGGGTTGAGCGTGCCGGGTGATTTGCCATTTCATCTGACGCAACCGCACGATCCGGAAAAGTCATCTCAGGCGGACGGCATACCCTGATTCGCGGGCTGTTCATCCAGCGAGCCCGGTTTGGCTTTCACAGTTTCCTTGCGAATCTCTGTGACGAATCCCGCGTCAGGCGTTTCGAGCCAGACGAACCCCTCGGCATCGATATGGCCTGTGCACCCGGTATCGATCCAGCGATCGTCGCCGGGCCGCAGCAATTCAAGTCTGCCGTTCGAGTCAGGGGGAAGTTCGTGCCCGGATTCGTCGGCGCATCGCAATGCCAGCCCGGGTACGACCTGCCCGACTGAGCCCGGTTTGTTGGCGACCTGGCGAATTTTGCGAGCAGGCTGCAGGAAGTCGGGCGCCGAAGCTGTCAGAAGGCCAAGTTCGGGATGACGCCAGTGACCGAGTTCGAAGTCGAGCGTTTGTGGCAGAAGATCCGTGCCCGGGATCAATTCGGCGGCTTTGACCATCTGAACGATCACGGCTCGCCTCAATTCGACCGACTTGATCGTCGACGGCAGCGGCTGTCCGAACGCGATGCCGATCTTCCTGCGCAAGCCTTTCGGCCGTTTGCCGAAGAAGTGGCCGCCTGAGAAGCTGAAATACGACCCCCAGACCCCGGCCAGACCGATCGGCACGACGACGACCCCCGGTTTGTCCTTGAGGATCATCTCGACTCCCCGGAGGAATGGCGTCATCATGCCGCTGCGGCAAAGCTGGGCTTCAGGGAACAGCCCGACGGTGCGACCTTCGTCGAGCGCCTTGCGCATCGATTCGAGAGCCACACGCTGGGCCTTCGGGCCTGTCGCCGGGATCGGGATGACGTTCATACGTCTCGCCAGCCAGCGCTGGCCTGGGTTATCGCAATAGTCCTTGTTCACGAGCACCGTGACCGGACGCGGACAGACCGAAGCGACGAGGAAACCGTCGATCCACGATACGTGGTTCGCGACGATCATGAGCGGCCCGGATTTCGGCACGTTTTCCAGCCCACTGACACGGACCGAATAGCGTGGCCAGAGCATCAGCCGGAAAAGCGGCCGGATCGACGCGGGCAGAAACGCCACCCAAAGCCCGAAAGCCGCCAGGAAGGCAACGAAGAACCAGAGGATCCAGGTCAGCAGGGTCACGAGACTCACCATCGAATGGATTCCGACATCGAGTGATCAAACGGTCCAGGGCTCGCCCGTCCGGCTGCGCCGCGGATGTGCGACGAGCAGTGGCCAGGCCAGCAGCCCGGCAAGATTCACGACGGCAGCGATGGCGAAGGCGGGCCCGAAGCCCGCACTTGAGGCCAGCGTACTCATCAGGCCAGAGCCCAGAATGCCCAGGTTCTGGAACGCCATGATCAGGGCGAAGCTGGTCGCGGGAAAGTCAGGTTCCGCCTCATCCATGGCTAGGGAGCAGGCCAGCGCGTCGAGCCAGCCGACGGCGATTCCGAAGAGGATACCGACCAGCATGGCCGTGCCGTGCCCGCGTACGGTCGAGAACAGAATCGTCGACGCTGACAGGCCGCAGAGACCGATCATCACGAGCGGCCGCTTGCCGTCCAGCATCGCCGCTCTCCCCTGAAAGAGTGCCCCCAGCGCCCTGCCGCAATTTCTTCCCAGGCTCTGGAAACCCAGCGCCCGTTCCGTAAAAGCCAGCGCCGGAACCGCGAACCAGAAGACCAGAACGGCTTCGACCCCAAAGCTCACGATGGCGTAGATCACGCTGAAGACAAGCAGGCCCCAGAGCGATCGATGGCGGAACATCCGGAAAACGCCGAGCCGAAGGCCTTCCGCGGAGCGCACATGCGCAGGCTCGGCGACAGTCAGCGTGTAGAGAATCGCCGGAATCGGCAGCAGGCCGCACAGCCACAGCACGCCTTGCCCGGGGATCGCGGAGAGATTCCACACGATGCCGAAGAGAACGCCGAAGAATGCCGTCGAAAGAAACCGGCTGGCTTGAAGAACGCCCTGCACACGGCCACGATCGGCGGCGGGTGTGACCTGCACCGCGAAGGCGTCGCACGAGACGTCGTAAAAGCAAAGGCCGCAGACGGCGATCGTCGCCAGGGCCGTGAAGGCTTCGACATGCTTCGCCGGTTCGACAAGCGTCAGGCAGAACAGCCCCAGGCTCTGCATCAGCAGGCCCAGGAGCATATACGGCCGGCGATGTCCATACCCGAGGAACGAAAACTTGTCGGCCCACAGCCCGAAGAGGAATTTCAAGGCAAGAGGCAGTGTCGCGATCGTCTGACACCAGCCGATCTGGGCCATCGTCAGCCGAATTGTCTGGCCATCTTCACCTACCGAAGGATGCAGCATGTAGCGGCCATTGAAGGTGAGGAAATACGAAACGACGACCCCCTGCACGGCATAGAGCATCGCGAAAAGCACGATCAGGCGGCGGTCGAGCCGCTTTTGATCCGTCGTTTCGATTTCCGCGGGATGCGCCAGCCGGCTCGATCCCGGTTCGAGTTCGCCGGGGACAGTCATGCCGACCGCTCCACAGTCTCGCCTTCGAAGAGATCCTCGCCGTTGGGCCGGATCCTGCCCGTCGTAAGGCAAGTTCGGTACATCTGTTTCGCTTTGTCCGGCAGATTCAGAGCGTCGTTCAGGGCGATCGCCCGCTCGACGTCGTATTCGACACGCTTGAGCTGGACTTTGCCGTCTTCGATGATCGCGTAAGCCGCCCGGGGGTCGCCGTCCCTCGGCAGTCCGACACTGCCGGGGTTGAGGATTCGCAGGCCATCCGTTTCGCGATGGAACTGAATATGCGAATGCCCGACGCAGAGCACGTCCACGTCCTGATTGCGAATTTGCCGGCTCCATTCCGTGAAATCGCCACGCAGGTATTCGTCCAGCGGGTCACGCGGCGTTCCGTGCACGAGCAGATATCGCACGCCATCGACGTCGACGCGGCGAGTCGCCGGCAATCGTGTCAGAAACTGTCTCTGCGACGCATCCAGAGCCGACCATTGTAACGGCCGCGTGACGCTCGTCAGATACCGGAACCCCCGTTCGCCATTGACGGCGACGAAATGCGCCGTGCCGTGGTCGTGATTGCCACGCACCGCTTCGCACTTGTTTCGCATCACCCAGTTGAGGCATCCGGCCGGGTCGGGGCCGTAATCGACAAGATCCCCGAGACAAAAGCAGATATCGAAAGGTTCACGAATCGCTTCCAGGGCGACGGAATTCGAATGAATGTCCGATATGACGAGAATTCGCATCGACTATCTTCCCGAACCCACAGCCGGCAAAGGCGAACTGACGCCGGCTTCGAGCCAGCGATCATACCAGATCTGGAAAACGAGCAGAGTCCAGATCGGTTTGCGATGATCCCGAACGCCAAGCAGATGTTCATCGACAAGACGCTGGACTTCGCGATCGTCGAAAAGCCCCTGCCGCCGGATGCGATCCGAACCGAGCCAGTCGGTCATCCACGACCTCAATGGCCCGCGCAGCCAGGCGGCCACCGGAATGCCGAAGCCTTTCTTGGCACGCCGCGTCACGAACTCCGGCACCTTCCCGTGCATCGCCTGTTTCAGGAGCCATTTGCCGCATCGGCCACGGCGTTTGACGTCATAAGGAAGCCCGGCGACCCAATCGACAAGATCGGCATCCAGAAACGGGGCACGCACTTCCAGAGATGTCGCCATACTTGCGCGATCGACCTTGAGCAGTATGTCTTCCGGCAGATAGGTCGACTGATATTGGTAAAGCAGACGGTCGTCGGTGGTAAGGAAATCGCCAGCCTCCTGGTCCAGCCTGCACTGAAGTTCCTCTTCCGGGTCGAAATCCGGGGCATCGATCAATAGCCCCCGGAGCCCCTGAGAATCGAACGAGCCGAGCCACCGCTGGTGAGCGATCGCAGGCGGGCAACCCGCACCCTTCATGAATTGCCTGGCTTTGAAATCGAGGCTGAAATTCGTATGGCGAACCGGCAGCCGGCGCACCGCACCCGCGACGCAAGCTCGCATCCAGCCCGGCAGACTCTCGTAGCGGTGTCGCCATGGCTCCGCGGTGAAAGTCGGATAACCGGCCATGAGTTCGTCGGCACCGTCGCCACCGAGTGCGACGGTCACCTGCTCGCGGGCGAACCGGCTCAGCAGGTGCGTCGGCAAAAGCGATGCATCGCCGAACGGCTCGTCGCACCAGTCGGCGACTTCGGAGATCATGCCGATCAGCGTGTCGACGCCGAAGATCCGTTCGTTGTGACGCGTGCCCAGAAACTTCGCGACCGCCCTCGACTGCGACGATTCGTCGAACGACTTTTCGTCGAAACCGATCGAAAACGTCGCGACCCTGTCCGGGCCCTGCAATTCCACCAGAGCGGCTGCCACAGCCGAACTGTCGACCCCGCCGGAAAGAAACACTCCGAGCGGAACGTCGGATCGCCGATGCCTGTCGACGGCATCCCGAAACCGGTTCCAGAATTTGACCGGCAACGGATCGTTCGCCTGTCGTTCCTCGGGATCAAGGCCTTGAGGATGAAGCGAAAACCGCGGCCGCCAATATTCGCGAATCTCGATCTTTCCGTCTTCCCAAACCAGCACGTGCCCAGGCCGAAGCTTGCGAATCCCGGCCCAGATCGACGATTCCCAGGGGAAATACTCATAGAAAAAATATCGGGCAAGGGAATCGCGGTCGATCGCCCTGGAATATCCAGGGTGCGAGAGAATGGCTTTGGGCTCGCTGGCGAAGAGAATCGAACCGTCGGCAGCCTGGTGCCAGTAGAGCGGCTTCTGCCCCATGCGATCGCGTGCCAGTACGAGCCGCTTCCTCGAACGGTCCCAGATCGCGAACGCGAACATTCCGTTCAGGAATCGAACGAAATCGGGCCCATGATCTTCATAGAGATGCACCAGGCATTCGGTATCGGATTCGTTCCGAAACGCATGTCCGCGTGCGATCAAGTCTTTCCGGATTTTCGGCTCGTTGTAGGTCTCGCCGTTATAGACCACCCAGACGGAACCGTCCTCATTCGTCATCGGCTGGGCACCGCCGCCGACGTCGATGATCGAAAGCCGCCTGTGGCCAAGGGCCGTTTCGTCTTCGATCCAGTATCCGGCGGCATCTGGCCCCCGATGGGTGATGGCGCTGGTCATGGCCGCAAGAATGGCGGGATCCGCAGGACGACGATCCGTGTTCACGAATCCGGCGATTCCGCACATGTGTCGGCCGCTTTCCGAATCGGTCTGTGCCAGGAGTGACGCGTTTCGGCGACGATGCGTCTCGCGTCCGTGCAAGTATAGAAAGCCACGGCGTATTCGGAAAAGAGCCAGCGAACGTGCGATCCGCCAATCGTTCGAACGCTCCGGCTTGGATTCCGGCATCGAATCCAATACCATAAAAGAATCCAATCCCACCAAGGTTTCGCCGGAAACTGCCGCAAACCATGAGCCAGACCGATCTCGACCTGTCCGCTGCGGATCTCGAAGTGCCTCCGCGCCCGGATACGCCTCCCGTCCGGGGCGGATTTCTCGTCGTCCTGTTCGTACTCGTCATGATGGCCGCCGTCGTCTATGGCGGGCCATACGTGGCATGGCGCATCGGTCATTCCTATGAATCCGGCCGGGCGCAAGCGGCTCTGGCCACTCTGAAACAGATCGACAAGGAAGCCGGGGCGTTCGACAAGGTTTCCATGCTGTTCCGTCTCGCTCAGCAAGCCGTTTCACCGGCGGTCGTGAATGTTCACGCGATGAGCGACAGCCCGGGCCAGAATGGGCTCGGCCGGCAGAACGCCGCCGGGATGGGCTCGGGCGTGATCATCGACAAGGCCAACGGCTACGTCGTGACGAACCATCACGTCGTGAAGGGAGCCGCACGTGTTTTCGTGCGTATCGGCCGCTCCGGAGAAATTCCGGCCCGCGTCGTCGGTGCCGATCCCAAAACCGACCTTGCGGTGCTTCAGATCAAATCGAAGCTCGAGGCCGAAGCCAGCTGGGGCGATTCGGACGCCATGGATATCGGCGACTGGGTGCTTGCCATCGGCAGCCCCTTCGCGCTGGAAAGCACCGTGACCGCCGGCATTATCTCGGCCAAGAACCGCAACAACCTGGGGATCGTGGGCGAAGGTGCTTTCGAGGACTTCCTCCAGACTGACGCGCCGATCAACCCTGGCAACAGCGGCGGACCGCTCGTGAACCTGAAAGGCGAAGTGGTCGGTATCAATACGGCGATTTTCTCGGAAAACGGCGGCAATCAGGGTATCGGGCTATCGATTCCGGCCAGACTCGCCCGACGAATCGTCGATCAGCTCATCAAGGACGGCAAAGTCACGCGCGGCTTCTTCGGTGTGCAGCTTCAGTCGATGGACGAAGCCCTCGCCCGTGAATTCGGCGTGCCGGATGGTAAAGGCGCACTCGTGGCGATGGTCGTCCCTGGCAGCCCGGCCGCTGCCGCAGGGCTCAAGTCGGGTGACGTGATCACCAGGCTCGGCGAAGAACCGATTACGGACGCAGCGTTTTTGCGTGTCCGGATCTCGGCTCTGGAAGTCGGGGCGAACGTGAACGTCGAATACTACCGCGAAGGCAAGCCCGCAAAAACGAGCGTGAACGTGGGCGATCTTGCCGCCGCTTCGACTGTGCCTCTTCAGTCTCTGGGCTTCGAAGTCATCGACCGCCCGCTCGATCCGAACCGGCCGGACAGCCCGACGATCGTCGTCGTCGAGAGCGTCGCTCCTGACAGCCCGGCGGCGATGTCGGGTCTTCGTCCAGGCATGGCGATCGTGGGAGTCTGGCGCACGCCCGTTCGCAACCGATCCGAGTTTCAGGAAACCGTCGCCCAATTCAATTCAGCCAGCGGTGTTCCCCTGATCGTGAAAACGCCCGATGGCAACGATATGATGATCGTCATCCGTAACACGAGGCCCTGACGGCTCGAGCGAAAACGAGGCCGTGAGACTTCGGATCGTCCGGGATTCGGATCCATCGAACTCACGGCGTCTGCGGGATCACGACCATCAGTTTCGCCACAAGGATCAGCGCGCCCATGAACAGCAGCGTTCCGATGAAAGCACCGACGCCGTAAACGGCCTGAATGCCTTCGTCCGGGCGATTCTTCAGTTTGAGAATCTTGGTGACGATCACGCCGCAGACCCACTTCCAGTGCAGGACCAGATGCTCCAGCGCCAAGAGCGCGGCCAGCATGAACAGTCCGAAGTGGACCTGCCGCCACTGGTTATAGTCCAGGCCCCATAGTTTCCAGCCCTCGGTGCGAGTCGGAATCGGGAAAACGACGATCAGCATCACCGTCACCCAGGCCATGGCCACCGCTGACAAAAGCAGTAGCGAGTCGATCAGGAAATTCAGCATCGTCCGGGAAATGCCCGACGGAATCGACTCAGGCCCTTTTCGGGCCGAAGTCAGAACGTTCGCGGTCGTGGATCCGGTCAATTCCGTACTTTCAACTTCGCTGGACATGGTCGAGAGGCTCGATTAGCTTCCGTTGATTGGGCGAATCAAATCGGGTTCGACACACATTTCCCTCATCGGAATCGGTCGAAGCCGCACAGCATTACCGAATGTTCATATTAACGGATAGCATGGTTTTTTCGAAGAAGTCACTCTTGAGAGACAGCTGGATCCGAAGGGCTCGAAAGCCAAAAAAGAGATGCAAAATCTAACGAACAAGAGACATGGCAGGAAGGTGCCACGTCTCTCGGAAATTCGAAGTTCGTTCGATTCGTGAACCGATCGATCCGGAATCAGCGGGCGGCCGAATCGCGGTTGGCGACACGTTTGTGCCGGGGCTCGATGACGTCCCAGGCGAGGCCCACGGCCTTGAGCATCCGAATCACGACGTAGGTCAGGTCAACTTCCCACCAGCGGTGCCAGACCGAGGCCGAAGCCGGGTCGGCGTGGTGGTTGTTGTGCCAGCCTTCGCCCACTGCGAACAGACCGACCAGCCAGTTGTTGCGACTGTTGTCCGTCGTATCGTAATTACGATAACCGAACAGGTGCGTGAGCGAGTTGACGGACCAGGTGACGTGCCAGTTCACGACCGTACGGACCAGGACCCCCCAGACGAAGAGGCTCGAACCGAACTGAAGGGCTTGAGCATGGTCGGCATATTTCCAGTAGCCGATACCGTAACCGACGAGGAAATAGGCGATACCGTGGATCAGGTAGATCAGGGGCCAGATCTGCGTCTTTTCCATCTTCATGTAGAAGGGATCTTCCAGAATGTCGCGCGAATACTTCTGGAGGTTCGTAATGGAGCGGGTGGCCGAATTGTATTTCAGCAGCCACTCGAAATGGGACCAGATGAACGTGACCATCGGTGAATGGGGGTCTTCACGATCGTCCGAATAGATGTGGTGCATCCGGTGGTTGGCCACCCATTTGGCCGGTGTATCCTGGAGAGAACAAGCCGCGAACATCGCGAAGCCGTGTTCCAGCCACTTCGGGACTTTCAGGCTCTTGTGGGCCAGAAGCCGGTGGTAGCCCAGCGAGATGCCCAGGCCGTAGATCTCGATGGAAGCCAGCATGACGATCACGCTGGTCCAGGAGAAAAAATAAGGCACGAATGCCAGCAGTGCGAGAATGTGAATGCCGACGATTGGAGCCGCGTAAATCCAGAGAATTCGCTTGCGATCGACGGTCGTCGGCACTTCCAGCCGATGAATTTCGTAGGTCTGGGACACGTGCGGTACTTTGCCGTTCGAGACTTTGGTTTTTTCGAGAGTCGTACTCATCTGCTTCTCGATCCTGCGATGGGAATCGAACGACGAATGTCGGAAAGGAGGGCCACGTCGAAGGTTCGTATCGTCAAACGCTCCCTATGGATTGGACATCGGCAAGCGAAAATCACGCAGGTCACCGATAAGATTTGCGGATCGCATCGATGAGGGGCTTTCAGGCTCGCGAATCTGAGACGATTGTACGAACTTTCCGGCTCGGTCCAACGAATCGTTCAAGCTTCTTTGAAAACCGTATCGACCGCCAGCCCTGCAGCCAGGGCCAATGCGACCGTAGTCGGATCCCCGGATTCGCCGACCGAAATCATGTAGGTGTCGGCCGTCGTGAAGAACTCCTTGCCGATGCCGGCCCACTTCTTCGAAACCTCGCCCAATTGACGGCCCGTATCGGTGACGATCTTGAAATTCCAGCCTTTCCAGTCGCCATTCACCTCAGCGATCTGCGAACCACCGGCATCGAGGACGTAAAATCCGCCACCGAGCCGGAACAGCTTGCTCCGGAACGAGCCGAAGAGGTGATCACGCGCGTCGAACAGCTTCACTTCGACACGAATGAACCCCGGCTTCTTGTAAAGCGACAGGATTGGCCCCTGCTCTTCGCTTTCGAGGATCTCGATCCGCGTCGGCAGGAACCGTTTATGGACGAACAACCTGGCGAATTTCGCCCAGGTCGGCGGGCGGTCGATGGCCATGCCGATCGGTTCGCCAGTTTCCGGGTCGAAGATATCGTAAGTGTCGGTCAATTTGACGACCGCCACACGCTCTTTCACGAGAAACTGGCGACGCGACAGCATCCGAACCCCCTATCAGTGAATTTCCCGCAGGTCGAACAGTGGATTGACGACTAGCCCCGTCAAAATCTTCGGGTAGAAGTAGGTGCTCTTCGGCGGCATCGTTTCGCCCCCTGAAGCGATAGACCGGACATGCTCCATTGTGGCCGGCGGCACCAGCGCGGCCACTTCGTGCCCCTGGTCTTCCAGCACTTCGCTCATCAGGTGCACGTACTTGATCTTCGCCGTCGACTCGGCCTTCAGGATATCCTTCAGCACCAGCTCTCGCAGAATGCTCACCCCAAGGCCACGCCATTCTGCCGAATGATCCGGGCAAAGGGAGTCCATCCGGGCGTCGTCCTTGAGGCTCGCAACGAACCACTTGCCGTCGGATGCCGTGCCAAAGCCGATGCGTGACTGGTCGCCGCTCGATTCGATGAAGTCCCATGCCGCCCGGGCCGCTTCCGGGCCGGTGCCGAAGGGCTTGATTTCGAACTGGCCTTCGAGCTTCTTCGCCAGCGTATCGGAATCGATCGCGCCCAGGCCGGAGATCAGACGGTGCGTCGGGAGAATCAGCAGCCCCGGGTCGCTCATCGAGACCAGCGCCATAAGGCAGAAGTTCGCAGGATCCTCTGGCCCCTTCAGCTTCCCTTCCTTTTCGAGAGCGTTACGATAATTCAGGCCAGTTTCGTACCGGTGGTGCCCATCGGCAATGAAGACGGGCTTGTCGGCGATCAGCCCACGAACATGAGTCAGCGTGGCTTCGTCCGTGACTGGCCAGAGACGATTCACGACGCCCAGGTGATCGATCGCCGTGATCGGAGTTCTGTCCTTCACGCCCTGTTCCAGGGCTGCGAGGACCGCGTTGGATTCGTCCGGATAAAGGCCGAAGATCGGGCTCAGGTTCGTGCGGGTCGCCGTGAACAGGTTCAAACGGTCCGCCTTCGGGCCGCTGAGGGTCTGTTCGTGCGGGAAGATTTTGCCCGTGCCGAACGGCTCGAGCCGCACCCGGGAGAAGAAACCCGGCGCTGGAACTTCTGCCCTTCGACGTCGTATTCCTGTTCGTAAAGATAGAACGCCGCCTGAGGCTCCGGCGTGAGCACGCCGGAGCGGATCCATTCCACGAGCGAAGCGGCGGCACGTGAGTATTTGTCGTTTCCTGCCACGTCGCCAGGCGCTTCCATACCGTATTCGAGGCGAACGATATTGTGCGGGCTCTTTTCGTGGAGCCGTTTCTGAAAATCAGGATCGATTACGTCGTAGGGCGGGCAGACCACGTCCGAAAGATCGCCGACTTCGGTGATGTCGAAACGAAGGGCACGAAAAGGTTCGATTTCAGGCATGGGTTCCAGTGGATCAGGGCGATAAGGTCAGGGTATCAGGAGGCTCGCACTCTCCATGCGAACGCTTCTGGCCAGGCTTCGGTATCTGCGAGAGCAAATTCTCGCTATGTCTGACAGTCTACCGGATGCAGGCGATCGACGGCAAATGCTTCGGCCACGCCCTGAAGAAGGCGTGGCCAAAGTCGATCGCCGAAAGCGGTCGGGATTGAATCAGGTACCCATTTCCCAGCTGTTCAGGTACTTCTGCTGTTCGTCGGTGAGCGAGTCGATGCCGATGCCCATCGTTTCCAGCTTGAGGCGGGCGACCCATTCGTCGATCTCACGCGGCACCTTGTGCACGTTGTGAGACAGCTTGCCCTTGTTCTTGACGGACCATTCGGTCGCCAGAGCCTGAGCCGCGAACGACATGTCCATCACGCTGGCCGGGTGGCCGTGTGCGGCCGCCAGGTTGATGAGACGGCCTTCGCCGAGGACGAAAACGCGGTTGCCGCTGGGCAGTTCGTATTCGTCGACGAATTCGCGAACGCCCTTGCGGGTGTTGACGGCCAGACCAGCCAGCTGGTCGAGCGCCAGTTCGACGTTGAAGTGGCCCGAGTTGCAGATCATGGCACCGTCCTTCATGACGGCGAAATGCTCAGCGCGGAGAACGTGAATGTCACCGGTGACGGTGATGAACAGGTCACCGACCTTGGCGGCTTCCGCCATCGGAGCGACCTGGAATCCGTCCATCGCGGCTTCCAGAGCACGAATCGGATTCACTTCGGTCACGATCACGTGAGCACCCATGCCACGGGCACGCAGGGCGACGCCCTTGCCGCACCAGCCGTAGCCGGCCACGACGACGGAACGGCCTGCCAGGAGCATGTCGGTGGCGCGGATCACGCCGTCGATCGTCGACTGGCCCGTGCCGTAGCGGTTGTCGAAGAAGTGCTTCGTCTCGGCGTCGTTGACGGCGATGACCGGCAGCAGCAGCACGCCGTCCTTCTCCATGGCCCGCAGACGGATCACGCCTGTGGTCGTCTCTTCCATCGACGCACAGACGCGGCCCGAAACCTGCTGACGCTCGTCCGTGCTCAGGCTGGCAGCCCACGTGCGAACTTCAGGATGCAGGTCGTTCAGGCGGTTCAGGGCGATGAAGATCATGGCGCTGACGAGGTCGGCACCGTCGTCCATCGTCACGTTCGGCTGATGCTCGAGAGCGGCCCGGATGTGGCGATAGTAGCTGTGTTCGTCTTCGCCCTTGATCGCGTAAACCGGAATGTCGAAATCGGCGACAAGGCTGGCCGCGACGTCATCCTGGGTCGAAAGAGGGTTCGAAGCCACCAGAACAAGGTCAGCACCGCCGGCGACCAGCGTCCGCGCCAGGTTGGCCGTCTCGGCCGTCACGTGAAGACAGGCGGACATCTTCATGCCGGAAAGGGGCTTCTCACGCTCGAAACGCTCACGGATCGCCCGCAGCACAGGCATATCCCGTTCGGCCCACAGGATCCGGGAAAGCCCTTCCTTGGCCAGAGCCAGATCCTTCACGTCGTACTTCACTTGTGCGGTCGCCAATGCAGATCTCCAATCGATCGAAATTACCGTTCGAACGCCACCCGTTCCGACCCCGGACTACGAGATCAAACGACAGGCCTCAACAGCCTCAGTGTCTTGCGGCGTTCCCATTCCATCCAGTCCGAAGAGTCCCATGACCACTCCGAGGACCTCCGTTGCGTCTCCAGCAGCCGATGAATCGCCTGCCCGAGCGCGACGGCACCACTGGAACCATCAGCCCCATATCGTCTTGCGAACATCTCGAGGGCGACCCAGTCCGACTCGGGAAGAGCGATCCTGACGGACCGGCTCGACCAGTGATCCGGCAATGGCACAGAACGCTTCAGACCCGACGACTGATTCACTGTCCGTCGCCGGCCTAAAGAATCGACCGCCTGATTTTCGGAAAGGTTCATGTTACGCCTCGACAACGGCTGTGACTCACTTGTCTGGCATAGTTTGCACACGAGCGTACGCCCGTGTCAACACAAATCGCCGGATATCTCTCGAATGCAACGCCACATCACCTCGACGGCGGCGAGATCCTTGATGCCGGGGGCGGATTCGACACCGCTGGCGACGTCCACGCACCAGGGGCGGATCCACTTCAGCCGTTCGGCCAGGTTCCCGGGCCGCAGGCCACCTGCCAGAATCAGCCGGGGGTGGAGCGCAACGGCCTGGCGCACCAGATCTTCGGCGACCGTCTGCCCTGTTCCGCCATGGGCGTTCGGCGAATATCCGTCGATGAGGACGGCAAAGAGCGATACGCCGGCCGATTCGACCGCGTCGATCTGTCTTCGGGCCACTTCGAGAGAACCGGAATCCTGCACACGGAAGGCGCGAATTACGGGCAGGCGGCGTGCGACCGCGACGATCGTTTCGCTCGATTCCGAGCCATGCAGCTGCGCGATTCCGAAACCTGCAATGTCTTGACAGGCAAGGATTTCCTCTGCGGAACGGTCGACGAAAACGCCGACGCTCGATGCCGGTTCGCCCCAGGCTTCGACCAGGCTCCTTGCGATCTCAGGCTCAATGAACCGGGGCGAAGGAGGATGAAAATTCAATCCCAGAAAATCGACCCTCATTTGCCTGAGGGCGGTAGCCTGCCGCGGCTGGGTCACGCCGCAGACTTTCATACGAACGCGGTCGGCCCCGGTCGCTGGGACCGGGGCCGAATCGTGATTGGGCACGGATTTCATCGATTTCCGAAATTCGGGAGTGCGATCGACCGGGTTCGGATCAGCCGATGAGTTTGTTGAGTTCGTCGCGGTACTTGGATTCGGCCTGAACGCCGACCAGTCGTGCGACGGCTTGACCGCCCTTGAAGATGAAAACGGTCGGAATGGCGGAGACACCGAGGCTGCCGGCGATATCGCCCGCGGCGTCCGTGTTCAGCTTGGCGACAACGGCCTTACCTTCGAATTCCGTCGCCAGCTTTTCGATCGTCGGAGCGAGCTGACGGCAGGGACCGCACCAGGGAGCCCAGAAATCGACCAGAACAGGCTTGTCGCTCTCGAGCACGGAACTCTTGAAGTTCGCCGAACCGACTTCCAGCACGCTTCCAGCCATTGAATCGAACACCTTTCGCAACGGCGACACAGGCAGGAGCAGGCCGATCCGACGCGGCCTCGTCTCAATCGAATCATAGGGGGTCGGATCGGATCAAGTCAATCGGCAGGTTCATGGGGCCGAAGGATTGCGGACTGCGACCAGGAGGCTCAAAGTGACCGCTTGGTGAGTTTTTCGGCTTCCTCGGCCATGTAAAGAACCCGGCCGCAGGATCGGCAGAAGACAAGCGTGTCGCAATTGATCAGGTCGTTGAGCATCTGCGAGGTAACTGACATGAAACAGCCGGTGCAGGCCCCTTCCTCGACGATCGCCAGCGCGTCAGCACCTTTCTGCCGAATGATCCGCTGATACTTGTCCCGCAGGTCGACCGGGATGATGGCCTCGGCCTCGGCGACGGCCTGAGAAAGCTCCGCCAGCTTGGCTTCGTCAGCGGGCCTGGCGTCCTCAGCCTGCTTCTGGAATGCCGCCAGATCGTCCTGGACTTTCTTCAGCTCGCCTTCCACGGCCTTGACGGCGGCTTCGCGCGTTTCGATCTCAAGTTCGCAATCGATGATTTCGTCGTCGACCTTGTTGACCTGCGACTTGAGCACCGCGATCTCGTTCTGGATCGCCTTGTATTCGTCATTCTTCTTGACCGACAGAAGTTTAGAAGCGTAATCGTCCATCTTCTGATGGATCGACTTCCGCTGGCTCTCTTTCGAAGCTTTGGTCACTTTGACCTGCTGGAGATCCTTTTTGGCCTTGTCCACGGCCTCCTGCTTCTTCGCGACCATCCCGCTGCGGGCCGCGACGGCTTTGGGTACGCCGACCAGCCTGTCTCGAATGGCTTTGGCCCGCTGGTGGAGGGAGTGGATCTCGCGGAGGGAATTGGCGGTCGTGGTCATGTCAGTTCAGCGCTCACAGGTCGACTTCCTGGCCATCCTGGCCCAATGACGTAGCCGAATTCCGTTCCTGGCCGGTCATGACGACTCGCATCGTCGTATCCACAAAAAAACGTCGATGACCCGAGGGTCATCGACGTCTGGCTTTCGGTCAGCCGGTATGCTCAAGGAACCCTTCGAGCTGCCGGCTTCGTACAGGATGTTGCAGCTTTCTGACGGCCTTCGCCTCGATCTGCCGCACCCGTTCCCGAGTGACTTTGAAGATCCGGCCGACCTCCTCAAGCGTATACGTATAGCCGTCGCCCAGGCCGTAGCGAAGCTTGATGATCTCCCGCTCGCGATAGGTCAGCGTCTTGAGGACCTGGTCAATCTTGTCCTTGAGCATTTCCTGCGTGGCGGCGTTGATCGGGCTTTCGACCGAGTCGTCCTCGATGAAGTCGCCGAAGTAGCTGTCTTCGGACTCCCCGACCGGGCGATCCAGCGAGATCGGGTGCCGGCTGATCTTCATCACGCGGCGGGCTTCTTCGATCGTGATGTTGGCATACTTGGCCACTTCGTCGATCGTCGGTTCGCGGCCTTTTTCCTGCAGCAACTTCTTCTGGACGTTGCGGAGCTTGGACATCGTTTCGATCATGTGGACCGGAATCCGGATCGTCCGGGCCTGGTCGGCGATCGCACGGGTGATCGCCTGGCGAATCCACCACGTGGCATAGGTGCTGAACTTGAACCCGCGGCGGTATTCGTATTTGTCCACGGCCCGCATCAGGCCGGTGTTGCCTTCCTGAATCAGGTCGAGGAAAGAAAGGCCACGGTTGCGGTATTTCTTGGCGATCGAAACGACCAGCCTCAGGTTGCCGCCGGAGAGCTGCCGCTTGGCTTCTTCGTACTTGCGGAAACGCTCGGTCATCTTGGCCAGGCGGCGCGTCAGCGTGCCCGGCGTCTCGAGCGTCATGACCATCAGGTCTTTGTGTTCCTTGACGAGGTTGCCGTAATCCTCGCGGCGTTCGGCCTTGCCTTCCAGAGCCTGGATCTCTTCCCGCATGGCGATCATCCGGGGCCCGATCTGCTCCAGACGCTTCATCAGGGGGATGATCTTCTGCGTGCGGATCGACAGCTCTTCGACGAGCCGGACGCACTTGCGGCGGGTCAGTTTGATCCGCTTGTAGATTTCCCGCTGCGTCGGGCGGTCGCCCTTGGCCTGACGAAGGGCGCGAAAATCGCGGCGATTGCGTTCGATCAGCCGGTCGAGCGTTTTCAGGTTCGCCTGCATCCGGCCGAGGATCTGATCTTTTTCGAGATTTTCGGTGACCGAGACCTTGATCGTGCGGTCGAAGGGCAGATCCCCCTTCTCCACCCGGCGGATCTGTTCGACCACCAGGCGAAGGGCGTAATCGCATTCGAGGACCTTGCCACGGAACGAGCGGCGAGTGTCTTCGATTTCCTTCGCCAGGCGAATTTCCTCGTCCCGCTTCAGCAGCGGGATCTCGCCCATCTGCGTCAGGTACATCCGGACGGGGTCGTCGATCCGCCGCGAGAACGGCTCGTCGCTCAACTCGTCCTCGATCGTGATCTCTTCATGGTCTTCGGCTTCCGCCTCGTCCAGTTCCCCTTCGAGCGTGCCGAGGTCTTCGTCGAGATCGGTCTCGATGCCGTTCCGAGACTCGACTTCGTCCTCGTTGATCAGCTCGATCCCCATCTCCTCCAGGGTGTCCTGGATCAGCTGAAGCTTCTCGGGGCTGGAGAAGTCGTCCGGCAGGATTTCGTTGACCTCTTCGAAGGTCAGGAATCCGCGCCTCTTGCCCTTGTCCAGGAGCAGTTTGACGACCGGGTCCAGTTTTTCCATTTCGGAATCTCCTCGATGCATGAAGCGTTTCGACAGCGGGATGGGCTGAATCACAGTGGCTTTGAGAACGTGGAGCCCAGAGGCGGCATGCCCCGGGCCAGCAGGCGACGGATTTCCTGTCGGATCGAATCGTGGGTTTCCGGGTCTTCCGCCGCGTCGGTTTCCGCGAGAGCCCGCCTGAGATCGTCCAGCCGCATCTGCAGCGAACGACGATCGAACTGGGCCAGAATCCCCTTCAGACGTTCCTCGCCACCGGCGGGAACCACCCCTTCCGGCATCGGTCCGGTATCGATCCAGTCCATGACCCTCTCGGCGAACGCTCGAACTTCGGGTTCGAGCCGTTCCACGACATTTCCGAAATCAGGAAATTCGCCGGAACGGTGCGTATCGTAAATCGCCTGGGTAATCATTCGTAATGTCGGATGCCTCAACTCCGCGGCCAGGACACGGGATATCACCTGAGCCACGAGTTCCGGATTGTTCAGGAGAAGCTCGACGAATTCCCGCTCCAGAGGATCAGGATCGGGATCGCCCTCGAACTTCACATGCGTGACATCGATCGTCTGATCTCGACGCGTTTCACGTCTTGTCGCCTCCTTGCGATGTCGGTTCCACTCACGCTGGAGTTCAGCCACTGGAATTCTTAGGCGAAACGACAATCTGTCAAGAGCCATCGCCATTTTTACGCCAATTCCGTCACGACCGGTACGAGGTGCCTTCGCGAAGATCGACAGGATCCACTGCACCGCCTGACGCGCCTGTTCCGAGTTCCTCAGATCATAACGGCTCTCGATCCGGTCGATCGCGAAACTCAGCGGATCCTTGGCCCCGGCAAGCTCCGCCCGGAACGCATCCGCACCATGCTCCAGCAGGAAATCGCAGGGGTCCGCCCCGCCTGGCAGGCTCACAAGAGCCAGATCCACAGGATGACCCAGGAAAATCTCCAGGCATCGTTCCGCCGCCTTCTGGCCGGCTTCGTCACCGTCGAAAACGAGCACCACGCGATCGGCCATCTGCCGCAAGGCCGGCAAATGCTCGTCGCCAAGGGCCGTGCCCAGCGTGCCCACCACGTTCGCGATGCCCGCCTGATGCGCCGCCATGACGTCGGTGTAACCCTCCATCACGACCACTTCCCGGGCCGTTCTCGCCGCGTTCCGGGCCAGGTCCGCAGCATACAGAAGCTTCCGCTTATGGAAGATCGAAGTCTCCGGCGAGTTCACGTATTTGCCCACTCGCCGCCCCTGCTCCGCAAGGGCCCTGTCCCGTGCCGGCAGAACCCGGCCGCCGAAGCCGACCGTGCGGCCCAGAGAATCGTGAATCGGGAACATCAGTCGATCATGGAAGCGGTCGTACGTGCGGCCTTCGGCCTCAGCCAGAACACCGCTCTCCACAAGGACTTCCGCACTGAATCCAGCACGCAGAGCCGCCGTTTTGATGCGCCCGGAATCGGCTGGCGAATAGCCGAGGGCGAATTGTTCGACGACGGACGGGCTCAAGCCACGTTCCGCCAGATATTCCAGAGCCCCTGTCTCTTGATCCAGTGCCGATCGATAGAATCCGGCGACCCATTCCAGAGCACGGTAGAGGTCCGATTTCGAAAGCCCCTCGGCAGCCGCCGACGCGGATTTCACACCGGGTTTTCGCTCGGGGAGCCGGATTCCGAGGCGGTCCGCAAGGATGCGAATCGCTTCGGGAAAATCGACCCGCTCATAAAGGCGGACGAATTCGATGCAGTCGCCACCGGCCCCGCATGCCCAGCATTTGAAGGATTGCCGCTGCGGATTGATGTCCAGCGAAGGATTCCGGTCATCGTGAAAAGGGCACAGAGCCTTGAACCGATTCCCTATGCGGTGAACCTGCAGGTACTGGCCCACAAGGGAAACGATATCGACCGTGTCCTTGATCTGTCGGATGATCGGATCGGAAGATGCGGACACTAGAAACCCCCGAAGACATCGATCGAAATCGATGCCTTGCACGTTCGACTCGCCGTGGCTGCGATACGGGATGCGACGCAGGAAACGCTGCGAGCCACTTCATTCGCCAGGACTGAGCAACTATAGCCCCCGTGCCGGGCATGGTCAAGCGAACGTGCACCATCCGCACTGGCATCCGAAATGTCTGAGAAAATCAACTTTCATACCGAATTTTCAGCCATTTCGCCCCTCATGACCGGTACGACCCGCAACGTCAGGCAGGGGCTTGAAATGTCTCAGAAACCAAGTGTCCGAACAGGGTCCGAACCAGGTTCGAAAAATCAGTTCTGGTGTCCGAAAACTTGAAGTCGACGAACGGGTCCTGGGCCTTCGCCGATCTTACCTCAACTCGTATCGACCATTCACGCCTGGCAACTTCGGCAAAAGAGGGAATTTAATTCGGAAAAATAAAGCTGGACGCCTGAGTCGAGATATCCGGAAATCCTGCCAATACGATCGAACGGATAGCGGGGCAGACATGATGTATTGGAAATCCCACTGCCAATACACCTGGATGAGCTGAAGACATTCCACTTTGTTCCAATCACCCAAAACCCTGTTTACACAACACTTACAAACCCATTACAAACCCGGTTTCGAGCAGAATCCGGGCTTGATCGCCCGACCCGAAATACTGCCTGACCGGCATTGTCTCGATCTGCGGAACAGGGACCGGAATCGCCACAGGCGAATCGACCGGATTGACCTGTCGCAAAACGGACCGATCGTTATGATTTCGTTCGATCGCCGTGAATTCGCCAGCTTCTGGCGGTCGATCCTGAATGAACACGATGGACAGTTCGTTCCCCTCTCAACCGACCTCGGCAATCGCCGAAATGGTGCGATCATGATGCGTCATGCACAAAAGAGCGCGACGGAGCGCGCATCTGATCGTCGCAGGATTTTGAAGTTGCTGGCACTGGCCCCGATATCGCGGGGGCTGGGAGCCTCTTACGCGAACGCCGACGAACGGGCTGCGAACCCGGAAGCGGTTACGGATACGAAGGTTGCGGCAATCGAAGCTTCAACGGCATCGATCCCCCGTACCGATCGGCCGCAGGCCCTGCCGGCCGAGGAATTGAAATCCGCTTCGAGTTCGCTCGAAGAGGCGCTGGAGATTATCTCCGAAGCCAACCGGTCGATCGCTCAAGTTCAGGATTATGTCTGCGAATTCGTCAAACAGGAGCGAATCGGCGGCAGTCTGCTCAAGCCGCAAGTGATTCGCATGAAGGCGCGAACCAAACCTCAGTGCATCTATTTCTCGTTCCAGACCGTGCATCAGGGGCGTGAGGCGATCTACCATCCCACGCGTTTCGCAGAGAAGATCGTCGCGCACGAGGGCGGCTGGAAGGGCTATGTCGCGGGCACGATGCATCTGGACCCTAAAGGCCGCATGGCGATGTCGGACAATCGGCATCCTGTGACTCAGGCCGGCCTTGACAAGATGATCGCCCGAATTCACGACAACTGGCACCAGCATCTTCAGCCACAGCATGTCGTGAAAATCGAGCGAGGAGTGGTGATCGACAACCGGTCGACGACGCTCGTCCAGACCCGCCATGGCCGCAAGGAAGACGAATTCGAATATCACATCGTACAGCTTTATTTCGATGACGAGCATCGGCTGCCGGTACGGTTCGTAGGCTATGACTGGCCGCACCGGATCAACGAGGCTCCTCCGCTCGTGGAGGATTACCGGTTCCGCAACCTGCGGCTGAACGTAGGCTTGAGCGAGCAGGACTTCGATCCGAAAAACCCGGCGTACAAATTCGAGTGAGGCCGAACGAAGACAAAATGGCTGCTTGCGGATCGGAATCGGCAACGATTCCGATCTTCGCTTTGGGAGCGAATCGTCCGGCAAGTTGAGCGCATGGTTCCGAAAGGCTTCTTACCTGTCGAGCCCCTTGTACTGCAACGAGTTACAGAAATGCGTCCAAGCCACCGCATCCAAGACGCCGATTCACTGGATGTCGCCTAATTTCCACGCTTTTTTTTCGCTCGATCGATCTTGGCAGATCCGGCAGAGCTGAGTAGTATGAAACTTCTACGAACCGTGAATAAATCGGTCACGAAAGTCCGAGCTTGCGGATGCAGGTCGATCGAATATCGGGATCGCCGAGCTAAGGAAGGAAAGCGATCATGAACACTTCGGGTACGTTCAAGGCGCCTTGCCAGGTTCATATTCGTTGGATGATCCGTCGCGACATGCCGCAAGTTCTCGAGATCGAGTCCAGCCGTCAGCCTTCGGCCTGGACGGAAGATGATTTCCTGAGAGTGCTGCGTCAACGTAACTGCATCGGGATGGTCGCCGAATGCGACGACCGGATCGTCGGTTACATGATCTACGAACTGAACAAGTACAAGCTGCAGATTCTGAACTTCGCCGTGCACGAAGAATTTCGTCGCCGGTCGGTCGCTTCGCAGATGGCTTCGAAGCTCATCGGCAAGCTCTCCAGCCACCGACGCACGAAGATCACGCTGTTCGTTCGCGAGTCGAACCTGTCCGCCCAATTGTTCTTCCGGTCCAGCGGCTTCAAGGCCATGGAAATCGCGCACGATCACTTCGAAGACACAGGCGAAGACGCCTACGTCATGCAGTACGTGCATAAAGATCCTGTAGAGAAACGTCAGCTGCGCGCTGGCTGATTCCCTCCCTCCTGCCCGACTCGCCGTTCCATGCCCGAGATTTGGACATCCATAGATCGCCCCTTGCTGCGAAGCGACGGCCGATGCTCGGTCATGTCAATCGTAAACGTCACACCAGACAGCTTTTCCGACGGCTCACGCCTTTCGGACGCTGAAACCGCATTCCGATATGCCTCGCAATGCCTGGACGAGGGTGCCGACATCCTCGACATCGGTGGCGAGTCGACCAGGCCTTTCGCCGAACCGGTGCCGCTCGAAGAGGAATGGACCAGGGTCGGCCCGGTGCTCGAACTGCTGCACGAACGTTTGCCGGTAGCGATCGTATCGATCGACACCCGCAAGCCGGAAATCGCCCGCCGGGCGCTTGCTTCAGGGGCTCGAATCGTTAACGACATCACTGGGTGCGACCCGCAGGGAGAGATGCCGCACGTCGTCGCCGAAGCTGGTGCGGGAATCGTGATCATGCACATGCAGGGCACGCCTGAAACGATGCAGGTGGAGCCGAAGTATCAGGACGTGGTGGGCGAAATCCTCGATTTTCTGGCCGATCGTGTCCGTGCCGCGATGAAAGCTGGGATCCCGGCCGAAAGGATTGCGATTGATCCGGGGATAGGGTTCGGCAAAACGCTCGAACAGAATCTGGAGATTCTCCGGAGTCTCGACCGGTTCCGGAAATTGGGTCATGCCGTGTTGATCGGAACGAGCCGAAAACGGATGATCGGGGAATTGACCGGACGTGGCGTCAGCGATCGCACCTCAGGCAGTGTGGCATCGGTGCTATTCGCCGCGAGCCGTGGTGCGGCCGTCGCAAGGGTGCACGATGTCGCGGCAACTGTCGACGCCCTCAGGGTCTGGCACGCATTGGAGCAGTCTCATGTCGGGTAATGTCGCGGCAGGTTCGGGCACCCATTTCGGCCGGGAACACCCGTTATGGACGGAATGCCGGGTTCTGGCGGAACGTGCGGCCGAAGCTTCGCGATTCATGGCGACGACGTCGGGTGCCGCTCGCAATGGCTGGCTGCACCGAGCCGCCGCCGAATTGAGAGCCCGAAAGGACGACATTCTCGCCGCCAATCAGCACGATGTGGACGCAGCCCCTGGTTTCGGCCTGAATGCCGCTGCGATCGATCGCCTGAGGCTGGACGGTCACAGGCTCGAGCTGATCGCCCGCGCTGTCGAGGAAGTCGCCGCCCTGCCCGACCCTGTCGGTGAAGTGATTCACGGCGGACGACGCCCGAACGGGCTTGAGGTAAGCCAGATCCGAGTGCCGCTGGGCGTAATTTTCATGATCTACGAAAGCCGGCCGAACGTGACGGTCGATGCCGCTTCGCTCTGCGTAAAAAGCGGCAACGCCTGCATCCTCAGAGGCGGCAAGGAGGCGATCCATACCAACAGGGCATTTCACCAGGTATTGGCCGATTCGCTGGAAATCTCAGGTCTTCCGCGTGATGCCGTCGGCTTCGTGCCGACGACCGACCGCGACGCCGTCGGAATCCTGCTCGGCATGAACGACAAGATCGACATGGCGATCCCCCGGGGCGGCCCCGGGCTGATTCAGCGGGTGAGCCACGATGCGACGATGCCCGTGCTCAAGCATGATGCCGGAATCTGCCACGTTTATGTGGACAAGTCCGCGGAAATCCCGATGGCGACGGATATCGTCGTGAACGCCAAGGCCCAGCGGCCTGCCGTCTGCAACGCGGCGGAGACTCTGCTCGTTCATCGTGAGATCGCGCACAGTTTCCTGCCTGTAGCTTGCGATGCTCTTTTCGCCGCGGGGGTGGAGCTTCGGGGTGACGACGCCGCCAGAGCCATCGTGCCGATGATCGTTCCGGCGAGTCCCGCCGACTGGGACACCGAGTACGGCGAAAAGATCCTGAACGTCGCTGTGGTCACCGACCTCGAAGCCGGTCTCGAACATATCCGGCGTCATTCTTCGAAACACACGGAAGCGATCGTCACCAGCGACATTCGAGCAGCCCAGCGGTTCGTCGCTGGCGTAGACTCATCCGCCGTCATGGTCAACGCTTCCACCCGGTTCAACGATGGCGGCGAACTTGGCCTGGGTGCCGAAATCGGCATCAGTACGGACAAGTTCCACGCCCGCGGGCCGTGCGGACTGACCGAACTGACTACGACGAAATGGATCGTGATCGGTCAGGGGCATATCCGGAACTGAGAGGACAAGCTCCAGCCGAACAGGGAGTTAGCACGAATCCACCGGGTTTCGGATCAAAGAGAAACACGTTTCGATGCGGAGACCCGGTTCGGGCTCCAGCGGGCGATGTCATAATCGCACATGCCGGTTTCGCAAAGGTCCGCGATGATCCGGCCAATGAGTGGCCCGAATTTGAAGCCATGTCCGGAACACGGTGACATCAGGATCACGCGAGGGTGGCGGTCGATCGCACCGACTCGAAACTCTTCGTCTCGTGTCATCGTATAGAGACAAGTCCTTGCATCGGTCCGTTCGGCGTCGGCCCAGCTCGGTAGGAACTGATCGAGGAACGACTTGACCGGGGCCCAGTCCGATTCGGAGATCTTGCGTTCGACCCTGTCCGGATCACACGCCGGCCCACCGTGACGCGCCACTTTCACACCCAGATCGCTAAGGGCGGGCAGGGAGTAGAAGAGATCCAGCTCGTCCTGACCGTCCGAGATCATAACCGGCCATCGCCCCGGGCGGAAGTCGTCGAGGTTCGGCGGCTTCAGGTGGAAAATACACTGGCGGGTCACCTCCATGGATCGCGTTTCCCTGGTCAGCAGCGACTTGACCCATGGTCCTGCGGCGACGACCAGTTTTTCGGCCTCGATACGTTCCTGATTGGCCCCGATGACGACGGGATTTGCGCCGTCCAGGTCAAGCGAAGCGACTTCGAACCCTTCGCGAAGCTCGAATTGCGATCCTGCGATACGTGAAGCAAGTTCCACCAGGAGTCGCAGGGCCTTGGCTGCGAGCAACACGCCAGCCGTGGGTTCGAACACGGAAACGTATCCGTTCGGCAAAGTCAACGCGGGGTAGATTTTGCGAACTTCGCTCGGCGATAGGTTCCGGCATGGGACGTCGAGATGCCTCAGGTTTCCGAGGACCCGAGGTACGAACTGGCTGTCAGCGGGCCCGAACGAAAGGGCACCAGTGCGGACGAATAGTGTCGAACCGGTATCGGCTTCAAGTTTGGTCCATGCCCGGAACGCGTCGGGCATCAGTGAGGCATAGAACGGATCCGAATAACTGTAACGGATGATCCGCGACTCGCCATGCGAGCTGCCGAGATCGTGACCGACGCGATGACGTTCCAGAAGGATGACCGGCAACCCCCGTGCGGCCAGAGCACAAGCGGCCGAGGCACCCATGATGCCCGCGCCCAGAACGACGATCGGGCGTTTCGCCGCGGTTCGGATTCGAGACATGGCCCTACCTCATTTCGGTTCGCCAGGCGCCGGGAAAGATCTATCGATTCGGCAACGGGATCCTCAGGGTCGATCGACTCTCAGGCTCGCCGTTATCTTGCGTTCGGCTGAACGCCCAGCGACGACTTCAACGATTCGAACGTCGAATGGTCTTCATGATCCAGACAATATCTCGGCACGGTTCCGACGATCGATTCCGCGCCCAGATCGATCAGCGAGCGGCGGCAGGAGGTGAGGCCACGAGCACCCGTCAGCCCCTGCACGTTCCAGCCGGGCTGGCCATCCTGCCACTTCACGGAACTCCAGTGCAGTCGCGTCGCACCGTTACGAGCCAGCACGTTCGACAGTTTTTCGATGTGGACCGTTTCGGATTCGTTCTGAGGAAAACGGCCCGTCACTTCCAGCTTCACTCGGCCTTCGGCGAGCCGGACGGCGTCGATCGAATCCAGCAGAAGCGCCAGCGGGCTTTCGGCCCCTTCGGCCACCATCGAAGCCAGACTTTCGGTGTGACCGATCAGGCAAGCGGCGGAATCGAGGATCGTTCCGCCCGCAATTTCGCGGAGGCGATTGTCCTTGAGCGTAATGCCGGAACTCGTCAGGTCGACGATGATATCCGCAATGCCAAGACTCGGATGAAGTTCCAGGGCACCGTCGGATGCCACGACCCGGTAGTCATGGATACCGCGGCGGCGGAGAAATTCACGGGTCAAGTGGGCGTATTTCGTCGAAATCCGGAACAGCTTGCCTTCGCTTCGGAATCGCTGGGTCAGTTCCGCCAGGTCCATGACGTGAGTGACGTCGATCCAGCTTTCGGGCACTGCCACGACAAGCCTGCAGCCACCATAGCCCAGATCCTTGATGACGACTGAGGTCGCCCGGGCCAATGGTTCATGTTCGGCATAAACGTCGTAGCCGGTCACTCCAAGGTGACATCGACCTTCCTGGACCTGTTCGACGATATCCGAAGGCCGCATGAATACGACGTGGAATCGCCCGTGGCCCGGGATCAGGGCTTCGTATTGACGGTCGCTGGCACGGCGGATCCGATAGCCAGCCGCTTTCAGAATTTCGATGAGCCCGTCGTAAAGGTGCCCCTTCGAAGGAATCGCCAGCCGTATTGGGTCGATCGCTGGGGTCAGTGGCATCGAAGTCTCAGGAATCCTTGTTCACGAGTGATTTCAATTTACCCAGGGCGTCAGAATCGGTACATCGGAACTGCCCTTTCTCGTCGATTTCTACGAGAAGCGAACCGGGCGCAAGCACGCTGTCGGCTGGTGTGGCGATCCTCGACCTGCCGCCCGATTGACGAATTCGTCTCGCCAACGAACAGGCGGCATTGACCGCAGGGCCGCTTGCAGTTTCCGAAGGAGTAATGACGAAAGTCCGTTCGCTCCGGCAATCGGGATTTTCTCTGCCGAGGCAATCGAAAACGCGATCCAGACCAATGGCGAAGCCGACTCCGGCATCGCAGCCATCCGTCATTCCGAGCACGGAAGCGAGCCCGTCATACCTTCCGCCACCGGCAAGCTCCTGGCCACCGGCACGATCTGCATGAATCCCGAAAACCAGGCCCGAGTAAAATCCGATGCCCCTGGCCACACCCAGGTCGATACGAATACGGCCGGAGTCGATTCCGAAGCGGGTTTCGAGGAGATTCACAAGGGTCCGAAGCCGATCGCGGGCCTTTTCGGCCGTCGGCCCGATCAGCAGCTTGCCTAAGGAATCGAGTACGCTGGATGCGGGCCCGGAGAGCGTGCCCAACTCATGAACCAGGTTCGCGGCCTTCTTGAGAGCCAATGGCAGCGAATCGGCCAGCGCCCATTTTTTCCTCAACCGGCCGAGAATGTCGGACTCGGTTCGTCTTCCTACGACCGGGCCCACCAGATGATGGTACAGCCTCTTGAGTTCCGCCTCAGAAGAATGCCCTGCCCCGGAACTGCCTGCAGACGGGTATTCGTCCAGCCAGTCGCCCCAGTGTTCGAGATCGTTTTCGACTTGCGAGATTCCCTTACCGGCCGCGGCGGAATCGGCCAGGGTTTCGACGATCGCCTTGCGGGCTTCCAGCGGCAATCCGGCTTCGGCGACAGCGTCGAGGATCAGGCCGACATCGCCGAGGCGTATCGTCGTCGGGCCGACTCCAGCGATCTTCAGGGCTTCGTCAGCCAGCGCGATCACTTCGGCATCGGCTTCGACGCTCAGGTCGCCGATCAGCTCGGCCCCGATCTGTTCGATCCCGTGCAGGCCGCCTCCGCCGGTTTCGTCGCGACGAAAGACCGAACCGATTACGCTCAATCGGACCGGCCCGGAGGCAAGTACACCAGATTCGACCGCCGAGCGAACGACTCCGACCGTCAGTTCAGGCCGCAGGCAGATTGGCCCCTGGTCGCCGATTTCGCCGATTTCGACGATACGCGTCGTGACGGCGGCACCGCTTTTCCGTTCGTGAAGCTCGACGAGATCCAGAGCCGGCGTTTCGATGAGGTCATACCCCGCACTCCCGGCAATCCGGAGCATCGAATCCGCCAGCGAGCGTCGCCGCTGGTACTCCTCGCCCACGAGGGCCCTCGTTCCGCGTACGGCAGGCACAGGTCTTTCGGGAACCAGCGATTCCGATTTCACGATCGTGACTTCAGCGCGGCTTTCGCAGCCGCGTCTCCCTGAGGGTCTTCCGATAACACCCGGACAACGATCTCATCCACTTCGGCGAGCGACAGGCCCTTTGTTTCCTGACGGTTCGTAAGGTCGCGCAGATGAAACACGCCCTGATCCAGCTCATCCGGGCCGAGAATCAGCCCGAACCGGTAACCTCGGCTGGCACCGTACGCCATCTGTTTGCCGATCGGAATCGGATCCGGATAACACTCCGCCTGTACGCCCCGGCCCCGAAGCCGTGAGGCGATCCGGAACGGAAACTCAAGCGGCACCCCGGGGAACTGACCGACAAGAACCCCTGTGTGTGCCGCCGCTTTTTGCAGCTGGCCCATTTCGTCGAGCAGGGCGATCAGCCGATCCAGCCCGATCGAGGCCCCGACACCGGGGATTCGGCGTGCGCTGAACAGACCGGCCAGATTGTCGTAACGGCCGCCGGAACTGATCGAACCGAATTTCTCCCAGCCGTTGACCGTCGTTTCCATAACGATCCCGGTGTAATAGTCCAGCCCACGGGCCAGGCCAAGGTCGAACTGAACGGCATCCTCGGAAACGCCCGATTCGTCGAGCAGAAGCCGCACCGTCCGCAACTGGCTCAATGCCGCTCTGGCTGACTCGCGATCGCCCAGAACGGCTTCGGCCCGGTCGAGAACGCCGAGCCCGCCCTTGCCCTGTTCGACGAATTCAAGCACTTTCAGGGCCTGAATTTCAGCCAGACCCGCACCTTTTTCCGGATTGGTCAGCTCGCTCAGGACGACGTCTCGACCGGCTTTGGTCAGCTTGTCGAGTGCCCTCAAAACGGCTGGGCCTCGGTCCGCGGCCCCGATCACGTCAAGCAGCGCTTCCAGCAGGCCACGGTGATTGAGCCAGATCGTGGCCCGGGGCACCTCGGCGAAGCTCAGGGCCTGATGTATCACCAGAACGATTTCGGCATCCGCCACGATGCTTTCCGAGCCGACGATGTCAAAGTCGCACTGGGTGAACTCGCGAAACCGCCCCTTCGCGGGCCGTTCGCCGCGAAATACGCTTCCGATAGCGAACCGTTTGAACGGCAATCCGATTTCGTTGACGTGCGCCGAAACGAAGCGGGCCAGCGGAACCGTGTGATCGAACCTGAGTGCGAGTTCGCCCAGAGTGCCGCCCGTGTTCACGACATCGAAGATCTGCCGGAGGACTTCCTCGGAACCCGCGCCTTTGCCGGTCAGAACGTCTTTACGTTCGATGTGCGGCGTTTCGATCGGCTGAAACCCGAACCCTCGAAACGTCTGGCGAAACCTGTCCAGAATCCGTTCCCGCGGTTTCGCCAGGGACGGTGTCAAGTCACGCAGCCCGCTGGCCACGCGTGAGTCGATCAACAAGGCCGCTTCTCCCGTCAGTCCGATGCCGTCCAAGTCTTTCAGGGAGGTCGATCATACCTGATTCAGCCCTGAATCTCAAATCAAGGACGAATCCGCATGTCCGTTGTGATGACCGGAATCGGCCGTGATCCGCTGCAAAGATCTCGCCGAACGATCTGAATTTCGATCGATTCCGATAAATCGATCATGTCAGCTTCGGCGATTGCCTGTGCCACTCCGTTCGCGACTGAAACGCGTGCCCAAGGCGGACAAGAACGGCTTCACCGAACGCTCGACAGTCGATCTGCAGTGATGTCGGCAGACCGTTGCCGTCGAGTCCCGTCGGCAGAACCAGAGCCGGCGTGCCACACAGATTGCCAGGCCCGCCCAGGCTCTTGTGCGAAAACTCCGAGCCGAAGTCCTTGTCGATCAAAGGGGCGGTTTGCGCCGTCGGAACGGTCAATACGGCGTCGTAAGGTGCAAGATGTGTGTCGAACGCCCTGCACAGCGGCCCACGAAGCCTCTGAGCCCGCACGAATTCCGCAGCCGACACAGCACGATCGCCGTAGCCGCCGATGTGGTCCTCGGGAGCCGTCATCGCCGTAACCGCGCCGGAATCGACCATTTCCTCGAAAGCCGAAACGCTTTCGCCGGCCAGAATCGTCAGAAGGACATCGGCATAAGTCCCGGTCGGCGTCTCGATTTCCTCGACTTCGCCGAATTCGCGAAACACCGCCAGAGCCTTTTCGAAGTTCGCCTTCTGGGCCGGCTGCGCTTTGGCGACTCCTTCCTTGAGCACGGCAAGCTTGAGCGGCCTTTCGATTGGCCGCTTCAGATCCCGCCACACGGCGAATCTTGTCGACGCATCGGCATCGTCCGGACCGGCGATCGCCAGCAGCACCTGCCAGGCATCAGCGGCCGTGCGGGCCATCGGGCCGATTTTGTCCAGCGTGTATCCCAGGGCATAAGCCCCTGAACGGCCGACACGGCCATAGGTCGGCCGCAGGCCCGTCAGCCCGCAATAGCTGGCCGGCGTGGTGATCGAGCCCCACGTTTCGCTGCCGATTGCGAAAGGCACGAGCCCCGCGGCGACGGCCGAGCCGCTGCCTGAACTGCTGCCGCCGGACCATCGCTTCGTATCGTAGGGCGTCAGCCCCGGGCCGAAAGCACTCGCGTTCGCCTGCCGATAGCCCAGTCCGCCGGCACATTCGACCATCGCCAGCTTCGCGACCAGTACGGCCCCCGCGGCTTCCAGTCTTCGTACCACGTTGGAATCAATCTCGACGACTCGCTTCAGGTAAGGCTTGCACCCATTTGTCGTGGGATATCCACGGGCGGCCAGCAAGTCCTTCGCTCCATAGGGAATTCCATCGAGTGGCCCGAGTGCCAGGCCTGCCTTGATACGCTTGTCCGCAGCCGCGGCCTGTTTCAGGGCGGTTTCTCGCGTCAATGCGGCGACGCAATTGAATCTCGGCCCCAGGTTCTTCAAGCGATCCAGATAGAATTCCGCGAGTTCGACAGCCGAAAAGTGGCCAGCACGCAGCCCTCGAGACAGCTGGTCGATCGTCGCGAAGGCTGTCGAGGAATCGAGGTTCTTGACCGGCTCACCGCCTGGCAATGGCTCCAGAACCAATCGCGGAGAATCCTGAAACTGCTCATGAGGCAAGCCTTGAGCAAACGGAACGAATGCCGTCGCAGGGCCTTCGAAATCGTCGACATCCTGCTTGCGCAGCCTCAAAGCGCGGCGGTAATTGGCCTCGACGTCGCCACGGACCGTCTTTTTCTGGGCCTCGTCAAGCCTGCCGCCGAACTTCGCGAGAATCCCGGCCATGCGGCGATCGATCTCGGCCTTTTCCGTGTCTTCAGGCAAATCAGAGGCCTTGTCCTTCGACGCGGATTTATCATCCTTTTCCTCACCGTGAACAGAGGCTCCCAAGGCCCCAAAGGGCAGCGTGGCTGCGGCAGCGCGCAGCATCTGCCTGCGGCTGGCTTTGTCGTCTGGTGCAGCCATTTTTTCTTCTTCAGGCTTCATGAATCTCGATCCTGTTCCGGGATGTTCGGCGATTCAGACACGATTCCGCGACCAGCGAAACGCATAGAAAAACGGAATGCCCGCGGCGATCAAGCCCAGGCCCGCGATCGACTCGACCGGATTCTCGGCCAGCATGCTCGCCAGCAGAATGCCGCTGGCCAGGCAAAAGATGAGTGGCGTGTAGGGATAAAGCGGTACTCGAAACGGCCTGTGCACATCAGGCCAGCGCTTGCGGAGCACGAAAACGCTGGCGGCCGCGAGCATGTAGAAGATCGTGGCGCCGAAGATCACGTAAGTGAAGAGGACGTCATAAAGCGGTGTCTCGTGGAATTTGCTCCAGAGCTTGACGATCCAGCCCGGCCAGCGGTCGGCCGAGCCAGGTTCGATCACGATCAGAAGCGTGGCCAGTATCGTCAGCACGATCGCCCAGACGGTTTGAGCCACGATCGCGGCCGCCGGGGTCGATGTGCGCGGGTCCAGCCTTTCCAGCCACTTCGGGGCATAGCCGTCGCGAGCCACCGCAAAATAAGCCCGCGGGCCGGTGAGCACGTTGCCGTTGAGCGAAATCGACGTGGAGGCCATCACGATCAAAGAGATGACCGTAACGCCGACCGGCCCGACAAGTGCCTGCCAGAATTCGGCGGCGACGACCTTGGGCGACCCCTTGACCGTGCTCGATTCCCGAATCGTTTCCATCGGCAGCACGTAATGATAGGCCAGCGTCGTCCCGAGATAGAGGAAGATCAGAATCGCCACACCTCCCGCCAGTGCCCGGGGCAATTGTCGCTGCGGGTCGGTCAGGTCTTCTGCCAGAGGAGTCACGTTTACCCAGCCGTCATAGGCCCATAGCACGGCGATCATCGCGGCGAGAAAGCCGGTATAGCTTGCCGCGTGCGTTCCGTCCGGCCCGACTGGCGTCAAGTTGGCCGTCGCACCCTTGCCCAGCAAGAACGGCAGAATGATCATTGCCGAAAGTGCCCCGATTTTGAGCGCCGTGCCGATCACTTGAAGCCGGCCCCCGTGCCGCGTGCCCCGGACGTTCACGGCTCCGACGACGGCCATCGCCCCCACGGCAGCCCAGGTTTGCCACCAGATCAGCGAAATACCGCCGACTGGCGGAACGATCTGGCTGAAATAGCGTGCGAAAGCGGCGGCGAGCGTGGCCATCGAGCCGGACCTCACGACCCAGAACTCCGCCCAGCTGAACAGAAAGCCGCTCAGGGGCCCGAAGCCTTTCTTGAGATATTCGTAAGGCCCGCCTGCCCTGGGCATCAGTGCACCAAGCTCGGCCAATGTCAGTGCGCCTGCGGCGCTGAAAAGCCCGCCAATCAGCCAGACCAGGACGATCCCGCCCATGAAAGGCACACCCCGGGCCACTGTCGCGGGCACGAGGAATATGCCTGAACCGATCACTGATCCGACGATCGAAGCCAGAGCCGTCCATCCGCCAAGAATCGGCGGCAACCGGTTTTCGTCGCTTCGGTGCGAATCGGAATTCGTCATAATGTCTGGTCTTTTCCTGCTCGTGGACATCGAAGCGCCGCCCGGTTTCGACCACATCTTGACCGGCCGCCAGGCCTTCGGCAAGTCCTCACAAGCCCCGTTACGCGAATCAGCCAGATCGCCGGAACGCCGAACACTACGCATCACTCGCATTAACCCCACAACCCTCAATTTACCGGAATTACTCATTCTTTCGATTTCGCCATGCCGATGGATATTACCGTCAGGATCCGGTGTCGAACCGGTTCAGGGTGATGGGTCGATCAGGATGATCGACGAGGTGTCAGAAGTGCCGGGAGGAGAAGCTTATGGACCGGAGCCCTTCGATAAGGAACCTGGGTGCGTCGCAACTGACGCGTCGCGGATTCGGATGGTCGGCCGCCGGATGCATCCTGAGCGCCTCAAGTGTGCATGCCGCTGCCCGAGTACGTGCCGATCAACTTCTGCCGCTGGACGAAGTCGATCCAGCCCGGCGTAGCGAAGTGATCGAAGTGATCGAATCGCCCACCATTCATAAGCAGGGCAAGCCGGAATCGTTCCCGTGCCATCATCAGCTTTATCTGGCACTTCTCAACGAACCATCGTTGACTCTTTCGTTATGGAAAGACCTGAGCGCCGCACCGGTTCGTCTGCAGCACGTTGGCCCGAATCAATATGAAGGCGATGATGGCCAGGGAACCACGGCCCGCTGGGAATTCGTCTACAGGTCTCCGCGCCTGCACGCCCTGTATTGCAACCTGACTCACATCCGGCCGACGACCCAGGCGAAGCTGGAAGGCCGCGTGATTTTGATCGTCCGAACCGAGTACTACGGCCCCCAGGCCGCCGAGGACACCGGCCCGATCGTCCGGCACGATGTCGAGGCGTTCGTGAAGGTCGACTCGAAAGGCTGGCGGGCACTTGCCCGAACGGCCAGGCCGATTCTGGAAAAGGTGCTCGAACAACAGGTTCAGGAGGCTGGCTGGTTCGTCTCCCTGATGGGCCGACTGGTGGCACAGCATCCTGTCTGGGCTGTGGATGTCGTAAGTCGCGACGCTGACATCCCACCTGAATACCGCGAGTACTTCCCGAAAGTCGTTGAGGCCGCGAAAAACCCGGACTATTCGCCGCGCCGGCCGAGCATGCGGAACCAGACCGTCCAGAACACGAATTACGAAAAAAGCCGCTGATCGATCGCGCAAGATCGATCCAGGCAAACAAGTCCTTGCTCAAGAGCCCCTACCGCTTCGGCGGTGGGGGCTGTTATATTTTTGTTGAGTAGCTTCGGTTTCAGCTACGATGATGTTCGCACCCACCCGCCCGCCTGTTCCACCGACATGACGACTTCGAGCTCAAGCATGCGTTACCGGAATTCCGACCGTTTCTCGCTCCCGATCGTCGCGCTGCTCGTCGCGACGTTGATCCCTTCGGCGGTTTGGCCGACTGTCGCGTCAGCACAGGACGCCCCGAAAGAAAGCCCTGCCGTAAGACTGCTCAAGAGCGGCAAGGTTCCGCCGGAAAGACTGGGCACCGTGATTGCGATCGTTGGCCGGCAGGGCACGGCCGCGGATCTCGCCGTACTGCTCGAAAAGGCCGTCGACCCCAAAGCCTTCCCGCGCGAAGTGCGCATCAAGGCTCTGGAAACTCTCGCCGACGCCGCCACGAACCGCAAAGTCATACCGACGGGCGATCCGAAGTCGATCCTGGCCATTTTGCCTAAGCCTGGCGAAAAGGCCGATGCCGAACTGATCGGCTCGGCCCTGAGGGTGATCACACACTGGAACGTGACCGAAGCGGCGGGGCCGCTGATGGCCCTTGCGACTGACGAGAAAACGGCCCGCCCCGTGCGTTCCGAATGTATGTCGGCACTGGCGAAAATTGGCGGCGACAAGGGTCGCGATGAACTGGCCCGCATCGCGCGTGAAGGCTCGACGGCCGATCTGCGCATTCCTGCCCTGGCGGCCCTGTCCGAATCGAACCCGGAAATCGCAGCACCGATCGCGGCGGAATTGTGGTCCGGGGAAAAAGTGCCGACATCGACGGATATCCGCTCCGTGCTCAACGGCTTTCTGGCTCGCAACACCGGCCCGGAAGCGCTCGCGAAAGCGATCGGAACGGCCAAGTTATCGCAGGACACGGCCAAGCTCGTCCTTCGCCAGCTTTACGCGATCGGCCGCAGCGACTCCGCACTCGTCACCGCCCTGAGCACTGCCGCCGGGATCGCGGAAGATCTCGCACCTCCGACGGACGCCGAAATCAAGGCCCTGATGGCGGAAGTCGCCGCGAAAGGCGACGCCAAACGGGGAGAACTCGTCTTCAGAAACGAGGCGAATTCGTGCCTGAAATGCCACGCCATTCGAGGCGCGGGCGGCCAGGTCGGCCCGGAACTTTCCGACATCGGCACCGTTTCGCCGGTCGATTTCCTGATCACGTCCGTCATGGTCCCTGAAGCGGCGGTCAAAGAGCAGCATCAGATGATGACGGCCCTGACGACTGACGGACGCATCCTCCAGGGCATCATCGTCGACGAATCGACGGAAACGATCCGCCTGAAAGACGCCGAAGGCAAGGAATTCACCATTCCGGCCGCCGAGATCGAGGAACGAAAAACCGGCGGTTCCCTGATGCCCAAGGGACTTCCGAAACTCATGACCCGACAGGAATTCGTCGACCTGATCCGGTTCCTGTCCGAACTCGGCAAGCCGGGGGGAGCCTATCAGCGGACGAACGCCGCGACCGTTCAGCGTTGGCGGGTGCTCACGCAGCCGCCCTCGGAATTGTCCAGCCCCGCACCGGATAATCAGGTGATCCAGACGGTATTGAACGCACCCGAGCCTGCGTGGTCGAACATTTACTCCCGCTTCGATGGCACTCTGCCCATCGAGGAAGTCCTCGGCAAGTTCGCCACGGCCCCTGAAACGATCTACCTTCAGGGCGAAATCGACGTGACGGGCCGCGGCCAATCCCGGCTCGATCTCGGATCGCCGGAAGGCCTCACCGCCTGGCTGAACGAAAACCCCATCAAACTTACTGGCGGAAACCCGCCAGCCCAGAAGCAGGTCGACGCGGCACAGAAAGACAGAATCGCGGCACAGGCGAAGCAGGCTCCTGGCCAGTTGCTGCTGCCCATCGGACGTCACAAGGTCACGATTCGTCTCGACCGGAAGAAATACGGCCGCGATCAGCTACGTGCCGAATTCGCCCCGGTGGAATTCGGACAGGCGATCCTGACCATAATCGGCGGGAAGTAAAAGTCTCCCAGGGATTTACACCGCCCCCGGACTTTCGGAGTTCCAGCTCGGAGAGTCCGGCGGAATTTTCGATGAAACGCATCGTGAATCACCTTCGAGCTGGTGCTCGGAGGGCCCTGGTCTTTTCGGAATCCTTGAAAAAATTCGGGCTGATTCGGACAATAGCGACCCGTGTATCGCAGGCTGCCGCACAATCAGATTAACGCAATCGTTCGCGATTCGCGCGGACGTAGCTTTGAGCGACCGTACACTGGAAAGATCCGAAACATGAGCGGTGTGGACTGGTCCCTTCTGAGCGACTTTCTCAAACGGCACGAGCGGATCGTCCTGACGACGCACATCCGCCCGGACGGCGACGCACTGGGCAGCGAAATGGCCCTGGCTCACGCCCTGAACCGGCTCGGGAAAGACGTGCGCTGCGTGAATACCAGCCCGATGCCACCCCGGTACGACTTTCTCGATCCGGATCGCCGTATCTTTCATCATTATCAGGACGACGGCAGTTCGAATTATCTGCTGCGCGACGCCCAGGCCCTGATCATCCTGGACCTTTCGAGCTGGAGCCAGCTCGGCCGCTTCGGCAACTGGGTTCGTCAGTTCCGCGGGCCGAGGCTCGTGATTGACCACCACGTGAGCCGCGATACCGATCTGGCCCAGACATTTCTTGTCGATACGTCGATCGAAGCCACAGGCCGTCTCGTCTTCGAAGCGATCCGGCACCTGAAGGTGAATATCAGCCCTGAAATGGCCACGGGGCTGCTGACGGCGATTGCCATGGACACAGGCTGGTTCCGCCATTCGAATACTTCTGCGGACACGCTGAGGATCGTTGCCGACCTGATCGATTCCGGCGCGCCGATTTCCGATATTTTCAAGAAGATCTTCGAACGGAACACCCTCGGCCGGCTGAAACTTGTCGGCAAAACGCTGGCGAGCCTGCAGACGGCCTTCGATGGCCGCGTCGCCTGGGCCACGATCACCCGACAAGCCCTCGAAGACGTCGGTGCCCTGCCGACGGATGCTGAGGATCTCGTCGATTACACCGTGAGCGTCGGCGGGGTCGAACTCGGATTCCTTCTGACCGAACTGCCTGCCGGCGGGATCAAACTCAGTCTCAGGAGCCGCGGGTCGATCGATTGCTGCCTTCTCGCCGGCGAATTCGGTGGCGGCGGTCACCGGGCGGCCTCGGGCGCGACGCTTCCCGAGCCGATCGACAAAGCCGTCGAAGCGGTTCTGAAGGCCGTCGAACGCCATATCGATCGTTGATTCACCAGATCCTTCCTTCACTTGTTTCGGAATCCCATCTGCGAACCTGATATATTCAGGGTTCGCTACCGATCTTTGATCTTCGCCTCCAGACTGACGCACCAGGAGAACCCGCACATGATCCGATTACATACACGTTTCGTCGCGACAATGGCACTAGCGACGATCGTGATGTCATCTGCGCCAACTATCGCCGAGGAATGGGTCCAGCTTTTCAATGGCAAGGACCTGACCGGCTGGACCCCGAAAATCCGGGGCGAGAAGCTCGGCGAAGATTCGCGCCAGACGTTCCGGGTCGAAAACGGAGTAATCAAGGTCGCATATGACAAGTACGACTCCTTCGACGAACGCTTCGGCCACCTGTTTTATGACAAGCCGTTTTCGAACTATGTCCTGCGCATCGAATACCGTTTCGTAGGCGACCAGTGCAAAGGCGGGCCCGGCTGGGCGACTCGCAACAGCGGCGTGATGCTGCACTGTCAGGATCCCAAAACGATGACGATCGACCAGGACTTCCCGGTTTCGCTCGAAGCCCAGTTCCTGGGCGGTCTGGGCAAAGGTCCGCGACCGACGCTGAACCTGTGCACGCCCGGCACCCATGTGAATTATGCCGGCAAGCTGCATACGCCGCATTGCACGAATTCGACTTCGGAAACTTATGACGGCGATCGCTGGGTGACGGCCGAGCTGGAAGTGCACGGCGACAAAGTCATTCGGCACAAGGTCGACGGCAAGACCGTCATCGAATACGAAAAGCCCGTTTATGACCTGAATGACAAGAACGTGAAGAACCTGCCCGAAGCGATCCGCAATCAGCCGACGATCAAGGGCGGCTGGATCTCGCTTCAGGCCGAGAGTCATCCGCTGGAGTTCCGCAAGGTCGAGATCCGCGAGCTGAAAGACTGATCGGATCCTGCCAGCAATCGCTGACCGAGCCAAAGAGAATCGCTGCCAGTCCTTTTCGACCGGCAGCGATTCTTCATTTCGATCGATCGAAAATTCGCACCGGTTTCGGCACGAACCCGAGCGTGATCAGCCAGCCTTGGCCAGCTTGAGCATCGGCTTGGCACGGAATTCGACCGAAGCCTCGACGAAGGCTTCGAGCAATTGCGTGTCGAGGGAGATCAGGCCATCCGCTTCGGGATGCCACTGAACCCCGACGCACCACCAGTCTTCGTCCGTATGGGCAATGGCTTCGACGAGACCGTCGACGGCATGAGCCATCGGGGCGAAAGAGGGGGCGACTTTGCGGATTCCCATGTGGTGCATGCTGTTGACATGCATCTCGTCGGATCCGTAGATCTTTTCGAAAAGCGTTCCCTTGACGGGATGAACCACGTGACGATGGACGCCGCCGTTGATGTCATTGTGCGGCAGTCCGCGCGGATATTCCTCTGGCAGGTGCACGTAAAGCTGGCCGCCCATGAAGACGTTCAGCTCCTGCATTCCCAGCCCGATGCCCAGCACCGGCATTTTGCGCTGCTGGCACAGACGCACGAGCAGGCGATCCGCCTTCTCGCGTCGTTCGTCGATTTTTCGGACCGAAGAGTGATGCGGCTGACCCATCAGGATCGGATCGAGATCATCACCCCCGGAAAGAACGACACCGTCGAGCCGATCCAGAAGCGGATTCAGATCGGTGTCCTTGGTCAACGGAGGAATCAGCACCGGTATGCCGCCGGCCGCGGCAACGCAGTCGTAATAGCCGCTACGCATGAAGCTATGCGGCATCTTGTGACGAGCCGTAACGACAAAGTCGGTGTTGATACCGATCAATGGTCGGTTCTTGTCCCTCATGGTGTTGGCTTCCTTTCCAATACGAGGTGCAGACTGAGATTTTCGGGAACCGTCCGTGATTCAGCGGATACGGATAATTCTCCCAATCCATGAGAGTATCCGAATCCTCATGATCCGCTCGAGCAGATGTGCGATCGCAGGCAGGAATGATGGTGAAGGTAAGCTCGTTCGGATGACTTTGAGGAATATAACGATCGTTCCGGGGAGCTGGCAACAAAAAAATCGAAAAAATGAGCTTGTACTTTTTCGGCGACACGAATGGCGAATTGGGCGAAGCTGACGTGCCGATTCGCCCACTGGCAACCACGATGCGAAATTGGTAAAAAGAGGACATGGTTTTCCGATTCGAATCGACTGCCATGCATGCCGTACGCTGACCGGCATTCCCCGCCTTGCGGAGCCTGCTCCCCGCTCTCCATTCGCCCCTCATATCGACGGAGGCTTTCCTTGGATGGTTCGTCCCTGACACCGACTTCCCCGGGCACTGACCGGCGCACGTTCCACAAAATCGCTTCCGTCGTTTTCGGATCGATTCTCGGGCTCGTGCTCACCATTCCCGGGGCGGCTTTCGTGCTTTCGCCGGTACTGAAACGTAGCGGGTCCTCCGGTGACTCCGGTGCCGACGACGGATTCCGCCCGATCGCGAAACTTTCGGATCTCGAAGAAGGCATCCCCCGCGTATTCCCGATTCTGGGCAAATCGACGGATGCCTGGGTGCGCTACCCCGAAGAACCTATCGGTTCGGTCTGGGTCATTCGCAAGGGTAAAGAAGTCACCGCATATTCCGCTGAATGCCCGCACCTTGGCTGCGCCGTAGGTCTGGGGCCGGACGGCAATTCGTTCTATTGCCCTTGCCACACCAGCTCCTTCGGCTTCGACGGTCAGGCCAAGAACAAGATCCCGCCTCGCGGCATGGATTCGCTGGAAGTGAAGCTGGCCGCTTCGCCTTCGGGAGACGACCCCGAAATCCTCGTGAAATTCCTTCGATTCCGAACCGCCGTTCCGGAGAAGACCCCCCTTGTTTAAGCGACTTTCCGACTGGCTCGACGACCGAACCGGCTACCGGCACCTGCTTGAAGAGGCGCTGGACGAACCCGTCAAAGGCGGGGCCCGGTGGCGGTACGTCTTCGGATCCGCGGTCACGACCGCGTTCATGATTCAACTGGTGACCGGCGTCCTGCTGATGACGTCCTATTCCCCAAGCTCTTCGACAGCGTGGGGATCCGTCTATTTCATCAGCTACGAGATGGTCGGCGGATGGTTCGTCCGCGGGCTGCACCATTTCGGAGCCCAGGCCATGGTCGTGCTGCTGTTCCTGCACCTGCTGCAGGTTCTCATAGCAGGAGCGTACCGGTCGCCGCGTGAAGTCAACTGGTGGCTCGGCATGGTGCTGCTGTTCATCACGCTGGCGTTCAGCCTGACGGGCTACCTGCTCCCCTGGGACCAGAAGGGCTATTGGGCCACGAAGGTCGCTACGAACATCATGGGCATCACGCCCGTCGTCGGCCCTTACGTGCAGAAAGTGGTCGTCGGCGGCAACGAATACGGCAATCAGACACTCACACGGTTCTACGGAATCCACGTCGGCGTTCTTCCAGGCCTGCTGGTGCTGACTCTGGCCGCCCACATCGCCGTGTTCCGGCGTCATGGCGTGACCGCCCCCGAAAAAGCGACCGGCTCCGATCCGTTCTGGCCGAAGCAGGTTTTCATGGATACGGTCGCCAGCCTGGCTGTGCTGGGCGTCGTCGCGTTCTTCGCCATCGCCGAACGCGGCGCCCCCCTGGACGCCCCCGCCGAACCGAGTTCGAGCGACTATCCTGCCCGACCGGAATGGTACTTCCTGAGCCTGTTCCAGATGCTCAAACGGCCGGAATTCGCCGGCGAAAACGAAATCATCGGCGCGATCATCGTGCCCGGTGCCATCGTGACCGCCCTGTTCGCGTTTCCGCTGCTGGACAAGATCTTCCCCCGCAAGCTCGGCCATTTCCTGGCCTGTTCGCTGGTCTTCGCACTGGTCGGTGTCGCGGGCCTGCTCACGATGCAGGCCTGGAAAGAAGACGCCGCCAACGCCGATTTCCAGGTGACCAGGGCAAAGGCAGACGTCGCCCGTAAACGTGCCCTGTTCCTCGCCGGGCATCCCGAGGCAGGCGTACCGCCTGAAGGGTCCCGCTACGTTCTGCTCAACGACCCTCTTTACGCGGGCTCATCGGTTCTGGAACGCAAGTGCCTGTCGTGCCATTATTACGACGGCAAAGGCGTGCTCGAGCGGGGCCACGACGGCAAAATGGTCATGACGAAGCAGATCGCGGCCGACCTGAAAGGCTTCGGCACACGGCCCTGGCTCGAAGGCCTGCTGGCGAATCCTTCGGACGCGAAGTATTTCGGTTCTACGCCCCAGCTCAGCGGCATGGCCCAGTGGAAGAAAACCACGAAGCTCAAGCCCGATGAGCTGAAAACCGTGACCGATTTCGTCGCGGAATTCGCCAAAGTCGGCGACGAAGAGACGATCGACGACTGGCTATCGCGTAACGAAATCTCCGAGCACCCTGGCCTTGAACTGTTCAAGAAGGATTGCGGCCGTTGCCACACCGTCGATGCCGAGGGAATCCTGGGCGAAGGCGGCGAAGTGGAAGCCCCCAACCTTTTCGGCTGGGGCAGCCCGCGCTGGGTGCGCCGGATGATCCGCCACCCGAACGCCGCCGACCGGTACGGTTATCTCGAAGAGAAAGACCAGATGCCCGGCTTCGGTCAAACCGAGCTGAGCGACCGGGAAATGAGCGTTCTCATTCGGCTGTTCTCTGGCCAGTACGTGCCGGATGATCCGGCGACAGCTGCCGCCGGACACTGACGCTGTTCAGTTCCGAAATACGTTCGCGATGACCTTCGGTCTGACGGCGTTCCACGCTGTGGGGCCGAAGGTCATCGCATTGGACCGAAGCCGATCGAACCCCGAACGAATCGGTAGCCGCGAAAAGGAAGCGGCCGTCACGCGAAATGGCCTGAAGAAAGACGTTCGAAGGGTTGACGTCGCCATTACGGCCCAACCAGAATATCTCTATATACGAGTTGTCCGTGACGACTCCCCCTGAATTGATCATATGCACAGATAACCGAGGTGAAGATCGTGATACGTGAGCGTGGCCGTTTTCGACTTTCCGTATTCGCCCTGCAATCGATTCCCCTGTTCGCGGCCTCGCTCGCGTTCGGTCAGACCGCGTCACCTCATGCCCACGGCCCGGAAGAAGCCGCCAAAGCACCGGCCGCCACAGCTCCCACTGCTCCTGCCCCCGCTGCCGGTTATCTGTCGGCCGCAGCTTTGAGGATGAAGCAGGACGTCAGCTATCTGGCCGCCGATGCGCGTGAAGGCCGCGGCCCCGGCACGGCGGGAATCGACGACGCCGCCGATTACATCGCGGCCGAGTTCCGCAATATCGGCCTGAAGCCCGCACCGAACGCACACGGATACTTTCAGAAGTTCACGATTTCCAACGAGCCGCAGCTCGAACCGGGCGCGAAGCTCGCGATCGAACTCCCGCAAAGCGGCAAGCTGAATTTTGCCCTGGATACGGACTTTTCTCCTCTCGCCCTGGGCGACGGCGGAAAGCTCGCGGGCAAAGAGATCGTCTTCGCCGGCTACGGCATCACGGCAAAAGACGAATCGCTGAAACTCGACTACGACGATTACGCCGGCCTCGACGTCAAAGGGAAAGTCGTGCTGATTCTGCGCCGCGAGCCTCAGCTGGACGACGAAAAATCCACCTTCGCCGGGAAACGCAACACAGCTTTCGCCGAATTCCGCCACAAGGCGACCAACGCGTTTCAGCAAGGTGCCGCAGCGGTCCTTCTGGTGAACAACATCGCGGGCAGCGAAGGCAAAGACCCGATCCTGCCGTTCCGCGCCGCCGGCATGGGCCGCAACAGCACCATCCCGTTCATTCAGATCACACGAGCCAAGGCCGACGAGTTGCTGAAATCCGCTGGGGCTCCTAATCTGGAAGCTCTCGAAAAAGAAATCGACGCCGACGGCAAGCCGCACTCCAGAGCCCTCGCTGGCATCAAAGTCGATCTGGACGTTTCGATCGTCCGAAAACCAGTGAATGTGAAAAACATCGTCGGTGTGCTCGAAGGCTCGGGGCCTCTGGCTGACGAAACGATCGTCATCGGCGGGCACTACGATCACCTGGGCTTCGGCGGCGAAGGCAGCCTGGCGTTCAACTCGCGCGACATCCACAACGGCGCCGACGACAACGCCTCAGGCACGAGCATGGTCATCGAAATCGCCCGCCGGCTGGCCTCGCGTCCTGATCCCCTGCCCCGCCGCGTCGTCTTCATGCTCTTCTCGGCGGAAGAACGTGGCCTGCTGGGCAGCCAGCATTACGTCGACAACCCCCTCTATCCGCTCGACAAGACCGTCGCCATGATCAATTTCGACATGGTTGGCCGGCTCAACGACAATCAGGACCTGACCGTCTACGGCACAGGTACTTCACCTTCTTTCGAGTCGATCGTCGATGGCCTGGGCAAAGCCGCCGGGTTCAACATCAAGAAGATCGCCGATGGCAGCGGCCCCAGCGATCACCAGTCGTTCTACCTGAAGAATATCCCCGTTCTATTCTTCTTTACGGGCACGCACAAGGATTATCACCGGCCTTCGGACGATGCCGAACTGATCGACGTCGCAGGTATGAGCCGAATCGCCGACATGACAGAGCTGGTTATCCTCGAACTCCTGCGACGGCCGAAACGGCCGGAATTCGTGAAAGTCGCCGGGCGTGCCCCCGGCCCCGGCCGGGTCGCGATGCGAGCCTATCTCGGATCGATCCCGGACTATGACGATGCCGGCAAGGGCGTCAAGCTCTCGGGTGTTCAGACCGGCAGCCCCGCCGAAAAGGGCGGCCTGAAAGGCGGCGACGTGGTGATCCGCATGGCCGGCAAACCGATCGGGACGATTCAGGACTACATGGAAAGCCTGTCGACGAAGAAGCCGGGCGACGAAGTCGAAGTCGTCGTCAAACGCGCGGACAAGGATGTCACCCTCAAGGTCACTCTGGGCAATAGGCCCGGCAACTGACCTGGTTCGCTGCGGATTTCCGGACCGTTGTGAGAATCCTCGCGGATTCGCCCGGTCCGGGATATCTCCGTTTCCGGTCCGACTTCTCCGGTTTGAGAAATGATGCTCGAAAGCTGTTCGATATCACGGCGCAGCTTCGGAATCGCCTCCGCAATCTCCTCGCTTTCGGGTTGCGGTTTCGGTTCTTCGGCACCTATCGACTATCTGGCCGGAATAACGGACGGGCTTCGCATCCTGACCCCCTGGGGCTCAGGAATTCGAAACCGTTTTGCCGAAGAGTTTTCGGAATGGTCTTCGAAGGAAGGATTCGCCCCCGTTTCCATCCGCTGGTTACCAGTCGCGGATTCCGACCTTGCGAAAGCGCCGATCCGCCACCTCATTCGCATCGCGGATCTGATTCTGGGTGGTCGTCTCGAACCAATGGACGAAACGCCGGCCGAAGCATGGATGCTGGCGAATCTCAAACCGATCCGTTCGCCCGTGCTGCGGTTACGAACGTCACAAGGCATTGGTTCAGCATCGCAGATCGCGGCATATCCGAAAATCAATGAGATCGCTTCGATCATCCGGTCAGGACGAATGAGGACCGGCGACATTCCGCTTGCCCTGAGCGATCAGCCGGGCGATGCGCTGACTCTGGCCTATCTGCTCGCGGCATTCGAAGATGCCCCGGACCAGGCCGCGGGATATGCACGCTGGATCCGAATCGTCGGTACGTCCAGTAAGCTCGAATCTCTCGTTGCCGAACCTCAAGTATCGCTTAGCCTTGCGGATCGCTCAGCAATCGATCGCCAGACTGAGACGCCCTGGACCGGTGGCGAAGGCACTTCACGGGCGCTCGGCATACCGGAAACGGAAAAGCCTGCGTATTGGCCTGAGAACGCAGTCTGGCGAAACGATTCGAAGCAAGCCGCGACGATTCGCCAGCTGATGGAATTTTGTCTCCGAAATGAGTGGGCATTGTCGGTCGGGCCGATGACCCCGAATCCGAACTCGCGTGACGTGTTTCGGAACATGATGGCCGAAGTTCTACGAATCCCTTGTGGCGACACCATTCGAAACGTCTGGAATGCGCTACACACGGCCCGGAACGAGCGATTCGCCGAAGTCGAATCGTACATGGCTTCACGCCCCCCCTGGCCACCCGCCTCAGTGATCGAAATGCGTACCATTCGGGGCTTCGAATACGTCGTCGCCCTGGCCGAACAACTTGCGATTGACGAAGCCCAGCGGGACTGGCTGATTCAGGAATTCGGCAAACCGGAAAGCGAAACCGACTTCCGGATGCTGGAAACCGGCGACCAGGGACGACTCGCCGACTCGACAAGATTCTGTTCATGGCTGAACGCCGAATGGACCGCCTGGGTGCGGCAAAGATGCAGGCGGGCGGTTCGATACCTGAACTCCGGCGATTCGTTGCGGCTCATTTCAGACCCCGCGGAGCGGAAAGGACCATCGACCTCCCCATGATCCGCCTGACGATCCATAATCTGACTCTGCGCCGAGATGAAATCACGCTGCTGGACCAGGTCGGTATCGAAGCCAGACCTGGCCGGATTCATCTTGTCCTGGGCAGACCGGAAAGCGGAAAGACCGTACTGGCGCGTGCTCTTGCTGGTCTGGAGCCAGACTGCACCGGTGAAATCTATCTCGACGGGCGAGACATCATCGACATCCCGCCTGAGAAACGGAGAGTCGGACTCGTCGCGACCGATCCGGGCCTCTGGCCTGGTCTCTCCGCTGGTACGAACGTCGATTTCGGCCTGAAATACCGTGGTATCGCCCGCCAGGACCGGAAAAGTCGTATTTCGGAAGCCCTCGGCTGGTTCGGAGTCGACAGCCTGAAGCATCGCCGCGTCGAAAGCCTCACGCCGATCGAATCCCGGCGTGTCGCCCTGGCCCGGGCTCTCGCGGTCGATCCGCAGGTCATGATCATGGACGATCCGCTCGATGATCTTGCGGAGGGCGAATCTCGGGCACTCAGGGACGACATTGTCCGGGTACATACCGAACAGCGCGTGACGACGGTGATTATGGCTCGCGACGTCGACCCGTGGTGGGAATTCGCCGACCGCATCAGCCTGTTGCATGAAGGCCGAATTCTGCGTACCGGCCCCCCGGATGAAGTGTTCCACCGGCCGGAAAGCCTGGATGCTGCTGCCTTCTTCGGGCCCTGCAACGTCATTGAAGGTGTCGCCGAAGCGATCGATCCGCGTGGGGAGGTTCTTGTGCGTACAGCCTGCGGCCGACTGTTGGGCCGAGTCGTTTCGTCACAAGGCTTCGTTCCCCGCCAGGGAGAACCAGTGATCGTCATGTTCCGGCCAGAGGCGATCGCGCTTGGAGCCGTTGCGGGATCGGCCACAGCGCAGGTGAATCGCATCCCAGTGCGAGTCGTCCGAACGACCTTCGCCGGCCGCACTTTCCGTTGCGAACTGGAGGCTCCCGGTGAGGTTCCTCTGACAGCGACATTGCTCGCAGGCCAGGCTACCGGGATTCGCCCTGAAACGAATCTGACGGCCCTGATCCCATCGGAAATGATGAGCGTGGCTTCGGCCAGCCGGAATCCCGAATACGAGCCCGTCTGAGCGAGACGAGGACCGGTCAGAACGGATCGTTGTCCGTGTTTCGTAATTCCGTGGGTGCCGGAACGAACCGTTCGTCGTATTGCGATAACGACTCGAATTTCATGATATCCCGCAGGAACGTGAATTTCGCGGTTCCGGTCGCGCCCGAGCGGTTCTTGGCGATGATCAGTTCCGCCTGGCCGGGCGAATCGTTCGGGTCGTAATACTCGGGCCGGTGAAGCAGCAGGACGATGTCGGCGTCCTGTTCGATCGCGCCCGATTCCCGCAAGTCCGCCATACGAGGCCGACGGTCTTCGCGCGTTTCCACACCCCGATTCAGCTGGGAGAGAGCGATCACAGGCACTTCGAGTTCACGGGCAAGCGTCTTCAGGCGGCGACTGACCTTGGCGATGTGCTCCTGCCTGCTCTCGCGTGAATCTTCCTGCTCGATGAGCTGGATGTAGTCGATCAGAATCAGGCCGATTTCGTTGCGCAACTTGAGCCGGCGTGCGTTCGCCGTAATCTGGAGAACCGTTCGCGACGGTGTATCGTCAATGAACACCGGCACGCTGCGCAGCGTTTCGAAAGCTTCGCCGATCTTGGACATTTCGAGCGTACCGAGGTGCTGGCCAGTACGCAGCTTGTGCCCTTCGACACGGCCGCGTGCGGCCAGCAGCCGCTCCGCCAGTTCCATCTGCCCCATTTCGAGGCTGAAGAACAGCACCGCCTTGCCCAGATTGACGGCCACGTGATCGAGTATGTTCAGTGCCAGAGCCGTCTTGCCCATTGACGGGCGGGCGGCAAGAATGATGAGCTGCGAGCCCTGAAACCCGCCGGTCATATCGTCCAGATCCTGAAAACCCGTGCCGACGCCGGAAACGGCTGACTTGTTCTCGGACCGCTCGGTAATCCGGTCCATGGCCGAAAGCACGACGTCGCACAATTCGACGGTCTGACCAGCGGCCTGGGCGTCCGAGATTTCGAAGATTCGCGATTCGGCGGCCTCGATCAGTTCGTCCGCCGTGAGCGTATTCGCGTAGGAAAGCTGAAGAACTTCCGAGGACGCCTTGATCAGCGCCCTCATGACCGCCTTCTGCTTGACGATTTCGCTGTAGAACTTGGCGTTCGCGGGATGAGGAACGGCCTGGGTAAGGTCGATCAGCCCCTCTTCGGCCCCGATCTTGTCGAACTGTTGAAGCTGGATCAGTTCGTCGGCGAGAGTAATGAAATCGACCGGGCGATTTTCCAGATACATCTCGCGCATGACGCGATAAACGATCTGATGTGCTTCGCGATAAAAATCCTCGGGCTTAAGAACCTGAGTGATGTCGTGCAGAACGTTATTGTCGAGGAAGACGCTGCCGAGGAGGCCCCGCTCAGCTTCGAGGCTGAACGGAGGAAGGCGATCGACTACCGAGTTCTTGCCGTTGGTCGTCGTGATCAGCTCGTCTTCCAAGCGGGCCATGTCGAAGTCCTGTTTGCATAGCCTGGACTGGATCCGATCGCGTCCGATCCAGATTCGACGCAAGAACCCAGCGATCGTTCGGCGTGACCGAAACCGACGACTGGGTTCTTAAACCTGATACTGAAGACGCCTGAAGTACGAAGTGAAATCACTCCGTATGAGCAGGAACGACCCAGAGATTGATCTCGGTTTCGACGTCCATACCGAGGTGAAGACGAATGGTGTACTGACCGACTTCCTTGAGCGGACCGTCGATCTTGACCATCTCTTCAGTCACTTCGTAGTTGTGCGAGCGAAGCACCGTGGCGATCTGATCGGCGTTGACCGAGCCGTAAAGATATCCTTCCGGATTCGAATTGGCTTCGATCGTAACGGATTTCTGATTGAGCTGGGCAGCCAGGCTGGCGAGTTCCGAACGCCTGGCGGCTTCGAGTTCGCGGGTGCGTCTCTTGTGCTGCTCGACGATACGCAGGTTATGCGCCGTGGCGAATGTCGCAAGACCTTGAGGCACAAGGTAATTCCGGGCGAAACCCGGTCGGACCTTCACGACGTCGCCAGTCTTGCCGACGTAAGGAACGTTGTGGGTCAAAATTACCGTCTGCTGGCCGTTCTTGGCACGCAGCGGGTGATTCTTACGGCGTTCGACGCCTGGCTGACGCGGCGGGCCGGCTGGCTTCGCCTTACCCTTGGCCGATTTGGCGGACTTTGCTGTGCTTGCCATTCTTGAGTACCTTTCCTCTCGAAATTCTCGCGATTCGCTGTTGTTCGTTGTCTTTCGACGGATTTGCAGGCCGTAATGCCGTCCGATGCGTCAGAACGGGATATCGTCGGCCGAATCAGGAGGCCCTGGCTCAGCGGGAGCCATGGGCTTGCGGGGCGGAGCCGCACGTTCCGTCATCGAAGGCCCTGACATCCGTCGAGGAGCAGCACCACCGGAAGGAGCATGAAAGCCACCTTCATCCGAAGACGGTGGTGGGGAGGAAGGTCCATCTTCCCGACGGTCGAGAAACTGGACCCGCTCCGCTTCGACCTTGATCTTGGATCGTTTCTCGCCCTCACGGGTTTCCCAGGTTTCTTCCTTGAGATACCCTTCGACGTGCACCGCGCGGCCTTTCTTGAGATACTGGCAGCAGTTCTCGGCCTGACGGTTCCAGACAGTGACGACAATGTACAAAGTCTCTTCCCGGGTATCGCCTTCGCGTGTGGCGTATTTCCGGCTGGTCGCCAATTTGAGATCCGAAACCGCGGTGCCATTCGGCGTGTAACGCAGTTCCGGGTCGTGAGTCAGTCGACCGATCAGAAAGACTTTGTTCAAATCCGCCATCTGTGCACCTGTTTCGATTCGCCGGAGTCAGACCTGCGAGCGGACGTCGATGAGGGCAATCGTACGAAAATCACTCTTCGTCACGACGGCGACGACGAGGACGATCATCGTATTCGTCGTCGGATCGGCGTTCGTCTTCCACAGAGGGAGTCGAGCTCATCGCGGAAGCGATCAGAGGTTCCACCAGCTTCGGGTGGATCTTCAGAACCATCTCGCGAAGAATCAGATCATTCAGACGGCAATCGTGATTGATCGTGGCAAGAGCCTGCGCGTCAACCTTGAAATAAGTCAGCATATAGATGCCTTTACGATGGCCCTGGACCGGATAGGCCAGCTTGCGCTCGTCCCACTGACGGGTCGCGACGATTTCGGCATTCTGACGAGTCAGGATTTCATGAACTTGAGCGACCGACTCGTCCCAATTGACCGAGGCTTTGGCGGCGTCGAGAAGAAACATCGCTTCGTACGTGTGAACGGGCAAGGATCGAACCTCCAGGAAACCGGTGGCCGCAATCTCCCACATCTTCGGAGAAGCCACCGCGATATGGATCAGGAGCATACATCGCACCGAAGAACGCATCTTCGGTCAAAACGTCAGGTCAGGACTTCGTCGCCGGGGCATGGGGGTCGGAAGGGCCGTTGAAACGATTCATCGCCGTTTCCAGATCCCGGGAAGCCCAAACCCCAATCGCCTGAATCGCTGTCAGCAAACCATCCTCGAGAACTTTCAGTTCGCTCGGACGGAACTTCGCGAGAACGAAATCGGCGGCGTCCATCAGCCCACGATCGCCGATACCGATTCGCATCCTGGGGAACCTATCAGTCCCAAGAACACGAGCAATATCGCGCAAACCTTTCTGACCGCCATCACCTCCACCAGGCCGAATACGCACCCGGCCCAGGGGAAGACTCAAATCGTCGCAAATTACGACAAGATCCTCAAGAGGAATCTTGTAAAATCGGACGATTCCGGATACGGCCTTACCGCTCGCGTTCATGAACGTCGTCGGCTTCACCACCAGAACTTTACGGAAATCGATTTCGATCTCCGCCACTTCGGAATCGAATCGATTCGCGAAACGAAAGCCAGGAAGTCCGGAAACGAGACGATCGATGGCGTCGAAGCCGACGTTATGACGTGTCCGATCGTATTTCGATCCCGGATTTCCCAATCCGACGACGATTTTGGGACCGGACACGACTCACGCACTCCGCGACGATCGATTCCCCTGGCCCTCACGAGCCAGGGTCGAAATTCAGACTTCGGCCTTCTTCTCAGGTCTGGAAATGACCTCAGGCTCGGTCGCCGCTGGTTCCGTCGCTTCGACGGCACCAGCCGGACGAATCAGGTGGACGATGATTTCGTCAGGCCCTGAAACAGCCGCAACCCCAGCAGGCAACTGCAGTTCCTTGACGTGAATCACTTGTCCCAAGTGCAAGTTCGATACGTCGACGCGGATATAATCCGGAATCTGATCAGCCCGGCAACGCACCTTCACGCTGTGATGGGGCACGTCCAGCATGCCGCCTTCATTGACGCCAGGGGCTTCGCCACGGATTTCGATCCGAACTTCGCTCTCGACGAGTTCCGTGAGATCCGCACGGAAGAAATCGACGTGAATCACTTCGCGGCCGAGGTAATCCCACTGGAGGTCGCGAACGAGAACCGTTTCGGACTTGCCGTTGCCGAGGTCCAGATTCAGGACGTGCGAACCGCGCTTGAGAATCCCGGCAATATCGTCAGACTTCAGGCTGATCGGTTGCGGAGCCTGCTTGTGACCGTAAATGATCGCGGGAACGTCGCCGGCGGCACGCAAGCGACGGCTCACTCGCGTACCCGTGCCTTTATTCTTCACAGTTTCTCGCGGTTTCGCCGCGACCGTCACGATCGTACTCATCTTGAAGAAGTTCTCGCTGTCTGAAACAGGATCCATTCGAATCGCCGGCACGATTGACTTGTGCCGAATCGATCCGGGGAACAGGAGCGCAATACCTGAATGCTCCGCGACGTCGCACCCGCCCAGGGTCACGCGACGAACGATTTGAGCCCGGATTCGGAAACCGAACCCGGGCGTCGATTCCGAAGACTATACAAGATCGGGACAAGCTTGGCAAGTCGAGCCCCGATGTTTCTCTGGACATCGGCATCGAGGCAGATCAAAGACCTGCATTCGCATTTGCCCCTTCCCGAAGTTGTCATTCGACCGGTTCGAGATCCAGGCGTGGACCGACTGCGGCAAGTGTCATCGGCCTCATCGGGAATCGATGCATGAGGTCAATGATGTCGTCGGGCGTCACGGCATTATAGGCCGCAATCTCCTCGTCGAGCGGTACATGCCGCCGGAAGTACGTGTAATATCCTCCGACCGGCATGAGCCTGCCCATTGGCCGTTCGGCCCGAATCATCGAACGTGCCAGGATTTTGTTGCGGGCCCGGTCAATTTCTTCTTGACCGATCCCATGATCCCGCACCCGGTGCAGCACATGTGCCACACGATCGAGATTCGCTTCTGCGAATTCGGGATCACATCCCAGGAAGAGGTAATAGGCCCCGGCGTGATCATATTCCTGATAGGAAAGGTCGCACATATCCGCATGACCGGGATGGACGATCTCCCAGTAGAGCCTTGAACCACTCGAATCGCCCAGAGCGACGGCCAGAATCCCTGCGGCGTAACGGGCTCGATCTTCAAGTGACGGCGCAGCGCTCACGAGCACGAGCGTCTCCTGCTGGTCATCAGGTCGCTCGATACAACGGAAGCCGCCACACCCTGAAGTTTCGGCGACGGTTCGGGAGGGTTGTCCGACCGGCTCCCAGCTTTCGCACCGCGATTTCGCCAGGTCCAGCAGCTGGGTCCATTCGCCACGGCCAGTGAAGGCCAGCACGATGTTCTCGGGGGCGTAGCGCCTGCGGAAGTAATCGCGCATGCGCTCGACCTTCATGGCCTCGATCGATTCGACCGTGCCCAGGACGCTGCCACCCAGCGGGTGACGGCCGAAGTGGGCTGCCTTGGCCGCTTCGTAGGCAACCATCATCGGGTTGTCGTCGTACATCTTGATTTCTTCGACGATCACCTTTTTCTCGGTGTCGAAGTCCTCTTCACGCAGGACGGGCCTCATGATGTCAGCCAGGACGTCGAACGCCGCAGGCATATATTCAGGAAGTGCCGTGACGTGATAGATCGTATCTTCTTCGCTCGTCTGGGCGTTATGGCGGGCTCCGACACGGTCGAAATCTCGATTCACGGCCAGCGCGTCGCGTTTGAGCGTGCCCTTGAAGAGCATGTGCTCAAGGAAGTGCGAAAGGCCACTTTCGTCACCGGTTTCGTCGCGTGCTCCGGTTTTGACGAAAAAACCGGTGGCGATCGAATGGGCCTGTTCGTTCAGTTCGGCAACCACCGTCAGCCCGTTGGCAAGCCGGGCTTCATGGAAACTCATCATCCTCTGGAACCTCTGGTTTATTCGATCCGGTGAAAAATCGGTCAGACGAGTCTCGGGGTCACGTCGATCACGACGGACGGCTCGTCAGCCACGCCGAGGTCGTCGGCCTGCACGCGAATGCCCGCAAGCCCCAAAGCGGCGATCAAAGCCAGCGTGACACCAAGAACGAGCCCCGCCCCCAGGCCGGCGAACACGGCGGTCACGAAGGCGGCGACGACCTTGCCGGTCAGGGCGACGACACCGACCAGGTGATTTCTGATGACAAGGATCATCCGTCGAATTGCGTCAGGGGCGATCATTTCAGTGAACTCCGACGATCGGTCGTATTGGGGCGAGGCAAGACAGTCGACTCCTAATCTCTTTCTGCTCAGTTCTTTCCACTCAGGCAGAACCGATTCTCAATGGTTCGGGGCCGAGGGTCAGGATCGTCCGGTTCTCAAGATCCAGGTCTTTCGCATGTCGGCTCACGTCATCCGCCGAGATCGAGGCCAGGGCGAGACGAATCTCGTCGATCGAGCGTACACGGCCGAGATGGTAAAAATCAGCGGCCAGAGTGGCGGAACGGGAGAGGCTCGATTCCTGCTGCATGACCAGGCCACTCAAGAGCCCTGCTCGCATCATGTCAAGCTCTTCCTCGTCGATTCCGTCCTTGCGCAACCGATCGAGTTCGCCTAGAGTCACATCCAGCGTTTCCTGGGCCCGGTCCGATCCCGTCCCTGCGTAGATCAGCGCTGCGGCCTGCTTGTGCATCGCTTCGTAACCGGCGTAGACCGTGTAACACAGGCCCCGCTTTTCACGAACTTCGGTGAACAGCCTCGCGGACGCGTAACCGCCCAGAATCGCCAGAAGGGCACGGGCCTTGTAATAGTCCGGATGATTGATGTCGAGTGTCGGAAACGCCATGGTGATCTGACACTGGTTCGTTTCTTTCGTGTGGTGCGCGACTTGCGGCTCCGGCGATACATGAGTCGGCAGTTCGACAGGCTGAGCCTTCCAGTCGCCGAAAAGCCGGGCGACGAGATCTTTCGTCCGGTCGAAATCCAGCGAACCGGCGATCGCGAGAATTGCGCCAGAGGGCTGAATGAGTGTCTCATAAGCGGCCTGAATGTCTTCGCAACTCATCGCTTCCAGGCTGGTCGCTTCACCACCGGAATGACGACCCCATGCGGGCCCGAAATAGCGTTTACGCAGTTCGGTCATTGCGAGCGAAGCGGGATCGTCTTCGAGGCTCGAAAGGCTTTGAAGTGCCAGCGCGCGAATCGGTTCGAGCGATTCGGCCCCGAGGTGGGGCCGCAGAACCATATCGGCCATCAGTTCCAGAGCCGGTTCCACGCTGGTGCCCAGCATCGCGGCCGATAGCGACAGGTGAGTTACCGAGGCGGATTGGTTATGCGTAACCCCCAGCGAGTCGAATGCGGCCACGAGTTCCGAAGCATCCCTTTGCCCTGCCCCGCGAACCAGCCATTCCGCCAGCATCGCGGATCGCCCCAGCCTGTCTGCCGGATCGAAAACGGCTCCGGCGGGGATGAGCAGGGTCATGGCTGCGGATCGCAAAGCCGACATCGGCTCGGCCACGATCGTCAATCCGTTAGGCAGTTTTTCGATTCTTACGGCGGATTGGGTCACGCGGAAAATACTCCAGATCGGTCGGATGTCGACTCGTCGATTCATCGATTTCGGTTCGGGAGCCACAATCATAACAACGAAGCGTCTTCAGCCGAAATAGTTTCGTCGGAACCTGTTCGCGAGATAGGGCGACGACGTCAGGCCGATTCGCCATGCATAATTGATTTGATAAAGTACTGGCGCTCAAACCCGGGACCATGATGAACATGAACGCGGCGGACGAAAATCGGCAGGAAGCGTTCGACGACTGGAGCCGGCTTCGACAAGGGCTCATCCGAATCGGCCTTGATCGTCCGTGGCCGGAAAGCCTGATCTGGATCGGCGTCTTCCACCTGACCGCCTGTATCGTCTGCCATATCCTTTATCGTTATGTGACGATCGCCCCACTGCCTTACCTGGCCACATGGTCGGCGCAGCTGGCTGCGAATATCTTAATGCTCCGTAAACTTCATGGTCGAGGCTGGAGCCGTTCTCACCCGCTGATCGGCGTGCTGACACGCGTCTGGTTGACATTCCTCATCATTTCCTTCAGCGTCACGAGCTATAGTGAAATGTCCGCAGCGCAGGCCAACGCTTTCAACTGGTTCAAGCCGGCTTGGGCGAGCCTTTCCTGCTTCGCCTGGGCAATGACGGCCTGGATAGTCAGCCCCTGGTTCGTCGTGGCGGCCGTCTGGACATGGGCCACCGGCTGGGCCATGATTTACAGAATCCATGACGCCTACCTGATTTACGGCATCGGCTGGGCCACCCTGCTCTGGGTGGTCGCCGCAATCCTGATCCGAAAACGCAAACGACAAGCTGGACAATTCGAAAAACGCGTTGAGTAAGCGAGATGCACCCACGCAATCTTGCAGGCATGGGTGCGAAGCTGGCTCCTCGAGCTCGTTCTGACCGATCAGGTCGTATACTGGCCGACCTTATAATCGGACAAATGTTCGCGGATGTAGGCGATCGTCGCCTCAAGCCCTTGCTCCAGCGAGTGCTGCGACTTCCAGCCGAACAACTCCTGGGCCAGCTTCGTTCCGGCCAGAAGACGCCCGACTTCGCTCTTCGCGGGCCTTACCCGCTGCTCGTCCGTCTGAACTTCGATCTGAACTCCCATCAGACGTCCAATCGTTTCGACGAGTTCTCCGATCGTCAAATCTTCGCCACGTCCGACATTGACGCTTCGGCCCAGTGCTGCGTCACAGCCCGCGATCGTGACGAACGCCGAGGCGGTATCCTTGACGTAAGTCAAGTCTCTGCGAGGATCAAGAGATCCAAGGCGGATTCTGGGACTGACCAGGGCCTGACTGATGATCGACGGAATGATCGCCCGTGCCGACTGACGCGGACCGAACGTGTTGAACGGCCGCAAGACGGTCACCGGCAAACCGAAGGAGCGGTAATAGGAGAGCCCCAGAGCGTCCGAAGCGATTTTCGTCGCGGCGTACGGTGACTGGCCGACCAGCGGGTGCGATTCGTCGATCGGCACGTACTGAGCAGTCCCATAGACTTCGGAAGTGCTGGTAAGAACGACCCTTTCGATCGAGTCGCAATCCTTAGCCGCATCGAGGACATGACACGTGCCAAGAACGTTCGTCTGAACGACGTCGAGCGGATTCTGATAGGAATACGGAATCGCGATGAGTGCCCCCAGGTGCAGTACCCACTCCTGTCCACGCACGGCTTTACGGACCGATTCCGGGTCTTTCAAATCGCCGCGAAAGATCTCGATGGAGTTCGTGATCTGAGCTGGCAGACGATCCAGATGGCCCCGGTCGTCCCTGCCGTTATATCGCACGAAGGCGCGAACGTCATGACCAGCTTCGACCAGCGTTTCGACGAGATGGCTGCCGATGAACCCCGCCGCACCCGTCACTAACGTCTTCTTGCCCATGACCTTCCCTGATTTCTGGCGTTCCTTGACCCCAATATCGCACGACATCATAGCGACTGGAACCTTTTTCGCAACCGGAATCGTCCAGCTCATCGGATAACTTATCGCAGCAAGAAAAGCCATGATCAACAAGATTAATTTGCCTGACCAGCCGTCCTTGCCGAAACAAACCTGATACCGCAATCCTAAATTTTTAGCCAGCTGGATTTAAGCCCCTATCCATCGCAGGACGATAACTCTTGCGTAGACAGGAAAATGTTGAACAGATCCGAAGCATTCGGTCGCTGACCCCATCCAGGGAGGGACAAGGGAGCACCGCTGACACGACTCAGGAGCGTTCTCCCCATGGCTCTTCGCATGATATTGACGGCGATGGTCGTATCGATGAGTCTTCCGTTGCCGAGCGTGGACACCTGCCGCTCGCTGGTCAACGAAATGAACCAGGAATTGTCCGCGGCTCTTTCCGACGTCGGAACGGAGCTGGTTTCCCGGTTTCCCGACGGATCGGAACTTCTTGCCGTAGCAGCTGTTTCTGAGGCCGCTGCCGATGTGCGCGGCGAAACGAAAATCTATACGATCGACGAAACATTCGCGAACATCCTCGATGAATTCGCGGTCGAAGCGGCCCGGCCCGCCATCGAACAGGCCAGTATCGAACAAGCGGCGATCGATGCCCGGCGGATTCCTCTCGAACCGGTCATCCATCCTTTGCCCCCAGCTGTCGAAGCGACAGAAGTCCTTCCCTCCGCAGCAGATCTGATTCGCAGCGTCTCCGAAGAGTTTGCGGCTCGCCCCATCGACGCTGCGAGCCAGGAATGGTCGACCATCGCTGCCGGCAAGTGCGGTGAATTCGACACGATCCTCGAATCGATCGAGATGACTTTTCCTGTCAACTCCGCCGACATCGGCCCCTGGCAATGGGTCGATGACGAAGGCGACGTCGAAACCCCGCCGATGGTGGTGGCATCTCAACCCACAGAACCTGCCAAAGTCGTCGTAACGCCTGTGGAATCTATCACTTCGGACTGGCTCGCCATCCTGATCGAAAAGAGCATGGAAGACCGGTCCGAACCGGCCGAATCGCTGGTTCGCGTCCCCGACTCCCACAATTCGGATATCGAGGCAGCCCCGGGCTCAACGATCCGTGACGCCTTCCGCAAGACGGCCGAGGCTATTGCCTTATGGTCGAAAGTCATGACCCGCCCTTACTGATAGATGTGAGCTGGCAGGTCTGTTCCGCAAGATGAACCAGCCGACTAGCCCCGGACGCGCTCCGGGGCTTTCTCATTTCTCCTTTTCGAAATAACCTGCTTCGCTGAGTCGTCATCGAATACGAGCACCGGTCCGCATTTCGCTGATCCGCGTCCAAAAATTTGACCCGTCCGACTCCCGATCGAATAAAGATCGGATCTGTTACGTCATTAACTTCGAAGCTCGGACGGATCGTGACGGTTCTGACGGTCGCATCGCGGTACCAGACAACCGAATCGATACGAACCGGCCGTGCTGCACTGGCATAGTCGTTTCGAACATGCGATACTTGCCTCATCGACACAATTCAGCCAGTTTGCCGATTCCTCATTTCCGATCAGATCCGCACATACTCCGGACAAATCCGTACGTTGCGGCCTTCGACGCGGAAATGATGGTATATTGGATGCAGTGCATGGCCGGGGAAAACGGTCCAGAATTGGTAGAACGCGCGATCGCGATCGTCAGGGATTCCGGAGCGGCAAGGTCGCCACGAGGGAACCGAATCGGGCAAATCCGAAAATCGTCGTTGGTTGAAGGCTGAAATGGAGACTCGCGACATGCTGAACCGTTCCCGTCTGCGAAACAGAACACTTGCCCTGGCGTTTGCCGGGATGTCATGGGGCCTGGTCGATATCGCCATCGCGGAATCGATCCCGCTTCCCGATCAGCTTGTCAACCTGGGTCGTCAGGCTCAATCACAGGGTCAATCGGCCGACGCCCGGAAGTTCTTCGATCAGGCTCTCAAGCTCGATCCATCGAACGCCAAGGCTCGTCAGGGCATCGATCAGATCGGCGATGTCCGTCAGGTTGCGATGAGGCCTATGCAGGATCCTCCCGCCCCTGCCGAAGAGCAACCGCCAGTAGTTGCCGGCGAAAACAAAACGGCGACGCTGGAAAACATCGCCCAGATGGAATCGGTCCGGAATCAGCAGTTCGCGGCCGAAATTCGCCAGAAGCAGCAGGCTGCCCGCAACTATCTGAACGCCAACAACCCGGATGCGGCCCTGAACGCTCTGCGTCAGGCCCAGAACATGGTCCGCTCAGCGACGGACGTTCCTGAAGCGACACGGGTACGTCTCGACCGTGAGATTCAGGCTTCGCTGCTTTCTGCTACGCGGGAAGAAGAACGGATTCTGGAACGGCAGGCTGAAGATGCCCGCCTGGGTTCGCTCGCGGAAGCACGTTCCCGTGCCCTCCAGGAATACGAAGACGTCAATAAAACCGTCGACGTCCTGTTGGAACAGTTCGACAACCTGATCAATCAGGGCATCTATAACGTCATGTACTCCGGCGGTTTCGGGAGCATTTCCGAATCGGTCGAGCCATTCGTCCAGGCACGCCTGCTGGCTCAGAAGGCCCGTGCGATGAGGCCTAACGAAGAAGCCCCGATCGCGGCCGAAATTGTCGCCGCCCGGATCGGTTTCTACGCCCTCGCCCGCGAATATGAGGCTCTGAAAGAATTCAACTTCATGCTTTCGCTGGCGGACGTCGACCGCGCGGCGGTTCCCTTCCCGGACGACCAGTTCATCGCTTACCCGCCTGTGGACCGGTTCCGCGAAATCACGGAAAAGCGCGCCAAGTACCGTGAAGCGACCGACCTCGTCACGCGTGACCCCCAGAGCCAGTCGATCATCGACAAGCTCAACGACCCGATCTCGTTGCCCTTCCCCAACGAAACTCCTCTGGAAGACGTTCTGAAGTACATCACCCAGAACACCCAGGGGCCCAACGACAACGGCATTCAGATCCACGTCGACCCGATCGGCCTCGAAGACGCCAGCGCGACGATGCAATCGCCAGTCACGCTGAATCTTGAAGGCGTGCCGCTGAAACGCGCTCTCAAGATCATGCTCGACCAGCTTGACTTGACCTACACGGTTCAGGACGGCGTCCTGTTCATCTCGTGGAAAGCCGCGGAAGACCTGCCGACCGATCGTCGCGTCTACCCCGTCGCCGACCTCGCCCTCATTCCGATGTCCCTCATGACCGGCTTCCCTCCTATGGGTGGCGGTGGTATGGGCGGTGGCATGGGCGGCATGGGTGGCGGCATGGGTGGCGGTGGCATGGGCGGCATGGGCGGTGGCATGGGCGGCATGGGCGGCGGCGGTATGGGTGGTATGGGCGGTGGCATGGGCGGCATGGGCGGTGGCATGGGTGGCATGGGTGGCGGCATGCGTTCGATGCCCGTCGCTCCCCAGGGCCCTGGCCAGGGTGCCCGTACGTTCGAGGAAAAAAAAATGAATTGAACAAGGCTTACCCAGGCCCCGCAAACCCCGCAAACAGACCGAACCAGGCATCGCAATCGGTGCCTGGTTCTTTGCGTTCCGGGGGCTTGCCACAACCCAGCGGCACGTTCATGGAACGTGAGAATCGCAAGCGGGAAGCAGCCAAAAGAAATGCTGCGAACCCTTCCGCGAAAACTCTCGCCAAACAGAAACTTGCCGACCCAATTACCTTCTGGGACAACTATTACGCCACTCCGAAAGCGAACGACGATCCGGAAGATTTGCTTGGCTTGGTCGCCCTCCTGCGAGTGGACAAAAAGTTTCGCGATATCGAAGGAGCCCTTCGCGGCTATCTGCGGCACCATTCGGACATGGCGGAAGTCTGGATGTACGATGCCCTTCTGGCCGCGATCGAAATCAACAAAGGCGACGAGCAGGAAGCGAAAACCCTCGCCGGCTATGCGGCTCATCTGGCGAAAGACTCCGAAAACCCCAACGATCTGTTTCAGGTCGCCGATATTCTTCTGCTTCGCAATTGGCTGGAACCTGTCGGTGCCCCTGGGTACAAAGCGAACCTGGGCGACATTCTCGAAAAGCTCGAGAAAAAGGTGCCGCATCGGATCGAACCGATGCTGATGAATGTCCTGATGGCGGAACGGACGGCAAACCCTGCCCGCATGGCCGATGCAATGGATTCGATCCTTTCGATCGGCTGGCCTGGTACCGATGAAGGTGTCCGTCGCGAAGCCAAAATGCGGACCGAAGCGCTGGTGAAGTCGCTCAAATCCTCCGACCGTGCCGACGAAGCCAGGGTTCTGATGGAAAGGTATGCCGATTCGGCGACTCGGGACCTCGTCATCCGCCTGAAATGGACAGGCACTGCGGATTTGGACCTCGCGATCGAAGAACCACTGGGGGCGACTGCCAACTACGACACCCCTCGTACGGTGTTCGGAGGCTCGCTGATTTCGAACGGCCGCGGCACGAAAGCGGACTCATCCGCGGAAGAAGCGTATGTCTGCCCGCGCGGATTCGACGGCAAATACACCGTTCGAGTGAATACGGCCTATAACTCGCCGGAAGATCCCAAGTCCATGGTCCGTAAGGCCCAGCTTGAAGTGATCATGCATGAGGGCACTTCTCGGGAAACCCGCAAAACCTACGACATCGACCTGACCAGCGAACCGGTCGCGCCGATTGTGGTCGAACTCACGGGCGGACGACGAACGGACGTCCTTCCATTCCTGGCCCCTCAGCCTCTTCCGCCCCTGCCTGACAAGATCACGGCCAAGATCCAGGAGAAAATGAAGGCCCAGAAGTCGCCCGCGGCGATCGGGGCTGGCGGATCACGCACGGCCCCCGCATCGAAAACGTCTGGTTCGAAGCCAATCGTCGTCCCGGACTATCAGCCGAAGTCGACCAAAGCCATCGACCTGACGAATCCGAAACCGAAATGACGGATTCGGATGGAAGCCATTGACCTGAAATGATCTCGATGGACAAACGAAGGCAATCAGCCCCGTTTGTTCATCGCAGCTTTGAATTCGCCGAAGAGATAGGCCGAATCATGCGGTCCGGCGGAAGCCTCCGGGTGATACTGAACGCAGAACACCGGCAGGCTTTTATGACGCAAGCCTTCCACCGTATTATCGTTCAGATTGACGTGAGTCACTTCGGCGTGATCCGGCATACTCGCCGCATCGACCGCGAAACCATGATTCTGAGTGGTGATTTCCACCCGGCCCGTGCGATTGTTCCGCACGGGATGGTTCGCTCCGCGATGGCCGAATTTCAGCTTGAACGTACGGCCGCCGAGAGCCTGCCCCAAGAGCTGATGCCCCAGGCAGATCCCGAAAATCGGGACTCCGTCCTTCTCCGCACAATCGACCATCAGTTTCTGAAGAGTGGAGATCGCGCCGGTGAGAGGCTCCGGATCGCCAGGGCCATTGGAAACGAAGATTCCGTCGGGTTTCAATTCCTTGATCGCGTCCGGCGGATGACTTCCTGGAACGACCGTGACCCTGCAACCTGAAGAAACCAGGTGCCGGGGTATGTTCCACTTCATACCGAAGTCGAGTGCCACGACGTGTTTGGCCACTTTGCCGTCGCTGGCGTTCGATTCGCCGTAAAGTGGCTCGTTCCAGGCGACCGGAGCATCGATCATGACGTCGCGGGTGAGATCGATGCCCACGAGGCCGGGGCTGGCCTTCACACGATCGACGAGGTCGGTATCCGATAGAGCCGAGTCGACGGCGATCATACCCCTCATCGCACCCAGGCTGCGTGTCATGCGAACGAGCCGACGCGTGTCGATACCGAGAATTCCGGGAATGCCGAGCCGTTCCATGTAGTGGTTCAAGTCTTCTTCAGACCGGAAGTTGCTGGGCCTTTGGGCCAGCGACCGGATCACGAAACCGCGCACCCATGGCTTACGGCTTTCGGCGTCATCGGAGTTGATGCCGTAATTGCCGATTTCGGGATAGGTCATGGCGACGATCTGGCCATGATACGACGGGTCGGTCAAAATCTCCTGATATCCCGTCATGCTGGTGTTGAAAACGACCTCGCCATTCGCGATGCCGGGGGCACCAAAGCCGGATCCTCGGAAGATTTCCCCGTTTTCCAAAACAAGCCGCGCGGGAGGTCGCATGGACATGATCGTTTCGAACGTCTCCAATTGTCTCGGTCTTCCTGATCAGGGCACCCTTCTCGACCCCGCATTCTAACGTAATCACGGCCAAAATTGCAGAATCCGGTTGCCATCGACCTCAAAGCTCAAGTCGCAAAGCACAACGTCATAAGACTTAAAGCACGGAACGCGTCTGACGGATTTTCGAGCCTGGGGCCCATTTGACGAACACGAGAATCGTGGCCACGATCATCACGATGACGACCCCGGCGAGACCGGATTCATGACTGTCATGTTCCTGAATGAGACTCACAAGAACCTGCCCGCCTGTCGGAACCGGCGAAAGACGCCAAGCTGGCACGATTGCCCAGGAAGGCGAGTTCCAAAGCCACCAAGCTGACAGAAGCACCGTTGCCACCGGCAGTTTGGTGTGACTGCCCCGCCACGTTCGGCTTGCCAGAACTTCCGCATGACGTTTCGGAATGCCAAGTGTGATTGCCGCTTCCGAAGCGGCCAGCGCCATGGCCTCAGGCGTCCCGGATCGTGATGCGTTTTTGTCGGACCGCCTGAATGACACTGTGGTGATTCCGGCCGCCACGAAGAAAAAGAAAACCGGAAACCAGATCTCGCTGGCCAATCGATCGAAAATGACCGAACTGCTGCCTGTCACGAATCGATCCGCCAGAACAGTGAGAATTCCGACCGAACAGATCGCAACTTCCAGAGGACAGAATGAAGTGAGATCATTCAGGAATCGGACCGCCCGTACCGCATTCGCGAATCTGGCAAGGATGGCCAGAAACAAGCCCGTCGCCAGGACAACTCCTGATCCGAGAGTCCATGAAGCAATCCATTCCCAATGAGTTACGGCGATCTCCACGAGTCGAAACCCGCTGCTGCTCTGAATTAGCCGGATGCATGCAGCGACAGCCAGCATCGCAGCCAAAAGCACAGGCCACATCGCCGGCAAGAGCCAGGCCCGGGAACGAGCCGCGGGGATCTCGGTAACATCCGACGGGATAGAGCTTTCCTGTATGACGATGTTTCCCCTGCAATGATTACCGCATGCCAATCGGAAAGCGAAGGCGACGATGGTCCAGATCACGTAGAGCAAGAGCAGCCATGAGGAAGCATCGACGAGACTTCTCAGATCGCCTGCCGCAAACAGCTGCGAAACTTTGCCTATTGGCCAGTTCGCCAGGCCCAGGAAAAAGACCGGAGTCGGATCGAAAAGACACACCGCCGCGATTCGCTTCGCTTCTTTCCGATAATCCGCGGCGACACGCGGGATCAGTGCGACTTTCATTGCCGGCAGAGATCCGCCTGCGAGCGTCCTCGCCGCATCCCACTCGCCGCGTGTGACGCTCCGGGCCGCATTCGCCAGAATCTCGCCGATTCGTGCTGCCCCCCACCAGCCGACCCAGACGAACCAGACATAAGCGATCATCGAATCAGGAATCGGACTCAATCCGGTTGCTGCTCGACCTGCTGCGAAACAAGCCGGAAACACCCAGGCCGGAATGCGACCCGGAAGCAATGCGAGTGCCCGAACGGCCCTGTAAACCCGATTGCCGGACTGTGCCGAAGCAAGACCAAGCCCGGTGCCGATTACGCAAGCCGCGAATACCGCCGAAAAGCTGCCGCCAAATGCCATCAGCAATGACTGACGATTCTCGGCATCGGCCAGAACGATCGCGGGCAAGATCAAGCCGAATCGCCCCGAACCTGAGGCGATGTCGTTGAGAAATAAGGCAGCGTAAAGAACCGGGGCCACGAAAATCGCGAAGAAGACGGTTATCGCAAACCAGGCGAGCACCTGTTCCCGAATCGGTCGTCCGCTCATGCCGGGTGTTTCTTGGTTCACGTGCCGAGTATCCGCCGAAGCTCGTTCACGGCTGCCATTGCCCGGCCGGAAATCGGGCAAGCGTTCGTCGCAGCCGCTGATGAGGGATTGTAACCGGTCGTTTCGTGTTCTTAACATACTCTGGTTCGACGACCGGCAGGCGGCTCGGCAAGTTCGTTCGTATCGCGGCCATCTGTGAATCCTGAATCGCGGAGACATCCCATGACCACCGAAACTCTGCGGAAATGGGCGGACCTGCTTGTGGACTACTGCGTCCAGATCAAGCCGGGCGAAACAGTTCTGATCGCCTCGGAAACCACAGCGGAACCATTGGCCCGATTGACGGCCGAAGCCGCGATCAAGCGAGGAGCCTTGCCGATCATCCGCCTGGAAATCCCGGGAATGACCGAATATCTGATCCGCCACGGCAGCCTGGACCAGATCCGCCACGTTCACGTAAGCACCTACGCAGATGCCAGTTCAGCCGATGCACGCATACGTATTCTGGCCGAATCGCAAGTCAAGACCGAAACGGACCCTGAGAAAAAAGCGATATACGAAAAGGCAAGGGAGCCGCTTCGGCATCTGATGGCCGGCAGACGCTGGGCCCTGACGCAATTTCCGACCGAAACCTACGCCCAACTCGCCGGGATGTCGATGCAGGATTACGAATCTTTCGTCACTTCGGCGATGTATCTCGACCGTGACGACCCCGTGGCAGCCTGGCAGGAACTTGGCCGGCGACAAGCCAAAGTGATCGAACGGGTGAAAGTGGCCTCGAAAATTCGGCTGGTCGCCGAAGGTACGGATCTGACGCTGGACGTCACTGGCCGAACCTGGATCAATTCCGACGGCCGTCGCAATATGCCTTCCGGCGAAGTTTTCACAGGTCCTCATGAAAATTCCGCGCAGGGCCGCCTGCATTGCGCTCGCCCCGTTCTGAGGGACGGGGTACGGCTGGAAGGCATTACGCTGACCTTCGAAAAAGGCAAAGTGGTCGAAGCCGCCGCGACCGTCGGGCAGGATTATCTGCGCGCCATGATCGCTATGGACGAAGGCGCGAGCTTCGTCGGCGAACTCGGCCTGGGCCTGAACGATGGAATCGACCGGTTCAGCGGTTCGATCCTTTTCGACGAGAAAATCGGCGGCACAGCGCATGTCGCGCTGGGGTCGAGCTATCCGGAAACCGGCGGCACGAATCGATCGGCCCTGCATTGGGATTTCATCATCGATTTGCGTGATGGCGGGAAAATTCTGGCGGATGATTCGGTCGTCTGTGAAAATGGCCTCTGGCGAATCGATTGAGGTTCGGAAGCCCTACGGCGAAATCCGACGAGGACGTGAGCGATCGGATCCGGAATTTTCCTGAGAAAAGAGGCTCGCATGCAACGGTTCGAACGCCCGGATCGCCCCGGACCTGGATTTCGATGTTTCGTTTTGCTGCTTATCGCATCAGCTTATTCGCAGGCGAGCATCAAGGCGCAGGATGCCCTGAAAGATCGGGTCGACCAGCTTATCGAACGCCTCGGCTCGGAAGACGATGCCCAGGCCGCCAAAGCACAGGAGGCCTTGATCAAGCTGGGCGACAAAATCCTGCCCCTCTTGCCGGCGTCGGGGAACTCCGCAGGCAGCGAACGTGCCGGCAAAAGACTTCAGGAAATTCGGAAATCCCTGGACGGAGCCGGCAATCGGTCGACCGGTGCGGCGAAGGTGAACTTGACCGGCGAATCGCTGCGGCTTTCCGATGTCATGAAAGCGCTTCAGCGCCAGACCGGCAATACGCTCATCGATCTGCGTGAACAAAATGGCCAGGTTGCGACGAATCCTTCGATCGCCCTGGATCTGAAAGATCGTCCATTCTTGGAAGCCCTCGACGAAATCGCTGAAAAAGCGGGTCTTTCGCTGAACTATTACAACGCCGAAGGCGCGATCGGTTATCTGGAAGGGGCCGCGATGATGCCTGATGCGGCCAAACCTGCCCCGCAGGAGAAGTACGTAGCCTATGTCGACGCTTTTCGCATCGCGCTCAACCAGTTGCTCGTTTCACGCGATTTCGCGACCGGGGCGTCGACGGCGAACCTGCGTATGGAGTTCGTCTGGGAACCCAGGCTCAGGCCCCTGGCGATGAAGCTGGACACTTCGAAAATCGAAGCCCGCGATGACAAGGGACGCAAGATCACGGCCTCCGTCAGTGGCGAGTCGATGGAACTCGCGATCAGGCCTGAGAATCCGATCGTCGACTTGAATCTGAATCTTTCCGCCCCACCGCGTGACGCCGCGAAAATCGAATCCTTGAGCATCGAAACGGAGCTGACCTTACCGACAAAGACCCTGAGCCTGGCCGTGCCGGATATCACGAAGCAGGACTCCAAGGCCGAAATGGGGCAAGCATCGATGCGGATCCTCGAATTCGAGGCTGATCCGCCAGTCTGGAAAGTTCGGGCCGAACTCACGACACCCCGGCCGGCGGGGGCGGAAAACCTGGACAGTTATCGTGAATCGGGCCTGGCACCGACAGTCGCCCTGACGAAGGCCGATTCCGCACGCATACCCCTGAACGGCGGCTTCTCCGTCGGCCCCGGCAACGGCCCTGGCAAGCTCGTATACGAACTGCTTTTCGTCGATATCACGGGACGCCCCGAAGACCACGGGCTCGTCGTGGAAATACCCGGCGAACTGAAAACCGTACCGGTGCGCTGGACCTTTCAAGCGATCCCCCTGCCCTGACGCCCCCTGTGTTCGAACACACCACTTCACCGATCATCTTACATGAACAGAACTTCGATCCCTGCTCGCACTCCGGAACGCACCAGAAACGCCTTCACATTGATCGAGCTGCTCGTCGTCATCGCGATTATCGCGGTGCTGATTTCTCTGCTGCTGCCGGCCGTCCAGGCGGCACGCGAAGCGGCCCGGAGATCGGCGTGCGTGAACAATCTCAAGCAGCTCGGCCTGGCGATCCACAATTACGAATCGATTCACGGCGCGTTTCCGCCTTCGCTCGTGGTCCAGGGAACTGGAAACACCGTCACGAACTGGACCGGATGGAGCATTCATGCCAGGCTTTTGCCGCTGATCGAACAGTCGAACAGTTTCAACCTTTCGAATTTCTGGTTTTCGGCCGATGGTCCGCAGAACGTCACCGTCTCGTCGTCGAAAATGGCGGTGCTGATCTGCCCTTCGGAGCCTGACCCAAATCCGGCTCCAGCCAACCAGGGGATCTCGAACGTCACGAATTACGGCTGGATCATGGGTGACTGGTACGTCTGGGGCGGATTTTCCGCCGTGACGAACCGTGCCCCGTTCGGTCCGAACCGGAGCCGCCCGCTGGCGGCCTTCACGGACGGCCTTTCGAACACGGTGATCGCCTCGGAAGGGATCGCCAAATTGCCGCTTTATCGAGACTGCGGCGGATTGTCGAAAATTCGTGATCCCTTTACAGCACCTGCCCCGGAAGCCAGTCCGGAAGAATGGCTGCCTGAACTTCAGGGAGGCGGTCGCTGCGAATTCAAGACCGCTCACTCGGAATGGACGGACGGACAGGTGCATCACACGGGGCTGACGACCGCGTGGACTCCGAACCGCATGATTCTGGGAAAGACGCCCGCGGGACAGACCGTGCCTATGGACATCACGGGCCAAAGGGAGAAACTGGGCGGTCCGACGTTTTCCTCGATCACGGCACGCAGCAAGCATCCCGGTGGCGTGAATGCCCTGGTCGGCGACGGCTCCGTCCGCTTCGTCAAGGACGGAATCGCGGGAATGGTATGGCGTGCTCTGGGAACCGTCGGCGGCGGCGAAATCGTGTCCGCAGAGGCGTTCTGAATCGAGCTGAGGGGGTACGAAACACGTCGAACTTCGATAATCAAATCCAGATACGGGGAGATTTCGATGCCATCTCCACGGAAAATTCGCGGAATTCCTTTCGACGAAAGGCAGATTTGGTCTTGTCGGAACCGATCGATTGATGTACGTTGACGATGCAGGCAGTAATGCCCAACCACTCATCCATCCAACCGCCATATACGCATCGAATCGATCATCTCGCAGGGGTTGGCACGTTCCCGCCTGGCATATTCGGTCCATAGTCTGTTCGACGCACGGACTTCGGGACGAGTCCCACGTATTCCGTCACAAATGATTCGTAGGAGAGCCTCCATTGCCGGAGGCATGAACGCGATGGCGAAGCGACTTTACGTTGGAAACCTGCCGTATGGGACAGCTTCTCAGGACTTGCAGGCATTGTTCGAGACATACGGTCAAGTCATCTCGGCCCAGGTGCTGAGTGACCGCGAAACGGGTCGCAGCCGCGGCTTCGGGTTCGTGGAGATGGAAAACGATTCCGAAGCCCTCAAGGCCATCGAAAGCCTGGACGGCCAGGACTTCCAGGGCCGTCGACTGACAGTGAACGAGGCACGTGCTCGTCAAGCCGGAGGTGGCGGCGGAGGAGGTGGTGGTGGTGGTGGCTACCGCGGTGGCTACGGCGGTGGCGGTGGTGGCGGATACGCCAGCGGTGGTGGTGGCGGCTACGGCGGCGGAGGAGGATACGGCGGCGATAGCGGCGGTGGATACGGCGGTGGGGGCGGTGGAGGCGGTGGGGGCGGTCGTGATCGAGGCGGTGACCGTGATCGCGACCGTGGTGACCGCGGCCGGGGTCGTGGCCGGGACCGCGACGACGATTATTGATTCCGATCTGTCGCTCGTGAACGATCGAATCGGCATGACCTTCGCCACGCTTGCCAGGCGTGATCGAAGGTAGCCGTGCGTTCTCGCTCGCTTCCGTGAAATATCGCTTGGACGGTTCGGCGTCCGATGCGTAAGATCAGGGATATGGTGTTCCCCTGATCGAAAGGCTGCCGCAGAGATGACCCAAAAATCCGATAATCCATCGAACACGTCCGCAACTTCGGCGTGTTCCGTCGCGGATCAATGGAAATCGCGACAAGCATCAGAAATCACTCAGGAATGGCACCCCGATCCTGCTGACCCGATAGGAAAACGGGTCTCCGACGTCTTCGATCGTGTGATCAACCCCGAGCTGGCTCGTGACGGCGGTTCGGTCGAACTCGTCGAAGTCGACAAGGATCGAGTTGCCCGCATTCGTTTGAAGGGCAGCTGTCAGGGCTGCGCGTCTTCGGCCATTCGCCTTTCGATGATCCTTGAACCGACGGTCAAATCATTCGTGCCTGAGGTCAAGTTCCTGGAAGTGGTCCCGTGACGACAGCCAGGCCGGCGTCCGACTCTGAGCGTTCGTCGATTCCCGTTTTCGATCAGAGGCCTGCCGAACATCCTTCCTGGATCGTTCCGCGTTCCGCTTACCTGCACATTCCTTTTTGTGCTCACAAGTGCGGATATTGCGACTTTGCATCCGTCGCGGGTCAGGACGACCTGGCGGACGCTTATCTCGACGCTCTCCGGCACGAAATACGGAGATCTCTCGACGATCTTCCTTCGCTCGATACGATCTTCGTCGGTGGCGGAACGCCCACACGCCTGTCGGCTCTGCAGCTGGAACGCTTCTGCGACATCGTTCGCGATACTTTTCGGCTTCTGCCCGGCTACGAATGGACGATCGAGGCCAACCCCGGCACGCTCGACCGGGATAAAGTTGCGATACTCGCTCGCCATGGCGTCACCAGAGTCAGCCTCGGCGCTCAGTCGTTCGATTCGGACGCCCTGGCGGCACTGGAACGCAACCACGCTCCACGCGATGTGTTCCGTTCCGTCGAACTCGTTCGCGAAGCCGGCCTGAAGTGGTCTCTCGACCTTATTTTCGGCGCACCTGGATCATCGACCCGCACCTGGAATTCCGATCTGGATACCGTACTTGGCCTTGCGCCTTATCATCTCTCGTGTTACGGCCTGGTCTACGAAAAAGGGACGGAATTGTGGAAACGGCTCCAGGCCGGGCTCGTGGAACCGGTCGACGAGGATCTCGAGGCGTCCATGTACGAGACGACCATCGACCGCCTCTCCGCCGCAGGGCTGGATCAATACGAAATCTCGAACTACGCGAAGTCGGGCTTCGAATGCAGGCATAACCTCGTCTACTGGCGAAACGATGCCTATTACGGGTTCGGCCTGGGCGCGGCACGATACGTCGCAGGTCTCAGGGCTACGAACATTCGTGACCTGCCCGGCTACATTCGCCGCATCGAACGAGGTGAGGACGTCACGGGCCCGAGCGAACGGCTGTCACCGCTCGAACGGGCAGGCGAAACGGCCACGCTGATGATTCGAAGGACATCGATCGGAATCGGCCGGGCCGATTTCTTCATTCGTACTGGTTTCGAACTGGATGCGCTGTTCGGCCCCGTGCTTCGCAAACACGAATCGAACGGGTTGATTTCGGACGACGGCCACACGATTCACCTCACACGAAAGGGTATCATGCTGGCGGATTGCGTCGCGGCTGACTTCACTGAACCGATCCAGCCCTGATCGCCCCCGGAGTCACATCGGCCCGTCCTGTTTCCTGAACGATTAGCACTGGTCCCAGACCGCACTCTCCTCAGACATACCAGCGAAAGTGAGCGATCCGGATATGAGCGGAAAAGGTCAAGTCGCACTCGTTACAGGGTCTGGCACCGGAATCGGCCGATCCGCCGCACTCATGCTGGCCGATCGGGGCTACGATATCGTCGTGAATTATTCCCGAAGTGCCGACGACGCTGCCAGGACAGTCCAGGACATCGAGAACCGTGGCGTTCGCGCGATCGCGATTCAGGCCGACGTCGCCGACGACAATGCTGTCAGACGCATGGTCGAACGAACGGTAGACCAGTTCGGCGGCCTGAATGTGCTCGTGAACAACGCCGCGACGACCCATTTCATCGACCATACCGACCTCGAATCCGTCACGGAGCATGTCTGGAACGATATCCTGAACGTGAACGTCAAGGGCTTGTTTTCCTGCTGCCGGGCGGCAATGCCGTATCTGGCCGCAAGCACGGGCCGGATTGTCAATGTCGCCTCGGTGGCCGGTATCGCGGGTAGCGGCTCTTCCATCCCTTATGCGGCGAGCAAGGGCGCGGTCATCACTCTGACTAAAAGTCTGGCCAAAGCCTTCGCGCCGAATGTGCGGGTCAACGCTGTAGCCCCAGGGCCGGTCCAGACACGCTGGCTGGCCGATCATCAGGACATGGTCGAATCGGCAATGCGGCTGACTCCGCTTGGCCGACCCGCGACGCCCGACGATATCGCCGAAGCCATCGTGTTTCTTGCGGATGTAACCACCCTCATGACCGGCCAGGTCGTGGTGCTCGATGGCGGACGAACGATCTGATCGCCATGCGGCAGGAGAATCGATTCACTCGATGCGGACATCCTGCGGAGCTACCAGATCGACCCGCGCCTTCAAAGCCAGATAAAGCGCAGCCGAAAAGGCGAATACGAATCCGGTCGGCCAGGTGACAGCCGCCAGCTTGATCGCCGACTCCCAGAATGCGAACGCGCCTGAAGAGACTTCAGGCATCGTCCACGGATCCGGGAAATTCCGGCCGGTCGCGCTCATGCCTTTCTCCATCAGCCCGAAATCGACTGCGGAGTGCCGCAAAACCGCGACAAGTGCCCTGAGAAACCAGCGCACCACGTAATATCCTGCCGTATGGATCAGGATGCCGATTTTGATCGTCAGCGCCCACGTCACCGGCGCTTGAAACAGGTAACACTGCGACCTTGTCAAAGCGTCGAAGCTGTCCGACTCCTCGACCATCGCGGCCCCGAGCAGCAAAGGCCAGCCCAGAAAGACGCCCGCAATAGCCAGAACGAGCATCGCGGCAGGCACGATCATCACAGGAATGACCACCCAGGCGAGCCATTCCCCAGCGACCGGAATACGCGTGACCGCACCGAGCATCGCCAGAATGAAGCTGAGAATCAGCCCGAGGGCCCCCATCTTGGCGACAGCGAACCAATGCGCATGGCCATGCCTCAAGGCATAGCCAAGTGACTGCAAATAGCCGGGGATCGGCTGCCGGGTCATCCGGGCCATTGCGATACGGCAGATCGCCCCGCCGAAAACGCCCCAGATGGCCAGCGTCAACAAAAGCTCTGGGATGGCCTGACACGCTTCGAAAACCGAGCGTGAAGAGATCATGTCAAGAAACGGTGCGACAAGCCCCAGCGGACCGACCCAGGCCTTGTCGAACAAATCCTGAAATCGTTCCGGCAGGATGTGCGAGGCCGAAACGACCCAGGACCGGGCGACTTTCTGACGGTCCAGCCCAATGAGTCCGCAAGCCAGGTTATCGAGCATCAGGGCCGACATGAGCAGTGCCCATGACCGAGGCATCACCGAGGCCCGAAACGCTGCAACCGACAAACCCGCGGCCATCGGGATCGTGGCACGGGCGGCACGCCATTCGAATCGCCCCACAAGCGGCCCATCGCCCGGGGTCACACGGTTTTCGATGGAACTGTGCATGCGAGCACCTCAAGTTTCGTGCCTTCCGTCGGGCTTACGTTGACTTTCTTCGCCGCCGCTGGCAATAACACGGTCATCCCATGATGAATTTCAAGCGTTTCCCGCCCGTTGCCGCTCGTGATTTCGCCACGACCACCGACAATGACGAGAATCGTGAATCTGCGGCCATCAGGATCTCCCAGATCGATCGGACGATCCAAGATCCAGCGGTCGACGGCGAAATACCGGGTACTGACCAGGTTTTCGTGGACGGCTTCCGCATTTTCCGACGCGATCCTCTCAGGCTCCACCGGTCCGACTGGCCCGCGGGCGAAATCGGTCGCCGCCAGTGCCTCTTCCGGATGCAGCTTGCGTGGCTTGCCGTCCGGCCCGATGCGGCCCCAGTCATCGACCCGGAACGTTGCGTCCGACATCTGCTGAATTTCGGCCAGCAACACGCCTGCTCCGATCGCATGCACGGTGCCGGCAGGAATGTGAATGAAATCGCCCGGGCGTGGCTCGAAGCTGTGTACGAGCGGCTCCACAGTTCCTGTACGCATTGCCGCGGCGAACGCCTCTCGAGTCGTCCCAGGCACCAGCCCGGCATAGATTCGACTTCCCGGCTCGGCGGCCAGCACGTACCAGGCCTCGTTCTTGCCGTTATCGCCGGCGATCTTCCGTGCCAGTTCGTCGTCCGGATGCACTTGAAGAGAAAGGACATTCTGGGCGTCGAGAAATTTGATCAAGAGGGGAAACTGGCCTGAACCCTCCGCGGCAATTTCATCGCCGAGCAACTCTCGCGGCGAATCCCGGACAAGATCCTTCAAAGAAACACCCGCCAGTTCGGGCGGCCAGGAGACCACGGAACACCCCTGGGCATGATCCGCCAGTTCCCAGCTTTCGGCATAATCGGATTCCGGACCGATCCGCTTCCCGAGGACGGTGTTCAATCTTCTGCCGCCCCAGAGAATACGCTTGAGGATCGGCTCGAAGACGATGGGAGTGGCGAGATTTTCGTGCATGTTGCGATGACTCGGTTCGATCCTTCGAGATTTCCGGACATTTCCGTGACGCATCCTACCAGAATCCAAGTACGACTCGCCATGTCGGGGCACAGGTGGCATCCGATGCGAATCACCTCGAAAGTCATAGCACCGAAGATCACTTTATTGGCCATTTCGAGCCTGAGTTGACCTGCCCCGCGCGATCGGCGATAATCTTGGTGGTTCCCTCCTCCTTCTCATCACTCGGCATCCGAAATTCGATCCTGCGCGACACTTGCCGTCCTCAGGCCATTTTCGCCGTGATCGATTCGCCCGCGAACCGTCCCCTGCCCGATTCGGAGCCACGTCACATGCGACTTTTCAGAACCGTCATCGGATACCCCATTCTGGCTGCGATGGCGTCCATCGCTTTCGTGTCGAACGCTTACGGAAGCGATACAGGCGGAAACGAAATTCGCGTTCGCGTCTTCGAAGGCCTGCCCGCGAAGTGGGACGCAAAAACGCCCGATCGACCTGCTGAAGACTCATGGACCGGCAACCTGTTCGGATTCGTGAGAATCCCCAAAAAATATGCCGGGCGTGGCGAAATCGTCGACCGCAAGGCTCCGTTCCTTCAAGTCGCCGAGTTCGAACGCGCCTACCCTGCGGGAAAATACCGCGTCTTCGTTCGCAGCCGGGCCCGTTCGTTCTTCCGTGTCGACGGCCAGACGCTTGCCGAAACGAAGACGATTTCGCCCAACGCGAGCGGCCACGAAGACGTGCCGCCCGTTGCGATGCCCAGGGACCACCGATGGATGGCTCTTGAGACGAATTCGCAGGAGATCACGCTGGATTGGACCAGCGACGGCAAGCCGCACCGCTTCGAACTGGCCTCGGTCATCGGCGACAAGAACACCAGGCCCGAAACCGGGCAAATGCTCGTCGCCATGCTGCCGGCGGAAGGCGGCGACGGCCTGCCCCGCCTGATGGGCCCGGCGCAGGCGCCCGAAGTGGAGCTGACCGACACCGCCTGGAATGCATTCCGCATCGCTGAAGAAGACAGGATCGCCGCGATCGAATCCGCCCAGCGGCAGCTCGCTTACCGGACCGAATCCGCCTACTGGTCGACCAGGCACGAACTGGCCCGATCGATGACCAAACCAACGGCAGGAGATCCGAACGAGCCGGTTTCACGAGTGATCGACCGACTGATTCTCGCTTCATCCCCGAATCGCAAGCCGCCCCGGCCCATAGACGACCACGCCTTTCTCAGACGCGTTCACCTGGATATCGTCGGCCAGGTGCCTACCCCCGCAGAGCAGCGTGCCTTTTTCGCCGACGGATCATCCGACCGTCGCAGCCGATGGATCGACCGGCTTCTGAACGATCCCCGCCGGGCGGACGCCTGGATGGGCTACTGGCTCGACGTTCTGGCCGAAAATCCGGGTATCCTCAAACCGACGCTCAACAACACTGGTCCATTTCGGACGTTCGTCTACGAATCGTTCCGCGATAATCTTCCGATGGACCGGTTCGTGACTCAGCTCGTTCGCATGGAAGGCAGCGTGCTGGGCGGCGGTGCGGCCGGTTTCTCGATGGCCAGTCAGAACGATTCGCCGATGGCGGCCAAGGCCCACATCATCGCCAAGGCCTTTCTGGCCAGCGAAATGAAGTGTGCCCGCTGCCACGACGCCCCCAAACACCCCTATGAACAGTCCGACCTGTTCGAACTGGCCGCCCTTCTGGCGGGCAAACCCGTGGAAGTGCCGAAGACGAGTGCCGTAGTCGTGACTCCCGGCGCTCGGGTGCCTGCGATTTCGATCAGCCTGGAGCCAGGCGATTCGCTCGAACCGCGCTGGAGCCTTTCCGACATTTCACCGGAGAACCTGCCCGATAATGTGCTGCCCCCGAATGCCACGACGCGTGACCGTCTTGCGGCCCTGATCACCTGGCCCGGCAATCGCCGGTTCGCCCGCGTGATCGTGAACCGCGTCTGGGCCGTTCGCACCGGGAGGCCTTTCGTCGACCCTGTCGACGACTGGGACACGAAGCAGGAAAAGCGGTTCGAAGCGGCGCTCGACGAACTGGCCGACGACTTCGTACGCAGTGGTTACGATCTCGTGCACCTCGACCGGGCCATCCTCAACACCGACTATTATCAGGGCGCGACGACCGACCAGGACGCACCTGACGCCCCACTCGGCCCGGCCCGGCGGCGGATGTCGGCCGAACAGCTCGTCGACAGCCTTTTCGCGGTCAGCGGCAAGAGCTTCGACTGCGAAGAACTATGCCTTGACCCTGAAGGCCGCAGGCCCGCCAAGGAGTTCATCAGCCTTGGCCATCCTCGCAGAGCCTGGGAAATGACAGCCGCTTCGAACGAGCGCGACCGCCCTGCACTTGGGCTGCCTGCCGCGACGCAGATCACTGACCTGATGCAGGCCTTCGGCTGGCGCGACGCCCGTCAGGACCCGCTGACGAGTCGCGACGCGACCGTCACGCCACTTCAGCCTGGCATCCTCGCGACCGGCTTGATCCATACCCGGATCGCACGTCTTTCGGACGACAACCGCCTTACGGAAATCGCACTCTCGGCGGAATCGATCGACGACCTGGCTGACCGGGCGACGATGGCGATTCTCTCGCGACCAGCTTGCGATTCCGAACGTGACGAGGCCCGGAAACTGTTCGCGACGAGCTACCCTGGCAGACTCGTCGCCGGTGCGAAGCCCCTCGATAAATCGCCCCGCAGCCACCGTCAGCGAGTCAGCTGGTCGAACCACCTGAGCCCGCGCGCGACCGAAATCCAGATTGAGGAAGAAGCTCTGGTGCGTGCCGGCGATCCGCCGACGCCGCGGCTGAAGGCCGAATTCCGTGAGATTTTCGAAGACTGGGCCTGGGCCATGCTCAACAGCCCGGAGTTTCTCTTCCTGCCCTGATTCGCTCCGAATCGCTTCTACCGGAACACCGCCTGGAGGCTCTCGCCGATGTCCGAATCCGAACTCTTACGCAAAATCGACTCGCAGTGGTCGCCCAACCGGCGTCAGTGGCTCGGCTCTTGCGCCGCCGGGGCACTGGCGTCTTCCGCGGTAAAGTCCGCCCTGGCGGCCGAGCCTGAAATTCTGGGCAAGGCCGATTCCTGCATCTTTCTCTGGCTGGGCGGCGGTGCGGCGCAGATCGACACCTTCGACCCGAAGAAAAAGGGCGATCTCAAGAAAACGCCTGGCGCAGCCTACGACTCGATCGAAACGGCCATCTCGGGAGTGCGTCTGTGCGAACACCTCCCTCGCACGGCGACCTTGCTGGACCGCTGCGTGCCGATCCGCACACTGCATCACAAGGTGATCGACGAACACGGCATCGCGACGAATATCGTCCACACCGGCCGTCCCACCAGCGAGACGATCGTCTATCCCTCAATAGGCTCGATCGTGGCGAATCAACTTGGCCCCAGGTCCGAAAACGTTCCCGCCTATGTCCTGATCGGATATCCGAACATCAGCCGCGGTCCGGGTTTTCTCGGTTCGAAGGCCGGATATGTGTACCTCACCGATACGAAATCAGGCCCTGCGGGGCTCGCACCGCCAGCGGATCTTTCGGCGGATCGCAGGGCCCGGCGCGACGCCCTGCTGGCACGTTACCAGTCGAACGCCCTGGCCGGGGCGAAGGGCGAAACCTCACTGGCCGATTACGTGGCCGCAGCGCGGATTTCGCAACGCCTCGCCGGAGAAGATTTCGGGAAGGTCTTCCGGCTAGAGACCGAGCCGGCCGATCTTCGGGAAAGCTACGGCGGCGAATTCGGTCAAAGGTGCCTTCTGGCTCGCCGGCTGGTCGAGGCAGGCGTGCGGTTCGTCGAGGTTTCCCACAACCTGAACTTCATCAACGGTACAGGCTGGGACACGCACAACGACGGCCAGAAGAAGCAGCATATTCTGATCCGCGAACTGGACAACGCCCTGGCCGGCCTGATCGAAGACCTTCAGCGCCGCGGACGGCTCGACAAGACGCTCATCGCTCTCGGCACGGAGTTCGGCCGCCCGGCCGAGTTCGACTCCGGCGGCGGCCGGGGCCATCAATCCACGGCTTTCAGCGTGATTCTGGCAGGCGGTGGCCTGCGCACCGGGCAAATCGTCGGCACGACGGACGATCTGGCGAAGAAAATCGTCGACGAACCGGTAAGCGTGCCCGACTACCATGCCACGATTCTGGCGGCGCTCGGAATATCCTCGCGAATCGAACTCAAGGCCGGCGAACGGCCCGTGCCGATCACCGAAGGCGGCCGGCCGATCCGCAAGCTGTTCGACACCTGAGCCACGGGGGGGACAGTGCGAATTCACGGACTTTCGGAGTTCCCCGGCATATGGCGCCTTGACCACATCCGGAATACCGAATTACGATTGAAGAAGCACGAAAGCTGTTCCACCCTGAAACGCCGGAACATGGACACATCGACCGGCCAGCCACTGGCCGATCGAAGCCAGATTCGTTCCTATCGATCGAGGAAGTCAATCCCATGCTGCGCTGGTTCCTGATCGCCGTTCTGGTCGCCGGCTTCGCCATGGCTGCCGTCATCGCGCCGCAGATGATATCGAGTTCGAATCGGGCGACGGACGACCTGAAATTCCCGACGATCACGGGCGAAAACGCAGGCCCGCTGCCGGTCGCCTCGGTTGATCATGAGCCGACCCATGCCTTCGAACCGATGCCGCAGAACGCTGAAGGGACTCACGTCTGGAAGATCTCGAACACCGGCAAGGCGGACCTGGAACTGACAAAGGGCCCATCGACCTGCTCCTGCACGATCGCCAACTTCAAGAACGAAGAATCGAAGTATGTGCTCAAGCCTGGCGAATCGACGGAAATCGAGTTGAAATGGGAAACCCGATCGAACAATGGCGAATTCAAGAAGTCGGCCAGCGTGTTGACGAACGATCCTTATAAACCGTCGATCGACTTCGTCGTCCAGGGGATCGTTCGCCCCGCGGTGATGGTGCTGCCGCCCGAACAGGTCGTGAACTTCAATAACGTATCGAACGACCATGTCAACTCTTACGATCTCGTGATCTACACCTCGGACTTTCCGCAACTGAAAGTCACGAAAGTCAGTTCTTCGAAGCCCGAATACATCGAAACTTCCGTTCAGCCACTAAGCGAAGACGAACGGCAGAAGATCATGGATCAGCGGGCCCAGTTCAATCAGAAGGAACCGATCTTCGGCCACAAGGTGATCGTGTCTCTCAAAACCGGCATGCCGGTTGGCCTGTTCAGCGAAGAGGTTTCGATCTCGACTGACCACCCGAATCCCAAGCAGGGGCCGTTGAAAGTACTCCTCTCCGGCAAGATGACCGGCCCGATCGGCTGCTATCCTGAAGTGTTGCGGATGAGCCAGGTCCAGGCGGATAAAGGTGCCACGATGCTGGCCAATCTGGTCGTCAGGGACAAGAAACCCGTGAAATTTGAGGTTGTCGCGAAACCGGAAGGCGTTAATGTGAATATCGCTCCCGCCGATCCGGCGAAGGGTGCCGAATCGGCCGGCCGTTATCGAATGACGGTCGATATTCCGGCTGGAACCAAGCCTGGTGCGATAGAAGGCCCGATCGTTCTCAAAACGGACCATCCGAACGCCACGGAGATATCGGTTCCGATTCAGGCGATTGTGCTCGGTACGAAGTGACTGTACCCTTCTCGGGTTCGGACGAGGTTCGTTGACGGACAGTTCGATGGTCCGGACCGAAGCTGTCCGGGCATGGCGTCGAACGAAGCTAAGGACCGGCTATGTCGATGATCCGAAGGCGTTTCAGAGGAGCGGTTTTGATTTTTTCGGCCCTGATTCTGGCAGGGTGCGGTTCGAATTCCGCACCTCCGGAACCGGCCGTCAAGACATCGAACGAACCTAAAACCGGGCGGCAGCCCGAATCGACTGCGGGTGTTACCGAGAAGGCGGATTCCAGCAAAACGGATGACGGCATCGGTGCGAATGACTGGCGGAATCCCGCAGCCGTGCTGCTCATCTCGGGCGAACAGAGCGGCTATCTTGAGCCTTGCGGCTGCACTTCCGGCCAGCTCGGCGGGCTGATTCGCCGCTACGAAATGCGTCATAGACTGACTCAGCGAGGCTGGAACGTCGTCGGAGTCGATCTCGGCACGCTGATCAAGGATCCCGGCGCATCCCTCGGCGGTCTGGAACAGACGAAAATCAAATTCACCGTCGCCCTCCGTGCTCTCAAGGCGATGAATTACGACGCGATCGCGCTGTCCGCTTCCGACCTCAAACTGGGAACTCTGGAAGTCCTCGGGCAATACCTGAACCTGGGCGATTCGCCCCGGATTCTGGGCGCCAACGTGAAGCCGACGGCCGGTTTCGAGCAGACGATCGTGCCCTCCCGGATCGCCGCGGCGGGCGACAAAAAGATCGGTATCACGGCCGTGCTCGCGCCGGAGAGCCTGGAACAGATCAACGACCCGACCCTGCCGGACCTGCTGACGGTCACGTCACCTTCCGAAGCGCTCAAGACCGTCGCGCCGCAATTAGCATCTTCCAGCGATTGGCAAGTCCTTCTGGTTCAAGGCCCGCCGGATCTGGCCACGAAGTTGGCCGCCGAGTTCCCGATATTTGACGTCGTCGTCGCTTCGAGCGTTTATGAAGACCCGAAAGCGGACGCGGACGTGGCCAACGGGGGCAAGACCCTGATCGTCAATGTCGGCAAGAAGGGCAAATACAATGGCATCGTCGGCTTTTTCGCCGACCCGAACGCAGCGCCCAAATATCAGAAGATCACTCTGGGTACGAAATTCGACAGTCCCGGGGCGGGCGAACCGATCCGCAAGCTGATCGACGAAGATTTTCAGGCCGAACTCAAATCAGCCGGAGTCGTGGAGAATTTTCCCCGACGTTCGCATTTGTCGGCCGTCCCCGGATCGACATTCGTCGGCGCGGGAGCGTGTAAGCAGTGCCATCCGAACACTTATGCCAAATGGCTTACCTCGAAGCATTCGCACGCATACGAACCGCTGACGAACGTGAAACGGAACCGTGAGTTCGACGCCGAATGCATCACGTGTCACACAACCGGGTTCGAATACGAAAGCGGCTGGGTTTCGGCGGAGAAGACGCCTTATCTCAAAGGCAATCAGTGCGAAAACTGCCATGGGCCGGCGTCGCTTCACGTTTCGGACCCCGACAACACCAAATTCCGTAAAGCCCTGGCTTTGACATCCGAATCGGCGGACAAGAACATGCTTTGCATCCGCTGCCACGACGCCGACAATTCGCCGAAGTTCGCCTTCTCGACATTCTGGCCCCAGATCATGCACAAGGGGCTGGACAAATACGACAACCCCAAAGTGCATAAAGGTCTGGACGCTCAGGACATCGCTCGACTCCAGAAAGCCCTGCTCGCCGACCAGAATCCGAAGGACAATGGTGTCCGCAAGACAACTTACTGAACGAAGTCAGGAACAGTATGAGCGCTGAAACGAACCGATTCTCCCGGCTGGTTTCGAAATACAGGGCCGACCATCAGCATCCGGTCAACCATGTTCTGCACGTTTTCGTCGGCTGGCCAATGGTTGCCGTCGCTCTGTTCCTGCTGCCTTTCCGGCCGCTTCTTTCAGTAGGGCTCGTCATCGGGGCCTATGCGTTCATGTTCACCGGGCACTTCGTGTTCGAAAAGAACATTCCCACGATTCTCAAGCACCCGACGACACCGTTCGTGATCGCCTGGGCCGTCATCAAGGGCATCGGTCGCGGATCGCTCAAGCCCGTGATCGGTACGGCGAACGATTCCGAATCGGTCGATCGAGTCTCTTGACCCTTCCCTCCGGGCACGGTAGCATACGTTTCGCAAGTTGACGACAGTTCACTCATCGCATGATGGTCCCCAATTCCGATGCCTGATCCCAAACCGCTCGAAACCATCAAGTACGACGATTTCGGCAAGATCGATCTCCGGGTCGCCAAGGTGCTCGAAGCCCGGCCCCACCCGAACGCGGACAAGCTGATGCTGCTGCAGGTCGACCTTGGCGACGTGCAAAAGCAGATCGTGGCCGGCATTCGGGCCCACTATACGCCGGAGCAGCTCGTCGGCCGCCGGATCATCATCGTGAACAACCTGGAACCGGCCATGCTGCGGGGCGAAACTTCCAATGGCATGCTCCTGGCTGCCAGTTCAGGCGAGAAGGTCGTCCTGCTCCAGCCGGACGATCCCGAGGCTTTGCCCGGCAGTCGTGTGAAGTGAACTGAACCGGCTCCGAACAGCGAACACGACGATTTGAGGCCACGAACGACATGGCATTCGCGACGATAAGCTACTTCAGCCGCTCGCTCAAGAAAGCCTCTACCTTCAATATCGTTTTCCCGGCCGATTCGCCGGATATCAAGCGTCCCTGGGCCGTGTACTACCTGCTGCACGGCCTTTCGGACGATCATTCGATCTGGATGCGCCGAACTTCGATCGAACGGTACGTCGCCGGACTCCCGCTGGCGGTGGTCATGCCTGACGGCGGCCGCGGCTGGTACTCGAACGCCCAACAGGGCGATGCTTACGAAGACGACCTGGTGAAGGATATCGTCGGACTGGTGGATTCGACCTTTCCCGTGAAAGCGTCCCCAGCTGGACGGGCCATCGGGGGGCTTTCGATGGGTGGTTACGGAGCGGTCAAAGTCGGTCTCAAGCACCCGGACATTTTCGGCAGCGTCAATTCCCATTCGGGCGCTCTGGGCATGCTTCACAATGTCACGGAAGCGAAAAAACTCAGCCCCGAGTTCGAACGTATTTTCGGGCCCATGCCCAAAGACGGTCCGGAAGATCCATTCGCGATCGTAAAGAACATGGATCACGGCAAGATCCCCCCGATACTCATCGACTGCGGCACGGAAGATTTTCTCATCGAGCAGAACCGCGCGTTCCACAAGCATCTCGATTCGCTGCACATTCGACATGAATACAAGGAATTCCCGGGTGCCCATAATTGGGAATACTGGGACCTGCACGTTCGCGAGGCAATCGCGTTTCACGTCAAGAACCTCGGCCTGAAATGAGCTGAATCTGAACTTATCGAAAGCACGGGTATCGGCATGTTGCGAGAACTCCGGATCCGTGACCTCGCTCTGATCGCCGAAGCGAAATTTTCGCTCGATTCCGGCTTCGTCGTCATTTCCGGCGAAACCGGAGCTGGGAAAAGTCTTCTGATCTCGGCAGTCGATTTGCTGACCGGGAAAAAGTCGGATGCGGCCATGGTCCGCCAAGGTGCCGAGGCCGCCGAAGTCGTCGGCATTTTCGACCTGACGAAACCCGGGGGCCATCGCCTCGTCGAGCAGATGCTCGGAACCGTCCCGGCACCGCAGACGATCGAAATCAGGCGTCGCATTCCTGCAACCGGCGGCAAATCGACCGCTACCCTCAATGGCTCGCCGGTCTCGCTCAAAAGCCTGCAGACGCTGAGCAGCGTGCTGATCGATCATATCGGCCAGAACCAGACGCGCGGGCTTTCGGAGCCATCGACACGCATTGCCATGCTCGACCGCTACGGCGGTCTCGAATCATTGACCGATCGATATCGGGAATCACGTGACCGATACGAAACGGCACGGCGGAGGCGGCTCGAGGCCGAGTCGACGACGGCGGCGGCCTCAGCCGAAATGGAGCGACTCCGATTCGATCTCGAAGAACTCGATCGTCTGTCGCCCGTTCCGGGTGAACCACAGGAACTGATGGCAGAAGCGAAGCGTCTTTCGAAGGCCGACGAAATCCGCAGGCTCACATCTTCGGCCCATCACGCGATCAGCGAGTCGGAACCGGCAGTCCATGATCAACTGGCCCGAATCGCTCGCAAGCTCCTGCCGATCGCCAGCCTTTCGGCCGATCTCAGCCGAGCCCACGCGTCATTGTCACAAGTGTTGAATGACCTGGACGATATCGCCGCGACACTCTCGGACGCCGGCGAAGCCGCTCAGGCGGATCCCGGCCGATCCGACGCGATCGAAAAGCGGCTTTCGGAATACCGCCGGTTCGCCCGTCGTTTTTCGGTTACGGAAGACGAACTTTCGAACGTTCGGAATCGACTTCACGAACGGCTGGATTCGCTTGAGGGCAAGAGTCACGAGAAAATCGACGACGCCGTTCTTCGAACGCTTCTGGCCGAATGTCACCGATGGGCCGAAGAAGTCGTGCAGGGCAGGAAATCGGCGGCGGTCAGACTCTCGACCGCAATCCGGGCTCGCCTGCACCGGCTGGGAATGGAATGCGCCGAGCTGACGATCCATGTCGAACCGGCAATGTGGCCTGAAAACTCGACGACATGGCCATCCGCGCCCGATTGCCCGGGGCAAGTCCAGTTTCTGTTTCGGCCGAACCCGGGCGAACCGGAGTCTCCGCTGGAACGGATCGCTTCCGGCGGCGAGCTGTCCAGATTGATGCTTGCATGCATGTCGTGTCTGGCCGATTCGGCAGGCACCTCGACGATCATTCTCGACGAAATCGACAGCGGCGTCGGTGGCCGTCTGGGCACGGAAATTGGTTCGTCGATCGCAGACCTCGCCAGGCATCATCAGGTCATCTGCATCACGCACCTTCCTCAGATCGCGAGCCAGGCGGACCAGCATCTTCTTGTCAGAAAACGAACGGTCGCCGGCCGAACGACGACCTCCGTCCTCGAACTCGAATCCCGGGAATCCCGCGTGGAAGAACTCGCCGCGATGCTCCGCGGCAAAAAAGCCGATGCGACGACACGTGCCGAGGCAGCGGCACTGCTCGAACATGCTCAAGCGGCCGATGCCCCGAAGACTCGCTCCGGAAAACCCCTAAATGGGATCAAGCGAGTACGATCGAACCGCTGAAATTGGGCGTTCTTCACCGGAATCGCAACCCCGCTCAGATCGGCATGTTGGACAGCCCGCCGGATTCGGATAAGATCCAACGCAGACGATCGGGCTGGATTGACCTCTCTGACCATTTCGCCCCGGGATGAATGGAAATGCTCCGCTGCCTGCTTGCCTGTTTCGCCGTTCTGAACGTTTCCGCTGCCCATGCCGGTATGGAACAGAACCGCCCGAACGTCGTATTCATCTACGCAGACGATATCGGCTATGGCGATTTGAGCTGCTACGGCGCCACGCGGGCGAAAACGCCCAACCTCGACCGACTGGCGCGTGAAGGCCTTCGGCACACGGATGCCCACTCGGCCTCAGCGACCTGCACGCCCTCGCGCTACGCCCTGCTCACGGGCGAATACGCATTCCGGCGCAATGGTACTGGCGTTGCCAGGGGAGACGCCTCGCTGATCATCGAGCCCGGCCGGTTCACACTGGCGAAGGCGTTCGACCAGGCCGGATACGCCACCAGCGTCGTCGGCAAATGGCACCTTGGCCTCGGGAATCCCGGTATGGACTGGAACGGGCCGATTCGCCCGGGCCCGAAAGATCTTGGCTTCGACGAACATTTTCTGATCCCCGCCACGGGCGACCGTGTGCCGTGCGTTTACGTGGAAAACGAAAAGGTCGTCGGCCTCGATCCGGCCGATCCGATAAAAGTGAGCTTCGACGGCCCGCTCGACCCGTCGGCTCCGACCGGCAAATCCCATCCGGAACTGCTCTTTCGCATGAAGCCCAGCCACGGGCACGACATGACGATCGTCGACGGCATCAGCCGGATCGGTTACATGTCAGGCGGCAAGAAAGCCTTATGGGATGACGAAACGATGGCCGACGTGATCACCGAAAAAGCCATCGATTTCGTCGATCGCCATGCCGGCGAACCGTTCTTTCTCTTCTTTTCGACCCACGACATTCACGTTCCGCGCGTGCCGCACCCGCGATTCGTCGGCAAATCGGGCATGGGCCCGCGTGGCGATGCGATCCTCCAGCTGGATGATTCTGTTGGACGGCTTCTCGAAGCCCTCGACGCCCGCAAGCTCACGGACAAGACGATCGTGATCTTTTCGAGCGATAACGGCCCCGTCGTGGATGACGGTTACGTCGACCGTGCCGTCGAAGACCTGGGCAGCCACAAGCCCGCTGGCCCATTTCGGGGCGGAAAATACAGCAATTTCGAAGGCGGAACGCGCGTGCCGCTGATTATCCGCTGGCCGGGAACGATCAAGCCCGGGACCGGGTCGGATGCTCTGGTCTGCCAGATCGATTTTCTGGCGTCTTTCGCCAGGCTACTGGGCCAGGAATTGCCGAAAGACGCTGGCCCGGATTCGTTCGAAACGCTGGACACGCTTCTGGGCCGCACTGCTGAGGGGCGCGATCAGCTGGTCGAACACGCAGGCGTCACGTCATTGAGGACAGGGCCATGGAAGTTCATCCCGGCGAGCAATGGCCCCGCGATCAACAAACTGACGAATACCGAGATGGGAAATTCCCGTAGCCCACAGCTTTACGACCTGAAGCATGATCCAGGCGAAACGCGGAACCTCGTGGATTCGGAGCAAGCCCGGGTCAAGAAAATGCAGGCAATGCTGGATGCGATCCGCAAAGGTGAGCTGAGCCGCCCCGGTTTCGCCCGGTAATTCGCACAATGACCTCCAAGAGCCATGGAAATCCGCCCCCCATCACTTCCCAGGACGGGAATCCGGCAGAGCCCATGCCTTCGCCAATTCGGAAAAGGCTCGAAACACGTCTGGGCATCGTGCCGCACCTGATCCTGATGGCGACGATTCTCGCCGCGCCCTGGTGGCTTTTCGGGCTGGGCCGGCTGCCAGGCTGGATCGCGCCCGATTCGGCCATTTCGACTTATGTCCATCAAAATCTGGCGTATCGGCTCCATTCCGACGACTTCGCTTATATCGGGGCATCGCGTAACTGGGAAAGAACGGTCGACAATCTGTTCGTGCCTCACAATACCCACATCTGCCCGTCCTGGCGGCTTCTTAGCTATGTTGTGGTTCGCACCGCGGGCGATCTGGTTCATCTGCCCGACCTGATGAAGCAGGTCAGCTACCTGGGGATCGTGCTCGTCATGCTCGGGACGGGCCATTTCGTGGCTTACGAATCGAAAAGCCTTGCCCTGGCTTTCGCCGCGACAATTCTTGTTGGCGTGACATCGATCCAGCGGCTTTCGACGATCTGGTACTCCGCCGGGCAGACGCTCTGGGCCGGGGTCTTCATCCTCGGGGCCCTGATTCTGGCTCAGGAGGCGATGCATCGCCGCTGGAACTGGTTGTGGCCTGGCGTTTTCGTATCGTGCTGGCTGGCAGGCGGATTCTGGACGATCGGCCATGCCGCTGGCCCGGTCACGGCAATTTACGTGATCGCGGCTTCGCGTGGAAGTCGACGGCTATTCGCTCTCATACCGGCTGCGGCGATGATCTCGGCCGTTGCGATCGCGCTGAGTTTCGGCGGCAAGGAGATCGACGCTTCGACCTCATTCCATGGCCGGTCGACACGTGAGGCTTTCGACCCGGTTCAGGGCCTTTCCCACACCTGCCATTCGATCATCGAAACGATGGTTCTGGCGAATCTCGGAATCGATGCCCGAACGACCGACATTCAAGCCGTCACGCTCACGCTGTTGCTGTTCGCTATCTGGTGCGCCTGGCATATCGGCAAGAAGAAACCCGTCACTACTCTGGAATGGGTCGGAGGTGCTCTGTGCATCTCGGCCTATTGGGTGGAATGGTCGTTTCGCGGCTACTTTTCATGGAACAGCCTGAAGGGTGTCGTTTATTGGTACGACTCGATTCCCCAGATCGGGTGGGCACTGTTCGTCTCAGGCTGGGCCATGGCCGCTTTCATGCCTGGTGCTCAGCTGGCCGATCCCCGTTCCTGGCCGAATCGCATGAAGCGAAAACAGGCTATGGCATTGATCGGCTTTACCCTGACGATGCTCGTTCTGCATCAATCGGAAGTCGACCGGCAACTGATCGAATCGATCCCGCCTCTCACTGCGTGGGAAGTCGAGAACAATTCGTTTCCGATCCCGGAACTCCGAAGGCTCAGGGCCGTGTATATCTGGGACGAACGCGCCAAACGCATGACACGCCATATCGCCCGATTCCAGAATGCGGAATCGATCGCCCGCAAAGCTGGCTGGAGCGTCGCCGATCTCTCCGCCACATTCGGAAGAGTTCGCATTCCCGGCATTCCGAAAGCCTACGATGGCGTCTATCTGATGAACCTGCCGCTCACTTCGGATCGTCCCGCGGACGCTTCAGCAGTTCGTCGGGCACTGGGCAGCCTTCTGGAAATCGAACCCGAAGCTCGCCCGCCGTGGCTCTCCACCGCTCCTGATCCCTGGCCACCGAAGGGCTGGGAAGACACGCAATGAGTCAAGCCAGCCCTGGCGGCGAACCGCGTTCCTGACTCAGTTCGGTGCCGAACCGCTCGCACCAGGCAATTCAAGCCCGCTGAGCCAGAGCGTGAGCCCCGAGATCACGCAACCATGATGGATATCGCCAGAGGCGATCATGGCCGGCACTTCGCGTTTCGGAACCCATTGGACTGTAAGCTCTTCAGTCGGGTCGCCATGCGGCTCGGCGACTTTCCGGACATTCTTGATCGTGACGGTCCAGATCCGGCTGGTTCCAAGGCTCGGGAGCGACCAGAACGCACCAAGGCAGTGCGGGGCTTCGCCCTCATAGCCGGTCTCCTCGCGCAGCTCGCGAATGCCGGCCGTGATCGGATCCTCGCCCGGGTCGATCAGCCCGCCGGGCGTTTCCAGACTGTCGGACCTGGAACCGACGCGGAATTGGCGGACCATGAGCACCCTGTCGTCAGAGTCCGTGGCGATGACATGTACGGCATCGGCAATCTCGGCCACGAAAAAGTCGTGTGATTTGTCGGAAAGTCTTGATGAATAACGTTCTTTCCTCAGCTTGAAGAGCCAGGTATCGAGCAGCTTCTGGTCGTGGCCCGGCACAAAATTCCAGGAAGGCGCGCAAGAATCAGGCCAGCCTTCCGGAGGCGGCGAACCCGGATAATCCGAATCAGGCTGGCTCATTTTCGACTCTCCAAGACGATTCTGACGACATCGACGACGCCATGCTCGGCGTTCGTCGGCGCCACCCAATGTGCATGACGGCGGATTTCAGGCTCGGCGTGCCCCATCGCGACGCCCCAGCCCGCTGCGGCGATCATCGGCACATCATTGGCGTCATCGCCGACGGCACAAATGCGATCAGGCGAAATGCCCCAGGAATCGCTCAAGGTCCGCAGCGCAGTCCATTTGCTGGCAGCGCCGTGAAGCACTTCGCACATCCAAGCGACATAATTCGGGCTTTTCTGCACGAATGTCCGGAACTTCGCCTCAGGCAGCCGGTCGTGTAACCGCCGTTCGATATCAGCGATCGCTTCACGAGATCCGGCGGCACAGACGTGGAAGTGGGCTTCGCCACCATCAACGACTCGCGACTGCCAGCCCGGTTCGATCCGGGCGAAACCGGTGTTCGATTTAAGGTACTGGTCAAAAAGCGGACAGCCGCTCGGGTCGGCCGCGGTGACGAAGTCCGGCCCCTCCAGGTCAGCGTCCAGAAAGCTCAGAGACGGAACCCCAGCCTCTTCGATCACCTCAAGGATGGCCCGCACTCGTTCGGACGAATGCTCGGCCCGCCAGAGAGTTCGTGCCGAAACCGGGCATTTCACGAGAGCACCGGAATTGCAGACCATCGGCATTTCGGAACCAATCGCCCTGGCGATGGCGGAAGCCCGGCGAAATCTTCTGCCCGTGCACAGGACGACACGCACGCCCGATTCCTCGGCTTCGCGCAGAGCGACACGGACCGATTCGTCCAGCGAACCCGATCGATCCAGAATCGTGCCGTCGACATCCAGTGCCAGTAATTCGATCGGCTGTGAAGGCCGGTCGAGTTTGCGTTCAAGAACGGGCTGATTCGCCATTCCCTGTCCGGCTCCGGCGTTCATCCGTGCGATCGGCCTTTCGATCGCAGACCGCGGACACTCTCGGGAAAGAGCGTTTCCTGCTCGACGAACCCTCCGCGATCGAACGGTAATTCGGCAAAGTCCCCCGCGAACGAAAGTTCCGGGTGGGCTTCGACATCGGCCTTCATCGCTTCGGAAACGTACAACCGGCTCAGCTCCAGCGTATTCGGCACGACGACCATCCGCACTTCCTCAGGCTTAAGCCGCCAGCAAGTCTGCACCGCGGATTCCAGCACTTCCCGGTCGGTATCGAACGTGATCGGAATTCGGGCCCTTTCCAGGAAGCAGCTCGTGATGACATTGATGCGGAACGGCTCGGGGTCCATCTTGTCGACAATCCGCTGTGTCGCAAGGTCCGCGAATCCGATGCCGACGATATTGCCATGGCTTTCGTCGCTGACGTCCAGCACGGTCAGGCGGGTCACGACGGGACGCTCGAAGTCGGGCTGGGTTTCCACCATCAGACGCCCGATGACGTTCGGGTCCATGCCGGCCCCCGAGTAATTCTTGCCCAGCTCACCCACGACCAGGACGTCGATCTGGTCGAACGGAATCCGGCCCATGAGTTCACGGGACCTGTCCAGAAGCTTCGGCTCCCTGGCCATGACTTCATCGGGTTCCAGCGGCACGATCTCGGCCGGTTGGTCATCGACGTTCTCGACGATCGCCAGGCCAAGAGAAAACTTCGTGTTTTCGAGCAGGAACTTGCCCACTGCCGGCAGCACTTCCTTCATGCCGCGCAGGCCCAGCTTATGAATCTGTTCGGCCCCCAACCGCTTGCCGAAGCCGATGACCATCATCTTGAGGATGCCCGATTCGTAGTCGGACCGGAAATCGGTGTGCGACTTGATCCGGTTCAGGCATACGATCCCGTCGGCTTCGTAAGCCTGCTTATCGAAGTAAATCGGCAGGCCGATCGGGCTCGTGCCGATGACAAGCGTATCCATATCCGTAAGCACTTCCACGCCCAGGCTTTCAGGCGTGATGCCCTTGTCGGCCAGAACGTCGCGTTGCCCTTCGGCCGTTGCGGCTCCGTGCGAACCCATCGCAGCCTTCACGAAGGGGCGATATCCAAGCTCCTTGAGCGTATCGATCGTCGCCTTAGTGACTTCGAAGATCGAGTGTATGCCCCGGCTGCCGACACCCACGGCGATCCTGCCGCCCGCCGGAACACGTTCGCGAATGCGGCTTTCGAGGATGGCCCGGCGCACCGTGCCGGTGATGTCCTCAACCCGGGGACGTGAACGGTTTTGAACGACAGGAGCGATTCGAGGCAGGGTTCGGGACATCGCGATGACCGACTCGACAGGGATATGGATCGAAACCGAGGCCAGTGCCTCTATTCAACCATATCCGCCGCGTGCCGGACAGGCGAAAGCCGTTTTGCAGATTCACCAGCGGGAGTCAGCGAATCGAAATCGCTGCCCGCCTCAATAGGCCGACGGACGTCTCAGGCCGTAGCCGGGCCCGACCGTCGGGGCATAGGCACCGATCGGTGGCGGCGGCGGCGCGGCCTGGCCCTGCTGGTAAGGTGCCGCCCAGGTGCCATAACGGCTGGCTGGCTGCTGCACCTGGCCATACGTATTCATCCGGTTGCCCTGGTTCCAGATGCCGGCGCCCCACTGATTCTGAGCGACCGCATACGGTCGCAGGCCACGGCTATAACCGGGCGAAGCGAAATTGCTTTGCGTGCGAACGGCACCATAACCGGCGGTACCGTAGCTTGTTCCGTAATTACCAGGAGCGGCGTAGTAGGGCGATACGTTTTGCTGGGCCGGCACGGTTCCGACACCGAACCAGATCAGGCCAAGGGGCAGAGACTTACGCCAGACCGGTCGAAAGCGACCCAGAGCCCATGAACGCATCGTACCACTCCTTCAGAGCGACAGAGCAGTTTGTCGCAACCACTTCCCTCTCGATGGCTTCCGACACTCCGGGAAACCATGCAAAAATACATCGCGGCCGAATCCCGCAAGGATCCGAGATTCGGTTTCCCAAAAATTCCCTGCCGGTTCTGCGTGCCTTGAGCTTCAGGCAAAATCTACGGTCTGAGCCGTAACCCAGGCCGTCCCGCGAGCGGGACGAAACGTAGCCGATATGCAACCAAAGCCTTTCCAGTCATGGTTTTTCGTCTGCGATCGCGCGGATGTCTTTCGGCGTGAGCGCGCCTCGATACAGCCGTACGTCGCCCAATTGCCCCCGGAACGAATCATGAACACCATACCCGACCCGGATCGAAGCATCAGGCGCAAGATCGAACGGTTCCGCTTCACTGGATTTTCTGCGTGCGACTTCCTTCCCATCCAGATAAAGGACCAGCGTCGCCCCTTCGCGAACGGCTGCGACATGGTGGAGTCCGTCGGCCAGTTCCCGGTCGTACGTCACGTTTGCCCCAGCCTCATTCGACCAGACTCGGCCCGATGGCAATGTGCCGCAATAGAGCCGGCCACCGAATTCGGCGAAACTCCAGGCTCGGCGATATTTGACGTCGGGTGTCCGGTCAGTATTCCCGGCCGGGATCCAGCGCGTTCCGCCCTGGTAACGATAAACCGTCCCCGTGGGTAATGTTCCGCCGAAAAGCGAGCCCCCGTGCACGGCCATGCCCATCACTTCCAGCTCTTCACCCAGTCGGCCGCAATCGACCCAGGCCGCAGGTTCCTCCAACCGATAGACTTTGCCCTCCGGCCAGGTGGAAACGTACAGTGCTCCTCGATACACCGCGAATCCGTACGTCTGGGTATTCTTGCCGACCGCTCCCAGATCGGTCCAGGATTTCCCGTCGTACCGATAAACGTGGCCTTCGTCGTAGCCGGTCGCATAAAGAAGGTCATTGTGCACGGCGAGTGCTTCAGGCCGCTTGCCGCCGGGCGTATCCAGTGTCGTCCATTGACCGGTATCTTCCAGGCGGAAAAATCCGGCAGGTTTATAGAGAGATGAAGCATGCAGCCTGCCCTGAAAGACAACCAGCCCGCCCACGGCTTCGGACTCGCCGAGCCGCCCCAGATTTTTCCAGGAACCGTAGGGCTCCATGCGGAAGACCTCTCCCCCGAGCTGAGGATTATCCGATTCGGCAAGAGCTGAACCCGCCAGCCGGTATTTGCCCGAGCCGGCATGCAATCGCCCCTGATGCACCGTCAGGGACGTTACGGAATTGCACGTGATCGGCAGACGGCAGTCCTCCCAGCGGTCAGGTGGCACGAAGCGAAAGACGCCGCCCTTCCCGGTCGGCGAAGGATCGCAAATGCCGACATAAAGTGAACCGTCGAAAACGGTCATCGCCTGCACGTAGACCGAACCGCCTGGTCGGCCGTGATCGGTCCAGGGCGTATCGAAATCACCGTTCCGAACCCCGAAATGGATTTGCCTGTGATTCGACCGGCTGTGCACCAGCCCGCTGCGGCTGGTGATGGATAGCATCCAGCCACGCCCGGTTTCGTGGTCGAACTGGTTGACGATGTCGCCCGGCAAGTCGTCGTCAGAACCGGTCAGGTCGATGCGTGCCATGACCGTGAATGGGCCACGTCGCACAGCGAGGCGATCGTCCCGAATGATTTCGACCTGACTCGTGCGGCCATTCCAGGTCGCCAGCGAGCCTTTCTTCCCTGTTTGCGCACTTTCGGACTCGAAACGAACGTCAGCGGCTCGGGCTTCGAGCTTCAGCGGCCCTGCATCGCGAGCATCATTTTTCAGAGGCAATTGCAGCAGCGGTTCAGCGGCGGGCACGGAAGCGAGCAGCTGAAAAATCGAGGTCAGGGCGAAACAGGCAAGGTTTACGGACCGAAGATTCATCGAATTGCGGATTTTGCGATAGCACATCAGCGGCCGGTTCCTTCGTGAAGCAGGTCGATCGATCCGGAAGCCCCGGCAAAATAGCCGCTCGCGAGATGCCCGAACGATCCGTGGACATTCTAGCCCAGTCCGAGACGTGATTCACCGATCCCGGCGGAAAACATGCCCGGGATCTGGCGACATGACCGCGCGAAGGTCATAATCTTTTCTTGTACTCACCCTCCTGTGATCGTGCCGCCCCTGGCGATTGCGCCTGCCGCAAGCCTGCTCTTTCGCCCACTCCCGGTCAGCTCGATCTCATCCGAAAACTCCGAAATTCCGGTGATCGCTCATGCCTGAACGCATCGTCCTCCGTACCGGCGAAGCCCTGGTCGAACGTGAAGAGGCTTCCTACCTTTGCGCCGAACCTGAAGTGGTGATCGGAGAACTTGACGGCCCCGTGGGAACGGCTCTGGCGAACCTGATCGGCGACCAGGTGAAGGGGCACACGCGGGTTTTCGCGATCCTCAACAGCGACATGCAGGTGCGGCCGGCGACGGTCATGGTGTCCAAGGTCACGGTCAAGTCGGGCAAATACACGAACATTCTGATGGGAACGGTTCAGGCTGGCATCGCCAATGGCGTGCTCGACGCCGTGCGCGCCGGCGACATCCCCAAGGACAAGGTCAACGATCTCGGCATCATTTATTCGGTCTGGCTCGATCCGGCCGTGCTCGATGCCGACGAAGTCGATCATCAGGCCCTGTTCGAAGTCCATCGGGAAGCCACGGCCAAAGTCATCCGCAAAGCCATGCGGGACGAGCCTTCCATCGACGAACTGCTGGAAAAGCAGGCTGAAACGACCCACTACTTCCACCAACTGGGCCTGGACGGCGAGCTATGAAAACGACGAATAACTTGCCCCAGATCGATACTTTTCGGGTTTCACGAACCCTGCGGCGTTCGATCTTCGGGCTGCTCGCTTCTTCCGGAATGCTCCTGAATCTGGCCCCCGTTCTGGCCGACGGCCCGGCCGATAACCTGCCGACTTCCGTCAGGCGCATCCCCAAGCTCGGCGTGGAGGTTCCGGCGGAAGTCCGGGCCGAACTCGAAACGAAGCTGAAAGCCCTCGACGCCAAAATCGAAGCCCTGCGCAACCGCAAAGACGCGAAGACCGTCAAGCTTTTGCCAGACGTCGAAATCTATCGCAAGGCCGTCGGCGATGCGCTGGAGTATCAGGAATTCTTCGACACGAAGGAATTCGCCGTCGCACGCAAGCTTCTGGAACAGGGGCACGACCGCGCCGCGGGTCTGGAAATCGGCAACCCGACGTGGATTCGAGCCAAGGGACTCGTCGTGCGCGGCTATCGTTCGAAGATCGACGGCTCCGTGCAGCCGGTTGGCCTTGTGATTCCCGAAAGTTACGACGGTCAGTTCCCAGGCCGGTATCGCACCGATCTCTGGTTCCACGGCCGGGGCGAAACGCTTTCGGAACTGGCCTTCATCAACCAGCGGCAGGCTCAGCCCGGTCAGTTCACGCCGGCCGACACGATCGTCATTCATCCCTATGGCCGATACTGCAATGCCGCGAAACTCGCGGGAGAGATCGACGCCTGGGAAGCCCTCGAACTGGTACGCGACCAATATCGCGTGGACGACGACCGAGTCAGCGTGCGAGGGTTTTCCATGGGCGGCGCATCCGCCTGGCACTTCGCGGCGCACCACCCGACGGCTTTCTTCGCGACGAACCCCGGCGCCGGTTTCAGCGAAACGCCCCGGTTTCTCAAGGACTTTCAGCGCGAGGCCGTGCAGCCCACATGGTGGGAACGCAAGCTGTTCCAGCTGTATGACTGCAACGAATGGGCCGAGAATTTCCGCCTGATTCCGACCGTGGCCTATTCGGGCGAGATCGACAATCAGAAACAGGCGGCCGACGTCATGGCCGAAGCGCTCGAAAAGGTCGGCATCCGGCTCACCCACATCATCGGTCCGAAAACCGGTCATAAGTATGAACCTGCGGCCGCACTCGAAGTCGAACGGCGCATGGCCGAGCTGGCACGAATCGGCCGGAATCGCGTTCCCTCCGAATTGACCTTCGTGACTTACACCCTGCGCTATCCGACAGCCGCCTGGCTTACGGTTACCGGTCTGGGCGAACACTGGGAAAAGGCCGAAGTGCAAGGCAAGATCGAAGCCGGCTACAGCCGCATCCGGCTGACGACGAAAAACGTGACTTCGCTGAATATCGACTTCGGTCCCGGCGAATCGCCCTTCGACGCCACGCCGGAAATCGTGATCGACGACACGACAATCGCCGGCCCCGCCCTGAACAGCGATCGAAGCTGGTCCGCCGCCCTGCACCGTGCAGGTTCGGGCTGGAAGCTCGGCGCCCCTGCCCCGGAAACGCTGGCGAAACGCCCGGGCCTGCAGGGGCCGATTGACGACGCCTTCCTCGACGCCTTCCTGTTCGTACTCCCCAGCGGGCAATCGAAGTTTCCCAAAGTGGAAGCCTGGACGAAGGCGGAAGCCGAGCGGGCACGCGTCCAGTGGCGTCAGCATTTTCGCGGAGTCGCTCCGGCGAAACTCGACAAAGACGTGACGGAAGACGATATCCGCACGAAGCACCTGATCCTCTGGGGCGACGCTTCGTCGAACTCTGTCATCGCACGCATCGCCGACCGTTTGCCGATCAAGACGGCCGACGGCAAATTGAAGGTCGGTGGCCAGGCGTTCGAAGCTTCGGAATACGCCCCGATCCTGATCTATCCGAACCCTGAAAACGGGGCCCGCTACGTCGTCCTCAACAGCGGTTTCACCTTCCGCGAATATGCCCACCTGAACAACGCCCGGCAAATCCCCAAGCTGCCGGATTGGGCCATCGTCGACCTGAACACACCGCCGAACGCGCTCTGGCCAGGCAAGATCGTCGCCGCCGATTTCTTCGACGAATCGTGGCACGTGAAGACCGCAACCGAAAAGACCAAGTGAATTTCCCCCCGAATAAAAAACCGCTCCGGAGATCGCGCGCCATGTCGCCCCGAATTCTGATCCTGACCATTCTGGCCGCATTCACCCAGCCAGGTTACGCCGAAGACGCCAAACCGATCCGGGCCCTGATGATCTGCGGCGGCTGCTGCCATAACTACGAAGGGCAGAAGAAAATCGTGGCCGACGCGATCTCATCGCGGGCCAACGTCGTCTTCGACGTCGTCCACGAAGGGGGCGACGAACGCACGCACCAGGTTTCCGTCTATGCCAAGCCCGAATTCTGGAAAGGCTACGACGTCATTGTCCACAACGAATGCTTCGGCCAGGTCGAAGATGTCGCCTTCGTCGAGAAAATCGCCAATGCCCACCTGGTGCACGGCGTTCCTGCCGTGATGCTGCACTGCTCCACCCACAGCTACCGGGCCGCGAAGACTCAGGCCTGGCGAGAAACGCTCGGGATGACGAGCAGCTACCACGAAAAGAACAGGGACTTGAAGATCCGCACCGTCGGAACCGATCACCCGATCATGACCGGCGTGCCCGCCGAATGGCTTGACCCGCGCGACGAACTCTACGTGGCCGAAAAGTTCTGGCCCTCCGCCACGCCTCTGGCCGTAGCTTACGGTGTGGAAACCAAGCGAGACCACCCGGTCATCTGGCTCAATAATGCAGGAAAAGCCAAAGTCTTCGCGACCACGCTGGGCCATAACGACAGCACGATGCAGAATGCCATCTGGCAGGAAATCGTGACCCGGGGCCTGCTCTGGTCGGTCGGCAAGCTTGAATCGGACGGTTCGCCAAGCGCCGGATATGGTCCCGCGAAAAAATGACGACCGTGTGATCCGGCAAAACCGGACGAACGCCCGGATTTTGCGATCTCAACAGGGATTTTCAGCCCCATGTTCCAGTTTCATGACCGCGATCTTCTGGGCAAGCGCCGCACGTTCCTGAAATTCGGCACGTCGACGATCGCAGGCCTGGGGCTGGCGCCTTTCATCGGAAAAGTCGCGGCTTCGGACGATTCTCTGACAAACGGCAGATCGGTCATCTTTCTGTTCCTGCATGGCGGGCCAAGCCAGTTCGAAACGTTCGACCCCAAAATGCAGGCCCCCGAAGGCATCCGCAGCGCCACCGGCGAAATCGCGACGTGTCTGCCCGGCATCACGTTCGGCAGCTCATTTCCGAAACTCGCGAAACTGGCGGACAAGTTCACGATCGTCCGGTCGTTCTCGACCGGCGACGGCAACCACGACATCAAGCCGATCGTCGGGCGCGACACCTTCGGGGCGAATCTCGGTTCGATCCATGCACGATTCGCAGGGACGAATCACCCCGTCACCGGCCTGCCCGTCAACGTGCTGCTTCAGCCCCAGGCCGTCGACCCGACGACCCAGGCCGGGGTGACGGCATTCGGCCGATTCACGGCGACCGGACCGCTGAATCCTTCCTACTCGCCATTCGATCCCGCAGGTGCCGGCGGCGATCTCAAGCAACTTACCCGGAACGTGCCACGCGAACGGCTCGACTCCCGCCTGGCCATATCCCGCGAATTCGATGCGATCAAGTCGGCTCTCGACCATCTCCCCGGCGATTCGACCATGCGGGATCAGGCCTTCGGTCTGCTCGCCGGCGGGCTCGAAGACGCCTTCGACATCACTCGCGAACCGCCGCATCTTGTCGATCGCTATGACACGGCACCGCTGGTGCGGCCAGAATCGATCCGGAAAAAGTGGAACAACCACAAAAACTACGCCGACAATGCCAAATCGCTGGGCAAGCTTCTTCTGCTGGCGCGCCGGCTTTGCGAACGGGGCGCGGGGTTCGTGACGGTCACCACCAACTTCGTCTGGGACATGCACGCCGACGTGAACAACGCCACGATGACCGAAGGGATGTCCTACATGGGCGGCCCGCTGGACCACGCTCTGTCGGCCCTGGTCGAAGACATCGATGCCCGGGGGCTTTCTGACAAAATCCTCGTTGTCGCCTGTGGCGAAATGGGACGCACGCCCCGCATCAACGCTTCCGGCGGCCGCGACCATTGGGGTGGCCTCGCACCGCTCTTTCTTTACGGCGGCGGCATCCGCCCGGGCCAGGTGATCGGACGATCGAACAAGGACGGCAGTTACGCCGCCGACACGCCTGTCGGCAACAAGGAACTCATCGCCACGATTCTGGAACGCACGACTCACATCGAACGTGTCCGCCAGGTTTCAGGCCTCCCGAACGAAATCAGCCAGATCATGACTTCGTGGAAGCCGATCCCGGGGCTTGTCTGACGCACTCTCGCCATTTCATTTCCGACCAGCCCGGCATATTCGATTCAAGCCGTACTGTCGGAATTGTCGATACGACCAGAGACGGTCCGGCATCGTGCCTCGTCATTGACTGGCATGCGACCGCACCCCGTCCTACGGAGACGTTCGGCTCATGAACTGGCCTGGCTATCGTCCGAAAACGCGACGATTCCGATACCTCGCTGAAGGAAGACCCGCGGTTGACGCTGGTCGGTCCTCCGTTCGGCCAGGTGCGATTCGGCGCGGGGCCGGTGCTTCGCTGCTGGTTCTGACGCAAGCCTTCTCGGCATGGTCCGCCGAAAAACCGGCCGGGAACCTTTTTTACCACCCGTCCGCTGGATTTCAGATTCCGTTCGAAATCGACCCGGCGGACAAACCGTTCGTCAAATCGATCGAACTGTACGTCTCCAGCGATCTCGGCAAAAGCTGGCGGCTGAATACGGCCACGAATCCGAATTCCAAAGCTTTCAAATTCCGCGCCACCGGTGATGGCGAATACTGGTTCGCTGTCCGCACTCTGGACGTCGAAGGCCACTACAACCCCGCCGATGACAAACCGATCGTGCCCGGATGGCGCGTGATCGTCGACTCCAAGAAGCCAGGCCTGGGGCTGCGTTCTATCGCGCGCCGGGGCACCATGGCCACGATTGCCTGGGACGCCCGCGACGAATATCTCGACATGGGCACTTTCGTATTGGAATATTCGATACCCGGCAGTGGCGAATGGAAGCCTGTCCCGATCGCTCGCCCCGCTCCCAACGGTGAATCGACCTGGGACTGCGGCACGGCGGAAGCGGTCCGTGTGCGGGCTACGGTCGCGGACAAAGCCGGTAACGTCCAAATTGCGGAAACCCAGTTCGGCGACGGCGCCGCGCAACATCCGAATCTCAATGCATCACGCTCTTCCGACATGGAAGGCCAGGCTCCGCCACCGATCGCACGAGTCGCGTCTGCGGCCGGCGATCGCCGCGGGATACTTGGCCCGCAGGACCCGCTGGCGAACCGATCGCAACGCCCCGAAGAAGAGTGGATCGACACGCCCAGGCCCTACGGCCCTGAATCGATGACCCCCGCGACGCGCGGCTCGGAATCTGGCCGAATGCCTCGCCAGATGCAGCCGCCCGATGGCCAATATGGAGCAGCAGGCACACGCGAACCAACGCAGAGACGTCAGATCCCGATCCTGAATTCGCCCAAATTCCCGATGAATTATGTCGTGGACGACGCCGGCCCCAACGGTCCGGCGAGTGTCGAGCTTTGGGTGACGCGTGACGGTGGACGAAACTGGTCGAGATGGGCGGAAGATGATGACCGCGTCAGCCCGATGATGGTCGACCTCGGAGGCGAAGGCGTTTTCGGCCTTTCGATCGTAGCCCGCTCGATCGCCGGCCAGGGTGACGAAATTCCTCGATCGGGAACCGTCCCGCAGATTTCGGTCGAAATCGATGCGACGCCGCCGGCGATGATTCTGAACGTCATCAAGGTCGGCGTCGGTTCGCAATCGGGAAAAGTGCTGATCTCGTGGCAGGCGGAAGATCGCAATTTCAGCTCCCGGCCGATCAGCATTTATTATCGCCCGGAAACGGCGAATCAATGGCTCCCGATCGTCGAAAACATCGAAAACACTGGCCAGTACGTTTGGACTCCCGGCCCTCAGGTTCCACCTGTTTTTCATGTCCGGATCGAAGCACGGGACCTGGCCGGCAACCGTTCGACGGTCGATACGACTCAGTACGAACCGGTACTGCTCGATCGATCGAGACCGAAAGGCCGGATTCTCGGCATCAACGTCGCTCCGATCGACACATCGAACCTGAACGGGTCTTCGAACCCGCCCGCTGCGCCAAGCGCTTCCGAACCGGTACAAGCGACACCTTCGGCCAGAGCCACCGATCCGCCCCCTGCCCGCGTGAATCCTGAACCGGTGGGCGCGAAACCAAGTGGGCGCATCGAGCCATTCCCGCCCAATGCCGAACCGCCCGCGACGAAGGGCGGAGAGAATTTCGCGCCGCCTGAATCGCTGCCACCCACGGCAACCGATCCAATCGTCCCGCCCGCGCAGGCCGCTAACTCCGCCACCGAAACGCCTGAATCGGCCGTACCCCCGAAAGTCGAGGCCGCGCCCATCGACAAGCCGTCGGCACCTCCGCAGGAATCGACCTCGAAACCGCCGGCGAATCCGGACGAAAGCAAATCCGCGCAACCCGCCGGATTACACTCGATCCCGCCATCGGCCAGTGCCACACCCGCGATCGCACCACCGCCTGGCAACTTTCTCTCGTCGCTACCCGGAAGCACGGAACCACCCGCGATCGCCCCTCCAGGTGGCGGAAAAGACGCGAATTCCCCGGATGCCGGAGGAAAATCCCCCGGGGTAAAGGAAGCGTCGAACCAGACATCGACTCAGGACCTCAAGGCCCCTCCCGCCCCCTTGCCTCCGTCCAGTGCAAGCGATCCGAACGCCGACATCTTACCTCTTTCGCTTGAATTACCTGACAGCGAATAACACTTCAATCGTCATATCTTTCGCAATCTAAGAATTTTGAAATAGCGTTCGGCGATATCGAACTGAGATAGCTCCCGGCTTCGACTCCATGAGTCCCGTTCCTGAAAGTTACGGCAATTCTTCGAAATGGGAAGAACTCCCGAGGCCGGAAGCATTCGGACACGCCGGATATCTCTTGCAATTAAGAACTTAACGGAGACGAAGCCGTTTTGCCCGGTAAGGTTTCGGGTGAACAGGGCAACCCGTTTCGGTGTCAATTCGCCTCAATTCGAATCATATCCAAGAAATAATTTCCGAATTCGGAAAAAAGTTGTCGCGACTTTCGGATTTGTACGGTGATGACTGTAAGACCCTCACGCATGGCCGCTGTCAGTCGTATCGACGAGACGCGGGAACGTGAGAAACCGCCCAGAGTATTCGACGGAATTGCCTGATCTCAAGGGGCTTACCGCTCATCCGAATCCGAGGTGATGTCGTGACGACCTGCAACAACGTTCTGGAAATCGCGATACGGCTTGAGTCCGCGTGCACGAAGTTTCATCCGGCATCGCGGGTCAAGTCCGAGATAAGCCCAGATTACTGGATTCGCAGTGCCGTGGCTCTTGTCGCGGCCAACAAGCTCGAACCGCTGATTCCGATCGACCCGGAACTCTTCATCGCTTCGCAATTCGAACGCGGCGAATTCACCATTCCGGAAGACGTCGAGAATGCGGTCACACGATACAAATCGTCGGTAATGCGAACGATATGCAAGCTCAGACAGGAATTGTCCGAAGAATTGAAATGGCTGACATCGGCATCACGCCGAGGCATGTCCGTCGAACGACTGATTCGGACGCATTCACGAAAGATCACGCCGCTGAGTCTCTACATTCATGCCCAGCGCATGAATCGGGACGACCTGGCCGATGGTCTGATCAGTCAAGTGCTTGAACAACACGAACATTGCCCGCTGTATCGGGCCGCTTCCATCCAGTGGCTGGAAGAAGGCCGATACCCGGCATTCGCTTCCCTCGAGCGCTGGCGCCGATCGAAAGTCGTCGCCCCGCCGAGCTGGGACGTCACACACAACTGACTTCGAAGTCTTGAAGTCAGCCGACAACGAACCGCAAACATAGAGCTCACCGGGTTCTACCTGAATCCGGTGCCTATTATGGCTCAAATGTGACACACCCATGTCACATTTTGGTACCCTCACGTCCGTATCCGACCGCTCATAAGTCTCACGATTCTAGAGGAGTATGTCATGTTCGCCAATCGCCGCCGCCGCGCTTTCTCTCCTTCCGTCAACGGCCTGGAATTCCGTTCCCTGACGACGACGTTCGAACCGATCATCGCTCCCTCGGATCTGATCGCCCCGCCGACTATCGGACTGCCAGGCCCTCTGCCGGTTCCTCCTCCGCCAATTCAGACGGATGGGCCGATCCTGCCATATCAGGAAGCCCCCCTGCCTCCTCCGACTTATATCGCCGTCTGACACGCCAGGAAAAGCTGTCGTTCGCCGACGATCGAAACAAAATCCGACCACTGGAGCAGAATTCCGAAAAAGAACGATACCACCCTGAAGACTCCGAATTCCACGACGAAAGCCATCGAATCCAGCCTGAATAAGCGACTGGTTTCGGTGAACGGTACATGTTCGAAACTTTTTTTGGCGATTTCGCCCAAAAAAACACTTCGAAGTTGTGGACCGATTCGCTAAATTGTGTGTGGAATTTCGCAATGACAGACAGAAGACTCGTTACCTCATAGGTATGAATTGCGTTGCTCTCCGGCGCGCGATCTCACTTGGAGGTGGGGGTGGGCAACATGATCCGACCCGATGCCTGTGACGGTTTCGGCCAGCTTGTGACTCGGATTCGCGGCGGCGACCAGGAGGCATGGGAGGAGTTCCACCGCATTTACGAACCCAAGCTCCGGAGCGTGATCCGCAATCGTCTGCGCATTATCAACAAGCGCATGCGTACCGTTTACGACACCTGCGATTTCACGAGCGAACTCTGGAAAACGATCTGGGTTCGGTTGCCAGGCTTGCAGATTCAGAACGAAGACGACTTCATCGGTTTCATGTCCCACGTCGCGTGGCAAAAAATTGTCGATGCCTCTCGTAAACAGACGGCTCACAAACGCGACTCGAATCGCCAGCGTTATCTTTACGACCAGGACCCTGATGACAGAATCGCTCTTGAGCCGGCATCGCACGAGCCGACACCGAGCCAGTACGCGATGGCCGAAGAAGTCCGTAATGCGATCGAGAGAGAGTCCGAAACGCTCGATGACGATTCGGCCATCATCCTTCGACTGAAGTCGCAGGGCTCCACGAATCACGAAGTTGCGGAAGCGACGGGCATGCACTTGCGGAAGGTGCAGCGCCTGCTTAAATTACTCTCGATTCGCTTCTTTCCCAACAGGTGATCTTGCAGCTGGTCTTCCTGGAGAACTTCGCGCATGTTCGCCCAGTGGATCGACGCGACTGACGAACAATCTCTCTGGACAGCCTACAGCCAGAATTTTCGACCCGACGCCGACGCCTTCCGCGAAGCGATCGACAAAATCAGGCTCCACTGGAACGATCATCCGAACGATGACGATCCGACCTACCTCGATTCGATCTGGTCAATTTGCTCCCCGGATCGCTCTCCCCGCTTCCTGATGGAAATGATCAAGTTCGATCAGGCGGAACGCCTGAAGGCGGGCTTGCCGATCGATCTGGGTATCTATTTCGACCGCTTCCCGGACCTGAAGTCGGAGGATGTCAGGGTCGTGAGCCTGGCCTATGCCGAATTCTGCGCGCTCGAGGAATCAGGCAAGCCGGTTTCCGTCGATTCCTTTTGCGAAAAATACGCAAACTGGGGCGACAGCATTCGCCGCCAGCTCGCGCTTCACGAAATGATGAGCATTCCGTCGAACGAGCTGGGAGGCCACGAACAGGCACGACACTTTCCGAAAGTCGGCGAGTGTGTCGAGCATTTCGAATTGATTCGGGAATTGGGCCGCGGCGGATCTGCCCGCGTATTCCTGGCCCAGGACCTGAGCCTCGGCCGACGTGCTGTGGCCCTGAAAATCTCAGGCGATCGCAGTACCGAGCCCGAAATTCTCGCCCGTCTCGATCACGCCAATATCGTTCCCGTTCATTCGGTGCATGATGCCCCGAATGGTCTGCGGCTGATCTGCATGCCTTTTCGTGGAGAGCTGACGCTCGATCGCGTTTTTTCGCGTCTTTTCGTCGAAGGCAAGCCCGCTCCGACAACGGCACGCGAATTCCGGGTAGCCATCGAGCAGAAGCAGCCGACAGCAGGCGAGAACGCTCTGGACGATGGGCCGGAAAACGGCTGGCGGGATTTTCCATCGCGTGGCGATTTTTGCCAGGCAGTCGCCTGGATCGGCTGGAAACTCGCCCAGGCGCTGGCTCATGCCCACTCTTCGGACGTTTTCCATCGCGACATCAAGCCTGCCAATATACTCATCTCCCTGAAATCCGGGCCCCAGTTGCTCGATTTCAACATGGCCCGCGACCCTGAAGCTGTTCAGACCGTCGAGGATCGTATCCGCGGCGGCACACTGCCCTACATGGCTCCGGAGCAGCTCGGTGCCTTTCTCGATGCTTCACTCTGGGCCGAAATCCGCGAAACTTCCGACATTTACTCGCTCGGCCTGGTTCTGGAGGAATTCCTTCGCGGCAAACGGGTCGAAGTCCCGCTTGCCGGCAAAGTCCCGGTCAAATCACAGGTCCGTGCCCTGCTGCGACAGCGAAATCTGCCTCGAATCAATCTGCGCTCGCATAACCCCAACGTGCCGCATGCCCTTGAAGCGATTCTGGCGAAAGCCACGGCATTCCGGCCGGTGGACAGGTACCGGACCGCCGACGAATTCGCGGAAGATCTTCAGCGATTTCGGACCGGCAGGCCTTTGAAGCATGCGTTCAACCCCTCGCGAACCGAACGACTCAAATCTCGCCTTCGCCCCGCCTTAAAACCAGCTCTGATCGCTGTCTCGCTCTTCGTTTTGAGCTACACACTCAGGCAATCCGGCGAATCGCGAGCCCCGATTCCGACCATTCCCGGAGTTCGTTCCGATCTCATCGAAGCGTTCCGATCTGGAGATTTCGTCACCACCCTGAGACTCGTCGGAACCGACCGCCCCTCCCCGAATGCTGAGACGAACACCGTTGAGGACCTGATTCGCCTGATCTCCATGATCGAATCCAATCCCGGGAATCCGGAGGCGGAAGAACAGATCAAGGATCTCACCTTGAGACCCGACCTCGACGAAAGCGTCGCGCAGCTTCAGGGCGTAATCGGAGAAAACCGCCATCTCGATTTCCTGCCTGCTTTCCGGGATTATTGCCGCCTTTCGAACGATCTTGCGAACAACCCCGGCGGGAACCTCGAGTGGCAGAATCTCGAACGCCGTTTCCTGCGACTCATCGAAAAATGGCCGGCCGATATTCGTTACCACGGCTTTACGGCCCACATGGCTTCGATGCGTTCCGACTACGTCGCTGCCAAAAAACATGTGAGCGATGCGCTGAATATCCTCGACAAAATGCCGCCTGACGATTTCCGCACCGTCAGAAACGATCTCCGCACGAGGCTGGTTCTCTATTCGCACACGATCGGCATGAAGCTGTTGAAGGATGACAAGCCCGCGGAAGCGAAGCCCGAGCTGGAATCAAGCCTCAGCGCGATCCGACAGCTGCGTGATTCGGCCGGCGACGATATCCGTTCCGTAGACTCCGAAGGCCGCCTGGACTACCTCCAAATCGTGAACCGAATCGGCCTGGCGGATGTGCAATTCGAACTGCAGGATTACGATGCCGCTAACGCCCAATACGAAGACGCCCTGAGCTTGCTGAAAAAATACGCCAGTTCGCCGTGGGTCGCAGTTCAAAAAGCCCAGCTCGAAGGCAGCATCCAGCAGCGTCAGGACCGAATCCGTTCGCTGGATCCTGACTCTGGTCTCATCACCCAGGAACCGAAGAGGTGATTGTGCCTCGAATCATGGCCTGATGACACTGGAAGCTCACGACAATCGCGTGCCCCGTCCAGAAAAGGCTTCGGAAGAAATTTCCCCGAAGCAGCTTTCGATGAATCCGAGCGTCGAAGCCGTTCGACAGCTTTTCATGATCCGGCACCTGGCCAAGCATCGTGCAAAGCCACACCGCACCGACGAACGCCGCCCCCGTCAGAGGCAGCCAGGAGCCGCGCACCTCATTGGGTGGAAATGCCGCGATCGCAATGGCTGACGCCAGTTCGAGAATCATCGGCAAAAGAACTATCCGCTGCGTGCGCCTGACATGCTCGGCATGATATGGGCGAAAATCGTCCGGATTGACCGCAGCGAACAGCGGATAGTGCACGATGGCACAAAACCAGACGAGCCCTGTCATGAACCAGGCAGAAGAGGCGTCGACGACCAGCAGGATTCGGTAGATTTCAGGGTTCATTCCAGGAATTCGGATCCTCGATCATCAAGCATTTCGGGGCTTTTTCAAAGGAATCGGGGGCAGTTGGGCCGGGCTGGCCGTGACCGATCGGGGATGGCACTGCGCATGCACTTTCTTGAGCCTGCCGACTTCGACTCGGGTGTAAAGCTGAGTTGTCGCAATCGAAGCATGCCCCAGTAATTCCTGTACGACACGTAGATCCGCACCGCCAGCCAGCAAATGCGTGGCGAAGCTGTGCCTCAGCGTATGAGGACTTACAAGATGCGTCAGCCCCGCCTGCACCGCGGACGTTTTCACGAGCTTCCAGATGGCATTCCGGCTGACGGGCCGACCCCGGTTCGAGAGGAATGCACGATCCGTCGATTCTTTCGACCTCGCGACGAGTTGCGGCCGCCAATAGGTCAAATATTTCGTCAGTGCTTCGCGGCCCTTGGCCCCGATTGGGACAAGCCGCTGTTTGTTGCCCTTGCCGATGCATCTCAGCCAGCCACTTTCGAGGTCAAGATCACCCATGCGCAATCCGGCCACTTCAGAGACCCGGCAGCCACTGGCATAGAGCGTCTCGAGAATCGCCCTGCCCCGATCGCCTTTGAGCGTGCCATCGACGGGTACCGACAGCAGCCGATCGACGGCTGTCGGACTCAATACCGTCGGCAGCCGCTCCCAGAGTTTAGGAGCATCGATCAGCTTCACGAGATTCTCGGTCGCCCGCCCTTCGGAGATTTCGAACCGAAAGAACGAAGACAAAGCGGCGAGATTACGGGCGATACTTTTCGGGGCAAGTTTCTGATCATGCAGCCAGGTGACATAATCCGACAAGTCGGATAATCGAAGTTCACTGGAATCCGTCTTGCCCGCGATCTTCCTCCAGCGATGAAATCGCATGACATCGACCCGGTAAGCCGCGAGCGTATTTTCCGACAGGCCGCATTCGCCCATGAGGAAATGGAGAAAAGCCCCAACCTGAAATTGGGGCTTGTCATGGTTCCATTGTTTCTTGGGGTCCATCGCTCGGAGCACTCCGCGACCAGGATTTCGGACTCGATAACTTGTATCGGAATTCCCTGGCGGCGGAATCGAGCAAGTATGGAGCGAAATCAGACTCCGGAAAATTCGAATTCCGCCAGATTCTCTTCGCGAGCGAGTTCCCTCAGGCGTTTGATCGCGCGATCCTGAATCTGCCGAACCCGTTCCTTGGAAACGGCCAGAACCTTGCCGACCTGGCTGAGACTCAGCTTGCGGCGTCCGCCAAGGCCAAACCTCAGCTGAAGCACCTGCTGCTCTCTCGGACGAAGTTCCGAAACCAGCTTCGAAATCGTTTCGCCAGCGTTTCGCTCATCCGAATCTTCGGCGTCCTTCTGCACGATCGTCTGAATGAGGCTGAAGGAGGAATCATGGTCGAGCGTCGCGTTCAGTGAAATCGTCGGCCGCGTTGCGGTGTGAACTCGGCGGATCAGTTCCGAGACTTCTCCGGCATCGGCGTGTTTTTCCGTCTGGCCTGAAGCGAGATCGGAACCTTCGACTTTGTCCTGATTCTGGGCAAGTTGACGAAGATGACGAGGGCTGAGCTTTACGGGATAAGCCCCGGAAGCGACAGCCTTCTGCATCGACTGGCGAATCCACCAGGTTGCGTAAGTGGCAAGCTTGGTGTCGTGCGAGGCGTCGAAGCGATCGATCGCTTCCAGAAGACCGCAGAAACCTTCCTGAATCAGGTCAGTATGAGCGATGCCCCGATTCTTGAACCTCTTCGCCACGTGAGCGACGAGTCTCATGTTGGCCAGTGCGAGCTTGGACCGGATCTCCTGATAACGCAGGTGAACTGCCCCGAGAGATGCATCGTTACAGCCCTGAATCATCGTCTGCGAATTGATCCATTGGGCGAAGGTCATCTCCTCTTCGCTCACATCAGATGTCTCGATTTTCGCGGAATCCATGGCGGCAAGCAGATTCTGCCGACATGCGGCGAGTTCGCGAAGCAGCGAACGCTCTTCGTCCTTCGAAAGTACCTGGGTGGCTTTCGAATCGACGGAAGCGAAGTCGTCTCGATCGAGATCAGGTTGAAAAGTCATGGCTCTTACCTCGAATCGTGCAAACCTCGGTGAAGTGATCCCGTGGGCTCGATTGCACTTCGAACCACAGGATGGAGATCGCTCAGTACCCGCAAGAGCGAACGCATGTCTTCGGCAAAAATCGCGTCGTTTTCGGTCAATGAACGTTTCAGGTCATGCGAGATCGCACGCCCGCCCACGACGAGCCTCGTGTGCATCGAACGGCACGTTTCACGGACATGGTTCAATTCCTGTGGGAATTGCGTGGCGTCTTCGATGTGATGAACGCTGAGCCAGGCGATTTGCGGGCGAATTTCGGTGATCGCGTGCGAAAATTCGATCATGGGCAAATGGCAGCCCATATTTCGCACGTCCCACCCATGTTCGAGTAGCGTCAATTCGCACAGGATCCCGGAGAGGGTGTAATGATCACCTTCCGGAGTCGCACCGATCGCTGTGGGCACCTTGTTCTCCCGGACCGACCGGGCATTTCTCGAGCGAGCCTGACGCACCAGTTCGAACAAAATGTCCGAAAGCAAATGGCAGGCCATGTGCTCCTGGAACACTTCCAGTTGACCGCTTTGCCAGCCATGGCCTATGCGGGACATCACCGGAGCGATCAGCCGATCAGCCAGTTCCGCGGCCGAACCGGTCGAGCCGTGAACGGTTCGGATCGCATGCCGTGCATCTTCCACCCGCGAGTTCAATAACGCAGTATGCAGTACGCCACACCAATACTCGATGGAGTCTTGCCCAAGACTCGCTGGCTCGGGCAATCGCTCGCTTCTCGAGATCGGCAGAATTCGCGCGGCCTTATTGCCTTTCCGACCTGAGTAAGCCTCGATCGCTGAGGTCGAAATCCGGCGGTGACCCCCGGGAGTCTTCTCGGCGACCAGTTCGCCGTTTTCGACCATCCGTTTGACCGTGCTGACGCTCAGTCCGAGAATCTCCGCTGCCTCCTGCGTCGTCATCAGTCTGTCGTTAGCTTCCATCTGTCTCACCCGCTTTCCAAGACATCGTCTCAATGAATTTATCGTAACGTTGAACGATTTCTGTGCAAGAAAAATCGTCCGTCATTTTGAACGAATTTTCGCGAATATCATCGTAAAATATTTATTCACAGTAATTTATAGGATTCATCTTTCCGATCGATTTGGACGATTTTCCGCTTTCGAACGATTCTCGACGTACTCGTGATCGTGAACGATTTCGGTTCGCCGCTCGATTTCGCCATTGTTGCCTGGGCGCGGGATCGTTAATTTTGAAGTCGCCGGATGGTCAAAGTGAACGGGTACGAAGATAGGGAAGAACTCAACGGCTGAAACGTTCGCGATCACACGATTCGATCGGCCTGGCCCGCATTCCCGGATTCGGGTCGACATCACCAGCCAGAATCGATCGAACCTGTTTCCTGACGAACTCAGACGCAATTTGCGGATCGGAATTGAAACTCATGAACGGGACTGGTTTCGACAAGACACGCCTGGTCGATCTGCTGAAGCGATTCGCCCTCAAGTGGGGTGACTTCACGCTGGCGAGCGGCAAGAAGTCGCCGTTTTACATCGACGGCAGACTCGTCACTCTTTCCGCGGAAGGTGCCCAGTGCATCGCGGATGGCGTTCTCGAAGTTCTGCAAAAGTATCCGGACGTACAGGCTGTCGGCGGTTTGACGATGGGAGCGGACCCGATTGTGGGTGCGGTTCTGGCCCGGGCTGCACAAAGGAATCGTGCGGATCTCAAAGGCTTTCTGGTCAGAAAAGCGTCGAAAGACCATGGCACGGGTAAATTGGTGGAAGGACCGCTCGAGCGCGGGATGAAAGTCGCGATTCTCGATGACGTCGCAACCACTGGGGGATCGAGCCTGCAGGCCGTCGATGCCGTAACCCAGGCAGGTGCGAATGTCGCCGTGGTGATCGTCGTGCTTGACCGTTTACAGGGTGCCGACCACAATTTCACCGACCGGGGCCTGGATTTTCACGCCCTGGCCGACGCGAACGATCTTGGCCTGCCAACAAAGAGTTCGGATTCCTGAATCCTGCCGGAAATCGAATCTGCGCATGCATAAGGGGCATGGGTGCGAACCCATGCCCCTGAGTTTTACGTGAGTTCAGCGAGATCAGTCGCGGCTGAACAGACCATGAAAGAAGCCTTTGTCGCTGCTCTGGGCACTCGGATAAACCGCGCCCCCTTGAGCGGACGGAAGGGCTTTGCCATGACCGGCATTAGCGGCATTTTGAGCGGAAGGCAGAATCTTCGACCCACCGAAAATGCCGTGCCCTGCACCCTTGCCGCCATGACCCAGGCCATGACCACCCATGTTCTGGGCCGATGGCATCACGCGGGCTCCAGCCGGGCCTTGAGCAGCCGGCAGAACTTTACCTGCGGCAGCCGGACCCTGGGCAGCGGGAAGAGCCTTACCAGCGGCAGCCGGGCCTTGAGCAGCCGGCAGAACTTTACCTGCGGCATACGGGCTTTGAGCTGCAGGCAGTGCCTTGCCAGCGGCGGCGGGGCCTTGGGCGGCAGGCATCACTTTGCCAGCGGCAGCCGGGCCTTGAGC
>WGMM01000043.1 GCA_016125085.1 bacterium
ACGCCGCCCGAAGGAATTCCCGTTGATGAAGAGACCAAGACGAGACTTGAAGCAAGACATTATGAACGGAACACTTGCGGCTTAACTTCGTGGCATTCAGGCCTGACCCCTTTTCTTTCGAGGCCCGGCATGAATCATTCGTTTCCGAACCGACAAGCCAACAGTGAAGTTCAGGAAAGCCTCTCTCGGCCCAATTCCGTCTCGGGCCTCTGGTGCAGGTACAAACTACCAGTTTCACGATATCCGTCAACGCCGATATGCCCTTGTTTCACTGTTCGCGCCCATAAAACAATGCAGCACAAAGAACTCCCCTCCTTTTCAAGGAGGGGTGGCCGAAGGCCGGGGTGGTTGATGCGCATCCCGGGTATCACCCTCGCATGCAGAACCCCCTCCCCGCTGCGCGGGACTCCCCCTTGGCAGGGGGAGAGCTTATGTTTCTGCCACGCATTACCTTAAAACCGCGTAGCGCTAATGACTCCCCTCCTTTTGAAGGAGTGGTGGCCGAAGGCCGGGGTGGTTTCTTCGCAAGCAGAGTTTCACCCTCGCACGCAGCAACCCCCTCCCCGCTGCGCGGTACTCCCCCTTGTCAGGGGGAGAGCTTATGTTTCTGCCACGCATGACCTTAAGTCCGCGAAGCACACATGACTCCCCTCCTTTTCCAAGGAGGGGTGCCCGAAGGGCGGGGTGGTTGCTTCGCATGCGGGCTTTCATCCACGAACGCAGCCGTACTCGCTGAGCAGGGATCGCTTATTCTGTCGACTCGCAACAGGATAGAATTAATCGTCTTTGCCTTCGAACACCCCGGCCCGGATGCCTGATCGGAATACCGCATCCTGTTCCAGGAATGACCTCCGGGGCCTTGATTCCGCTGTGTCTGCGAGTGTAGCTTGAATGGGCGGCAGGTTGGCGAAGTGCCGCGATCGGAGAGAGTTCCGGCCGACATGGCCCGGCGGGTTCAATCGCTGCGAGCCCCGGGGTGTGGCCTTCGTACCTGTTTTGCGGAAAGGCGACCGGCATGAATCGGCGGATGTTCGCGATCCTTGGGGCCACGGTTTCGATCTGGCTGGCAGGCGCTTCGACGGTTCTGGCGCAGAAGGCGGAAGAAGCCGTCAAAGTCGCCGCCGACAAGGCGATCGATCACGTCGGCGAGACCGTCGTCATCGAATTCACCGTGCATTCCGGCAAAAAGGCCGATACGTCCGAGCGTTACTATCTCGACTCGGAAAAAGACTACAAGAGCGCGACGAACGTGGCCGTGGTCATTCCGTTCGAAGCCGCCGAGGCCTTCGAAAAGGCGGGCGTGAAGGACATTCTGGCCCACTTCCTGGAAAAGAAAGTGCGCGTGACGGGCAAAGTCACGCGCAGCTCGGACCAGACCCGTATCTTCGTCACCGACCCGAAAAAAATCGAGCTGATCACGGCCGAACCGGCCGCGGCGAAGTGAAATTCCCGACAGTCTGACCGCTCACATGGAAAAGGACCGGACTCGATGAATCGAACGACTCGAACGAGCTTCGCGTGTCTGGCCATCCTGGTGCTCGTCGCGGGCGGTTGCGATGAGCCGAGGACACAGACGGCGGCCGAAAAAGCCACTGCGGCCAAGGCGAAGGCCGATGCCGCCGGGAAGACGAAACCGCGGGAAATCCTGGGCAAGACGACGACCGACATCCGCGACGCCAGCGCCGAGCTGGGCAAGGGCGGCGTGGTGGCGAACAATCAGGAAGTGGCGGCCAAGTCGGTCTTCGCCCCTTCCAAGCAGTACATCAGCGCGATCGACCGGGTCGCGGCCATGAACATTCAGCATGCCGTGGAACTTTATCGGGCCGAAACCGGCGAATATCCCAAGGATTACGACGAGTTCATGAAGAACGTGATCAAGAAGGGCCAGCCCGACGAGATCCGTCTGCCGCAGCTGCCGTTCTATCAGGAATATGGCTACGACGCCCCGGCGCACCAGCTGATCGTGATCGAATACCCCGACCGCAAGGCCGGGAAGCAGTGACAGGCCCAGCGAAGTCGTCAAAGGCCGTGCAGTCCTGAAGGTCGCGACGGCACGGCTCGACGCCTTTTCCGAAACGTGGTAGCCTGTCGCCTCATCGGGGGCGCCTGCAATCGCGCCCCGTTCTCGTTTCGCAGTCGAATCTTCCGGACGGAAGTGCACAAGGACGGTGCCATGCCAGAACCGATCGCCCAGGCCTCGCATACGGACGAAAAGGCCCAGAACCCGGCCACGGGCAGTTCGACGATCGGCTCCCCTGCTCCGTCGCTCGCATCGGTGAAGTGGATCGCCGGCACGAAGTTCGACGCTGGCGACCAATCCACGCCTTACGTCGTCGAATTCTGGGCGACCTGGGCGGGTGAGAATCTGGGCGAGCTGGACCGGCTCAGCCAGGCGTTCCCGGGTATCCGGTTCCTGAGCGTGGCCGTCGGCGATTTCGAAGATTCCGTTCGTGGTTATCTGGAGGCTCTGGGCCAGCCGGTTCGCCATGCGATCGGAGCGGAATCGCAAGCCGAAGGTAGTTCAGCGACAAACACCGGAAGCCCGCCCCGCCCAGGGCACGTCGCCCGCGAATGGCTGGAAGCCTTCGGCGAACGGGGCCTGCCGATCTCGTTTCTCGTCGACGCCGCCGGAATTGTGCGCTGGATCGGTCCGGCGCATGAGCTGGCACGTGTGATCCCCGGGTTTCTGACGGGCAAGCTGACGGCCGACCCGATGAGTCATCGCAGGCGGCAGATTCTCCAGACGCTTGAAATCGACCCCGGCGCGGCGGTGGACGAATCGCCCTTCGCTTCTCTGTTCGCACTTCGGCCGCCTGTTCCTGCAACAAGCCAGGTGGAATGGCTGCCACCGCCGGCAGCAAGCTCAGCACCCGCGATTACGCCGTGCCCGGCCGGAGCGAAGTCGGGCGGCTTCCTCGGCCGAGTTTTCGGACGATCGAAGACCGAAGCGGCTGTGTCCCCAACCGAACAGCCCAAACCGTTGGCGGACCGGTCCGGCCCGCCCCGGCCTGGTCATGCCGTGGCTCTCGTTCTGGCGGACGTGATCATGGACCGCTCGCTGGAGCCGGGCTGGAACGTGCTCAACGCACCCGAGCTGAACGAGCTGCCGGCCGAGTTTCCGGATGTCGATTTCGCGGTGCTGATCCGCACGCAGGAACCGCTGAAGACCTTATTCGAAGGCGATTATGCCGATGCACTATCGCGGTGGACGAACGAAATCGGCTGGCGGCTCGGGTCGGAGACCACCAGCCAGGAACCACAGGCATTCGGAAGCTCTTCTGGCCAGAGCATTTTCGAATTCTTCGCCGACCGGGTCCATTTGCTTTCAATGCCAGCGGCGGCCTTGATCGACCCGGCGGGGACGCTCGTCTGGGCCGGTTCGCCGCTGCGGCTGCCGCAGGCGCTGGAAGCCTGGAAGAACCAGTCGTTGACGCCACGTCACGCGAGCGCTGATCTCGTTTACTGGTACAGGCTTTTGTCATCGAATGCTGCCAATGAGCGGCTTGCCGGTGTCGCTGGCGTGCGGTCGTCGGCCGACACGAACTTGCAGGGTTTTCCGGCGGACGCGTTCGAAACGGAGCGCTGGGAAGAGATCATCGAAAGCCTGAAGGCCCAACTGCCCTGGCGTGGGCATCTCTGGAGCGTGTTCGAATTCGCACTGGCCACGCGCGAAGCGCGAAAGCCGGGCGATTCGCCAGAGCCGAAGCCGTCGATTCCGAATCTCTTTACGGAGCTGACCGAGCGATTCGCAGCGGAATTCGAATCGATGGATCTCGAGCGGTTCGCGGACTATGACTATGACCCGCTGGACCCCTGGCGGCTGGCGCTGCTGACGGCTGTCGATTATCTGGGCCTGTTGCGTGAAGGGGTCGAGCCGCTCGAAGGGGCCGACCTGTTCGCGATCGAAACGCACCCGCTGACTCAGGCCGTGATCGATTCCGCCGAACGGCTGGACGCATGCCTGGCCGCCGTACCCGAGGCGACGATCTATCAGCCGTCAATCCTGCCGGTTCTCAAACTTCGACTGGGCCACAAAACCGAAGCGAAAAAGGGCTTCGAAGCCGAAGAGACACGGTTCGAACGCTTCCTGGAAGCCGTGCGGGATGCGGGCGGTGCGGAAGCTGCCGAACGTGCTTTCGGACAGGATCCGGAGAAATACCGGTCGGTGATTCGGAACCTCAAGACCCTCTGCGGCTGATCAGGCTGGTTCCGATTCAGTTCATCCGTTCGGATCGATCGGCCAATTCAAAACTTCGGCACGAACCGGGCCCGTTCCTGATAGAGCGGGCTGCGGTAGATTTCGTCACGCTGGACCGAGAATCCCCGTTCCAGACACAGCCGGGAAAGGTCGGCCCAGGGTGAGTTCGGGTATTTTTCGATCACCTTTTCGAACTGGGCTTTTGCCACGGCATTGCGGGGATTATGAAATTCCGGCTTCGTCTGGTGCCTGCCGGAATGGCGGACATGCCAGAGGACGATCCGGTCCGTCGAAGGGGTCATCGCGGGCACGGGCGGCTTGCCGGACCGAATGGACGCGATCCATCCATCCATCAAGGTGGCATATTCGACGAGTTTCACCTGCGAAGCGACGAGCTGGGCGAGCATGAGGTCGTAGTTCGCCTGCCAGCGTCGTTCGGGGTCCCGGTCCCGATCCTTTTCGAGGGCCCGAAGCTGTTTTTCCAGATCCGCGCAGACATTCGCCCGCTGCATGGCCTGGGTGCCCGATTCGATCAGGAGCGGCAGAAGTTCGTCGGGATTGACCGGGAATTCCTCGCGAAGGCTGAATTCGGACGTGATTCGAATGATCTCCGCCATTGTCGAACGCAGCCGGGAGGCATTTCGGCGGCTCAGGTAAGGGATTCGGCCTTCGTAATCGGGAGCGAGTTCCCGGATTTCGTTGAAGGAAAAGGCCTTTTCGATCTGCCGGACCCGTTCGTTTTCGATCGTGGGCAAAATGAAATATCGGCCGCCGGTCTCTTTGGTCAGACGGGCCAGGTCATACGGCGCGAAGCCCGAAGGCTGGTCCTCCCGGCGCGGGTGCAGGCCGTCCCACTGCAGGGCCTCGAAAGCGGCCGATTCGGGGCCGCGGCGGATCGTCACCCAATAGACTTCACGGGTCTGGGAATCGACCCAGCGATACTGCAGCCGGTCCGTCCCGAACATTGCCTGGCGGCCGATCACGAACACAGGCACGCGCAGGCGTTTGCAGTCGGTCAGGACATTCTCGACGACGTCGAAGTCGTCGCCCGACTCGTCGGTCACGATTACGACCATCAATTGCTGCTCGGCGGAAGAAAGCGAGCCGAATTGCTGCAGCGTGCGGGAAACGGCACCGAAGGTGTTCTCCACACCGGTCGTGTCGACCCGAAGCTTGTTCACGGCCGAACTGATCGCCTTAATGTCGGCTGTGGGAGGCTGCATCAGGTCGAACTGTTCACCGAAGCCGACGACGATGTGACGCAGCGGATCGACGGCTGCCCGCTCCTTGCGACGCGCGGCCCGTGATTTGGGATTGTCGTCGGCGATGTCCTTTTCGGCTTCGTTGGCCGCGCGTGACGGCGCGGTTTCGTTCATCCGCAGGCCAAGTTCGCCGACGATGCGGTCAAACTTCGTGACGATCGCCTGCTGGTCGTCACGCATCGATTCCGATTCGTCGAACAACCATGCGACCACGACACGCTGCCGGCCCAGCCGGACGAGAATTTCGCGAGACAGAAGGTCAAGCGCCTCGCCGATTTCCGAAGCCGGCTGCACGTCTCCCTTAAAACCTGTACGACCTTCCAGGACTTCCGAGGCCCGGGGCGTCACGAAGTCCATGGCCAGTTTGGGGATCGTGACTTCCACCGTCAAATCTTCGGGCCTGTTGAACTTGCCGGTTTCCGAAAGTACGGGCGTCGGTGAAGGAGCGTCCGTCGCTGACAGGTCGCCGGCGGCAGATGCCGCGGCGAAAGTTCGCGTGGGATCGTCCGAAGGGTCGGCCAGGATGTCGACCACCTGTTCCGGTGCGACCTTCGTGTCATAAGGGCTGGCATCGAACGAAGTCGATGCGACCGGTACGTTCATCGTGGCGAACGAAGCGAGTGTCAGCACACCCAGCATAATTGTGTGCAGACCAAGACTTAAGGCCCATGCGGGAAATGACTTGAACCGAAGGGACCGAATCGGGCGCGGAGCAGCCCGCTGTACCTTGCCAGCCGTTTCGTATTCGGCTGAAGGCACCTTCTGCGCAGGTTCGGTCGGTCGGTTTTCTGGTTGCATCAGGTCACTCGACGCCGGAATGCGCCCCTGCGGCGAAGAAATTGCCTCAGCGAATCAATTCATTCTACAGCCAGTGTCCAGCGAGACAAATTCCTTACGAGTTTCGCCAGGCACTTGTGACTCATCCGGCGCCGGATCGAAGCGTTTTCGGACGGCCATAGATTTCCGACACCGGCCCCGCTCGCTTCGAAACCTCGTCCCAGAAAGCACGCAATAGCTCCGCCGATCTGGACGGGTCACGCTGGGCTTCCTCAGTCAACTTGTCGATGCGGGCGGAAAGTTCCTGAATCTGATCGACGGAAAGCAGATTCGAGCCAGTCAGGGCAATGAGCATTGCCTCGGCATGGTCGACGGTGTCTTCCCATTCCCAGATTTCGACTCCTGGAGGTCGGGCATTGACCAGCGGACGAATCCGGGCGGCCGAAATCCGGCCTGCGGCGGCACGCCCCTCATAGCCGGCCTTCCAGGCGCGAAAACCCAGATAAAGTGCTCCCCAGATCATCAGGATCAAAATGGTGAGACCGACGACGAACTTCCGCCCTGAACCGGTGAATGGCTGAGGCTCGGAATCGTGCGATTTCCCGGGATGGTCAGCGAGTTTCGACATGGACAGCCAGCTTTGTTCGGGATATCGCCATGTTCCGTTCATCGTGGATACGGCAAAGTGACCACTTGTGATCGGAATCGTACGAATGGCATTATATGTGAACGGAAAGTCGTTCGCCCGGTTTCGTCGAAACGGGCGGCTTGCTTTGGACCCGTACCGATCAGCTGGAAAGAGTCCTGCCGAATCGTACGGGATTCTGGATTAATCCGGACCGATACCGTTACGCAGAATCGCTTTGCGAAACGGCGGCCCTTCGCCCCCATTGTCGGAGTTATCTCGATGATTCGTGATTTCGACTTACTCGAGTCGTTTTCTCATCGCGTTTTCGGCGCGAGGAAAATCCGATTCGCTCCTGTGGCGATCGCTTGCCTTCTTCTCACGTTCACGGTCATTCCTGCGGAATCTGCCCAGATCCTGATCGAGCCCATGACGACGGGCAGTTACGACTACGACTGGAACGGCAATGTCGTCAACCAGAGTTGGGGGTTCGATGAACTGGCGCCCATGCTTGTCGGGGCTCACCAGAAGGGCACTTTCACACGCAACTATCGAAGCTTCATGACGTTCGACACTTTTGGCACTCAATCGGCCATCCTGTCAGCGACGCTTGACGTGACGGTCGTTCGCCGCATGACCGACACGATGACCAACCCGCAGTCGACACTCGAGATTATGCTCGGTCTGCCCAGGCAATTCACAGCGCAGCAAATCGCGGACCCACTGTTCACGGCCCAACCGCCGAACGCCGCCAACGTTTATGCCGATCTGGCGACCAATGGGTTCACTTCGTTCGTGATTCCCTTCGGAGACGTCGTTCAACCGAACCAGAGTGGCGAAGTGAACATCACCATTCCGATGCCGCTGGGGTTCATTGCGGCCTTCAATCAGGCCCGAACTTCGACACGCTATCTGACCGTTTCGCTCTTCGGCGGTGATTTCGGCATGTTCTCCGCGGAACTTTCGTCCCGGCCCCGATTGCTGGTCAACAATCTGACTCCGGTTCCGGAGCCGCTGGGTGCCACTTGCCTGGCGATCGGCCTGGTGATGGTCACCGTGCGGATAAAGTCCCGGACGCGCAGATCGTAAAATCGAATCGACCGCGGCGTGATGGTCACTCGCCGCGGTCCGGGAATTCGTTCGAGTCTTCGAATTTCGATCGAAAAACTGCCGGCCGAGAGACGCTCAGGACGATTCGGAGTCGAGTCCCATTTCGCGTGCGAGGGTTCGATTCAGTGCCCATGCACGGTTTTGATCGCCACAAGTTTCGGTAGGCGGAAAAGGGCAGAGCGGAATGCTTTTGGTCTCTTCCTTAAGCACATCCGAAAGTGTCGAGTTTCGGAAGGCGTTTTCGACCATCGCCAGCGCGGAATCCATCCTCGAATGCAGCGGACAGAGATTCGAGCCGTGCTCGGAAAGACCCAGCGGACAACTCCGGATTCGCTGGATCGGCTCGACGGCGTTCACCACGTCCAGAATCGTCAGATCGTCGGGCTGTCGGGCCAGCGTGATACCGCCACCGAGCCCGCGCTGACTCTTCACCAGCCCGGCTCGACGCAAGCCGCTGAGGATTTTCGCCAGATAGGCACGAGGCACACGCGTGGCATCGGCGACTTCTTCGGTCGTACTTGCCTTCGGAGCCTGTTGCGCCAGATGGACGACAGCCCTGAGGGCATATTCGACAGTCTGAGTGAACATTTCGATCGCCCCCCAAATGGATACGGATTTGATAATTATATCCAAATGTCGCCCAAATTTCATATATGGTTGTCCGAAAAATGATCCGGATGGGATACGAAATCGAGTTTAAATAACGATTTTCTCAAGGTTTAGAAGTCCCGATGCGCTTCGTTTCTTCCTCGTGTCCGTACAGCCCGTCCGACGTGGACTGCCTGCGACTTTGAGCCATGTGCCTGAAACACGAACGCACTGACCCTGCGAGAGGCGAAAATGCGGTATCCGTCGCCTGAGCCATCGCCTTGCTCGATCGACTTTCGGAACGAAAATCACTATAATCGGCCGCTGACAGGAGAGCGAACGCCTGAACGAGAAATCTGTCTGGTAAGGTGTCCGGCGACGTTCCTCGTCCCTGACGATCCGGGCACATTCGTAACCGTTCGGAGTTAAGAGGCCACCTGGGCTTCGGACTCGTCGCATGGATTTTGCGGATCTGATCCCGCTCAAAATTCAAGCCGGTCCCATACGGGAAGAAAAGTTCGATGTCGATCAAGATCGTTGATGAAGCCGCACTCGAAATCGACGTGGAATATCGATTTCGATACGTCAGGGATTTTGTCGGACTGACATCGTCCGATGTCGAAGCGGTCCGAGAGAGTTCGCATCTTCTGCGAGAGAAAATGCCGCAGCTTGCTGACGCGCTTCTTACGAAACTTCTGGAAACCGATGAATCGATGCGATTCTTCGTGCCGACCGATGAGGCCAGAAATTCCCGGCGGTCCGCCAATTCGCAAAACCTGACACAGGATCATCCGCGAGTCCTCCAGATCCGGCAGAATGTCATTCAATTTCTCGACGAACTGGTAAGCGGTCAATACGACGACCCGGCTTTCGCGTTCGCACTCGACAAGATCGGGGCGACTCATGCAAGGGCGGATCGAGCGGACGCGAAGGTGCCCATGACGCAGATCAATGCCATGATGGGATTTCTGTCCGATCGCCTGATTGCGAAAGCCCGTTCTCTCGGCTTACCGCACGATCGCGAAATCGCCCTGATCACGGCGCTTCAGAAATTGATCTGGATCCAGATGAACATGATGGTGCGTCATTACGTTCGATGATTTCCTCCGAGTCACGCCTGTCGTACCGGACCGCGAATGATCACGAAATTTGACCTCTGCGTTCCGATGATTCCAGCTGATTCGCTTCGATGAATGGGATGGCAGGACCATGGTGAGGGATTCGAGCGATCAGGAGCATCTCGAAAAGTTCCGTCAATTACGGAATTTTCTGGAGCTATCGGACTCCGAAATTCAGGCGGTCCATGAGATCAGCGAACGTCTCGAACCGGTGCTGAACCGTTTGATCGAAGATGTCTACGAACATCTGACCGAACAGGACTGTACGCTCCGCCATTTCGCACGTCCGCAGAACTCCTATACCGGGCCAGTTCCTAAGACGATCGAAGAGATCACGCCCGACCACCCGCTCATGAAATTCCGCAAGCAGGCGACTCTGAGATACCTGATTTCACTGATCAGCCGCCCGCTCAACGAACCGTTCATCCAGTATTTGAACTGGGTCGGCATGATCCATCATGCAAAGGCTGGAGCGACTCGATTTACCGTGCCCGTGGTTCAGCTCGAAGCTTTGATGGGTTTCATCATGCCAAGACTGACTGCCGGCATCGGGGAACTGAAACTCTCGCGGCATCGGGAAGAGAAAGTCATGCGTGGCCTGCAGAAGCTGCTGTGGATCCAGAACGAATTCATCCTGATGCATTATCATGGCAGCATCCCCAGCGAGGATTCTGGCAAGGCGAGGCACGATCTCGGCTGATGGCGCTCAAGAAATCACCGCAACCGAACGCGCCCGATTCATTTATCGCCTGATTTCGAATCAGGTTCGGGTTCTTTCGGTTTGCTGGCGAACGTGATGCGATCCTCTTCAGGAGCATTCGCCGGCTTTTTCAAAGTGGCGAGTTTCTCCCGGTGGACGGCCCCAAGCTCCTTATCGTCGAGATACTCGTAAATCTGGGCCATGGTGTTATGAAGATTCCATTCGTTCGGGAAAGTCGCGAGGCAGCGTTCGAGTAAAGTTTTCGCCTCATCCACACGACCGAGTCGTGCCAGAATCTGTCCTTTGGTTTCGATGAAATTGAGATTGTCAGGCGCTTCGGCGAGTGCCCTGTCGATCAGTTTCGAAGCCTCTTCATAGCGATAGGGCGGGAACTTGTAGTAAAGGGCAGCCAGGTTATTGAAGACGCCCGGATCATTCGTCGGGACGGCGATCAGGCGTTCGTAACATTCGATGGCCAGGGGCCATTGGCCGGCAGCATGAGCCGCCATAGCGGTTCTGGCGAGGATTTGAGGGTCGACAGTTGCGGCCCTGATTCGGGTCAAAACCCAATTTCTGGCTTTTTGCGAGGTCCGATCAGGAGTTGCGATCGCCAATCCGATCGCCATATCGATCAATTCCGGGTTATTCGGTTCGCGATCGAGGATGACGGTCAGCCGATTCCAGGCGGCGTCCGGGTTGAGGGGTACGCTGCGCACCTCGCGTACCAGCGTGAGGTTTTCGAATTCGCGTTTCCAGCGAGCTTTGCCTTCGGCATCGATTCTGGAGTTCGCTTCGAGCCATGCCAGAAACTCGTCATCTTTGCGAAGCAGACTCGAAAGCCGTGCCCTGGCGGCGATCTCCTGTTCGTCGATGAGCGGATTCTGGGCCATTCGCCCTTCGATTTGCTGCAACGCATCTTCGGCGTCCTTGACCAGTTGCGCGGTCGGATCGCCTGAATCGATGTTCCAGGACAACCAGAGAATATCGCATCGAGAGACGAGATCCGCGTTGCGAATCGGCAGGAGGATCGCCATGGCGGAAGCCAGATCGCCACGCACAGCAGCGGCATTGGCCAGAACTTTGCGGGCCCGAATTTCCTTTTCCTTCGAAAGTGGGCCGTTGAGCGATTCCGCGAACTTTTTGAGTGCGAGATCGGCCAGCTCCGAGGAACCTTCAAGCATGGTGACGAACCGTTCGGCGACATCGAAACGGTACTCGGCGATGACCAGATCGCGCTGATCGGATTCACGCGCGATCAGCAGCCGCACGGCTTTCTGATAGTCTCCGTTCGCCACGAGCGTGTCGAAATAGGACAGCAGATCTCGGGAATCCGCCAGAGGCGATGAGATAATACGATCGCCTATCAGCGAGGCTTCTTTCGTACGATTGCCATGAACGGCATCGGTCCATGCATCCTGGTAACGGGCGAACGAGGCAGCGGCATGCTCTTTCGACTGGATGATCGAAGGCATGGCCACGCCGAATCCGAAGAGAACGGCAGGCGACATGGCCGCGATCCAGTGCGGAACTCGATACCTGATCGCCTGTCGAACGTATTTCTTGATGAAGTAGATCGGACGCTGGCGATAGGGAATCCGGACGTCGGATGCGCTTTGATCCGTACTCCCGACACCGAACGCCGATTTTTTCGCCCGTTCACGCCCTTTCGAGGCTTCGATTTTACGTGCTTCGCGTGCGAGCCGCTGCTGAAGCACCTGGGCCTTGCGAACCTTGAGATAACGTTTCAGGTAGTCGCCGATTCCTGTCAGTGGAACGGATAGAGGTGGCGACACCGGGGGCGAGGCCTGGTTCTGATCTTGCTTTACCGATTCGACTTTGTCGTGCGTTTTCGGCTGCTGGACAGGAAAAGGCGGTGGGACGATCGGGTCCGTTGAAGGTGCGGATTTCTCGAGTTCACGAAGCTCACGGGCACGCGCTTTGGCGGCGAGCTTCTTCGCGATCGCTTTTTCTTCACGCCTGATCGCCCGTTCGCGCTTTTTCCGGCGGATCCATCGACGGAATCGTTCCGCGAGCGGTTTTTTGCGGGAATCCGACCGATCCATAGAATCTGCCTGAACTTTCGTCACGTTTGCGTCAACGCCGGCCCCCCTGGGCGGCATTTTTCGGTGTGTCTTTTACGAAATCCGCCAGCACGGCGTATCGATCGGCATCCGTGGGTTTTGGGAGCGTACTGAGTATGTTCCGGTGTGCGGCGGCATTCCGGGTATCGCCCTGCCGTTCGTAGATCTGGGCGAGCGTGTTATGCAGGTTCCATTCTCTGGGCAACGCCGGTATCGTACTGACGAGAATTTCGCGTGCCTCGTCGAATTTGCCCATGCGTGCCAGAATCTGGCCTTTGGTTTCGAGGATCACGAGATTCCTCGGGGCGAGTTCCAGAGCTTTATCGACCAGGCGAAGCGATTCTTCGAGGTCTCGAGGCGGGAACTTGTACAACAGCCCTGACAAATTATTCAGCGCGGATACGTCGTTGGGTTGTCGTTCGAGGACTTTCCGGTAAAACGCCCGGGAATCATCCCAGCGACCGTTCATGTGAGCCGCCATACTCCCCTGCCGCAGAAATTCGATATCGGCCGAATCGGACTGGAGACGCTCACGCACCCAGCGATCGAGCGGGCTCCCGGGCTTTCGTTCGTCGCGGGCCCAGATTCCCAGAGCCAGTCGAAGCCAGGCCTGGTTGTTCGGCTCCGATTCCAGAAGCGGCTGGAGGCGTGCCCAGAGAACTTCCGCCTTGACCGGCTTTTTCCGGCCTTCCGTCAATAACGAGAGTTTTTCCAGCTCGAGAGCGATCCCTTTTCGGTCTTCTACCGAGAGATTTTCGACTTTCCCCAGCCAGGAACGGGCTTCCTTTTCCCGGTCCAGAATCATGAGAAGACGCATCCGAGCCCGCAGGGCGGAAAGTTCGCCCAATGACTCGACCGGTCTGCCTGTGTCGATATTCACCAGCAGACCGGAAGCGGCGGATCGAATCTGGCCGAGTTCGTCGTCGCTCGCCCGATTGAACTTGAGAAACAGCAGATCGGCGGCGATGAAGGGCGACCGGCTGGCAATCGGTTCGAGATACGCCTCGGCGGCATCGAAATTGCCCTGGATGATCGCGACGTTGGCTAACATCTGGCGGGCTTTTTCTTCGTCTTTCTCCGGCAACGGTCCGGCCGTGCTTTCCCTGAGTTTGCCGAAAGCGAGATTGCGCAGCCCGGGACGCCTGGAGAAATCGGGCAGCTTGAACAGCTGTTCGGCCAGTCGATATCGATATTTCGCGAGGTCTGCCGATCGCACCTGGGACTCGCGAGAAAGGAGAAAGCGAACGGCTTTTTCCTCGTTACCCGTCTTCATAAGGCAGTCGAAGTATCGAAAATCGTCGTCGACATTGAAGGGGCCGCTCTCCAGAAGCCGAGTGCCGCAAAGCTCTGCGGCTTTCCATGTCTCCGATTTCACCAGTTCCTGCCATTTCGCCGAATACTTCAGCCGTTGCGTCGCGGCACTGGCAGTCGTATTCGTCACTGCCGGAATCACGGCCGTGAGCAGAAACACGATCGAAGGCACGATCGCAGCCAGCCACTGCGGAACACGGAGATAAATCAGTTCAGACCAGAGGGTGCTGATGAGCCTTGAGAAAGAGAACTTGAGATTTTCGTCCTGATCCGCTGCACCGTGTCTCGTACCTCCGACGGCAAACTCGTCGTCCGGGCCGTCGAGACGTTTGGGGTTCGCGAATCCTTTTCTCAGCTCGCCTTCGATCGCCTTGCGTTCTTTTCGGATCTCCTGGCGCATCCTCGCTGCTTCACGCCACTGAGCGAACAGTCCTCCTTCTCCAGGGGGAGCGTCGAAACCGGTGGTTCGATCTTCAGGCAGGACGCGGACACGGGAGACGACGGTCTCATTGTCGGACTGGGTTTCGGCACTGCCGTACGAACGGGCCGAAGGCTTCGGCATGTCGCGCGACTGGGCGGGCATTCCGTCTCGCGTCTGCTTTTCTTCCTTCTCGAATCGGCGCAGCTCACGACGCTCCGCGGCCAGGATGCGGCGATGTTCGCGCCAGGCGCTCCATCGCTGCGTCAGAGCCTTGAGAAAACCTGATTCCTCCGGATTGTCCCACGAATCATTCATCAGCTTTCTCCGGAACTTCCTGCCGTTGAGCCATCATCCGTGTCATACGTACGAACCTGTTCCCACGCATTAGTTTAACATCGTTATGCAGTCTGACCATACCTATTGCTTCAGTGCATTAAGTTTCTCGAAAGAACCGGCATCCGCCGGGCGGGGCAGCTTCGCGAGTAACTCGCGATGCGCTTTGGCCAGCGCGGTGTCACCCGACTTTTCGTAAATCTGAACAAGCGTGTTGTGGAGCCCCCATTCCTCGGGCAGCGGGCCCAGGCATTTTTCCAGAATCGTTCTGGCCTGGTCGATTCGCCCTGAGCGGGCCAGCAACTGGCCGATCGTTTCCTGAATCGCTGGCTGATCCGGAGCGAGCCTGTCGGCTTCCTGAGCCAGCCTCAGCCCTTCTTCCAGATTCTCCGGTTCGTGCTTGTAAATCAGAACGGCCAGGTTATTCATCGCGACGGCATCTTCCGGGAACCGCTTGAGGAAATTCCGGTAGAGTTTTCGCAACAGCCTGGAATCCTCGGCCGTTCGGCCGAAGACTTCGTACTGGCCGCTGAGCGCCACGAGGGCCTGACGAAGCAGGAAGTCGTTGGCCGAGTCGTCGTCGAGACGGGATTGAACCCACAATTTCGCAGGCTCGGTCCCGATCCGGACCGGACCGGCCCAGATCGATACGACGAAACTCAACCAGATGGGATCGTCGGGTTTGCGTTCGAGAACCCGTTCGAGCTTGGACCAGTCGGGCAGCGTTCCGTCCGCCGAGTTCTTCATCGACGAGACAAGCTGCATCTCCGCGAATTCCGAATCGATCGACTTCCGGGCCTCCGGTGCGAGCGTCTTCTGCAGTGCGAACCACTCCGCGGCTTCCGCCGAACGGCCCATGATGACCAGCAGGCGTAACTTGGCAAGCACGTTATCAGGATTCGGAACTCGCTGGGCCCTCAAGTCCCGCTCCAGCCGGTCGAGGACGCGGTCAGTCGCATTCGCGTCAAACTCCAGATTGCCCGACCAGGCCAGCCAGAGTGCTTCGGCACCCGCGACCGGGCTTTCCGTCATGATCGGTTCGAGGGTCTTGAAGGCGGCAGCCAGATCCCCTTTGCGAACTTCGATCAAGGCGATTTTCCGGCGGGCCAGGATGGCATATTCGCCGGAATCGAGTTCGATGGTACGGCGCAGGTGGCGTTCGGCATCGAGCAATTGCTTATCCGTCGCCGCGGGCTCGCTCAAGAGCATATTCGCCAGCCGGAAATGGTAAATGGGGTTGGACTTCGCATCCTTGCGCGTCATGGCGCTCAAAATCGCCATGGCTCGCGTACGATCGCCCTTCGCCACGAGATAATCGAGATAACGTTCGCGTGTGACCAGATCGGAACTGTCCGACTTCAACAGGCGAGTGAATACGACTTCCGCTCTGGATTTCGAGTCGCTGGCCGGAAGCCCCGCCAATTCTTCATGATATTTCGCGTGGTTACGAGCGACCGTGGCTGCGGAGCGTTCCCGGAAGGCAGGAATCAATGTCAGTACGATCCCGACGATCGCAGGAACCGCGCCGAGAAGCGCCTTGCCCAGTTCCACGATCCGAGGCGGCCGAAAGGCCAGAGGAACTCCCAGAAATCGGAACTTGAAAACGACTTCGGATCTCTCGTTCGAAGAAGGCGTCGATAGAACAGGCCTGGAGGCGCGTTTTCTGCGTGGCATACAGTGCTCTCGAACGCGAACGATTTCGGACAGGCCTGTTACTTTCCTGACCGACGGATTTTGACATAGTATAAATTCTCACGCCGGTATTCGCCAAGCTTTCCCATCTCCTGTGCTTTTCCGGCAACTTGCCCGCGTTCTCGAAATCGCCGTGCTCAGGCCCTGCTTATTTTCCGAAGAATCCAGCGCACGTCGCGCCTGCCTGCTTCCAGAATCGCATAACCCAGCACGTAAAAGCAGATAGACAAACTCACGTGCGTGATCAGCATCCAGGTTTTTTCGAGCCGGCCGGGTCCCTTCGCATGGATGTCCCACACCTGACCGAACGCCAGGCTCGCGAGACAAAGCACGAAACCGCCCAGGAGTGCAGGCGCGAGCGACCTGCGGAAGAAGTCGGCCATGCGAAGATCGAGTACTCGAAAAGCATAGATTCCGGGAACGAGCAGATTCGAAAACAGGCTGGTGAGCACGGTGCCCCAGATCACTCCGGCGACACCCAGGCGCAGCGTCAGAACATAGCTCAGCGGGAGATTCACGATCGCACCGGCGATGGCGGCCAGAGCGATCGGACGCACGTCGCCCTGCCCCGTGGCGATCTGCACCGGTACGGACAACACAAGCGGCAGGCAGGCGACAAGAAACAGACGCATCAGCGGGGCGTATTGGGCTTTTTCAGGCCCCACCCAGACTTCGAGAAACGGAGCGGCGTAAATCCAGGCCGCGAGGCCGACGGGGAACAGCAGCCCGAAGTGAAACCGGACACCGTCGTACTTGATCCGGTCCAGGTTCGCCGCATCCCGCGCGGCGATGAGCGTGGCCGCTGCCGGCATGACGAAATAGGCCAGTGTCCAGCCGGTCTGCCGTAACTGCATAAATGGTTTCGAAACGACGAGATAGATCGAATTCGCGGGGCCGGGATCAGCCATGACGAAGCCGAGCACGGTCGTGTCGAGCTTGTCTGCGATCACGACCGAAAGCTGGATGAGGAAAACCCAGAGGCTCATGGGAATCATCCCGGCGAATTCATGCCAGCTCGCGCCGCGAAAGCCGGGGAACATGCCGAATTCCCGGATCGAGATCCAGATCGCCGGGCCGAGAATCAGACAGATCTGAAGGATCGACTGGAGCCATACGACCCACAAAAGAGACAAACCCGCCTGGATTCCGGCCAGGAGGATCAGAAACCGGCCAATGACCGTGACCACTTCGAGCCGCGGGATAACTTCATACCTGTGAGCAGCCTGCAGGATGGCCGAAACGACCGTGCTCAAGCCCCAGCACGGTGCCGTCAGTGCCTGAAGCCAGAGCAGGTTGATGATCAGGCGCTGATCCGCCGGGGAGAAATCCGTATACGGAACGGTGCCGTATGCGACTGCCAGAAGCAGTGCGGCCTGCACGACGGTCACGCATCCGTAAAAGATCATGCCGCAGGCCAGGCTTCGGCGGACGGCCGCGCGATCATCGCGCGCCCAGGCGGTCACGACGCTGCGCTGGAGGGCGGAACTCATGCCGAATTCCAGCAGCATCTGGAAAAATCCGAAGCCCCAGGCGAATCCGTAGGCACCGAACTGGGCATCGCCGTATGTCCGGATCATCAGCGGGACTGACCAGAAGGCGCATACGGCCGCGATCGGCGTCTTGAGGGCCAGCCAGAAGCTGCCCGACAGGACTCGCGACAACATCCGCGAACCTGACCCGCTGCCAGTCGTCTCGCCGGATGGATCGGGCCGATCCGCTGCTTCGTGCCGGACTTCGACGTCTTGACGTTCCATCGGATGTGTGGTCCGGGCCTCATGCCTCGACCGAACGATTCCGCGGCCCTGACGAAGCTCGATCGTTCAGGAACCGCAGTCCGGTCGCTTCCGTATTGTGCGACTGAGGCATTCTACAAGCTTCGCGCCGGAATTCACAAGGACGGATCGCTCAATCGACGTCGTCCAGATCTATCTGCCGCTGCGACCGGTGCCGCAGAATCACGCCTTCCTTCAGATAAACGACTTCTACGGCAATCTCCAGTGCGTGTTCGGCCACTCGCTTGAAATTGCGGACGATATTGATGACCCGCAGGGCCGAGTCGAAATTGTCGATGTTCTCCCGAATCGCCTGTTTCATCTGCTTGCGGACGGTGTTGCGAAGCCGCTCGATGGCCGCGTAGCGCGGGCCCTGCAGCAATGCCCGTGCGGCGGCCGCATCGTGTCGGGCCAGGGCGTCCATACTGTCCGAAAGGAGAGCCAGGCAGCCCATGGCGAGTTCTTCGAACTCAGGCCCCAGCGGCGGCCGGTTGATCGAGTCGTTCCACTTGCGGGCCCGAACCGCGATGTGGCTGGCCAGGTCGGAGAGCCGCTCCAGCATGCTGTTGAGCTTCAGAACCGCGGCGACTCGGCGAAGGTCGCTGGCGACCGGCTGATGCAGGGCCAGTATCGTCAGGCATTTTTCTTCGATACGCACTTCCCAGCGGTCCACCAGGCGTTCGTCGTCGATCACGTTATTCGTCAGGTCGGTACGCTGATGCACCATGATGTCGACGGAATGCCGAAGCGCGTTCTCGACGACTGCCGACATGCGCAGCAATTCCGTCCAGAGCCGCTCCAGATCCCTCAGAAACAGCTGCCCGACAGTCGACTGACGGGGGCCCGGATCATTCCCGAAATTTTTGTCGTACGACATTTCCGGCGGCGTTGACATAAGGCGCAACCGATTCCTTGGCAAGATGCGGACGAGTGATTCGTGGTGCGTGAGACTTTCGATGCGAAGCGATGTCGAACAGCCCGGCCACGTCATTTCAGGTCGGAATGATCGAAACAGCGGCCCCGTAGGCCGAAACGCATGGCGTCATTGGCCAGTCAGCCGCATTCGCTTCGAGGTCTCCCGAACCGTCGCTGACCTCCTGCGCGACAGGATACGAAACATGCCCGGCTGAAATTCGCCTGAAACGAACGCGCTGCCGGCAATCTCCGATCCTCTTGCCATCCATTATTATCGGTAGACAGAATCGACAGCAAGCCGACTCTTGTCTCTCGCCACGAATTTCATGATGCCGACATGTCGCCAGCATCAGGTCGAAGCGCGGTCGATTTCCCGAAATTCCAGTGTCTTTCGCAGCGGCTGCCTGAACAGGCAGGCAACGCCTGACCCGAATTCGATGCCAGAACTTCGAAGGATCTTCATACGGCCAGATGTGCGAATTCCTCGACAATCACAGGCGATCGATATTGTCCGAATCCGGATTCGCTTATAATTGCAGACGGGACGCAGCGCGTCGAGGAACGCGAAATCGTCTCCCGGAAGTGTCCGGTAATGGCCTCAATTGCGTACGAGTTTGAGTGGTGCGCCGAACCGCTCGTTCCCCCATGGAATCCACCAGGTCGATCATGTCCGGAATTCCGACGGAAAACCGGTTTCTGAGATGGTCACGCCAGATGCTGGAGCGTGTGGCCTCAGGCTGGCTGGGCCGTCGTTTCGGCATTGACCGGGTCAATCCCGGCCAGGGCCCCGCATGGCTCTTGAGCCTCGCCCTGCACGGTGTGCTGGTGATCGCGCTGGTTCTCGTCAATTTCGCCGCGACACGACAGCGTGAAATCTTGAATTTCGTTTCGATCACCGACGTCGATACCGACCTTCCTGAAATGGAACGGCTGAACCTGGAGAATCTGGGCAACTCGCCCGATCCGACCGAGTCGGAAGCTCTGCCCGGCTCAGTGGCGATGCGGCTCTCTTCGGCCATCGTCGATTCGCCCCAGCTCGATCGCCTCGAAGACATCGCCGTCAACGACATCACCCAGCCTTCGTCCATGATCTTGCCCGAATCGGTACGCATCGATTCGTTCGTGTCGATTCGCGGCGCAGGCCCGGAAGTCGTCGGTGGGGTGGAAGGAGCCGTGGACCGCCTGGCTATCGAAATCCATAACCGGCTGAAGGACGGCCCGACACTCGTCGTCTGGCTCGCGGACGCCTCGGGGAGCCTGAATTCGGAACGGGAAAAACTGGCCAGCCATATCCGTAACATTTACGGCCATATCGACAAGCTCGATACGGAACGCAAGTCAGCGGATGGGGCACTGATGGCGGCCGTCATCGGATTCGGCGAACGGCTCGAACCGATGTCGGACAAGCCGCTAACCGATCCAGCCGCGATCGCCGATGCGATCCAGCGCGTAAAGGTCGACAAGACCGGAATCGAGAATGTCTTTCAGGCCGTGATCGCGGCCAGTCGAAAATATGCCGGGTTCCAGCTCGAAAAATCGCCGTGCCAGGTGATGATCGTAATTCTCACGGACGAAGTCGGCGACGATGACGGCTATCTGGAAGACGCGATCGCCGTCACCCGCCGCAACGCCACGCCCGTTTTCGTCCTTGGCTCCCCGGCCCTGTTCGGTCAGACGATCGGATACATGGACTATCGGGACCCGGAAACCGGTGAAGTCCAATACGGCCTGCAAGTGCGGCAGGGACCGGAAAGCGCCCGGCTGGAACAGATCCAGATTCCGTTCTGGTACCCCCAGCAGAACCCCGGCCAGCCGATGTCGTCCGGCTTCGGCCCATTCGCACTGAGCCGGCTGGCGGCTCAATCCGGCGGGATTTTCTTCATCAGCCGCGATCTGGAAGGATGGCGGCAGTTCCGGGGCGAACACCTGCGCGAATACCGACCCGATCTCGTGAGCCTGGCCGAATACGACCGGCTGATGGATAAGTCGCCGATCCGCCGGGCACTCGTACGTGCCTCGTCCGAAACCGCCCGGACCGTCCGCGAATCGCCCGGCCTCTTCTTCCCGCCCGTGGAAGACGCCAATTTCGATCTGGTCATGAGCGATCAGCAGGCCCGCGCGGCCCAGTGGGGCTATGTGGTGGACAAAGCCATGATCCCAATCGCCGAAGCTGCCGCCGCACGGGACCGCGAACCTTCGCGCCGCTGGCGGGCTCACTTCGACTTGATGAAAGGCCGCCTGCTCGCCCTGAAAGTCCGCAGCCTGGAATACAACGCCATTTGCGCCCAGCTCCGCCGCGACAAGCCCAAATTCGCCCGCCCGCAATCGAACGCCTGGCGGCTGGAACCATCGGACGAAATCGTCACCAGCGACAAGGCCAGGGCCCTGGCTGTGGAGGCGACCGAGATCCTCAAAAAGATCGTGACCGAATATCCGCAGACTCCCTGGGCCGACCTGGCTGCACGTGAACTGGCCGCCCCGTTCGGGTTTCGATGGGTCGAACATTATATCCCGCCCGCTCGCCCCGGCCCGCCCGGCAACGGCAACGAGGCACCGCCGCCACGGCCTGCCCGACCGCCGAGGCCGGTCATCAAGCTGTGATAGCTGGGTGACTCGATCGACCTCAGAATTCGTACGCGCCCAGATCGACGGCAAGGCCCCGGATTCGCGGCCGGCCCGTGCCACGCTGATCGGTCGTGATCGAGAACGGCACGAAAGAATCGTCGCCAGCGTCGATCGCCGCGCTGCCGGCCAGGAGGGCGTATGTCCAGGTCGGCCCTCCGTTGTCCTGGAGCGTGCCCAGCAGCGGATCCGCGACGATCGTGCCGGTCAGCCCCGTGCCGCTACCGTCGCGAACCAGATTTTTCGATCCTGAAAAAATCCCTCGAAGGTCGCCGCCGGAAAGGCTGTTAGCGACAATCGAGTTTCTCAGATTCACCGTGCCAGGTGAACCGATGTAAATCCCGCCGCCTTCGTTCGCTGAATTGAAGGCGATCGTATTGTTGAGGATCGTCGCCGTACCGATGTTGTAGATCGCTCCGCCGACCCACACAGCCCGGTTTTCGCCATACGTCGAATTCGTGGAAGTGAGCGTGCCCCGGTTGGCGATCGCACCGCCACTCTGGGCGGAGTTACCGACAAAAGTCGAAGCAAGGATCGTGATATTGCCTGCTTCGCTACTGATCCCCCCGCCCTCATAAGCTGAGGAATTGTTCCTGAACGTGCTCGTGGAGACGGCAAAGTCACCGGCTCCCGTATTGAAAACCGCACCGCCGGAGTAAGACGTGGAAGAGTTGTTCTGGAATGTCGAGCCGGTGACGGTCGCTTTGGCTCTATTGAAAATTCCACCGCCGGTCAGACCCGTATTGCCGCTGAACGTGATATCCTCAGCCGTCAATTGACCCGGGCCTGAGTTGAAGATTCCGCCCCCTTCAATTGCCCGGTTGCTTGTGATTTGACTGGAACGGATCGTCAGATTGCCTTCGTTGAAAAGTGCGCCGCCTGCCCAGGCCGTCACGACATTGCCTGAAAGGGTCGAGCCGGTGATGGTCATGGTTCCCCGATTGTCGAGCCCGCCCGCGACATTCGAAGCCCGGTTGCCGGAGATGGTTCCGCCGGTGATGGTCGTCGTTCCGGCGTTGTAGATCGCCCCGCCGGTATTTTGGGCATAGTTGCCCGAGACGACCCCGCCTGAAATGTTGAGGGTAGCGTTCGCCTCGTTCGATCCGCCGCCGCCGCTCCATAACGAGGCTTGATTGTCGCGAACGGTCGTGCCTGTGAGGGAAAGCACGCCGAAATTGGCGAACCCGCCACCGCCAGGCGCGGAGTTGCCGGAGATCAAGCCGCCGGTCACGCTGAGCGTGGCACTCGCACCGTTGAAGATTCCGCCGCCAGTCCAGGCTGAAGTCGGCAGGACGTTGTTCGTGACGTTCGTATCGACGAGCGTCGCCGAACCTTCGTTGATGATTCCGGCTCCGTATCCCGTGGCCTGGTTGTCGACGATCGTGACCTGCGTCAGGGTGACTGTCCCGAAGTTGTAGACACCGCCACCACATGGACCAGTCGCGCCTGTCATCTGCGTATTGCGGACATTGGCTTTGCCACCCGTATAGTTCAGCAAGGCACCGCCACCGCCGATCGCGTACCCAAGGCTGAACTGGCTGTCGGAGAGTTCGAGCGTGCCTTCATTGAAGACCCCGGCACCGGCCCAGCCGTTCGCCCTGTTGCCCGTGAACGACGCGCCATTGACGAAGGTCGTCCCGGAAGCCGCGATACCTCCCCCGATCGGCGCGGCATTTTCGACGAAACTGGTGGCTTGAACGCTGAGCGTCGAACCCCAGTCGCTCCGGATGGCACCGCCGCCCCAACCCCAGGCGGTGTTGTTCGAAAAATTGCTGCTCAGGACAGACAGAGTTCCGGCACTATAGATCGCTCCGCCGGAGTGCGCGGAATTGCCGCTGAAGGCCGTGCCGCTGACGGTTATTCTGCCGTTCGCCAGGTTTTCGAGTGCTCCGCCGATCCAGCCCGTGGCCTGGTTGTTCTGAAAGGTCGATCGGGCGAGCGTGAGTTCGGCCCGATTGCCGATCGCTCCGCCTTCGTTCGCCTTATTGCCGACGAACTGGCTGTCCGTGATCGTCGCGACGCTGCGATTGTCGAGAACGCCGCCGAAATATTGGGCGCTGTTGGACCGGAACAGAACGTTCGTGACCGCGAGCGTGCTCTCGTTGGAGATCGCACCGCCGGAACTGGAGGCATTACCTTCGAAGGTGCTTCCCTGGATCGACAGATTTCCCGCTTGCCAGTTCATCACGGCACCACCGTCGGGTGCGCTATTGCCCGTGAAAGTCACACGGTTGACGGTCAGGGTGCCTGCGTTGAAGATGGCTCCGCCGGCCCAGTCGGAGGCGTGGTTGCCGATGAAAGTCGAGTCGGAGATCGTCGTAGGACCGGCGACCGAAATGGCACCGCCGTGGATTTGCGACTTGTTGTTTTCGAATACGGAGCCGCGAACCTCCAGATTCGCTCCGGAATCGCTATTGATCGCACCGCCGATCGAAATGACGGACGAATTACCGATGAAGCGCGAGCCAGTGACGGTCGCCTTGCCTCGGTTCGCGATGGCACCGCCTGCGTAAACGGTGTCGTTATTCGTGAACAGGGTGCCATCGACTTCGATTTCGCCCACGTTCCTGATTGCACCGCCGTGCAAACTTGCGTGATTCTCAGAGAACGATCCGCCGGTGATCCTGGCCATGCCGTAATTCAGGATCGCGCCGCCGAGAACCGCGGAATTGCCCGCAAAGACAGACACGTCGATCGTCGAGACTGCTGAGTCCTCCAGGAGCACGCCACCGCCCCTATTCAGGGAAACGTTGTTCGTAAACGTGCTCGCGACGATATTCACGATGCCCCTGCCGTAAATTCCTCCACCGTATTGTTTGGCCTGATTCGACGTGATGGTGCAGGTGTCGATGACGAGCGTGCCGTCGCTCAGAATCGCACCCCCGGCCGAAGCCACCACGCTGGCGGACTCATCCGCTGAGCCACCCTTCAGCGTCAGCCGGTCGAAGCGGGAATTCGCCCCGGCGTCGATCCGGAACAGTCGGAACGCCGGCAGGTTCGCCGTCGTGTCGCGGGCGATCGTCACGCCCGACGACCCGCCGGAAACGTTCACCTGCGACGTGATCACCACTTCGCCGGCGGTCAGCCACACGCCCGTCAGGCCTGCGGCGAACGTCACCGTGTGCGGGCCTGTCAGCGAATTGGCGTAAGTCACGGCTTCGCGAAGGGATGTCCAGCCGTCGGTCGGATTGACCAGGTCATCGGCCGTCGTCACGACAAGGCTCGGGGCTTCGACGAACTCGAACGAGCCAAGATCGACCGTTCCGCCCATGATCCGGGCGAATCCAGCCCCACGCTGGTCATACGCCAACGAGTTGCCCTGAGAATCGACGGCCAGGGCGTTCGAACCGGCATTGACCGCCGGGCTGTTCACGGGCAGGGCGTATGTCCAGGTCGGCCCTCCGTTGTCCTGAAGCGTGCCCAGCAGCGGATCCGCGACGATCGTACCGGTCAGCCCCGTGCCGCTGCCGTCGCGAACCAGATTTTTCGATCCTGAAAAAATCCCTCGAAGGTCGCCGCCGGACAGGCTGTTCGCGACGATCGAGTTTCTCAGGTTCACCGTGCCGGGCGATTCGTTGAAGATCCCCCCGCCATTGCTGGCAGAGTTGAAGGCGATCGTGTTCTGGAGGATCGTCGCCCTGCCGTTGTTATAAATCGCACCGCCAAGGTTCCCGGCCCGGTTTTCTCCATATGTCGAATTCGTGGAATTGAAAGTGCCCGTATTGAGGATCGCACCGCCGCTGTTCGATGCCGAATTGGCGATGAAGGAACTGGCTTCGACCGTCAGCACGCCAGCGGTCGTGTTGAAGACGGCTCCGCCATCGTACGCCGTGCGGTTGTCGCGCACAGTGCTCGACCGAATCGTCAGATTACCTTCGTTGAACAGAGCGCCGCCTGCCCAGCCCGTAACGACGTTGCCGGTCAGTGTCGAGCCGGACACGGTCATCGACCCCGCGTTGTAGACCGCGCCGCCGACATCCCGGCCCGTGTTCCGGCTCAGGTCGCTGCCGGTCACGGTCGCCGTACCGAAGTTCGCGATCGCCCCGCCACCGCTGTTCGGCGCGGAGTTGTTCGTGAGCGTGCTGCCGGTGACCGTCAAAGTGCCGCCGTTGAGAATCCCGCCGCCGACCCAGCCAGTCGTCCGGTTGCCGTCGAGCGTGCTGTTGGTCAGCGTGAAATTCCCGGCATTCTGAACGCCAGCAGCATACGAGCCGAGGTTGTTCGCCAGCCGAATGCCGGTGGCGACGACAATCGTCTGGCTACCCAGGTACATGCCTCCGCCGTCCTGAACGGATGAATTGCTCGAAATTAAAGTGCCGGTGAACGTTGCGTTACCCGTATGGACAAAGATACCGCCGCCGTAAGTCGCCTGATTTCCGAAAAATGAGCCGCCGGTCACCGTCAGAATTCCACTGTTGATGAGCATGCCCCCGCCGGTGCCGCTGGCCGTGTTGTTCGCAACTGACCCACCGATGAGCGTGAGCATTCCGCTGCTGTTCGCTTCGCTGAATATGCCGCCTCCGCTGCCGCTGGCCGTGTTGCTCACGATCGTGGTGTCGATGATCGTCGTCTTGCCACCTGATAAGTTCGACAAACCGCCACCGGTATTTGCCCGATTCTCGCGGATCGTACTCGACTCGATCGTCAGGTTTCCTTCGTTGAATAAAGCGCCGCCGGCCCAGCCCGTGACCACGTTACCGGTCAGTGTCGTTCCGGTGACTTTCATTGTGCCGGTGCTGTAAATCGCACCGCCGACATCTCTGGCAATGTTTTGTCTCAGGTCGCAGTCGGTCACCTCCGCCGTGCCGGAGTTCGCGATCGCTCCGCCACCTCCGTTCATCGCGGTGTTGTTCGCCAAGCTGCTCCCGCTCAATTTCAGCGTGCCGGAATTGGCGATCCCGCCGCCCACCCAACTCGTCGCCCTGTTACCCTGCAACGTACTGTCGGACAGCGTGAGCAACCCGTCATTCTGCACACCGCCGGAAAACAATCCCTGGTTGTCGATCAGCCGAACTCCTGTGACATCGGACGACGCCTGGATTCCCACATACAGACCACCCCCGTTCTGGCTTGCTAAGTTTCCCGAAATCAAGGCACCCGAAATCGACGCTTTACCCGTGTAAACGAAAATTCCGGCGCCGTAGCTGGCCTGATTGACGGAGCAAGTCCCGCCGATGAGCGTCAGCATTCCGCTACCGCTTGTGGTGCTGAAGATGCCCCCGCCGCTGACGATCGCCGTGTTGCTTACGATCGTGGTGTCGATGACCATGGCCTTGCCGCCCGCGAAGTTCATCAAGCCGCCGCCGGTATTGCCCCTGTTTTCACGGATTGTACTCGACTCGATCGTCAGGTCGCCTTCGTTGAAAAGTGCGCCGCCGGACCAGCCTGCAGCCATGTTGCCGATCAGCGATACCTCGGCGATCGTCATCGTTCCATGGTTGAAAATCGCGCCTCCGACAGATTTGGCCGAGTTCCCGCGCAGCTCGCTGTCGGTTACGCTCGCAGTGCCGAAGTTCGCGATCGCACCGCCGGATCCGGTCGTCGTGACATTGTTCAGAAAGTTCGTGGCCGTCAATTGCACGGTGGCGATGTTCCAAAGCGCTCCGCCGTCCGCGGCTTTGTTGCCGATGAAGGACGAATCACGGAAGGTCGAAAACAGTCCGGCGTTCGTCGCATGCACGGCGCCGCCTGTCTGAGCGGCTGAATTTTCGGAAAATGTCAGACCGGTACCTGTAATCTTGCCTTCGCTGTAAATCGCTCCGCCGTTGGCCGTCGTCGAATTATTCTCGAACACGAGATTCGAAAGGATCAGCATGGAATTGCCGTTGGCGATCGCGCCGCCGCCTTTGCCCGCTGCGGAATTGCCAGTGAACCGTGTGCCGTCGATCGTCGAAATGCCGAAGTTCGTCAACCCGCCGCCCTGGCCCAGCGAGACGTTGTCCCGAATCTGACCGCCGCGAATGTCGTATGTTCCAGACCCGCCATTACGTAGACCGCCACCGCCGAACCACCCCTGAGCCGTGTTTGCGATGACTTCTGTGTCGATGATCGTCGTTTTGCCGTAATTGGAAATGCCGCCACCCTCGACGGCCTTGTTCCCGGTGATGAGACTGCCTGTGATCGTCGTGATCGCAGCACTCCAGACGAAGACGCCGCCGCCCATGTACTCGGCCACGTTGTCCGATATCGAGCTGTCGACGATATTCAGACTGCCCCTGCTCAAAATTCCGCCGCCGTGCTGTTTTGCCTGATTCGACGTGATCGTGCTCGTGTCGATGACGAGCGTGCCGTCGCTCAGGATCGCACCGCCTGCCGAAGCCAACACACTGGCCGTCTCATCCGCCGAACCGCCCGTCAACGTCAGCCGGTCGAAGCGGGACACCGCGCCGGCATCGACCCGAAACAGGCGGAATGCGGGCAGGTTCGCCGTCGTGTCGCGAGCGATCGTCACGCCTGACGAACCGCCGGAGATGTTCACCTGCGCGGAAATTACGATTTCGCCGGTCGTCAGCCAGACACCCGTCAGACCCGCGATGAACGTCACCGTGTGCGGCCCGGTCAGTGAATTGGCGTAAGTCACGGCTTCGCGAAGGGATGTCCAGCCGTCGGTCGGGTCGACTACGTCCAGGGCCGTCGTGACGATCAGGCTCGGCGTTTCGCCGAATTCGACGGCTCCGATGTCGACCGTTCCCCCCAGAATCCGGGCGAAACCCGCTCCACGCTGGTCGTACGTCAGCGGATTACCCTGAGCATCGACAGCAAGGGCATTCGAACCGGCGTTGATCGCCGGACTGCCGAAAAGAAGAGACTGCGTTTTCGTGGGGCCGCCGTTGTCGGCCAGAGGGCCCAGCTTCGGATCGGCCACGATGGTGGCCGTCAGCCCCGTGCCGCTGCCATCTTCGATCAGGTTGTTCGAACCTGAAAACCTGCCGTTCAGGTCAGCGCCGGAGAGACTGTCGGCCACGATCGTGCCGATGAGCGTCGCCTGGGACCGATTGTCGATCCCGCCGCCGGTCGAGGCCGCATTTCCGGCGATCGTCGAAAATGCAACGGACAGGTCGCCCTGATTACGAATGGCTCCGCCCAATTGAATCGCGGAATTCGCGCTGAAGGTCGTCTGGATCGCCGTGACGGTGCCCAGGTTGCCGATTGCACCTCCGAACCGGGCGGAATTCGAATCGAGCGTGCTCGAATCGAGCGATACCTCGCCCTGGTTGCGCACATAGACCCCCCCGCCCCAGTTAGCCGAGTTGCCCGTGAATGTGCCGAATGCGATTTTCGACCGCCCTGCTTCGAAAATGGCACCGCCCTGATTGCCCGCGAGGTTGGCGGAAAAGACGCTGGTATCGATGGAAAGCGAACCGTAATCGGCGATGGCACCGCCGGAATTTCCGGCCTGGTTCGCTTCGAAGACGGATGCGATGACATTCAGTTGGCCGCTCTGGTTGTAAACGGCACCGCCGTCGACTCGCGACACGTTGTTCCGAAGAGTGCTCGAAACCAGTGTGAGCGTGCCTTGATTTCGAATCGCTCCGCCCTGATTTTCGAACCCGTTGACGAGCGTCAGCCGGTTCAGGGTCACCGCCGCGCCCGGCGAGATATCGAATAGTCGAAACTGCGGCGTTTTCGCACCGGAACTTCTTGAGATCTCGACGTCGGCCGAACCACCGATCGTAATCTCATTCGTCACCTGAAGCTGGCCGGAGGTGAGGATCACACGATGCACATCCGCCGCGAACGTGATTTCATCCGCCACGGCGGTCGCATTCGCCTGGGCGATCGCCTGTCGAAGAGTTCCAGGGCCGCTATCCGCCTCACTCGTCACCAGAAATGTCGCCAGCGGCAATCTCTGCTCCAGCGTCTCGCAGAGAAGCCTGAACGCTGTACGACGAACCTTTTTGGCCGAAGGGGAAGAGCGAATTACTGGCATGATTGCGAGTTCCTGGTTGCGAATTCAGGGGCGAAACAGCGCGTCCGGCCGCACATGGATGTGCCGTGTAAGTCGGATCATGAGTATGTACGTGAATCAGAACATCAGATAATTGCAGAAGTTAGCGCAAACATACAAGAATGTTTCGTAAAATCTCCCGCACCGGCACGATTCGAAAAGTCAGGGAAGTCATCCGGCAACTGAATCGATCGACTGCGAATTTCGAATCGACTGGTCTTCGGGGTGGCCTCGATCGAATTCACCGGAATTTTTCCTGAAACTGACCTTGCGGGTTTTTCGGATTCGGGGCATATTCCGCTCAAACTGCGATGCGAATCGCATGCGTCGAACGAACTTTCGAACTTCCGGGACACGTTCCCGAGCGGTTTTCGAGGGGTTTCGACGCAACCGACGACGCAAGATCGAATGTCAGGAAGGGAATCCGGACATCTTGCGGCGGAAAGACATTCTGGCGGTACGACGTCAGCGACGATCCACGGAGTCGAAACGATCCCGTACGCTTCGTCCGCGATACGTCGATATGAACTTCCCGAAAAAGGGTGGCGAAATGTCGGCAATCGGTCGAAACAAGTGGAATGGGTATCCTCTCGCGGCTCTTTCGAGCGGATCGGCAAGGAGGCGTAGCTTGCGTAACCGTAACTGGACATGGCCGGCCGTTTTGGCTGCAGCGGGCCTCGCGGCCTCTTCGGCCGGAATCGATGCACAAACCGATCGCGAAAACGGTTCGGAGAACTCGGCAGTCCCGAACGCCAGTCCCGCCCGAGAATTGCAGGATTCGGGGCCGCCCGAACCTCCGCGTGCTCCACAATCGCCCGCCGGAGCCGCCGAAGAACCCGCGAAGGTGCTGAGCACGACCGAAGCCGTGATGCTTCGCAGCCGCAGCGCACGCACTCTGCTGCGAAACGGCACCGACTACATCAAATATCAGCAGTTCGAAAAAGCCCTGGCCTACCTCCGGGAAGCCGAACGGCGGCAGAAAGAGCTGAACGCGACCGAGAAGACCGCGCTGCGGCAGGCTATCGACACGGCCCAGCAAGGTCTGCGTACGCCATCGCTTCAGACAGGCTACGCACGAACCAGGCGGCCTCAGGCTGGATCGATCGCCATCGCTTCACGCACGGCAGCCGCTTCGAAATCCGACCCCGCCGTCGCCCGAACCCAGGCCCCGGCCGAAGTCGCCGAGGCTCCTGCTCAGGCTCAAGCCGACGATCGCATGGTACCCGGGCAGCTGAGGCAGGCCGACCCCGACAAGCTGGCACCCCTTTCGCCTGAAATACTCGCGAAAGAATTGCCCAGTGCCGCTGACCTGGCCCAGTCCGATTCCGCACGCTCCGCCCTGAAGGAATATCAGGCTGCGGGCAGCGGATCGACCCAGCCACGCAAGCCGATCGAATTGCCCAGGCCGCTGAACGAAAAGATCGAAGCCCTCGAGGAGTCGGCAAGCCAGTATCAGGCAAGCGAGAGTCGTCCGGACCCCTCTCCCGCATCGATCGCCGCCAGCCTCGCGGCCATGCGTCGCGATGGTACCCCGGAACCGCTGCCAGGCAGCCCGGCTCAAGCGAATCTGACCGAAGAACCGCGACCCGTGGCACTGAGCGACGCCCCTGCTCCGCTGCCGGTCGAGGATACGCCGAAGGAAGATCAATCCGAACCTGCCCCGGCCGTACCGGCGCGAACCGAAGTATCTTTGGCCGAACCCGCTCCTGCGCCGGTCGTTGAGACCCCCGAACTGCCGCCTCTGGAACCGGCTTCGACCGAACCGCCTGCCGATCGCGAACCCAGACGGGAGTCCGCTTCGGATCCGATGCCGAGCCTCTCCGCGCCGGAAGCTGCGGTAGAGCGTTCGCCCGAACCGGTAGTTCCTTCCGGTGCTCCCGACCGTTCCGCACCGGCCGAAATGCCGCCGCTGCCTGTAGAGCCTGCCGAATCGCCATCGGCCAGTGAGACACCGGAACCCGCCGCCGAGTTCGTACCTCAAACTCCAGAGCCGTCTCCGGCTATGCCTGATCTGCCAGCGGAGCCCGTCGTCACGAAGGTCGAAAAACCCGTCGAACCGGCTGCCGCGGAAGCCCCCGGAGCCACGCAACCGGGTATCGATCCGCTGACCGTACCTGCCGATTCTACACCGGCCGAAATGCCCCTGGCGAACATGCCCGCGGAACGCGACCCGAACCTTTCGAAAGTTCAGGATCTCGTCTCGCCCGCTTCGAAGACGCCTGAGGCTTTGACGGCACCTATCAAGCATGATGTCGCCGAAGAAACAGCCCGGCCAGATGCGGCGGTCGAAACCACGGCGACTCCAGCCGAACCTCGTGATCTGCCGCCGCTGTCCTCTGGTGCCGGTGCCAGGTCTCTGAATGATTCCCTGCCGCCTCTGCCGGTTCAGCCGATTGCGGAAGCCGCCGACGAATCGAGCGATCTGCCACCCCTGCCCGATCGTCCGACAATCAGCTCACCTGCTGACAACGGCGGTCTGCCACCTTTGCCGACCGGCGGCACGGCGACTCAACCGGCGACGCCCCAGCCCGTCGATCTGGCCCAGCCTGTGACGGAAGAACCGACCAAGGCCGAGCTGCCGCCTTTGCCGACGGCTGCCGCCGAACCTGCTGCGATGCCACCCTTGCCGACGGCCTCGACAGTAGAATCCCCGGCCAGCACCGAAGCCATGCCGCCGCTGCCCGGCGCCGCGGAAGCTCCGAAGGCCGCTGAACCGGCCACGAATTCCGATTCGCTGCCGAAGCTGCCGGATACTCCGCCAGCACCCACGGCAGTCGCGGAAGATTCGCTCCCGAAATTGCCTGAGGCTCCCATTCGTACCGCCCAGGCAAACCCCGCCGATGCACGTGCGATTTCGGGCTCGAGCGATTCGCTGCCGCCTCTTCCGGCCGAAGAAATCGCCGGTGGCACCGCTGCCGTGCCTGCGACGACCGAAACAGCCAGGGCAGAACGGCCTGCGTTCTCTCGGCGGCTGCTGTCAGGCCTCAGCGATAACAAGCGACGTGAAATCGAAGAACTCGCCCGGATTCAGCTGGAACGCTCAGGCGGTGCCACGCCCGGCCTGTCGCCACTGGATTCCCCTGCCCGAGAGGCTGGCGATTCGCCCCGGGTACCGCTGCCGGCCGGGAACACGTCCATGTTCGGTGCGACCGACGACCCGCTTGTTCGTCTGGAACTGCCCCGCGCCCCCAGCCCGGCCGAAGCCCGGCCGATTCGGGCGATCCTGCTGCCAGAGCAGTTCGATACGCTCAAGCAGCGTGAATTCGAGCCGAGGCGCAAGATGTGGGCCTCAGCCGCGACCGCCCACTACCCGCTCTACTTCCAGGACCCGAGCCTGGAACGCTACGGCATCTCGGTCGAACAGCGCATGGGCCGTGCCGGCCGCAAGCTGACCTATCCGATCGACGATCCGAAGGAAAGCAAGCTGCGGAACCAGATCGCCACGCCGTTCTTCTCCAGCGGCCTGTTCGCTCTGCAGATCGCCACATGGCCATTCCGGGCCATCGCCGATCCGCCGTGGGAATCCACCTATGACCTGGGCTATTACCGGCCCGGCGACCTCGTTCCCGAGGACACCGTCGTGATCCCCTGGAAAGGTGTCGGCCCGCTGTTCCGCGGCAACGGGTATTGATCGCGGATTTCGCGAAACCAGAAAGTCGCGAATCGCATTGCCTCGGGCCCCCGGCAAATCCGCCGGGGGCTTTTTCTTTTGACTCGTTTGCGATCGACCAGATCGTGGTTCGCCTTTCGAGTCCGGCAATCTGCACGCTGAATCGTCGAGGCCGTTCGATTCGCTGCTCGTCTCTTTTTGCATTCGCAGGAGGTTTCGATTAAAAAACACATTGCGATCGCAAGACCAAAGAACCTTGCCGCAGAAGCGGTGCAATTACGCAACGCCCGGAGAAGACACATGATACGCTGCTCGATCCTCATGGTTCTGACTGTCGGTCTGATCGGTCTCGATCGCGAAGCTCAGGGCAGGCAGCCGAACGTGGTGGTGATCGTTGCCGACGATCTGGGCTATGCCGACCTGGGTTTTCAGGGGGGGCGTGATATCCCCACGCCCCGGATCGACGCCTTGGCCGCAAGCGGCGTGCGCTGTACCAATGGCTATGTGACCGGCCCCTACTGCAGCCCGACTCGCGCCGCTCTACTTACTGGCCGCTACCAGCAGCGGTTCGGGCATGAGTTCAACCCAGGCGAGGCCGGCGGCGTATCAGGCTTGCCCGTGTCGCAGACAACGCTCGCCGACCGGCTGAAAAAAGCTGGATATGCCACTGGCCTGGTCGGCAAATGGCACCTGGGCTCGAAGCCGCAATTCCATCCGCAGAAGCGCGGATTCGACGAATTCTTCGGCTTCCTCGGTGGCCAGCACACTTACTTCGCCGAACGGACGGAATCGATCCTCCGGGGCACCGAAGTCGTTCATGAGAAAGAGTATCTGACCGACGCCATCGCCCGTGAATCGGTCGAGTTCATCGAACGGCACAAGGCGAATCCGTTCTTCCTGGCCGTCACCTTCAACGCCGTGCACACGCCTATGGACGCCACCGACGCCCGCATGGCCCGCTTCGCCGATATCGCAAACCCCATGCGCCGCAAATACGCCGCCATGCTCGCTGCCATGGACGAAGCCGTCGGCCGCGTGCTCGACGCGCTAAAATCCCGGGGCCTGGAACAGGATACGCTCGTCGTCTTCTTCAGCGACAATGGCGGGCCAACGATGCCGGGGACGACCGTCAACGCCTCGAACAACGCCCCATTGCGTGGATCGAAACGGACGACGCTTGAAGGCGGCATTCGCGTACCTTTCATCTTGAGCTGGAAGGGAACCCTCTCCGCAGGGAAGACTTACGATCATCCAGTCATCCAGCTCGACATCGCCCCCACCGTGCTCGCGGCAGCCGGAGTCGCGACTCCCGCGGATGGTTCGCTGGAAGGCGTCGACTTGCTGCCTTATCTCACGGGAAAGAAAGCCGATGCACCACACGAAGCCCTGTTCTGGCGACTGGGCTCGCAGATGGCCGTTCGCCAGGGGAACTGGAAGCTCGTCCGATACGACGCAGCCATCGACACGCCTGGCGAAACCTCACGCGGAATGGCAGCCAAAGTCACACCTGCAAGGCTTTACGACCTTTCGAACGATCTCGGCGAAACCGATGACCTGGCCACCCGGAATCCGGAAAAGGTCAAGGAACTGATGGCCGTCTGGGACGACTGGAACGCCAAAAACATCGCCCCGGCCTGGGGAGCCGCAGGTGGCGGAGGCACAACCAAAGCCGCGGCGAAAAAGAAACGATAAAGCTCTTCTGAAGCAGGATTTGAGTGTGGTTCGATCAACGCAGGCCGGATCGAACCGCCGTCGAATTCACTGCACTTCGAACGGCTTGAGCATCGATCGCGGCACGCCGATATCGACAATTTCGACCACGCCCGTCAGTGCATTCGCCCCAGGTGCCGCGAAGCCCAGCTTGGGCGCGACGAAGCTGGCCGTGATCGTCGCCCGCACGGCCACGCCCAGCGCGGTGCCGGTATCGGCATCCATGCCCGATGGCAAATCAAGTGCCAGAACGGGTTTGCCACTGCGGTCGATCGCCTCTACCCAGAGCGTGGCCGGTTCGCCGGGTGCCAGCGGCCGGGAAAGACCGGTGCCGAAGATGCCGTCGACGATCCAGTCGGCCCCGGACAGAATCGAGTCGGCCTCTGCCGGATCGACACCGCTCGCCTGATCGGTTGCCGCGGCCGCCAGAATCCGGTACTGGGCCGGGGCATCGCCACGCAGCTCTTCCGGGTGGACGGTCCAGATGACCTTCACGCGCGCCAGACCCATGGCCTCAAGATGCCGGGCCAGCACGGCGCCGTCGCCGCCGTTATTGCCCGCACCGCAGATGATGACGACTTGCGGAAGATCCAGTGGAATATGGGCTTCTGACTTCCCTGGACCGATTGCCCGGGCCAGCGTTTCGGCAGCGCCCCGGCCGGCGTTTTCCATCAGGACCATTGTGGGCAGCCCGAGGGTTTCGGCCGCGTAACGGTCGATCTCCCGAAACTCGGCCCTGGACATCGGCCGGAGCCTGACCCGTGACTTTACCGGTGAATCGGATCGTGTCGGACGGACATCGGATTCCATGGAACAAGCTCCGCTTCGGCGATGCACGAGACACGGATATTATCCCTGGATTTCCGTGGCCCCGCGAGAGAATTCCATGTACTGCCCGGCTCATGCTTCAGCAACGAACGGAGACATGTTATCCCCAGGGATAACATGTTTCGGAGTCAGGCGTGATTCGCCTGCCCGACTTGGAACGGACAATGCGAATCGCTATATTGGCCTCATCGTCGGGGGCCGGAATTCGGCCCGGCGAACGCATCATGGAGATTTGCGATGCCCCTTTTCGAATACGTCTGCGAAGATTGCCGGAACGAATTCGAGGCGCTGGTCCGCAGCGACCGCGAACAGGTCATTTGCCCGAAATGCCGCGGCAATCAGCTGGCCAAGCGGTTCTCGGTGCCGGCCTCAGCCCAGGTACGCGGCGGTTCCGGGTCAAGCGCCCCTTCGCCCCTGCCCACAATGGGCTGCGGCGGGCCGGCCTGTCAGCAGGGCCTGTGCGGCGGCGGCTGATCGCCGAGCTCTCGTAACATTCGACTTTTCCAGCGCCCACAGGCCCACTCCGGCCTGCCGGGGTTGCTTGTCTCGTTCCGATTCGTCAAACTTTACCGGTTCTGACGATTATACGCCAACTGCCGTGAGAAACGGTCGTACCGCGGGTCAACCGGTCTGGAACTGGACAGGCTTTCGAACGATGCTCTTGTTCGCGATTGTTGCGCCGTGTTGCGCTTCGTTTCGAGAACCTGACAGCAGTCTCACGAGACGACTGAGCCTGACGCCTCTCGAATACCGTTCCCGGCTTCGACCCATGGACAAGAACAGGAACCGCGGATGAATTCACAGGCGAAACGCCAAAGGGAAGCCGCACGACCGCGAATCCCCGATACGGGAATCTCCCCGATTACGGGCGTTTCTTCCCCGAGTACGGATCTGGCCGGATTTCGCCGGACACTGCTTGCCAGAATCGGTGAAGGACCGATGTCGGTCTGGTTCGGCGACGGTGTCCGTTTCGAACCGAACGAGGATTCCTCGGATCTGAGGGTCATCGTTCCGACCAACTTCTTTCGCGAACGCATCGAAGCCCGGTTTCGCGGTGATCTGGAAGCCGCGATCGAAGAAGTGACCGCACGCCCCTGGAAAGTGCGGATCGTCCGTCAGGACGAAATCGATTCCGAAGCCGGGCCAGCTGAAGATCCTGCGAAACCTGCACCGGCAGCTGCATCCAGGCGGCCGGAACCAGCCACCTCGAAACGTACGCCCGACGTCAAGCGACAAACGATTGCGTTCGAGAATCCGACACGGCTGACGATCGACGAGCCGGAAGAATCGCCAGCGGCCCAGGGTCAACAATGGCCAGCGGCGGCAAGGCCGGCCCAGCCCGCGCATGTTCCGGGCCTGAACGCTCCTGTCGCACTCAAGGCGACGCGGCGGCTGGACAATTACCTCGTCGGCACTTCGAACCGGCTGGCCTATACGGCGGCCGCGGAGATGGTCCAATCACGTGGCGGATCGTTCAATCCGCTGATCCTTCACGGCGGCGTGGGCCTGGGCAAAACGCACCTGCTCGACGGCATCGCCCATGCCATGAGGTCTCATCCTGCCGGCGGGCGGGTGATCCACGTTACGGCCGAGGCTTTTACCAATGCCTTTCTCGACGCCATGCGAACCGGCCATCTGGCGACGTTCCGCAACCGGTTTCGAAGTGCCGGGGCGCTGATCGTCGACGATGTCCAGTTCATCGCTTCGAAACGGGCCACCCAGACCGAATTCCTGCACACGTTCGACGCTCTTGTCGACGCCGAGATCCCGATCATCCTGAGCTGCGACCAGCATCCGAAACGGATCCACCGGCTGACCGAGGAGCTGGCCACCCGGTTCATGGCCGGGATGGTCGTTCGCCTGGAAACGCCCGACCCGGAACTGAGGCGGCTGATCCTGCGATCCAAGGCCGCCGCCAGGGGCATTCTGCTGCCGGAGTCGGTGGTGGACCTTGTCTGCGAGCAGATGCGAAACAGCGTCCGCGAGCTGGAGGGTGCCCTGAACAGCCTGATCGCACATTCGGTGCTGAGCGGCCGGCGGATCGACACGGAACTGGCCCGGAACGTGCTGCGCGAAGGCATCCGCCTGACTGCCCGCACGGTGACTCTGGCCGAAATCGACGCCGCAACGTGTCAGGCCCTTTCGATCCGGTCTGAGGATCTCCGTTCGAACAGCCTGGCGGCAGCGGTTTCGACACCGCGAACGCTGGCCATGTACCTGGCCCGGCGGCACACGGCGGCAAGTTATTCGGAAATTGCCCAGCACTTCGGCCTGAAGAACCATTCGTCGGTCATCGCAGCCGAAAAACGGGTGAAGCAGTGGCTGGAGGGCAAGTCGCGCAAGCGGACACTGGGCGTGTTCGAAGACGTCACGGAAATGCTCTCGGCGATCCGGGTTTCACTGGGCGTGTGAATTTCAGGTCACGACGGCGCCATCCTCTTTCCATATGGACGGGTTGACGCAAATGTCATTTACCGGGAAAAATACCCCTTTGTTTCGATTTCGGCTCAGATAACGAAAAACCGCTTGAATTTCGAAGCCGTCGCCGTCGCGAGATGCCCAAAGCGGTCGATAGCGGCCGCGAATCGGACATCCCGGACGGATCATTCGACGGGATTCGGCATATCCCCGTCGGTCAGCGGCTCTGGGGCGGCTCGGTGGCGGCGGGCTTCGACGTGAGCGCCTTGTCGATCCTGGCCGACAGTTTCTTTTCCAGTTCGGGGCTGAAACCGATTTCCGAGCCGAGGACTTTGCCTTCAGCGTCGATCACGATCAGGGTCGGAATGCCGGAAACGCCGTATTCCTGGGCGAGATCGTCACCCTGCAGCAATTGCATATAGGTGAACTTCTCTTTTTTCGTGTATTTCACGGCTTCGTCGGGATCCTGTTCCATGCAGTTCACGCCGATGATCGAAACCGGCTTGTCGGCATATTTTTCGTGAAGCTTCTGCAGCGATGGCATCGCCAGTTTGCATGGGCCGCACCAGGTGGCCCAGAAGTCGAGGACGACGATTCGGCCCTTGAGGCTTTCCAGCGTCACTTCCTTGCCTTCCGGAGTTTTCAGGCTGAAGGCGATCGCGGGCTTGCCGACTTCGGCATTCAGCCTGGGCATTTCGCGGTTCGGCGTTTCGCGGGAAGGATATCCCATCGCCGCCCGGGTGCCTTTTTCCACCGAGTAGCCTTCAGGCGTTTTCGTCACCATATCGACAGGTTTCAGGCCGGAATTGACCTTGAGCCCCGTGAAGGCCACGACCATCGTCTCTTCGACGTCGGCTTTGGGCGTCTTGTTGTCGCCACCCTTTTCGCCCTGTGCAGCCAGCAATGCACCAGGGATTTTGATCGTCAGTTCGATTTTGCGCGGCAACATGTCAGGTGCGATATAGCGCATGGTCTTCACTACGATCGTACCGGCGACAGGAGCGAGACCCTTGGGCAGCTCGAGTTCCTGAACCTGTTTCAGGGTCCGGCATCGAAGGCCGTCGATTTCGGATTCGCCTTCCAGTTTCGAATAGATCAACTTAGCGCCGGGTGCGACGGGCATCCACAAACCTGGCGGGAAGAATCCCATGATGTCCATCGGCGGTGGTGTCTTCTGCTCAAGCTCGAGACTCACGACCTTTTTCCCGGCGTGGTCGATCTTCCAGAGCGTTTTCCCGTCCGATGACCATTCCGTCTTTTTCTCGCCATTTTTGCCGAGCACGGAGACACGATACACTTCCGGGAAAATGATCGCCGAGAACGCATCCGCCTGTTTGGGCTGAGCCGGGGCCGGCTGGATAACTGCCATGACGGCCTTCTTCTCGCCCTGCTTTTCCTGAACCGTCATTTCGAACGAGAGATCCTTCGCGCTGCGGAACGCGACTTCCGATTCGGCCGCGATTTTTTCCGCGGCGGGGTCGACGTTCACGGAAGCCTTCACGGGAGCGCCTGCCCCAGGCTTCGTCGCTTCCTGAGCCAGAGATATGGCCGGCATGCCCAGAATGGCAAGCGCGCATAGTTTTCCGGAATAACTCATCCTGTATCGTCCTCGAAGACTGGCGATGTCGAAGCGGCCGGAGAAGACGCCCTTCACAGGCAGATTCGGACAGAAATACGTGAACCTGCCACATTGTATCAGGCAGGGCACGCTTCCGTATTCGTTCACTCAATTCCAGAAATTTCGCGAATACGACCGCAGATCCGAATTTTTCCGAGGACGAATACGGATCGAACGGATGGATTCCGCAATTCTCGCCCGGCAGAAGAGTGTCCGAACAAATCATAGCCCGCTCGCAGATCGCGATTCAGGGCTTCGATTGCGGGCTCACCGAATCAGCAGGTACTTTAAGACGAGTCGTTCGAACGCCGTAACTGATCAGCCAGGGCGGAATCCGGCGAAATAGCGGCCAGCGCAGGAAAAATGGCGGCCGGAACGGTCTGGAAGAATCCAGGCCTCGATTGACGAGCATCTTCTGCATGGCAGCCTGGATGTTCTGCATCACCTTCGTCGGCCATTCTCGCTCTTTCTGGACCGCGGCCAGCGCTTTCAGAGGCACCGGGCCATTTTTGAGAGGTTCGACGAGGGCATTCGCGGCGGCGACAGCGTCCTGCACAGCGTAATTGATACCGACTCCGCCGATGGGCGACATGGCATGCGCGGCGTCGCCGATCAGCAGCAGCCCGTCGCGATACCACTCGGACACACGGTTGGATTCGACTTTGAGAAGTGCGACGTCTTTCCAGTCATGCAGCAGGTGAACGCGATCGGCCAGTGCCGGCTCGACCTGAACCAGGCTTTCGCGGAACGCTTCGATACCCTCTTCACGCAGATGATTGAAATTGCCCTTGGGGAAAATGTAACCGATCTGCCACTGATGACCCCGATTGAGGAAGATCAGAATGCGCCCTGCGGCGGCCCGGCCCATGATCCCCCTGGCTTCGTCATCATGCCTTGGGAGGCGGAACCAGAGCACGTCGATACCATCGGTGAGCTTGACCGGCTCGATGCCCGCACTGCGGCGGACGCGGGATGAGCGGCCATCGGCACCGACGGTCAGAGTGGCACGGACTTCGTGCATGCGGCCGTCCTTCTTGTAACGGACGCCGACCACGCGATCGTTTTCGAATATCAATTCCTGCACATTGGCCTGCATGATCAGGGTGAAACAGGGCCATCGCTGGGCCTCTTTCGCCAGAAAGTCGAGCAGGATCGCCTGCGACATCATCATGACGTACGGAAAGCGTGATTTGAGATGAGCGAACGAAATGCTGTTCTTACCCTCGTTCTGCCCGGGAAGCGTGAAAGTGGAAACGATATCGTGCGGCAGCTTCAGCACCTCTTCGGCCAGTCCCAGACGTTCGAAAAGCTCCATCGTAGGGGGATGCACCGTGTCGCCGCGGAAGTCGCGGTCGAAATCATGGGCGGCTTCGAGCAGCAGGGTGGGGATACCGTTGCGGGCAAGGATCAGCGAAAGGATCACGCCAGCGGGCCCGCCACCGACGATGCAGCAGGTCGTTCGAAGCGGCGGTTCTTCGTCCGTGAGTCGTTCGTGCATCTGTTCGCTCATATCCTGGAGCCTTTCGAATCGATGGATATCGCATGGAGTATCGCCGAGGAGTTCGGCCTGAATCCAGCGGAAAATCGATCCATGGTTATCGCTCCTGATCGATTCGCGGTCCGCTATTTCGAAATGAATCGTCAGGCATGATTCTGGTTCGTCAAATGGTGACGATCCGGAGAAGTGACATTCGGTCGATCATTGCATCTTGATTCGTATTCGATTGGCGGAATCGATGTCGACCGCGATGAGCGGGCAATCGCTGAATTCGACGCGCCTGCATGCTTTTTCCGATTCCGGAAACCATTCCGGGTCGGATAGGGTGGGCAGATAGGCAAGAAAATTCTTCGAGAGGGCGACAATCGGATCGATCCGGGCGCATTTCGGTTTGACGAAAATCGGGAAATAGGTTCGAATTGGGCCCTGCACCGATCGAGGCAAGATCGGTGCCGACAAGACCCAGCCACGGAGAAGCCCCGAATCTCATGCTCGCTCACAACGTCTATTTCACGCTCAAGGACCGTTCCCAGGCGAAGATCGATTCTCTCGTCAAAGCCTGCAACGACTATCTGACCGGACACCCTGGCCTGAAGTTCTTCTTCGCCGGGGTGCTCGAACCTGAACTCGCCAGACCCGTGAACGACAGGGGTTTCGACGTCGCACTGGTGCTCGTGTTCGAAGACCGGGCCGCGCATGACGTCTATCAGACCGCACCCCGCCATGACCAGTTCATCGCCGAGCAGAAAGACAACTGGGAACAGGTCCGCGTGTTCGACGCCATTTGCTGAGATCACCGATCGTTCGCAGCCCGATGCAGCATATATCCCTGAGCGTGTCGAAGCGATGTGCTTTCCCGCTCAGGGCATTTTCGTTTTTGTGGATCGAATGTCAGCCTCGCCCCAATCGCGAAGCTTCTCAGAATCGTCGAGCCTTCGAAATCAGAGGATCCGCAACCGCCTGTCAATTCCTGGCTTAAGCAATATTACGCAGGTCTGTCACTTGTTCCGTCCGGGCCTGATTGGTATCTTGGGGAGGTTTCGCTCCGGGCCGGCCATGGGTTCTTTCGAACAGTACCGGACCGGCTTCGGCTTGCTGGATGGCGGACGGGATTCCGCCGGATCATAGCGACTGCCGGACCAGGATTGACCGGTTACCGCAGGGCGAAACGCGGCAGCGGGACGCATCGCGCTTGTCCGGGACATATCGCAGAGACTTCGAGACCTACAAAAGTGCCACGCCGAGACGACATTCACAAGATCCTGATCATCGGAGCCGGACCGATCGTCATCGGCCAGGCCTGCGAGTTCGATTATTCCGGCACTCAGGCCTGCAAGGCTTTGCGTGAGGAAGGCTACGAGGTCATTCTGGTCAATTCCAATCCGGCGACGATCATGACCGATCCGGACATGGCCGACCGGACCTACATTGAGCCGATCACGCCGGAGATGGTCGAGCAGATCATCGCGAAGGAACGTCCCGACGCTGTGCTGCCGACTCTGGGTGGCCAGACAGGCCTGAACACAGGCCTGGCTCTGGCGGACCGGGGCATTCTTGAAAAGTACGGCTGCAAGCTCATCGGGGCGACAGCCGCGGCGATCCGCATGGCCGAAGACCGCGAGCTTTTCCGCAAGGCGATGGACGAAATCGGCCTGGAATCGGCCCGTTCCGGAGTGGCGACTACCGTCGAAGAAGCCCGGGCCATTCGCGATATGGTCGGTCTGCCGGCAGTTTTGAGACCGAGCTTTACGCTGGGCGGCTCAGGCGGCGGCATCGCGTACAATCGCGACGAATTCGACCGGATGGTGGCACGCGGGCTGGAACTTTCGCCCGTGCATTCGATTCTTGTGGAAGAGTCGCTGCTGGGCTGGAAGGAATACGAGATGGAAGTCATGCGCGATCACGCGGACAACGCCGTGATCGTGTGTTCGATCGAAAATCTCGACCCGATGGGTGTGCACACCGGTGACTCGATCACCGTAGCCCCAGCGCAAACGCTTACGGACAAAGAATATCAGATCATGCGGGATGCCTCTCTGGCGATCCTGCGCAAGATCGGTGTGGAAACCGGCGGTTCGAACGTTCAATTCGCGATACACCCGAAGACGGGGCGGATGATCGTCATCGAGATGAACCCCCGGGTAAGCCGGTCGTCGGCACTGGCTTCGAAGGCCACGGGTTTCCCGATCGCCAAGATCGCGGCCAAGCTGGCGGTGGGGTATCGCCTGGACGAGCTGCGCAACGACATCACCCGCGAGACACCGGCGTGTTTCGAGCCGACGATCAATTACGTCGTCACGAAAATCCCGCGCTGGGCGTTCGAGAAGTTCCCCGAGGCCGACCCGGTCCTGACGACCCAGATGAAGTCGGTGGGCGAAGTGATGGCCATCGGCCGGACGTTCCGCGAAAGCCTGCAGAAGGCGTTAAGGGGTCTGGAACTCGGCCGGTTCGGCCTGGGTGTGGACAAGAAAGACCCCTGGAACACGCCGCTGCAGCCCTCGCGCGACGACATCGTAGCGGCCCTGGCCACGCCCAACGCCGAGCGTATCTGGCACGTGCGGCTGGCGATGCTCGACGGCATGACCGTGGAAGAGATTCACGACCTGACGCGTATCGACCGCTGGTTCCTCGACCACATGGCCCTGATCCTTGAGACGGAAAAGCGGCTGCGTGCGATCGAGAGCCTGGCCGAGTGCCCGGACGATCTGATGCGAGAGGCAAAGCGCGACGGGTTTTCGGACAGGCAGCTGGCGTTCGTCTGGGGCGTGGGAGAGATGGAAGTGCGGCGGCATCGCGAAGCGCGCGGCATTCGGGCCGTGTACAAGCTCGTCGACACCTGCGCCGCCGAATTCGAGGCTGTCACACCTTACTACTATTCGACGTACGAAGAGGAAGACGAAGCCCGGGTGGGCGAAAAGCCGCGGATCGTGATCCTCGGCGGCGGCCCGAACCGGATCGGCCAGGGGATCGAGTTCGACTATTGCTGCTGTCAGGCGGCGTTCGCACTCAAAAAGGCAGGTTTCGAAGTGGTCATGGTCAACTCGAACCCGGAAACGGTCTCGACTGACTACGACACTTCCGACAGCCTTTTCTTCGAGCCGCTGACGGCCGAAGACGTCATCAATATCTGCGAGCGCGTCAAGCCGCAGGGTGTGATCGTTCAGTTCGGCGGGCAGACACCCCTGAACCTGGCCCGGGCCCTGGAAGCCGCAGGCGTGCCGATTCTGGGAACGAGCCCGGATTCGATCGACCTGGCCGAAGACCGCGACCGTTTCCGCGACGTGATCACCCAGCTCGGCCTGAAGCAGACGCCCAACGACTCGGCCACGAACACCGATCAGGCCCGCCGCATCGCCGATGCCATCGGTTACCCTGTTCTTGTGCGGCCCAGCTTCGTTCTGGGCGGTCGGGCGATGGAGATCGTCTATGACGAGGCCAGCCTGATTCGCTACATGACGGAAGCCGTTGACGCTTCGCCCGATCACCCGGTCCTGATCGACAAGTTCCTCGAAGACGCCATCGAAGTCGACGTGGACGCTATCGCCGACGGCCATACGACGATCGTCGGCGGTGTCATGGAGCATATCGAAGAGGCTGGAATTCACTCCGGTGACTCGGCCTGCGCCATTCCCCCGTATTCGCTCAGTTCCGAACTGATCGAGGAACTGAGGCGGCAGACGCGCATTCTGGCCGAAGCACTGAAGGTGCGGGGGCTGATGAACATTCAGTTCGCCGTGAAGGACGGCGAAGTCTATGTGCTGGAAGTCAACCCGCGCGCCAGCCGCACGGTGCCGTTCGTTTCCAAGGCCACGGGCCTGAACCTGGCTCAGATCGCGTCTCGCGTCATGGCGGGCGAATCGCTCGAGAGCCTTGGCATAACGATTGACCCGGTGCCGAAATACACGAGCGTGAAGGAAAGCGTGTTCCCGTTCGCCAAGTTCCCGGGCGTGGATATCGTCCTGGGCCCCGAAATGCGGTCGACGGGCGAAGTCATGGGCATCGACCTCGATTTCCCCTCGGCCTTCGCCAAGGCGCAGCTCGCGGCTTCGACGATCCTGCCGACCTCAGGCACTGTGTTCGTGAGTGTCGCCGCTCGCGACCGCGGCGCGATCGTTTCGATCGCCGGCAGGCTTGCCGAACTCGGCTTCCGCATCGTAGCCACCGACGGCACGGCGCGTGCGTTGTCAGAAAACGGTATCGTGGTCGAAATCGTCCGCAAAGTCCACGAAGGCCGCCCCAACTGCCTTGACCTGCTGGCCAATGGCGAAATTTCGCTGATCATCAATACTCCGTCCGGTAAAGGCGCGAGAACGGATGAGGGACGGATCCGGGCGTCAGCTGTCAGCCACGGGGTGCCCTGCATCACGACGATTCCGGCGGCTCGCGCGGCCGTGGCCGCCATCGATCGTCTCCGTCGAGGCGGATTGACCGTCCACGCGATTCAGGATGTCCTAAGATCCTGAGTTGGCGATCAGAATCGTTCGAATACGGGGAAGCATCGAGATGAAACTGGCGATCGTCGGAACCGGTTACGTCGGTCTGGTCACGGGTACGTGTTTTGCCGAAAGCGGCAATCACGTCATCTGTGTGGACAAGCTCGAATCGAAGATCAAGGACCTCAACGCCGGTAAGATCCCGATCTATGAGCCGGGGCTTGAGGAACTGGTCGAAAATAACGTCCGCGACGGCCGGCTGCATTTCACGACCGACCTCGACTCTGCCGTGAACCATTCCGAAATCGTCTTCATCGCCGTCGGCACGCCCCAGTCCGATGACGGATCCGCCGACCTCACCGGCGTCTTCGCCGTGGGCGAAGCGATCGCGAAAGTCGCCCAGGGGCCGAAAATCATCGTCGTGAAAAGCACCGTACCTGTGGGCACGAATGCCGAACTGGAACGCCGCGTGAGGGCCATCACCGACGTGCCGCACCGGTTCGCGTCGAATCCTGAATTCCTCAAGGAAGGGGCCGCTATCGACGACTTCACCAAGCCCGACAGGGTCGTCGTGGGTGCGCGCGACAATGAAACAGGCGAAACCCTTCGCGAACTCTACAGCCCGTTTTTGCGAACCGAACGGCCCTATCTGCTGATGAAGCCGGAATCGTCCGAGATGACCAAATACGTGGCCAACTGTCTGCTGGCCACCAAGATCAGCTTCATCAACGAAATGGCCAACCTGTGCGAAGCCTACAATGCCGACATCAACGATGTGCGCCGCGGCATCGGCCATGATCAGCGCATCGGCTTTTCGTTCCTTTTTCCGGGCGTCGGTTACGGCGGTTCGTGCTTCCCCAAGGACATCAGGGCCATGATTCACATGGCTACCTCCAAAGGCATGCGGTCGCGCATGATGGAGGCCGTCGACGAAGTCAACGAAGCCCAGAAATCGGTCCTGCCCGAGAAAATTCTCTCGCACTTCGGCGACAACATCAGCCAGGCCGTCATCGCGATCTGGGGTCTGGCCTTCAAGCCTCGCACCGATGACATTCGAGAGGCCCCCTCACTCGTCCTGATCGACCGCCTCCTCAAAGCAGGCGCTACCGTGAAAATCCACGACCCGGAAGCACTCGAAAACGTCCGGGCCCACTTCGGCGATCGCCCGGGCCTGGAATACTGCGAAAGCCCCTATCAGACCATCACCGGTTCCGATGCCCTGGCCATCGTGACCGAGTGGAGCGAGTACCGCACGCCCGACTTCGTCCACATGAAACACCTGATGAAGCGCCCCGTCATCTTCGACGGCCGCAACATCTACGACGCCCGCCAGATGCGCAACCGGGGCTTCGAATACGACGGCATCGGGATCGATTGACTTTTGACGAGAAGCGACAAAGTCGTTTCAATTCGAACACAAGCTCTCGAAATACGAATCTCGTGGACCAAGGTCCGCGAGATTTTCGCTTATTTCTTTGCGTTACCGTAAGCATATGCTACTGCCATGCCCGGATTGGGCTCGTGTGTCTTCCCCCACTGGCGGAATCCAGGTCAACTTGCATTTCGCCACAATGCCGCCGCCAGCGATCCGAATAGCACTGCCTCGCCCACGCGCTGGGCCGCTCCTCGAATTCTTGCTGCATTCGGCACCGTCAGAATCACCGCAACGATTCCGACCACGGCCGCAGCGGTCGTAAACATCGGCACAGTTTCGCCCATCCTGGCCAGGGCCAGCGCGCCGCCGACATATTGAATCCCCCCGGCCAGATTGTGCATCCCCTGCGAAAACGATCCCTGCATCGGCGAGCCCACATCGCACGGAAATGCCACCGATCCCAGGTAACCCGCCGCCAGTGCCGCGGCAAGTGCGGCCATCTCCGGCGAACGGTCAAAAGAGAGAATCGCCACGGCCGCCAGACCGATTCCCACCGGCAGAAAAAGCCCGAACGCCACGATTCGCGCATCGCTGGCCCCCCGCTCGCCAAGCTCGCTGATCGTGTGCCGCACGTGGCTGTAACCCGGCTTACGGCGGCCGAACGCGACGATCCCGCAAGTCAACCAGGTTGCGATGACGAAAACGAGCGTGACTGCGAACACAAAGCCACTTCCCTTCACTTCAGCCTGATTCGAAATCGACAGGGCACCCGATCGATCAATATCGTATCATTCCGGAAGTGATCGATCGCGATGCCCTCGTTCGCATTCAAGCTTATCGTCATTTCAATTTCCCGCCTGCCTCGCTTTCAGAAACGCTTCGGCTTCCTTCAGCTCTTCGTCAGAGACGACGACGTCCAAGTCCGTCGTTTCGCCTGATTTCGCTTCGACCGACACGGTTTTCAACACATACTTCGAACCCTTCTCCGTTTTACCCATCACGCAAAGTTCGACCGGCATCGGCGGCAGTCGATCGAGAAGAAAAGTACCGTCTTCCTGCGGATACCAAGATTCGCTCGGCACGAAACTGAGCTTCCAGCTCTCCCGATGGCCCCAGGAAAAGCGGAAATTGCCGTCGGGGTTGCCGTTGCGCATGACCCGCAACCGTACCTTGCCCCATGGCCCCAGACGTACGCCGCCACCGGGCAGCTTCGCGAAATCGGCCGCTTCCATCTGGGTAAAGCCGACCTGGTTCGAAAACACCAGCTTGCCGGCTGCATTTCGTGCCTTGAAACGAAACCGCCCCTGATCGTCCGTAAACGGCGGATTCTGAGTGTCGAATTTCCAGTCGAACGTGGTTTCGCCTACTTTCGCCGTTTCGCCGGGTACACGATTGCGGTAAAATGCAACTCGGGCAGGGTTGCCGTCCGGGTCGAGCACTTGGCCTTCGATCGTCAGCGTCTTCTCGGGTGGCAGCTTTTTCAACCGAACGTCGTGACGAACCGGCGAATCACCCTTCTTGATGCGTTCAGCCGATACATACGGCTCATATCCCGGTGCGACTACCACGAGATACGGGTCGATTTCGCTGAGTTGTCTCGGCCCCTTGGGTGTCATGATAGAATCGAGTTCGAACACGCTACCAGGCCTTTCGTCTGCGACGATCTCCAGCCGGTCATCTTTCGCGCCGGACAGCAGCCATGCCGACATCGGCTCGACGGGCACGCCCGTGTCGGCATCGATGACCTGACCATAGACTCGAAAGCCGGGCCGCATCGCGCCATACGTTTTACGGTCGACAATCTTGCCCGAATCGTCTTTCAGCCGTTCTTCCCAGCCGAACATGGTCTGGTTGACTTCGAACTTCAAAGTACCGCCGGCGGGAACGTTCAAGTCGTGGTCCGAATACTGGGTCTGGTCATTGGCCGAAGCCGGATTTGGAAATGCGAACCGATAAGGCCCCGGCATGGCGCGTTCGATCACGAACATACCAGGGTGATTTGTGCGAATACTGGTCGGCATCGGATTACCGAACCGGTTCTTGCCGATGTCGAAATTCGGCTGAGAAACAAGTCTCGCCCCCGCCATCGGCCGTTCGTCCAGCAGCAGCGTGCCTTCGATCCGGCCCCAGGGTTCCAGTTTCAATTCCGTTTCGCCTTCTGCCATTTCGACGAGCTTCGTCGACCTCAGCACGCCTGAGTCGTGTGTCACGCACCAGCCGAATTTCTCGGCCCAGACGGGCAGACGGAATCGGCCTTCGGCATCCGTGCGGATCGGCTCCCGCTCCGAATTCTTCCATTGCCCGCGCACGATTGCCCTGTGCTCGATCGCCTCAATGCGGCCATTCCGCGTGAGCCGGGGCAGATATCGATCATTCCGGTCATCGGTCGTCGTGAAGAAACCCACGTCCGCCCCGGCGGCGGGTGATCCGTCAGGCTTGAGGACTTTGCCGGTGATGAATTTGCCCGAAGGAGCCGGAAATTCGGGTTTGGGCGGAGCGGCAGGTTTCGAATCCTCAGCGGTTATCGCTGGTTTCGAATCGGTCGCACGCGGTTTCGAAGCCGCTTTCGGATCCCGGGGTTTCTCAGGTTCGGCCGGTTTCGCTCCGATGGTCAACTTCGTCGTCTGGCCGGCCACCGTTTCGAATGAGACAGGGCCCACGGGCGGATCGAGCTGGGAATAACTCGTCGAACTGTGGTCGATCTGTTTGTGAATCATCAGGCTGAGCGAATGCTTGCCGGGCAGCACATTTTCGATAGCGAAGGTGCCGTCGGGCCGGATTCCGGCAGCCGGCGGATTCATGAAAGGCGACCAGGCGAGACTCCGGTAATTCACCTGGCCCCGAACGTCGCCCTCGGCAGGTAATTTCATTTCGACCTTGCCTTCGACTCGGGCCCAGGGACCGAGACGGATCACGCCCTGAGTTTGGGCCAGCTCATCGCCCGTAACGACCGCACAACCGGTGGAATCAAGCACGGTCAATTGATCGATCGCTTCGCGGCTCGAAATGCGGAAACGGCCCTCTTCGTCGGCCTGAACCGGAGAGGGTCCATCGATATCGCCCGAACCCGGTTGCGTAAGCACCTGCCAGCGCACGCTGGACTGACCGGCTTTCGAAACCGGCGTTTTCAGCGAGAATGCAATATCGGCCCTTTTGGCGGCAGTGCCATCGGCCCGCAAAATCTGGCCCCTCGTCTCCTTCGGCTCTCCCAACATAGCAGGTTTCAGGGCGACATCCATGCGAACCGGGCCGTCGCCACGGGGAATCGGCCGGGGCGATACGAACGGTTCGTATCCGGGTGCGAAGACAATCAGATAGGGGTCGATTTTTTGCGTTTCCTGCACGCTGCGATTCGAAACCGCGTGATAGGCCGTGAACGTCCCATCGTGCGGACCGACCCACTGAACCCAGATCGTCGGATCATCGCCTGGCTGGCCCGTGATGAACAGGGCTCGCGTCTTCGTCAAGGGCTTGCCCGTGGCGGCGTCAGTCGCCCGGCCGTACACCAGAAATTCTTTTCCGAATTCGCCGGAACCTGACTTTGCGACTTCCTTGCCAGCTGCGTCAGAGACGAGCTGATGATGGCCGAATTCGGTGACCGAGGTATCGACATTCAGCGAAGCACCCGCCGGCACTTCGAAAGGTTCAGCGAGAAATTGCCATAAGCTTTTCATATCCTTGTGCGGAAATGCAAGCCGCATCATGCCAGGGATGACTCGCTCGATTTCGAACCGGCCCCGGTCGTCGGTCAGCACATTGTTCCTGATCGGAATCAGCATTTCGTTGTTGATGCCCGGCCCGGAATACCACACTCGCACGTTGGCCTGGGGCTTGCCATCACGCAGGAAGACGCCCTGGACGCGACCATAAGGCCCGAGCCGGATCGTCATTGGTTCGGCGGCTGTCATATGCCGGGCTTCTGGCGAGCGGAACACGCCCGACTCGTGCGTGACGATCCAGCCGATTTTGACGGCATCAGCCGGAATACGGAATTTGCCTTCAGTGTCGGTGCGGACGAGTTCGATTTTCGCCGGTGGGGATTCGAGGGAGCCGCGAGTCATGCTCGTCAGCCGTCCGTTCTCGAATTGCGGCTCGTAACGGGGCCAGCTGCCGTCCTTCGGCGTGTAAAACGCAACAGCAGCACCTGCCGCCGGTGTGCCGTCGGGCTTGAGCACGCGGCCTTCGATCGATTTCGAATCGGCCGGATCGATCCGTTTCAGCGCGAAATTCAGCGACAGGTGCGGATCGTCGACTTTCATCAGGTCCGTAGTGATCGGCTCATAACCGGGTGCTTCGATCCGCAGGCGAAATTCATGGACGGAGCCATCCCGTGAATGAAACGGCGATGCGGGGAAACGAAACCGGCCCTCGACATGGCGGCCATGAATGGAAAGGCTTCGCTCTCCATCCGCGAGACGTTCCCGATAAATGAGTTGGTAGTCTGCAACGGGCTGACCTGTAGCGGCGTCGGTCACGCGGCCTTCGACGACGCTCTGATTTTTGAGAACGACATCGAGATTCGAAGTTCGAACTGTGTCGATTTTGGCCTCGTAACCCAAATAGCCGGTTTTCGAGAAAATCAGCGAGACAAAATCGGCCGGAAGGTCGGCGATTTCGAATCGGCCGTCGGCGTCGGTTCGCCGAATCGCATCCGGGGCCCTCAGCCAGCGTGGCAGTGTCGTGTCGTCGACTCGCACATCGGCCAAGGGCTTGCCTTCGGCGTCAGTCACTCGGCCGGTGACCGGTCGACCGGGTATGAGTTGAAATGTCGCCACGCGGTCCTGATCCTGCACGTCGATCGACTTGATGCACCAGCCCTGACCCGGCTTGTGCACGGCGATTTTCACCGGAGCCTGAACCGTGCCCAGGTTGCCGATGCGGAATTCGCCCTTCGCATCGGTCAATTGCGAGGCTTCTCCGAACTCGACGGGCCATTCGTCGCTGCGCACCTCGGCCCCGGCAACAGGCTTGCCGTCAAGGTCAATTACCCTGCCGGTAAGCGTCTGCCCCCGTTTCAGCTGAATTTGATGCGTGGCGGATTTGAGAGTTTCGAAAGGCGGTTCGACACGGCCGCGCGGGTCGGCCTCCGTTCCAGCCCAGTCGATGGCGAATTCGGGATGCAACGCCGCGACGTCAATCTGCGTGGCCTTCGGATCGACCTGAGACGTCTTCCAGCGACCGTCGGCACCGGTGCGGACGAGTTCGCAGCGATACGATCTTGTGCCGTTTTCATTCGGTTTCGCCTGAAACGTCACCAGCACCCGGGCATCTTTCACAGGCTCTCCCTTGTCGTGCACCAGGCCGCCAATGGGCATCCCGGGAGTGAGCTTCGCGACGAAGGGAGAAACTGGCGGAAAGTCAGGATCCTCGATCGAAGATCGTCGAAGCCGTAACGGCACATGGATATCGCTCGAGATGCGAATCGAAATGAAATCGTCTTTTCCAGGTTCGAACGGAATCAGTGCCTTGCCGTTCGCGTCTGTGGTGATCTTGCCGTCCTTGCGGTCGGTCTGAAAATGGACCACGGCGCCGGCGACAGGGTGCCCTGTTTCTGCATCGATCGCCTGAAATTCGAAGGGGCGCTTCGCATTCTGATCATTCGTCGAGGCTTCTGCAATCGATGCGGACGAAACTTCGGCGGCGACGAAACGGGGCGAAATGGGCAGCAAAACGAAAGCCACCAGGAACGGTGAAGCACACCAGAGCCAGCGAGGGATTATGGGTTTCGAATTCTCTTGCTCCGTCATGTTTTCGATCCTCCTGCGAATGGCCGGGTAACGGGGATTAATGCCGAGTACGAGCGGGCTGTCAGGCGCGTGAACAGGCTGCCGATCGGCCCAGACGAGAATTTTCAAAAACGTTTCCGCACATTTCCGGGGCGGCAGGCCGGTGACATTTCCGGCAAAGTCGTCGCATGCCAGTTCACGAAAGTTCGCCGTGGCGCGCCGGGCCAGCCACAAGGCAGGATGGAAGAAACCGGCCAGGCCGACGGCCCTTTCGAAAGCGACAGACCAGAGATCGCGACGTTTCAGGTGGGCAAGTTCGTGGGCAATGGCCCAGCGCATTTCAGCTTCGTCGAAGTCGGTTTCGAAACCCGCGGGAATTAAAAGCTTCGGGCGAATCAGGCCGAAGACGGCAGGCGAGTGGACGGTGGTCGTCGTGACGACACGCGGGCAACGACGCAGGCCGATTTCTGACGCAACATCCATCACGATTGCCGATAGCCCGGGAGATGATCGCAGGCCGGTTCGTTTCAGGCGGAAATCCATGACCAAGCTGGCAATGAGGAATCGAACCGCAAGAATCGAGCAGATTCCGAACCAGGCGCCAAAGAGAATTACGGAAGGGCTGGGCCATTCGAACCCGGGACGGGAAATCGACTCGACCTGAAGCGCTTCGGAAGTCTCTGCAGGTTGGGAACCAGCGGTTTCGAAATGTTCGGATCCAGCAGGCAGAGTTGCGAATTCCGTAACGAGTTCGGAATCGACCGGCGGAATGGACGGTTCCGGAAGGGCGATCGGAGCGGAAATGATATGCTCGTCAGGTGGCGCGTCGGTTCGGGTGATTTCCGTGACCGGTGGAGAGATGAACGGCAGCGGAATTTCCATCGGCATTTCGAAGGCGAGCAGGCAGCACATGAAGATGGCCGCGAAGCGGGCCGGTACGAGAAGAAATAGCCCGTGGGCGAATGCGTGGCTGACATGTCGGCGCATCACAAGCCAGAACAAGCTGATGACGGCCAGAACGACGAGGGATTGCAACGTGGCCCTGGCAAGAATTTCGAACCAGAAGCCGACGGCCGTTTCGAAGGCCGTCTTCGAAATCGGTATCGTAGCGGGCATGGCGAACATGGCGGAGCCCTCCGGGTTCAGGCGTTTTTCGGGTCTTTTTCGTCTTCCGGGCGGTCGGCCGTACGGCGGTCGATGAGGTCGCGCAGGCGTGCCAGTTCGTCGTCGGTGAGCCGGGTGCGTTCGAGCATGTGGGAAATCACCAGGCCCGAGGTGCCTTCCAGCAGGTTTTCGATCAGGCTGTCGGCGGCGGCCAGCAGCGATTTCACGGCAGATCCGGCCGGTTCGTAGAGATAGGCATTGCCCACCTGCCGTACGCTCAGGTGGCCTTTGTCGACCAGGCGTTTGAGGATGGACTTGGTCGTCGTCGGGGCCCAGCCTTCAGTGCGGGCCGTTTCGGTGTAGACATCACGCGCGGCACAGCCGCGATACCGATGCCGCCAGACGACCTTCATCACCTTCCACTCGGCAGGCGTAAGCAGAGTCTCATCACGCGAATTGCGGGAGTCGGTCATCAGTCAACCCTCAATGACGGTATCGAAATCTATTGACTACAAAAATAGTCGTTCGTTTTTACTTTGTCAACGTTCGCGGCGGAATTCGTCGCGAGGAATCCGATATTCGCACGATATCTATGGAATTGCAGGGAGTTATGTCTGGAGCAGATTCGGGCCGCAGTGGTTCGTCGGCGAATCGGCTTCGTCTTGGTCGGGCCTGGCCTGAGGCAAAAGTAGAAATCGCTGGCGACGTTCGATCAGGTGTTCGACGAATAGATCGGAAATTCTGCCCTGATCAGCTTTTCGATTCGCTCTCCCGAGCTTTCGCTTTCGTGCTTTCCGGTTCGAGCAGGTTCTGGCCTTCTTCGGGAACGCGAGCGCGAAGGGTCTGTTCTTCGATGGAATCGGCGTCGCTGGAGAGTGATCCTTCGGACGGCGAGACGACAGGCTCAGGGGCAGGCACTGGTGATGGTTGGGCGAGAGGGAGGGAAGATTCGGCTGGTGTCGCGGGCCTCCCCGGTTCCGGGGCTTCGATTTCGCCCGCGAAGCGGATTCCCTTGTCGCGAAAGGCGCTGCGTGTCAGACGGATCACGGAGGATCGGACTTTCGGCCAGCTGTGTTCGATACAGTCGACCCAGAAATACGATCGCAAACGGATGCCGATTTCGTCGATGTCGTTGACGAGAACGAGAGGCTCCGGGTCTTCGAGCACAGCGGGGTGATCTCGCAGAACCCGCATGGCGACCTCCTGGGCATCGGAGATGCGCGTTCCGAAATCCAGGGCGAGCGTGAAGTCCATACGCTGAAGGGGGTTGCTGGTGAAATTCCGGATGACGTTCTTGAAGACGATGGCGTTGGGAATCTGCAGGTGGTTGCCTTCGGTGGTCATCAGGATGGTCGTGCGTGCGGTGAGGCCCTGTACGTAACCGGAGCGATCGGCGACGGCGATGTAATCACCGATGCGGAAGGGCTTGTTGATGCTCAGATAAATGCTGGCGAGGAAATTTTCGGTGATTTCACGAAATGCGATACCGACGGCCAGACCCGCCACACCCGTGCTGCCCAGAACGGTGACGGCAAGCCGCGACAGCCCGGAAACCTTGAGAACGAGGTAGATGCCGATGAAAAAGACCAGAAAACCGATTGAGCGCGAAGCGACGTCGCGAAGCAGTTCGCTGCTGATGGACTGCTCGAAGAATCGGGCACTGAGCTTGCGAGCGAGTCTTGCGGAAATCCATGCCGCTGGGATCATGAAGATCGAAAACAGCAAAAACGGCAGCCCCAGGACAACCGACCGGCCCATCTCTCGCAACTGTTCGACGATTCCCGACAGGTCGAATATCGGCGGCTGGTCCACCTGGATGCGATTGACGACCGCCACGACATCCTGGGTGTTCATGGCAAGGTCGGAGGCCCACGACTTGTAGGCCTCAGTCCGGGTGAAACCCGTGATGAATACGACGCCCTCTTCGACGGCCACCAGCGGGGCACGGAACCAGGTGGTGGCTTCGAGAATGTCCGTCAGCCGGCGTTCGATCTCGTCGTCTCGAACCGTGGGCTTGACAGCGACTTTCTCGGCCGGTTTCGGTTCGGCTTCGCTGGGGACTTCGGCCGGTTTCGGATTTTCCGCGGGCGGAGTGGCCGAATCCTGGGCACCACAATACGCCGAACCTGCCTGGCTCAGCAGGCTGAAAAGACATGCGGTGACGAATACCGGATATTTCATCAGGTCAGGCGATCTCTCGTTCGAAGCTTCGGATGAGGGATTCGGAACGAACCGCCACAGCGAGAATTCGAATTCGCTTTGACGTGCCGTTTGGGGTCATCGGGCCGCGGTCGCCGAATCGGCAGAGATCGGGCAACATTGAAGCAATCGTGCGAGAGAAGGCGGAATGCCGGCTTTCGAAATCGAGGCCGGCGATTCCGCGCGATTCGATCAGCGATTTTCGCGTGGATCGACCGCACCGGCGGCTTTGCCGGCGATGGCGTTCAGGTCGTCGATCACCAGCGTGTGGCCGTGGTCGGCGGTGACGATCATGGCCGATTCGTCCCAGTTCGAGTTTTTCTCGACCCAGTCGATGATGGCCTGAATGGCGGCCTCGCCGGAATAGAGGGCGCCGATGGCGTTGTCCAGGTTGTTGTCGTGCAGGGCGAAGTCGACATCGCCGGCCTCGACGAACAGGGCGAAGGGGCGGCCTTTTTCGCGGGTGAGCACTTTCAGGGCGGCTCGGGTCATGTCCGAAAGGGTCGGGTTTTCGGTCAGGTCGGCCGGGGTGTAGGTCTGGGTGCCGCGAATGCCGGGCGAGGGTTTGTAGTCGCCGTCAGCCGTACGATAGGGGAGATTTCCGTACTGCGTGCCGAAGACGCCGAACAGGCGATGCCCGCCCGCGGCGGCTTTTTCGGCCGCTTCAGCGAGAATTTCGCTGCCTGGCTTGCCGGCGGTGCGTTCGACGACGACATATTTGCCGCCTTCGGCGATACTCACGGCTTTTTTGTCCGCGTTGGCAAGATAAGTCGTGCCGTCCGCCGAATTCACGCCCTGCTCTTTGACGTGTTCGAACCTTTTTTCTTCCTTGATCGCGCCGGCGCCAAGAACGACATCCAGCCCTGGCAGGTGTTCGGCCCCGGTGACTTCCTCGACGATATCGCGAAGGCCCAGCATCTCGCGGGCGATGTCCTGATAGTCGTCGCGATAGACGTTGCGGGCATAAGTCCCAGCAGGCGAGGCATGGTCAAATGGCACGCTGGTAGCCGTACCCAGTGCCCAGCCCTGTTTCTGCAGGTCGTGCCAAAGAGTCTTCACAGGCTTGCCGTCGGGGCCGACGTTCAGGCCGTTGTTGAATGACTTGATACCGTTGAAGGCCGATGCCGCCGAGGTGCTCGAATCGGTATAGGCATGCAGGGCCCGGCCCGTAGCGGCCATGGCGGATTTATCGGCAGCATTGCCCGATTGGCCTTTGAGGTAGGACATGGCGGCCGAACCGAATGGGCCGAACGACCACGGATTCGGGCCGGCGATCGCCGCGTCGTAACCGCCACGAAGCACATCGGGGGCGAATTCGATGGTCTGTTTGTCGACGTTCGTCGTTTTCGGCGAATTGTGGCTCGGGCTGGTCACATAATAACCGAATTGAGCCGTGCCGTTGGCCGGATAGTCCTGAAAGATCAGGCCGCTGCCTTTGCCGGTGGTGTAGATGGCGCCGGTTTTGGCGGCGGCGGCGGCCTGAGTGGTTTCGTAGTCGAGACCATCGAACCAGACGACGAAGAGATTCTTCACGCCCCGGGCCACAGCGTCCTTCTGGATCCGGTAAAGGTCGGTCTGGTCGAAATATTCGGCCTCGGGGTTATGGGTGTTGGGGGCATCGTAGCCATAAAGGGCCTTGATCTTCGCCGGGTCGCGATAAAGCGAATTGGGACCGGCATAATCGGCCAGGCGGACTTTCTTTCCGAAAGCGTACACAGGGATGAGCCGGTTCGAGTGCGACGTATGATTGCTGTAAACGTCACCCCGACCTTGCGAACCGAAGTGCCAGGTGCGGCGTTTCTTCTCGGTTTTGGCCGCGATCGCTTCTTTTTGAAGATTGGCGATTGTGTCCATGCGATCGGCCGAATTGACCTGTCCCAGGCCAGCGAAAACGCCGAAAGCGACACCCAGAGCGACCATGCCTCGGGGCGCGAAGGCCTTCAAGGCCTGGCGCAATTCGGAACGTTGCGAATGGGACCGCTGCGATAGCATCACGAAACTCGCTCCAGACCTTCGAACTTGCGAAACGCCGGGCCGGTGTGCACGCACCGGGCCGATCAAGGCTTATCATTCTGCCCGGATCGAATGGCCGGATTCAACAGGAATCAGGGAAACGGCGACGCCTGGTCTCAGGCGTTCGAGGATCGACATCTTCATGAAGCTCGTCGCTCCGGCTCACCCAGGCGAACGATCGATCGTCAATTTCACGCCGGCAGGCCATTACCGGGCGAACGGTTCAGGTCCGAAGAATCGGACCGACCCGCAGGATCCGGATCGCCACCGATGGCCAAGCTCGATCGACAGCCATTTTCGTTGCGGAGGAAGTGTGCAATTGGTAATCTCATCCGAACCGGCTGCCCTTGCCGGCACCTGATCCTGGCGATCGGCCTCCGGCTGGCCGCCCGAATACCTCCTCCCGACGAAATCCGGCAAGCTTCCGCGACGGAAGGACAATCCCTGCGATGAACGTACAAGCGCACAGCTACGACGCGGCTCTTAACTCGGCACGGCGCAAGGCTTATCTGCACCTGATCCCGCTGCTGTTCCTGTGCTACGTCGTCGCGTACATCGACCGGGTCAACGTCGGGTTCGCCAAGCTCCGCATGCAGGAAGACACCCGACTGATCGGCTTCGACGAAGGCGTGTTCGGCTTCGGCATGGGCATTTTCTTCTTCGGCTATCTGCTGCTGGAAATCCCCGGCACTCTGATCGTCGAACGGTGGTCGGCCCGGAAGTGGATCTGCCGCATCATGATCACCTGGGGCGTCATCGCGGCGCTCACGGCGTTCGTCACCAAGCCCTGGCAGTTCTACACGATGCGCTTCCTGCTTGGCCTGGGCGAGGCCGGCTTTTACCCGGGTGTCATCGTCTATCTGACTCACTGGTTCCCGAAGTCGGACCGGACCCGTGCCCTGGCCTGGTTCTTCATCGGCACACCGATCGCCCAGATGATCGGCCCGCCCATTTCCGAACGCTTGATGCGTATCGGCGTCAACGGCAATCCGGCGATCCTGGGCCTGTCGAGCTGGCAATGGGTCTTCGTGTTCTGGGGTTTGCCGGCCATCATTCTGGGGATCGTGGTTCTCGTCTGGCTGACCGACCGTCCGCGCGACGCCAAATGGCTCTCGCTGGAAGAACGCGAGGCCCTGGAACTGGCCCTGGAACGTGAGCGACGCGAACAGCTGGACGCACATGGCCACATGACCGTTGCCCAGGCTCTTTCGAACCCGCGCGTGCTCGTGCTGGCGGCGGCTTACTTCTTCGTCGTCACGGGCAATTACGGGGTCGAGCTGTATATGGCTTCGATCCTGGAAAACTGGTACCACATCGACATGAAGAAGGTCGCCTGGCTGATCGTCATTCCGCCCATCGGCTCGCTTATTGGCCAGATTTTCGTCGGTTGGAACTCGGACCGAACCGGCGAACGGCGCTATCACGCCGTCATTCCGATCGTCGCCGGGGCGATCGCCCTGTTCCTCACTCCGGCCAGCCAGGGCAACATGGCCCTGACGGTGCTGCTCTTCACCGTGGCCATGACCGGCCTGAAGGCTTATCTGCCTGCCTTCTGGGCCTTGCCGAACCAGTTCCTCACCGCCGCGGCGGCCGCAGCATCCATCGGCATGATCAATTCCTTCGGCAATCTCGGCGGATGGATCGGTCCCTGGGTGATCGGTGCCGTGAAGAAGTCCACGGGCAATTTCAATTACGGCCTCTGGTTCCTGGCCAGTTCGATGATCATCTCGGCGATCATCATTCACCGCATCGGCGGCGCCGCTCAGGCGAAACCTCGCAAGGGCGAGTCTCACGGCGAAGTGGCCGTCGAGGGCTGAAGAAGCGATCGATCGACAGGACATTGCGATCAATCATGACTCGGTAGCAAGTTCGTGCTTTGAGCCATACCGAGCACTCCTTCCATTTTCGATCGTCTTGCGGCAATTGGCACCTGATGCCGACAATGGCCACGGCGGGATTGCCCGCGGCGGTCCCCGATCGATACGAACTGACTGAGGCGTTTCATGAGCGACAGCGAGCAGGATGAGGATCCGACTCGGGAAGAGGACTTTTTCCCCGATGATGAAGCCCTGGCCCAGGACGACGCGGCGGACGAACTTGCCGAAATCGCTGCGGGCTCCGAAGCCGAAGCACCGGCCGAGCACCCCAACCCGCGGCAGACGCTCAGCTATCTGCGAAGCCTGTTCGAAAAGCACGGCCTGGCCCCGCGCCGCCAGCTCGGCCAGAATTTCCTCATCGACCTGAACCTGCACGACGTCATCGTAAAGGAAGCTGGCCTGACCGATCGCGACGTCGTCCTGGAAGTCGGCACGGGCACGGGTGCACTCACGGCCCGCATGGCCGAACAGGCCGGTGCCGTGATCGCCGTCGAGCTGGATCCGGCCATGGGCCGCCTCACGGCCGAAGCCGTCGCGGGCCGCACCAATGTGCGTCAGCTGCGCCAGGACGTGCTCAAGAACAAAAACCGCATCGCGCCCGAGGTGATTCTGGCGATCCGCGAAGAACTCGCCGCCCGGCCCGATGCCCGGCTGAAGCTCATCGCGAACCTGCCCTACGCCATCGCCACGCCGCTGGTTTCGAACCTGCTGCTGGACGAATCCATCTGCCCGAAGCTGTTCGTGATCATGGTGCAGTGGGAGATGGCCGAACGGCTGGTGGCCGAGCCGATGAGTTCGGCATACGGCTCGCTGTCGGTGATGGTCACAGCCCTGGCCGACGTGGAGATTCTCCGCCGCCTGCCGCCCGCCGTCTTCTGGCCCCGGCCGAAGGTCGATAGCGCCATCGTGCGCATCGTGCCGAACCCGGAAAAGCGTGCGGCCATCGCCGACCTGCCCTGGTTCGCTCACCTCGTCCGGCGGATTTTCCTGCACCGGCGCAAGAATCTGAGGGTCGTCCTCCATGCCCTCTATCACGATCACCGAAGCTGGACAAAGCCCGTGGTGGACGAAATCCTCACCGCCCTGGACCTGCCGACGGATATTCGAGCCGAAGCCCTGAACGTCGAAGAACTCCATGACCTGGCCACGGCGATGTTCGCAAAATTGAAGGAATTGGGCATCGAGCCGATGCCGTAATCCTGGTAGAGACTTACCGCCGCCGTCGATTTCCGTTCATGGGCGAGATTCTGCCCGTCCCCCGACTATTCGATCGCCAGGACATCGGCATACAATAAGGAATGAAGTACGAGCGAATCCATTTCGGATCGACCATTCGCCGCTCCGGGCTGATGCGAGCCGGAGAGCGACCCTGAAATTTCCGCCATGAATCGATCCGCCAGGACGCGAAAAGGATAAGCATGCGAACCGATCCCGTCCGGACAAACTCGGCCCGACATATGCTGATGTGCTTCGCGGCCATGTTACCCTGCGTCGTTGCCGGAAACCTGGATGCGATCGAGGCCGAAGCTGCGAAAACGCAGGTGGGCATGTCGTTCGAAGTGCCCTATTTTCTCACACAGACGAATCACTTCGTCGTCCGGGCGTTGATTAATGGCCAGGGGCCATTTCACCTGGTAGTCGACACCGGTGCCCCCGGGCTGTTCCTCTCTAAAGAGGCCGCCAAAAAGGCCGGCGTGAAGCCCTCGGAAAAGGCCTATTACAGCGTCATGGACGAAATTCGCCTGGAAGGCGGCCCCCGGCTCGAGAAGCTCAAGATCCGCGTCGAGGACCCATTTCAGCTTGTCGGAATGAACGCCCTGGGCCTGCCGGGAATGAAGCTGGACGGGCTGATGGGCTTTTCGGTGCTCGCCCGCTACCGGATCACGCTCGACCCGACCCACCACCGTATGATCTGGACCCGCCTGGACTTCGACCCCGTCGGCGTGGTCGACGACAAGCCTGCCATTCGCCGCGAAGACATCCCCGTGCAGCTTCAGGCGATGGAAATGCTCGGCCCGGCCATGAAATTCGCATCGCTGTTCGTCGGCAAGCAGCCTGAAACCCGCCGCCTGCCGCAGGGCTTCGCCGGTTTCGGCGTCAAGACCGAAGGCGATGGCGACGCCCGCAAGCTGCTTGTCGATACCGTCTGGCCCGAATCGCCAGCCGCGGTGGCGAAACTCGAACCGGGTGACGTGATCGCGAAGTGCGAGGGCAAAGAAGTGCATGACGCTGCCGAGCTGAGCGAGATTCTGGCGAAGAAGGCCCCGGGGCAGAAGGTTCGGCTCGAAATTCGCCGTAAGGAAGCCGAACGGACCGTCGAAATCGAGCTTCAGGAGCGATTCTGAGATGACACCGTCGAAAATTGCCCACTGGATCTCGGCCCGGCCCCAGCGTCGTTTGGCTTCGTTCATCGCTGGCATTTCCGCTATATGCGGGTTCACCGCGGCTCAGGAGCCCGGGCCGAAACCGGCGGCCGCCCTGAATTCGCAAACCCGGGGCAAACTCGTCGCCCGGCCGCTCGAAGAGCTTGGCCCCGGCTTCCCGTTCGAAATGACCGGTTCGGACCACTTTTACGTCGAGGTGAAACTCAACGGCAAAGGCCCTTACCGGCTGATCTTCGACCTGGGTGCCCCGGTGACGCTGCTTTCGGTCAAATCGGCCCGTGAGTCGGAATCCCTCAACCGCGACGGCAAGAAAAGCCGGGGCATGACGGGCGTGGAGGGGATGGTCAAACAGATGCAGTTCGGCGATTCGGTCGCCCACGACATCCCGGTCATGGTCTTCGACCACCCGGCTATCACCACGATGAGCAAGGTTCTGGGCAAGAGGTTCGACGGCATCCTGGGCTATACCTTCTTCGCCCGCTACCGCACCACGATCGACTATCAGAAGAAGCGGCTATGGTTCGAACCCGTGCGTGAGAAGACCGATGACATCGGAGCTGCGTTGTCGGAACGCATGATGAACCCGATGGCCAAGGGGCCGACGAAAGTCGTGATCGCCCGGAATTCGGCCATCGGCGTCCGTGTCGAGACCGATAAAGCCACCGCAGACAAGCCTGGCCCGCCGATCTGTCGCGTCGTCGAAGTGTCGGCGAATTCGCCCGCACAGGCCGCAGGGTTGAAAGCTGGCGACGTGATCGTGTCTCTGGGTTCTTATTGGCTTTTTTCGCCTGCTGACCTGGCCGCGGCCTTGTCTTCGATCGACCCTGGGCAGGAACTCAAGGCCATCGTCGACCGCGACGGACAGACGATCGAAATGGTCGTGCGTCCGCAGCCTGTATTCTGATTTCAAGCGGCGGATTCGATCGAACCGTATCGAGGAGGCCCCTGATCATGGCATTCGCGGAACTCCATTTCGGCGAGAACCCCTGGCCCGTGATCTTTGGCCTGGGGCTGGCCGCCGTCGTCTTTCTCGGCCTGTTCTTCATGAACCAGAACGGCCGGCACCTGATGCGGGCCCTTGGCCTGGTCGGAATCGGGCTGATCCTGCTCGGCATCGATTACACCTGGACCACCGACCGGGAAAAGATCGCGGGCACCATCACGGCCATGGTGCAGGCCGTGAAGCGTAACGACGAAGCCGATCTGCGTAAACACTTGACGTCCTCAGCCGTTTACGTTCAGAACGGGCTTCCCGGCGGGGTCGGGTTCGAATCGCCCCTGGGCCGAACGCTGCTGAAGCAGGCCCTGGACCAGATGAAGTTCGACTTCCTGGGCGTGCGCGACCTGCAAATCTCGGCCGGCAAGAAGACGCGCAAGGGCAAGGCCGACTTCACCGTCATGGCAACGGGCACCTGGATGCCCCCGATGGGTGGTTCGGCCATCAACTTTCCGCCGACGCCGACGAGCTGGTCGTTAGGCCTGAGCAAGCAGGAGGACGGCCGCTGGCTGGTCGACAGGATCACGCCCACACGGCTTCCCGGCGATATCGACAGCCGGGCGAACATGCCGGGCCTGATTCCCGGGCGATCGTTCTGAAATCGACGAAGCTATGCGGCATTAAGAAATCCACAATTCGACCCGGACCGAACAGGTTGCGGCCGTAGCGGTTCGTTCCGGCATTACGTTATCCTCAGGATGTCGCACACGCGGCGGATTTCGCATTCCTGATCGATCCATTTCCAGGCCGAGGCCATTCGAACCATGTGCGGCATTGCGGGTATCGTCGGCCCTGGTGCGAACTCGCCCGAAATCCGCCAGGCGCTGGCCGCGATGACCCGGGCCATTGCCCGGCGTGGGCCAGACGAAGAGTCCTTCTGGTTCGATCCTGAAGGCACCGCGGCGCTCGGATTCCGGCGGCTGGCGATTCTCGACGTCGCCGGCGGGCATCAGCCGATGGCCAATGAAGACGGCTCGGTGCACGTCGTCTTCAATGGCGAAATCTATAACTTTCCTGAGCTGCACCACCGGCTGGAGGCGCTCGGCCATCGCCTGGCGGGCAAAGGCGATACGGCCGTTTTGCCCCACCTTTACGAAGACGACGGCGAAGCGATGTTCGCCCGCCTGCGCGGCATGTTCGCCATCGCCGTGTGGGACAGCCCCCGGAAAAGGCTGACGCTGGGTCGCGATCGCTTCGGCCAGAAGCCGCTGGTGTGGCGCGTGGATGCCGCCGGGCGCATCCATTTCGCCAGCGAGCTAAAAGCTCTGCGAGCGGCCGACCCGGCCTGGCGGCCCAGGGTAGACCTCGTCGCGCTCGATCAATATCTCGCCTTCGGCTATGTTCCCGCACCTCGAACGATTTATCAGAACGTACATAAAATTCCGCCCGGCCACCTCGCCGTTTTCGAACAGTCCGATGCGGCCGGCGGATCGTGGAACACAGTCATCGAGCCCTTCTGGTCGCTCGACTGGTCGCGCCAGGTCGATGCGCGGGAAATGCCCTTCACTGCCGCCGCGAGCCGCTTTCGGGAGCTGCTCGATTCGGCCGTGGCTGAGCAGAACGTGGCCGACGTGCCGGTGGGCGTGTTTCTCTCAGGCGGTATCGATTCTTCGATCGTCGCGGCCCTCTCTGCCCGGCTGGCTGACAGGCCCCTGCGCACCTTCTGCGTGGCCTTCGACGACCGCTCGTTCGACGAATCGCCCCAGGCCGAGGCCTTCGCCAAAGCCCTCGGGGCAGAGCACACGACCATCCCCGTACGGTACGACGCTTGGGAAACGCTCACCCACATCGCCCGCTGCTACGACGAACCCCTGGCCGATAACTCCGCCCTGCCCACCTGGCTGCTCTCTCAGGCCACTTCGCAACACGTGAAGGTCGCCCTGGCCGGAGACGGCGGCGACGAAATCGCCCTCGGCTACGACCGCTACCGGGCTATCGCTCTGGCCGACCGGGTGCGAAAGAATCTGCCGGCTTCGGCCCTGAAATTTCTCTCAGGCCCGCTGGCGAAATGCATTCCGGCATCTTCGAAAGCGAAAACACGGGGCCGACGTATTAAGGCCCTGCTCGAATCGTTCGGATCGAAAGACCTTCAATTGGCCGCCCGCTGGCTGATCCACTGGGACGAACCCCGCCGGCTGGCTCTTTATCGAGAAGATACTTTGGAGGCCCTGGCCGAAGCGGCAAATGCAACGACCGACCCACTAACGATATTGACCGCCGCGATGGCGACGGCGCAAGGTCGCGAGCTGGTACGCTGCAGCCAGGCGGCCGATCTTAGCCCGACCGGCTACCTGCCCGGTGATTTGAATTTCAAGGTGGACATCGCCTCGATGGCCCATTCGCTCGAATGCCGGGCCCCGTTTCTGGACCACCGCCTGGCCGAATTCACGGCCACTCTGCCGGCCGAATACTTGATCCACCCGGTGACGGGCCGGGGCAAGCGGCTGTTTCGGGCCGCCTGTGCCGATGTCGTCCCCGACGAGGTCTTCACGCGGCGGAAATCAGGCTTCGCGGCCCCCGTCGACCGCTGGTTGCGCGGGCCGCTGGCGGAACGCACAGCCGAATTGCTGCTGGGGCCCGATGCCCACATTGCGGAAATGCTTGACCAGGCGGCGATCCGGCACATTCTGGACGAACACCGCACCGGCGCGGCCGACCATGCCTATCGCATCTGGGCCCTGATCATGCTGGAAATGTGGTTTCGGGAGAATGGGATTTGAAACGGATTCGCGGCGTCGGCTGGTCTGCCCGTGATTCTCATTTCGAATCGCTCTTTTTGCCCTTCCGGACGACGGTCCATTCGTCAGGTTCGATCCCGAACTCTTTTCTGGCCCATTCGTAAAGATCCATCGGTCGGGTAGTGTGCGAGCCATTGCTCGTATAATGAAACCAATCGTCAATGATCCGATCGCCGTAACGGAATCGGAAATGATACAACCGTGTCGGCGCATAATTGATGATCCGAATTTCGTCGGGACTATCGTCCGGCGAAGTGAAAGTGCGACTACGTCGTTCGGGAGTCGGCTGGTGATGGGGCTTGAGCTTCACAAGTGCCCTGACGGTCGGTTTCAGCTCGCGATACTGATCGACGAAATCGAAAAAAGTGTCGTTCGCTTCCTGTTCGGAATTCGTATGATGCTCGATCGCATATGCCCAGCCCGAACATGTATCCCATTTCGTCTTGTACCCGAGCCAAATGCCGAAGTGGGAACAGGTCATTCGCGGAACGTCTTCATGAATGCCGTACATTTCGATTCCGGTGTAGTAACCGAAGATCATGGCTTCCAGTTCGGAGAGATTCCTGAACCACATTTCCGGCCGGCGACGAACTTCATGAAGGAAGCCGAAGACATTTCGATGGAGGTATTCGAACGGCGGCATTTTCGCATTTTCTCCTCAGGAGCGAATTCCGGAAAATTCACCATTAACCGATTCGAAACGGAAGGCGGCCGAATGGGCGACTCCAACCGTAACGGCAGCGTGCGGAACCGTCGTTTTCACGCAGCATCGATTATCCCAAAATTCTCCCGGTCAGGCCATTCGAATGCCTGATTTTCGGCACTTTCGTCGAGAATTCCGGCCTCCGCTTCTCCCGCTTCTTCATGACATCCGGCATGGCTATGGGATATGATTCGGATGCGGCCGAATGCATCTTCCGATCGATCGTAAACGAAGTCCTTTTCGTCCCCCCCATGAGTGAAATCCTGCCCCGACAACTGGTCACGCAGCGTTCCGGGCCGATTCAGGTCGTGCCCGAGCCTGTCGCGCGGGGCGGCGAGGGATCGATTCATGCCGTCGCCGGGCGTCCCGGGGTTCTTGCCAAACTCTATTTTCAGCCGCCTGATCCGGCCCGGGCGGCCAAGCTGGCAGCCATGGTGCGGCTGGGCAGCGAGGCGCTCGCCAGTGCCGCCGCCTGGCCGACGGACCTGATCCTGGAGCCGACCGAACAGGGCCCGCGAGTGGCCGGCTTCCTGATGCCCGAGGTCGTCGGCCACCGGGAAATTCACCAGCTCTTTTCGCCCGTCGAACGCAAGCGCCATTTCCCGCACGCGAACTGGAAAATGCTGGCACTGACGGCATCGAACCTGGGCCGCGTGGTGGCGGCCGTGCATGCTTCGGGCAGCGTGATCGGCGATACGAATCAGAACAACGTGCTGGTCTCGCCCCGGGCCACGGTGCACCTGATCGACTGCGACTCGTTTCAATTTCGAGCCGACGATGCCAATTGCTGGACATGCGACGTCGGCAAGGAAGAATATCTTCCGCCGGAATTGCAATCAGCGAATCTGCGAGGGCTCGTGCGCGAGACCAAGCATGATGACTTCGCCCTGGCCGTTCTGGTGTTTCAGCTTCTGTTCATGGGCCGGCATCCGTTCGCGGGCCGGCATAATCGATCCGGCGATTTCGGCATCGGTGCTGCGATTGCCGAAGGGGCTTATTTTTATGGCCGGGATGCCGCCCGAATAGGGCTGGCGCCGCCCCCGGGGGTGATCGCAGCAGGCGATCTTTCGGAATCGCTGGAAGCCGCCTTCGAGCGGGCATTTCTCGGCCGCGATCGCCCCACGGCAGCCGAATGGGCCGAATCGCTTCTGACCTTCGCTGGCGAGCTGGTGCCCTGCCCCGGCGGCGTTCGGCACGTGTTCCATCCCCGGTCCGGCGCTTGCCCCTGGTGCAATCTGCGTTCGAAATTCAAAGTCGATTTCTTTCCGGAAGTCATCGCGGCAACGAATACCGTTGAAATACCGGCAATTCGCATCGAATTTCAGGTCGATCCCGAAGCCCTGATTACAAGAATCCTTGCGATCCCAAAATTCGGAAACCAATACTCCAGGCCCCGGATTTCGAAAAAGCGACTGAGGCCGGCGGAACCGGTTCCTGCGGATCTGGTAAGGCCCGAGCCTTTCGAACCTGCACCCGAGCCACCGGAACCTGACACTTCCGCCACCGGCTCGCTCGCATTTCTGCTGACGGCGCTGGCCTGGCCGACCTTCGCCGCCGCTGGCGTGGCTCTTTTCACGCGGCCACAGCTTGCGGTGCCTGCAGCAGCTGTCGCATTCGGGATGCTCGGTCTTTCGAAATGGGCGGGGCGGTCATTTCGAAACCGGGCCACTGCCGATTGGTTGGCGGAATGCGAGGAAATACGAACGCAAAACGATACCGATCAGGCCGAATGGCTCGATGCGAACCACGACTGGCTGGCCGAGGTCGATCGTCGCACGCGGCTGCGAGACGAAGCCCTGGCCGCCCTTGCGGAAAAGGAGACTGCCTGGAAGGCCTGGCTGGAAAAGGCCAGGGCGAAAGATGCCCAACTGAGGGCCGAGGCCGCAACCTTGCACAATCGGCTGATGGATGCCCTGGCGGCTTATCGGCGGGAACTTGCCGAACAGTCCTCGGCCCGGCGGGCGTATGCCGTAGAGGCATGGCTGGAGAACCACCTGATCCGCGACGCCTCGATCGCCCAGATCGGACGCACCCGCGTGGCCATGCTGGCCAGTTTCGGGATCGAAACCGCCGCCGACGTCGTCCGGCTCATGCAGAACCCGGGCTACGCCATTCCGGGCTTCGGCCAGAGGCTTCTGAATAACCTCTGGTATTGGGCCGCCGATGTGCAAAGCCGGTTCGACCCGACAAGCGTCGACCCGCTCCCCATGGCGGCGACGCTTCAGATCAAGGGCCGTTACGAGCCTGAAGTGATGGCGGCCGAGCACCGGCTGGAACGGATTGCGAGCGAGCTGGCCGCGATCGCCCCGGCCGTCGAAGCTCATGCCCCGGCCGTACTCGCTCGCCTGGCTGAGCTGACGACGGCTTGGGCGGAAGCCGAAGGCGACCTTCGGGCGATGCGGATCCGAAGCGATCGGAACTGACGGGATTTCAGGGGCTGACGACTTCGCCGCCGTCTTTGGTCGCCAGACCCTTCAGCGTCCGGGGAGAAACTCGGGACGAAATGAAACGGACGGAACCGTCGGCAAATGCGGCGACGAAGCCTCCGGGATGCTTCGAGCCGAGGCCGAGGAGGCCGGGGGCGTTGACCGGGAGCCCCTCAGGCCGCATCCATTCGACCGGCTCGGCGGCTTCGGCGAACATGATCGTGTTGGATGTACCGTCGCGAATGGTCGAAAGAGGCGTGGTTTTGTCCTTTTCCAGGATACCGCCATCGCCGACGAAGGCGCGGCAGCAGGTCATTCCAGGCTCAAGTTCGTTCGTTGGACATGCGAAAACAGCGGGCATACGACTCATCAGCGGGCGGTTATGCGGGCTGTCCCAGGGTTCGTCCTTGCGGATGGCCTCATAAAGCTGTTGCTGCTCAAGATAAGGCAGCAGAGCCACACGCCAGCTCAGGAGCGGTTCGCCGTTTTTGCCCGTGATCGCCATGGGCGGGAAGCCCTTGTTCGCATCGGCGTAGTTATGCATGGCCAGGGCTATCTGCTTGTGGTTATTGAAGCATTGGGCCCGTCGTGCGGCCTCGCGTGCGGACTGTACTGCCGGCAGCAGAAGGGCGACGGTTACGCCGACGGCCGCAGGCGAATCGATCGAGGGAACCGACGCCGACGAGTCGAGCTTAATGCCTTCAGGATGGACAGAGACTGTCACCATCGACGGCGTCAGGAAAGGTGCCATCGATTCGGCCGACGGTACCTGGTTCCGGTCGATCCGAATCGGCAGCGGCGGGTTGCCGTCGGCCTGCGCGGCCTGATCGATGCCCTGAATGAACATGGGTATCGACGAGATCAGGGCCGGGAAGTTCGTGCGGGCATCCTGCACGGCGAGATAAACGGTGGTTTTCGGCATCCGCTGGCCGATGAAGGCGTAATCGCCACGAAACGCATAGGGCGTTTTACGCGCCTCGATCTGCTGCAGCATGTCGAGTGAGCGGGTTTCGAATGCGAAGATAAGCGTTTCCTTATCGATTCGGATGCGGGGCGAGATCTGTTCCAGCACGGGCGCCAGCCCGCCTGGCAGCTTCACGACCCATTCCGCCTTGCCCCCTTCGGCCTTGCGGATTTCGAAGCCGCCGGCATTCGGCCCGGCCTGAGCCTTCAGGGCCTGGTCGACGATCGCTGCAAGCACAGGCGCGAGTTTGTCGAGCGTCCGGGCGAAGGCGACACCATCTTTCAACTCAACGGTCGCGAACATGTCGCCGCCATTTCGGGCCCGTTCCGGCACGGTTCCGAAACTCATCGCGGGGCCGACCGCCTTGAGCACGTCGTCGACGAGACTGATGCCCGTCTGGGTCTTGAACTGGTTCAGAAATGTGTCGATCTGGCGACCGGTCGCGGGATCCGTCGCCTTGATTGCGTCGGTTATCTTCGCGAAAATGGCTCCGGGTTCGATCGACATGGCCGTAAAGCCGCTGGCAGATGGGTGAATCGGCGGCAAGCCGTCCGCCGCGAAGCCTGGGCCGTCCAGGATCGACAGCAGCCCCTTTCGCGGAGCCGGGGCCACCACACGCACGATCGTCCGGATCTGGGCATCTTCGAATCCGCCGAGCATTTCGATGTGGCGAACTCCGTCCAGGCCAAGTTTGCGGGCCTGCGGCGGCAGAGGGATCCTGGCGAAGTCGACGAACCCGCGTGCGACAGGCTCGAACGCGGCCGAACCACCCTTCAAGCCGTTCAGAATCGGATGCGAAGCGGCATTGCCCCCCTTGCCTTCGACAGTTGCGACGGCACGGTCGACGATCGCGGCATCGACGATCATGACATCGTCCTTCTCCCACCATGTCACAGGCCCTGAACCGTTACCCCGCAGACGCATGGACCGACCGGCGCGGGTTTCGCTGCGGTCGCTCTTCGGCAAGTACGCCTCAAGCGTTTTCCGGTCCATTCCCTTGCCGAGATTGCGGCCGACCAGCATCGGTGCAGGCTCTTCGCTGCCTTCAGGCATGTAAAGTCCGAAGGCGAAACCGCCGCGAAGCAGGTCGTCTGCGATCCGTTCGATGGTCTTCGCGTCGAACTCGTCGCCGCCACCGTCTTCGTTGGCAGACTTCGCAATCTGTTCGGCCCCCTGGCGGGCCAGGTCGCGAGCCAGGTCGCCCATCGTCGTTTTGTTGAGCAAACCATGGAACTGCGTTTTTTGCCACGCCTTCGCATGAGCCGTCAGACCATCGAATTCCAGGTAAAATGCCAGCCCCTCAGCCGGAAACCGTGCGGCCAGACTTTTCGACTTCTCTTGAGCGCTGGCCGGCGAGGCCGCCAGAATCGCAGCGATCGCAAATCCCGAGACAATCCAGGGACGAAATCGCTTGACGATTGACATCATTGCAGAGAACTCCTGAAGATTATGACCGGCCAGACATGCGGGAAGACGGAAGAACCTGGCGGAAACGCCTCAAAAGCAGTCTATCGCTGCTTCGAAGCCGGTCTCAAGAAAAATCGGAGTCATTTTCCCGAAAGATCTCGACGACGAACGACCGAAACGCGAGAAGCGATTACACCCAGTTCGAGGTCGAGAAATGCCGAAGCCAGGAAGACCTGACCTGATCATTTTTTCCACCGTGATTCGATCATCCTATCCACGAATGCGGATGCGATGAAGAAGTATGACACGCCGAAGCCACGAAGCGGTTAAGATCCTTCTGCAGGAATCGCGTCCGCACATCATGGGAATTCGCCCGTCATGACCGGAAAGGCAAGTCTCGATGTCCATAAGATGTCATTTCGCCGTCATGGCTTTGCTGATCACAGCCATGTTCGCACATCTGCTCTCGGAATCGCCAGGGCAGGCGATTCCCCGGAGAGGTGATTCGAAATCCAGTACGAAAAAGCCGAACCTGGTCTCGATCGAATCCGGAATCGATGCCATTCTGAAACGTCACGGGCATGAAGTGGAGGCGGCCGTCTGGGTCGGCGGCGTCGAAGGGAAACCTTACTTCGAAAGAAATGCGAATCAGATCATGCCTTCGGCAAGTGCCATAAAAACCTTTTTCCTCGTCGAGTTCTTCGCGAGCCGCAAGGACGCCCTGAATGCCCCCGTCGCTGCCGCCGATACGATACTGGCGGACGACTCTCATCCGGCGATTTCGCATTTCACAGCCGATCAGAAGCAGGATATCCGCAAAACTCTGGCAGGTCGATCAGCGCGAGAGATCGGCGAGATCATGATGGGCAAGGCTCCCGCTTCGAATGTCGCCTACAATGCCGCCGCGAATGTCATTACCGCCGTGATGGGCGGTCCGGAACGGCTGACGGCCAGCATTCAGGCCCGTGATCCGGCATTTTCGAAAGTCTTCGTGCGGCGTTACATGCTGCGCGACCGGAACGAACAAGGTGACAACGAAGCCTCTGCCGAGGCCCTGTCAACTTTGTATCGGAATCTTGCGAATGGAAGCCTGAACAGGATCGAGCCGAAGACCTTGGACGCGATCCGAAATGCCGTCATTCGCACCGGAAATTCCACGGAAGGTTTCGAATACATGAAAACCGGCGCTCTCAATTCGGACCCCCTCACTCGCGTCGAAGCCGGCTGGAAAGAGCCGGCCCAGGGCAAGGAACCGATCGTGTTCGTGGTCATGCTGCGACAATCACGGCCTGGCACTGGCCAGACACGAGACGATGCCGGCAAAGCCCTGGCTGCCGCGTGCACGTCGATCCGTAAAATGCTGCTTGAATCTGCCGGGCCATGAACGAAGAAAATTCGAAATATCGCGATCGATGCGGCGAATACGCTTGATGACCGTTTCAGGAAGAAAGGAATTTGCCTGCATGTACGTACCCACATCATTCCGAATCGATGATCATGGAATTCTGTTGGATTTCGTCGAACGTCACGCGTTCGCCACGGTCGTGAGCATTCGGGACAACGTGCCTTTCGCATCACACATTCCGCTGGTGCTGGACAGGTCCGCGAACGTTCTCCTGGGCCACATGGCGAGGGCAAACCCGCAATGGAAACATTTCGAAACCGGCGATGAGATTCTCTCCATCTTTACGGGTCCCCACGCGTACGTTTCGCCTTCCTGGTATGTGGATAGCCCTGCTGTGCCGACCTGGAACTACGCGACAGTGCACGTCTACGGCTTGCCCCGTTTGATTTCGTCGGAAAGGACGGCCGAGGCCGTAGACACCCTCGTACGAAAATACGAGGACCATCGTGAAACGCCGTGGCCGAACGTTCTGCCGGACGAATTCCGCCGACGCATGCTCTCCGCGATCGTGGGATTCGAAATTCCGATCACCCGGATCGAGGGCAAATTCAAACTTGGTCAGAACCGGTCGGCCGAAGATCAGGCCGGTATGCTCCAGGGCCTTCGCAAGGACGGCCCGGAAGCCATGGCTCTGGCCGATTTCATCGATCGGAATGGGTATGGTGCATGAACCTTGCATCGTGCCGAAGCAGCGTCCGATTGGCATTTCGCATGTCCGTATTCGAAGAGGAGTGCATCGCATGAACCGAACCTCGATTCTCGCCGGGATCGGTATCGGCATCATCCTGACCGGTGCGACACTTGCCGCATTGAGGGCCGAGCCACAGCCGCCGGCAAAAGCCGTTTCGTCGCCCGCATGGCAATATCGTGTCATTTTGCTGACCGATGTGGTCGACGTGCGAACCGCACTCAAGGATGGCCCGGGCAAATTGGCTGCTTCGCTCGAGAAGAAATTCGACGAACTCGGAAATGAAGGCTGGGAATATGCCGGAGAGATCAACGGCGGTGCGATCTTCAAGCGACGCGAACCCTGACCACGAATAGCCCGAAATAGCGTCACGTTTCCGAAACGAGATGAAAGACCATGGACAATTGCCCGAAGCCGAGCGTCGTTCTGTTCGCATGCGACGTCGCCCGTGTCAGCGTTTTTTACCGTGAACTTGCCGCGATGCAGGTCGCTTTCGCTGACGATGACCACGTCGTTTTGAGCGTCGCCGGCTTCGAACTGGTCGTGCATCGACTGTTCGGAGAACCAGAGCCTTCGCAAGATACCAGCGGCGTAGTGACCGCCCGCGAAGATTCTTATTCGAAGCTGTGCTTGCCCGTGAGCGACCTCGAAGAGGCTCGCACTACCGCCGCCAGGCTGGGCGGTTCGATCAAGCCGCAAAGCTTCGAATGGTCCGCCCGGGGCTTCAGGGCCTGCGACGGCCACGACCCGGAAGGCAACATCATTCAGGTAAGGCAGGCCCAATCATGATTCACACTGACCGGCCGGCGAATATCGGTTAAGATCGAATCCGGACGATTGAGCAAGGCCCATTGACCGGAACTTGCCGGCTAGTTCGTCCGTGCATACTGGACCGCCCGCAGATGCCGCTTCGAAACGTAATCGACCTTGACGCCAACGCCACCACGGCCATCGATCCGCGCGTGCTGGAGGCCATGAGGCCCCACCTGCTTATCGGCGGCAACCCCGAAAGCCGCCATAGCCTTGGCCGGGCTGCCCGGAACGCCTGGGACGAATCCCGCGAGTCGATCGCGGCCATCCTTGGCGCACACGTGGACGAACTCGTGCTGACCTCAGGCGGTACCGAGTCGAACAACATGGCCATCTTCGGCCTGATCGACGAATCGACCCGCCTGCGCAGCAGCCCCGAGGAACGGTCGCGGCCAAGTGTCGTTCTCGTCTCGGGTATCGAACACCCGGCCGTCGCCGAACCGCTCGTACTGCTGGAAAAACAGGGCCGTCTGCGCCGGGAAATCGGCCCCGTTCGGCCCGACGGGACGATCGACACCGAACGCTGGCTGGAACGGATCGCGGACGACAAGCCGCTGGATCTCGTCACTCTGATGCTGGCCAATAACGAGACCGGCGCGATCCAGGACGTTTCGGCCATCGCGCGGGCCATCGCGGCACGCCATATCGTCATGCACACCGACGCCGTTCAGGCCGTGGGCCGGATGGACGTCGACTTCTCAGCCCTCGGCGTAACTACGCTCGCCGCAGGTTCGCACAAGATGCACGGGCCGCCGGGCATCGGCATTCTGCTGATCCGCAAGGGGCAGAAGATCGCCCCGATCTTCCACGGCGGTGGTCAGCAGCTCGGCCTCCGGCCTGGCACTCCGGCGGTGGCCCTCGCCGTCGGCCTTGCCGAAGCGCTCAGGCTGTGGCAGGCCGAAAAAACCGCTCGCACCTTACAATGGCGAACGCTCGGCACGGTGCTCATCGAAAGCCTGCGGCAAAAGCTGGCGGACATACCGGTGAACGTGATCGAAAACGGCCCGGCGGATCCGGACAGACGATTGCCCCAGACTCTGAACCTGTTCTTCGACCATCCGGCGATCGAGGGCGAACTGCTGCTCATGCGGCTGGATCTGGCGGGCCTGGCGGCGAGCCTCGGATCGGCCTGTGCCTCCGGCAGCACGAAGGCTTCGCCGGCACTCTCCGCGATGGGCATGGACACGCATCGGGCGAAATCGTCGATTCGACTTTCGTTCTCGGCATTCACGACACCAGACCATGTCACCCGGGCCGTCGACATCATCGCATCGATCGTTCAGGACCTGACCAGCACATCGACAGAGGCCTGGCCCGATTTCGGGCACTGACGACCGCATGGGAGCCGATGCCTCGGCCCAAGCGGGGATTCGCACACCGCCAATCCGCCGAAATATCGATAAAACGTACGGTACATTCGCTCTTTCCGCGTAAACCGGTTCTTTACGCACTTTCTTCGCGATCGATTCAGGCGATCCAGTCGAGTTCGAGAGGTGTTCCAGGGCAGGGATAACTTGTCGCGCCACTGTGCATGACTGCGCAGACTCGCACCCCGAAGCGCGCCATGCCGCCGGGTCGAATCGGGTCCGCGGTGACGTTCCTGCACGACGCCGGATCGAAGCGCAACAGAATAGGCGACAGATTATCCCCCTCTGAACGCACTCTTTCGGATTATCGTATCCTCATTGGTAGCTTAACGTTCAGGATGTCGAACCAAGGGCGATGCGCAATTCGGCGACATAACGTATTAAGACTGCTAAGAGATTGAAAAATCCTCTTCTTAATCCTTAAGTGATGGCATGCCTCCAACTGACGGTAAGAACCCGGACCGGGAGCCGGAGCCCGATCACTCGCGGATTATCGTACGCTGAATACGCTCCTTTACGTTTACGCCAATCGTAACGGATGTGACGCCTAATTAAGCGAGTCGATCGAAATCCGGCGAGTTTCACCGGTTCAGCTTCTTCGTCAGGCGGGATAGTCATTGACGGGCAAGGGCGCTGCACGTGCCCGAACGCAGGATGTCGCCGCCGGGGGGACGCGTTCGAAGTTCCGTAATTCACTATCGATCCGAAATGCCTTGGCCTCGGGGTCAGCCAGCATGATTTGCCGGATCGCCATGCCCCATTTTCGGAATGATCGATGCGACTCCTACCTCACCACCGACCGGTTTCTCTTGGCATGGCGCTCGCATTCGCTGTAATATGGTCGAAACCCTCCGGCGTTCTGGACTCAGAATCGCATCAGGCGTATTCATCTTCCGCGAAATCGAACTCGACGTTCCGCCCTCCGGGGCCGTGCTCGACCGATTCCTACCCTGGCGATCGCCCCCCGTCCGTGCGACCCTGGCTTGCGAATCGATCCGAACCGCCGGAATTTCGATCAGGTCGCTTCGCCGCCCGGCTTCGACACTCCTCCTGAGGCTGCAGCCATGTCTGTCCTGAGACTCCGCGTGACTTCCACGTCTTTCGGCCCGGCGCTCGCTCTCGGAGTGCTGCTGGTTCCAGCGGCCGCTTCCGGTCAGCAGGAAAAGCCAAAGGCCACCGTCAGCTACCACAAGCAGGTCGAACCGATCTTCCGTGCTAACTGTCAGGGCTGCCACCAGCCTTCGAAGGCCCAGGGCGGCTATGTGATGACTGACTTCGCCAGGCTCATGAAGCCCGGTGACGCCAAGGAAGCACCGGTCGTCCCAGGCAAGCCGGAAGAAAGCTACATCATCGACCAGATCACGGTGCACGACGGCAAGGCCGAGATGCCCAAGGGCAAACCGCCGCTGGCAGATTCGGACATCGACCTGATCCGCCAATGGATCGCCCAGGGCGCAACCGACGACACCCCGCCCCACCTGGCCAAAACTTACGACGCCAAGAATCCCCCGGCCTATGCCCGGCCCGTAACCGTCACCAGCGTCGACTTCGCCCCCGACGGCAAAACGCTGGCCGTCGCCGGCTTTCACGAAACGCTCCTGATCGACGCCGCCACCGGCATGATCGGCAAGCGGCTCATCGGCCTGGCCGAGCGGATCGAGTCGGTCCGCTTCTCGCCCGATGGCACGAAGCTGGCCGTGGCAGCAGGCACGCCGGCGCGATCGGGCGAGCTGCAGATCTGGGATGTCGCCACGGGAAAGCTGGTTCTGTCAGTGCCCGTCGGTTACGACACGATTTACGGCGCCAGCTGGTCGCCCGACGGCACCAGGATCGCCGTGGGCTGTGCTGACAACTCGCTGCGTGCCTTCGACGCGAAAACGGGCGAGCAGATTCTGTTTCAGGGCGCCCATAACGACTGGGTCCGCGACACCGTCTTCTCCGTCGACGGTTCCCACCTGGTGAGCGTGGCCCGCGATATGACGGCCAAGCTTACGGAAGTGGCCACCCAGCGGTTCGTGGACAATATCACGTCGATCACGCCAGGGGCGCTCAAGGGCGGCATTCTGGCCGTGGCCCGGCACCCGAAGCGGGACGAGATCGTCATGGCCGGCTCGGACAGTGTCGTGAAGGTCTATCGCATGCAGCGGCTTACGGCACGCGTGATCGGCGACGACGCCAACCAGATCCGCCACATGCCCCCTCTGACGGGCCGCGTCTGGGGCATTGACGTCAGCCCCGACGGCACTCGCATCGCGGCCGTTTCGAGTCTCGACGGCAAAGGCCAGCTGGCCATCTACGGCTATGAGTTCGACACCGGCCTGCCGGACGATATCAAGGCGATCGTGTCCAAAACCGGCCGGTCGCCCGAAGAAGCCGCGAAGCTGGAAGCCTATCTGACGAAAGATGTGAAGGTCATTTCCACCTTCGCCTCGCCAACTACCGGGCTCTATTCCGTGAGCTTCGCCCCGGACGGCAAATCGGTGGCCGTGGCTGGGGCCGATGGCCTGATCCGCATGATCGAAACGGCAACGGGCAAAGAACTTCGAGCGATTCCCGCAAACCCAGCCCTGGTGCCGCCCGATGTCGCTGCGGCCGCCCGAGCGGAACAGGCAGTGGCCTATGGTCGCGTAAAGCCCGGCGTGTCGACGGAAAAAAGCCCTGCCGAAGCGGATATTGTGTCGCTGGAAGTCGATCCGAAAGATCTTACGCTGACTGGTCCTCTCGATTACGCTCAAATCGTCGTGATCGGCCGCACGCAGGCTGGCGAGACGTTCGACGCCACACGGCTGGTGAAAGTCTCTCAGCCGCAGGGTAAGGATCTGGTCGATTTCGCTCCGACAGGTCTGGTGACTCCGAAGGGCGACGGCACAGGCGAGCTGACGATCGCCCTGGGTGCCGCTTCGGTCAAAGTGCCGGTGAAGGTGGCTGAGTGCAAGACGACCCCGAAGGTGGACTACTTGCGTGACGTTACTCCTGTGATGTCGCGGCTGGGGTGCAACCAGGGCACATGCCATGGCTCGCTGGCGGGCAAGAATGGCTTCAAGCTGAGTCTTCGCGGGTATGACGCCATCTACGACATCCGGGCCCTCACCGACGACCTTGCAGGCCGGCGGATCAATCCCGTTTCGCCCGACAATTCGCTGATGTTGCAGAAGGCCTCGGGCCGGGTGCCCCACGCGGGCGGTACGCTCACCGAGCCGGGCATGGCCGATTACGAGATCCTGAGAAGCTGGATCAGCGCCGGTGCCCCTCTGAACGCCGCCACGCCCAGGGTCACGGCCATCGACATCTTCCCCAAGGACCCGATCGTCCAGCGCGAGGGTGACCGCCAGCAATTCCGCATTCTGGCGAAATATGCTGACGGCAAGGTGCGAGACGTCACGCTGGAGGCCTTCGTCGAATCGGCCAACACCGAAGTGGCCACGGCTCAGCAGCGCGGCGGTCTTCTGACGGCTATCCGCCGGGGCGAGGCCCCTGTTCTGGCTCGTTACGAAGGTTCGTACGTGGCCACGACGATGACCGTCATGGGCGACCGCACCGGCTTCGCCTGGAAGGAGCCTGAGACCTGGTCAGAAATTGACCGGCTGGTGGCCGCCAAATGGCAGCGGATGAAGATCGAGCCCTCGGGCCTGGCCGACAGTGCCACATTCCTGCGCCGGGCCCGGATCGACCTGACCGGTTTGCCCCCCACGGCTCAGGAAGTCGCGGCCTTCCTGGCCGACAGTCGCCCGACCCGCGAAAAGCGAGCGGCCTATATCGATAGCTTGATCGGCAGCAAGGACTTCGTCGAATACTGGACGAACAAGTGGGCCGACCTGCTGCAGGTGAACCGCAAATTCCTTGCCCCCGAAGGCGCCGCGGCCTTCCGCAAATGGATCCGCGACCAGGTCGACAAGAACGTGCCTTATGATCAGTTCGTCAAGTCGGTCATCACGGCCTCAGGCAGCACGAAAGACAACCCCGCCGCCAACTATTTCAAAATTCTCCGCACGCCCGAAGCGACGATGGAGAACACAACGCACCTGTTCCTGAGCATCAGGTTCAATTGCAACAAATGCCACGACCACCCCTTCGAGCGGTGGACGCAGGATCAATACTATCAGACCGCCGCCTGGTTCGCCCGCACGGGCCTGGAGGGCGACCCCGCCAGCGGCGGCAAGACGATTGGCGGCTCGGCCGTGGAAGGTGCCACGCCGCTTTACGAGATCGTGAAGGACAAGGCCGACGGCGAAGTCAAGCACGATCGCACGGGCCAGCTGACGCCGCCGCAGTTCCCCTATCAGGTCCGCAAGAAAGCCGCCGCGCCCGGCTCCGGTTCGAAATCGAATACGAAACCGGAAGCGAAGACGGATGCGGCTGTCGTTCAGGCCTCGGCAAAGGCCGAAGCCGCTCCACCGGCACCGGCGCAACCGGCGGCTGCCGCGGCCGAGACATCGCGGCGGGCATCGCTGGCGGCCTGGATCACCGACCCGGACAATGAGTATTTCGCCCGGTCGTACGTCAACCGCTTGTGGGGCTATATGTTCGGCGTGGGGCTGATCGAGCCGATCGACGACATCCGGGCCGGCAATCCGCCGACCAATCCCGAGCTTCTCGATTATCTGACTCAGGAATTCGTGAGTTCGAATTTCGACGTCCGCCACATGATCCGCATGATCGCCAATTCGCGGACGTATCAGCTCGACTATCAGACCAACAAATGGAACGCCGACGACCGCACGAATTACAGCCACGCCATTCCTCGCCGGCTGCCGGCCGAAGTGCTGTATGACGCGATCATGACCGTCACCGGCTCGCAATCGAAGATCCCGGGCGTGCCTCCTGGCACCCGCGCCGCTGAGCTGCCCGATAACGGTGTCGAGCTGCCTTCCGGCTTCCTCAACACCTTCGGCCGCCCCGTCCGCGAAAGTGCCTGCGAGTGCGAACGCACCAGCGGCATGCAGCTCGGGCCGGTGATGGCCCTCGTCTCGGGCCCGACTCTGGCTGAAGCCATCGGCGACCCCGCCAATGCTCTGGCCAAGCTCACGGCCGAGACGAAGGACGACCGCCAGCTGATCGACGCTATCTTCATGCGGGTGCTCAACCGTCCGGCGAAGGCGACCGAAATCGATTCGGTGCTGAAAATGCTGGGCGAAATCGACGCCGACCACACGGCTCTCTCGGCCAAACTGGCCAAGGCTGAAGCCGACTGGAAGCCGGTGCGGGCAAAGCTGGAGCAGGAGCGAACGGACCGTATCGCGGCTGCCGAGAAGGCCGTGGCGGACCGTCAGGCGATCGCCGAGCCAATCCGCCTGAAGGCCGAGGAAGAGCGCACGAAGAAGATCGCGGCCGCTGAAGCCGCAGTCAAAGCTTATGACGAAAAGATCCCGGCCAAGCTGGCCGCCTGGGAGAAGCAGCAGGGCACGGTGGAGTGGATTCCGCTGCGGCCTCAGGCTTTCGAACGCACCCCGGGCGCCCAGTTCCTGCCGCAGGAGGATCGTTCGGTCTTCGTCCAGGGCCGGCCCGATTCGGGCGATTACAAATTCACGATCCGCACGAATCTGCGTGATGTGACGGCCCTGCGGCTGGAAGCGCTGGCCGACGACCGGCTGCCCTCGAAAGGCCCGGGCGTAGCCGACAACGGCAACTTCGTGCTGCAGGAAGTGCAGGTCACGGCCGTCAGCCTGAAGGACCGGAACGTCAAGAAGGAGCTGACCTTCGTGAAGGGCATCGCTGATTTCGCCCAGAATTCGTTCTCGGCAGGTGCTCTCTTCGACAAGAATCTTGACACCGGCAATGGCTGGGCCGTGCATCCTTCGACGGGCGTGACCCACTGGGTGACGTTCGAAGCCGCTGAGCCCTTCGGCTTCGAAGGGGGCACGGAGCTGCAGGTGACACTGGCCCAGCGCTACGGGCAGAAGCACCTTCTGGGCCGGTTCCGCCTGAGCGCGGCAGTGGGCCAGAAGGACGTCGGCCTGACGCTGCCTGAGGACCTGGCCACGATCGTGGGCACGCCCGCCGCGCTGCGGAAGCCGCCGCAGAAGGAAGCGATCGCCCGGTATTTCCGCCAGATCGACGCCGAAGGCCAAAAGCTGCAGACTGACCTGGCCGAGGCCCGCAAACCGGTGGGCCCGGATGCGGAGCTGGAGTCACTCAAAGCCAAGCTGGAAGCGGCGAAGGCCCTGGTGGCCGACGATCCCAAGCTGGTTCAGCTGCGAGAGGACGCGAAACAGTCGGCGGCCCAGATCGCCAACAAGCGCCTGACCGTCGCCCAGGACCTCGCCTGGGCCCTGATCAACAGCCCGGCGTTCTTGTTCAATCATTGACGATAAAATCAGGGCGGGCTTAAACCCGCCCTGATTTTTTGAATGATTGCGGTTGGTGTACGGATAGGCTGTCTGATAATCTGGCTACAAAAAGTGAAGCCGGATAAGATTATTGTCAGAATGGCTCATCAATTGTTGATCAAGCGAGGGTGCAATGGATAAATACTCAGAGAAGAATCAAAAAGAGGGAAAACTACTTCAAGAGGAGATAACAAGGCTGCTTAGGGAAAAGAAACACGAAAAGAGTCCGGTGGCATTCAAGGATTACATTGATTATGCAAACCGCTTGATTGACTTGATGAATGAAAATAGAGACAAGAGCGTGCCAATCATTGATCTGCCATTTTTCCGAGGCCAGTCAAAATCCACGTATCCGTTATGTTCAACGCTAGAAAGAGAGAGGTCAAGAATGTATGTGTCTGAATACTATTTGAAGGTAAACGAAGTCCTTCCGATTTTTGAAACGCATTTGGATATTAATTTTTCTAGGACGGAAGAGTTTTACAACTTTATCGATCCAATGTATTTTGATAATAAAAAATCATCTAGTCTAATTGAAATTCCTGGAAAATTGCCGATGGGTGAACTATTAGTTTTCCTGAGGCATCATGGATTTCCATCACCACTTCTCGATTGGTCTGAGTCTCCATATGTAGCAGCATATTTTGCTTTCAGGGACGTTAAGTGCAGTGAAGCCTGTGTGTGTAAAAAAGGTTCCGAGGAAGCCAGTAAAGTTGCGATATTCATGTTAGTTAAAACAGTAACTGGAATTTCTGGCGGTAATATGGCCGAGAGTCAAATCTTTGAATATCACCATCATGCTAAATCGACTCCAAGGCACTACATTCAAAAGGCTCGATATACAGTCTGCTTAGGAGAGAAAAGAGAAGCGTCTTCCGAAGCGGATCAATTAAGAATCAGATATTATTTCGATAGCCACCAGAATGTATTCGATCGAGACTCAGCACATCCGACCCAAAACATCGTGATCAAGTTCGAGCTTAAGACTTGCGAGCGTAAATCTGTCCTCGAACAATTGGATCGAATGAATATCAACGAGTACACACTGATGAATACAGTTGACTCGCTAGCTTATTGGCAAAAACAAAAAGTATTTGCCTGATGCTCTAAGCCCCTCTCCAAGATCGGAGGGACTAACCCCGCCCTACGATTCACGACGTTTTCGAGACCCAGCGCCGCATCATTTCACCTCGACACTCTCGTCATAATTCTCCGGATCATATCCCAGCAGGCGGCGCTGGCAGATCAGCAGTCCGACGCCGGGGGGTACGTCGTCCAGCCAGGTCGGGTCGCCTTCGATCATGCGGCGATAGACATCACGCGAGAAGATCCGCAGGTTATCGGGCTTGTAGTCGCGAATGGCCTGAATGTGCTGGTTTTCGATGAGGAAGTCGTAAAGGTGCTGCAATCGCGGCGAAACCCGCAGGTTCCCGGCCGTGATCACGGCGTTCGTCGTGGCATTCTGCATCGGGTAAACGTACAGCTTCAGGTCGTTCTTGAACAGCCGCCCGAACGATTCGAGAATGCCGCCCGCGAGGTTGGCGTAGTATTTTTCCTCGAAGATCTCGCGCAGGGTCGGCACGCCCATCACAAGCCCCACCAGGCTTGAAGTGTAGCGCTGAAGGTAATTGGCCAGGCGGTAGAATTCGCCGAAGTTGGTGATCAGCACCGGTCGGTCGAGCGTGCCCAGCAGGTCGACACGATCCAGAAAATCCTGGGTGTTGATGGCGTCGCCCAGGGTCAGGTTGTTGAGCGTCATTTCCATGACGACCAGGATGTCCTGCCCCTCGTTGGGCGGTTCCTGCACGAACTGGGCCAGGGCACAGCCCATCATGTCGACGGTCACGTTGGTGATCGGCCGGAAGCTGCCGCGCGTGACCAGCACCGGGCGCTTGTGGAACGCCTCGGCCGGCAGAACGACTTCGCCCGCCGCCGTGAACATGGCCGCCGGCGAAAGGCCGTGGTGCACCAGTTCCAGGCTCATCAGCCGGTTGTCGAGCCCTTCGAAGGCCGGCCCGGAGAACTTGATCAGATCGACTTCGACCCGGTCCGAGGTCAGGTCGCAGATCAGGTTGCGCATGAGCCGCACAGGGTCGTCGTGTTCGTACAGTGCGCCGTAAATCAGGTTCACGCCCAGGATGCCGATGGCCTCCTGTTGCGGCAGGTTTTCCTTGTCCAGAAGCGTTACGTGCAGGACGATCTGCGAAGGTTCGGCCCCGGGGGCGTGCTGGAACCGGATGCCCATCCAGCCGTGGAAGTTTTCCTTGCGGGTATAGCTTTTGGCGACGACGGTATTGGCGAAGGCGAAAAATCGGGTGTCCGTGCCACGCTTGGCCGAAAGGCGTTCGACCATGAGCTGATATTCGTAGTCGAGCATTCGTTCGACCCGCTGCCGGCTGACGTAGCGGCCTGTGTGGCCGTAGATCGCGTCGGAGACGGTCATGTCATAGGCCGAGATGCTCTTGGCGATGGTTCCGGCGGCGGCTCCGACGCGGAAGAACCAGCGGGCGACCTCCTGCCCTGCCCCGATTTCGGCGAAGGTGCCGTATTTGCCGTTGTCGAGGTTGATCCGCAGGGCCTTCTGGTGCGTGTCGACATTCTTCGTGATGCTGACCTGTTCCATCGCCGGAAAGTCCCTCGTTTCGAGTCAGAGCCCATGCCGAGCCGCGAGCATTCAGGCCAACGCCCGAGCCAGCGCGACAGGAATGCGGCAGTACGAAACTATAGCAAATCCCGGGCCGATCGGACGAGATGGGCAACGCGAGCCAAATGATCGCCGCGATTCCTTCTGTCGCAAGAACCCTTCCCCCATGTATCGAAACGCTTTGTCCGTGATGAAAAACCGTTGGCAGCGGCTTGCCTGATCGGGATAATAAGGCGTAACGGCTGGCGGGGCGTGCGAGCGTGCCTGCCGGTCTCCTACCTTCTGGAGAATCTCACGACCATGCGACGACGAATTTTCATGCTGCTGACAGGTGCCGTGCTGGGGGCCTGGACTCTGGCCACGCCCGGGGCGATCGCGGCCGAGGGCAAGACGGCCTTGCTGCTGGCCGGGCGGCCCAGCCATGGGCCTGGCGAACACGAGCACAACGCCGGCATTCTGCTGCTGGCCAAGTGCCTGAAAGAGAACGTGCCGGGGCTGAACGTGATCACCCACCTTTCCGGCGAATGGCCGAGTGCCGAAGAGCTGGCGAAGGCTGATACGATCGTGTTCTATGCCGATGGCGGCGGCGGACATCCGGCGATTCAGCAGGACAGGATCGGCCAGATCGAGAAGCAGATGAAACGGGGCGCCGGCCTGGTGTGCATTCACTATGCCGTGGAGTTTCCGAAGGAAAAGGGCGGGCCGGAGTTCGTGAACTGGCTGGGCGGTTATTTCGAGCCGAACTGGTCCGTGAACCCGCACTGGACGGCCGACTTCAAGAGCCTGCCCGAGCACCCGGTGACCCGGGGCGTGAAGCCGTTTTCGAGCAATGATGAATGGTACTATCACATGCGGTTCCGCGACGGCATGAAGGGCGTGAGTCCGATCCTGACCGATCTGCCGACCGAAGCGACCCTGACCCGGCCGGACGGCCCCCACAGCGGCAACCCCGATGTGCGCAAGGCCATCGCGAACAAAGAGCCGCAGCACGTGGGCTGGGCCACGGTGCGTGAAGACGGCGGCCGGGCCTTCGGCTTCACGGGCGGCCATTTCCACCGGGGCTGGGGCAACGAAGATCAGCGCAAGCTGCTGCTGAACGCCATCTTGTGGACGGCCAAAATGGACGTGCCCGCAGGCGGCGTGCCGAGCAAGGTGACGGCCGAAGAACTGACCGATAATCAGGACCCGAAGCCGGGTTCGAAAAAAGCCGTGAAACCGGCCGATCCGAAGGCGGATTGACGCCGTCGGAATCGACCAAATCCGAATGAAAGCGGGGCGGGCAGTTTCATTCTGCCCGCCCTTCGTATTTTCGGTCGAAATGTCATTCGAACCGATTCCCGCAGCATAGTCGATGCCTCCGCCCTGGGGCTCGGAGGTCCCGGGTCACCTTCATCAGGTTGTCCTGGGGCATTGCCGATTTCGAATCCATCCGATGAATCAAACCGGGGGATCGATCTCGCGAGGGGCCGGTTCAGGTTTGTCGCCGGGATTGACGTTCGATCGTAGTTCTTCCTGGCCGGGCGGTTTATTGCTCTCGCGAATGGCCCGCATTTCGCTTTGGGCCTTGAGGAACCGGGAATAGATGTCGTCGGAAAGGCCGCCGATCTCGGGGCGAGGTCCCTGGTCGGTGTCCTCGGGCCTTGTTCCGGGCGCGCGTCGATCGCCGCGGAATTCCTCGGACCTGAGGATCTGGGTAAGCTTGGTGATCGTGTCGGGCACGAGCCGTTCGGCGAATCCGGAAATGAAAGACCAGATAAGCATGAGGGCGATGTCCGTCAGGGGTTTTGCGCCGGGTGTGGTCGGGTCGATACCGTGCAGGTGGTCGAACGACGGGAACAGGTCGCCTTCGATCATTCCGGCCAGGAAGACGAGATTGATGATGACGGCGAAGACGGATCCGGCGATAGACGTGGTCCAGAGCGTGGCACGGCCGCTGTCCAGGGCGATCACATAGCGCAGTGCATCGCCCCGGTTCGGCATGTTTTCAAGCCTTTGCTGCAGGCTGATCATGGCCCCCATCGAGCCGAAGATGGGCACGAGGGCGAGCGTGGCGAAGCGGTCCGGGCGGCCTTCGTGCCATGCGATCAGCCCGCCGAGGCCGACGAGAATCGTGCTGATCGCCAGAAACGGCCGCCAGCAATAACGCAACAGCCGGCCGCGAGCCTGGTGCCGCAGCGGAGTGATGAGATAGACATAAAGGAATTCGCTGAGGATGAAGTCCATTTCGGCGCGAAGATCTTCGGTCGTCGGTGGTTTGTCCGTGGCTCGGGGGCCCATACAGGCCTGATAGGTTTCATTTCCGACGAGTGCCTGAAATCGCTTGCGCAGGCACTCGGCACGTTGTTTGAGAGTGTCAGGAGGCAGAAAACGAACACAGATGCGCTGGAGCGTGAGAGCATCCTGCAGGGCTTCGGCGGCTGTGGGATAATGGCCGGCGCGGGAGCGCCTGACGATATCGCGGCCGAGTTTGACGTAGGCCTTAATGGTGGGGTCAGGCGGGTCGCAGGAGGCATCGAGGGCTTCGGAATCGAGCCCGAGCAGGCGGAAGTCGTAGACCGTCATGGCGAGCCAGTGTTCAGCCGTGCGGCGGAGGTCGTCCTGATCGGGCGGAAGCGGCGCGATCGGCGGATGTTCCGCCGCCGGCCGGGCGTGCGACCGGGCTTCAGTAGTGTCCGCGTGTTTCGAAGCGTTGGGGTCGTTCATGGGCGTAAGAATCCTGGCAAGTTAATAAGCGGCTTGGCGCGTAGTGTCTCCTTAAGCAATATCGTGCGAAATCGACCAAGAGAAATGACAATGAGTATCGGAATCGGTCAGGAATTTCCGATTGAGCATTCGAGGAAATCGGTATGGATCAGGCGGCATATGGCAGGTTCGAAAACCATAGCGACTGCTCGAACCATCAATATAAGTGGCCAATGGAAAAGTGCGACTTGAGTCTGCAAAGGGCGTTATTTGTTTCGAGATGTCGAAATCGATACTTTTCGTCAGGCGATGCGACGTATTCCTGCCGCGGTGATCGACAACCATGTCTGCTGGTTCATGTTTTCGAGTGCAAAATGCCATTTCCATCGGGGCAAAACGGCACCGTCAGAATCGATCAATTCGACCTCTCCCGCGTTGAGCATCGCCTTGACGGCTTGCAGGAATCGCTCATTTTCGTCGAACGCTTCACGAACGAGAGCGACCAGCAGATCACCTCCAGTAAGTTGATCAAGGATCTCAAGTTCCAGCGACATGAAATGGAATTGTCGTAATCAGGCGGCGGTTTCAGTCGGAAGAAACTTCTGGTAGTTCGACCGGTTGGGTTTGCGCCTTGGGATTTTTCGGATTCTCTTGAGAGAATCGGTGGGCATCCGGGTTCCAGACAGGGCGATTCGTCGATGCCTGACGTGCTGCCGCATCCCTGGCGATGGCAAAGACGTCTCCATGAAATCGATCCGAGATTTCACGCCGGGTCCGGTGGATTTCCTCGATCGGTGATTCAGTCGTTTTCCGGATCATCGCCCAGCATCTCCTCTGGCGTGCAAATGATGGGAATCGGAAGGTTCGAATCTGCCAGCAGACGATGAATTCTCGGCAGAATTTTCGCATTCGCGATGTGCTTGCAATTCCACGTCAGCAAGTAGTTTATCCGATGATGTACGACCGCTGCGATATGAAGTGCATCGACTTCGGCCTTCGCTGGCAAGACTCCGAGGCCCATGATGGCACTGGCGATTCCGGGAATTTCGGAACTTCCAGGAAGAAGTGGAATGCCTTCGAGGGCGCGGAGTCTTTCCGAAGCGAGTTTCGGGTCACCGCAGGAAGCTTCGTCGATTACGTACTGAGACACGACGAGATCGTAGTTCTGCCTTTCGGCTTCCCACCAGCGCCTTGTCAGGATTTGACGGGCTGCAGTGACGACGTGCGAACTCGGCGATTGTCTCAAATAGCTCACAATTGATGTTTCGATTTAGACAGAGTTCATCGATTCGATGTTAATCGACTTCTCCATGAATCTCAATGGTGAGTCGGACTCGCCAGTCATTCGCTTCGAAGATCTAAAGTGATTGATCGAGTGCGTCACGCGGGTTCGTTTCCGAGCCCATTATGTCCAGCTTCGAATTGGCCGACTGCATGTGCTCGGATTTAGCCGCTTCTTGAGCGAGTGAATCCCTTGACATTCGTTCCCGCGCCGGTCAATTTGGAGTTCATCGAGACCCGGCCTGCGATGTGGCCGACTTTCACACGTTTTCAGGGGCGATTCCGATGACCGATCCGATCACACGGCGCAGCGTTTCCAGGCGGCTTGGCGGTATCGCAGCCACGGTCGGCTTCGGCTCGATCAAAACCAGGGCATCCTCCGAAGACGCGAAACCGGCCATTCTCGGTGGTCAGCCGACACGTCCGAAGGGTGCCGGATGGACCCACTGGCCCATCATCGGCGATAACGATGCGGCCATGCTGACGCAGGTGCTCAAATCTGGCCTGTGGAACCGCCTGAGCGGGCCGGTCACGCCGAAGTTCGAAGCCACGTGGGCCGAGCGTCTGGGTGCCAGACACTGCCTGGCCAGCGCCAACGGCACCAGTGCTCTGATCATCTCGCTGGCGGCGCTTGATATCGGTCCCGGCGACGAAGTGATCGTGCCCCCCTACACCTTCGCGGCGACTGTCAACGCCGTGCTTCTGCATCATGCCCTGCCGGTTTTTTCGGATACGGACATTGATACTTTCCAGATGGACGTCGCCAGCGCGGCGAAGCTTGTCACAGACCGCACCGCGGCCCTGATGCCCGTGCACCTGGGCGGCTCCGTGGCCGATATGGACGCCGTGCTGGCCCTGGCCAAAGAGCGGAAGCTGCGGGTGATCGAAGACGCCTGCCAGTCGCCGCTGGCGCAGTGGCGGGGCAAACACGTGAGCACGCTGGGCGACATGGGCTGTTTCAGCTTTCAGGCTTCGAAGAATTTGAATTCCGGCGAAGGCGGTGCGGTGCTGACGAACGACAAAGACCTTTACGAAGAAGCCCGCAGCTTCCACAACAACGGCCGGGCCAAGCCGGGCTCGGGCGTGAGCGGCTACGGCCGCAACGGCGCCAACCTGCGTCTGACCGAATTTCAATCGGCCATCCTGCTTGCCCAGATGGAACGGCTGGAAAAGCAGTCGCAAACACGCGAGTCGAATGCCGCCTATCTCACCGAACAGCTCAAGGCGATTCCGGGCATCACGCCCGCGAAAATGTACGAAGGCTGCACGCGTAATGCCTATCACCTGTACATGTTCCGGTATGACGCCGCCGCTTTCGAAGGCCTGCCGCGCGAGGCGTTCCAGAAAGCCCTGACGGCCGAAGGCATCCCGGCCAGCTCCGGCTATTCGCCGCTGAACAAGGAGCATTTCCTGCAAGTGGTGCGCACGAACAAGGGATTCGTGCGGATTTACGGCGAAAAGCACCTGAACGATTGGTACGAGAAGAATTCGCAACGGCCCGTGAACGACAAGCTTTGCACCGAGGCCGTCTGGTTCACCCAGAACATGCTGCTGGGCCCGCGGTCGGACATGGACCAGATCGCCGAAGCCGTCCGCAAGATCCGCCGGTATGCGGGGGCATTGAAGCAGGCTTGAGTGGGGCGGGTCGAGCCGATTGGGCGGAATGAAGGTTCGACCGGAAAAATGAGCAAATACGACTATGACCGATCGGTTGCCCTGGCGGACCAGGCCTTCAGGGATTGGTGCAGTTCGAACGGCGTTCCGCTTCATGGGATTCGACACGTCATTTCCTGGGAGGATTGGGACGACGGGATCGGCGTTTACATTTTCATGGAAACGATGTCGCAGAGAGATCAACTCAGCCTGGATGTGATCGAAGAAATGAAAAGTCGCTATCTCACGGTTCTGCGTGATTTCGGATACCCGTTCGACAAGTTCCCGAATGTCGTTTTCGAATTCGATTCCGACGAGAATGTTCGTAAGAATTACGAGGGGAGCTACATTTACCGGTTGCGGTAGATAGACGACACTTGACGTCTTCTGCCTTTCGAACGAACTGGCCCGGATGCGATCTTTTTCGGGCTTGAATCGAACCGTGCACCGGGAAAATCGATGAAGCAAGTCGTGTCTCGTCATGATCTGGATGAGATGAGATCATTGCCCCGAGCTCTCGTTTTCATCTCCGTGAACTGGGCCTTGCAGGCACGGCATTCCGATGCTGTTTGTCGTCAATTTCTTTCGGAGCTTCGTTGCGTGTATCCGAGCGAGGAAATCCCGCTTCACCACGTTGATCTCAGCGACCAGGATGGCGAGGTCTGGACTGAAGTGCGAAAATAGCTTAAGGATGAAGGCCAGCCATACGACTCGCTCACTTACGGCTTAATATACCTCACATCATTCGCCTTGACGGAAATCGTGATTTATGTGTCAACCCGGGGACAAGGAGGCCCCTATGGAAATCTCGCTGTTTGCGATCGAGAACTTCTCCGCCGTCAACCCGCTCAACACCAAACTCCTCA
>WGMM01000018.1 GCA_016125085.1 bacterium
ACGCAGCGGACCTTCGAAATGGTCGGCTGGTACATGATCGGAATGGCGAACGACAGGGAGCTGACGGACCACATCGAAAGCCTGAAACAGCAGCCGATTTCGAAAACGCCCGAGTGATTTCGAAGCCCGCGGCTTCGGCATGCACTTCGAGGCCACTTGCGTATGCGCCGACCTTGCCGATAGCATGACGTAATCGGTCAATTCGATCGATCGAGCGGTTCTCGCAAACGAAGATCGCTCTCAATCAGAAAAATCCGGGCGATTCATCGCCTGCGGTGCAACCCCGGTGCCGAACAGGTGTGCTCCTGACCCCTTTTCTTCCTTGCACCAGAAGCAGCTCGGATTGCCCAGCGAAAAAATGACCGGACATGGCAAGCTCGAAAGCCCGCCATGTCCGGCTGACTGCGCCGCGATTGCGGTCATCTGGGCGAGTGAGCCATTATCGGGTCGGCTTGCGCGCTCGTGGCTTCGTGTTGAAGGCGCGGGTGGTTTCCTGCGTGGTAGGCATGAAGTAGAAACTGCTCTTTCCGCCCAGCTTCATTCCCATCTGGGACGAGGCGATCGTCAAAGGCCGCTTGATGCCGAAGTACAGGCCGCCCACCGAGCCGCCGTTGGGCTGGGTATAGTTGATCTGGCCGGAGACCGGATTGACGACGTTCCAGGTCGGGTTGTTCGAAAGATCGACGCGCAGCTTCCAGTTTCCAGCGGCGGCGTTCAGGAATTGATAGTTGCCCGATTTGTTAGTGAATACGTTCGGCTCGGAGGTGCTCGTGATATTCACGGCAAAGCCTGTCAGTGCACCGACATCGCCGAAGGCATTGTCGCTCACTTCCAGTGTCCACGTGCCGTTGGCGGTTTGGCCGTTTAACGCTGACAGGCTGTCGAAAGGGATGTAAGAGCCTGTGTAATTCACGATGCTGTTGGGCAATTTGGCGTCGGCGGAATCGTCGAAAACGGCGTTTTTCAGGTTCTGGCCATCGGCCCCCTGGCGATTGAGCAGGCGAACGCGCGTCCCGGATGGCGAAATGAGGGTGACGATCAGATCGCCGACATGGGTGTGCGGCAAGGTGACATTGACCGTCATGCCGTAGATCGGCAAAGCGGCGCCGGAGACGATCAGCGACTTGGTCACGGTTTTGAGGTCGAGCACGCGCAGGCCAGCGCCTGTCGACGTTCGACTGATCAGCGAACCGTCGAACTTGCCGTTGCCATTGACGTCGTTATAGACCCGAACACGGGCCAGGCCCGTATTGGTATCGACGTCGTAAACCCATCCGCTGATCGAACTCACGGGCAGGCTGCCGTCGATGACGATATTGTTGTTGTAGCCGAGCGAGCCGATTCCGCCTGGTGCCGGCAACTGGTAATCGATCAGGTTGCCGGATGAGTCCTTAATCGAGCCGGAGAGGGAATATGCGGCCGGGTAGTCAAGATCGGGCGAGAACTGACCGGCACCGACCGTGTAATTGAAAACGAGCGTATTGGTGCCGCTGCCCGAGGCATACGTTGCCGTACCGCCGGAGTTCAGGGCGAGTGTGGGGGTTCCGGTGACCGTGACGACGTCCGAGAACGTGAGCTGGATAGGGATCAGCGAGTTCAGGCCGTAAGTGTAGTCGGGGGCGGTCGACGATACGTTATTGACCGTGGTGGCGCCGATGGCTGGCACGATGATTATGTTTTTGTTGGCTCCGAGAGAGCCGGGAGCCCCGGGCGCTGCCAGAACCAGATTGGCGTCAAGGCCGCTTGCGGCGCCTTTGATGGTCCCGCCAGCCAGGGCGAGCGCCGAAGTGGAGGTGTAATCCAGGTCGAGGCTCTGTTCACCGGCACCGACGACGTAATTGAACGTGAGCGTTTTGGAGCCGCTGCCTGAGGCATAGACCGCTGTGCCGCCAGAGTTCAGGGAAAGGGTCGGGGTGCCTGTGACGGTCACCGCGTCGTTGAATGCGAGGGTGATGGGAATCGTGGCACCCGGTGTGTAAACGCCATTGGCGACTGTCGAAGTGACATTCGATGAGCGAGCCGGGACATAGATCTGGCTGATCTGAGTTCCCCAGAGCGACGCGCCCGCGGCGTATTCCTGAGTCGTCCAGAAGCTGGTCGGATTACTGGGGTCCAGACCGGTTGCGCTGTAGTCTCCCCAGCGCTCGTCATTACCGCCGAAGAGGTGGTAATTGTTCACCAGGCCGGCTTTGAGCTGGTTGTCGGTGGCATCCAGAGAGATGGAAGTCGGGTTCGAGGGGTCGATCGAGGCGTATCGATAGTACGAGCCGAGGTTTCCGTTCGTCGCTCCTGAGCCCTGGACGTCGCTGGAGCGGGTGTATCCGATGATGATGTCGCCCGTTGCGTTGGCGGCGATGGAAGGGTACGAATAGTCGTAGGTCGAGCTGAAAATGGAGTTTTCGGCGACGACCTTACCGGTGGAAGATTTCAGGATCGTGATCCTGATGGCGTTGTGCGATGTCGTGGACGCGGAAATGGCATTGCCGCTGGCGTCGGACGAATATCCGCGCGCGGAGTAAATCAGGTCGCCGACCTGATAGACCATCGAGCCGATGCGGCCGTCGATCGCATCGATCTGCCTGGTACCGTCCGGTTGCCGGCTCAAATAGGGATCGCTATCCATCTGAACTGTCAGAACGCTGGTCGCGCCTAGAGTGGCACCGGCGGCTGAAGTTCCGTTGATCGGTGTCAGGTTGATCTGGCCGTAATTGAAAGCGTTAATGCCAAGCACATTGGCTGGCGTGGATGTGCTGATCGGTGCGAAGTTCGTCACGCCCTGGAGGATATAGCCCAGGGCGAAGCTGGTCTGATCGAACGTGGAACGCCTGGCCACTGAGGGGGTGGCGGCCAGCAGGTCAGCCTTGGGGATCGACGTCATCTGGATGCTGCTGACCGAGCCGACACTTGAAGTGAAATTGATCGTGCCGACGTAAACGCCGTTATTGTCCACACCTAATGTCGGATAGTCGGCGAATCCGGCATTGCCGACATAGCTCGTTCCTCTCCAGCCACCTGTCGGGTCGTTCGTGTTCGATCGGGCGATCAGAACTTTGTTCGCCGTATTCGAGACGTTGATTTGAAGGGCGAACCAGCGATCGCTTTGCGAGTCGTAAATGATGCGAGGGTCGCTCAGGCCTGAGGCGTAATCGTTAGGCGTAATCCCCGTCACGGATGCCCAGAACTGGGTGTCGGTCCTGGACTGAAGGTTGGCCCCCGTCGTTTTGTCATAAACATTCCAGCGGCCATTCAGGAATTGGGCATAGGAGTTCGGGCCGATTGAGCCCATCGTGTCCGGTGGGGCAAGATTGTTCCCGGAAGCTCCGGCAAAGTTCAGGCCGATCGCAGTGGCCGTCATGACCTGCCGGGATTCGAGCTCATAAGCGTCAAGCCCGAATGCGAGCGGGTGGAATGCTCTGGAACGTCGTACGGACGTCTGTTCATCGACCGACCGTTTCGTCCTGATGTTCCGGTTAAGCGGCGAGCTGCTTCGCTTGGGAGACTTGAGCTGAAACATGTTTGACTCTTCTCTGTGAAACAAGGTCCGGGAGTGGTTTCGAAAAGGTGCTGACCGATGGAACTCATTGACAAAAAATAACTTGTCGCATCATTAGATGAAACAGGCTCGTCAGGAAATACCGCGGCCCTGCTTGCTTTTTCTACCTAATCGTAAAAGACGATTTTATCGTTACTTGCTTAATCGCTTGGAAAGGTGCGTTGGTTCAGTGATTCGTGGCGAAAACCGGTTGGAGCGTGTCCAGAGTCAAACTGATCGAAATTTCGGATCGGGTTGACGTGTGGCTTGAGAATCGAAGAGGGGCATATCGGAAATGAGGAGGATATGAGGAAGTCGAACTGAGCCCGGTGCATAAGTTCATCGTGCGGCTGCCAATCAAGAGCCCGCTTGTTTTCCGGGTCCCCGTGACTCTCGACAAGCCTCTTCGTCAGAAGTAAGATACGACGAACGATCGCCTTGGAACTTGTGCCCCGGGCCGCGGTTCAGGCATCGTTCCTGCCCGGCAGCCTGTTTTTCGAATGCACTCCCTGCAAGGTGTGCCGACGGCTTCCGAACGATACGAATTCGTCTCTCTGCATCAGGATTCCGACGCATGTCTCTTGCCGCAAGTTCTTTGAGCCGCAGCCCCTTGGGTGTTTGCAGTTGGTCGTTACAGGTGAAGAGCGTCCCGGAGCTGGTTCGCCTGACGGAAACGCTTGGCACGAAGAATGTCCAGGTCGCCTGCGGCGACCCGCACCACGCCAGTTGGCAAGAATGCGACACGATGGCCCTGGCGGCCCGGGCGACGGACCTGAATTTCACCGGCGCGATGATCGGATTCCCTGGCGAAGATTACACGACGCCTGACCACATCAAGCGCACCGGCGGTTTCGGCGATCCGGCTACTCGTGCTGAGCGGCTCGAAACGCTCAAATGGGCCCTGGAACGCACGCGTGCCCTGAATCTCAAGCACCTGATGCTGCATGCCGGCTTCATTCCCGAGCCCGGCGACCCGGCACGCACTGCCATGCTGGACACGCTTCGGACCGCTGCCCAAATGGCCGCGGACAAGGATATCACCCTGGCGTTCGAAACGGGTCAGGAAACGGCCGACCTGCTGCGGCTGACGCTCGATGAGCTGAAGTGCCCGAACCTGAAAGTGAATTTCGACCCGGCGAACATGCTGCTTTACGATATGGGTGACCCGATCCGGGCCGTGCGGATTCTGGGTAAGGACATTGTTTCGGTGCACCTGAAGGATGCCAAGCGGCCGCTGGTCAAGGGCCAGTGGGGCGAAGAAGTGCGTCTGGGCGAGGGTGAAGTGAATATCCCGGCGTTTCTCAAGGCTCTGGCCGACATCGAATTCGACGGCCCCCTGAACGTGGAGCGGGAAGTCGGCGATCAGAAAGGCCGGATGCTGGACGTGGCCCACGGTCTTTCCCTGGTGAACAAGCTGCTCGAACGCGAATGAACCGGAACGCTTGATGCACGAACCTCATGAAACCGGCTCGGCAGATGGCTCGCCGAAGCCCGAACTGGCACGAACGCTCGGCCCCCTGATGCTCTGGGGGCTGGGAGTCGGCTATGTCATCGGCGGCGAGTATTTCGGCTGGAATCTGGGGCTGGTCGCTGGCGGCTCGCTGGGCATGCTGGTGGCGTTCGTGATCGTGACGCTGCTGTACGTGACGTTCGTTTTCAGCTATTGCGAAATGGCCTGCGCGGTGCCGAAGGCCGGCGGGGTGTTCGACTACGCCCAGCTCGGCCTGGGGCGGTTCTGGGCCTATGTTTCGGGCCTGTCGCAGGTGCTGGAATTCCTGTTCGCACCGCCGGCACTCGCGATGGCCGTCGGGGCTTACATGGTCCCGATTCTGCCCGAATCGCTGGGGATCGGGCCCAAGCCGCTAGCGATCGCGGCACTCGGGCTGGTGACGATCCTGAACGTTCGTGGCATCAAGCAGGCTGCGGCGTTCGAGCTGGCGATCGCCGTGGTGGCTTCACTGGGGCTATTGCTGTTCGCCTGGCTGGTGGCCCCTTCGTTCAAGTACGAAAATTATGTGGCCAACCCCTGGCCCAATGGCTGGTTCGGCGTGTTTCAGGCCGTGCCGTTCGCGATCTGGTTCTATCTGGGCATCGAAGGCGTGGCCAACGTGGCCGAGGAGACACGTAACCCCACACGCGACATTCCTCGCGGGTTCGGGGCAGCCTTGTTCACGCTGATCGTTCTGGCCGCGGGCGTGATGGTGCTCAGTGTGGGCGTGGATGGCTGGGAGCCTGTCGTTTATGCGACGAGTGACTTGAGTCGCAAGCCGGATGGCGGCTGGCAAGTGGCTGCGAACGCCGTGAAGTCGGACAGCCCGCTGACTCTGGCGCTCGGCCGGTCGGATACGTCGCTCTGGGGCGGGCGAGTGTTCGAGGCGATGTGCCTGTTCGGGCTCGTCAGCTCTTTGAACGGACTTTCGCTGGCCTCGGGGCGGGCGATTCTGGAAATGGGCCGGGCCCGGTATCTACCGGCCGTGTTGGGCGTGGTGGATGTCGAGCGAAAAACGCCGGCCAACGCCCTGATCTTCAACTTCCTCTTCGGCACGCTGGCCCTGCTGGTGCTGGATACGGCCAAGCTGATCACCTGGTCGGCCCTGGGTGCAGTGATGCTCTACGTCTTCGCCATTCCGGCCCTGTTCGGGCTGCGCAAAAAGCACCCGCACTTGCCCCGGCCGTTCCGCACGCCGCTTTATCCGTGGCTGCCCATTTTGGCTTTCGTGCTGGCTGTGGGCTGTTTCGTGGCGATGCTGATCGGCAATGTGAATGAGCCGGGTGCCCTGGCCCCGATCACCGAACTCGGTTCCGTCGTCGTCGAATTCGGGATATTCTGGATCTTGGCCCTGATCGCTTACGTCGTGGTGGTCCGCAAGATTCCGCACCCGATCTCGGCCGCCGTGCCGCCGGAAGACGCTCAGTCGGCGGAAGCTGCGAATTGATCCTTTTGCCGAACGGGGATCGATGCGATGCCTGAATACGTCGCCCGTGTCGGAAGCCGGTCGTACCGCTTCGAAAGCCTGGGCGAGCTGCTCGCGAAGGCCACCCCTGCCCGTTCCGGCGACGAACTCGCTGGAGTGGCCGCGCCTGACAACGAAACCAGGCTGGCGGCTCGCCGCGCGCTTGCGGAAGTGCCGCTGAAACGCTTTCTGGAAGAGCCGCTCATCGATCCGGCGATCGACGACGTCTCGCGCCTGATTTTCGATCAGCATCGCCCTGAGGCCTTCGCCGCCATCGAACACCTGACCGTCGGCGAATTTCGGGATTGGCTGCTCGATTACGACACCACCGGCGAAGTCCTCCAGGGCGTCGCCTGGGGCATCACGCCCGAAATGGCCGCGGCCGTTTCGAAACTGATGCGGAATCAGGATTTGATCCTGGCCGCTTCGAAGATTCGCAACGTGACGGCATTTCGCGATACGATCGGCCTGCCGGGCCGCATTTCGGTTCGATTGCAGCCGAATCACCCGACCGATCACCCGCAGGCCATCGCGGCCACGATCGCCGAAGGGCTTCTGTATGGCTGCGGCGACGCCGTCATCGGCATCAATCCGGCCACCGATGACCTTTCGAACACAATGCGGCTGTTGTCGTTGATGGAATCGATCATCACCCGGTTCGAAATCCCGACACAGTCGTGCGTACTGGCGCACGTGACGACGCAAATGCAGGCCATGAAGCGGGGGGCTCCGGTCGATCTCGTATTTCAGTCGATCGCTGGCACCCAGGCGGCGAACTCGTCGTTCGGAGTCACGCTGGGGATGCTTGACGAAGCCAGAGTCATGGCGATTGAGCTCCGTCGTGGAACCGTCGGCCAGAATTGCATGTATTTCGAAACCGGTCAGGGCTCGTGCCTTTCCGCCGATGCCCATCATGGCCTGGATCAGCAGACGTGCGAGGCCCGGGCGTATGCCGTCGCGCGGCGTTACGAACCGCTTCTGGTCAACACGGTCGTGGGCTTCATCGGCCCGGAGTATCTCTTCGACGGCCGCCAGATTCTGCGTGCGGGGCTTGAAGATCACTTCTGCGGCAAGCTGCTGGGGCTGCCGATGGGCTGCGACATCTGCTACACGAACCACGCTGAGGCCGACCCGAACGACAGCGACAACCTGCTTGGCCTGCTGGGTATGGCGGGCTGCAATTACGTGATGGGCGTGCCCGGCACGGACGACATCATGCTGGGCTATCAGTCGACGTCGTTTCACGATGTCCACTTTCTTCGCCAGACATTGGGCCTTCGGCCTGCTCCGGAGTTCGAAGACTGGCTTGTCCGCATGGGTCTGACCGACTCACAGGGGCGGCTTGCCGAGGGTCGATCGGAACGGCTGACAGCGATTTGTTCCGAACTCGTTTCGATCGCCGAATGAGGTGGCCCAGTGAGCGATCCTCCCGTAAAGCCTGAAGTCGGCCAGCCCTTCGGAATTCAGGTGCCGAAGACGCTGACCCCTGCCCGGCTGGGTATCGGACGGACGGGCGGCAGTCTGACGACACGTGAGATTCTCGATTTCGACCTCGCGCATGCCCGGGCTCGCGATGCCGTTCTGCAGCACTGGGATCTCGATGGGTTCGAAAATGCGTTGAAATTGAGCAAATCGAGCCAATTGCGCGAATGGCCCAGGCTTCGCCTGGCTTCAGGCGCGGGCAATCGTGCCGTTTACCTGAAACGGCCCGATTTCGGTCGAAGGCTCGCGCGGGAAGCGGCAGCACTACTCAAGGTACAGCCGCAGTGTTGTGACGTGGCTGTGATCGTTTCCGACGGTCTCTCCGCCCAGGCGGCTTCGCATCAGGCCGGGCTGGTTCTCGATCACTTGATCCAGGCCGTGGTCGCAAAGGGCTGGTCACTCGCCCCCCTGCTTCTTGTTCCGTACGCGCGAGTAGGCATCTCAGACCCCATCGGTTCTGCCCTCAATTGTCGCGCCTCTGTTATCCTTCTGGGTGAACGGCCGGGGCTTGCGACACCTGAAAGTCTCGGAGCATACTTCACTTACGAGCCCAGGCCTGGAAGGACCGACGCCGATCGCAACTGCATTTCGAATATCCACGCCGATGGCCAGAAACCGTCTCAGGCGGCTACCATGATCGTGGCGACCATCGAAGCTGCTTTCCGCCTGGGTAAGGGTGGCGTGGATTTGAGCATCGCGATGAGCGAACCTGGCAATCGATCGGATTGAGCCTGAATCCGTCGTTCATCGTTTCGAATTTCAGCTTCGTCTTCGTTCTACAAGATACGCTTCGGCCAGGATCAATCCGAAGGGCACCCACCAGACCAGGTCGTTGGTAATGAGGATTCCGCCGAAGGACAGCGGCAGGCTGCCTTTGACGAGGGCCTGAAGAAATCCGATGGGGCCGAAAATCTTGCCCAGGAAGCCGACCAGCACGATCGGCCAGTGACGCACGGGATCGAACGCAGCGATGCCGTAACCCAGGCCGTAAACGCCGACGATCATGCCGATGCACTGCCACAGTTCCGGATAATTCGGCCTGGCCATGCCGGCAAGTTCGAAGGCCGACGATGGCAGAAAGATGGCCCAAAGGCCGAAGGCGACGTTATAAACGGCCGCGACGATCAGGCACCGCTTCATCCAGAGCTTTCCGCTCGCGGGGCTTTCGTTCCAGAGTTTTGCGAACATGTGTGGCCTTTCGTGCCTGCAATCGCCTTTGCGAAGAAGGACTCATTCTCTTTATCGATGTAGGCAAAGTGTCGGTCCCGAGTCGGGTGACGAATGCCACGGCCGAATTTGACGGTCACGTAACCGATACGGATCTTTCCGTTGGGCTTCCGCGGCTTACGCTCGAATATATCCCGAGGTGACGTAAAAAAGCCGAAGACTGAGCATACAGGAACGGATCCGAATCACGGACGAAATCTCGAGTGCTCAGGTGCGCTCATGTCCGCTATTTCGGAGCTTCCGACTCCCTTGATTTCTGAATCGTTCCTTTCATACCGTCCGCGGGCGGCCTGGTTGATTCTGGTTCTCCTGGCAGGCTGTGCCCGCGAAAAGGCGGTTTACAAGCCATTCGCCCGGGCAGATCGCGACATCCTTCGCGAAGCGAAGTTCGAAGGTTCCACACCCTCCGCGACGTTCGCTACAGCGCAATTGCCGACACCGGCGCAAGTACAGTGGGCTTTTTCCACAGCCGTGAAGGCTGAGAAGAATTCGCAGGAAGAGGCTGTCTGGGGTTATCGTGATGCGGCTCTGATGGCTGACGCAGCTCTTGGGGGCACATCTGACGAAGTCGCCCGCCAGGAGCTTGCGAAAATACACGAGATGTCCGTGCGCAGATGTCTCAGGCTTGTCGGTGCCGACAAGGCGGAAAGCCATGAAGATCTCGCCGGACGACTGGCGAAGGCCGGCCTTGGGCTGGAATATGCAGAAGAAGGCTGGACGGGCCTGACGTTTACGAGGATCGAGATCGCCTCGGACTACGAAGACCGCAATATCGACCCCGTCGTCGAACTGCCCGGCTGGGGCCTGCCTGTGCTGGCCGTGCGGGTTTACGACGAAGACGAAGTTCGCCCACTGGCGGAATCGTTTTTCGCGTCCAACAATCGTCTGACCGCCACAGCTTCGATTCGAGCTGCGCACCCGCCTGAGCACAGGCCGACGGAGTGGAAGAATCTGCCTGCACAACTTGTACTGCACAGCCCGCTCGAGCAGGACAGGTACGTTTCCGTCAGCGGCGGAGAAATGCCCCTGGCGGCCGATTTCACGACGCCGTCGCTGGTCCAGTTCAGCAAGAGCGGCCTGCAGGCACTGGAGTACGAAGGCCTGATCCTGCCCGAGATCGCGCAGGAAAAGGCATCGATCTACCTGAACGAGCCTTATCGTCCGGGCCGCATTCCCGTGCTTTTCGTGCACGGCCTGTGGTCGAGCCCGCGCACGTGGACGGACATGAACAACAGCCTGCTGGCGGACCCTGAGATTCGCCGCAATTATCAGTTTTTCTTCGCCCTTTACCCGACTGGCGAGCCAGTGATCGAGTCAGCCGCGATTCTGCGAGCGAAATTCAGAGAAATTCGCGACACGTTCGACCCTGGCCGAACCGATCCGGCGTGGGATCACGCGGTCGTCGTGGGGCACAGCATGGGCGGGATCATCGCCCGTCTGCTTGTGAGCGATTCGGGTGCGACGTTCGAAAACGCGGTGTTCACAAAGTCGATCGAACAGATGCGGATGTCGACGAAGAATTATGACTATGTGACAAGCCGGCTTCGTTTCGTGAACGTGCCCGAGCTGCGGCGGGCGATCTTCATCGCGCCGGTGTTCGGTGGCAGCAGCTTCGCCAGCAGGCCGGTGGGGCGTATTTCGTCGTCGCTGGTGCGGATTCCGCAGACGAACGACTCGCTGCGTCAGGAAATCCTGCGGGAAAATTCGCCGGAAACGCTTCAACCGGCGTTTCGCCGCTTTGGCGGTTTCAACGGAATCGACAATCTGGAGCCTGACAATCCGATGATTCTGGCCCTTCAGAAGACCCGGCCCGATCCCGCTGTGCGGTTCCATACGATCCTGGGCGACAACGGCCGGCTGATCCCCCGGCTGAAGGGCCAGATCACCGATGGCCTGGTGACCTACGAAAGCGGCCACCTGGACGGTGCCCAATCCGAGCTGATCGTCAAGGCGAACCACTATCTGAACCACGACAAGCCGGTGATCGAAGAGGTGAACCGGATATTGCATGAGCATATGGCAGAGATCGCAGTTGGGCATGGTGAGAGTTTCGAAACCATGCCTAATCATGAATCAGAGGGCATGCAGTTCGAGGCCCCAATCGCCAGGGGTAAGAACCTCCGGGGATTGAAAAGATGATGGTATGATCACTGAATGTTTCGATAGACACGTGGCCAGATTTCTGTGGTTTCCGAAAATAAGATTCGAGGATCGATTCTCAGGGATCGCATTTATTTCGCAATACGAGGTAGAGTTACTTCTTGATTCGGTCTTGAGAATCGGCATAAAGTGAAATTCGCGACGAAGCGATCCGGAGAGACGGTGTAACTTCGATCGGCTTGATGCGAAAGGTATCGAAAGATGGCAAGCCGTGAGTGGATCGAGAAGTTCGCACAGGAATTAGGCGTGAATATTCACATTTGGGGTCGACACGGAAGGCGTTACAAGGATCAGATCGAAAACGAACTTGGCGTGAAACTTTGCGACCAAATGAGTGAGTTCGTGGAATCGGTCGGAAACATATCGCTATTCGGAGTCGAAATCCTGGTGACAGGGGTTGACGATAAATATAACTGTATCGTTTCGACCATCGATGCGCGAGAGGATGCAGCCTGGCTGCCCCGTACTGTGATCCGAATCGTCAAACAGGAAGAAAACATGTTTTACGAATCGGATTCCGGCAATATTGTCGGCTTCGACGCCGTTCCGTTCGAGCCCTATCGAGCGGAGGAATTCGTGAGATACGAGGATCTGAAGTCCTACATCAGGTATTTGATCGAGACGGACGCCGAACCCAACCCCTTCGAAAAGTACCTTCAGTGATCCCTGGCGAAATCAGTAGTCGATCCAAAAACCGAACCGGGACATCGAACCCGTATTTCGAACCGAGCCATCGAAATGCGTCAATTTGGCAATTGATGTTTCGCAAATAGTCGATATTTTTTCCGCGACGATGTATCTGGCCTGAAGGTCTTGCTCAAAACACCTGATTGAACCCGAACCAGAAAACCGGGCCGCCTTTGGCTCCGTAGACGGGCTGTGCGACGTCGAAGCGCAGGTTCACTCGTTCCAGGAAGCCGAAGAGGACCGTGTCCACCCGCAGGCCGAAGCCGACGCCGTGCACGACAGGCCGCAAGTCGCCGCGCAGGGCCGTTTCGCCGACGTCGTAAAACAGAACGCCTGAAACTTTGTCGAAGCTCAGGGCTCGGTCGAAGACCGACTGCCCGAACTCGCCGACGATCGGGAATCGCCATTCGGCCGTCGCCAGCCAGAAGGCTGAGCCGTTCTGGGCGTTGAACCCAAGGGCCCGGTGCACCTGGCCCGAGCCCAGGCGGAAGAAGTTCACGTCCTGCGGCCATGCCATGCCGCCCATGCCGCGCAGGGCCACGCGGGTGTTCTCCAGCGGGCCGGCCGAGTCGCCCAATGTCCACACCTGGCCCAGATACACCTGCCAGCGGGTGTAATTGTCATAGGCCGCCTGATACATCGGCATGCCGACTTCAGCGTCGATCTGAATCAGCCGCCCTTCGGCCGGGTCCCAGAATGGGGCCTGCGTGTTCAGCTTGAACCGAAAGCCCAGCGCGCTGAGCATACCGGGCGTGGGCCGGCCGACGTCGCCTTCCCAGAAAATGTTGCCGTAACCGGTGTAGATCTCGTAAAAGGCAGCGTCGTCGTCGAGCACGCTGGACGATTCGAGCAGGACATTGCGCAGGTAAACGCGTCCGCCGCGCTGGGTCTGGGCCGAGTTCGTGGAATAGTTCGGATTGATGCCGTCTTCGTAGAAAATGCCGGCGTTCCATGTCGTGCCGAAGAGATAGGTGAGCTTGCCTTCGCCGCCGGCGATGACCCGGTCCAGGCTTGGCATGGCGCCGAAGAAGGCGTTGACGGAGCCCTTGTTGGGAGCGAAGTAGCCAAGTTTGACGCCGCCGCGGGCGTTCTGGTCGACGAACGGTCCGAGGATGACGCTGGGGCGGTCATAGGCCTGGAACATTTCCGACGTGTCTACCGGCGTGAGGGCGGGCGTGAGCCGCCAGCGCCACTGCTCGCGCCAGAGATTATTGGAAGGTTTCGTATCGAGCAGTCGATGGTCGGGGTCGACTTCGATCTGAGTCGGCTCGGCCGGCAGGTCGACGGTGACGCGATAAATCGGATGCCCGTCGGCTTCGCCAACGACCTTTTCGACCCGGCCGCCGGGAATGTCGTAGGCGTCCGAATCGGGCAGGATGGGGATGTTCACGATCGATTCGCCGGCGACGATGCCGATATCGGTCGGTTCGTCGAGCGCTTCGTTCTGAGCGATATCGACGGTCACGCGGTGCGTCATCGCGTCAATCTGAGCGGCGGGATTCGCGGCATCCGCCTCAGCGAATCTGGGCAATTCGGTCACTTCGACGTGTTCGATGGCCCAGTCGGTATCGGCCTGCTGGATGAGCCAGGCATCGAGACGGGCGGGCCAGGCGCCTTCAGGGTCGAACCGTTCCATTTCGGCCTTGAGGTCATCGTAGCGCAGGATGCGGAAGGCGTAAGTGCCGTAGAGGTGGCGGAGAAATTCGAAGAAGCGGTCGTCGCCCATGCGGTTGGCGATCATGTCGACGACCTTGCCGCCCCGGTCATAAGCGAGGCTGAAGAGGGCCTGCAGGTTCGACATGGCCCCGAGGTCCTGCATGACCGGCCCGCCGTTGCCCTTGGCCTTCCATTTGTAGTAGCTGGCCATGCGCAGGTCTTCGCGGCCGATGGTGGGCATCCAGTCGAAGCCGTCGGGCCAGACGATCAGCGGCGCGTTGCGGCCATATTTCATGTCGAGCCGGCGGGCCGTGATACTGTTGACGAGCCCTTCGTCCATGAAAGTTTCGGCATAGCCATTGGTGCCGACGACGTTCCACCACCACTGGTGGGCCACTTCGTGGGTGATGAGGTGGTCGAGATACCGTTCGCCGGCGGCGGGCATGTTGAAGACACGATCGTCGATCATCACCAGGCCGGAGCATTCGTTGCCGTTCCAGCCGAAGAACGAAGTCGCAACTTCCATCTCGTCGTACGGAAACGGCCCGAACCATTCTTCATATAGCGGCAGCACTTCGGCCATGTAGTCGAGAGCCCGGCGGGCGTTGGCGTCGTGCTTGTTCTCGGTCAGAACGCGGGCGGTGACATGGCCGACCTGGCGCTCGACGACCTGAAACCGGTTGGAGCAGACGATGGCGAAGTCACGCGTGGGAGGGCCTTCGATGGTGAGCTTGACGTGGTCATCTGGCTGGTCGATGCGGTCGACGATTCGGCCCGTGGAGGCGACGACCTGATCCTTCGGCAGCAGCAGTTCCATGCGATAAGTCGAGGCTTCCTGGTGCCACGGCTGGTGCCAGGGCACGAACGGCTCCTTGCCCCACGTGCCGTCGTCTTTGGGAACGGTGAGGACCGGGTACCAGTTGACGAGCGTGGTGATACCGCGGTGGTGGCTCCAGCGGCCCCACTGCGTGGGGATGTCGAGGACGAAAGCGATTTCGATGGTGATCGAAGCACCTGGCGCAAGCGGCTCGGCCAGCGGCACGACCATCACGGTGTTGTCGTCGCCCTCGAAACGATGTTCGGCAGGCTGGCCGTCGACTTGAACCGTGTCGATCGAGATTCGGTCGCCCTTGGGGTCGATGGCTTCGTCGGGGCCCAGGCGGAGTACTTCCAGAGTCTTGGCCAGCTTGAGTTTGCCGTCCTTGGGGACACGGAATTTCGGATAGACGTGAAAGACGATGTCGTGATGAGGCACGGACGTCCGGTTAACGTAAACGACTTTTTCGTGAGCGGCGAGCTTGAGGGCCTCGATGTCCAGAACGGCCTGAAAATCGTAACGGGGCAGATCCGCGGGAATCGCCAGAGGATTCTGTGCTCTGGCCATCGAACCGCAAGTTACGGTCAGACAGACGAGCTGAACTGAAATCAGAAACGCACGAACCCGTCGGAACATCCTTGATCCGTTCATGGGTACGACATCCGGCGATCACATGGACTTTCCTGGTCCAAGAATCGCCGTCGAATAGCGGCGGAGGGAATCGAACCCCCGACACGCGGATTATGAGACCGCTGCTCTACCACTGAGCCACGCCGCCACACCACGTATCCAACCGTTGCAGGGCGGAACGTTTTGGGTCAGAGGAAATTTACACGATCGGCTTGCGTTTGGCAAGTCGTCATCGAAACGGCCCGGGTTTTTGGGGCTCTGGGTTAGAACATCGGTTCAGCCCAAAGCATGGTCCGCCTTGTTTTTTCGATCATCGTTCGCGTAATTTTACGGTGTTCCGTGTGCGACGAACACATGGATGTCACGAACGCATCCGCTCTGAATCGGTCGAAAGAACATGGCAATCGACGAATCGCTGATCCACACTTTCCGTCGCGACCTCGAAAGCGTGCGCGGGCTGGTCGCCGAGGCGTCCGTGATCGCGCTCAAGCGGGCCCGGACCGTATCGCCGGAAGAAAAGGCCAACGCGACGTTCGTGACGGACCTGGACAAGGATCTCGAAGCCTTTCTTCGTTCGGGCCTGGCCGTTCGGTTCCCTGAAGACAAAATCACCGGCGAAGAATATGAGGACGAAGGCGGCAGCGGGCCGCGTCTCTGGTCGATCGACCCTATCGATGGCACCGGCAACCTCGTGCACCACATGCCTTTGTGGGCAATTTCCGTCGGCCTGGCATACGAAGGTACTCCCGTGCTGGGCGTGATCGCGATCCCCTCGCTGGGCGAGACGTATCACGCCGTAATCGGCCAGGGGGCGTATCTGAATGACAAACGCATTTACGCTCGCGATTCGGATGGCTTTCACGCGCAGGACAACGTCGGCGTCGATTCGAATGCGGCCCGGGCACTCGACACGCGCACCCTGCCCGGCAGGCTCCGTACCATGGGCTCGGCCTGCTGCGAACTGGCTTTCACAGCCTGCGGGCGGTTCGTCTGCACGACATTCCGGGGCGAATTGCGGCACGACCTCATGGCCGGTGCCGTGATCACGGGCGAAGCCGGCTGCGAATTCGGCCGGGTCGACGGCCGGAAGCTTACGCCCGAGGAATTCGTGGCCGAAACGCCGATCGAAGTGCCGACATTCATCGCGCCGCCGAAGCGGCTGAAGTGGCTGATGGAAAATGTTCGCTACCGCGATTGATCCGGCCGTGCATTACCCCCCCCCTTCGGCAACTCTTTGGGAACGAAATGCGGACCTGACCCATGCCTCATGAGACTTTCGCATGGCATTGTCCGGAATCGCTGGGCGGCTCGTTCTGCCTGGTTCGCGTGGGCCTGATCGTACATCGCTGGCGTGCCGCATCGTTCGCTTGGAAGATGGGCAAAGCGATCGAAAGGGCGACACGCGAGGGCCCCGATCGCCCGGCCGGCCTGCTGGCGAGCGAGCGCATGACTATGTCGTGGAATCACTTCGGTTTTCTGCAGTATTGGCGGAATGTCGACGACCTGATCGCCTGGGCGCACGCCTCGCCCCATACGGACTGGTGGCGGATGGCTCTGGAGCGGCAACGCGTACGTCAGGATTTTGCCATCTATCACGAAACGTACGTGGCGTCGCCTGGCGGGTTCGAGGCGATCTATCTGAATTTGGGCGAATCGAGGCCAGGGGCCTCGGCTTTCGGTGAACTGAGTTCGCCGAAGGGCGCCTCGGCATCGGCCCGGGGTCGGCTGGGCGGCATATCGCCAGTCGAGGTTTCGGGCGCGGCGGCCAAAATCGATCCGAGTCGGGGCCGGTCATAGCGATCCATTTGGGAAAGAGAGCGACGACATGGGGTTCTGGGGTACGAAAAGTTACGACAACGACCTGGCTTCGGACGCGCTGGACGCCGGCTTCGACCGCGTTCACGGCGAGCGCTACGAAGAATTGATGGACGATCGCAATCCCGTCCCGTTCGAAAAGGTTCAGGAGCAGCTGGCCAGTCTCGAAACCCTGAAGGAAGCCCTTGCAGCACTTGAGGATGCGGCCGGCGATCTGGACCCTGAAGACGAGGACGACCCCGCTCTCGCTCTGGCCGGAATCGTGGTGCGTCATGTCGAATGCAAGATCGCCGTGCCGGAAGAAATTCTTCGCCGCGCGATTGCGGCACTGGAGGCCGAAGAGATCGAATGGCCGAAACCGACCGAGCGAAAGCTGCGTATCGACAAGGAATTGGCACTGCTGCGCAGGCAATTGCCGCAAGATGGGTAAGATCTGTTCGTTCGAAGGAAATTCGTCACTTGCCGCCGTATCGAATCCGATGTTAAACTGTGGATAGTGGACGCAGGACTGATCGCTGAATTGCGAGCAGGTCTTTATCCACATCCGTCCCGCCAGGCTGATTCCTGCCAGATCCGATCGCTATCGGAGCCCCCGCGATGATCGACCTTCCTCTTGGTTCCCAGGCTGTTTCGTCTCGCCGCTTTTGCGATGGTCGATCCCGTCGTCAGTTTCTGCGTGTCGGCTCACTTGCGATGGGCGGATTGAATCTGGCCCAATTGTTGCAGGCGGAGGCGACGGCGGCACAGACGGACCGCAAATCGCCGAAACGGCATAAGTCGGTCATCATGGTCTATTTGTCGGGCGGGATGTCACACCAGGACACGTTCGACCTGAAGATGGATTCGCCTGCCGAAATCCGCGGCGAATACAAGCCTATCGCGACGAAGGTGCCGGGCATCGAATACGGCGAACTCCTGCCGAAACTCGCGGGCGTTTCCGACAAGCTTGCCATCATCCGAAGTCTCGTCGGTTTCAAGGACGAGCATTCGAGCTGGCAGAATCTGACCGGCTATCAGATGGGTGTCGCACAGGTTCAGGGCAAGCCGCACTTCGGCTCGGTGGCGAAGCAGGCATTAGGACCAGTCGACCCGGTCGTGCCGCCTTTCGTCGACCTGTTCCCGGTCATGCAGCATAAGCCCTACAACCCGGCCGACGGCGGCATGCTGGGTTCGACGATGCGGGGCGCGAAGATGAGCGGCGACGACCTTCCGCTGTATCAGCAGACGGCCGTCGATTCGTCACGATTCGACTCCCGCGTCGATCTGCTTTCGAAGTTCGACGGCATGCGTTCTCAGTGGGATTCGGCATCCACCACCGGGATGGACGAGAACTACAGGAAAGCGCTCGACGTGCTTCGGTCGTCGAAAGTCGCCGACGCCATGAATGTCGAAAAGGAAGACCCTCGGGTGCGCGACCGCTACGGCAAAGGTTCGCCCAAACACCTGGGCGACGGCGCGCCGATGTGGAACGATCAGCTCCTGATCGCACGCAGGCTCGTCGAAGCCGGTGCCCGTGTCGTGACCGTGGCCTACGGCTTCTGGGACACGCACGGCTCGAACTTCGCCCACCTCAAGAATCACCTGCCGCTGTTCGATACCGGCATTTCGGCCCTGGTGCAGGACATTCATGATCGAGGCCTGCAGGATGACGTCGCCGTGGTCGTCTGGGGCGAATTCGGCCGGACGCCGAAAATCAACAAGGACGCTGGCCGTGACCACTGGGCTCCCGTCAATTTCGCCATGATGGCCGGCGGCGGCTGGAATGTCGGGCAAGTCATCGGCGGCACCGACCGGAACGGGGCCTACGTCAACTCCCAGCCCATCCATTACCACGACGTGCTGGCCACGGTCTATTCCCACCTGGGCATCGACCCGCACGGTTTCGTGAACGATATTTCGCAGCGGCCTGTGCCGATTCTGCCGAGCACGGCGTCGCTGATCCGGCAGCTTGTCTAAGAAGAATAGGCTCGGATCGATCCGAGAAGCTGCGGCCGGTCAGTTGGAATCGTCTTCGGCTTCAGGCTCGAACTGATCTTCGAGTTCTTCCCACGAGAGGAGCCGAAGCATGTCGTCGTCGCCGATCTGTTCAATCAGAAAATTGATGGCGGCCGAAGGTTCGCGCAGCCGTTTGGGCTCGAACGACAACAGCCCTCGGCGTTCGGCGCAGGGCAGGCAGATTTTTTCTTCGTCGCGGGTCAGGTAGATCTCACCGTCCATGATGCGGTGATAGTGGGTGTCGCCTGGCTGGGTGAGGTAGCAGAAGAGGCGATCGCTGCCACGCTTGATCGTAATCTGCCAACCCAGCTCGCGCAGAAACAACCGCGGCGTCCGAAGCGACTCAGCTTGCTTCGGCGGATTTTTCGGCGAACGGAGAATCGGCCGTGCGAAGGCTTCGATGTCTTCCGGTGAGCGATTCGGATCTTCCATCGCAGCGTCTTCCCCACTCAGGCATGTGCCGGGAATCTTCGGCAAGATCCGCGATCGATTCGATCGGCACTCTACCTACTATCTTAAGGCAAATCCGGGCGTCGAAAAGTGATCAGCCCGAATAGGTGTCTTCGCCCTTGAGAATCCGGCGGATCCAGGCCCCGTCGACGAACGCCAGATTGGCCGCGATCATCGCCAGGCTGAACTCCCAGAGGCCGAGCGTCGTCGCGATGGCAAGGTGCATGGCGATCGTGAGGATCAACACCAGCGGGCGCAGAAGTTTCGGCCAGATCGCCACCGGGTAGAGAATTTCGGTCCAGAGCGGAAAAAATGTGGAAAGTGCCGTGAGCATATGACTTTCGCCGAGCGATTCCAGAATGGAAACCCCGCGGAATTCGGTATTCGCTACGAGAAAATAGGCCGCAGAACCCGTCCACCACGGCTCGCCCAGCAGTTTCGAAAGCCCTGCCGCGCCGTAGATCAGGCACATCTGCAGTTGCAGAAGCCTCAGGGCCACCGTGCCGCGCAGAGGGGCCGTCGGCGATGGCTCCGTGCCTTTGCGGCCGGCCAGCAGGCGGTCGATCGAAAGGGACTCCCCACCGGTGCCTGTGATGGCCAGGTAGAGCACGAATGTGCCCATCACGGCGTCGAAGCCGAAGAGCATAACCGGCAGGCGACGCACGGTCGAATGGATCAGAACCCAGACGAGCGGACCGGTCAGCCGGCACCAGCCGCCCAGGGTCCACAGCGTAATGATCGCAAGGCCAAGGAGATAGACCGGAAGAACCGCCGCCTGGGGAACGTAGTCCCAGAGGCTCCAGCTCCAGGCGAGGTTGGAGCGTCGCAGGGCAATAGCCTGGTCGAGCGGCAGCCAGCCCTCGGGGCCCAGCCACGCCTGAAGATCCAGGCCCATGTTCACCCAGCTCCAAAGGCAGAGTGTGCCCAGGATGGCACGAATCGGCCCGAGCATGGCGGTATCGATCGGATCTGTCACGAACCTGCGCCAGGCGGATGCGTAATGGGCAGTTGCGGCACGGGGATAGTCGAGGATTTCCCGAACGATCAGTCGCATGGAAAACTCCCCAGAGATTCGGTCGGAGTGCGGAAGCGTTCATCGTCCAGGCTCTTGAGCGTCAGAACGTCGCGCTCACGATAGGCCCGTTCGACCTGCATCGGGTCAGGATGCCTGTGGAGAAACAGCTCGACCGACTCGCAACCCGGCACTTGCCGGCCCAGATGACGCGCATAGGACTTCGCGATGACCGGTTCATGCGTGTGACCCTGATGGCCCGCCGATTGACGCTCGAATTCGGACCAGAGCGAATTGGCCAGCGCCAGCTGACGCTGCAGCCGAAGTCTCGGCCGGGTGCCACGTTCCGGGATGCGTATCGTCTCGTAACGGATCCTGCCGTCCGTGTCGCGGATCTTGAGTTTTGCGGTGACGATCGCCGTCGGCGCCGGCCGTGGTGCGTAAAACCTGTAGCCCTGGCCCAGGTCAAGAAGCTGGAAATAACCCAGGAACTTGCCTGCGAGCGCCTGCTGCAACTCGCTCGACGGCGAAGCCGCCGCGGCACCGATCAGAAGGATCGCGAAGTGGATCGCGACCAGTCCCGCGACAACGTTCTTCGCGATCGAGGACGATTCGCCAGCAACCGCCTTTGATGCATCGTGCTTCATCGCATCTCTCGATTCCCGTCATGTTGGCCGCATTTAAGCTGACGGCCAGGCTGAGTCGTACCGTTACGTCCTCATCGGCAGGAAGGCGGCCGGTCGCACTGGAATAATCCGACTTTTCGATCCTCCATCGCTCCGGAAATCGGATTCGGTAAATTTGAAAAACTGGATGTGTCAGGTAGACTGGTCTTGCTGAGTCATTCTTCGTGGTTGGGCAAGATGAGCCGATCGTCCGGTTTGCGTGGATTGCAATATCTGATGTGAGCGTCATCAGGGCATCGACGACGAAGTTTCAAGATCTGGGTGCACCATTCGGAGGATCGTATAAATGCAAGTCACTCTGGCCGTTCTGCTGACGCTTAGCGGACTGGGCTGCCATCACAAGGCCCCCGCCGTCAGTTATGTCGATTCCTGCTATTCTTCCTGCTACGCCGCCCCTGTGGTCGAGAGCTGCTACAGCTCCTGCTACTCGGCGCCGGTTGTCGAGAGCTGCTACAGCTCCTGCTATTCCTCCTGCTATAGCAGCTGCTACAGCTCCTGCTACAGCAGTTGCTACTCTTCCTGCTACAGCAGCTGCTACTCTTCCTGCTACAGCAGCTGTTACAGCTCCTGCTATTCCTCCTGCTACAGCTCCTGCTATTCTTCCTGCTACTCCAGCGGACACTGGGGTCATGGCGGCGGCGGTGGCTGCGGAATCTGGGGCAAATCCAAGGGAGGCCTTTTCTCGGGCCTTTTCCGCAAGCATCGCCGTGTTTCTTCCTGTGACTCGTGCGCCCCGGTTTCTCCGATCGTCGTCGGCGAGCCGATCTCTTACGGCGCTCCGGTCATTTCCGAAACCATCCTGCCCAGCTCGCAAGTGATCATGCCGAGCTCGCAGGTCGTGTCCCCTTCGGCCCAATACGCTCCGGTTCCGGCCGCTCAAACGCCGGCTGCCGCCGAGCCCCCTGCTCCGGCAGCCGAACCTGCCGCCAAGAAGTGATTTCGGCTGATGCCGATTCTCTTCTGACCGGGCACAATATCATGAAAGCCGCGACACTCGTGTCGCGGCTTTCGTGTTTATTCGATCAAAAGTAGAGGATCAGGATCACGTGGGATGCTCGTGCCGGATTCTTATCTCATTTCTCCGAAGAAGATGCGATCGATCGATAGAACGCGCCGGTCGCTTCGAGCCGGTCAGGATTCTGATTGAGACCACCGGTGTGAAAGATCGTCACGCCGCTCGATGGCCTTCGAGTACCAAGATCCAGAATTTCAGGCACCTCGCTGGCAGTGACCGATTCGCCCCAGTCAGCCAGTTGAACGATCGGCCAGATGCGTTTGCGTTCGCCCGATTCTCCCTTGATTCCCAGATGCTTCCCAAGCCACGCGGTCTGCCGTGAGATCCAGCCGATATCGGTGGCATGGCCGAATCGGGCGTGATAGGGCATGATGCTGAAAACGTCGATATAGGCCGATTGGGCCTTCAGGTCGATATTCAGAACGTTACGGACTGCACCGTCGAAGTCTTCCAGGGACCACGGGCAATGGAAAGTGCCGAGCAGGGCCGACGGGCGAACTTCGTCGCGAATGGTGTCGAATTCCCGTACCCAGTCGGTGAAAACTTCGCAGCGCCATCGAACCCAGGCTTCCCGGTGATCCTTCAGAATCCGGGAATTGATCTCGGCAGCCTGGCCTTCGCCGGTATCGATGCCGGTTGAGGTACGAAAGAGCTTCAGGCAGCGAGAGCAGAAGCAGGTCTCGGGCATGTTGGGCACAGCCTGTTCCCAACTGGCATGGGCGTGGTGATAGTCGAGCCAGATGCCGTCGACGGGCGCGGTTTCGAGAGTTTTCCGGAAGGCCGTCATGCGTGCCTGGCGGTAGCCCTGATGCGTGGGGCAAACCCCCTGCCAGCCATCGGGCGGAGGGCTGACTTTGCCGTCGATTCCGACCGGAGCGGCATCGGGATGATCCTTGAGAAACGACGACTCATGCATCGTGTTGAATTCGGCGAACAGTTTGACGCCTTGATCGTGCAGCGATTTCGTCAATTCTGTAGTGACACCGCTCGATCCGACCCAGATGGCATTGACGCCGAAGTCCTCCAGTTTTTTGCCTTTCGGCAGCGTGGGCATGCCGCCATAAATGCCGCGAATTTCGATCCAGGGGCGTGTCATGGAAGTCTTGACCGAAGCGAGAGGAACCAGCCAGATGTTGCGGAATTCGACCGGGTCGCCGTGATCCTGCAGGTGCAGCGGGCCTGGGGTCGAGGGATCGCCGCCCAGGCCTGAAACGGTGTTGTCCAGCGCAATTTCGACATCGTCGTGAATCAGTTGCCCGTTTTGCCGCACGGTGATCCTTGCCGCCTTGACCTTCTTGCCGTTTTCGAACACAGGCGGCCAGAAGTCGATGTCGTAAGCCTGCCAGATCGTCGGTGCCTTACAGGCGTTCACGAGCGGCTTCGCGACTTTATAGATGCCGCCGCAGTCGTTGTCCTGGCTGTCCAGTCCATAACTGTCGAGCACCTGAACTTCATACCTGCCCTGCAGATAGACGCCGCTGTTGCCTCGTGCCTGCCCCTTGAATTTGGGCATGTAGGGCACGCGGAATTCGACGTGCAGGCGCACAGGCTCGGCGATTTTGGCCTTCGAAACGATGCCGCCCCTCGTCACGCGCATCGCGCCTTCGGGGGTCAATTTCCAGGCGATCGGCTTTTTGCCGTCGACGGTTTCGAATCCGTCCGTCGATTTGCCGTCGAACAGGATCGTGGCTCCCTTTGGCGGCGGAGTCGTCGGGTAATGCTCGACATCCGCCGGTTTCAGGATCTTGAGCCCCTCGAGATTGTCGTAAGTCGCCTCTTTGGTCTGGGATCGGGCACAAGAGGCCGAAATCGCGAACAGGCCGCAAAAGAGGATCAACCGGTGAAATCGTCGGAATCGTTGGAATGGGTGCGTTCTCATGGACGATAACCTGAATGTGGCATGACGTGGGAGGTTCGATCCGAACCGAATTCGATCGCTGCAGGCGCAACGATTTGCGCCTGTTCGAACGGAATCGGAACCGGATCGGGGCATGTCGATTCATCGTCGGCCTTTCGGGAACACGTGTCAACACCCGGCAGCGGCGGATCGGGAGATGTTCAGAGATGCGACGTAACCGGCGAGGCGGCGGTTTCCATCAGGAGTTCGGCGGTTCCGGTGAAGATTCGTTCGTGGCTGTCGTAGTCACGAAACTGACGGGCGCCCTGCTATTTATTCTTCTGCTGACGATGGTCATCATGGCCCTGATTCCCAAAGCGGATCAGGCGGCGGCAATCGCGAAGGAAGATCGCCCGGACACGCCGTCACTGACCCTTGAAATTCCCGATATATTGCCGGAGGCGATCCTCGGAAGGCGTTACGAATACGCATTTTCGGTTCGAGCAGGATCGGATCGGCCCCTCATCTGGTCGATCCGTGATCCCCTTCCCGACGGGCTCTCGTTCGATACCCAGAAAGGACGGCTTATCGGCTCGGTCCGAGATGGTTCGACCGAGTCGGTCGCACTGACGATCCAGGTGACCGATGGCCGGACTGTAACCGGAGCCGTCACGACCCTCCCGATCTGGAATCCCGAAAAAGCCCTGGCCAGCGTCAATTCGCCTGAAATTTCCGAGCGCCATGATCCGGCAATCGAGTCATGGCTTTCGCAGGGGTTCGGCCTGGCCCTGATCTGGTTCGGCCACATCGCAGGTATGGGGGTCGTCGGTCGGATGCAGGAGCACGGTCCTTCAGACGCAGGCGATGAAGTCGGAGCGACTCGATACGGAATTTATCGGGCTATGATCCGGCTATTGAGCCTGGGGCTATCCGCGTTCCTGATATACTGGATGATCATGCAGAACGGCTAAGATCCGGGGCGATTCTTCGGATACGATTCGATACATTTCGTGTCGAGTTCGGCGAACCATTCGGTGCATCGTGGATTCGATGCGAATTCGATCCTTTTTGGGGAATTCATAAGTCTCTCCTATTTATAGCTTTGTCGTGTGCATGCAGATTCTCTGCGAACCATGCGGAGATGCCGGAACAAAATGATTTTCGAAAGGGATTTTTCGGGCCAATCCGGATAGACTTGACGCCGACTTAAAGAGAAGACTTGGAAGGCGTTGGGCGTGATTGTAGCCACAGCTTTCCGTGAATGAGGTCTACCGATCGAAACGATCATTGCCTTGAGGAGCTTGCCATGAGATCTTCCGCCCTGGTTTGCCTGCTGATCGCTGGCACATTTTATTCCCATTCGGTGTCGGCCCAGCAGCGTGGCGGCCGGGATACGAATTCGAACGCTCAGGGTGGCGGTCCTGGCGGTGGCGGCGGTCGCGGGCCAGGCGGTCCTGGTGGTGGCGGACGCGGCCCCGGCGGCCCTGGTGGTTTCGGCGGCATGGGTGGCCCTGGTGGTTTCGGGGCGATGCGGGGGTTCATGGGTGGTGGCGGCATGATGGGCCGCATCGCTTCCTCGCCGGCATTCCTGCTGAACAGCGAAGCGGTTCAGAAGGATCTTAAGCTGACTGACAAGCAGAAAGAGCAGCTGAAGGACGAGCAGAACGAACAGAACGAAAAGCGTCGCAAGATGTTCGAGGACATGCGAGACCAGGCCCAGCAGAAGGGTGGCGGCGGTCGTGGCCAGGGCGGTCGTGGCGGTCAGGGTGGCCCCGGCGGCGGCTTCGACTTCAACGCCATGCGGGAGATGGGCGAAAAGATGGCGAAAGAGGCCGAAGCGGGCATCAACAAGATCCTCACGGCCGATCAGCGTAAACGCCTGGCTGAGATCGCCATTCAGGTCGATGGCCCGATCGGAATCTACGAGCGGGAAGACCTTTCCAAGAAGCTGAACATTACGGCCCAGCAAAAGCAGGCCTACGCCAAGATCAAGGCTCAAATTGACGCGAACCAGCAGGAAATGCGCAGCCAGATGGCCCAGGCCTTCGGATTCGGTGGCGGACGTGGTCCTGGCGGCCCCGGCGGTGGTGGTCCTGGTGGTGGTGGCGGTCGTGGGGCTCGTGGTGGCCAGGCTGGCGGAGCGGACGCGAACCAGGGTCAACAGGCTCAGGGTGGTCGTGGCGGACGCGGTGGGCAAGGTGGTCAACAGGGTGGCGATGATCAGGCCGCGGGGGCTCAACAAGGTGGACGCCCCGACCCGCGTAATATGTCTCCGGAAGAACGAACCAAGTTCCAGGACGAAATGCGCAAGAACTTCGAGAAGATGCGCGACGAGCAGAACAAGCTTCGTGATAAGGCCGACGCAGCACTTCTCAAACTGCTGACGAAGCGTCAATCCGAAGCGTACAAGAAGATGATCGGCAAGGAATTCGATGTCGACAGCATCATGACCTCCATGCAGATGCAGCCTGGCCAGCAAGGCGGCGGACGTCGCGGCGGCGGCCCCGTGGACTGAGCCAGGGCGACCAGTTTCAGACCATGCTTCGGATAAGATCAGGCAAGCCCCACCAATGGGGCTTGCCTTTTTTCATGGGCGGTGGAACGGGCGACTGACACCTTTCGGCCGATGTCTTCAATTCGGTCATCGATCCGACATGTTCAGGATCGGCTTCGCAGGCATTGTCGTAGCCCCCCGAGCTGGAAGTCGGGGAGCCAGAAGCTGCGAGAACAGCGTAAACTTGCGTCGTTCGGAAGTGGGGTGTTCGAAAGCGCATCTACGTGACGTTCCGCGCGTCGAATCGTCCTGATGCGCTCAGGGATTACGTGACGTTCAGTCGGCTGCGAGACGAATCGGCGGCAGCGGGCAGTCGAGCGAGTCCGCGATGACTCGCACAAGGTCGAATTCCCGGGGCGTGACCACTTGATCCGCTTCGATGATCGCCGCCGAAGCTCGAATCAGGGCGAGTCTCAAAGGGGCTGGATCGTGCCAGAGCCGTGCGATCGCCGCGTCGAGCCTGTCGGCACCGATTGCGCTTCGGGGCAATGGATCCATCGGAAATGTCGGAATATGTGATTTCAAAATTTCCGAAGCCACTCGCATGCTTTTGATGACGTCGTTCTCGGACCTTCCGTCGGTGTCGCGGCCATGGCCCGACCATGCCACTGCGGAGATCAGAACTTGCGTCGCGGTTTCGACATCCCGGATCGGCCCGCTCGTCGGCCGGAATCGAGCCAGGAACGGGTCGCGCGAGCGGCGGACCTGATTCAGCAGAAGCCGGCGAACCAGCCATTCACGCATCAGGACTTTCGAATCGGCCATGATCAGCCGTTCCGTAGTGTCGACCAATTCGGCCATCTGTTTGCCGGAAAGGTGGCGTAACGCCGGGGCCATGAGTTTGATGAGGTCGACCGGGAACGGTCGCAGGCCCTCAGGCATCGCGTCGGCCACTCTCGGGTATTCACGACGGAAAATGCCGGGAAGTTCATCGACCTGATCCTGCTGCGGCGAGAGCAACCAGAGCACGATGCACGATGCACTCAGCGGCTCGTGGGCAAGCTCGTCGATCAGGGCCGGCAGAGAATCGAGGAAAGCTCTGGCATAAGAGAACTGCTCTTCGCCCGGTCGGCCGACGGATTCCAGGCTTCGATCCAGCCCTGCACGCAATTCGCCGATCGGTCGATCGACGACCCCGGCTTCGGCAAGCCCCGCGACGATCGGCGGGATGGAAACGCCGCCCGGCATATTCGGAAACCCGGGCAGATCAAGTGGCCCGCGCCTTTTCGGCTTTTCGGCTTTTGCGGAATCTTCCGATGCGTTCCGTTCGATCGCTTCCGGAGCGGGGTAGACTCCGTCCCAGTGGGGGTCGAGCCTGCGGATCCGGTCTTCCAGCGGAGGGTGAGTCGCGAAAGGCGAATGGGCCGAGAGCCTGCTGATCGCCTCGCTGAAGAACATGTGCGCCGTTTCGAGCGATTCCGGATTCTGCACCAGGGCGTGCTGCGACCAGCCACCGATCGCCTTGAGGGCACCTGCGATTCCGTCCGGATTTCGTGTGAACTGAACGGCCGAAGCATCGGCAAGAAATTCTCGCTGTCGTGAAAGGCTGGCCTGGATCAACCTGCCCAGGAAATAGCCGAGATAGCCGAGAATGAACAGGGCCACGGCGATGACGAAGATCACGGCCGTAGGGTCGCCCTTCTCGTCGCGTGATCGACGAGTCGTTCTTGCGTTGCCCATCATGCGCAGGATCATACGGCCCAGCATGCTCAGGAACAGCAGTCCGTAGAGCAGCCCGATCATGCGGATATTGAGCCGCATGTCGCCGTTGAGGATGTGGCTGAATTCGTGGGCGATCACGCCCTGAAGCTGGTCGCGCGTGAGAGTCGTCAGCGTGCCGCGGGTCACGCCGATGACGGCGTCCGTCGGCCTGTGACCGGCCGCGAAGGCGTTGATGCCTTCTTCGTTGTCCATGACGTAGACCGGCGGGACGGGTACTCCCGAAGCGATCGCCATTTCCTCGACGACGTTGAGCAGCCGTTTTTCGTGGAAGTCTCGCACGTCCTGAGGCTCGATCAGCCGGCCGCCGAGCGATTCGGCGATGACCGAGCCACCAGACGAAAGGGCGACGGTCTTGCCGAGGCTCGCCAGGCCGATCAGCCCACTGGTGCCCAGGGTCGTCGTTCCCAGAGCGAACGTCAACGCGGTGGGATCGATTTCGGCCCCCTGCCGGTCCCCCGAGAATACGAGCACGGCAACGATCACGTTCAGCGCGACCACCACCGCGAGCACCGCAAAGCCGAACATCCAGATCAGCCGCCGCGAATTGCGGCGAGCGAGATCCTGCTGTTCGAAGAACGACGTTGGGCCCATTCCGGACATCGCCAATCATCCCCGCCTTCGAAATCGAGCGAATTCTCGATTCCGGACCCGTACGGAAAATCGCCGGGCCGGAATCCTCACGCTTTTCGGGCCTGCCTGACCGTTCGGATCAGAACTTGACCTGCGGAGCCTCGCGAACGGCTTCGCTTTCGACTTCGAAGAGTTCCGCGGGATAGAAGCCGAACATACCGGCGAAAATCACGTTCGGGAAAACTTCACGCTTGATGTTGTAGGCCGTGACGGCGTCATTGAACGCCTGGCGGGCGAACGAGATTTTGTTTTCCGTCGAAGTGAGTTCTTCCTGAAGCTGCAGCATGTTCGTGTTGGCTTTCAGGTCCGGGTAAGCTTCGCTCAAGGCGAAGAGCCGGCCCAGTGCTCCGCCGAGCTGCCCTTCGGCCTGGTTCAACTTGTTCATGGCGTTCGGGTCGCCCGGGTTCGCGGCCGCTTGCTGGCCAGCGGCCATGGCACGGTTACGGGCTTCGATCACTTCATTGAGGGTCCCTTTTTCGTGCTGCATGTAGCCTTTGACGGCTTCCACCAGGTTCGGGATCAGGTCGTACCGGCGTTTGAGCTGGACGTCGATCTGCGCGAAAGCGTTTTTGTAGCGGTTCTTGAGGGTGACAAGGCCGTTGTAAATACCCGCGACGAACAGGGCCGCCAGAGCCACGATTCCCAGAATTACGCCAAGCACGATGAGCAAAGCCTGCATCGGAACGGTCCTCGATTCTTTGGTGTCGGTACGGCTTCTTGCCTGAATCACGGATTCGCGAACATCGAATGTCACGAAGATCAGGCCGCATGCCGCGCCCGAAATCGTATTCAGAGTATCCGTCGAATTATCGAGCCGCAATCATCGGAATTGTGAAATTCGGTCCGAACTTACGAAAAAGGAACACTGTGGCCCGGTTCCACTTCGGTTACGGAATGCGTGAGGAGGGAGTCGAACCCTCACACCTTTCGGTACTGGAACCTAAATCCAGCGCGTCTGCCAGTTCCGCCACCCACGCTTGCGATAAAAGATCATACGCGATCTCTCCGGGAATTCGAATTCCAGTCCGGCCGATTCGTACGTAACTTTGAGTTTCTGGTATATTGCCGTCAAAATCGTTATCATCGATCATTCTGTCATGCGGATACATTTCTGCCGGGGAAATCACGGTTCGCATCGATCGGAATTCACACAATCCGTTCTGTTCAGAGGAGTTCTGACGCATGTTCACGAGAAGGATTCTGTTCGCTTCGGTTCTGTGCCTGGCCGTTTTCGCCGGAGTTCAGGCGGACGAAGCCGCCGTCAAGGCGCTCCAGGGTAAATGGGGTAATGACGGTTCTGATGGCTTCGACGCCACCTGGACATTCACCGACAACAAACTCGAAGCGAACGTCAACGGCAACGTTTACAAGGCGGAATTCAAGCTCGATTCCGGCGCGAAACCGAACGCGACCATGGATATCACGATCACGGAAAGCCCCGACGGGCAAGGCGAAAACAAGGTCGGCAAAGCGATCTACAAGCTCGAGGGCGAAAAGCTCGTCCTGTGCGTGTCCATGCCGGGCCAGGATCGCCCCACCGAATTCTCGACGATCGACGAAGTTCAATACAAATTCGAACTCAAAAAGAAATGACAGGGTTCGCCAGGGCCTGGTGCAATTGCCCGGGCCCCTGGCGAAAGTTGCCGGATTTCGAGGTTATTTTCGGGAAGTCAGCTTTTTCGCGAATCGCCTAAATTCGCAAGTTCACGGCATCGGATTTTGTTGACACCGAATTCCGTAGCGGTTAATTTAAGAGCACAGTGACTCTTCGGACAGTTCGTCCTACGCACACAGATACACTCAGTATCGGTACTTTCGTCTACGACGTGATGCGTCTCCGGACCTGATTCGACCTTTTGTTCTCGCTCGGTCCCATGAAGCGTCCGGAGCTGGACAAAGATCCGTCACTCACAATATTTCAAGCCTTCCTCGATCGGCCCTCGAGTCGTCACGATCTTTAAACGTGCACGACTCGAGGGTTTTTTCGATCCATCGCGAGTCATTCGATACCGCGATAAATCAGGCATTCCGGGCCTGATGTGACCTTGCGCCATGCTGCGCGCTGGCTCAGAACCTTTTCGGCCTGAATCCTTCGTGGCGACGATCGATCCGTCAGAATAGCCACGACAGTTGCCCTGCCCTCGGCCGCGGACAGGATCGAATCGAGTTCCTGCTCAGCAATAGCCGGATCGTTTCGAGTTACGGCCAGTGAGTAGGCTTCGAGCGCAGCGGGTTCCATCTCCGGAACCATCGAACGAAATCGTAACGGGAAATAAGGATGGGCAGCCTCATACAAATTCCACGAAGCGACATCGTCTGCTCCCTGGACCAGCAGGGCATCCGCATGAAGCCGGGGATTGCTTCTGTATGGCCAGGGCACGGCATCGATCAGGGCTAGTATGCGGTCACCAGGGTGAATCGAGTCAGCTTCCGCTCGCACGGGTTGTGTCAGGTGGTGCGAACTACGAGCGAAGTCGATCGCGCCCGCCGTCTGCAGAACCCACGCGATCGCCAGAAATCCGGTGGAGATCGAAGATACGCGACATTGGACCGTTGAGAGAATCAGCGGAACCAGGCACAGGGCCGCAAGGCAGAATCGCTGCGGCAGGTAATGCCCCTGCTGCGCTCCCAGGCTATCAGGTCCGATCGTGCCGAGAATCGCCAGAATGGAACCGGCGACGACGAAGCCGAACCATTCCGGCAATCGACGCTGTCGAATACTCGCCGCGAATCGTGCGATGCGTTTTGGCGAATTTAAGGGCTCTCCTGATTTCTCGGCTTCGAAATGGCCGGCACCCCCCGGAATGCGATTCGTGACTTCAGATTTCGAAATATCGTTTCGAATTCCAATGAAACGCCGACGAAGCGCTTCGAACACGACTGCCGAACTCGCCACGGCGATCCAGACTCCCGGCTGGAACGCCAACCCCTTCGCCCCGATATCTCCCGTGAAAGGATGCCAGGATTTCGTATGAAGAGATAAGGGGTCGATCCAGCCGAACTGGCGGGCCCAGTTCGAAACGCTCAGTAATTCCGAACCGCTCAAGTGCTCCCAGATCGGTTCGAAAGCGCTTCCGCCAGTCAGATTCCGATAACGCAGCCAGAGCGGCGCTGCACAGCCCAGCGATACTGCGATGGCCACGCGGCGCGCGATCGACCAGCCGGGATAAAATAGCAGCAGACAACCCGCGATGACCCCGCCGATCGCGAATGCAACGAGGTGACAAACGAAGGTCGCACACCAGAAGAGGGTGAGCGTGAACCAGCGGAAACAGCCGCCTGACCTGGCGAAAACCAGTAAACGCCCGAGGAAAAACCAGGCCATGCCGAGGCCGAGCAGGAAGGACGTGAATCCGAACGTCCAGAGCACGTTCGTCGCAAGAGTAGAGATCCAGAGTGCATGGAAAATGGTCCCGGCCCATTCCGATTCGTCGGTCGATCCGGCGTTTCGAATCGAGACGACAAGCCACGCGAGCGACATTGCCGGAATCCAGACACCGGCGAGATTCATCAAGATTTCGGCCAGATGGATCGGCAAAGTCGCACAAAGAGCCATCCCTAGAGCCTGTCCGCTCCAGTTCGGCACCGGTTCGAACTGTAATCGATAAGTTTCGAAAACCGCGCCCGGTCGAGTGTTTCCGAGCGATTGCATCACCCAGTCGTTGGCGATTTTGGCGGCTGCCAGGTGCGACGGGCCGTCCTGAGTCGCGGCGTCATGGAAGTACGACCAGGCAAAACTCGCCGGGATCAGCAATATCGCGACGGCGAACGGCAGACTTATCGAAGCAGGTGCTTTCATTCCGTGGTCAGCATCCCGTGGCGGACATCGCGTCGACCGGATTCGAACGCTCCAAGACCGACAACCTTCCGGAGATGCGAAGCCGCATCGAAAATTCGAATCACGCGATTTCGCTTTACGGTAGTCGTCCTGCGTAATATATTCAATAAGTTCCCTTCGAGCTTCGCGGTCCTCGCAATGCTCAGAGTCCTGCCACCGGATTCGTTCCCGCATTCCGGAGCCATCGCCTTGTCCCGTTCCTACTCCCCTGCCTCGGCCTGGTTGAAAGTGGCTTGCCACTTATCTCTCGGCAAAAGCGATCATCCAGTCGTCGATCGATTTCCATCGACCTGGCCCTTACCGTTGCGTATTCGGCGCTCAATTTTGTCGATATGCATGGCGATCGCCTTGTCCACCGCGGCCATGGCTGACGAAAAGCCTTCCGCGGCGGTTCCGGAAGGTACGTCGTCCTTGGTCTTCGAGCGGGACGTGCGCCCGATCCTGAAAACGCACTGTATCGGCTGCCATGGCGAATCGAAGACCGAAGCCGGGCTCGACCTGCGTCTACGGCGGACGGCTCTGCACGGCGGCAAAACCGGGCCCGCGATCGTTCCGGGCCAGGGCGAGGAGAGCCCGCTTTGGGCTCGCATGATCGATGGAGAAATGCCTCCGGAGCACATCAAGGTACGGCCGACCGAGGCGCAGATCGAGACGGTCAAGGCCTGGATCGATTCCGGGGCGATGACAGCACGCCCGGAGCCCGAAAGCGTAACCGATATTCCGGAAATTCTACCTGAAGAGCGACTCCACTGGGCTTATCGGCCGCTTCGAAAGCCGCCCGTGCCCGTGGTCTCCGATGGCGACACTGCGCCGATATCGCCGATCGATGCGTTTCTGCTTGCGGAACTCAGAAAGAACGGGCTCGGTTTTGCGGAACAGGCGGCACCTCTTTCGCTGCTGAGGCGGCTCAGCTTCGACCTGACGGGCCTGCCCCCTTCGCCCGAAGCGATCGCGGCTTTCAGCGATCCGGCTGATTCGATGACTTCCTGGCCCGACTGGGTCGACCGTTATCTCGCGAACCCTCGATATGGCGAGCAATGGGCCCGCCACTGGCTGGACGTAGCCGGTTATGCCGATTCCGAAGGCGGAAACGAACTCGACACTGTGCGTGCCGACGCCTGGCGCTTTCGGGATTACGTCATTCAAGCGTTCAATCGCGACAAGCCGTTCGATCGATTCGTCACCGAGCAACTGGCTGGCGACGAACTGGTGGGCTATCCCCTGCCCAAACGTCCAACGCCCGAACAGGCCGAACTGCTGGCAGCGACCGGGTTTCTACGCATGGCTCCCGACCCGACCGGCCGGGGTGAGGACAACACTCCAGCACTGCGGAATCAGGTCGTTTCGGACACGGTCAAGATCGTCTCGTCCGCCTTCTATGGCCTGACGGTCGGCTGCGCCGAATGCCACAACCACCGATACGATCCGATTCTTCAGGCAGATTTTTACAGGCTCCGGGCCGTATTCGAGCCCGGGTTCGACCCTGCCCGCTGGAAGACGCCGCCGCAGCGGACACTGGCGTTCGTGAAGCCCGGTGCCGAGACGAAAACGGCGGAAGTCGAGGCCGCCCTCGTCCCGGCCCGAAAGAAGCTCGACGAAGCCGTCGAGAAGGCCCGCAAGCATGTCTTCGAGGACGAACTCAAGAAACTGACCAGCGATGATCAGCGGGCCCTGGCTCGATCCGCGTGGCCGAAAAAGGAAAAAGACCGGACGGCCGAGGAGAAGAAGCTGATCGAGGACCACCCGAACGTCGACGTGCCGAAGTCCATCGGGGCCTTGAAGCTGTATCTGGAACTCGATAAGGCCTACAAGCCTTTCAACGATGCGATCGAGGCCGAAGAGAAAGCGATCGCCGCGATCCAGTCAAAGCGTCCCGCGCCGGATACGTTCCGGGCTTTCGTGGAAGCGGATCCCGCTCGGGCGAAGCCGCCCGAAACGCGGCTGCTGCATCGCGGCGATGTCGAAAGCCCGGGTAACCCGGTATCGATCGGCGACCTTACCGTGCTGTACGAATCGCCGGCTGAGGCCGATCTGGAGCCGGTTTCCGGGCTCAAGTCGACTGGCCGGCGCCTGGCCCTGGCGGAACGATTGACTTCGGGCGAACATCCGCTGCTGGCCCGCGTGATCGTCAACCGGGTCTGGCTGCAGCATTTCGGCCGAGGTCTCGTGGATACTCCGGGCGATTTCGGGTCGCAGGGCGGCAAGCCGACGCATCCGGAACTGCTGGACTGGCTCGCCGTCGATTTCATGGAAAACGGCTGGAGCCTGAAGCGGCTGCACCGGCAGATCCTGACGAGCCGGGCCTGGCGGCAAAGTGCGGTGAAGCGGCCCGAGGCCGAACGAGTCGATCCGGAAAATCGCCTGTGGCACAGGGCCGATTTGAGACGCCTGCCCGCCGAGAATGTGCGTGATGCCTTGCTTTCCGCCGCGGGAGAGCTGCGGTCGCAGGCCTTCGGGCCACCCGTCACGGTCGCGGTCACCGAGGATGGCCAGCCTCAGGTGCAGGGCACGCCCGACCAGGTGTACCGGCGAACGATCTATCTGCAGGTGCTGCGGCAATCGCCCTTGCCTTCGCTGGAAGCGTTCGACGCGCCCCGGCTCGACCCGAATTGCGAAATCCGCCAAGCCTCGAACGTGCCGACTCAGGCGCTCTGGATGATGAACGACGCATTCGTCGGCCGCATGGCCGAACGGTTCGCCGCACGGCTTGCGAATGAGGCCGCCGACGACGAATCTCGTATTCGAATGGCCTGCACCGCCGCGTGGGGAAGGCTGCCGACAACGGCCGAATCGAAAGCGATGATGGCGTTTCTCGACGAGCACAAGAACGAAATTCTGGGCAACAAGGCAGCGCCGGATGCCCGTAAAAGCCGCCCCGAGGCGATCGTGACCGAAAAGCCGCCTGAGCGCTTCGATGCCTGGACCCGGCTATGCCAGACACTGTTTCAGGCCAACGCGTTCCTCTATCTGGACTGACCAGCCATGTATCCAGGAAACTGCCCGGAATCGAATCGTCGCCATTTTCTGTCCGCGAGCGGCTTCGGCTTGAGCGGTCTGGCTCTCGCGGGGCTGCTCCAGCGGGACGGTGTCGTGCAGGCGGCACCCCCGAAGCCGGCCACGGAACCGGTCGTGCATGACCTGACGCCCAAAAAGCCCCATAAAGAGCCTCGGGCTCGGGCCATGATCTCCATGTTCATGGGCGGTGGACCGAGCCATCTCGACCTGTTCGACCCGAAGCCGCTGCTGAAGAAATACGAAGGCAAGATTTATCCGGGGGCCGAGATCGCGTTCGACAACGCCGGCGGTGCGTCGAAACAGGTCATGGCCAGCCCGTTCCGGTTCGACAGGCATGGGCAATCGGGGCTGGAAATCTCCGAGCTGATGCCCCACATGGCCCGGCTGGCCGACGACCTGTGCCTCATCCGGTCCATGCATCTGGGCGGTTTGCGGAATCACGTCGCCGGTATGCGTGCCCTGAACACCGCTCGCGGTACCGGGGCCAGCCGACCGGCACTGGGGAGCTGGCTCAGTTACGCTCTTGGCTCGGAAAGTCAGAATCTTCCGGCATTCGTGGCGATGCCGCTTTATGCGAATCCGCCAGGTTCGCCGTACTGGTCGAACGGATTTCTTCCTTCGATTTATCAGGGCACGGTCGTTCGGGATCGGGATCCGCGAATTCTCAACCTCGATCCCCCATCCGCGCTGAAGGGCAAGCCGCAGCGGGAGGGGCTGGACCTGCTGAAAAATCTGAACGAAGCTCACATGGAGACGCATCCAGACGAACCGGAACTGGCGGCCCGGATCGCCAATTACGAGCTGGCCGCCCGCATGCAGCTTGCGGCGTCGGAGGCTATGGATTTCAGTCGCGAGCCTGAGTACGTGAAAACCATGTACGGGCTCGATCGGCCTGAGACACGCCGCTTCGGTGAGGCGTGTCTCGTGGCCCGGCGGCTTGTGGAACGGGGCGTGAGGTTCGTTCAGATCTGGCATTACAACTGGGACATGCACGAGAACATCAACACCGTGCTGCCCAAGACCTGCGCGACTGTGGACAAACCCTCGGCTGCACTGATCGCCGACCTGAAAGCCCGCGGCATGCTTGACAGCACACTGGTGCACTGGGGAGGCGAGATGGGCCGGCTGCCTGTGATTCAGTACCGGGGGCCTGGTCGAACGCCGGGCCGTGACCACAATACCGACGGGTTCACTCTGTGCATGGCCGGTGGCGGTCTCAAAGGTGGATGTTCTTACGGTGCCACGGACGATTTCGGGCATAAGGCGGTCGTCGATCCGGTGCTCCATACCGACTGGCTGGCGACGGTTTCCGAACTTTTCGGGCTCGATATCGATAAGATGGTGTATGAGCGGGGCGGTCAGAAGCTGAGCCTGCTCGATGGCCAGGCCGGTCGCGTCGTCCGCGACGTCATCGCCTGAGGATTCTCGCGCGGCGACAGATTCGCATCGTTCGCCAGACCTGGACGTTGTCTCGATGAGGGAGTTTCGGCACATGTTCGCAAAATCGAAGCCGGCCGCCGTTTTCGCGATTCTCGCGATATTCCTCGGGTTATCCGACTCGGTTCTGCCTTCGGCCCTGGCTCAGAAGAAGCCAGCTGTCGATGTTCCGAGCCCCCTCAAGCCGGCGAATTCGGATCACGAACCGGATCCGCACAAGTTTCCCGACCGTCCCGGCATGTTCATGGGCCGACCGATCGCTCCGGTCATGAGTTACCTCGGCGCGGACTGGCTCGTTCGTGACACGAGGGAAGATGAAGAACACCCGGAAGCGATGCTGGATGCGCTGGATCTCAAGCCTGGCGATGTCGTTGCGGATGTCGGTGCTGGTGTGGGCTTCACCTCCGTCCGCATGGCCCGGCGAGTCGGGCCGACCGGCAAAGTTTACGCAACCGATATTCAGCCGCAGATGATCAACATGCTCAAGCGGAACATCCGCCAGATGAAGCTTGATAAGGTCATCACGCCGATTCTGTGCACGCCGAAAGATACGAAACTGCCCGAAGAGGCGATCGATCTGGCGATCATGGTGGATGTCTACCACGAATGCTCGGACCCGATCGATACGCTCACAGGCATCAAGAAAGCGCTCAAACCTGGCGGAAGGCTCGTGCTGATCGAATTTCGGGCTGAGGATCCTGACGTTCCGATCAAGCCTGAACACAAGATGACGCTCGCCCAGGCAAGGAAAGAAGTTGAAGCACAGGGGTTCGGATTCGTGAAGAACGACCCGCGCCTGCCCTGGCAGCACATCATCATTTTCGAAAAGCCCAGGAGCGAAAAGGATAAGGGCTCCACGAAGCCTGCACCGGCGAACGAGGCCGCCAACTGACATTTTCGCTGCATTGGAACGGGCCGGATTACCGCGTTCTGGCCGGTAGCCATTGCTGGTCCCGATCGGATCGAATGGCGGCTTTCCGAGTCAATTTCAGGCAAAAAAACGGAGATCTCCCGAGTCGGATGACACCGGGAGATCTCTGTATTTTGACGCCGGGGTCGATCGATCAGGCGTTGGGTTCCGGCTTGGGCGGACCCTCGACGATGTCATGCTGACGCTGGATTGAGCTGTCCACGACAGTTCCGCCCTTGTGGCCATTCGTCTGAGAGAGGCTCAGGAATTGCCTGTGCCGGCTTTCGAGAACACACAGGTGTTTTTCGATTTCGATCAGGTCGGGGATTTTCGATCGGTCCACTTTTTCGGGCGGAAGTGTCAGGGCGACGGCTCTTGTGTCGATCCCGTCGGCATTGTGGAGAGGCGTCAACCAGAATTTCGGGATGCCCTGATATCCGAAATACGCGCCGCTCATGGCGCCCAGAATCGCACCGGCGCTGTCCGCGTCGCCTCCCAGATTGATCAGTTCGATGACGCCGTCCTGATAGGACTCGGACTGAATCAACATGTAGAAGCATGTAGCCAGAGCCGCAGGAGCGAAACCTTTCGTCGGCAGTTTGAACGGTGCGCTGGGCCCGTGATGACGAGCTTCGTCGAGAATCATCGCGAAGGCATCTTCCTGCGACAGCTCGACGGCTCGCTCGACCTGCCCGATGCAGCGGGAAATCGCATTCGGATGGCACGAGAGGCCGACGATCCTGTCGCCATATTCCGTCGCCAGGCGACGTTCGCATCGGGCCACATCGCCGGCGACGCGCAGGATCAGCGAGGGAGCCTTTTCCTCGCCGTTGAGCAGCCGGGCGGTTGCGAAAGCGACGGCGAGAGCTGCCGCGACACTGCGAATGTCATTATGCGAAATCAGGCTGCATTCCACGACCGCTCGATAAAGTTGATCCGAATCCTGATGATAGGCGATCGCAAGAGGAATGACCCGCACGGCAGCACCCAGCCCGGCGCTTGCCTGGGTAATCTCACCTTGCGGCTGGCCAGCGATGAGTTTTTCGAGCGTTTTCCGGAAGTTCCGGCCGATGTTGCGGTGCACGCCGTTGGGGAATTTACCGCTGGTGCAATCCACATGAGTCCGGTACATCTTCCGCCAGATCTCGGCGAGATGCGAAGGCTGCATTTCGCCACATTCGATCAGCGTTTCGGCGACGCATAAGGCCTGCTGCGTGTCGTCCGTATAAAGACCTGGCAATCGCCATCGATCCGATTTCCGCCGCCAGGCCCTGCTACCGTCTACATAATCGTCGACCAGGCCATAACTGTTCTTGATTTGCTGAGACCCCAAACCTTCAAGGGGTGCCCCAAGTGCATCCCCCACCGCCATGCCGAGCATCGCTCCGCGTGCCCGGTTCATTGCATGTGATGGACTCATCAGCGAATTACCCCCCCCAGGTGACCTCAGTGCGAATCCAGTCGCGACGTCGAATCTACGCTCCATACCATAACGAGACTCGCCATTCAGGCCAAACCCTTTCCAGTCACTTTTTCGTGGAATTCCTAGAAAAGCCATCGACTTGCATCAAATTGCAAATGCCTGAATTGCCTAAATTAGCTATATTTTCAGTTGATCGCTTAGATCAGCACGGGTTCCGTGCTGATCTAAGCGATACTATGCGGATTCAAGCCATCTAAAGCGGTTTGCGGTTCGTCTCGTACGCGATCCAGGAAGGTCACCCGACTCGCTTCAGGGCGTCTTCCGAGCGGTTGTCGAACATGGTTCGGACGATACCGCGGTAGAGTGTGTTGCCCTGCTCGATCGAAACGTTGATCAGTTCGATGGCGTCCTTGAGGCTTGAAAGGGTTCTTGTCAGATTTTCCTGGCTTTGACGGCTCGACCTTTCGAAAGACTGTTGGAACTGATGGTTCAGTGATTCCACGGCGACGGTCGTACGTTCCACACTTTGCCTTACGGCTTCGAGGGCGGAGTCGCCCCGGCTCCTCTGGGCCAGAGATTCGACGGCGACGGTCGTACGTTCCATGCTTTGCCTTACGGCTTCGAGGGCGGAGTCGCCCCGGCCTTTCTGGGCAAGCGTTTCGACGACGCCCTCGATCCGTTCCAGAGCCGTTCCAGAGCGAATCCCGGCTTCCGTCAGCCGGGCCAGGTGATGTCCCGTCGAGCCGGCTTCGGCCAGTCTTTGTGTCGCCGAATCCAGGCCGGAAAGGCCCGCGGCGAGTCTGTCCACTGCCTGCTGGAGTTTTTCCGTTTGCGGGCCCAGGCCCACACCCAGGGCACGGGCGATTTCGTCCACACTTTCCAGCAGCGCGTCCCAGCGCTGTTCTTCACTCTCATGGTCCGTGTCGATCGTAACGCCGGATTTGGCCACGGTGGCGAGCGGCATCAGGGCCGAGTCGACGATCCAGCGGTCGATTCTCGAGAGGAGGTCTTCGGCCCGCCGCAACATCGTCGTCTGCACGAACATGAGCGTCGCGCTCAGGAAAAGTGCAAGGAGCGTGCTGTCGAACGCGATCTGTAGGGCCGATGTCACGCTCGTCAGGTTGTTCATGAAGCCGTCGAGGTCCTTGACCATCGGCAGCACGACGCTGATGTTGGCCAGGGCCTTGGAAATGCCTTCCACCGTGCCGATGAAACCGATGACGGGCAGAAGGTAAAGGATGTAACGGATCAGCGTGAACCGCCCCGATTCATGTTCCTGATCCAGGGCAGATTGTTCCCGGTTGAGTTCCATGACATGCTGGAAACCGTCGATGCCCGATGATCTTGCGGCCGAATGGAGCTGATGCAGCCGCCGCTGGGCGATCGATTCGCCCGAATCATGGCCCGCTGGCCGGGCGAAAGCCCCGGGCTGGGCTGGTTGACCCGCGATAACGGGCGGTCGATTGCCCTGCCCGGTCAGGAAAAGCGACGACAGCTGCGCACCGGCCTGAATCAGACCGGATTCTTCACGCCAGAATCGCCGCAAGTGGGCCGCGAGCAAAACCAGAGCGATCAGGTAAAGCGTCGTGCCGGCGTATTGCTCCCAGCCTCGTTCGAACATGAGTGTCGGATTGAACACTGCGAGCGAGATCGGTAACGCCAGGGCGCAAACGAGTGTCGCGGCGCACCAGAGATAAGCGATGCTCGGCTTTTTGGGACCCGCGGCTGGAGATGCCATCTTCCGTTTACCTCATTTCGGCCAGCCGGTCGTTTCCCCGCGCAGGTTCGCTCGCGGATCGACTCGGCTCATCATTCCTATCGGAAGTGCGCTTGGCACGACTGAAACGAATCGCGACGATCGTGACGGTCGTGCGGGTCGTTGCGGATGATTGCCCTGTTCCGATTTCGCCGATTACGTTATAAGGTTGGCGGTTCGGATGGGATTCCGGGCGCATCCGACGGTTCGGATACCGGTACGGACGTGGCCCCCAAATATCCCGCCGATCGCAAGGATGCGAACGATGAGGATCGGCAGAAGCGTATTGCCCACCTGTTTTTTTGCCACGATCGGCCTGATCGTCGCCGGGGCGGATTCTCCCCCGATGCCGAAGAAGGACAGTTCTGCGGTTCGGACCGCGGTCTGGCAATTGCCGGACGAACGCATCGGCGTTCGGACCGCGCCGATTCTCCTGCTCAGCCGGGACGATGTCGCCGCAGACCTGAATCTGACGCAAGACCAGCGTGGAAAAACCTGGGACATGATCGCCGAGCTTGGGCGCCAGGCAGCGGAGTTGAAAGGGCGCAGTGACAAGGACGCTCTCGTGCTTCGGCGCAAGATCGACCAGGCACAGCTCGAATGGCTCAATCGCGAACTTTCTCCGGAACAGAACGCGCGGCTGAACCAGATCGACCTGCAATGGGAAGGGCCCTCAGCTCTCGTAACCCGGCCCCAGATCAGCCAGACCGTGCACTTGACGGAAGCTCAGAAATCGAAAATCCGCGAAATTCTCGGAGCTGCCGGAAAGTCCGCGCCGACGGATCTCGCCCGTAGAGAGACAGTCATCAGGCAGGTCTTCCGAGAGCTGGACGAAACGCAGCAGCAGACGTGGCGCGCGATGATCGGTCCCGACTTCTTCGTCGTTCCCCGAACGGCATCCGCCCGCTGAAAACTGCAACCTGAAGCCTTGCTGTCCGTTGCGTTCGAATGAGCCGAACCGGATCCATTGAGCTTCAGATCACGTAATTGACCACACCGGATTCTTCGGTCGTGTGGTCGAAGAATTTGAGATCCCGCGGCCGGACATAGACTTCCTGCCCCGATTCCAGACCGAGTTCGCGGCTGGTCGCCTGGGTGATCTGTACATGAACCGAAGTGCCGTCCGGCAAAGTCAGTTCCACCCGGGCCAGCCAGCCGAGGGGCGTGAGCCGACGGATCAACGCGGGCCAGCCGGGGAGATCGCCCCGGGTGCGGCAGATTTCCAGATCGTGCGGCCGAACGTAAATCGTGCCTGAATTGGATCCCGGGATCGGCACGGGGAGTGGCTTTTCGTCGTCCAGATCCATTCCGAGGATCGTTTCAGGACGCAGAATATTGACCTGGCCGAGAAATTCGGTCACGAACGGGCTCGCCGGGTTTTCGTAAAGCTCCTGGGGCGGTCCGGCCTGTTCGATTTTGCCTTTGTTGAGCACGACGACCTGGTCGCACACCTCGAAGGCTTCCTGCTGGTCATGGGTCACGAAAAGGCTCGTGACATGGCTTTCGTCGTGCAGCCGGCGCAGCCACAGACGCAGCTCCTCACGCACTTTCGAATCGAGTGCGCCGAACGGTTCGTCCAGCAACAGCACGCGCGGCTTGGGAGCCAGGGCCCTGGCCAGCGCCACACGCTGCCGCTGCCCGCCAGAGAGCTGCAGCGGGAATCGCTCGGCGAATGCCGTCAGTTGCACCAGGTCGAGAAGTTCGTCGACCCGCTCCTTGATCTCAGTCTTCGGGAGCTTTTGAATCTCCAGACCGAAGGCCACGTTCTGGCGGACGGTCATGTGCCGGAAAAGGGCGAAGTGCTGGAACACGAAGCCGATCCCGCGCCGCTGGGTGGGCAGGTTGGTGGCATCTTCGCCGACGAGTTCGATCGAGCCGGAGTCAGGTGTTTCGAGCCCGGCGATCGCTCGCAGGATCGTGCTTTTGCCGGATCCGGAAGGCCCCAGAAGCGCCACAAGCTGGCCACCGGGAATCGAGAACGAAACGTCATCGATGGCCTGAAAATTTCCGTATCGTTTGCTGAGATTGCGAACGACGATGTCCATTTCGAGTCTCTTGCCTGTCTGTGTCTTGTGAGGAATTCGATCGGGGATCCGCTGCAACGGCCGTCAATGCCGTCGGGTTGGCCGGATCGTTTTCCTCTCGACTGATGGATCCTGACTCTCTTCGGCCCCGTATTCCTGCCTGTGCGTACGGTTACGTACCGCCTCAAGGGCGATCAGCATTCCGAACGAGAGACCGGCCAGTACGGTGCTCATGACATAAGCCCCATGCGGTTCGAAGCTTTCCACCTGGTCATGGACGTAGAGCGTGGCCGTCTGTGTCCGCCCGATGATATTGCCGGAAACCACCAGCAGAGCCCCGAATTCGCCAAGGCTCCGGGCCACGACCAGGGCCGAGCCATAAGCGATACCCCAGCGGATCGTCGGCAGGGTGATTTTTCGGAAAGTCGTCCACCAGTCGGCCCCGAGCGTCGAGGCCACCTCTTCCTGATCCGAACCGACCTCTTCGAGGATCGGGGCGACGCTCCGCACGACAAGCGGCAGCGTGACGAACAGGCCGGCCAGGATCATCCCGGGCAGGTGATAAACGATCGGCAGCCCCATATCGCTCAGCCGCGACCCGATCGTCGACCGCGGGCCGTAAAGGATGATCAGCATCAGTCCGGCGATCACGGGCGAAACGGCGAACGGCAGGTCAAGTACGCCGTCCATCAGCCTGCGGCCCCAAAACCGCTGACGGACAAGCACGATCGCCATGCCGATACCGAAAATCGTGTTGCAGACGGTCACGGCGGCCGTGATTTTTGCAGTCAGCCAGAGCGATTCGATGGCATCAGGCTCGGCCAGCTTCGCGAAAAATCGGCCGATACCCGGCTCCATCGCGCGCCGCACCAATGCCACGGCCGGCCCGAGAATCAAAAGCCCGAACCAGGCGAGCACCGCGGCGATCAGAAATCTCTGCGGCCATGTCATTTCCGGCGAAGTGGCCGGTTTCGGGGGCTTCATCCCTGACGCTCCGCGAGTTTCGACGCCGCGACAAGGCTGATCAGCGAGCAGGTCAGGAGAACCAGGCTGACTGCCATCGCGCCATCCACATTGAACCCCTCCACTTCGCCGTAAACGTAAAGCGGTGCGGTTTTCGTCGACAACGGCCGATTGCCAGCGACAATCACGACACTTCCGAATTCGCCGAGAGCCCGGCTGAACGAAAGCCCTGCCCCGGAAACGATCGAAGGCACGAGAGCAGGCAATGTGACTTTGCGGAAGATCAGCCATCGCCCTGCACCCATCGTTGCCGCGGCTTCTTCCTCGGCCGGATCAAGATTTTCCAGCACAGGCTGAACGCTGCGCACGACGAACGGATAGCAGACGAACAACAAAGCCAGAACGATCCCCGACTGCTCATAGATGACAGGCAGGCCGAATCCGCTCAGGACGACGCCCAGCGTGCTGCTTGGCCCGAACAATGCCACGAGCATCAGGCCGGTGACGATCGTCGGCACGGCGAAGGGCAAGTCGACAAGAGCGTTGACGAAGCCCTTGCCGGGGAACTCGTAGCGGGCCAGCACCCATGCCGTGGCTGTGCCCGTCACCACCGAGATCGCCACCATGACCAGAGCCGTCGTCAAGCTCAAGCGAATCGCATGCCAGGCGAACGGATTGACGATCTCTTTCCACAATCGCACTGGCCCCGCCGACAATGCCCGTATCACCACGGCCGTCAACGGAAACAACACGACCACACCCAGATAACTCAGGCAACTCCAGCGCAGGAGCAGCCCCCCAAGCGGTACAGGCCGATCGGCCGAAGTCGAACTCATTTCTCGTTCTCCGCCGGGGCATTCTCTGCTGGTTTCGCTGCCCGTTCGAGAAAGCTCTTCGACCATAGCCCATCTGGCCCGAAGATGTTTTCTCGTGCAAGTTTCCAGCCGCCCATGTCCGCGATTCGGACGACCCCTTGAGGTACCGGCGGCAGTCCTTCGGCGTCGCCTGTGCCGCTCACTGGCCGAAAGCCGAAGCGAGCCCAGATCGGCTTCGCACTTTCGCTGCCCAGAAACGCAAGAAATTCGCGAGCCAGTTCGCTTCGTCCATTGACTTGAGTGGTTGCGATCACTTCCACTGCAGGGATTTCGATCCAGACTGTCCTGTTCGGAATCACGTATGGCATCGGTCGACCTGTCAAGCGTTCGCATTGAACCAGATCGTTTTCGTATGTCACGATCGCATCGCCCGAATCACGAAGGAAAGTCGCAAGACTCTGCCGGCCTGAAGGATCCATCACGCTGACATTGCGCTGGATATCCGCGAGCAGCTTTTCGGCCCCTGCCGGGTTCATCGGCGTTGCACTGGCCAGAACGCCGTTGGGCCAGTACCCGTCGGCTGCGACGGCCATCAAGTTCCAGCGTGCTCCTCCCGAAGTTTTCGGGTCCGCGTAAACGACCGAAACCCCCGGGTTCGTGAGATCGACCCAGTCGCCTATTCGTTTCGGGTTGTCCGGCCGATGACCGATCACGACAAGCGTACGTACGACATGGCCATTCGTTGGCCCGGCATTCCAGTTCGATGCCACCAGGCCGGCCTTGACCAGCGGTTCGACGTCGGGGTCGAGCGAAAACAGGGCGACATCCGCATCGAACCCGCCCTGAATCGCTCGCGACAACGCGCCCGATGCCAGGTAGGACTCCTCGAAATGCACTGGTTTCTTGCCCGTTTCGGTCCGCTGACGAATGAATTCGGGTATCAGGCCGTCGTGCAGAACTTCACGCATTACGCTGAACGCGCCCAGCGTCAGCCGCTCCGGCTCACCGATTCCCGGCGCAATTTCCTCACGCCGACATCCTCCGCTCAAGCCGAGCACACAAAGCAGAATTGGCCAAACGGCCTTAAGCATGTGCTTTGCGAATGTGGATCGCGACAAACCTCTCGCTCCTCTGTCTACCGGCGATCTCGACGATATTGCCGTCCCACACGCGCTTGCGACATGGTATGGTTCGCAATCCTACACAAGTTGATAAAGATGGTCAAGATTTAATCCTGGCCACTTCACTCGCAAGTTTCAGGTGATCGTCACGATCAGAGTGGGCGGGTTTCTTCCCAGGCACGGCGAACTCCACGCGATTCCAGAACGCGAAAGAAATCAGCCCGCAGCTTTTCTTTCTCGTGCACCTGGTGAGGTTCGGATTTGCGATCCAGGTTGAACGCGGCGAGAGTGCCTGCGGCCTCGCCGATGCCCCATTCGACGGGGTGAAGGCGATAACAGCCGTTCGTCAAATGGGTTACGCCGAGATTTTTGCACGCTGGCAGCAGGTTGCGGAACCGGACCGGGACGAGGCTTCCCAGAGGAATCCGGAACGGAAGGCTGGAGATGTCGATGTAGTTGTCCCCACCTGTGGAGGGGTGCAGGTCGATCCGATAGGCACCGATGCCGACGCTATCCGCGAACGGTTCGGCCGTGATCGGAACTGAGGAATCACTGAGCTTTTTCTTGCGGTCTTCTGTGGCGACGTGGGCCGTCGTAACGGTAAACCGGGTGCGTAAACGCCGGCTTTCACGGATGTAAGGGTATTTCGCCAGCCCATCTTGTGTGCCCAGCAGATCGCCCCGGAGCTTGAGACCGGGCCATCCCGTGCCGCCGTCTGGCCTGACGACAGCCGTCTGAAGCCAGTAAACGAGGGAAAGACTCAATTGTCGGGCACGCTTCAGGTGGTTCTCGGCGTCGGCCGGAGTCACCCCAGGGCCGTACAGGTTACCGGGCAAATAATCGTTCTGGGGCCAGTTCACCAGGCAAACTCCACTGGTCGGGTATGTCCCTGGCTCGAATTTCGCGGCATCGATGATCCGCCGATACTTCCACCAGCCCGCCTCATCCGGCCTGGTCGGGTCGAAGGATAGCGTCCTCGGCTCGAGCGTAATCGGGTGGGAATAGGTCAGCGACAACAGTTTGCCCGTCCAGGCCGGTTTCAGGTTCGGCTTGTAGTCTTTCCAGAAGTCGTATTCGGCCGGTTTTTCGATGGTGTGATCTTCACTCGGCCGATGTTCCAGCGCGAAACAGACTGTAAAGGCCTGGTGATTTGCAGGTTGGGCTTGTTCCGGAGCGAGTGGTTCGCCAGTTTCGGACCGGGCTTCGAATCCGGTGACATGCTCTGCTCCGGCTAACTCGGCCAGATCGCCCATTTCGGTCGCATCGAGAAAGATCGCCGCCCTGACGATCCGTTCCTCACCCGTCAGGCGGTCGCGCAATCGAACGGTCTCGATCTTGTCGCCTTGCGTCGTTGCGCCGGTCGCCTTATGGTTCGTGAGAACGATGAGTTGACCTCGCGAAACGTAGCGGGCGAGTGTGTCGGTCATCACGGCCAGGGCCACTCGCGGCTCATGACACAATCGCGAAACCGAGCCATTGCCGGGGTTGAGCATGGACTCACGACGGGCGGTATCCGTCAGCGGGTATTGGGATTTGTAGTAGCTACGGACCGCTCGACGAAAATCCTGATAAGACCTGTTCGCACCGGACGTTTCGACCCAGGGATTTTCGTCCGGCGGAACGGCCTGACTTGTCAGTTGACCGCCGATCCAGTCCGTCTCTTCGGTCATGACGACGGTCCGCCCCGCTTCGAGTGCCGCGAGCGCCCCCGCATAACCACCAACACCGCCACCAATAACGGCGATCTCCGTCGTGATCTCGTTTCCTTTGGCCGTCGGAAAAGTCCCCGCCTGGATCATTCGCCATGGTTCCTGAGTGAGTGCGGCCGTCATCGCCGCCATCGACCAGGCGTTTTCGTGAAGGAAACGGCGGCGGTTCGTCATCATGGAAGGCGGCTCTCAGGGCGAGTGTTTGCGAGTTGTCGATAAGATCGTTCGCTCTCATTTTTACTCTGGCGTAACGGGACGAACAACCCTCCCGGGGATCGCCGCGAGGTTCGTCGACCGCAAGGTTCGGGCATTGGTCGGTAAGTCGATCGACCTGATGGACTCACCGGATCCGTGGTCAAATGTTTCGGACAGGATCGACGCCGCTATGATGCTGCCAAATTAACGTACGAGATCCGAAACCAGTAAGATCCCCTTTTCGAATCCCGTTCGACTCGTCAAGATTCATGTCGCATGAGCGTCACGAACCCCACCTGGGCCTGGTTCTCTTTTGGCCGATCGCAGTTCGTGGCGGATTCGAACCGAGATCGAGGTCTCTCACCGTGCCGAAGCGATTCCACAAAGGTAAGTTCCTGGTCGCTCGACCGGAATTGATCGATCCGAACTTCAGCAAATCGGTCGTGTATTTGTTCGAACATACCGAGGAAGGTGCGGCGGGGGTCGTCGTGAATCGGCCGAGCAAACACACTGTGGCGGAACTCGCTTCGACCATTTTCAACGACGAAATTGACTGGGAAAAGCCGATTCATGTCGGCGGACCCGTCGGTGGCCCGTTGCTCGTCGTGCATCAGGACGCAGACTGGGCTGATGAAGAAGTCGACACGGAAATCTACCGCACGGTCGATCCGGATAAGCTACGCCATATTCTGGACAGGAAGATCGAGCCATCGATCGTCGTCGCGAATTACGCCGGCTGGGGCCCGAATCAGTTGGAATTCGAGTTGAATGAGAATGCCTGGGACGTGGTCGAAGCTTCGCCCAAATTCGTTTTCTGGAATGAGCTGAAGGATCTTTGGGACATTCTCACCGCGCGATCGCAGGTCAAACGTCTGAATCAAGTGTTGAAAATTCGCAACACACCTAAAGATCCGACTTCGAACTGACGATCGAAGTGCACACCATTTCGGCATCGCGGCAATCGAAAAAAACACAAAAAAAGATCGCCGAACCAAAGTTCGGCGATCTTCGATCGAATGACAGTGTGTCAGTCGGAATCAATAGGCGTCGGCCGAGATCACTTCGCCACCGTTGCGGGTGGTCAGAGCCTGGTAAACACCCATCTGGATGCCGGGCTTGGGAGCGAAGGTTTGATCCCAGGTCGTGCTGGCTCCGGTCGAAATGACTTGAACCCAGCCGGCGACCGTGTCCGAAATCGGATTGACGGCGGTCAGAGGCTCGAAAGGCTGGGCAGTGTTGATCGTGTCCTTGATGAACTTGACGGAACCGTCCACGAAGGCGAAGTTGGCGCCGCCCGGGTGCATGCTGGAGGCCGAGAAGATGAACGCCTTAGCACCAGCGCCACCGGTGATCCGGCGTTGCGGGTTGGGCGGGAACATCGACGAAATTTGGGTGTCGCCGTGGTTACCGGAGGTCCACCAGTGCCAGTCCTGCTTGGCCGAAGCGGCCAGGGGAACGGCGGTATGCTCGCCGAACAGGATCGTGTTCGACGTGCCGTCGGTCACTTGAGCGATGCGGACGTCGCTGCAGACGTTGAACATGCCGAGCTGGTTGGCCTTGGCTTGACCGTGCGAAGCACGCTGGCCACTGCCCAGGCCAGGAATCGACCACGTGTTCACGACCCAGGGGCCGACCATGCCGGCATAGCTGGAATAAGCCATGCGAGGGCCCGTCGGAAGGGTTTCGAAGAAGTAGTCGACCGGCAGCGTACGGACTTGGTTGTCGTCGCTGGGGCAGTTCAGGGAATTGATCTGAATTCCGTGGCAGGTTACGTTCACGGCGTAGAAAACGTTCTGCAGGAAGTTGATCGTGTTGAAGACCTGCATTTGCTCCATTTGAGGAGTCAAAAGCACGAGCGGGCCGCAGTTCGTGCCGACCGAACCGGCATAAGCACCGGTCAGAACGGACCAATAGAGACCGGGAGGATAGGCACCGTTAGCAGACTCATAATTGGCGGCAGCCAGAGCGAGTTGCTTGAGGTTGTTCACGCACTGGGCGCGACGGGCCGCTTCACGAGCCGATTGCACGGCGGGGAGAAGGAGCGAGATGAGGACCGCGATAATCGCGATGACCACGAGCAGTTCGATCAGGGTGAACCCCGACCTGCGGGTTTGGCGGACTCGAATCATGAAACACCTCTAGTAGAGACAGGGATGAAGAGAACGAGGCAGAAATGCTCGGTTTGCCGAAACTCAGGACTTGGTTTCGGTCTTGGCCGGGGCAGGAGCGCCATCCTTACCCTTGACGTCCGTCGCACCGCCGGAAGGCATATTGGACTTCTTGCCGGGGTCGAGAACGTTCGCTTCGGGAGCGCCGCCATCTGCACAGCCAATGACAAGCGAACTCAACACGACGGCGAAAAGCGAGGCGAGGGATGTCAGACGGGACTTCATGAATCACTCCGGTGCAATGATGTTGATCAATTCGACTGAATCTGCCGGACAGTTCAGCAGAAAGATGGAATTCAGACTCGTCAGACTGCTACAGCAATCGGCATGCCGAAACAATCGTTCGTTTCGATTGCCGCCCAGTTAACTAACAATAATTCTTATAGCGGATCAAAAGATCGTCAAGAAAATAATTCACGATTCGAGAACTTTGGGAAGGCTCGCTTAAGCTCAGTGGACGGTCAATGATAGATGACTTAAGTAACTGGAGTTGTGATCTTTCTCCGCCACGTACCCGCCGATCGGAAATCGAAGAAGATCGTCAGCGGTCCGCACCTGCCTTTTATTAAACATTCTGATAATGTTCGGGGCTTGTCGATTTTTCTGACGAGGCCGTGATTCTTCGATTCCGCTTGCGGATCGGCACCGAAATGCGTATTTTCCGGTGCGGAGGGCGCTGGATCCTGCCCTCATATCTGCTGTCACGCAAGTCATGTCCGTTCCGATCGGCCGAGGGAAGATGGCCAGAAAACAAAGAAACCGGGGTTTCGCCGCGATCGACGTCCCTCAGGCTGAGCCGAAGGTCGACGATGTCACGCTGGCGGATGCAACCCGTTCCAGGTACCTGAATTACGCTCTTTCGGTCATCACTTCGCGAGCACTGCCGGATGTGCGGGATGGTCTCAAGCCGGTCCAGCGCAGGATCCTCTACGCCATGGGGGCCGACCTTTCGAACCGGTCCGATGGCCGCTATGTCAAGTCGGCCGCAGTCGTCGGCGAAGTGATCAAAAGTTATCACCCGCACGGTGACCAGTCGATTTACGATGCTCTTGTCCGCATGGCCCAGCCGTTTTCGTTACGCTACCCGCTCATCGACGGCTATGGCAACTTCGGTTCGATCGACGGCGATCCGCCCGCGGCGATGCGATACACCGAATGCCGGGTCATGCCCGTGGCTGAAGAACTGCTGGCAGAGCTGGGGCAGGATACCGTCGAATTCCGGCCCAATTACGCTGCGACCGTCGACGAGCCCGAAGTGTTGCCCGCGCGGGTGCCCAACCTGCTCATCAATGGTGCCACGGGCATTGCCGTCGGCATGGCGACGAACATCCCGCCGCACAATGTCCGTGAGACAATCGAAGCGATGAAACTGCTTGTCGCCGATCGGGATACGTCCCTTGATCGAATCATGGATGTCCTGCCCGGGCCGGATTTTCCGACCGGCGGTGTGCTCGTCGCCACACGTCAGGAATTGCTCGACGTCTATGCCCGGGGTAGCGGTTCTCTCAAGGTACGTGGTACCTGGGAGCGGGACAGCGCCAAGCCTTCGATAGTCTGGGTGACCAGCATCCCCTACACCGTTCAGAAGGACCCGCTCGTCGAAAAGATCGGTGATCTGATCTCGCGGGGGCAGGTTCCGCAACTCGTGAACGTAAAAGATCTTTCGACGGACGATGTGCGCATTCAGCTCGAGCTGGCTCCAGGCACGTCGGCCGAAGCGGCCATGGCCTATCTTTATAAGAATACGGCGCTTCAGACGAATTTCGGCGTGAACCTGACCTGCCTGCTGCCGGCCGAGGAAGCGGCCGTGCCCGTGCCCGCCCGACTCGATCTGCGCAGCATGTTACTGCAGTTTCTTGACTTCCGGCTCCAGGTCGTCACGCGGCGGCTCGATTTCGAACGGCGGAACCTGGAAAAGCGAATCCATACCCTCGAAGGGTTCGCGATCCTGTTCGACAATCTTGACGAAGCGATCCGGATCATTCGCAATTCCGACGGCAAGGCGGACGCACTGCCCAAATTATGCGACCGCTTCGGCCTGACCGAGGCTCAGTCGGACGCCATTCTCGAAACGAAGCTGTATCGTCTCGGAAAACTGGAGATTCTCGATATTCTGGGAGATCTGGAAAAGGCGAGAGCCCGGCTTGCGGAAATTCAGGCTTTGTTAGGCGATGTTTCGGCCCGCTGGCGGATCGTGGGTGATGAATTGGCGGAAATCGGCGAAACGTATGGCGATGCGCGCAGGACGACGATCGAGGCCGAGACTTCTGCCGCCGCGATCGAATTTCGCCAGGAAGATTACATTGTCGATGAAGATGCCTGGGTGATCGTGAGCCGCGATGGCTGGCTGAAGCGCCAGAAATCGTTCACCGAGATCGCCGGGATACGGGTGCGTGACGACGACGCCCTGGGCTGGGTTTTGCGGTGCCGGGCTCGTCAGTCGGTCACTTTTTTCAGCAATCGTGGCGTCGCTTACACGATGCGGGCCAATGAAATCGCACTGACGACCGGCCATGGGGATCCGGTTCAGAAGTTCTTCCAGTTCGACGATGGTGAGCGTATCGTGGGCGTGATTTCGCATGATCCGCGATGCCTGCCGAAGCATGAGGCCCCGCCACCACGCGAACCGGACGACCTGTCGCCAGTGGACGGTCCGAATCTCTGGAATGGCCAGGAGAGCGAACGGCCTCCGGACGAGCCTGTGACTCAGGGCCTGTTGATCGATGATGCTGGCAGTGGTGAGGGCGAGTCGAGCGGTTCTGACGCACCTGCCGGGCCTTTCGGCGTGGCCTTCACGGCGGGTGGCAAATGCCTCCGCTTCTCGCTCGCATCGTATTCGGCCGTTTCCAACCGCAAGGGGCGTCAGTACATGCGCCCCGATCCCGTGAATACGCCTGATGATGTCGTGATCGCCGTGTTCGCCTCTGGCGGACGCGAGCATGTGTGCCTCGCTTCGGTCAATGCCCGGGTGATCATCTTCCCGGTGTGGGAGATTCCGGTTGTCGGCGGCGCGGCGAAAGGTGTGCTGGCGATCAAACTTGCGTATGGCGATCGTGTATTGGGCGCGGTCCTGGCGGACAGCAAGCGGGAAGGCTTGACGGTTCGAACCAACCGGGGTGCCGAGAAGGTGATCCGGGCCACGCGGTATCCGGTCACGCGGCGGGGTGGCCGGGGGCTTACGGTGCTTCAGCGTGAAGGGTTCGAATCGATCATGACCGAGCCTGTCGAGCCGCTGCCGAGCCTGGAATCGATCGCCAGCGAAAGTTGAGACGGGGCAATCCCGAATATCTACGAACGATATCCGAATCGGTCCATGTGCCGAGTTCGAACCTGGCCTGAGACAATCGAAAGAACGATGGCATCGAATCGAAGCGAATTGACGGAAGAACTGGCTGATGGCGAATCGGTCGAGGGGGTCGCCGTGCTCGGTTCGACCGGCTCGATCGGCCGCAGCACTCTGGGTGTACTGGCCAGTGTCGCTGGAAAGAATCTGGCGGTGCGCGGCCTCAGTGCGGCAGGTTCATGGCAGCTGCTGTCCGAACAGGCGGTCGCCACAGGTGCCAGGCGCGTCGCACTGATGGATTCATCGAATCTCGGGTCGTTGCGCGATGCACTCGCTGGCCGTTCCGTCGAGATCCTCTCGGGGCAGGATGGGCTCGTGCGGCTTGTTGAGGCTGACGATACGCAGCGGATCATTACGGGAATCGTCGGCCGCGCCGGGCTGGAAAGCACATTGGCCGCGATCGACGCCGGCAAGCTGATCGGGCTCGCCAATAAGGAAACTCTGGTCGTTGCCGGTGAGATCGTCATGGATCGCGCCCGCCGCAGGGGAGTGACGGTCGTTCCGGTGGACAGCGAGCATTCGGCCGTTTTTCAGGCTTTGTCGGCGGGGCGACGCAGCGAGGTCAAGCGGGTGATTCTGACGAGTTCCGGCGGTCCGTTTCGCGGAGCGACGAAAGAACGGCTTGCCAGCGTTACGCCGGAAGAGGCCCTGAATCATCCGACATGGAAGATGGGGCCGAAGATCACGATCGATTCGGCGACACTGATGAACAAGGCTCTTGAGGTGATCGAAGCCCGCTGGCTGTTCGACTTGCGGCCCGACCAGATCGAGGTGGTCGTGCATCCGGAGAGCGTGATTCATTCGATGGTCGAATTCGTGGACGGATCGGTGGTCGCCCAGCTTTCGCCGCCTGACATGCGGCTGCCGATTCAGCTGGCTTTGACATGGCCGGAGAGGCGTGACGGGCCGAGCCCGCGAATGGACTGGTCGAAGGCGTTCGCACTTCGGTTCGAGCCGCCAGACATGGACAATTTCCCGTGTCTGGGCTTAGGATATGAAGTGATCACGCGCGGGGGCACCGCTCCCGCCGTATTGAATGCGGCGAACGAAGAAGCTGTCGGCCGATTCCTGGCAGGCACGCTTCGATTTCTCGACATTCCGAGAGTTTGTCGGGCGATTCTGGATCATCATGATTTTGACGCTCATCCCACGCTCGATCGGCTAGTCGCGATCGATGCCTGGGCAAGGCGGGAGGTGGTTCGTTGGGCATCCTGAACGGTTTGATGCCGATCCTGATGGTCGTTATGGGGCTCGGTTTCGTGATCTTCATTCACGAACTGGGTCACTTCGCCCTGGCCAAATGGGCAGACGTCAAGGTCGATAAATTCTCGATCGGATTTGGCCCTACACTGATCGGGTTTCGCCGGGGCGAGACCGAATATGCGATTTCGGCCATCCCGCTCGGCGGTTTCGTCAAAATGCTGGGCGAGAATCCGTCCGAAGACGGCCAGGAAGCCACGACCGACCCACGGAGCTACCTGAACAAGACGGTCGGCCAGCGCATGGCGATCATTTCGGCCGGCGTGATCATGAATATCATCACGGCCGTCGGATTCTTCGCGCTTTCCTACCGGCTCGGTACGACTTACACCCCGGCTGTGATCGGAATGGTTTCGCCAGGCTCGCCGGCTTATCAGGCTGGAATTCGCCCGGGCGACGAATTCGTCAAGCTGGACGACATCGTGAATCCCAGCTTCGAAGATCTTTTCCGGAACGTGAGCACGACGCACGAAGGTCAGGTCGTGCGCATGGAACTGAAGCGGGGCGGCGGCTCGGAGACTTATGTGGCCGATGTGGTTCCGCTGCTGCGTCCAGGCCGTCTCAAGCCGGAAGTCGGGCTGGGAATGCCAAGCGACATCATTCTCGCGACACCGAAGCTCGATTCGCTGTCGGGAATCGCGCCGGACGCGAAAATCGAAGGCGATGCTCGAGCCGGCGACCGGATCGAGGCTGTTGCAGGCCCGGATGGTGCGTGGGTGAACGTCAGCAGCGAACAGGATCTGAAGACGCAGCTTTCGAAACACAGGTCCCAGCCGGTCAAGCTCCGGCTCGTGGCTTCGGAAGGCTCGGACACAGCCCCGAGAGAAGTCACGGTGCCCCCTACCCCACTCGTCGGGTTGGGCATTCGTTTCGAAATCAGTCCCGTAGCCGCTGTGATTCCAGGTTCGCCCGCGGCATCGGCTGGTATCGTGGCTGGTGATTCGCTGATCGAAGTCGCCGGCAAACCGGTCGATTCGCGGACTCTGCCGGGGATTGCGTTCGACTCCGTCGGCAAGCCGCTGGAACTGACCGTCGCGGATGCATCGGGCAAGCGGCGGCAAGTGCAGGTGACGCCGCGATCGGAGCCGGTCGATCAATCGCTCGACTGGATGCCTTCGAACCAGTTGACGGAAGTCGCTCCGCTGGGCCTTTGCTATTTCGTGACCCCGAAAGTCGCGGCGGTCGATCCGGGCAGCCCGGCTGATAAGGCTGGTATCCAGCCTGGCCAATCGCTGGAATCGGTTCGTCTCGAAATTCCGAAGCCGCCTGCCAGGTCGCTTTTCGGCAAGCTGGGCGAAGCGTTTTCACCGCTTCTCGGCAAGCTGGTGCGTTTGATCAATCCCGCTTACCAGCCCGAGGATCCGAACTTTTTCCTGATCGCTTCGAGCCACGAGACTTCCGGGCAATCGGCCGCCATTCCGCCGTCGATGTCGGTCGACTCGCTCACAGGGACTTTGAATTTCGTCAAGGTTCCCAGCGTCAAATTGACCGTCACTGGTCATGAGAAGCCGCTGGACCTTGTACCGGCTCCCCAGGCCGGCCTGTTCATTGCGGACCGCGGATTGATCCGGCCTCTCATGGAACGGCCTCTTCCGCCCCAGCCGATTTCGGTAGCCGTGGCTCGCGGTTTTGACGATGCCCGTCGTGGCGTGGGCGAGATTTACCGCACGCTCAGGGCTCTCATCACGCAACGCGTGAGCCGCAAATTGCTGGGCGGCCCCGTCACGATCGCCCAGGCGGCACACGCTTCGGCCAGTGAAGGGCTCGGAAAGCTGATGAGCTTTCTGGGGATGTTGTCCATCAACCTTGCCGTGCTGAACTTTCTGCCGATCGCTCCTCTCGACGGTGGCCAGATGGTGCTGCTTATGGGCGAAAAAGTGCGTGGCAAGCCGCTGCCTGATCGGCTGCAGGTAGTCTACACGCTGATCGGCCTGAGTTTCGTCCTGGGGCTGATGCTGATGGTCGTATCTCAGGATATTCTCCGCGTCTTCGGCTTCATGTGAGCCTGGTCATGCCATCGGAATCGTCGCACCGGTTTCTTGACGAAGTCAGTAGCCGTCAGTCGGAAGCGGAATTCGCCGGTTCCAAAATCCGGATTTTGCGGGGCCAGGCTCTGCCTTACGGTGCAACCCGTACGCCGCATGGCCTGAACTTCGCCGTGGTGAGCCGTCATGCCACGGACGCCTGGCTGGTGATCGCGAGCGACGAAACTTCGAAGCATCTCATTCTCCGGCTCGACCCCAGCATCAATCGAACCGGCGATGTCTGGCACGTCCGGGTCGAAGGGCTGCCGGACACGATCCGCTATGGGTGGCGGATGGATGGCCCGCGCGACACGCCGCACCAGTTCGATCCGAACAGGCTATTGCTGGATCCTTACGCCAAGATCCTTTCGTGCGGGCATGAGTGGAACGACCCTTGCACCAGTGCCCGCATGGGCGTGGTCATGGATTATCGAATCCACCGGGACGAGCAGGACCGAAATCCTGAAATTCGCCGGGCGGACACGATTATTTACGAGCTGCACGTACGCGGGTTCACGATCGATCCCTCGTCGGGTGTCCGCTATCCCGGAACTTACGCGGGGCTGGTCGAAAAAATCGATTATCTGCGTTCGCTGGGAGTGACATCGGTCGAATTGCTGCCCGTTGACGAATTCGACGAGAATGACTGCCCGTTCGTCAACCCGATTACGGGCGAGCGTCTGCGTAACTTCTGGGGCTACAACACCGTCAGCTACGCCGCGATCAAGTCGGGATATTCCTGGACACCGCGGAACGAATCGCCCTGGAACGAATTCTGCGGCATGATCCAGGCATTCCATCACGCCGGGATGGAGGTGATCCTCGACGTCGTTTACAACCACACGGCCGAAGGGGACGACCGCGGCCCGGTGCAGAGCTTCAAGGGGCTCGACAACTGCCTTTACTACATGCTTGACGAAACCGGCCGCTATCGCAATTTCACCGGTTGCGGCAATACGGTCAATTCGAATCACCCGATCGTCCGAGACCTGGTTTTGAAAATGCTCGAGGCCAGAGTTTCCGAAACGGGCGTGGACGGCTTGCGTTTCGATCTTGCGAGCGTTCTCGGAAGAGACCGATATGGCCACGCGCTGGAGAATCCGCCGCTGGTCGAGCGGATCTCGGAAAATGCGATCCTGGCCCGGTCCAAGCTGATCGCCGAACCGTGGGATGCAGGCGGGCTTTATCAGGTCGGCAGCTTCCCGGGCGGCAAGCGCTGGATGGCCTGGAACGGCCAGTACCGGGACGATGTCCGCCGCTTCTGGACCGGCCATGAAGGCATGCTGTCCGCCCTTGCGACGCGCATCTGCGGCAGCCCCGACCTGTTCGGTAATCAGGGGCCGACGTCGTCCGTCAATTTCGTGACGTGCCACGACGGTTTCACGCTTTACGACCTCGTCAGCTACAACCACAAGCACAACGAAGCCAACGGCGAAAACAACCGCGACGGCAGCGACGCCAATTATTCCTGGAACTGCGGCGTCGAGGGGCCGACCGACGATCCCCAGGTCATCGCGCTACGGCACAGGCTCGTGCGCAACTTTCTGGCGACGCTTCTTGTCAGCCAGGGCGTGCCGATGATCATGGCTGGCGACGAATTCCTCCGCACCCAGCAGGGCAACAACAATGCCTGGTGCCAGGATAACGAAATCAGCTGGGTGGACTGGTCCCTGGCTGAATCGAATGCCGATCTGGTGCGGTTCACGCGTGAGATGATCGCCCTGCGCAAACGTCATCCCGTCCTGCGCCGCGATACTTTTCCGCGGGGCGACGGCATCCGGCCCGATATCGTCTGGCACGGTACACGGCCTTTTCACCCGGACTTCTCGCGCCAGTCCCATTTTCTGGCCTTCACGCTCGACGGACACGGGCAGGACCGTGGCGGTGCCGCGGACCGTGATATCTACGTCGGCATGAACGCCTGGCGTGAAGCGATCGTCATCGAAGTGCCCCATTCGCCGACCGGCAGACAGTGGCGTCTGGCCGTCGAAACCGGTGCTCTTCCCCCGAAAGACATCTTCGAACCCGAAACCGGCCCGCAGATCGGGTTCGGTCAGTCCATGGTTTTGCCGCCTTATTCCATGCTGATTCTCGTCAGCGAGGAATGATTCTCAGCCATCGCGTTTTGGCCGGCCGGGCCGGAATCCCGGCTTATCGATCCGAGCGAAACCGGCTTTATCTTTTCAGATAACCAGTACATTTGACGGGCTGGCCCTTCACCGCGATGTCGATCGTGGGCCAGCGGGAATGTTTTGCCATGGTGACGCATTCGTAGCCGCTGTCGTCGGTGATGATCGTCTCGCAGCATCTCGCCTGACCCACGCCCGTCTGCCAGGCCCAGGCCGAGTCGGCCGGGATCGTGGCCGCGCTGGGGACGCTCGAAACAGAAATCAGTTCAGCCACGGGGCGTCCGGCCGATGCCAGGATCGATTCCCGGCCCCATTCGTCAGAGAACCCGTTCTTTTCGAGAATCCGCCGGATCTTCGGTGCGATCGTGCCGACCGATTCGCCGGGCCGGCTGAAAAACGCCCCGGTCGTCTGGGCCATGGCCGCGGTCTCGAATTCACGCACGATTTCAGCCGACGGAGGGCCGAAGGAGACGCAGCGGCTCAGTGAGGCTTCCATGCCGTCCTTGCGTCCGGTCGCCGTCAGGACAGCCCAATCCGTAATCGGCGATTTCTTCGGCGGCGCGCTGCGGAACCTGCGGGCCCGTTCGCCACTGAGCACCTGCACGTGCGTCGGCCGAATGCCTTCACGCATCATGCGATAGACAAGCTGCGCGGCGACGTCGCGTTCGGTCACGCCGGGTTCGAATGTCGCGGCCGTCGTTTCTACCGAAAGCGCCATCGCCCGCCCGAGCCGGCGCAAGACCGCTCTCTCAGTCGAGTCCAGCCTTCGGCATTCCGAATGCAATGCTGCTTTCAGGCTGGGGCGGTCGTCGAGCTTCAGGTCCCAGGCCACTGCCCTGCCCATCACCATGTTCGAAAGGATCGCCTGAGGGCCGTCTTCCAGGGGAAATTCCTTAAGCAGGAAGCCCATGCCGAAAAGTTCTTCCTCGAACAGGCGGCCCGACTGCAGCACGTCGCATACGACCATCCGGTGAGCGGACGTGACGAACACGAAAACCGGATTACGCCAGACTTGCAGACCGGGCGAGAGGTCGGCCCCGGCGCTGATCCAGGCCAGGTGTTCAGGGCGGCTCAGAATCAGGCCGAAAAGGTCGTGCTCACGAAGCCATTCGGCAATGACCGCATGCCGTCGATCGACGACGCTCCGGCGTGCGACAAGTTCGGGCGATTCGTGATCGCGTGCCGTGTCCACGATGTGCTCGGACGAAGCCTCAAGCGAATTCTCGGCCTGAATCGCGCTCAGGGTGCGTTCCGTGACCAGCATGTTCTGCGCGTAGAGGCTCCACAAAATCGTGGAATCGCTGAAATCGATTTCGCTGGACATGGCCCATGTCCTCTGGACGAATCCGGCTTGGTGCGATGTGGTGGATCAGGAAGACATTCACGCCAGAAACGGTTTTGCCGTCTTTATCCATTCTCACATGCAAAACGCCATCAGGCAAGTCGGGCACCGGCGTTCAGCGATAGACAGGTGCGATGAAGAGCCCGATTACGGGATCGTCAGACGAACATCTTGATCAAGCGATCGGAAGGCCGCTTTCGGCTCGTGAGAACTCGTCATGCAGCCTACAGACAGTGTTCGTTCGCGTCGTCGTCGACATGCTCCCGGCAGCTTCCATGAATCGGCAGGCTGCATAGGCTTTGGACCGGCTTTCGTAGTCATCGATCCACGCCTGGCGCTGCGGCTGAACCTCAGGCGGGGCGGGCCACGCGCCCCGGCCCGGGCGGATGTGCCTCGTCATGCCGATTCGCCAGGGCTTGGGGCTGACACGTGCCCGGAAGCACTTCTGCAGCCGGCACATGCGTGCATACTGGCGGTCGGCCCCGAGCGCATCGAAGCACTTGGCCACTTCCGGATCGTCTGCCAGGAATGTCCGGTGCATCGCAATTGCACGTATGCCTGCCGGCGTGCGATAGATCCGGAAGTGCCAGTCGGGCCGGTTCTGAAGGAATCTCTCGATCCGCCGCTGCATCACGCGTTCCGGGCCGCCCTGAAGCTTAAGCCAGGCAGAGAAGATAAGATCGCAGATCCAGGCCCCGAGCACGACCATGGCCACGGCGGCGATGATCAAGGCCGGTTTCGGTTCGACCAGAATCGTGAACAGCGCCGGAATCCCTAGTGTGATCGCCAGATAGATGGCATAGAACTTCAGTGGCGGCCCGGTCGGAAAGTCGATGTCGATGAACAGCACATCAGGCGAGTTCAGGCACAAAGCGCCGTAACTGTTCCGCGTAAGGACGTCCGGCCCAGCCCGCCGCACGACTTCTTCACGGATCGGCAGACCGTCGGCCCCGCCGTAAGGGACTTTCGGCTCGCGCCGGGTGAGTGTTTCGCCGGCGATCAGCCTTTGGAGCGATTCCTGGACGCGCCGGTCTGCCATGGCTTGGGCGTCGGCCTGGCTCGTGTCCGACCAACCGAAACGGCGCACGGTGATCTGCCGGTTTTTCGAGCGATGCCGGGCACGGCTTTCGGCCCAGAATTCCGGGATGAGCATGCGGGCGAGCCTCTGTCAGCCGAATAGACGAACGGAATCGCTCAGGGGCGTCATTTTTTCGGTGCGCGCTTGAGCGTCATGCGGCTGCCGCCGCTTTCCGGCACTTTTTCCACCGACTCCGGCCGCTTGCCGCCCGGGTCGCTCAGGCAGATTTTCACCGTTTCGCCTTCGATCTGCAGCAGCCCTTGAATGTCAGGGATCGGCTCATCGTCCGGCCCCTTCATCTTGCGGATATCGAGCGTGGCATGGGGTTTGGCGGTATCGTTCAGAGCGAATTCGCCCCGGATCGGAAACGCGTGGCCCGAAGGCAGCTTGATTTCCAGCAGAAGCGACTCTCCTTTGACCGTCAGTGTCACGGGTATGTCATTCGTTTCGCCGGAAGTGCCTGTCCAGCGCCCTTCCAGAGGGCCTTCGGCGCGAAGATTCGAGAACGGGCCGGGTGCGATCACGGCCATGAACAGGGCGGCGGCGAACAGTGTGCGTTTCATGGGGCTTATTTGCCTCGAATTCGATGTGCGTCCGGCGGCGTTATCGCCCGATCTGCCGCTCGCAGGGGTCGGCCCTTGCGTCGGTCTCGTCCACTAGGCTATATACGGGAGAATCGATCACGCATCAAGTCGAATTGCTTTGCCCGGGGCCTTCTCACTTGGCCGTCTGAAAGGTGATTCGCACACACGACCTGGTGGAGAGGCTGCTGAAAATGGCTCATTCGAAGATGAAAGTCGGCATGGTCGGCGGCGGCGGTCCGGGGAATTTCTTCGGGCGTCCGCACCGCACCGCGATCCTCATGGACAATTCCGCCGAACTGACGGCCGGTGCCCTTCGTTCGAAGCCGGAAGAATCGATCGCTTCAGCCAAAGAGCTGTTCTTCACCCGCGGCTACGGCGACTGGAAGAGCATGATCGAAGGCGAAGCCGCCCGGCCCGCCGGCGACCGGATCGACTATGTCACCATCGTGACGCCGAATCACGAACATTTCGGGCCAGCACTCGCGGCTGTCGAAAACGGTATGGGCGTCCTGTGCGAAAAGCCCCTGACGATCACGCTCGAAGAGGCCCGCAAACTTCACGAAGCCGTCAAAGCCAGCCAGACGCCGTTCGTCGTGGCCTACACCTACACAGGCCTGCCGATGGTCATGCTCGCCAGGGAACTGGTCGCGGGCGGCAACATCGGTGAAGTCCGCAAGGTGGAAACCTGGTACCCGCAGGGCTGGCTGGCCTCGAAGCTCGAAGACAGCGGCCAGCAGCAGGCTTCCTGGCGAGTCGACCCGAAGCGTTCCGGCGCGTCCGGCTGCGGCGGCGATATCGGCACTCATGCCTATGAGTTCATTCGCTTCGTGGCGGGGCTTTCGGCAGTGCGAGTTTCGGCCCGGCTCAAGACGTTCGTCGCCGGCCGTTTGCTGGACGATGACTTCACCGTCCTGGCCGAACTGAATAACGGTGCCGTGGCGACGATCGCGGCCAGTCAGATCACCATCGGCGCCCAGAACGATAACGGCTTCCGCGTGATCGGAACCAAGGGCACCCTGGAGTGGTCCAACACCGACCACCTGAATCTGCGGCATTACTCGGGCGGTCAGCCGGTGAATGTCTATCGCCTGGGGGCCGAATACGGCTATTTCCCGGAATCGATCAAGCCATATCTGCGTACGCCATCCGGTCACCCGGAAGGATTCCACGAGGCTCTGGCCAACCTGCACCGGACGCTCGAATGGACGATCCGGGCACGCCGTGGCGAGACTTGCCCGAAGCCGTTTCCCCATCCTGGAATCGCCGACGGCGTCGCCGGCATGTCCTTCATCGAAGCCTGCGTCGCCAGTTCCAACCAGCACGGCAAATGGATCGACGTGCCGACTGCCTGATTCCCTCGTCTCTGAGATGCCTGCCCGACCCGGAGCGTTGGGCAGGTGCGGAGCCGCCTTAAGTATTTCGCGGGGGAGCTGCCTTCGTGTCTCGAGATTCGAGCAAGGAACCGCTGGTCAGGTTCAGCGTCGCCGTTGGTGGCGAGTTGCTCGACCGTTTCGATGACTATTGCCGCGAGCATCGCTACGCGACCCGCAGCGAGGCCGTTCGCGGCCTCATGCGTTCGGCCCTGATCACTGAAGCGATCGCCCGCGACGACGAACCTGCCATGGGAGTCGTGACGATGGTTTACGATCATCATGCGACGCAGATCGGCGACCGCCTGACACAGATCCAGCACGACCATCTGGACAAGGTCGTTACGACCACTCACGTGCACCTGGATCATGCCCGATGCATGGAAGTGATTCTTCTGCGCGGAACCGTCAGGGAAGTTCGCCACCTCGCCGACGCCCTGATCGCGACCAAAGGCGTCGAAACCGGCAAGCTTGTGATTACCGCCGCCCGCCCGCCGGAAGTCGCTTCGGGTGAAATTCACTCGCACCCTCATTCGCATGGGCATGATCATCCGCATCCGCATGCTCCGAAGATCGCGGAACCCGCAAGGCCAAACGTCCGGAAATCCGGAAGCGGGAAGTGAATCTTGGCGGATCGATGGACTCAGGGCACGTTTTTGCTGGTAGATCCTGAACCGGTTGGCTGGCAAGCCTGTGGCCGTTTTTCCGATCTGGAAGAAGGCAAGGGTGTCGCTGTGCAAATCGCAGGTCATCCGATCGCGCTGTTTCTTTACGATGGGAATGTCGAAGCGATCGATGCCCGGTGCCCGCACGCCGCAGGGCCTCTGGACCGGGGCTGGCTCGATGGCGGCAGGGTCGTATGCCCGCTCCATCGGTGGAAATTCGAGATTCGCACAGGTCAATGCTTGACCGCACCAGACAAACCGGTGCGTCATTATCGTACGCGTGTCGACGAAACCGGTACCATCTGGGTCGAATCGGGAGACCTGGCGAAATAATCGGAATAAGTCGGCTCGAACTCCGCGAAACTTCACGAAAATCGTTGACTTTAGGTATTCCTCGGTCAAATTATCGATATACGCGAACTGCTCCTGAGAATGCACCCTGGCTTTCGTACCGCCACGAGCGACGAGATCTCGCACCTATGCGACGCCCTTCCCGCAAGCGCACCTTCCGGGGGCTTGAGCCCCTGGAAAAGCGTGCCCTGATGGCATTCGACTTCGTGACGCCGGGGCCCCTTTCCGTCGCCACGATTGCCAATTCCGCCGTGATTCGCATCGCAGATCCAGCGGAAGTCGACGAGGCTTCGCACGCGATTTACGAGGCCGGTGGTTATGTCGACGGCGGTTTCGGACCGCTGACGTGGGGCATCGTCTTCAGCCCCGGGGTCGACCGCGACGCCGTCCTGAGCACATGGAAGTCGACCGCATGGCTGGCCTCAGCGGAAACGGACGGGCTGATCGCGTCGTCGGCCTTGCCTGTCAGCGATCCGCTGGCCACACAGCAATGGGCCATCGCCGATACTGCCAAGGCTTCCGTGCATGCCCCTGAGGCCTGGAGCCGATCTGTCGGTGCCGGTGTGGTCGTCGCCGTGATTGACAGCGGCGTGGATGTCAATCATCCCGAACTTGCCGGCCAATTGTGGATCAATCCGAAGGAATCGGCCGGCAATCGTAAGGACGACGACCGGAACGGTTTCGTCGACGACATCAACGGCGCGAACTTTCTGAACAATACCGGGAACGTACAGGACGACGCGGGTCACGGCACGCACGTCTCAGGAATCATCGCGGCGGCGGCCAATAACGGCAATGGGGGCGTCGGCCTGGCGCCCGGGGCCAAAATCATGGCCCTCAAGGTGCTCGATGCCAGCGGTAACGGTTCGATCAACGCCGCCGTGAACGCGATCTATTACGCGGTGAACAACGGTGCCAAGGTCATCAACGCGAGCTGGACGATGTCCGTGGGATCTCCGGCCCTGATTTCGGCGATGTCGTTCGCGGCCAGCCGAAATGTCGTTTTCGTGACGGCCGCAGGGAACGAACGGTCGAATAACGACCTTGTGCCCAGTTATCCCGGGAATTACCGGTTCACGAACGTGCTCACCGTCGGAGCTGTGGATTCCGACGGAAAACTGGCCGATTTTTCCAATTACGGGGCTTCGACCGTCGATGTCGCCGCGCCCGGGGTTTCGATCCTCTCCACTACGCCTGGCTCCTACGAAGCCTGGGACGGCACCAGCATGGCCACGCCCTTCGTCGCGGCCACGGCGGCCCTGATCGCTTCGCTCAGGCCCGATTATACTGCTGCCCAGATCGTGGACCGGATCAAGTCCACCGCGACCCGGTCCGTCGACCTCGCCGGAATCATCGCTTCGGCCGGATATCTTGATGCCGGTGCCGCGACCAACCTTCCTGCCTATGTCGCACCGGCTCAGACCGTAGTTCCGGTCGTCACACCGCTCAAGCGCACACCTGTTCGCCCGGTCCGGCGCGTACCACTGCCCAGACGCCTTCGCTGACGCTTACCAACCTTTACCGGTCCGGTTTCCGATTCGATCGCTTCGAGAGCCTGAGCCGAAGTTGGAATCAACCGGTTTCGCCCGATTTTTCCCGATCCGCCCGGTACCAGCTTCGAAGGAGCTGCATGGTGGCTGATTCGATCAGCGATTCCTCATCCGTATAAATTTCAGGCTCATTATCGGACTGGCCGATCAGGGCTTTCGTGGAATCGGTCAGAAACGCGGCGTCAGCCGCAGTGGCCAGCCATTTGATCAGCCGCGGGAAGTTATCGGCGGCGTTTTCCGCCCTGTGCTCGCCCAGGATGTCGTATCGGAGCTTGTCCTCCGAAAGGCGAAAAACGCCATGAGGCTCTTTCCGCCAGAGTATCGCTTCGCCCTTCGGAAAACCGGGCGAACGCACTGTGCGTTCCTTCCTGTTGAGCGATCCGCCGCCGAGCATGCGGCGCACGCCATAGACGACGTTCCGCGTGATTCCCGACGGGTCGTATTCGATCACCGTATCGGGCATGCTGATGCGGCCAGCGGCGATCAGCCCGATTTTGTTCCAGGGCAGGAAGTGGAGAGTCTGCTTGCGGACATTGTCGCGGAAGTTCACTCCGCCGGGTGTTAGCGTCAGGTCCTGCACAGATCGGGGGCGGGAAAGGTCCGGGAACGAATCCGCCGAACGTGCCTCGGCCGGAAGTTGCAGCTCGAAGAACCGGTCGAGGATTTTCTTGCTCGTCATGGCGTCGAACAGACCCGGCAGAATGCCAGGCATGTGGGCCGTGAGCCGCTGGGCGTCGAGCGGATGAATCTGCAGCGTTTTCGCCAGAAAGTCCCGCACGGGTTCGGTCGATTCGGGCTTGCCGAAAACTACGATTCGATATTTGACCGGTGTCAGGGGCGACATGGCGGAATTCCCTGGCGGAACGGGCTTCGTCTGAGCCTTGTACGATGGCTCAGCTGGTGATGCCCTTGGTAAGGTGCATGAACGCCGTTTCCAGATTGATCTCTTCTTCCTTGAACAGAATCAGTTCGAAGCCTTCCTCGATCAGGTGCTGGGCCAGAACCGAGTGGCGCATGTCCGGGCTCTTGAGCTTCACGACGAGCACGCCCGCACGCTGTTCGACCGTTTCGACCTCGTCCCGCTTCGCGAGCAGGTCTGCCGCTTCGGTCTGCGGCCGGCCACCGACCTGAATATTGAGTATGCGTTCGGTGCGGGCCTGGGTCATGACGTCTTCGACGGTGCCGTTGACGATCAGCTGCCCCTGTTCGATGATGCCGATCTTGTTGCAGATGTCAGCCAGTTCAGGCAGGATGTGGCTCGAAACGAGAATCGTCTTGCCCATCGAACGCAACTGCTTGAGCAGCGCCCGGATTTCGATCCGGGCACGCGGATCGAGGCCCGAAGCAGGCTCGTCCAGCAGAAGCACCTGCGGATTGTGCAGGAGTACCCGTGCCAGGCCGAGACGCTGCGTCATACCGCGCGAGAGCGAAGTCACCAGGGCGTCGCGCTTGTAGGTCAAGTCGACCAGTTCCAGCACCTCGGCACAGATTTTTTGGCGTTTCTCGCCCTTGATCCGGTAGGCCGAGGCGAAAAACTCCAGGTATTCGATGACCTTCATGTCGTCGTACACGCCGAAGAAGTCGGGCATGTAACCGATCAGGCGGCGGATTTCCTTTGGAGCGTTGTAGATCGAATGCCCGCAGACATACGCTTCGCCGCGTGTCGGATTGAGCAGCGTCGCCAGAATCCGCATCGTGGTCGTCTTGCCTGCGCCGTTGGGGCCGATGAAGCCGTAAACATCGCCACGATAGAGCGTCAGGTCGAGATCCTTCAGCGCGAAAAGTTGGCCGTACTGTTTCGTCAGGCCATGCGTCTCGATCATCGGCGAATCGGTCGTCGAGGCCTGATCCTGTTGCGGTTCTGTGGCGGTGCTCATGGTCTGTCTTTCGCTCAACGTTCTGTCTACGGGTCGGATTCGTATGGCGGCTTGCGTGATTTTCAGTCGGTGGCGGTCGGTGTGTCCGTCGAAGCCGTCAGCGGCGAGCCTGGCGGAAGGCCAGGAGCGATCGCGGCCGTCGACTCCGCAGATAGCGGCAGGACGCATCGCAGCAAGGTGCTCTGTTCGATCCGGGCACTATCCAGGTCGCGCACGCCTTCCAGCGAAAGTACGCTGCCGGGTCGTGAAATGCGGGCCACCAGCATCGGCCGGTTCAGGGACAAAAGCCCGGAAAGATCGAGCCGGTTCAGCGGTCCGTTCGTGATCGAACGAAGCGTCGCCGGGCCGCTGTCGTGAAACATCATCAGCCGGGGCAGTTTCGTGCGGGCCGCTGCTGCCCAACCTGGCCCTTCGTTCTGGAATTGACCTGCGCCGAAACGGTCGAGATAACCTGTCAGGTTCTGAGTCCGCGATGGGTTGACCGTCACCGAAGCTCCTGGCGCGATCGTACCCAGGTCGTAAACCTGCGATTGATACACAAGGATCGCGTCCGTAAGCGGCTCGTCGAGCAGGTTCGTCAGCCGCCCCGCCACACGGTCCGTACCGGTGCGGATCAAGTCGGAACGCACGGGATTCATCGTCAGATCCTGCCCCAGCCATTGCCCCGTGATCGTCCGCGTGCTCCAGATCGGAATACGCAGGCCTTCCAGGGCCGACGTGCCGCCCGGGCCGCCATAACGATAGTTCGATGCCGTGAGGCTGAGGTTGCTCGGTCGGCCTGAGCCACCGAGGGCATCGTCCGGGCTGTCGTACCAGTTGAGCTTGCGATATTTGAGGTCGGATGTCGTTTTGTCGGCTTCAGCGGCCACGCCCTTGCTGCCTTTTCCGATCGCAGGAGCGTGACCGAGGTCATAATCCTGGTTCGTCGGGCTGAAAACCGCCGCCACCGTCGTACCACGACTGAGCTTGTGCACGTAGTCCAGGTCGAGGATGTCGACCTTGTTGATCCGCAAGTCCCGGCCCTTCATCCGATAGCTCATCAGATACGCGCCGCTGGTCACGGCCAGTACGATCAGCGGGAATGTCAGCCAGGTCAATTCGGGCTTTTTCAGGCCGATCCGTACCAGCAGATAATCGCCGGGGCCGATCGCCAGCAGATACCCCAGAATCAGAGAAACGACCAGGCCGAAACCGACGACCTTCAGGCCCTCGAACTGGTCGAGTGCGGATCGCAACACCCCCGCGAGATCGCTGGAAGTGGCCTGAAAGAAGCTGCCCCCGGCGTTCAGGGGAGTCTTGGCCGCCGCACCGGCTGCCGTGTCGGTCACGGCCCGCCGAATGTCGAGTGCCTTGACCCAGAAAAGTGGCCTGTCTTTCCATGCCGCGAAGGGGCCGTCGTGCACATCCATCCCGATCAGCGTGACTCTTCCGAAACCACTGGAACCGCGAACGATGACAGGCGAGGAAGAAGCTGCGTCCACAGCCAGGCCCGAACGTTCGGCGATCTCTTCGAATCGCGTGATCGTCATTGCCCGGCCCGCGCCCACGATCGGCGTCGTCGAGCCGATGAGCGATTCCAGCGCCCCCAGGTCGAACGAACGCACGCTGCCGGCCGGGACCGCGGGCAGGATCTCTTTCAGGCTCGAATCGAGCAGCGCTTGCCCCTGTGCCGCCGCCACGATCGCCAGATGACCGCCATTGGCGACCCAGTTCTTCAGCGCCCCAGCCCGCCCGGCATCGAGAATCGTCAAAACGGACGGGTCGGAAGTATCCAGAATGATCGTATCGAGCGATTCGAGAGCCTCCGCCCGGGCCGGGAACCGGTCCGCCGTGAGTCGAATCACTTCCAGATCCTTTTGCCCGCTTCGGTTCGCATTCGTCAGGCCCGGCACGTTCGGCAGTTGCTCGATCCCGGACGCCACGCCGAGCACGCCCACGGTGCGAATTGCCCCTTCAAGAACCGTCATGCCATCCAGCGAAACTTCCCGAGCGACGCCCATCGAACGGCCATCTTCATCGACCACGCGGGCCTGAATCCGCGGCAAAAGCTGCCCGGGTGCGACCAGACCCGAAACGGTCGTCACCTGGCCCGGCGTCAGCCGCAGCGGCGTGGCATAGACCACTTCCACACCATCGGGGTCGTCGGTGACGAACTGAAGTTCGCCGGTGAATGACTCGGGGCCATTCTTCACGTCGGCCCGAATCGGGTTGAACGCGCCGATCCGCACGACCGAGCGTTCCGGAGCCGCCACGCCGACGTCGATCCGCTCGATCACGATATCTTCGCCGGTTGCCCTGCCGGCACCGATCGGCAATACCAGCGTCATCGCCAGGATCGCGATGCATAAGATGTTCGGAAGGTTGACTCTGTGCATGAATTCGATCCGGGTTGCGTCAGGTTCGGGGGCCACGAGTCTTTTCTTCTCTTCGCGGTTCGCCAGATTTCGATCGAAGCCGTTATCGCGGTCAGGGCTTCTCGGCCGGGTCGCACAAGCAGGGGGCCTGGCGGCAATCGGGGCAGCCGCTGCCGTATTTCTTCTCGAGCGCGTCGTTCAGGTCGATGCCACGGATGTTCGCCAGCGTCGCCAGCCAGGCGAGGACATCGGCCATCTCCAGCGCGAGTTCTTCCTGCGAGCCGCCACGCAGTGCCGACGCCAGTTCGCCGAACTCCTCCGTCAGCCAGAGAAACGTTCCCGCGTCACCGCGCGCGCGGTCCTTGGCACCGTAAAGCCTCTCCATCTCGCTCTGGAGATGACGGAACGTCCAGGTCTTGTGCGCCGGTGCGGGGTCAGACATAGTTGCTGCTGGTCGGGTCGAAGCGGAGCCGGAAATCGACGAATGTCACAATATAGTCGATCGATACGCCCTTCGACTAGACGGACGAGTCGACCGTCCGTCTGGGATCACCCGTGTGAGTAATAATTGCGACAAGGAGCCCGATGCCGTGGAACATTGCTGTCATGGTTCGCAAAACATGTTCCGGGAAGTCGGTCAACGGGGCGTCGCTTTGATCGTCAGGCTCAATTTCGAAGGCGATCCTCGCGTTGCGCTTCAATCACGCGGTGTCGATTTCGATGAGATCCCTGTTCTGGAGAGTAGTCCGGTCCGGGAGTTCTCGATAAACGTCGCATGCGAGATCGGTGTGCGATTCTGCCCTTTTTGCGGTTCCCGGTTCGAAGACGTCATCCGCAGGAATCTCGAACTTTACCTCGATCTTGCGAAAACCCACGAAAAGTACCGCTTAGGGCCTTTCGAAACGAAGAAGCCCGGGCAGTCTGACGACGGTCGATCGTAAGGTATGGAGATTTAGGCAGATTTCTGCCGTTGCATTCGCTGTTCGCTCCAGTCGATCGAAAGTCAGCGAACGCTTCGGCTCCACAACACCCATTTCTCATTCGAAGCGACGACTTGCCAGCTTTTGCCCCCCCTTGGCATGCCTTTGCCGGCAGGCATCAGCACGACCACTTCGAAATAGCGTGCGATCGCTTCGGCGGCGATTTCGGGCGTCATGGCGTCGAACGCTTTCAGCCTGGCGGCCTTGACGTTCTCAGGCCACCAGTCCGGGTCGATCGGCAGGCAGCCGGTGCACATGTAGGATGCCCCGAGCTTGCCGTATTCCTCACGGTTCAGGCCCATGAGATAGCCATTGAGCGCGTGCCGCCGAATCGCTTCTTCTTCGGGGATCACCGTCAGCTGAGTCGAATAGGGCTCCTGATAAAGCTGAAACGCCTTCGTGTGCAGGGCCAGCCAGTCCATCTCGAACGGGCCAACGAGAGCGGCGTTGCCGTCCAGGTTCAGAGATTTCAGGGCCGGCAGCAGCGATTCGGTCTCGGCCTTCATGCGACGATAACCGGCCGGCTGGGTCGCGATCGACGAATCGTAAGCCCTCATGCAGCCGCAGACGGCCACGAAACTGACAGCCGCGATTCCGAAAGCGGGCACGAACGCGCGGAACCGGGCGAGGAGCCGAATGCCCAGCAGCAGCAGGGCGATTTCGCTGAGCGGGTTGCAGACATATTGCCAGTGGAAATTTTCGAACTCCAGCCCCGCCCAGATGCCGGCATTGCAAAGCACGAAACCGGCCGCCGCACCGAGCCAGAGGACGACGTCCAGCCGCGACCGCCAGAAAGCCAGGGCCAGCGTCATCACGGCGAATTTGGCATAGAACATGGTGTTATATGCATACATGTATCGAAACGCGTCGCCGGCGGGAAGCTTCTGGCCACGGCACATCCGTTCGAGGATTTCGGCGACTCCCGGCACAGTTTGTACGTGCCGTTTGGCCAGAATGTCCGGCAGGCCGATCGCCAGGCCGACGACCAGCACGAAGCACAGGTGGATGATCTCCGTGCGCAGGCGGGTATCGCTGCGGTTGGCCAGCCAGGCCGCTGATTTCAGTGCGATCATGCCGGCGATGATCCCGGCCAGGGCCGTCCAGAAGAAGAAATAGAGCAGCACGTTCACGCCCAGCAGCAGGGCGGCGGCCACGGCCCAGGTGCGTTTTTCGACATGGGCGAGAGCCCAGATCGCCAGCAGGAAAAACGGGAAGTTCGTCAGGGGCGTGACGAGCCGGAATTGCGGCAGGGAGAGATCGTCGCTCACGCTGAATCCCGCACCGGCAAGACGCGCCCGCAACTGCAGAAGCGGTTGAACGAACGAGCGTCCCTCCATCGCGCCGGGATCAGCGATGAAGATCAACGCCGCGAAGAGCGTCAGCCAGCCTGCATGCGGCAGCCCCTTCGTGCCGGAACGAAAAACCGGCCAGGCCGCTGCGCCGAAGATCAGCCCACCCGCGATGCGCCAGACGACGTTCAGAATGTCCGGCCCACCCCCGAGCGCCCCGACGAGGTGAGGCAAAGGCACGAACTGAAGCCAGGAATAGAGCAGATATTGAGGGTCGGAAGCGGCGTTGTAGGGGTCGCGCATGTGCCAGTCGCCCTGCAGGGCGGCCTTGGCATATGCGCCATAGAGCATGTGATCCGAATTGCTCCAATAGGACCAGTCGCCGAACCTGATCCAGGAAACGGCATGCGGAAGAACGGCCAGCCCGGCCGAAACCAGCGCGAGCGACATGACGGAAAGCACGACGAACCGGCGCCCATGCGTGGATGCGCCCAGGCTTCCGTCAACGGTCTCGATCGCATTTTGCCCGTGTTCGTCGGACTTCGGAACGTGCATTATCGGTTCCTGGTGGTCGTCTCGATCGGCGTACCCATCATCGGGCACTTCTGGCCTTATTACGAACTATACGGTTTCGATGGCGCGTTGGAGAACCGAAAACCGGTTGGCCGGGCGTCAAAAAAGCACACCACTCCCGAAGGAATGGCGTGCGATGAAGATCGAAGACCGTGAACCTCGAGTCTATCTGACTCAGCGGCTCGCGGCGGCGGCTTTCGAGGCGTCGGCCACGGTTTTCGGGCCTGTCAGTTCGGGTGTGTCGGCGGGGGCGGCGTGCGTGAGCAATTCGCTGAACACGAAGCCGCGATAGGGTTGAGTCGCGGCTGGCGAACCGTCTTTGCCGGCATGGGCGACCCAGAAGCGTGTCGTGGACGATTCGAAAAGCACATTATGCAGGTTCGAACCCATCGCTACCGGGCGGTCCATCAGGCGGATGGCCTTGCCCGCGTCGATCTTGCCGAGCGATTCCTGAACCCGCCTGGCGAGAAGTTCGTAGCGGTCGCCGGCGGAAAGGACGACGGCGTCCTTGATGGCGTGGGGCAAAAGCTGGTGCGATTCGCCCATGGCGATCGTCGAGAATTTGTCAGCCCCGGCTTCCATGCCCACGGCCTTGCCGGTTTTGCCGTCAGCGATCACGTAGTAATACTCGCAGGTGCGGGGATTGTCGCGGAAAATGGCGATGGCTTCATCGAGCGTTTTCGCTTCCTGAAGAGCCCAGCGCATCAGCACAGCCATAGGCACACCTTTCCATTTGCCCAGGCCCCTGCCCCCCATTTCGCCCAGGCTGACCTTCTCGGCGTTCATGCCGGTCACGCTGCCGATGAAGCCCGCGTAAGTCACGTTCAGGAAGGGAATTTTGCCGTCCGGCCTGGCGACCATCAGCACAGGGTGTTCCTGAAGTTTCCAGTCGATGCCGTAATCGAGCACGCGGCCGTGATAAACTTCGCCGTTGGCGGTCGCCGCACCTGAAAGGGCGAAGCCGGAACAGTGGAAAAGCTCAGGGATGAAGTTGCACGCGGCGACATCGGCCAGCGGCACGCCCGAGCCGTCTGCCAGGCCACGCAGTTCTTCGGAATACCATTCGGGGATGAATTTCTTTTGTGTCGCCTGGATCCCTGCGATCACGCGCTGGGGCGTGAGGAATTTCACGCCGTTCCATTCCATGGTCATGTCCCTGGACTTCACGTCCAGCAGGTAGCGGACCATCGAATGGACGTTGTCCTTGAGCAGGACACCGTGCTGAAAGCCCATTTCGTAGGGCGTGCCGGCGACATGCAGTACTTTGTGGCCGCCGACTTCTTCGAGAAAGCCTTTGCCGCAGCGGGCGATGACTTTGCGATCGGTGGAAATGTCGGGCGCGGCCGTGGCTGTTTCCGCGGGCTGGGCCGCCTGGAGAGCCGCTGCCAGAGGGGCGATCAGGCAGATCGCGCAAGCGATACCGGCATGTCGATCGAAAGCGATCCGGGGGATACGCATGGGCAAAGGCTCCGAAAAGGTCGGTCGATCGCGGTGGAGTTACGGGATTTCCGGAATGAGTCTTCCGAAAGGATCAGGATGAAAACATTTTACGAAACTTAAGAACCAGGTGAAGACGAATCCTGAAGAGTTTCGTCTTTCCTGGTCCATGGATCGAAATGGCGGACGGAACTCGTTCCAGCCGCTGTTCCGGGAGGAATGACGGCTGGAGACGGGCGATCGTCACTTCTTGGTCAGTTCGGCGATCTTGGCCATCAGTTCGTCGATGGCGGGCTTGACCTTCTCGCTCAGGCTCTTGTCGCCGAGAAGCTTGGCGGCCGATTCCTTGAGATATTCGGCGTTCGCGCCGATGTACTTGGCGACCAGTTCCTTGGCGGTGTCGGGGATTTTCGAAAGCGCGGCCTTGATCGGCTCGAGCTTGCCGCTGAGTTCCTTGAGTTTCGCAGCGGCGGCGTCGGCCGAGGCGCCGTCCTTGACCGATTCGAAGGCTTCCGTCGCAGAGCCGACGAGCTTCGTGAACTCACCCTTGAATCCGTCGACTTCCGGCAGCTTCGGCAGCTCGATCTTGTCGATGGCTTCCTTCGCCTTGGCCACACCTTCAGCCACGACGGCCTTGGCCTTTTCGGCACCTTCGGCGACCGCTTCCTTCGCCTTGTCGACGTTCTCCGTGACCTTTTCCTTGGCTTCGTTGATTTGTTCCTTTACAGAGTCGGGCACGGACGGTACGGAAACGACCGGACCGGTTTCTCCCTCACCACCACCGCCGCCGCAACCAGCCGCAAGAAGGGAAAGACCCGTGAGACCTGTCGTAAAGATCGTCTTGTTCAAGCGTTTCATCGTTATTCCGTTCGGAAAGACTATCGCATCCGGCCTGAAGCGATTCGACAGTCGATACGCCCCGGCCAGCCGGTCTATCGATCGCAAGTCATCGTGCGATGGACTCTTCGATCGATCACACCAACCATTTTAGGGGCGGCCCGATCATGAAACAATTCCTGCGGACAGAGAATTCGGGCCGAAATGTTCGCCGGAATCTTCGGCCCGAGCCCTCATATGCCTGAAAATGATGGTGCTTGAAAGGTTCGTGCGGTTCAGGGGAATACGGCGGAATTCTCCAGGATTGCGAATTCGCAGGGATGTGATTCCCGGATTTCCGCTCTTATTCACGATTCCATGGATTTGAATTTGTCGAGGACGAGTTTCAGCGCCGGTTCGATTTTCTCGCCGACACCTGGAATTCCCAGCAGCTTTTCGATGAGCTTCGTGAGTTCGCCCAGCTTGCCGTTGAGAAGCGCGGTCAGTTTGGCCTTGCCTTCCTCCGGGAGTTTGTCGGCCAGCGATTTGATCCTATCCAGGCCCGCCGCCAGCGATTCGACTTTCGGCCGGGCGGCTTCCGCGGAAGCCGCGTCCTTGACCGTGTTGAGGACCTCGGTCAGCGAAGCGAACTGGGTGGTGAGATCGCCCGAGATTTTCTCGAAACCCGCCAGAGCGTTCGCTGGGTCGGCGGCCGCGGGGGTATTGATCCCGTCTTCAGCCGAAATCTTCGCGACATCTTCCGCCGTCGGCAATTTCGCATCGGGTTTCCCGCTGCCAGACCAATCGGAATAAGCCCGGTAGGCGAGCGTCACCAATACAGCAACCAGTACCACTTTCATCGTCTTCGATATCTTGGAACCAGCTCCAAGATCGGGAATGTCGGCCAGAGAAAGCCCCTTGGGCAAGGCGGCCTCGATATTCGGCTTTTGTTCTTCGAGCAGGCGGCTGAGGTCCGCGGGCGATCCGCCACGTTGCTTCCACTGGTTCGCGAGCAGGCCGAGGATCAGCGGCGCGAGGGTTTTCAGAAGCTTGCCGATCGACTTGGCGTCGATGCCCAGCACCTTGGCCAGAAGCATGGCGATGGCCAGCCCCTTGCCGCTCAGGAGCGAACCGAGGACGGAGGCACCCTTTTCCACTTTGGCCTCGTCAAGACCGCCGATGGTTTCTTCCAGCACTTCCGGTTTCAGACCCTGGACTTTTTCGAGCATGCCCGTCAATTGCCCGAGCCCGGCCTGGCTGCCCGCCAGTTTCAGCAGAATGCCCAGAATCGCGGGGACACCGCCCTTGATCGCCTTTTCGAGATCGGCGCGAGAAAGGCCGGTCACGGAGGCCAGCTTTTCCAGAGCCACGGGGCTGGCGAATTGCTGGATCAAAACTTCGATGAGATTCATGGCGCGGGCTCCGGTGTCAAAAAGTGATGCGATTCGATCGGATACGTCAAAAGATGCCGATTTTCCGAAGATGGGCGTATTCTTACCGAAAGTTCGAGAGGAAGCAACGTTACGAGTCGAAATCTTGCGGAATAGTCCGCCTGCTCCGGCGGATTTGAAGTGACGCTCGCTTTCGGTTATGCTGTTCGCCTATCCTGCCGGAATACGTACATCCGTCGTCCGTCGAAAATCCGTTCGCATCGCCATGGGCCGCAAGGCCCTCTCTTCGGAGAACTTCCCGAAATGTCCGGAACCGGTTCTATCCAGTCCATGCTCCAGGAAACGCGCGTTTTCGATCCGCCCGCCGAGTTCGCGGCTCAGGCCCATGTTTCCAGCCTGGCTCAGTATCAGAAGTTGTGGGACGAATCGAAGGCCGATCCGGAAGCCTTCTGGGGCAAAGTCGCGACCGACATGATCGACTGGTCCGAACCGTTCCGGCAGACGCTCGACTGGTCCGAAGCACCGTTCGCCAAGTGGTTCGTCGGCGGCAAGCTGAACGCCTCTTACAACTGCATCGATCGCCACGCGGACGGCCCCCGCAAGAACAAGGCCGCCATCATTTGGGAAGGCGAACCCGGCGAGCGCCGTGTACTGCGTTATCAGGACCTTCAGCGCGCCACGGCCAAGTTCGCCAACGTGCTCAAGAAGCTGGGCGTGAAGAAGGGCGACGCTGTCGCCATCTATCTGCCCATGATCCCCGAAGCCGTCTTCGCCTGTCTGGCCTGCGCCCGCATCGGTGCGGTGCACACCGTGGTGTTCGGCGGATTTTCGGCTGAAGCGCTCGCCGGCCGGATTCAGGACTGCGGCGCCAAGGTGGTCGTCACGGCCGACGGCGGTTATCGCCGGGGCAAAGTCGTTCCGCTCAAGGTCAACGCCGACGAAGCCGTCGCCCAGTGCCCGTCCGTCAAGCAGGTGCTCGTCGTGAAGCGTACGGGGCAGGAAGTCGCCATGACTGCCGGCCGCGACCACTGGTGGCACGACATGATGGGCGCCGTGAACGCCGATTGCCCGCCCGAGCCCGTCGACAGCGAACACCCGCTCTACATCCTTTACACGAGCGGCTCCACCGGCAAGCCGAAAGGCATTCTGCACACGACGGGCGGCTACATGGTCGGTGCCGCCTACACGACGAAACTGGTCTTCGACCTCAAGGAAGAAGACACCTACTGGTGCACGGCCGACGTCGGCTGGGTGACGGGGCACACCTATCTCGTCTATGGGCCGCTGGCCAACGGCGCCACGATCGTGATGTACGAAGGCGCCCCCAACTGGCCGGAAGAAGACCGCTTCTGGAAGATCGTCGAAGACTACCGTGTCACGATCCTGTACACGGCCCCGACGGCGATCCGGGCCTTCATGAAATGGGGCGACAAGCACCCGTTCAAGCACGATCTGACAAGCCTGCGCCTGCTGGGCTCCGTCGGCGAGCCGATCAACCCCGAGGCCTGGATGTGGTATCGCGACGTCATCGGCGGTGGCCGCTGTCCGATCGTCGACACCTGGTGGCAGACCGAAACCGGCTCGATCATGATCAGCCCCCTGCCCGGCGCCACACCCACCAAGCCCGGCTCGGCCACTCGCCCGCTGCCTGGCATCGTGCCTGAAATTCTGGATAAGGACGGCAACGCCGTGCCCCAGGGCTCTGGCGGGTTTCTCGTCATTTCCAAGCCCTGGCCCAGTATGCTCAGGAACCTTTACGGCGATCCGGAACGCTTCAAGGAAACCTACTGGAACCACATCCAGGGCAAGTACTTCACGGGCGACGGCGCACGGCAGGACGAAAACGGCAACTACTGGATCCTGGGACGGGTGGACGACGTCCTGAACGTCTCCGGTCACCGGCTTTCGACGATGGAAGTCGAGTCGGCCCTGGTCGGTCATGAGCACGTCGCCGAAGCAGCCGTCGTCGGCCGCCCGGACGACATCAAGGGTGAGGGAATCGTGGCCTTCGTCACTCTCGCGACCGGCACCACGCCGAGCGACGCCCTGAAGAAGGAACTGATGGCCCACGTCGTCAAGGAAATCGGCGCCCTGGCCCGTCCGGACGAAATCAAGTTCACCGACTCGCTGCCGAAAACGCGTTCCGGCAAGATCATGCGGCGTCTGCTGCGTGATATCGCCGCCGGCCGAACCTCGACGGGCGACACTTCCACGCTCGAAGACTACACCGTTCTGGCCAAGCTGCGCGAAGACGACGAAGCCTGATCGAATTCGGCTTTACACTTTCTACCGAACGAAGAACCGGTTTCAGGCACGCGTTGCGTGCCTGAAACCGGTTCATTTTTGAGGTATTGCAGAAATCCGGTCCTGGTGTACCGGTAATTGTCCTCACTTTCGAGTTCGTGGCATCCGCGATCTCGCACCGCCTTCGAGCGCGAGATCGAAGGTCTGGCCAGAGCCCGGAGCGACTTCGATTTCCAGGGTCGACTGGGCGTTGTACTGAACAGGCACGGCTTCCGTGATTTCGTCGACCTTGGCTTTCGGATTGTCCGCATCGCGGACTTTGCGGCCCGTCGGCTGCTTTGACTCGACGAGCACCTTATATTTGCCGGGCGTGGGGCCGGCTTCCCGTTCGATGACGGATTTGCCGTTTTCGATGATGGCCACGGCGGTTTCGCCAGTGGAGTCGGCAGGAATCAGCGAGACGAGCCCGGTGGGCAATTCCTTGCCGTTGAGAGTCACGCGGCCTTCAAGAGCCACGCGGGGCTTACCGTCGCCTGTGCCACAACCGGCGAAGAAGAAGACGCCGACTGAAATGGACAGGTGCAAATATGAGGATTCTGCAAACTGACGGATGTCGTAAAGCATGGATTATCTCCGTTTCGCTCGCTGGAGCCTCTCACCGGCAACTTGCGGCGGGCTCACCGTGCAGCGGCGAATGTGTAGCGGAACGATCGTGTCGTGGTCGTAATTTGGAGTTTGCGGTGCAGGAAAACCGGTCGTCGGCCACGAGTCAGGATAGCTGACGACCGGTCGGAAGATGGTTCAATAAGAGTCGGCCGAGATGACCTCGCCGCCGGCTCGCGTACCCAGGGCCCAGACGGTCGGGAGAGACGTCGAGTCCTTCAGGAATCGCACGGAGCCGTCCGCCAGCAGAATATTCGCCCCGCCAGGGTGATAGCTGCTAATGCCCCACACGCCGGGCGATTGCAGCGTGCCCGAATCGTTCACGGAGCAGTTCGGCGTTTTCGGATTCGGCGGCAGCAGCAGATTACCGAGCGAATAACCGACCAGGCCCAGCGACCAGTTCTGACCGAGCGTCGTGCTCTTGCCGAATCGATTGCCAGGCGTTTTCGCGGCCGCTGCGCACTGGTTTACCCAGGGTATGAGCTTGTCCGCCAGAGCCGGGATCGAGATCGAACCATCGTTACGCTTCGTGCCTTGCGGAAAAGCGCCGAAGAAGATGATGTCCGTGGGGATCGTGATCGTATTGGCGTTGCCGCTGCCCGTCTTCCATTCCGAAAAAGCGACGGTGTTGCTGGTGCCGTCCGTAATTTCTGCTACGCCGAATGTCCGGCCCAGATCACCGACATATTGAAAAATCCCGTTCGGCGGGCCGCCCGATTGCTGGCCGGCGAATTCCATCGTGGCGCCGACGCTGGCGAAATAGTTGCCGCCAGGAGCACGACGGTTATTGAACATGGCGCCTGAGCCCTGATGATTCCAGCCAGGTTCAGGGCTGGAAGGGCACAGCATCAGCGCTAGTCGTGTCGTGGTCGTCGTCGAGTTGATCCAGTCACCGGCTGCGGCGTTGTTGAAGGCTGAGATATGGAAGTTTGCGGCGTTGTAGAGAGCCGTTTGTTCCGAAAACCCCAGCAACCGCACTTGGGCGCTGAAGTCGCGGTTATTGCCGAGCGTGCCGTCGTGGTTGCGGCCGAACAGGGCTCCGGGCGGAAAAGAGTTGAACGTCGAATGGTAATTATGCAGAGCCAGGCCGATCTGCTTCAGATTGTTCGTGCACTGGGCACGGCGGGCCGCTTCACGGGCCGATTGCACGGCCGGCAGCAACAGGGAAATGAGCACAGCGATGATCGCGATGACGACCAGCAGTTCGATCAGCGTGAATCCCTTCCGCTTCATGTCCCAGCCTCCCTCGTCCGGTGAATCGAACCCGCGGATCACTTCGTCCTGATGCGATCCTTCAGCCTTCAAGACCTTATCCGAGACAAAGCAACCTCCTGTGAGACCCGGAGCGGACAATCCAGCCGCCCTGATCCCGCCTCAGACTCGACAAAGCCTGCGAAAGCCCGCGATCGTTCGCAACCCGGTTCGCACCCTGCGATTCCCCGAAACTGACATATCGATACGCCATCACCGTCTCCTGTCCTTCTTCTTTATCTCTCGCAGGAATGATCCTGCTTCGCCGATCACCAGGACCCGTTTCGCGAACCGTTCCCGAAATCGTGACGTCTCGTGCTCGACACACGTAATAGTCATAAAAATCATCGGATTAGTCAACATTAAACATCATTATTTTACGTCCCTTTTAGATGATTTGAATTTAACGCCTTGTATTCACAAGTGATGTGATACATAAGATCGCAGCTGCCAGGTCGCCAGCCAGGTGATGAGTCCATAGAAAGGCGATACATTACTGATTTTGTCGTGTATGTTTGCAGGCTCTGGCTATTGAGCCGTTCGATCATTGATAGGGCGCGCACGTGATGTCGCGGGTTCAACGTGAGCGCAAGGGTCGCGTGATCCGGTTCGTTACCGGTTTCGCAGTCGTCACATTGTCTGAAGCAATATGCTTATCAGACGCTCGCGGTGGTCTTTTCCGACAGGCCGAATGAGAGGGTCATGCCCGCTCCACCGGGACCGTTGACGATCGTGACGTTCGGCTCGGGCGATTCGATGAAATAAGGCTTGAGCGGGTGTTTGGCGTAGGTGCCGTTCCAGTGCGTGTGGATTCGTAAGTCATTGGTTTTGAGGAAAGTCGCCAGATATCGCAGGATCAGGTCGTCGATCCGGGTCTTGTCGTAAGGTTCGATGGCATCGTCGTATTCGTGCGAATCGCCGATCGTGATCTCGCCGGTGCCCTGCTGGCTGACGAGCACATGGATGCCGTAAAGCTCGTATTCCGGCATTTCCTGGGCGAAACGCCGGCGCATCGCGGCCAGGCTCGGGCAATGGGCGAACGACTTGTAATGCCCCAAAGTCAAACCGGCGGCGAGCATCGGGCCGATCCGTTCGCCGGCCGTGAGTGCCGTGGCTCGCATCATCTGAAGCTTGCACTTGATGAGCCCTGAAGCGGCGAAAATCTCCGGATAGAGCGTTTCGAAGTCTTCGCCGGAGCAGATCCAGACGTGTCCAGGCTTGATCGATTCGCCCGGGCCGACACGCCAGCGGCCGTTGGCCAGCGGCAGCGCCGTCGCGCCGAAGCGGAATTCGACGCCATAAGTCCGGTTCAGCCAGGCGGGCAATTCCCAGATGACCTGGCGCGGGTCCACGCCGATTTCCGTCTCGCTCCACAAGCCGCATTCCAGCCCCTGGGTGTGTACACGTGGCACCCTGCGCCCGATTTCGGCCGGGGTGAGGATCCTGCGCATGGAGGCGACATCGGGCGAATTCGCGGCCGTTTGTGACTGGTATTCCTCAAGGACGGCGGCTTCGTCCGGGTGATAGGCCAGGTGCAGGCTGCCGGTCGTATCGTGCCACAGGCCGGCTTCGCGAACGACCGCGAGCCAGTGCCCCCGGCTGGCGACAGCCATGTTCTCCATCTCGCCGGTGGGCTGCCCGATCGGCCAGACCATGCCGAAATTCCGGCATGAAGCGCCCATCGCCTTGCGGCCGCGTTCGACAACCGTCACGCGCCGGCCTTTGCGGGCCAGGTGGTAAGCATGTGTCAGACCGAGAATACCAGCACCGACGACGAGATCGTCCATTTCGACTCCGCGTGATTCCTGCCGCACCGCTGCGCATGTGAGGCATCGATCTGGTATTATGAACTCGACATCGCTTTGCCGCAATCTGGCCCGCACTTCGAATTGACTAGGGAAGGCCGGGCGATTTTGACCGACGCACCGGGAGTAACGCCTGATCATGACGCCCAGTATCCTTCGCTCGCTCTGTGCCTCGCTGGCGGGTTTGTGCCTCGCCTTCGCAGTTTCGGAAGCTCAGGAAGCCGATTTCGTCGAGCTTTTCGACGGCAAGACGACTAACGGCTGGACCAAGCCATACGACTGGGGCGACGTGAAGGTGGAAGGCGGCCAGATCCACCTGACCGGGTCGAAAAAGTTCTTTCTCGTCACCGAAAAGACATACCGCAATTTCGTTCTGGAAGGCGAAGTCTACTGCCCCGTCGGCGGCAACAGCGGCTTCCAGTTCCGTTGCCACTACATGCCGAACAAACTGTGGGGCTATCAGGCCGAAGTGGACACTTCGGACCGCAAATGGGCCGGTGGGTTGTACGACGAAGGCCGGCGGGCCTGGCTGGTCAACCTCAAGGACAAGCCCGAAGCCCAGGCGGCTTTCAAGAACGGCGAATGGAACCAGTATCGCATCGAGGCTGTCGGCGACCACCTCAAAATCTTCGTCAACGGCGTTCAGACGGTCGACTTTCATGACTCGATGGACGCCGAAGGCCACATCGCGATCCAGCATCACGGCGAAAAGGGCCTGACTTACAAATTCCGCAATCTGCGGGTCAAAGTTCTGCCGGACTCGACGTCGTCCAAGTGAATGACGTCATCGTCTCAGCCCCGAAAGAGCAACCAAGTGACCGAAGCCGGCCAGGACTTTTCGAAACCGGAATCGGCGGAATCGAACGCCGAATCGTCTGAGATTTCTGCATCGACGGCCGATGACACTGCCGATTCTCCATCCGAACTGCGTCTGGACAAACTCGTCGCCGAGCGGTTCGCCCTGTCTCGCCGCGCGGCGATGGAGGCGGTCGTCAATGGCCGGGTGGACGTCGAAGGCCACGTCTGCCAGGAACCCGGGCGGCTCCTGCCGTTCGACGTTACCCTGCACCTGGACATGAACCGTCCCAAGGCGCGGCGAATCGTCGACGCTCCGGTTCAGGTTCTTTTCGAAGACGAACACCTGGCCGTGATCCTCAAACCGCCGGGGGTTGCCACGACGCCCTCCGCCGATTGGGAGAGCGATACTGTCATCGCACGTGTGGAGCGATACTTTCGGCTGCGTCACGGCGGCAAGCCTTATGTGGGTGTCGTGCACCGGCTGGACCGCGACACTTCAGGCGTCATGATCTTCGCCAAAAAGCCGGATGTCACGCGGATGCTGCAGGAAACCTGGAAAAAGCACGAAATGCGCCGGGAGTATCTGGCGATCGTCATGGGCGAGCCGGCGCGAGACAGCGTGACTTGCCGAAGGGCGATCGTCGACTCCGGCGTGCGCCGGCGCACGATGGCGCGGGAAGGCGAACAAGGTCAATCGGCCGTCACCCACGTGGAAGTCGTCGAGCGCCTTTCGCGTCGCGGGACACTGGTACGATGCATTCCCGAAACCGGACGGACGCACCAGATCCGGCTGCACCTCATGTCGCTCGGCTGCCCCGTGTTCGGCGACGATATGTACGGCAAAAAGACCAGGCGAGATCAAGTCAAACCGCCCCGGCTGTGCCTTCATGCCGCACGGTTGAGCTTCGCACACCCTGTCACGGGCGAGTCGATGGATTTCGACACCCAGTTGCCCGACGACATGGCCCGCTTCTCCGTAGCCCTTTCGAAGCACGAACGCAAGCAGGATCGCGGCCGTGCCCGGCGTGCCGAGCAGGACGAAGGCTGAATCCTCGAAGGCGTTCGATTACTCTGACCCGCCACCCTCACCCCACACGCTGACCGTCAGGCGGCGGTTATGGGGCGCGTGGCGATGTTCGTAGACGAAGACGCCCTGCCAGGTGCCCATGTCGATCTCGCCACCCACCAGGGGGATCGTCAGCGAATTGGTCGTGAGGATCGACCGGATATGGGCCGGCATGTCGTCAGGGCCTTCGTCGGTGTGCACGAAGCGTTTGTCGCCGTCGGGGGCCAGTGTCGCGAAGAAGACTTCCAGATCTCTGCGGACTTCCGGCTCATAGTTTTCGCACAGGATCAGCGAGGCCGAAGTGTGATGCAGGAAGATGTTGCACAAGCCTTCGGCAACGCCCGATTCGCCGACGAACCGGCGCACCTGATCGGTGATCTCGTAAGTGCCCCGGCCCCGTGTCGAGATTCGGGCCTGAAACCGTTTCATCAGCATGTTCGAACTCTTGTCGTGACGAGTCGGGCGGCCGGCGCCGAAGCGAATCGAAGTTCCGTCTGCGTTCGTCGTTGATCGAGATCGCATCGAGGACCGTTTCAGTCGACCTTGAGCGATTACCGAAAATGATTATAGTGCGGCGAACGTCGCGGGTATATCGGCGAGGTCGCCGGCACGAAGGAACGTGAGCACCGACATGAATGCGAATCGAAGGAAGTGGCTGAGAGGCGCTCTTGGCGTCGCTGTGGGCGGCGTCGCCGCTGAACAGACCTGGCGGCACGGTCACGATTACGTTCTGCCCCGCGAGTTCATGGTCGTCGAGCCGGGCAAGGTCTATCGCGGCGGCTGGCAGAAGCCCTGGCCTCTGCGCCGGATCATCCGTGAAAACAAGATCAGAACGATCGTCGCCCTGGCACACCCGGATTCACATCCGCTTGTCGCCATGGAGAAGCGGATCTGCGAAGAGACGGGCGTTCGCTGGGTCCATTTGCCGATTCACGACATTCGTGGCGACGATACCAGGACGTTCGTCTCGGACCAGCTCGAAAAGGCTGCCAAAATCATCGGCGATCCGGCGAATCAGCCGGTGTTCTTCCATTGTCACCATGGCGTGAACCGCGCCAGTATGGCCCATATCGCCTACCGTACCATGATGTGCGGATGGTCGCTGGACGACGCACAGAAGGAAGTCGCCAGCCAGTTCGGGCTCGTGCGGGTCAACCATGGCCCCGATTACCGCCATATGGAGCGGTTTTACGACGAGCGAGTCGTTCCCTACCGCCTGGCTCACAAGCAGAAGCCCGCCAGCGAAGAACCCGCCGCCGAATCGGCCAGCACCGCTAAAGACTCCGTCGTGCGGTAATTCTCCGGTAATCCACGAACGATCGAAACCGGCGGTTCGGAATCCCGATCCGCCGGTTTTATGGTGATTGACTTCGCCGAAATATCGCGACTTCGGTCGGACGAAAGCTGGCGAGAGATCAGCGGCGAATCGTGCCAGGCCGGTCGGTCGAAATGTCGCTCGCGATTCTTGGTGTCAAAGGCCGGGCGAACCTTTTGCCGGAGACATCATCCGCCCACGAAAAAACAGGCCTGCCCGAATCGTCGTGTGCGACGACCTTCCAGCGCATCGGTTCGGACGACTCGGGCGCGAAGGCCACTTCGATCGGAGCCGAGACGAGGCTTTGCCCCGGCAGAATCGTGATCGACCCCAACGAACTGGCGAGCGTCAGAAGGTCGAAAAATCCGCGACGCTGCCGGAGTTCTCGTGCATCCAGGCCAGGCAGCGGGCTTTCCCAGGCCGCAGCCTGAATTTTCAGGCTCCTCGAAGGATCCCGGTTCGTCAGGCGAAGCCGCACCGTCGACTTCCCGTCCGGCCGCGTTTCGCCCGTCGAAATGACTTCGAAGTCGAGCCCCCGGTGCATGTCTTTCAGCGGTATGGCCGTGACCTGAATTCTGGCTTCGGCCGGTGCGTCAACTTTCAACTCGATCGTATCTGGCATCGGCCCGGAATCGGGCGGCGAAATGCGGAACAGTCGCACGGCCGTTCCTTCGGAAGTCCATTCGGCAACGCACGGCAGGCCGTCGGCTTCGAGCGACAACTCGCTGGCCCTCGGCACTCCGACCAGCCAGTCGTCACGCAAGGCCTGATCGCGGACCTTGTCGAAAGCGATCTGCCCGGAGGCCTGCGTCATCAGTTCGACTGTCCAGGATCGAAACAGGCTTTCGAACGGAGTACCTGTCGCATCTTCCAGATTGGCCACGCCGGTTTTCGAACCGGTGATCAGCTTCGCCGGCAGGTCATCGCCGAATCGCTCCCGGCACCAGTCCAGGAACAGAAACGCAGCGCCTCGATGCCCGTGCGACCGCCCATGTGCCAGTCCGATCTGATCGTTAACCACCAGCCGGTGCCTTTGCGGCTCGGCCAGAAATTCCGCGATGCGATAATCAAGATTCTCCCAGTTGTCGTCGATCCACCGTTCGCTCAGGTGAGCCAGACCTTCGTCCAGCCACGAATCCTCAATCTCGGCAGCCTTGCCCTGCCCGGCTCCAGCCGCACGCGCCGAGGCAATGACGGCATGCGTAAACTCGTGTGCCAAAAGGCTTTTCAGAAACGGGCCGGCTTGCACCCGGCTGTTGACGTAAATCATGTCGCATGCATGGCTTCGGGGATAAGCTCCCCAGCGTTCGAAGTCGGAGGCCCGGACGAACCCGTCCAGTACCGCCGTGCCTTCGGCCATTCGGCTCAGCACCTGACTCACGAGAATCGTAAGCCGTCCGTCGCCGTCGGTGTCCGCGACATCGCCGATACGCGGAGTCAGGCGGCTGGGGATCAATTCGTCGATCACTTCGACGATCGAGTCCAGAGCTTCTGGCGAAACCGTCGCGAGATCCCGTTCGTCAACGTAAATGGCAACTTTCTCGCCACTTCGGGTTAGCCGGCCGTCGATCGTTTCGTAAAAGGCCTGATCATTGGCATCGCCCGCGAAAGTCTGAATCGCGAATTCCCGTCGTTCCCGCGCTGGAGCAAGAGCGGCTGGCCTGGTCAGGTTGCGGTGCTTTGCGACGACATGCTTTTCACTGTCCGGGGGACCCGGGTTTCGTCCTACGGGTGGAAGTGCGACAAGTTGATCGGTCGAAGCAGGACCGCCTGTCGGGCGGGCATGAATACGAACCCGGTGGCGTGATTCGCCCTGAGACCCGATTCCGACGGCGACAAGCCAGCCGCTTTTCGCATCCTGAGTCGGCAGGGACCAGCGCCCGCCTGAGCCGTTTACCTTAAGCTCGAACGCCTCGGGTGTTCCGGCGCCTGGAGCTTGCGGAGCGAGCTTCGCCAGGTCTGTCTTTCGGTCGGTGTGGCTCGTCGGGGTCGTCTGCGAATCCGTAGTGGCGTCTTCTTTCGGTGCGATCGACCGATCCAGGGCGAGGCCTGGCGCGAAGGGCAACAACCCGGCCGCCAGAGCGATCGTCGAACAAAGGCTTCGCCGCTTCTGGACTATCCGCACAGCGATGGCCTCCCTGCCGATCGACCGTTCCACTCCCCTGAGTGTTTCGGCTCAATGCGGCATTCGGCTTGAACATCACGTCAGCGGCAGGGGCTGATCCTGGCCAGATCGGGTACGTGCGTCAGGCCTTATCGGGCTTGCGACCGATGTTCCACCAGCGGCCCGCGGAGACCTCGAACTCGCGTCCTGCTGCGAACTTGGGCGACTTCGCCAAGGGGTCTTCAGGCCATTCCTTCAAGCCCCAGCTGCCCCATTTCGTATATTCTCCCACCGAGGCGAAAAGGCAGATCGGACCGCCGCCCGCGTCGCGCCAGTTCGTCAGATAATCGGCGTAAATGCGTTTCATGTCCGGATGCCGGTTCGCGGCATGGAACAATTCCGTGAGTTTTTCCCGATTTTCGGCACCCGAATGGCCGACAAGGTGCTGGCCCGCTTCATAAGCCGCCAGCGGAAGCCCATATTTTTTCGAAACTTCGAGCGAACCCTCGACCGACTTGCGGCTCTCCCTCGCGGCTTCGGCCACTTTCGGCATGAATTCCGCTAGAGTCATTTTTTCGACGGTCTCGGCATTTTTCGGGTCGCCGAAATCATTGCCGAAATAGGGCGCGATCGCGAGAGCGTCCGCAGAGCGGAAGGCGTCCTGAAACGTAAGTACCGTTTCGCTCGTCCACGGATTGACCGACTGGGCTGATAGCACCCGAACGACTCGATGCTTCTGACCGCCGAAAACGTGGTCAAAAATCCGGAAGACCTGAACGGAGCGGACGGAATAGGCTTCGAGCTGCCCCTGATATTCGTTCCGGGGCGAGAAACGGCCGCGAACGCCCAGTTCGCGGAAATACCTGGCCTGCTTGAAGATCCCGTTCCAGGTTTCGTTCGATACCTCGACCCAGACGCGCAGGTCACCGTCGAGCTTTTCACGGATCAGGCCGGCCATTTTTTCGACGTAATCGTTGTCCGCCTGATGGGGAACGCACACCCAGGCGTCCACCCGCAGTACGTTGGCCAGGCGGATGATCGTTTCGAGCGGCGCGCCGCGGGTCGTCCATGTCGCGTCTTCGAGTTTCGGGCGATCCTTCCAGGAAACCTGTTCGGAGTCGTTCGTCTCCATCCAGTCCATGAATCGAACGACCCCCATGCCGCGCCAGAGGTCAAGAAACTCTTTGCGAAACGGCTCTTCCGGGTCGAGCTTGCGCACACCTGGCGGCGTGATACGAATGTCACGCACCGGGTCATTCGGATCGGTCGCGTGGATCCGCAGCGATATTCCTTCGCCATGGCGCGCGACATCGAAGGCGGCCACTTGACCCGATTGCCCCACCAATCGAGCGTTCAGCCCCGTTTCGATTCGCCCCCTGCCCTTGAAGTCGATCCGGTATCGGCCTTCGGGGATGTGATCTCGCTGGTTCGTGTAGAGCAGCGTTTCGGCCCAGCAGCCAGGCTCAAGCCGTTTCACCCAACCGTGTTCGTCCAATTCCAGAGGTGGCCCCTGCCCGAATCGTTTTCCTTCAGCCTGACTGATCCACGTTCGTGCCAGCCGAAACGGGTCGACGAACGGATGCTCCCGGTTCCAGTCCTTCAAACCGGTCAGGTTGATGCCGAGGCCGCTGGCCGTCGGGGTTTTCACCGGCTCGGCCTGAGGGGAAGCAGCCGCGAAAGCCTGGGAGGCGGAACCGAGCGGCCCAGAGGCCGCGATAGCGGTGACATTCGATTCGAGAAATCGGCGGCGGTTCATTCGAAGGCACTCCAGGAATCCGGATTCGTCGATCGATTCCGGCCGCGATCAATAGCGCGTAAACGATGGCCCGGGCGCACGTTTCACCAGCCGGCGCATCTCCATGAGGCTCAAAAGAGCCAGGACGCGCCCGGAAGGCAGACCGGATTTTGAAATAAGTTGATCCGCACCGATCGGGTCATCGCTGATCAGGTCGTACAGGGCACGTTCCTCAGGCCCGAGGCTCGCCAGTGCCGGTGAGCTTCCTGAACTGCTCGCGGTTGACTTTGACGCAGCTGCGGCCCGTGCCGGCTTTTTCGATTCTTCGGCTTTCGGTTTCGGATCTTCGGCCCTGGCCTCGGCATGAGCCGCCGCCGATGTCGGTTCTGGCTGCGGTGCTTCGCCGGTTTCTTCTTCGTCTTCGAACAGCCGCTGCTGCTGGGCTTCCCTCACGTCGCCGAGGACGTTACGCACGGCGTTGCGAAGTTCCTCGATGATGTCGTCCACGGTTTCGACGAGCTTGGCTCCGTCGCGAATCAGCCTGTGGCATCCCTGGCTCGTGAGGCTGTCCGCGGGTCCGGGCACGGCAAAAATCTCCCGGTTTTGCTCCATCGCGTGCCGGGCGGTCGAAAGCGAGCCGCTCCGCAAGGCAGCCTCGACGACTACCACTCCCAGGCTCAGCCCGCTGATGATGCGGTTCCGGCGAATGAACAGCTCGGCCAGCGGCGGATGGCCCATGGGCATCTCGCTGATCAGTGCACCATGCTTGACGATCTCGGCAGCGAGCGATTCCATCTCGGGCGGATAAATTTTCGACAAACCATTGGCCAGAACAGCCAGAGTGCGACCGCCACCCGCCAGAGCCCCCCGGTGAGCGGCTTCGTCGATCCCCCGGGCCAGCCCCGAAACGACCGTCATGCCCGATCGAGCCAGCGAACTCGACAGCTTTTCGGCCATCCTCCGGCCGTATGCCGTCGATCGGCGTGAGCCGACCACGGCCACGGCAAGACGGTCGATCGGCTCGATCTTGCCCTTCACGAACAACATGGCCGGGCAATCGGGCATCTCGCGCATCACGTCGGGGAAGTCGTCGTCCGACTGCAGCAGAATGCTGACGCCATGATCACGGCAAAGGGCCATTTCCCGATCGATTTCCGGATTTTCGAGCCCTCGGGCGATTTTCTCGGCCAACCTCGCGCTGACGTGATCCGCTGCCTGAAGTTTCGTCGTACCAGCGCGAAGCGCGGCACCGGCCGTTCCGAAATGGTTCAGGAGCGACCGAATGACCACCGGGCCGACTCCGGCCACCATCGTCAGCGCCAGCATGTCGCGAACCATGGCTTCACGGTCCGAGTCCGTGTCAGGTCGATTTCGCTCGTCGGCGGTCATCGTTGCGAACCGGCCTTTCCGTTCGGTGAATCCGTCAACGCATCATACCCCGAAGCACTTCGCGCACATCGTCTTCCGTCGGTGCGTCCGTCAGTTCGACGGAGCCGAGCTTGCGTGGCAGAACGAACCGGATACGCCCCAGCTTATTCTTTTTGTCGTGCTTCATGGCACCGATCAGTCGTTCCATGTCGCAGCCTTCGATCGTCGCGGGCAGTTCCAGCCGCCGCACGAGCCGCTCGATCCGGTCCGCCAGGGCGGCTTCGATCCACCCGAGCCGCGCCGCCAGGCGGGCCTCTGCGACCATGCCAGCGCCTACGGCCTCTCCATGGAGATAAGCCCCATAGCCCGCGACGTTCTCGATCGCATGCGCCACGGTATGGCCATAGTTCAGGATGGCTCGCAGGCCCGTGTGTTCGAGTTCGTCCTTCTCTACGACATCGGCCTTCAGCCTGCACGAGCGTGACACCAGATGAAGCAGCACGGTTTCGTCACGGGCCAGAGCCTTTTCGGCGTTGTTTTCCAGGAAGTCGAAAAACACGGCGTCCTGAATCACTCCGTATTTCAGTACCTCCGCGAGCCCGGACCGGAACTCGCGCGGCGGCAGGGTGTCGAGCGATTCCAGGTCGATCCAGACCCCGATCGGCTGATGGAACGCTCCGATCAGGTTCTTGCCGCGCGGGTGGTTGATGCCGGTTTTGCCGCCGACGGAACTGTCCACCTGGGCCAGGAGTGTCGTCGGAACCATGATCAGCGGCAAGCCCCGGTTGAAGCTGGCCGCGGCGAACCCCGCCAGGTCGCCGATGACCCCGCCCCCCACGGCGACGACCAGCGTGTGCCGGTCGGCTTCAAGGTCGATCAGCCGGTCGTAAAGCGAGATCAGGGCCTCGGGCGATTTCGACTTTTCGCCGGTGGGAACTTCCGCGATGCGGGTCTTCAGGCCAAGGTTCGTCGTGTGACGGGCGTAACGATCGCCCCAGATGTCCTGGATTTGTGCGTCGCAGACTACCAATGCCTTGCGGCAGCCACGGCCAGCCCAGGTGGCTTCCAGCCGCTCACGCACGAAATCTTCGAAATCGGTTTCTTTCGCCGCGTGACCGCCGCGGACTTCGATCGGATAGGAACGGGGGCCAAGATCGACGTCAATCCGTTCCGTTAGCGCCGCTCGATCGCTCAGACTCATGACTTTCCTGTCCATTCGTTTCGATCTGGCACGAAAGCCTCAATAATCGGAACCGCCGCGTTCGGAGATCGGGGGTGCGGTTTTTCGTGAACGCGGGTATCCTTCCGGAGGCTTTCTCCGACAAGATTTTGACAAATCCGGCCGCTCCGGTCCATGATGAAGATACAGGTACAGTTGCGCTGAATGCTGGCTAACGAACCTGCGTGATCCCGGATTTTCGGGATCTCTCGCCACCGACTCCTCCGCCCGAATTTCGCGGAACGCAGCGAAAGCCCTGTTCGTACACGCCCGTCCATCGCCCGTTCGGAAGTGGAATAAGGCATGAAACTGACCGGTTTCGAACCTTCGAAATCGCATACCCCGCAGTGGCGGGACTGGTCCTGGCAGGCTCACCCGCTGGTGTGGGCCTACCCTGCGGCATTGCTCGTAACGGCCGCTCCGCTGGGCGCAAGAGGTCTTTCGATCCAGACCGCCCGGCTCTTGTGCTGGCTTTCGGCACTTGGCCTGCAAGTTTTTCTCTGCCCTCGCCGCCCGCTCCTGTTCGAAGCCGACGACCCATCTTCACGCATGCGGGTCTGGCCCCTCGGGCTCTGGCACGACGGCTACCTTTCGAACCTCTGGCGGCTCTCCGAAGACGGCTCGCCCCGAATCTTCCGGCCTGTGCTGGGCAATGTCGTTGTGGTGATCATAACCGCCGTGATCCTCGGAGTTTCCAGCGTCCAGATGACCTGGAACCCGTTCGCCGCCGCCGGGCCATGGAATCTCGACGGTCAGGAAATTCTCCCCTGGTCCGGCCTCTGGTGGCTCGGGCAGATCGGCCATGCTCACTGGATACTCGCCCTGGCCGCGATCGTCCCTGCGATGCCGCTGGCCGGCGGGCTTGGCCTGGCGATGCTCCTGGACAGAATCCAGTGGCGCGATCAGGATGCCCGCAGGGTGCGCCGAATCATCTCCTGGGCCTCCATCGCGTTCCTCGGGCTGCTCGGCACGATGCTCGTCGCAAATGAACGCATGGCTGGATATTGCGTCATTCTCGTCGCGCTCGTTCTGGCGATCGAGGCCCGTAAACAGGCCCGGCGCGATGCCACCGAAGAATTCATCGAAAACTTCGTGCTCGGTGTCATCGACGAAGAAGACTTCGAAGCGGGCCTGGAACGACTCGACAAGCCCGGGGCAACGCTTCGTTCGAAAGCCCGGACGTGGTTGCGAAATCAAAGGATCCGCAGATCAGCCGAGGCCGTGAAAGCCGCGGAACTTCGGCGCGTTCAGAACGAAGAAAGGCTCGACCGGGTCCTGACCCGGATCCACGAATCAGGCTATGCTTCGATCAGCCGCTCCGACCGCTGGTTTCTCAAACGTATCGCTCGCGAATATCGAGAACGACGCGACGACCACATTTCATGAACCGGCCGGGCTTTACGCTACTCGACGCCGCACATGGCACGCGCTTGATCGCCCGGGGCCTCGACATTCGTTCCGATGACCCGGCACTTTGGGTCCTCCGACATCCGGAATCGATCCGTGTCCTCCATCTGGCCGACCTGCAAGCCGGTGCCCAAATCCTCACGACGTGCACATTCGGGGCGAATCGCCACTGGCTCAAGCGGTTCGGATCGGCCGATGCTGTCGCAATCAACCGTCGAGCCGTCGAAATCGTCCGTGATTGCATCCATGATGTCGGCTCTCATGCCGAGATCGCCGGCTGCATCGGTCCGTCGTCGCTCGCTTCGGAATCTGCTTTTCGCGAGCAGTTCGACGCCCTTCGCGAGGCTGGCGTGCAGCGAATCGTCATCGAAACGATTTCAGCCGATCAGGTGTCCGGGTTGTCGAAATTGCTGCCTGAATCCCCAGGCTGCCCCGTTTTCGCGACGCTCTGGAACTGGGGCGACGACCCTGTCGTAACCGCCCGCCAGCTGGCCGATTCGGGCCTCTCGGGCTGGGGCATCAATTGCATGTCCGACCGAATCGAGATTCGGAACGTGCTCGCCGCACTGTTTGCCGCCGGGCTGCCTGCGACTATCCTGAAACCATCGATCGCTCCGGTCGATGAATTTAAGGAAATCGCGATCGGAAGCCTTGCCTTCGGAACGACTTGCATTGGCGGATGCTGCGGCACGGACCATCAGCACCTGGCAGCACTCAGAGCCATTCGAGACGATCCGAAGTCAGCCGCGATCGAGCCGGAGAGCTTATAACGCTTCCAGGCACATCAGGGCCTGAAAGACCGGATCGTGGCGGATCGGGTCGAAGTCGGTCTCGGAGGGCACCATGAAGATCATCTGCGGCGCCAGTTTCAGGGCTTTCTGCAGATTTTCGACCGCATGAGCCACATTGCCGGCGAGGCTCCAGTAGCAGGCAAGATTATAGTGCAGCAAGGGTTCCGACTTGTTGCGGATGACGGCCCGGGTCAGCGCGTCGATTGCCTGAGCCAGGCGGTTCGTACGCTTGTAACACCAGCCTAATGCCAGAGAAATGTCCATTTCGTCCGGCTTGAACCTGTTGGCTTTTTCGAGATGTTGGATAGCGGTCTGATAATCCTTCAACTCACGATAAGCCAGACCGGCCAGCAGGTTCGATTCGAACGGCATGCTCTGCCAGTTGACACGGGTTCGAAGAATCGTCAGGCATTTTTCGGCCATGCCCAGCGTCAGATAGCCCTCGGCCTCAGCCAGTCGTCGCCAGTTCCTGTCGGTCGTCACGGCCATTGCGGGAAACTCGCTTCGTCGCATCGGGAAAAGGACGCTTCGGACGAACCTTCACCATCGTTTGTTGCTTGGAACTATCCTATACCGAAAATCCGGTTTGGGCAAATCGCGAAAGAGATTCCTTTTTCACCGATTCGCATGTCGAATTCCAGGGCCAGTTTCGAGACTTTCGAAACGGCCCGGGAGCAGCGATCTGTTCCGATACATTGCAAGCATGCATGGGTGCATGCGCAGAGAGTCGTCCAATTCGATCGAAGTGAAGTATTGGGCCAGGCCAGCGTGCGAATTCTCTGACGATCCGGCCCGTTCGAATTCCCAGGATCGATCAGTGACCGGGTTTAGCCGCCCCGAGCGATTCGAACGCCGAAGCCGCCGCAAGCTGGGCTGTTCGAACGACATCCGGAACGCCGACTCCGCCCAGGGCGTTGCTGGCTAATGAGAGGCCTTCATGAGTACCAAGACGTTCGCTAATGCGACCAATGCGATCCGCATGACCGATCGTATATTGCGGCATCGCGCGGGCATGCCTCGCGAGCCTGTACAAAATCGGAGGGGCTTCCGCTCCGAGCAGATCGCGGACTTCGTCCAGTACGATCCGCTCGATCGCCTCGTCCGAAAGGTCGAACAGCTCCGGCTGTGTCGCCCCGCCCACGAAAACCCTGAGCAGAACTTTCCCCTTCGGTGCCCGGCTCGGCAGTTTCACGCTGGTGAAGGAAATGGCCAGGGTCTTGCGGTTCTCGATCGCCGGATGAACCACGCCGAAACCGTTGAGTGGATGACGAATGTCGCTGCGATGATATCCCACCAGCGCGATCGCAGAAGATGCATAGGGGATCGAACGCAGCAGCGTCGCCAGATCGGCGTCCTGTTCGTCCAGAAGTCTTGCGGCCGCATGAGCCTCCGTAGAAAGGACGACCGCGTCCGCCAGGATCTGTTCGCCACTCAGCAGATCGACGCACCAGCGTGCCTGGCCGCTCCGGTCGCGCATCACCCGGCGAACCGGCGCCGAAAGCCGTATCGTTCCGGGTGGAAGTGCCGCGGCCAGGGCCTCGGGCAATTTGCCCATGCCTTCGCGAAGTGTGGCGAAAAGGCCGTAACGAGCGCCTGAGGAATGTTTTTCGATATCGTTCCCCGAACGCCGCCGGAACAGGCTCGCCCGCAGAAGGCTGCCGTATTTCTGCTCCATTTCGACGAACTGCGGCATCGTCGACTTCAGGCTCAGCTCTTTCGGGTCAGCCGTATAAATCCCGCCAACGAGGGGCTGGACCAGTCGCTCCAGGGCTTCGACCCCCAGGCGTCGCCGCACGAACGAAGCCAGAGATTCGTCCGCGTTCGCATCGCCTCGTGGCATGAACGGCTCCAGCATGAGCCGCAACTTGCCCTTCCACGACAAAATCGGACTCGTCAGGATCGGCCAGACCCGGTTCGGGGCCATCAGCACGAATCCGTCCGGCACGGGTAACAGCTCGCCCTTGCGCAAAACGAACGATCGCCTGTGTTTGTCGTCGGTGCCGATGATCGAATCGCCCAGCCCTAGCCGCTTGCAAAGCTCAAGAGCCCAGGGCTTGTTCGTGATGAAGCTGTCGGCTCCGCCTTCGCACAGGAACCCGTCGATCCGCTCCGTCCAGATTGCGCCGCCGATCCGCGATCGGCTTTCGAGTACCGTCAGCTCAATCGGTACGCCCGCGGCGTTCGCCTTCTCCTGAAGTTCGTAGGCCGCGGTCAGGCCGCTCAGCCCCGCTCCAATGATGACCACCCGGCGTGGTTTGACTGGAGTGGCGCCCCCGATCGGGCCAGTTCCCACTGAGGAAAAGGCCGAATCATTGGGCGTCGATGCGGAACTCTGCGTTTCGATGTCGGACACGGCGGAAGTATGCTCTGTTTCAGCGGTTACGGGGCTTCAAGTCGCGGGCGATCCGGGTTTCGACCATGTCCGCGAGGGCTTCGACGAAGATCGGATGATCGTTGACCGTCTCGGCGCGAACCATGTTCAGGCCGGCCTGAGCACAAGTGGCTTTCGCCTCAAGATCAAGATCATACATGACTTCGACGTGATCGGAAATGAACCCGATCGGACAAAGTACGACATCCGTCACGCCTTCGGCTTTCAGACCCGGCAAATATTCGTTCACGTCGGGTTCGAGCCACGGCGTCTTCGGGTCGCCGCTGCGGCTCTGCCAGGCGAGGGACCAGTTCGTCAGCCCCAGCTCTTCAGCCACTGCCTTGCATGCGTGCTCGATCTGCTGGGCATAGGGGCACCGGGCCGCCACGGCCGTCGGAATCGAGTGGGCCGTGAAGACGACCTTCGTCGTCACGTGCCGCTCGGCCGGAATTCGGTCCAGGGCCGACTTCAGCTGAGCCGCCTGACTCTTCGCGAATTTCGGATGATCGAACCAGGGCATGAGGAAGTCGACTTCGGGCACCTCGTCGGCATAGCCCAGGTCAAGCACTTCCTGAATCGTTTCCTGATACTTTTCCCAGCTCGGAATGCTTTGATAGGGCGACAGGATGATCCCGACGGCACGCCGGCATCCGTGCTCTTTCATCGCACGTAAGGCCGTGAACATGTAGGGTTTGTAAAACCGCATGCCCACGAAAACAGGCAGGTTTACCCCACGCTTCGCGAGTTCGCCCCTCAGGCCGACGGCCTGGCGGTCCGTCAGTTCGTTCAGGGGGCTGCGGCCGCCGATCACCTCATAATGGTGCACGACGGCCTCGTACCTTTCCTTCGGAACGGGCAGCCCTCGCAGGACATTATCGAGAAACGGCCGCACGTCCTCCATTTTTTCGGGAGCGCCGTAGGCCATCAGGAACACACAGTCGTATGGGTACCGGCCCTTGCTTCGCACTGTCACGTGATCGGCTGGCTCCGGCGCCGGCGCAGGGCCCCCTGGTCGTCCGCCGAAGGGAGATGTACCACCCGCCGCAGCGGGTCTTCCGGTGGTCGGTCGTGTCGTCGGCGGGCTCGGTTGGGAACTCATGTTCGGGTCGGATCCTGACGGTCAGGTGCCATGGAAACGGTTGCCGCTTCAGGCTTTGCGGTTGCGGTACAGCTCGGGCTGAACGACGGAGGCCATGGCGTCCCGGTCAAGGCCGCCACCAAGCAGATCGTCGATGGCCGCGATCTGGGGCATCGGGTCAGCCACCATGTTATTGTAGTCGACGTCGAGCATTCGGAAATTGGGCTTCTGGGCGATCCAGGCTTCGAACTTCGCCAGGCCGGCCCGAAAAATTTCGGCCATCTTCGCGTCAGGAATCGTGTCCGTCGGCTTGCCCAGGCGAGCCAGCATTTTCTTCTGGCTGGCCAGCACTTCGTCCATCGCCCGGCGCATCATCAGCACACGGTATTCGAAACCGTCCGGCAGGTCATAAAGAAGCTGATAGACCATCTTCACCGCTTTGTGATTCGCGTCGGTGAGCCATGAGGTGTCGTTCTTGACCTTCAATGCAGGCTGGAACTCGTAATAGCCGTTGACGTTATCGATGTCCGCCTGGCGCAGGTCGTCGGCCAGGACGGGCACCCCGCCCGATTCCAGCATCTTCATCATCATCGATGTGCCCGACCGGGGCAACCCGCTGACGATCACCAGAAACGGCGCTGAGTTCTTGTCGATTCCCATGCTTTCTCTTCCGCTCCTTGCCATCCATGCTTGCATGCGGCATTGCTGTTTGCGTCAGTTCACGCAATATCGAACATAACCTTATCTTAACGAACCGGCGAATTTCGAGAAAGGCGGACTCCATTCCAGGGCGACCGGCTGTGTTAACTATTTTGCTCTGCGGATGGAACATCCGCTTTCGTGGCCCGGGCTTTCTCAGAATCTTCCACGTTCTCGGGTCTCAGCTTCTTGACAATTCGTCCGCTGACCTTAGACTAGGGGAGCAGTCGCAAATGCGATTCGCACTCCACGCCGGAGTGGCGGAACTGGCAGACGCGCCAGCTTGAGGGGCTGGTGGGATTTTTTCTCGTGCAGGTTCAAATCCTGTCTCCGGCATTTTTACTGGTCCTTAACTTCTGGATGGTTCAAAGCCGTGCGACGCCAATCCGAATGGGCACGGCTGCGTGAAAAACTGATGCCCCCGTGTCCTGTGATGGATGTGCATGTGCATCCTTTCCCGGTGCCCGGGATCGTTGCACCCACACCTCAACAGGCGGCGGATTTCCTGATCGCCCAGGCGGACCGGGCGGGCATCACGCGCATGATCCTCATGAACCTCGGCCGAACCTGGTCGAACACCCCTTCCCCTGAAGCCTGCAGCCAGGCCAACGACCAGGGCATCGAAGTCGCACGGCTCGCTCCGGATCGTTTCGTGCCATTCGCTTACGTCAATCCGGCATTCCCTGACGAAGCCATCGCTGAACTCGATCGTACCGTCGGCCTGGGGTTGGCCTTCGGCGTGAAGCTTTGGGTCGCCGTCCGTGCGAGCGACGAACGAGTCATCCGCGTCGTCCGTCATGCCGCCAGGCTCGGCGTGCCAGTGCTCCAGCATGCATGGATCAAGGCGGAAGGCAACCTTCCTGGCGAATCGACTCCGGCCGATGTCGCCGTGCTTGCCAGGGCCGTCCCTGAAGCCAAAATCATCATGGGGCATCTCGGGGGCGGCGGTCTCAGAGGCATCGAATTCGTTCGCTCCACGCCGAACGTGTTCGTCGAGACCGGCGGCAGCGATCCGGAAGCCGGGATCGTCGAAGCGGCCGTGGCCCGGCTCGGCAGCAGGCGAGTGATCTTCGGCTCCGACGCCAATGGCCGCAACATGGCCGTTCAGCTCGGAAAAGTTCTGGGGGCCGGAATTTCGGATATTGCGAAGAAGCGCATCCTCTGGAACAACCTCATCGGAATTCTGCCTGCCTCAGCCGGAATCCCTGTTCCAGCGGATGACGGTCGTGCGCCAGAAGATAAGGCAAAATCATGATTTATGATATGACAGCCTTCGTCGGCGCCTATGACCGCCGCCCTGTCGGACTGGAGGCCGAACCGCTTGCCCGACTGCTCGGTGCATGGGAGGTTGAGCGAGCCTTCGCCGGACGGATCGACACGCTTTTTTTCGAAAACGGCAACGGTGATGATCGCCCTCAGGCCCCTGCCCGGTTCGAACGAACCACGGTCGAATTCGTTCCCGTAGTCGATCCGACTTTGCCGAATTGTCAGGATGTGCTGAATGCTCATTTCGATGCGAACGGCCGGCGCTTGCCGATGGTGCGACTCCATCCGGCCCATCATGGCTACGAAGTCGACGATGAGGCGGTCCTTGGCCCAGTCATCGATTGGACCCATCATCACGGCGTCGTTCTGCAGGTGATCCTCGCCCTCGACGACGCCCGCCGCCGGCATCCAGCGAACGAAGTGCGGGACGTGCCTCTGGAATCGCTCGCAAAATTGGCGAAAGCTTTTCCGCAACAACGGTTTCTGGCGTCAGGCGCGGTCTTCGGCGCGGTTGCTTCTCTGGCAAAAAATAAGCCGCTTAACCTGTGGGCGGACACGGGGCGGATCGAAGCCGCCGCAGGTCTGAAGAGACTTTTCGAAGCCGGTTGGGGCGAGAGACTTGTCTTCGCATCGTTTGCGCCGATTCTGATCGTGCACTCGGCGGTGGCTCGAATCCTGGCTGATCTGAACGATACGGATTCCTCTAAGGTACTTCGCAGCAATGCGCTGGAGCTTTTTGCCGGCGATTGACCTGAGGCTGGTATTCCCTCTCGATTCGTATGTTGCGATTCATGCGTTCGGAATTTTTTTCATAACCGGGGCGGGGATTTGTGTAATTCCTTCACCGGAATCGGTCGATCCTACAATCGAAAGAGCTTCTCCCCAAATGAAAAAGTTCGTCCAGTCCGCCGAATCAGTCGGTGCCGGGACGGGCATTTCCGATCGCTAAAACGGATTCGCATCGAAACCGGGGTGAGCGTATGGCGGATCGATTCCTCATGAGCCTAAGAGAGCCCGCAAGCGCTCTGACGCATGCCGTCTGGTTCTTCGCGGCCATTCCGCTCATCGCCCGCCTGCTTATGCGAACCGGGGACCGCACCAAGCAGATTTCCATCGTCATTTACGGCATCACGCTGCTGGCCTGTGCGGGGGCTTCCACGGTCTTCCACGCCGTTCAGGGCGACGAAGCGACGATCATGTGGTACAACCGGCTGGACCACATCGGCATAGGTTTGCTGATCGCAGGCACTTACACGCCGATCGCGTGCCACCTTCTGGAAGCCAGGTCCGGCACTCGCATTCTGGCCATGATCTGGCTGGCCGCAGGTGCCGCTGCAATTCTTCGACTGACGATTCATCCGATCCCCAAAAGCGCGGCCGTCGCGATTTATCTCGTGATGGGCTGGGGGGCCGCTCCGGGCTACGCCATGTTGTGGCGTCGGCTCCAGTGGAGCCAGGTCAGAATGATTGCGGAAGGCGGTCTCTGCTACACGTTAGGCGCTCTGGTTCATTGGCAGAACGTGCCGAACTTCTGGCCTGGCGTGTTCGAGGCCCATGACACGTTTCACGTGCTGGTCATGCTCGGATCGTTTCGTCACTATCAATTTATGGAATATGTCGTCGTGCCGATTCACGACGCCGAAAGCCTTGGGGCCCGAACGCGTTATGCCGTTACGGCACCGGTCGTCGAAATGCCTGTCGATGTTCCTTCGACGATCCCGAGGCCTTATTTGTGGCGGTCGATTCGCCGGCGCCGGTCCGTCCCCCGCCGCTGAATTCGGCGACATCGTTTCCGTCAGATTCCTGACCGGATAGAATGAACTCATCAGGAATTCGCGCCTGCGCATCGAATGCCTCTGCAAAGCTTGCTGAGCCTGCGCTATGCTCGGGATTTCGGCTTCGAGGAACGGCCCCATGACGAATCGTTCAGAAGATCGAACGCCAATGCGCGTAAAGTCCCGCTCGAAATGGCATTTCTGTGCCATGTTCCTTATCGTTTTTTCATTCCTGCCTCTGGCTCTGGCGCAGGATACCGCGGAAGAGAAGCTCGAAAAAGCCGAAACGCTGCGCAAAACAGGCCGGGCGGCGGAAGCCGTCGAGCTTTACGACAGTGTGATCGCTCAGGCTGATACGTGGTCCGACCCCGTCGTATTGCAGAATTCCTGGTACGGACGGGCTTTGGCTCGTGCCGAAATCGGCGGCCGTGGCGCCGTGAAGCCGGGCCTGGAATGGATCGGGGCCCGGTTCCCTGAGAATGCCGACATTCCGGCCACGCTGGCGGATTGGGCCTTCGACTCAGGCGATCGGGCCGAGTCAAAGAGGTTGTCGGAACTCGCCCTCAAGATCGATCCGAATCATGTGCGGGCACGCTGGGTCGCTCTCCGGCTGATGGATACGGAAGGCCGCCGGGACGAAGCCACAGCCGCAGCCGAATGGTTCATCAAACGTCGCAACGATGCCCCGGATGCGTTTTCGGCTGAAGATCTCGTCATCGCCGGTCAGGCGGCCGAAAGGTTTTACCGGGCTTCGACACAGGGCGAGCAACTTGCCGAATCATTATCCGACATCATTACGGAACTTTACGACGCGGCGGTCGAGAAAGACCCGAACTGCTGGCAGGCTCACTGGGCCGCTGGCAAGCTGTTCCTGAGCGGATACAACGAAAAGCGGGCGATCCCCGAGCTTCAGAAGGCCCTGCGAATCAACCCCCTGGCCGCGCCGGTGATCGTCACCCTGGGCCGATCCGATTTGGAAGGCTACAAACTTGCCGCAGGCCGCCAGAGGGCCCAGCGTGCTGCGGAAATCGACCCGGAATACGCCCCGGCCCAAGTCCTTCTGGCCGACCTCAACATATCCGACGAACGCTTCGATGATGCCCTCAAAGCCGCCGAAACGGCCGTGAAGCTTGCTCCTTCGGACGAAGACGCGCTGGCTCGCCTGGCCTCTTCCCGGCAGCTCGTGGCCGACGAGTTGGGTGTGCTCGAAGCCGAGAAACGTGTTCTGGCCCTCAACGCCCGGCCGGCGACTTTCTATTACGCTCTGGGCGAAAGGCTCGCGGACCGTCGCAAGTATCACGTGGCAGAGCGGGCGTTCCTCAAGTCGATCGCGGCGGATGACGGACGGGCGGACGCAAAAGTCGGCCTGGGTATGCTTTATATGCAGATCGGCCGAGAGACCGAGGCTCATGCTCTGTTCGACGAAGCCTTCGATGCCGACCCTTTCAACGTGCGTGCCGACAACATGTTGAAAGTCCTTGACCACATGGCCACATACAAGACGGTCGAATCGGACCATTTCCTGGTTCTGTATGACCCGACGCAGGATGAAGTGCTGGCCCGGGCCATGTCGGACTATCTGGAAAAGATCTATCCGAAGATGGTCGCCGATCTCGGTTTCGAGCCGGCCGGCAAGACGCGGATCGAAATCCTCAAGAATCACCAGTGGTTCAGCGGCCGCACGACGGGCCTGCCGTTTTTGCCGACAGTGGGTGCATGCACGGGGCGGGTTGTCGCTCTGGCAAGCCCGCGGAATACGAATCAGCCATACAATTGGGCCCGGGTGCTGACGCATGAACTGGTGCACGTGATCACGCTCCAGCAGACCAATTTCAATATCCCCCACTGGTTTACCGAGGCGCTCGCCGTACAGAGCGAAGGCTTCCCCCGGCCTCAGCCCTGGAACGTGATGCTCCTGGAGCGTGTGCCGAGCCGGCAGGGTGTCCTGAACCTGGACACGATCAATCTCGGATTCATCCGCCCCAAAGAGCCTGAAGACCGCCAGATGGCCTACTGCCAGGCCCAGCTTTACGCCGAGTACATGACGAAAACGTTCGGCCCGGATGCACTTCGCAAGATGCTCGTGTCGTATTCGCAGGGGGTGGCCACTCAGAAGGCCATCGAGACCAATTTCGGCGTTACCAGAGAGAAGTTCGAATCGGGCTATCTCACGTATCTGGACGAAGTCGTAGCGAAAATCCGGGCCAAAAGTGCGGACGACAAAATGCCCTCAAGGTCCGAACTTCAGCGGACTCTGGCCGCCAACCCGAACGACGCAGACGCCTGGGCGACGCTTGCCTACGATCACTTCGCCCGGCGTGAGCTGAAAGAAGCCCGGTCCCCGGCTGACAAGGCCCTGCAACTCAAACCCGGGCATCCGCTGGCCAGCTACGTGAAAGCCCGGCTGCTCACGAGCATCGATGACGAGCCGGCGGCGCTTGAGCTGCTTCGTAAGGGGCTCGACGAAAAGTCGCCGAATCCACGTGTGATCGATCTGCTGGCGGAACTCGAAATGAACGCCGGCAATCTCGACCAGGCCCTGAAGCTCTACGAGCTGGCACGCAAGGACGACCCGTACAACCCGAAATGGATCGCTGGATTGACGCGTATCCACTTGCGGAAGAAAGACATACCGAAAATGCTCGAGTCGCTGGCACTGCTGGCGGCCGCGGATTCGGACGATCTTGACGTCCGGCTCGCTCTGGCGGAGCGATACCTTGGGACGGGCGATGCGGAACAGGCTCGCCGCTGGGCCGAAGACTGCCTTGTGATCGACACCTATAATGTGAAGGCATATGAACTTCTGGCGAAATCGCTCACGAAGCTGAAGAAGTGGGCGGATGCCGTAAAGGCCTATGAAACGGCGATTTCGCTCGAGCCTGAAAACGTCGAGGAATTGAAGAAAGCACTCGAAGAAGTCCGGAAACTCAATAAGCCGGAATGACGGGATCGACACGACCGGTACCGGGCGAAGAACGATTCACGTGCCAACGAGCCCGGTCTGTCGATCCGAATTGACGAAACGAATTCTCTCGACGCGAATGATTTCCAACTTTCCCGCCGGGAAATTCGATATTTCCGATCGTCATGGCAATCTTCGTATCCGCAGTCCGCATCCGCGTCACCAGGCAGAAAACCCACCCGGCGAAAGCCAGGCCATCAACTTCTCGTTTCGGGAAAAAAAAGACGATGGTGACCAGCCGGCAGGGTGGGAAATGCCGGCTGGAGTCACCATGTCAAACCAACTTATGCAAACTAGCCGCGTTCAACTCACTCGTCAATTTCGCTGTCCACAAATAGAGACGGCAATTCACGGAATCCGTGCGAAGGATTTTCGGAAAAATTCCGAAAAACTTTTGCGCTTGTATGCGATCGTTCGAGATTCTTAAGATCGTAATAGACTCGATCACTCATGCGATCGCCAGGTGGGGCGCTTTCGAAGCAGCGTCGCGTAGTATCGGGTCCTTGAACGAATGAGCCGCTACCATGAGCGAATCCGTCGACGAACCGAACTTCGAGGAATTGATCGCCAAGGCACGTCAGGGCTGTACCGCGTCGAAAAATCGGTTGCTCGTCGCAAGCATGGCGAAAATCGAATTCTGGAATCAAGACTGGTACAATTTCCTCGTCAGGAACCGGCTTTCGGCGCGAGATTTGACTCAGGAAGTGGTCCTCATCGCCGGTTACTCCTTCAGCCAGTTCCGGGGCGTGTCCCAAAACTCCTGGTATTGCTGGCTTTATACCATCCATCGACGGGTCGTCAGCGAGCTTGCCAACCGCAAGGATCTACTGCCTCTTTCCATGCCCGAAACGTCGAAAGACGGCTCTCATTCGCATTTCAACGACATCCCTTCCCGCGATCTGACGCCTGGTTCCGCCGTCGGTCTGAGGGAGGAAACCGAACGGGTCAGAGCGATTCTGGGCCGAATCGAGCCTCTGTTCCGGGTCACGCTGCTCTACTGGATGGAGGGAATGTCGCTGGAAGAGCAGGCTGAGGCGATGAAACTCACCATATCCAAAGTTCGCACATTACGGGTGCATGCACTGCGGGAGTTCTCTTCGCAATGGAAGAATCTTCGAGAGAGCGCCTGAATTTACCGTCAGAAAATCGCCCGGATCCTGAAGACGGGGAGTTCGACTCCGAATCGCCGGATTCCGGTCTTTCCGAGTCTCCGGACGATCTTGCCGAAATGATCGGCCAGAACGATCCGATCCGCCTGATGGCGAATCTCGATCATTTTCTCGAAATCTGCCGGTCGATCGAAGATACGCCCTCTTCGCTTCTGGACGACTCCCTTTTCGAAGATGCGATCGAGCCGGGCGATCCGGATCTGGCCGACGACCTGGACGATCTGCGAAAATCCCTCAGGGTCCTGAGCTATTTCGCGGCTGTATCGGAAGACGGCACCGGTAACGGAACTTTCGTTGATTCAACAGGTTTCGGCTTCGGATCGCAGGCTGACCATTCCGATGGTCCCGTGTTCGTCAAAGGCCGGTTCGTACTGCGTCATCCGATCGGGCGAGGCAGTTACGGCATCGTCTATCGGGCGTTCGACCTCGTCACTCAGCGCGAAGTCGCGCTGAAGATGCCCCGGCCCGAGCTGCGCGGGATCCGGACCGTCATGAAGCGGTTCTATCGCGAGGGGACGTCGATCGGGAAGGTTACGCATCCGGGGCTCGTCCCGCTTCTGGACATGGGCCAGGACGACGGCACGCCTTACCTCGTTACCCGGCTCGTCAATGGCCCGAATCTCGAACAATGGCTCGATCAGTCCAACCACCAGCTGCCGATCCATGTCGCCGCACGCTGGGGCGAACAGCTTGCCGAAGCCGTCGACCACTTGCACAAGAAGTCAATCGTGCATGGCGACATCAAGCCTTCGAACATTCTGCTCGAACACCCGTACGAGGAAGAAATCCTCGAATTGCAGCCCGACCTTCTGGCGATTCGGGTCACGGATTTCGGCAATGCCTCGATCGTTCGGACGGCATCGCCCGATGCGCCTGAGAAAGTTCAGGGAACGCTTTGCTACATGGCACCGGAGCAACTCTCTCCGGAATTCCGAACCGACGTCAGGTCCGATATTTACGCGATTTGTGCCGTCATTTACGAAATGATCGCCGGCAGGCCCGTTTTCGAAACCTCAGAGACCCGAAGTTTCGAAATGGCCATTCGCGACGAGCAGCCGGTACCTCTGCGTAAGCTCAGGTCCGATACTCCTTATGCCCTTCAGGCGATCGTCATGAAAGGGCTTTCGAAAAATCCCGAGGACCGTTATCGAAGCGCTGGCGAACTGCAACGGGACCTCAACGCCAGCCGGAATCTCCGAACGCCGGAAGTTCTGCGCAATCACAAGATTCGGCAGTTGGCCATGTGGCTGCGCCGTAACCATGTCGTCGCATCGGTCATGACCGCGTCGATCGTCGTCATTGCGGCTCTCGCCCTGGCCCGTTCTTACGAAAACCGGGTTCAGAAGCGTCTGTCCCTGCGCCGCGAAGCCATGGCCTGGTGGTCCAGTTACGTGGATGAGATCGACGTGGCCAAGCGTTATCTGCGTATGAACTCGCCCAGGCAGGCCCGTGCGATCCTCACCGGCCTGAGCAAATGGCCAGACGATCTGCATCGGACCGATGACCCGCGCGAGTTCTCCTGGCACTACCTGAATCAGATCAACAGGGACCGGTCCCGGAAGATCGCAGGCATTCCGGATAAGATATATCATCTATGCCTCGCCTTCGACCCCGCCGAAACGCGGATCTACGCCGGCGGTTCGGACGGCTTCCTCCGCATCGTGGACCTCGATTCGGAAAAAGTCGTCTCGGAACGCAAGATTCAGGAAGGGCCGATTCAATCCCTCGCACTTTCCGGCGATGGGCTTCGACTCGCTGTGTCCGACCCTACCGGCGTAATCCGAATCTTCGATACGACGACTTACGAAACCCTCGACGAACTTACGCATCATAAAGAAGAGGTTACGGGACTCGCGTTCGCGCTGGATTCGACCCTCCTCGTATCCGTGTCGATCGATGGCTATCTCGGAACTTACGAATTGAAAAGCCGCTCCCTGCGGTTTTTCGTTTCGGGTCTGCCATCTCAGGACACTGAGCCCCGGTTCGCGAAGTTGGGTTTGACGATTCTGCCGGACGGCAATCGAGTCGCGGTGGCACAATCCAACACCCGAATCCGAATTTTCGACCTCACGACCGGCGAAGTGCTGAAAGGCATGCCTGGCCATTTCGGTGAGGTGCATCAGATCGCCACGACGACTGACGGCAAATGGATCGTCTCGACCGGCAGCGACCTGACCCTGGCATTCTGGGACGCACGTACTTTGACCCTCAGAAATCAGGTGACTGTCGGGGCGAAGTTCGGTTACGTGAAGCCTCCGATCGGCAAAGTCACGAAAGTGCGGAAAGTCCGTTCCCTGACATCGATCACCGATTCCGACGGACAGTCGCTGGTTGCCGTCGATACCGCCGAACACAATATCAAGATCTACGAAATTCCGACCGGAATCGAATTGGGACAATTGCCGGGGAATTATGCTTCCGTGATTGCGATGACCTGGCTGCCGAAGCATAGAAAGCTCATCGCGGCGACCAGCGATTACGTGATGCGTGTGTGGGATGCCCCCTTCCTCGAACAATCCATTCACTCCGATTCGTTCGAACTCGGTCGAGGCTCCGATGGCGTGGAAAAAGCCTATTTCATCGACGTCGATCATGAGGGTGAGGACAGCTGGGAAGGCGGCCAGGAAATTCAGTGCGTACGCTATGACCCGACAGATTTCCGGATCGAAAGGACCGCATCCGCCGCGAAAGGAAAATTCTGGGCTTCGACGGCCAAGAGGATCGATCCCCAGAACTCCAGGGTGGAGGTCGAAATCCGTTTCGCGAACGCCATCGACGCCACGCGGCACCCCTCTCAAAATATCGAATGGAAGTTGGTCGAATCGCATGAAGTCACCAGCCGCCGCGCGGCTCCCTCGATCGATGGACACCCGGATCGCCCCTATTTCCTGGTTCTCGACAGCGACGGACGCGTGACCCATATCGATCTCACCAACCCGCTCAGCCCTACCGTCCGTTCCATCTCCCGGTCGATCGATTTCGCCACGTTCCGGCCCGATTCGGACGAGATCCTCATGATCCATGAAGGGTTCCGGAAGGTTAGCGTCTGGAACTTCCGCACCGGACAGTGGGCAGCGACGCCTATCGTGTCAACTCCTCAGGCACCTTTCGTGATGGGCGAATTCGCCGGCTCGAAAGATTTGATCGCCCTGGCACACGTCGGTGGTCTGATCGAAATTCGCAGCCTCCGCGACGGATCGGTCCACAAGACGATCTATTTGCCCGAGATCGGCGATCGCCGTATTCGACAGATCGAATTCGCCGACGGGATCGACCGGATGTTCGTCGCAATGGGTTTCGAGGACCTTTTTCTCCTTGACGTTCTGACCGGCAAAATCCTTCTGCACTGGGTTCTCGACGAACGCGAGATCATGAAAATCCAGCTTTCGCAGGACGGGCAATCGCTCTGGGTTCTCGAATCGCCGCCAGACGTCGATCGTGGCGAAAAGTTGATCATGCCTCTGCGGCGAATCCGCAGGTTATTCGCTCCCGGCGTCAAATCTGTAGACGATCGGTCCCGGGCGAATCCCGTGGTCGTGACCGATCCCTTCGGCGCCTTCCGAGCCTCTCAGGCACTTCAGAAATAAAGCCGGACTTCGTTGTTCGGTGACGGTTCGACCTGCTGCCATACACCGTCAGCGGTCTGGGTGAGAGTGATCGTGCGGCCGTCTTCGGGCTCGTCCTCGTTCATGCTCTCGTCATCGATCGTCCGGGCTTCGTTGATCTTTTTCCCGATGACCAGGAGGAACGTCGAGAATCGGCCGATCAGGTAGAGCGCGATCCCGGCTGCTGCGATTCCGTAAAACCCCTGGATGAGGGCCCAGAAGAACACACCTGCCGCCGTCGCCTGATTGATGAACCCGGCGATCTGGAAGGCCTGCTCTTCCGGGTAGCGCAATTTCAGAATCAGCCTCAGAAGGCGTGCCCCATCCAGCGGGAATACCGGCAAAAGGCTGATCGCTCCCATGCCGATTTGAATCCTGGCCCACTGCCCGAACCATTCCGGCTGTCGGCCGAGCGGGCCATCGAAGCTCAGCAGCATGGCCGCACCCAGGGCCGCATTCGCCAACGGCCCGGACACAGTCAACTTCATGTCCGCCGGAATGCTCATCGGAGACCGGAACAGTCTGGTCGTCGACCAGAAAGGATATAAAGTCACCGCCTCGGGCAACTCACCTGCCAGATTCGCCGCCGCGATATGCCCTGCCGCATGCACCAGAGCCGCGGCCCAGATTCCGACACAAAACAGGATCGACTCCGATCGGCCCGTGAAGAGGACGATAAGCAGCACGAATGCAAGCGTGGATGCATGCAGGTAAAGACTGCCAAGACGCGACACATTCGCGATTCGCCAACGTCGCAGAAGTAGCGGAGCCATAAGGTTGCTTGCGATCTGGTTGCCAGGGCGATGACCGGAAATCTCTCGGCTGGACGACGCGGCCGAGGTATCGGCCTTCACCTCCGTCGGGCTGTTGAGCAGCTTCCCGAGTGACTGAGCGGCACGGCATGCATCCCGAGTGCCGGCGCTGCTGCATTGTAATGATATGGCCCGTAAAACCGTCAATCTCAAGACCATATTCGAGCTGTCGAAGCCGATGCGGGCGATCGCGATGTGTTAGGTTTGCGACAGCCGAATTTCTCGGCATGAATGAACGAGTCACCCCCGCGCAGGACAGGGATCGGACGACGATGCCTCACAAAATCGCCCGATATGGCTGGATTCGGGATCTGCCCGATCCACGCGACACGTTTCTGGCCATGCCTTCGCCCGCTGTGGCCGCCCAGTTCCCCTCGTCTGTCGATCTGAGGGGCCAGTTCCCGGCGGTTTACGATCAGGGCCAGCTCGGCAGCTGTACGGCAAACGCCCTGGCCGGAGCGATCGAATACCAGCTCGGCCGGGAAAAGCTCGACTCGGTCTTCACCCCCTCCCGGCTCTACATCTATTACTACGAACGTGCGGAGCGGGGCACCATCCCGTTCGACAGCGGCGCCTCGATTCGTGAAGGCATTCAGGCCGTTTCGAATCAGGGATATCCGCCGGAACCGGTATGGCCCTACGATCCCGCCCAGTTCGCTGTCACGCCCGACACCCAGGCCCAGGCGGCCGCGACTGGCCATAAGGTCTTTCAGGCCTTCTGCCTGCAGCAGAATCTGGACCATATCCGCAGCAGCCTTGCCGATCAGGAGCCCGTCGTCTTCGGCATGACGGTCTTCGAATCGTTCGAAAGCCCCGCTGTCGAGGCTTCGGGCATCGTTCCGATGCCTTCACCGGCCGAAGCCTCCGTCGGCGGCCATGCCATGGTGATCGTCGGTTACGACGACTCCGCCGGATCCTTCTGGGTGCGCAACAGCTGGGGAGAGTCCTGGGGCATCGGCGGCTATTGCCGCATTCCCTATGACTATCTCACGAACGCTCAACTGGCCGCCGATTTCTGGACGCTTCGCACGCTCGACTGAGCGTCGACGGCGCAACGGCAGCTTCGAACATCCGATTCTCGAACTCAGGGGCTCGTCAAAATGCGACACGTGCGACTTTCGTTGACGGCACTGCTCGTCCTGACGCTCTCCGCATTCTCCGTGACGCAGGCAGGCGAACTCTCCGCCCAGGAAGCCTCCGCGATCGAACGCTCCGCCCAGCGAATCGGCGAAACGGTCGTCGATCAGGGCCACTCCGCAGCGGATGTCCGCAGAGTCGTAACCTTTTACGTTCGGGGCGAAGTCGCCAAGGCCATCAATCACGACATGCCCGAAGCGCCCCTGCCCGCATCCGAAGAAGGTCAGGTAAGTTCGATCGTCGACAAGGTCATGGCCAGCCTGCACCTGGTCGACCCCGTGAACCCTTCGCCCGCACCCGTGCCTCAGCCCAAGCCGGAAACGCCGGTCAATCCGGTCAAACCCGCTGCTCAACCCGGCCAGCAGCCTGGTCCCGGGTTTCAGCCAGTGATCGTCTGGGTCGTTCAGCCGGCCATGCAGCCGATGCCTGCCCCCGTAATATCGCCCGTTCCCATGCCTGTCGGTCCGCCAGCCTTCGCCCCCCTGCCCGGCTGGCCCGGTGGCGCGCCCACCATCCACATCAAGCAGGGGTGGTTCGGCCACCCCGACAAGGTCTGGTATTCCCGGCATTGATCGGACAAGTTCGAGACTGACGTTCGCCCCGTGACGACGTCGTCGGATCGATGTGAGTCTTTCTTGAATGCTTCGCCGCACAAGATGTTGCGGCGATTTTTCTTTAGCCGGTTACGAAAAACTGGAATCAGGAAGCCGAGCCCGCCCCGGCGCGAATCTCCGGAACTTCAGGAAAATTGTGTCGAATATTCCGGGGCTGTGCGTGTAACTCAGAGATAAGGCATTCGGATCTTTCGATGCTTGGCCGGCCTCGTTCGCGAGCGTCTGTCCTTTCGTCATGTAGAGCGATGCCGGTTCCTGATTTGCCCCGGCGGCTTGCCTGGAGGTTCGGAGCGTTGCGATTCCCTGAAACCGATCCTGGACTTCTGATCCGCCTGAAGGATTCGGCGGATCAGCTTGCCTGGTCCGAATTCGTCGATCTCTATCGACCGGCGCTCGTGCATTTCGCACGCCGCCGCGGGCTTCAGGAAAGCGATGCCGAAGACCTCGCCCAGAGCGTACTGCTGGCCGTGGCCCAGTCCGTCGATGCCTGGCGGCACGACGAGACCCGGGCCCGATTCAGCACCTGGCTGCACACGGTCGCGAACCGGCTTGCCATCGATGCCTTTCGAAAGAAGGCCCGGGCTTATGTTTCCGGCGGTACTTCATTGCTCGAACTCATCGCCCGTCAGCCTGATCCCGGCGAAGATTCACGGATCCTGGGCGATGAGCTGCGCCGCCAGATCTTCCGCCGTGCCGCCGCCGACGCTCGCCAGGAATTCGCCGCCGACGCCTGGGATGCCTTCCGCCTGACCGCCATCGACGGCCTGCCCGCTGCCGAAGCTGCCCTGCGGATCGGCAAAACCGCTGGTGCCGTGTATGCCGCCAAGGCACGCGTCATGCGACGTATTTCACAGCGTATTCGCGAGCTGGAAGAGTTCACAGGTGAAATCGCCGTGCCCAGCGGCCACTTTTCCGAACCTTGAGTCGAGCTTTCGTCTCGTTCCACCCGTACCGGAGTTCGTTCGATGCCGAGCCCGACCTGCGATGACCACCAGATCGAACGCCTGCTGGCCGACGACCTGACCGTGACCGAACGCCGGATGGCCGAAGACCATCTGGATTCCTGCGAGTCATGCCGGTCCCGCCTGCATGCCCTGGCCGCTACGCCAGAACTCTGGGGCGAAGTCCGGTCGATCCTTTCGGATCCGAGTCTCGCGGGCGATCTCTCGGCCTCCGACGCCGATCCCTTCCCGGCCAGGATCGACGCCCGGATGATCCTGAACTGGCTCGCCCCTACTGACGACCCCGAAATGATCGGCCGCCTGGGGCCTTACGAAATTCAGGGCATGATCGGCTCCGGCGGCATGGGCGTGGTGCTCAAGGGCTGGGATCGTGCCCTGCGGCGATTCGTGGCCATCAAGCTGCTCGCCCCGCATCTGGCATCAAGCGACGCTGCCCGTCAGCGGTTCCTGCGTGAATCCCGCGCGGCGGCCGCCGTCGTTCACGAAAATGTCGTGGCCATCCACGGTGTGGCCGAATCCGAAGGGCTGCCCTATTTCGTCATGCCCTATTCCCGTGGCGAATCGCTCCAGAAACGTCTCGACCGGGCCGGGCCGCTCGCTGTCGAAGAAATCCTGCGTATCGCCCTGCAAACCGCACGCGGGCTCGCTGCCGCGCATGCTCAGGGGCTGGTGCATCGCGACGTCAAACCGGCCAATATCCTGCTGGACGAAGGCGTCGAACGAGTCCTGCTGACCGACTTCGGCCTGGCCCGGGCCGTCGACGACGCCACGCTCACCCGCTCCGGCGTCATCGCCGGCACGCCGCAGTACATGTCGCCGGAACAGATTCGGGCCGAAGGGGTCGACACGCGCTCGGACCTGTTTTCCATCGGTGCCACAATCTACGCCATGTGCACGGGCAAGGCTCCGTTCCGGGCCGATTCGACATACGCCATCCTCAGGCAGATCACGGATAACGATCCGCTGCCCGTCGCCGAAGCCAATCCGGAAATCCCCGAATGGCTCGGCCAGATTGTGGCCCGGCTCATGGCGAAACATCCGGAAGACCGGTTCGCGAACGCCCGTGAACTCGCCGACTTGCTTGAGGCGTGCCTGGCGAATCTGGAACGATCGCCGGAAATGCCACTTTCGGAGAGCGCTTTCGAAAGCTATGGCATCGTGAACGTCGTCCTCGAAGATTACGAAGACGACACCGACATCTGGCCGGGAAAGCTGCTGGATCATCTGACCGGTGCGTATGCCGGCCGGTTTCGTGAGTTCGTTCGCTCAAAAGGAGGCATGGCCGTGGGAATGATCACATTGATGACGCTGGCGCTCGCCGGGTTCGTCATCGGCACCGAAGCGCCGGATGTCGCCGGCACCTGGCATGGCGATGACTGGGGCACCGTGAGGCTGGAATCCAAAGCCCCGGGAACGCTGGAAGGCACTTTCGAAGACACCGTCAACGGTCAGCCGGGCAAATTGAAATTGCAATGGTCACGCGTCGAACGCCGGTTCGTGGGCGATTGGCGCGAAGGCGACGACCGGTTCGGCAAGATTTCCGTCCGGCTCGACGGCGATACGATCCGCGGCGCCATCACGACCGACCCGGCTTCGAAAGTCAATCCCGGCACCCCGCAACTGGCCGACCTGGCCTGGTTTCGTGGCAAAATGGCGGATGTCGTCGCAGGCGACAAGAGTTCGACGGTGAATCTTGCATTTCGAAGTCGAGAGAAATCCGATCACGCAAAGAACGCCGATCTCGACAGGTTTCAGGGCACTTGGGATGTCGTCGAAGCCCGATTCAGCGGCAAAAGAAAGGGTGATCAAGGCAATCCGGATACTGTCGAGCTGAAGAAGGTTCGATTCGAAGGCGATTCGGTGACATTCGACGCCCGGATCCAGTCGGACGACAAAGTCCGCGAGATCAAGAATCGAGAAGATTTCGATATCATCGTCATCGATCGTCGCCCGGACGAATCCGTCGAAGGCAAAATCGTCCTGATCGCGCCGAAATCCGATGACATTCCGGTTGCCGATATCGACTTCCAGATTCTCAATGACGAAATGAAATTGATATTCGAAGCGAAGCCGGACGACAAGCCGGGCGTGAACCAGCAATATCTGCTGAGACGTCTTGAAGCCGGGCCTCTGCGAAAAGCCACCATCGACCCGTTTTCTCGTGACGACAGCAAGGCGGAAGAACGGTTTCGAACGACTCGCGATCGCTTTTCCACGGATCGTCGTCAACATGAAAGGGATTCTGCCTCCCGGCGCTACGCAACGGCTACCATCGCAGGCGTTCAAGTCGACAATAAGCCCGCGGACGTCGCAATCGTGGAAGGTGTGACCGTCACTGGCAATAAAGCTGCTGACACCGTCGCCATTGCGAGGGTCGGCAAACCAGCCGACGATGGTTTTTCGACGCGGGGCGTCATCGCCGATCAGGCGACGGCCAGGGTCGAATCGGACGTTCCCGCGACTGCGACGATCACCGCAGGTTCAGCAGCCGGTGAAGATGCCACGGCCCGGATCACCACGGTTTCGCCCGATTCGAAACCGGCCATCGTCGCTGGTCGTTCCGGCCGGCTCCTCACGGAAACGGTCGCCGGTTCGTCACTGAAGGCGGGTGAGGCTGTCGTCGGTTCGAATCTGTCCCGGGCATCGGATGTTCTGTTCTTGAATATTCCGAGACAATTCCCCGAGGATTATTCGGTCGTGTATTCGAACGGATTGAAAGTGACGAAACCGACCGTTACCATCAAGGCCCGCTGGGCCGAAGGTGATACAGAGACCATCCGCACGATCAACGTAACGCTTTCTAATGAAAAATCCACGGCGATCGTCAGACTCGAGCCGATCCGGACCGTGGAATTGACCGATGGTGGCAAAGGCATACAGGTTGGCGATCCGAAAGCGGAAAGAAAATTCAGCCTGATGCAATTCGAATTGCTCACCGATAATGTCATCCAGGTCAAATGCTGGGCCGAGAAACCCGAAAATGCCGAATCGGCTGCCGTGACGGCTCCTTCTTTACCCGGCTCGACGACCATCAGGGCGAAAGCTTCCACGGCCAATTCCGAAGCGAAAGCCATCTCCGGCGTGACGATCGAAGCGACAGGTTCGGCTTCCGCCTCTGCCAGTGCCGATTCGACGAAATCGAAAAGCGATGGCACGGCGGCCGCTTCCACCGCCGAAGCGAAGCCGGCTGAAACCTCGAAAAAGCCCTGACGAGTCGAATCGTCCGCAGCTTTTCGAATTCCCTCTACGAAGCGTGCCGCGCGAGAGCCGGCACGCTTCTTCGCATGGTCAGACCGGTCAGCCGTTTCGCGGCTCTTTGGCTTCCACCGTGCTGAGCAGCCGGCCGTCGGGCAGTTCGGTCCAGATTTGAGATCCCGATTCGATTTGGCCGACACTGCGTATCACGGATCCATCCACGCTCTGAACCGTTACGCTGTAGCCACGTGAGAGCACTTTCAGCGGGCTGAGCGAATCGAGGACGGCGATTTGTCTTTCGAAATCGGCATTGCATTTCGCCAGCTTTTTCACCACGGCGTTTTTCAGCCGCATTTCCGCGCGGGCGACGTCGTTTTTGGCCCGGTCGGTGATTTTCGAACCGGCCGCGATCAAGCGCCTGTCGGCCTGATCGATCGCCCGTTCGACACGGTGCAATTGCAGGTTTACGGCCGCTTCCGCACGCGATCTCAAGCTTTCGAGCGTCGCATCGACTTCGATCCGGTTCGGGAAGATCATCGTCGCGGCGTGCGTCGGCGTGGCGGCCCGCAGGTCAGCCACAAGGTCGCTCACGGAAGTGTCCACCTCGTGACCCACGGCACTCACGACCGGCACCGGCGAGGCCGCGATGGCCCTGGCCAGGTTTTCGTCGTTGAAGCACCAGAGATCCTCACGGCTGCCGCCGCCGCGGGTGATCACGATCACGCTGAGGCCGGCGATGCCCCGCGCCAGCCGCATGGCCTCGGTCAGCTTTCCGCCGGCACTGTCGCCCTGCACCGGCGTGTCAATCACCAGAATTTCGGCCAGCGGCCAGCGATCGCGTGCCACGCGCCAGAAGTCGCGCAGGGCCGCGCCTGAGGCGCTTGAGATCACGGCCACGCGGCCCGGAATTCGCGGCAGCGGCCGTTTGCGGGCATCGTCGAAGAGCCCCTCGGCTCGCAGGCGGTCGCAAATCTGCCGAAAGGCCAGGTCCAGCGACCCCTGCCCGACCGGCTCGATCCTGTCCACAATCAGGCTGTAGGTGCCCGTCGGCGGATACAGCTCGATTTTGCCGTAAGCGATGACTTTCAGGCCGTCTTCGAGCTGGAAACGGACCTTGGCGAGATTCGACTTCCAGATCGTGGCGTTCAGGGAGCATTCGAACTGCTCGTCCTTGAGCTTCGTATAGAGGTGGCCGCTTCGGTGGGGTTTGCAGCCGGAAATCTCGCCCTCGACGGCGACGCGCCCGAAGCCGGCTTCCAGTTGCCGCTTGATGCGCATCGTGACTTGCCCGACCGTCTCGACCGGCACCGCTTCACGAATGGTCGACCCGCGCGTGGCGTAGGACATGCTTGGTTTCCCGCTCGATTCGGTTCAGTTCGTTCGTCAGCCCGGCCGCTTCCAGACGAGTGTCCAGTGCCTGTCGGACGTCATGCCCACACTGCTGGCCGGCAGGCCCAGCGGGCGAATGATTTCCTGCACCTCGCCGACCGTCACCGCGGACAACAGGCTTTCCGCCAGAAACCTGCGGGCGATCGGCGCTTCATTGCCGGCATATCGTTCGACGATCGCATCGAGTCGTCCCTGATCGACCGGCCGGACGAGGTCGCGCACGAACAGGGTTCCGCCCGGCGCCACCAGTCGCACCATTTCGCGCAGGATCGTTTCCGGCTCGCGAATGTGGTGCACGATGGAATTCGAGATTACGGCCTCGAACTGGCCATCGGCGAAGGGCATCGCCTTGGCGTCGCACTGCCGTAGTTCGATCCTGCCCGACAGACGGAATTCCTCGACGTTCCGGTGGCCGACCTCGAGCATGTGCCCGGCGCCGTCCACACCCATGATCTTCGCCCGGCGGTCAGCGGCGGCCAGCACTATCGGGATCAGGGCCGTGCCCGTTCCGACGTCGATCACCGTGCCTCCGCGCGAATTGCCGTGTTCCGCGAGAAAATCGGCCACGAAGCGGGCATTGACCACGTTGTGGTCCATGGCGTCGTAGCCGGCGGCCTCATCGGCCGTGTCCATCATCTCTTCTTCCGGAACGCGTTTCAGTTCGCTTTTCGTCATGCCTGTCCTGTCGAATTCATGCTGCCCGCCGAGATCCGCCGAAGCCACCATCCACTTGCCGGCCCGGTGTCCGAACCGAATCCTGTGCGAACCCGAAACCGAAGCCCGTGTACTTTCGTCATCGTGCTGGCGACTATACTATCAGAGATCCGTTCGAATCGCACGAACGACACCAGGACAGGGAACAGCAATGGCCGACAGATCCCAGTATCCGCACGACAGCTCGATTCGGGACACGAACCCCGACCTGATCGCGGCTCTTCACAGGCGAGTTCACACTCACGACGAGGAACTGCTCAACAGGTCCGTCCCTCCTGTGCCCCGGCCCCTGGCACCGGAACTTTCCTACTTCACTCGGACCGATTCGTGGCGCATCATGAAGATGCAGAGCGAACTGATCATGGGCATGGACCGCCTGGCCGATGTCGGGGCCAGCATCGCCATTTTCGGATCCGCCCGGCTGAAGGAAGACGATCCTGACTACATTGCCGCCCGTGCCCTCGGCCGCATGATGGCCGAATCGGGCTTCGCCGTAATTACGGGCGGCGGCCCGGGAATCATGGAAGCTGCCAACCGTGGCGCGATGGATGCCAGGGGCGTCTCCATCGGCTGCAATATCGAGCTGCCCTTCGAGCAGGCGCCTAATCCGTATCTCACGCGATCGCTGGACTTTCAGTATTTCTTCGTCCGCAAGACGATGTTCATCAAGTATGCCAACGGGTTCGTGATCTTCCCCGGCGGTTTCGGCACGCTTGACGAACTCTTCGAAGCCCTCACCCTGGTGCAGACGCTCAAGATCCAGCGGTTTCCGATTATCCTCTACAATCGTGAGTTCTGGTCGAAGGCCCTGGACTTCATCCACGAAACGCTCATCGAACGAGGGCTGATCTCGCCGGAAGATCTGAACCTGCTCGTCGTGTGCGACGATCTCGAGGAAATCCGCAAGACCGTCATCGACTGCTACCAGAACCGCTGCTGGGTCACCTGGAAACGCTCCGAAGGTGCCTCCGAGCATTCCGACCCGCCGGGTGCCCCGGCCACGGCCGTCGACCCCGCCAAGGCCGACGCCCAGTGACTGACTGCCCGCCACATCCTTCGACCGCATCGTATTCGATCAAGTTCTCGCCGGAGTCCTGAAGCACATGAGACCCAACAAATCCGCCGACGATTCGGTCGCGACTTCCGACCTTCAGCTCGATCCCGCCATTGAGGCCCGCAAAAAGGCGCTGACGGAAATCCTCGATTCCGCCGGACCGGCCGCCGCCGTCGACGAACTCATCCGTTCGGCGCAGGAAGAACTTCGCCCCCGCGACCTGCTGGACGCCCTGCTCCTCAAGGCCCGGCTCGATCTCGGCCTGCCGGCCTCAGGTATCGTGGCCGACCAGCTCGCCGATAATCAGAAGACTCGCTACGAGGATCTTTACGTCGAAGCCCTCCGAACCGTCGGCACGATGCTGCTCGACAAGGGCGACATCCCCGCCGCCTGGCCTTATTTCCGCGTGATCGGCGAGAAGGAGCCCGTCCGCCAGGCGATCGAAACGTTCGACCCCGAATCGGTCGACGAACATGCCCTGGGCGCCGTCATCGACGTTGCGTTTCAGCAGCAGGTGCATCCGCTGAAAGGCTTCGGCTGGATTCTCGACCGCTACGGGATCTGCTCGGCGATCTCATCTTTCGAAGCCCTTCCGGCCGACGATACCGTGCGTTCCGCAGCCTCTGCGCTTTTGGCGCGTGCTTTGCATTCGCAATTGCATTATGCCCTTTCTTCCGAAATCGAACGCCGCGAGGGCACCCGCCCGGCGGAGTCGAACACGGTCGAAGAGCTTCTCGAAGGCCGCCCCTGGATCTACGACGACGACGCTTACGCTATCGACGTCTCGCACCTTTCCTCTGTCGTCCGGCTTTCGCCGCTTCTCAAATCGGCCGACGACATTTCGCTCGCCCTCGAACTGGCCCGATACGGTTCCGGGCTTTCCGACCGGTTCCGCTACGACGGCCTGCCCCCGTTCGACGACGTTTACGCCGACCACGCCATCTATCTGAACGCTTTGCTCGGCAAGGATGCCGACACCGCCGTCGCTCACTTCCGGGCCAAGCTCAAGCCCGTCGATTTCGACGACGACCAGCCGCGCGACCCGCTGGAAACCCTGCCTGCACAGACTCTGGTGAACCTTCTGGCCGCCCTGGGCCGCGATGAGGAAGCGATCGCCCTGGCCGCCGAACAGCTTGCCGACGTCCCTGAGTCCTATCTGGTTTGCCCCAGCCTCACGGCTCTTTGCCGCAAGGCCGGCCGACCTGATCTTCTGGCCGAAGCCGCCGCCCGCAACGCGAACTGGGCCCTGTTCCTCGCCGCACGCATCGAGGACAATCGAACCCGCTGACAGGAGCCATCGCACATGGAAGCTCGCATGCCCCAGGGCCGTGAGGTGTCGATCGTTCGCGGCCTCTTCACGGCCGACGACACATCCCGGCGTGAAGAACTCATCCAGCGCACCGGTCCCGAAAGTCTCTGGCAGGTCGAAATACGCACGGCCCGCGTTCTCGGCCAGGTTCTCAACCGGACCGGTCTGGGCGGCTTTCCGCTCACCGAATGCATGTGCCTGGACATGAAGCTGGACAGGCCCGTGCCGGTCGAGCCGGGGCTGCGTTTCCGCATCTATTCGGAAATCGACGCCACGCTGACGGCCACAGGCGTGGTCCGGCCGTGGGACGCGTAATTCGAACCACGCGACTCGCCTGCTCGCAGTTTCGATGCCCCGGAAAGCGGTGGATCATTTTGTCCGGATCGTTCACCGGTTATGATGTCCGCATCCTTCGACCACGCCACCGCCCCGACCGACGCCGGCGGGCCCCTGCCGAGACACCTTCCGGGATTTTTCTCCATGCGCTATTCGACTCGTGGCCTCGTCCTTTCCGCACTCCTGGGTTTCTCGATCTGCGGCGACCTGCGAGCGGGCGATTTCGTTTCGCTCTTCGACGGCAAATCGCTCGATAACTGGCAGAGGATCGCCCAGAAGAAAGACATCTGGTCCGTTCAGGATGGCCTTCTGGTCATGGGCGGCGAGGGCGGCGGCTGGCTGGCCACACCGAAGGATTACGCCGATTTCGAATTTTCGCTGGAATTTCTCCTGTCGTCCGACAGCAATTCGGGCGTCTATCTGCGTGCCCCGGCCGACACGTCCCACATTTCGCGCTCGGGGATGGAAATTCAGATTCTCGATGATTTTCACCCCAAGTATGCCAAAGTGCAGCCCTGGCAGCGCACCGGTTCCATTTATCACGTCGCCGCGGCGAAGACCGGCCACCTCAAACCCGCCGGTGAATGGAACGAAATGAAGATCAAGGCCGTCGGCCCGCATGTGACGATCTCGCTCAACGGAGTCACGATCGTCGATGACATGATCGACAAGCACCCGGAACTCAACGCCGAACACACCGGCCTGGCCCGTAAATCGGGCCGGATCGGCCTTCAGAGCCATAACGGAGTCGTGAAGTTCCGCAATGTCCGGGTGCGCGAACTGGGCGATTGAGCCGGATCAATCCGGCAATTGAATTTCGAATGCGGCGATTTTGGGGCCGTCTTCGTCGACCATCGCCAGGAAGCAGTTGAAGCAGGTGTCGAATTCCGACTCTTCGGAAGGCAAGAAATCGACTTCCACCCAGCCGAGGTCAGGCTCGATCTCTTCCGGGGCGTCCCACTCGGCCTCTTCGTACACCTCGAACCGTTCTGGCGGGTCGAGATGGGGCACCATTTCTTCATCCTCTCCGCTCATTTCCATGTGCATTTGACGCAAACGCTCACCGAGCACTTCCCAACCGAGCACATCGGCAAGACTCTCGGCCGTGTGCTCGCTTACCAGCGATTTCGAAAACAGGGGCAAAATCGCCGCCCATTTCGCTTTCACGACGAAGTTCGCAAAAGACTCCGCGACGCTCGTGGGATCCTGGTCGCTGGACATGTCGATCTCATTTCTCTTGAAGTGAAAGCCATCGCTTTTTCGAACGCACGATCCGAACCCTTTCGGTCGAAATTATCACGATCGTAATACCTGTTCCAGTCTCGAATTCCGAAAGCTCAAAAAATGATATCTGTATCCGGAAAGATGTGGATTTGAGCCGACCGGCCCCCCCTTGGTTCTTGAGAAGTGTGCTTGCGTCAATCGATATCTATACGATCAAGTGACGGCACGGCAAAAGATCGACGAATTCGAGGGATTGCGTAAGTTTATTCATGGCAATGGGATGCATGCGATTTCCCGAGGCCCGGTTGCCGTTTCGCAAGGAATGACGGCCGAACTGTTTCGTGCGAGTCATCGTATCGGAATGCGTTGCTGCACAGGGGCTTGATTTGCTTTCCGTTACAGGCGGAGGTAATATCGACTGTTCGGCCTCATCGACAAATTTTGATTCGTTATTGCCTTTATGCGTCGAAGTGCCTTGGTGCGATCCGTCGACAGATTCAGGAGATGTCAGTAATGAGCGATCAGATTTCGGAGAGGGAAACGACGGACCGTAGAATGCGGAACAGGCGAAAGATGCGCCTGACCACCCTTTTGTCGATGGAAACGCTCGATCCCCGAGTCATGCTCACGGGGGTTCCGAGCGACGTCGTCAGCATTGGCCGGACCCCCTCGACATGGCTCGCCGAAGAAATCGGCGACGGCACGTTCCGGATCCGCTACGCCGTTTACAACGATCAGGACCAGCGGCTTGACGATGTCCGCATCGCCACGGCTCTCGCTGCCGGGGTCGAGTTCGTCGGCGCCGATGGTGCCGCCGCTCTGGCCGGAAACTCCGTCAGTTGGGTTGTGCCCTCGATCGAGCCGTATGGCCGGGCCGAAGTGGAACTGACTGTCCGACGCACCGATCCGCTGAATTTCGCCGTCGACACCGGCGCAGTCGTCACAGGCGTCGTAAGCGGTACGACCGTCACAGACTCGGCCCTGCCTTTGTCACTCAGGTCTGGCGTGATCGCAGCCGGGTCGCTCACGCCGACCCTGGATGCCGACGCCGCGGATCCGTTCGTGATGGCCAAAGCGGCCTCGCTCGATCAGGACCCCGCCCGCATTTTCGAATTCCTCACGAGCCAGATCGGTTTCGAATCCTATACCGGTTCTCTGCGTGGAGCACGGGGCACGCTCTGGTCCGGCGCGGGCAATGCACTCGACGTTTCCAGCCTCGGCGTCGCCCTGTTGCGCGCATCCGGCGTGCCGGCGGTCTATGCACAGGGCACGATCGACGACACCCTTGCCGGCAGCCTCATCGCATCGATGTTCACCGATCCGACGCATGCTGAAGGATTCATCCCGGCCGGAACCGCCGTGTCCGACCCGGTGCACGACGCCGCTCTGCTTGCTGAAACGCGTGATCACTTCTGGATCCGCTACGACACCGGCGCGGGCATGACCGATTTGGACGCGCTGATCCCCGGGACCACCCCGGGGCAGACGTTCGCCACGGCCCTTGGCACATTCGCCGAAGTGCCCGACGCGATGAGGCATAAGGTCACGATCCGGATCGACCGTGAGATGGTCAATACGGCCGTCTCCGGGCTGTTCGGCATGGACCCGCGGCAGGTCGACACGGCCCTTCAGGTGACCTTCTCCGCCGCGCACCTGGTCGGCCGACCGCTTTCGTTCGGCAATTTCGTGAATTCGTCGACGCTCTCCGCCCTGGCGTTCACGTCGACGACGAATACCTATTCGCCATACCTGGCCGAAGGCGATCTGGCGTATCCGCTCACGCACGATCACGTCATTCGGGGCACCGATTTTCAGGAAACGCTTACGAATTTCCCGTTCGGCAGCGTGATCTTCACCGGACTATTCCTGACGATTGACCTGACCTCACCCGACGGTTCCGTCGAAACGCTCGAGCGCACTCTCTTCGACCGGATCGGCTACGATGTTCGTACGAACGGCGGCACGCCGAACCTGTCGTTCGACCTGGGAACGACGGCCGTCAGCGATCTGGACATCACCACGATTGACCTCTCCAGCGGCATTCAGCCCTATTCCGCTTCTTATGCGTTGCGTTCCGAAGTCGAAGCCCTGCAGGCCGCTATTCGGGCTATAGCTGCGCCCGATGGATCGGTTCCGTCCAACGCCTCCGACGAGTTGCGGCTTTTCGTGATCGGCGTCAGCCGCGTGATCGTGGCCGATTATCTGACGGTTTCCGGCTATGACCGTAATTCCATGGCCGATCGGCTGTTCGTCAAGTCGTATGCCGACAAGCCCATCGTACAGCTTGCGTCCACGAGACTTGTGACTGAAAACGGTATTGGCCGGATCGCCAGTTCCCTCGACCTGCGCCGAACCGAGATGCGGGCGATCGCCTGGCCGGGGCAATCGCCTGGCGTTCTGCCTGTGTTCCAGATCTTGCGAGGCATGCGCGAAAGCGGGATCGAGACGGAAGTCGTCACCCGGAATTCGCCGTCCGCGCAGGCCGAGAAGATCGTCAGTTCCGCGAAAGTCTTCGAAGTTGCCGGTGTCGCCGGTATCGAAATCCTGATCCTCGATCCGAGCCAGGCTTCGAAGCTGGATTCGCTCGATTTCTCTGCCGAAGCCAAGGCCCGCATGCTTCATGCCCTGGGCTCGGGGCTGGTTGTAATGGTACCTGGTCAAAACGTGCTGATCGACGGCAAGCCCACCATCGCCTGGTACGAGAGCGATCCGCTGACCGGCCGAACGATCGGCGTTACGTCCGATGGAGGCCACCAGGCGATTTCGGAATTCGTGGGCCGTCTGGCGATATCGATTCTCGAAGATCTCGCGCTGGGTGCCGTGGTGGCTGCCTGGGATGTGCTCCAGCATCCGGAAATTCTCAAAGACCCCGCCAAGCTGAAAAAATACGCGAAGGACATCCTTGACCCGATGTCTTACGTATCAGCCGGGAAAGAAGGATTCGCCGCCAGTATGTCGCCCCGGCTCGGGCTCGGGATCGTCACCGGCTTGTTGGCCCTTCTCATCAGTAATTACCTGCAGGGTTTGCTCGTCGGTGCGCTGCTGCACAAGTCGGATCCTCCCGCGCCCGATTTCCTGATCTCGCTCGATCCCCTGCCGGAACTTTCGGATTTGACGGAAACCGCGGGCGGTATCGGCCTCGGCATCGTCAAAGATCCCCTTCTTGTGATGCCGGTCGGCGGTGCCTGGGTGCCGACGGTGTTTCGTGTCGGGATCCGAAACTTCGAAGGTACCGACCGCAAGTTCCGCCTGACCGACCTGGTCGCCCCCGCCGGTTTCGAAATCGTTTCGAGCCTCGCCGAAGTGATCGTCCCCGCCGGGCAGACGGCCGAAATCGGCCTGGCCCTGCGGCCCGTCGGTGCGATTCCCGCACCGGGCACGAACGCGACGATCTCGTTCCGTGTCGAAGATGTCGACAATCCCTCGAAAACGGTGTCGTCCGAACTCCCATTCGTCATTCCGGCTTTCGGCGGGCTTGTCGCTGAGCTCGCCTACGATTCCCCTGGCGTTTTGCCCGGTCAATCGACCAGCGCGAAGGTCATACTCCGCGCCGTCGGCAACGTCGGCGTGAATGTCGATCTCTCCGTTCTCGCTTCCGAAGGGCTCGAGATCGAGGGGCTCGAAAATGTCTCTCTGGCGGCGGGCGAAGTACGCGAATTGCCCGTGATACTCACGGCCGCGGCCGGAACGCCCCTCAATTCCGACCTCACCGCGCGCATTCGGGCCGACTTCGGCGGCGAAGAGCCGGTCTGGGTCGTCATCCCCGTGAGCGTAGTCGCGCCGGGGGCCGACGCGGCTGTCAACGCCGCCAAAACGGCCAGCGATCTCGGTAACCCCGATCTCACGGCCCGACTGATCGATCTCTCGAACGCTTTGACCGATCTTTCGACGAATCCGGACGATCCCGTCGCAAGAAGTCAATCGATCGTGACGCTCGACACCGTCATCAGCCAGCTCTCCGGAGATCCGGTTCTGGCCGCCTTCGTGCCGGATCTGGCCGCCGCCCGCGATGCACTCGAAACCGCCGCCACGCCGGACGCGATCCGCGACGCAATTCTGAACGTCGGCGACGCGCTGGGCACTTTCGCCAAAGGTGTCGATGCCCTGCGCCGCGGCGACTTCCAGCTCAACCTTTTGCCGAATCAGCGCGAAGCCCGGCCGAACCAGCCTGAAACCTTCGAAATCGTGATCCTCAACACAGGCACCGAAACGACGACCTACCGGATCGGGCTGCCGAATCTTCCCGCGGGTGTGACGGGCAGCCTCGATGCCGAAACGATCACTCTCGCCCCCGGGGCAGCCGGCAGCGTGTTTCTGACGATCACGCAGACACTGCCGACGGAAGTCCTCGCTTTCGGATTCTCCGTGCCCGTGGCTCTCGACACCGTTCCCGAGGTGGGCCGAAAGATCGAAGGCAGTTTCGTCGCGCGCCGGGAATTCGTTTCCATCGTCGACGTCACGGCCACGCCGCCGTTCGGATCAGGCGGAACCCAGGTGTCCGTCAATACCCGCATTCTCAACGCCGTCAACGTCCGGCGCGACGTTCTGGTGAGCTACGTTCTGCGGAATTCCGGCGGCACGATCGTGCGGACAGGTTCGCCAGTTGCCGCGACGCTCGACGTCGTCACATCGATCGCCACGGTCGTCCTCGGCACGATCGACACGACCGGCCTGGCCGACGGCAGCTATCGCATCGAGGTTCAGACGACCGACCTGGCCGGCGACCCCGTTCCGGGCGGCTCCGGGGCGACTTCGCTATTGATCGGCTCGCCCGTCACGGCCACGATCTCGCTCGACACCTCGGTCGTGCCGCCCGGCACGCAGACCGTCACGACCACGCTGCAGATCGATGCGGATGTCACGTTCGATACGCCGTTTTCGCTGAAGTCCCAGCGGGACTTCCCGGGCGTGCAAGGTGTCGTCGCGAACGGGAACTTCGTCTACGCGGGTGGCAATGACGGAATCCGCATTTACGACATGACCGATCCGACTGCGCCGCAGCTCGTCCGAACGTTCGGCACTTTCGGCCAGATGCTCGAAATTCATGGCGGCAAGCTTTATTCCATGCGTGCCGGCGGGGCGTTCGGCAATATCTTCATGGATATCTATTCGCTGTCCGATCCGGCGAATCCGCAGCTTCTGGGCACCACACCAGGCCTGGCCTACAGCAACCCATGGCACATGGTGGTGACGGACACCCACGTGTTCGTATCGGTCTGGAGCTTCAGCTTCCTGCTGGGCAGCAACGACATCAAATACCAGACGGGCGACATCCTTTCGATCAACGTCGAAAATCCGGCCGCGCCTTTCCTGGAAGATGTGCTTCTGAACACTTATGGCACGAACAATGACGGAATCGAACGGTTCCTCAACGTCGATATCAGCGGCGGCGACGGCAATTTCTGGCAGATCGTCCAGGCATCGCCGGACACCCTTCTCGTGGCCGGCAGCACGGCGAAAGGCGACGACACCCAGACCGGTCAGGGTGTGGTGCATGTCATCGACATTTCCGACCCGGCGAATCTCCGGATCGTGAAATCCCTCACGATTCCGGGCACCGTCGCGGCCGTAGCGCTGGCCGTGGATGGCGACCGGGCGATCGTCACCGGTTCGACAGCAGGCTGGGCCGACAGCACGAACGACCTCGACCTGCTCGGCGACATGGTGCTGGCTACGCTGGATATTTCCGATCCGCGCGAGCCTTCGATCACTCATTCCGAAACCATCACCCGACCGTCGGCCGGGCCCTGGGGCCAGTTCGCGAAATCGCTCGGCAACGGGCTATTCGTGCTGTCGACACCCGGAGTCAGGGCGACGGACCCCGAGCTGCTCGTTATCGACATCTCCGACCCGGCCAGGCCCATCATCGGCGCCACCGGCGTTCCTTCGCTCAATCATGGCCTATCGGTGAATGGTTCCTACCTGTTCGCCAGCAGCGACGACGGTCTCTTCGCCTACCAGGTCGGAGCCCCGACCGCCATCCCTGCCACGATCTCCGTGCCCGTGCCCAAGGGTGCGACGGTGATCGTGCCCGGCAGCTTCAGCCTGCCGCCGACCCGCACCGTCGACGGGCCCGATTTCGTCACCTTCGAATGGGATATCGATTTCACGTCGGGCCAGCCCACGCGGACGATCACCTGGCAGACCGTCATCGCCAATGGCCAGCCTGGTTCGAACATTCCCGTGAATCTCGAAGGCTCCGTTTCCTTCGTCGCCCAGGGAACGGCCAGCCAGATCGAACTGGCCCGGACGAATGTCGCCGTCGAGCATTTCCTCTCGATCAGCCCATCCGAAACGATCGTTCCGCCCGGCGGTACGGCTCGTTATCAGGTCTTCGTCAAGAATCTTACCGGCGCGGATGCCACGTTTGACCTCTCCGTCGCAGGTGTTCCGGTCGACTGGGTCAAGATTCCGCCGTCGGTTTTCGTGCCGGCCGGCGGCACGTCGATCGTCGATCTCGAACTCGCCCCAGGCGCGTTTACGCCCGACTCGCTGCGGAACTTCATCGTCGAGGCCGCTTCCGGTTCGACGATCGGCACCGTCGGCGGTTCGCTCAAGATCGAAGGCGCCGCGATCCTGCCGGTCATCGAAACCCAATCCCGGGGCGTGGTCGCACAGGCCATACCCTCAAGCGTGAAGGTCGGCCAGGGCACGGCCGACGAGTTCATCGTTCGTGTGACCAATACCGGCAGTTCGGCCGATGCCTTTTCGATCGCCGCTATCGGCGTTCCTTCAGGCTTTCTGCTGAATTGGCCAGGGGCGGAGATTCCGCTCGCTCCCGGGCAATCGTTCGACGTCACAATCCAGGTGACATCGATCGCGGGTGTGCTTCCGGGCGGATATGATTTCGAATTCGTCGCGTCCTCGGTCGGCCACCCTGACGTGACTTCGCGAACCGGTGTCCATATCGACGTGCTCGCCCAGGGCGTTCGAGTCGACCTGAGCCCCGATTCCGGGCCCGATGGCACGGCCTATTTCGCCACGATCACCAATCTCGGCTCGGGCAGTGACACCTTCCTGATTTCGCTGGGCGGAACGGCAGGGCCGTTCGCCACTCTTGCGATTCCTTCGGTGACGCTGGCGGCAGGCCAATCGACGACTGTCCGTATCGACCTCGGTTCATTGGCCCATGCCCTGCCCGGCTTCGCCCAGCTAGGCGTTTACGCGGAGTCCCAAGCCGCTCCCGTCGTGAAAGCCGGCGATTTTTCGTGGATCGTTCTGCAGAACGTCGAGGGGGTCTCGGCCGGTTTTGACGTACCCCATGTCTCGCTCGACGACCCGGGCAACGCCCGGTTCATGCTCCACGTCGTCAACACGGGCAATCGCGAATCGACCTATCGTGCGATTCTTGACACCGCGAACGGGCCGGTGATCGTCAGCATCGTTGGCTTCGACGGAGTCTCCCCGCTCGGTAATTCCACATTCCGCCTTCCGCCCAAGAGCGAAACCTGGATTCCGGTCTACCTCGACCTCCTCCAGCTCGGTATGGGCTCCGCGACGATTCGTGTCGTTTCGTCCATCGACGATTCCGTCGCGGCGACCGCCACGGCCTCGATCGACGCTCTCGCCGGCCTGGTTTCCACTTCGATAACGCTCACTGTGCCGCAAAGCCCTTTGCCCAAGGGCGTTCAGGTTGCTGTCAGCGCGGTCGTCGAAGCGTCCGACGGAACGTCGCCCCAGGGGCTTGTCCGCTTCTTCATCGACGGTGTCGAGGCGGGTGCCGCCTCTCTGGTCGCTTCGAACGGACGGATGATCGCCAGCGCATCGCTCGCGATCCCCGCCGGTTCGCACGTCATTCGTGCCGAATTCCTCGCTTCGGGCAACTACGTCGCCAGCCGTTCGACCGATGCCCAGGTCGTCGTCGCCGCCGATCCGGTCGCGGATCCCGCTGGACCTCAAGTGACATCCGTCGTCCGCTACGGCTACCACGCCCAGCCCACGAGTTTCGCCGTCACGTTCGATTCCGACATGGATCAGGCCAAAGCCGCCGACCTTTCGAATTACTTAATTCGTACAGCGGGCCGCGACGGCCGATTCGGCACGAGGGACGACAAGCTGATCCGCCTGCGGGCCGTCAGTTACGACGCCGCCACGCGCACGGCCACGCTCAGTCCGCTCGTCCGGCAATTGCAACTGCGAGCCCGCTACCAGATCGTAATCAAAGGCAACTCAGGCGGCCTGACCAATACCTCCGGCAAACTGATCGACGGTGACCGCGACGGCATAGCCGGCGGCGATTTCGCCCGCATCATCGACCAGCGCGACCTCGCCGGACCGGCTCCGAACTTCCGGGGCATGGCGGCAAGCAAGCTCGCGGTCCGAAAGCGGAAGTGACCGATGCGTGCGGAATGCGCGGGAAGATTCCTGCGCATTCCGACTGTCATTTCGAATCGACAGCTTTGCCGATCACGAATTCCAGCGCGGCCTTCGAATCGCCCTCGTCGGTCGCGTGGCCCCCTTCCGGGCGATGGATCGAAAGGACATTCGGATTCGTCCGGCTCAGTTTTTCGACAAGTTCCAGCACGCTGGCAGGCGGCACGATCTCGTCCCTCCCGCCCGTCGTGGTGGCGACAGGCATGGTCAACTTTACGAAATGAAACAGAGCCGATCGCTTGCGATATTCCTCGGGAATCTCTCCTTTCGTCCCCCCGAACGATTCGGCGATCGCGTCCTGAAACCGGTCGTATTCGACCAGGTTCGCCGTGCCGTTGAAGGCCACGACTCCGTCGACGAGTTGCGGATGCAGCGCCGCGAATGTCAGGGCGGCCGTGCCGCCCATCGAACCGCCGCACACGATCACCTTCCTGGCTCCATATCTCGATTTCGTTTCCTCGATGATCTGAACCAGGTCCGCCTCTGCCTTCGGACCCATCCACGATGTCTTCGCCCGATAATCGGGCGAGACGAACGCCATTCCATGTCGTGTTGCGGCCTTGCGAGCGGCCTTGCATTCGCCGCGCCCGTCACGTACGAATTGCCAGCGATCCGAACCATGCCCGTGCAGAGCGATCAGCACGTTCACCGACTTGCCGCTTTCGAATCCGTCCGGCTCGATCGTCACGTACCTTTGAATGGTCCCGTCGATCTTCGCCGTGAATTCGATATCACGCGGTTCCGCTGCCCCGGCGATCGAAATCGAAGCCAGGGCAAGAATTACGCCCGAAATCGCAGGCGATTTCATTTGCCACTTTCTTCCGCCTTGAGTGCCTGCAAAAACGCTTCGATGCCGGCTTTCGCCACTTCGGCATCCTGCTCGCCTGAACCGCCACCCACGCCCACGGCACCGATAATCTGGCCATCGACCACGATCGGCACACCGCCCTTAAGGGTCGTGATTTTGCCTCCGCTGGCCGCCGCCGCGTTCTGAACGCTGAGATTCAAAAGAATGTCAGGATTGCCGCCCGCGGGCAGCGGGCCGGTTTCCTGCCGAAATGTCGCGGCGGTGATCGCCTTGGTCATCGCCGTATTGGCCGAAGCCGGCCGGGCGCCGTCCATGCGGGCGAAGGCCAGCAAGTGGCCGCCATCGTCCACCACGGCGATGTTCATCTTGAAACCTTTGCCGGCAGCGAATTCGACGGCCGCTTTCAATGCCGTATGTGCCCCGGCCAGATTCAATTTCACCTGGCCTCGAGTGACCAGCGCCGGAGCAGGTCTGGCTTGATCCTGAGTTGCCTGGGCGTTCCCCGGCGAAATCGCAAGTGCCCAGAAAATTGCCGCCAGACTGATCGGTCTTGAGTAAATCATGTTCTTCGCCTTCGTCGCTTCGCACAGTCGCATTGCGGGCCGCTTGCCTCCACTTCCGATTGCAGGAAGCTGCTTTCGGCCGCAGTGATTTCGATGGTTCGTCATTTTACCTGAGAAACGCGGCGAATCGTAACGAAATCCACGAACCGGCTTTCGATGCGCATCTCCCGAAACGAAGTCGCGGCCGACGACGCTCGCGTCATCGGCCGCTTTCGAAAAGTTCCGCTCTGCCAGGTTCGCATGGAACGCGATCGAACGCTCAATACGAATCGGCCGAGAGAACCTCCGATCCCGCAACGGTTCCGAGGCCCCGCCAGACGTAACCGTTGATCGTCTCCTTCACGAACCGGACCGAGCCGTCACCCATCAGGGCATGTACGCCGCCCGGGTGGTAGCTTCGGGCCGTCACGGCCGCGAACGACGGCCTGCCGAGCTTCTCCCGGCTCGAATTGATATCGATGTCCGCATATATCTTGTTCGGTCCGCCCGGCGTCTTCTTGTTCGGTGGCCAGGCCGTCGTGATTCCATTATGATGCACGCCCGACTCGAACCACTGCGTGCGTGCCTCTTCCACACGCAATTGACATCCGCCCAGATATTCCGGCACGACGGTCAGCGGATCGGCATCCGGCGGCGGAATCAAGTTCGGGTCGTTCACTTTCGAAAGCGTCGGGCAGTCGCGGTAATAGGTCAGAAAAGCCTTGCCCTCGCTCATAAGCATCGTATTGCTGGTGCCGTCCGAAAATTCGCTCCATCGGCGCGACATGTTCGGCCCGAAGGCCGACCGGTTCCTGAGATTCGAATCGATGCCTCCCCACACGAACCAGTCGCCCTCGACGAAGCCATATGTCGCTACTCCGTATTGCGAACCGTCGGTCAGCTTGCGCACCTGACCTCGCGGGTCGCTGGGGCAGGCCAGGAAGTCGATCACGACCGATGCCGCCGTCAGGTTCGGCGGCGTTTGCATGTCCAAAGTGAAATTGATGCTGTTGAACAGCACCCCCTGCTCCGAAAACGGTAGCACCCGCGCATAGGCCCCATAACCGTTCGACCACTGGACGACTCCATTTCGACCCTGAATCACAAGCGCCGGCGGCAAGGAACCGACCACACCTTCGTAATTGTGAATCGCCAGGCCCATCTGCTTGAGATTGTTGTTGCATTTGATGCGTCTGGCGGCTTCTCGTGCCGATTGCACCGCGGGAAGCAATAGCGCGATCAGAACGGCGATGATCGCGATGACCACCAGCAGTTCGATCAGAGTGAATGCATCCGGTCGCTCACTTCGAGCTTTCGAAATCATCGATCAGGACCTCTCGCGGGATTGTCGCTCAATTCATGACCGGACGTCCGTCACCGATGACGGCTGCCGCCAAGGCCGAATCGAATTCGCGCGATAAGCCTGAAAGCAATCAGCATGCCAAGGGCGGCCGAATGTCGTAAGTGAGTTCGAATCAGTAAGATCTGTCGGCAGCATGCGTATTCGTCTGAGACTCAAGATGGACATTTCCTGACCAGGTGTGGCCAGAAAATGTCCACTTCGAATCGGCGGCCGTTTATCCCGGCAGGTATCCTTCGAACCGGATGATGCTCTCCGATTCGTCCGCGTAAGTCGGCGGCCTGGGAGATAGCCATTGCACGATCTCGTTCTTGATCGCGAATGCGAAGAAGTGCTGCCCCTTCGGATTGTAATGGCCGATGTAATATCGCTCGACATAGGCCTTCGCGTCGATCCGGAACTGTGCGAATTCCTCCACGTGCTTATTCACGGTATCGATGAACGGAATCTTGCGATCCTGCAAAAATTCGACGAATTCACGGGGATGGAAGTCGTGGATCGGCGGCTTCGCGTCCTTCGGCTTGCCTGCGCAGGCATACCAGACATTCGGCCCCGGATAGCTCAACAGCACGAAAAGCTTCTTGCCAGCACGGGTCAGTTTCGTCTGCACGCGCTCCATGATCCGCATGCCAGCGCGAATCGCGTAAGCCTCGTAAAGCCTTTGCACTGATCCCTTCACACGATCCAGCGTCGACAGGTCGATGTCCTTCACGCCTGCCACGGCCGCCATTTCGTCAATGCTCGCACGGTTGACGATGCGGCCCGTTCGAATCGCGATCAGTGCATGCACGATCATGTCATTTCGGAATGTCTCGTAAACCGTCTCGAATTCGCAGAGTTTCCGTAGTTTATCGGGCGTGTCGGCGTAATTGGGCTTGTCGACGAGGGCTCCTGTGTTCGGGTCGATCCGGGCATGCCGCCACGGATTCGAATGATACATCTTTCCGCTGAGAATATTCGGCGGAAACGTCAATTGCCGCCACGCATTGATGCTGCGCCAGTGGTCATCGCCCCATATATTGAAAATGACATATTCCGCACCCAGGTCGGTCGGTTCGTATTTCTCCAGCCGAAGCGCCGCCTGATAGACGCCGAACCCGCCGATGCCGAAATTGCGGATCGGTTCGCCGAAGTGTCCGGCCAGAATTTCCTGCCAGGTCTCGGCGTCGTTCGACTGATGCCCCTGCGTGAAGCTGTTGCCGTACGTATTGATACGACAAGGCCGGTCGCGGAAGTTCACCTGAAACCGCTGGCCAGTCGGTTCGTAACGGGCGAGCGTGTGGGAACCGTCCACCCCGTCGCGCATGAAGCTGTTACGCAGAAGGTATCCCGTGTCCGGGTCGAATTTCGCCCAGACCCTGGCTTTCGGGTCCAGGAAGTCGTCGACGCTCTTCCGGTCCATCACATAAGGTTTCAAAAAGTCGCGGATTTCCTGATCGGCCTGTTCCTGTGCGAGGACGGAAGTCACGATACCGGCCGGAACGGCGATCGCGGCCTTCTGGAGCACGCGGCGATTGACGCCCGCTTGTGGATTTTGATGCATTGGTAATGCCTCTCGGAAGGTCTTGCACGTCGATGAATTTCGCAATCGATTTCCATGAATCTACTCGATGCCAGACACGATCTCAAGCACTTCATCGGTCGCATGGCGTATCATGGGTGAAATCCGGAACCGGACTCTCGATCGACATGACCTTCGAGGTCGCTGATGCTTTTCATGATCATCGAACGATTCGAAAACGACGACATGCTCCCGGTGTATCGTCGTATGCGCGATGCCGGCCGTGGCCTGCCCGAAGGGCTCGAATATGTCGCGAGCTGGGTCGAACCGAATTTCTCGCGATGCTTTCAACTCATGAAGTGCGACGACCTGTGCCTGCTGCAGCAATGGGTCCTGCACTGGCGCGGCACGGGCGTATCGTTCGAAATCGTACCCGTGGTCGAAAGTTCGCAGACACGCGCAATCGTCGAGCCGTTACTGGATCGTCCCTGAATCATATGCGCACGGCATTTCGATTGTCCGATGCGATTCGCGACTTCGAAGAAGTCCTGGTTCCGCCCGAGACGGCCGTACTCAGCCTCGATTTCGAATCGATCGAAGTCCATGTTCCGAAGGGAACCACCGACATCATGCAGACATCCATCGTCAGAACTCCGGACGGTTCGGAATTGCATTCCGAGTCGTTCGGTTCGCCGGGCGATCCCCCGGTTCTCCTGATCATGGGCGCAACGGCATCGGGCCGCTGGTGGCCTGACGATTTCTGCCGAAAGCTCGCCGAATCCGGCATATACGTGATTCGCTACGATCATCGCGATACCGGTGAATCACGCAAATATCCCGCGGGAGAGCCTGGATACTCCCTGAGCGACCTCGCCGCCGACGCTCTCGCCGTCCTCGACGCCCATGGCGTCGCCAGGGCCCATTTCGCCGGCATGTCGCTCGGCGGCTGGCTGACGCAAATGCTTGCTCTGACTTATCCTGAGCGTGTTCTGTCCATCACATTGATCGCGTCCGAGCCGCTGGCAACGCCTGATCCTGAGATCCCGCCGATCGACCCGGCCGTGATCGCGTATCATTCCGCCGCTGGCGAACTGGACTGGACCGACCGGTCCGCCGTCGTCGCATTTCAGGCCGGTCTCTGGCGGCTGCTCACGGGCCCCGAGCGTTCCTTCGACGTCGATTCCGTTGCCGCGATCGCTTCCGCCGATTTCGAAAGATGCGGCGACCCGCTCGCGATGTTCAATCACGCTATGCTCGGCGGCGACCCCGAGGAAATGCAACCGCTGCTCGACCGACTTGGCGAAATTCGAGTGCCCGTGCTCATCGTGCACGGAACGCACGATCTTGTGCTTTCCTATGAACACGCATTGCGGTCAGCGAAACGGATGCCGCATGCCAGGCTTCTGACTCTTCAAGGTGCCGGGCATGAACTCAATCGTCAGGATTGGCCAGAGATCATCGAGGGAATGCGCAGCGCGTTCGGCCAGGCTGATTCGAAAAGGCCGTAATCCGAACGAACTCCGTTCGAACTTGAGATCGATCGATGTCACACGAAGCGACATACCCACCCTCGCTCACTTTACGAAATCGCGTGGAATGTCGCTCGATACCGAACGCAACCCGGCGTTTTCAGGCAATCCGAGTTTTTCGAAGCCCAGGGTTTCGGCCGCCATGTCGCCGAAAAGACAAGTCACGAGATTCGCGAAATCAATTTCATTCGCACGGTCCGCAAGAATCTGCTGTGTCCAGTTGTTCTCATTGCATTCGAGCGGAGCGAGAGACTGACCAGATCGGCTCAAGACGGCTCGCTCTTGACGAACAAGTTCCGACACCGTCCGGGCCGGTCCATTTTCGAATACGTACAGAAGACGAAACGCGGCCGTCTTCATGGCGACTTGAACGATTTCAGCGCTGGCAGGTTCGCTGGACCAGAGAACGCCCGTGATCCAGAACCGGGCTCGCCGTTTTGCATTCAGAACACGGGGGTCGGGGATTTGTCTCAAGTAGATCTCGGTCGCGAATCGATTCGTCCAGCCTCCTTTCTGGTCGTCGACAATGACGAGCGAGGCTTCGAATCGTTCGTCGAAATGCGAGAATTCCGGTAAGACGGACTCGATCGTTTCAACTGCGATCGAGTCGGCATCCAGCTCAAGGTATCGATCGACGAGATCCCGGACGTGTTCCCTTGCCATGGGATTGGCGAGAACAAGAGGGGCGAAACCGAGTTCTTCGCCATCTTCATCGATCATCGTTCGGAGATATGCGCGAAATCGTTCCGAATCACGAGGCATTTCGTACAGGCGTTTCAATTCCGGCAATGCCGGCACGTAATCGATTCGCATGATCGATGCCCATTGAGAAAGCGGCTTCCGGCGGTTTCGGCGCGATCGAACCAGGAGTCTCCATCGACTTCGAATCCGATCGAATCTTCGCTGCAGGCGATCTTTCCGCAATCCTATCGAATTCGTTTCGAGTCAAGTAATGATACCGGGTCGGAGTATTCCGACACAATTCTTGACTGTATGAAACGCTCGAATCACTTCGAGCTTCCTCCGTTCGGTTCTTAAGGGATTTCTGCGGGTGAGTCTCCATTTCGGATTCAGGCAGGATTTCACCTCATCGTATCACGAAACCATCCGCTGCATTTCACCGATCCATGGCGATCACGTTTTCGAACTTCGACCGTCGAAAGCGGCCTGAAAGAGCGAATCGCCGGCACGGCGACCGATACGCCATCGATACTAAAATTCCGTCTCGAGCGAAATCCTTATCCATTCATGAGTTCGATCGCGAATATGACGATGTACAACCCATGGAAGTTCCTGATGAGCCAATCCTTCGGATCGTCGATCATGATTTATGAACGGAGCCCGCCTTTTTACGGAGCTTCAGATGAGCGATCTTGGGGCTTCGTTTTACCTGGTGTCTCCTCATCGTCCACGAACGGGTGGAGCAGTTGCCCGATAAGCGTATTCGGCATCGGTTCGTCGATCCCGTATCTTTCAGGCCATTCGTGGCGCGGCAGATGAAACGTCCCGAAAATGATGTCGATCAGCGGCAGGCTCGTCGAATAATTGATCTTCATGGGCGCGATCGCGGAATGATGCCAGTGGTGAAATGGAGGCGTCGCAACGATCTTTTCCAGAAAACCGAATCTCCACCTGAGATTGGAGTGAATGAAATAACCCCAGAAGTTCGCCGCGATCGTCACCGTGGCTGGCACCATAAGCCCACCCGCATGACCCGTCGAGCCGATGCCGATCAGATAGAGCGGTGCAAGGGCAAAAAGGCGGCTGAGGATCATATCGATTGGATGAGCGCGTGTGTTCGAGAGATAGTCGAGTTCTTCCGAACTGTGATGGACGGAATGAAAACTCCAGAGCCAGGCGTTTTCATGGCTGAGCCGGTGGCCCCAATAATACCCTGTCTCGCTCGCGAACATGCCGATCCCGAATTTCGCCGCGACAGGCAAACCCGCGATGAATTCGGGAATCGCGGAAGGAATGATACCCCCAGCGAGCAGAACGAGTATCGAGACGGGAAATGCCAACAGAAACGTCAAGGCCAGGCTCGACAGGAAATACCAGCCGATATCGAGCGACATGCCATGGCGCCATCTTCTTCTGGCGATGTGCGGAAACAGCGATTCCAGCGGCACGAACACCACGCTGAGAACGGCCAGCCAGAGGAAGGCATTGGCCAGATCCTGCAGGATTCGAAATTGAGTGTCTGTCATTTTTCGGAAAGATTCATTCGTGGCACTCGGCGAAATGCGAGCGTGTCGTCGAAAGAACTGCCGCCGAAGAGAATTCGGCGGCCCGTTCGTCATTGCGGCCAGAAAGACACGAAAGCCTCAGACAGCCAGGCGGCGTGACTTGCGGTTCTGCTTCTTCCATGAAAGATAGCCGAGAATCATCGTCGCCATTCCCCCCAGGATGTACGTGGAAGGTTCAGGGACGGGTACGGCATTCAGGCTGATGCCGTCCAGCATGATCACGGGCGGAAGGCCTGGCATTCCGCTCGGTACGAACGAAAGCGTCTGGCTGGATGACGTTGCCGTGAACGTGTTAGTCAAGGTTTCCCAGTTACGGAATCCAGCGTTGGGAACGTTGACCTGACCGGTCGAAATCGATTCGGAACCGAACGAAATATCCAGTTGGGCCCAAAAGTCGCCATTGACATCCGTCAATTGGCCGATCGCCCATTGGACCGACAGTTCGTATTGCTGGCCTAGCGTGAGTCCCGTAATCGTCTGGGAAATGCTGGATCGGCCGTAGTCGCCATCGAGAACCATGAAATAGCCGCCATCGGGGCTGCCGGTGAAGCCGTTGTTCGAACCGCTGCCAGGGCCCCAGATCTTCACGTTCTGACCTGAACCCGGTGTGTAGATCGAAGGCGCGCCGACCGAATCGGCCGTATTGTCCATGATGAACGCGAAGCCCTCACTCTCCGGATTGTTGAGAATGGTTCGGGTCCAGTCGGTCGCGTAACTGATCGTGCCGTTGATCTGGCCCAGCCCGCCATTGAGTTCGAAACTGCCGTTCGAAACCAGGTCGGCAGGGTCTGCCATGGCTGCGATCGGCGCGAAAATATTTGAGAAAATCACAGAGAAGGCGAAAATCGTTTTTCTCATTCCGTTGCCTCGGGTTGTTGTGGGTTGTGAACGTTCGGATTGCCTGCGGCAATACCACGTTCGATCAGGAAACCATCAATTTTCGGCAAACGATCGTCAGAAATCAGATCACGCGAACGCATGAATATCGACAAGTCCGAAACCGGTCGAATCAAAGGCGCAAGTTGAGCTGGCTGAATGAGATTTACCGATAATGAGTTTTATATTCGGAATCTGCCGAACCTGTCAATAGGTGTACATAAGATCAATTTGTGCTTGCCGATCTTCCAGTCAATGCGCGAGTTCGGTCGATACGATCGATCGAGTATCAGGCAGTTTATTTCGATGATTTCGGACCCGCGAACCTCAAGTCCGCGATCGAATTCGTCGCATTTCAGGGAAGTGATTCCGGCGTCGGTCGTAAGACAGCGGCTCTTCACGTTCCGCAACCGATTTCGACAGCCAGCGGGAAAGGCCCGAAATGTCTTGATGATGCCCGAAGCTCTCTCGTTCCGGTGCGACGCTTGCTACAATGACGCTATACGTTCGACCGGGCGATCACAGTCCGGTCCTCCCCCGATGACCGCCCCGCTTTCGACGCAACCCGGGTTCACTCGACCATGGCACGCTACATCGACCCCCACATCCACATGGTTTCCCGCACGACCGACGACTACAAGCGCATGGCCCTGGCCGGGTGCGCGCTCGTCAGCGAGCCGGCCTTCTGGGCCGGGTTCGACCGCTCGGGCGTCGAAGGGTTCCGCGACTATTTCCGCCAGCTCACCGACTTCGAAGCCAAGCGGGCCGGCCAGTATGGCATCGCCCACTACACCTGGCTGTGCATCAACGCCAAAGAGGCCGAAAACGTCGAGCTTTCGCGTGAAGTGATCGCCATGATTCCCGAATTTCTCGACTCGCCTCATGTCCTGGGCATCGGCGAAATCGGCCTGAACAAGAACACCCGCAACGAATCGACCGTGTTTCTGGAGCACCTCGACCTGGCCGCGAAGACGGACGAGCTGATCCTCGTCCACACGCCCCACCTGGCCGACAAATACCAGGGCACGCGGATGATCCTGGACATGCTCAAGGGCGACGGCCGTATCAAGCCCGAGCGGGTGTGCATCGACCACGTCGAAGAACACACGATCTCCCTGGCCCGCGACGCCGGCCACTGGGTGGGCATGACGCTCTACCCCATCACGAAATGCACCCCGCAGCGCGCGGCCGACATGGTCGAAAAATACGGCACGGAAAGGATCATGGTCAATTCGGCCGGCGACTGGGGCCATTCCGACCCGCTGGCCGTGCCCGAATTCATTTTCGAAATGAAAAAACGGGGCCACTCGCCGGCGGACATCGACAAGGTCGTCTTCCAGAACCCGCTGACTTTCTTCCGCCAGTGCCGCCGGTTCGCCTGGCAGCCCGCGTCGGACTGATCAATCGAATCGATCGCCCTGGCGAATGCAATTCTCAAGACGAATTTCGAAGGACGGCTGGTCATGCTGCGTTTCCTGATCGCGCCAGTGGCATTGTGGTTCGCAATGGTGTCGACCGCATCGGCCGCCGAACCGCGAAACGTCGTTCGCGTGCGGGTGTGGGACGAACGTCAGCCGGAGCAGAAAAAAGCGTATGACGGCGGATTCCTGGGCGATGCCATTGCCCGGCACCTGCAAAAGCATGCCGGCTTCGAAGTGAAATCAGTGGCGCTGGATGATTCTGATCAAGGGCTGAGCGATGCGGCGCTTGATCAGACCGATGTGCTGATCTGGTGGGGCCACGTGCGGCATGACGCCGTGAAGGTCGACCGCGTGAAGGCCGTAGTCGATCGCGTGATGGCCGGCAAGCTCAGCCTGATCGCCCTGCATTCGGCCCACTTCGCCCGCCCGTTCATGAGCCTGATGCATGAGCGTTCCAAGGCCGATGCATTGAAAATGATGCCGGAGGCGGATCGCCGCGCCGGCAAATTCGATTTCTCGCGGCCGCTCAAGCGTGAGATGGTCAAGCCCGATTCGCCGCTGACACCCCGGCTGGAAAAGCAGGGCGAAACCTGGGTGCTCATTCCGCCCGTGTGCGTGTTTCCGTCATGGCGAGCCGACGCTGCGCCAGGGCATGTCACGACGCTTTTGCCGGATCATCCGATCGCGGCCGGTCTGCCGAAAACGTGGGATGTGCGGCAGACGGAAATGTATTCGGAACCGTTTCACGTGCCGCCGCCGGACGCCGTCATTTTCGAAGAGAAATGGGACAAGGGCGAACGCTTCCGCAGCGGCTGCCTTTGGACAGTCGGCAAGGGCCTGGTGTTTTATTTCCGCCCCGGGCACGAGACTTATCCGGTTTTCGAACAGGCTGAGGTGATCAAGGTGCTCGAAAACGCCGTGAAGTTCATTGCGATGAAATGATACAGGCCGACTGTTTCGGTGAGATTCGGTATTTCACTGGTCGATCGGCTCTGCCAGTACCTGATCCAGCTCGAACAGCAGATGCTCACGATTCGAATAGGGGCCGGGCACGTATCCGCCTGATGCGATGCCCCGCTGGGTCAGTTCGCACATGTGCCAGTCCTGCCGGTTGGTCAGGTCCCAGAACTGCACGGCGTCGCGCGGGTCGAAGTCGCTTCGGGCCATCGTGGCGGGTTCGAAAAGCCATTCGCATGTCATTTTCGTGCGATCCGGCGTGACAGGTTCCAGCCTGTGCGTCAGTACGTAATCGGGGTGAAAGCTCATCATCATGTTCGGCAGCAGAATGTAATAATAGACATGCCGGGATTCGGTCGGGTTCAATTTCGGGAAGATCGGCCGGCGAGTGGAACCGTCGGCCGTCATGCTGGCGACGCCGTCATTCAGGCTCATTCGGCCGCCAACGTAACAGCCGTTCGCCGGATCGTTTTCGCCGCTGGTGGGTGGCGAAAGCCGGGCCAGGGCCGGATGCACGCTCGGGCAGTGGAGGCATTCGGAGTAGTTTTGAAGGATCAGCTTCCAGTTGGCCTGGATGTCGTATTCGATGCGTGCGCCGGTCTTCAGGTCCGCCAGTGGCCAGGCCGCGAACTTTTCGGGAAAGTCGGCCAGAGATTGCAATAGCGGATCATTCGGAATGGAATCGTCAGCACGCACGAAAACGAAGCCGCCCCAGGTGTCACATTCGAGCGAATTCAGGCCCCAGTCGGCTTCGTCGAAGCCTTCGACCTCTTTCATGCCCGGTGCGCCGAGCAGGGTGCCGTCGCAGTCGAATGTCCAGGCATGATAGGGGCACGCGATGCGGCATTTGGCCAGATGGCCGTGCGCGGATTCTGTCAGCAGCGTGCCCCGGTGCCGGCAACTGTTATAAAAGGCTCGAATTCGGCCATCGCGGCCGTGCATGATCAAAAGGCTCATTCCGACGATGCGGCGGCTGACGAAACCGCCGGGCCGTGGCAATTCTTCGGTGCGGCCGACACACAGCCAGCGGCGGCGATACCAGGTGGACATGTCCCGCTCGAACCGGTCGGGGCAGACGAATGTCGCGGCGCTCGGAGTCCGTTGCATCTGCGGTGCGAGATTGCGGTCATCCGGTTTCATCGGGCTTCGGATCCGTTTCGAATCGGGCGAAAAGACGATCGCGTCCGTCGCGGTTCACTCTAAGCGAACGAACCGGGCGGACGCAATCTTTCGAAGCTGAAATGTCGACCTGTCAGCTCAGCGTAATCGATCAGGTCACTGATCTTCCGGGGGAGGAGCAGGTTTGCGGCGGGGTTCGCCCTTGCCACGTGCCCCCTTCGGCGGCGGGCCGCCTTCTTCGCCACCGGGGCCACCAGGGCCTCCTGGACCGAAGCCACGACCACCGGGGCCACCAGGGCCGCCGGGACCGAAACCGCGGCCGCCAGGGCCACCCGGACCGCCGGGGCCCATCTGGGGCGGACGGCTCAGCATTTCGTATTGTTCATCGTTCAGGATTTCCTTGAGCTGCTTCGCGACGCTGGCTTCGAGCTTATCGATCTCGGCCTGCTGTTTGGAGCTCAGGTCAAGTTGCCCGATCATGAACGGCGGGATGACGGCCCCGACCTTGAACATCGGCGCGCCGCCGCGGCCCTGCATCTGGCCCTTGCCTTGTGCCCCGCCTTTTTTCGAAGCGTTTCCGCCCCTTTTCGGCGGAGCATCCTGGCCCTGGCCGCGTCCTTCACGTTCCGGAGGCTGTGCCAGGGCCGAGAGCGTTACCGCCGAGATAATCACACCTGCCGCCAGCGTTTTCCAGGCGATCAATTTCATCGTCGTCACTCCTGAATTCGATTTCGTTGCATTCCGACCCGCCACGCGGATCTTCATTCCGTATGAAATCATAAAGCCTTTCCGAATCGATGGAAGTATCCGATCGTATCTTTTCGCCCGACGCACGGAATTCGAGGTGGAAAAACGAAACGGGCGGGCCTTTCGACCCGCCGCGTTTCGAAACCGTCATGATCTTTCGAACGATGCTGCAAATCAGCCGTTCAAGGCTTCGCCTTTTCGCTCGATTGCGGGCCAGCGGGGCGGCCCAGCCCTCGACCGCCACGCGGGCCGCCCATCGGCGGAACCGGCGGCTTGACTTCCAGCACTTCCAGGTTCGCCCCGTAGGGCAGGCTCTGGAGACCGGCCTTGACCGTCTCCACATCGCCGACGACCAGAATCGACATCTTGTCGAACGGCAGATATTTCGCGGCGACGCCATTGGCGGCAGCAGCGTCGACTGCCTCGATCTTCGACTGATAGGTTTCGAAATAGTCGTCGGGCAGGCCGAAGCGGATGATGTCCGAAAGCGCCCCCGCCATGGCGAAGGTCGTTTCGAAACGGCCCGGGAAGCCCTTGATCAGCCTGTCCTTGGCGAAGGCCAGTTCCGCGTCGGTGATCGGCCGCTTGCCGGTCACTTCCGTCAGCTCTTTGACCAGCTCCACGGTGGCTTCCTTCGTCACGGCCGTCTGCACGCTGGCGCCGGCTTCGAAGGGGCCAGGGCCCTTGCCGAACGCGAAGCTCGAGCGGGCGCCGTAGGTGTAGCCCTTGTCTTCACGCAGGTTCAGGTTCATCCGGCTGGAGAATTGACCGCCCAGCACCGAATTCATCACCACCAGGGGGAAGTAGTCGGGCGTGGACCGGGGCGGGCCGACAAGCCCTGCCGCCAGCACGCTCTGAGCCGCGGCGGGCTTGTTCACCAGATAAAGCCCGGGCTTCTTCTCGGGCGAGGGGGCCGGAATGTCGATGGCGACGGCTTCGCCGCCCGTCCATTGCCCCAGGGCTTTGTCCAGCAGCGTCTTGGCGGCTTCCGGCGTGATGTCGCCGACCACGATCGCCGTCACGTTCGCCGGGTTGAACAGCTTCTTGAAGTGGGCCTTGCACAGCTCGGGCGAGATGCCCCGCAGGGTTTCGAAGGTGCCGTCGTTGTCACGGCCATAAGGGTGCTTTTCGCCATAGAGCAGCTTGGGGAACACGTCGCCCGCGATGCCGTCGGCGCTGTCGAACTTGCGTGCCAGGGCCGAAAGCCGCTGGATCTTCAGCCGGTTCAGCTCGGCTTCCGGGAAGGAAGCGTTGAAGAGCACGTCCGTGAACAGGTCCAGGGCCTTGTCCGTGTGCTTCGTCAGCGTCGTCACGGACATCGACGAACTTTCCGAACCGCCGTTGGCGTTCAGGTCGGCCCCGATCATCGAAAGCTCAGCAGCCAGTTCCTGCGTATTGCGTTTGGCCGTGCCTTCGCGGACGAGGCTCATGGCCAGCCCGGCCAGCCCTTCCTGCCCGGCCGGCACGTTCACGTCGCCACCCTTGGCCACCAGGCTCACGGTCAGAATCGGCAACTGGTGCCGCTCGGCCACCAGGGCGTCCATCCCGTTGGCCAGCTTCACCCGCTTCACGTCCGGCGGCGAGAATTTCGGCGTCGGGCCAGGTTCAGGCTGCTTCGTCCGGTCGAAGGTGTCGCGTACCTCCGTGACTTTCAGCTCAGGCAGAGCGGCCTGCTGGCTTTTGTCGACGACAGCTTCCGGGGCCCGCTCGGTCGGGGCACCAGGGATGACGTCCAGGCGAACGCGATTGGCCGTGAGATACTTCTTCGCCACGCGCTGAACGTCGGCCGGGGTCACCTTGAACAGCTCCTGCATTTCCTTCTTGTACGCTAGCGGGTCGCCGTCGTAGAAGTTGTTCGAATGTAGGAATTCGGCCTTGCCGTGGGCCGATTGCAGGCCCTTGATCAGGTCGGCTTCCTCGCCGTTCTGAGCCTTGAGGACTTCGTCGGCCGTGGGGCCTTCGGCGATGATCCGGGCGATCTCGGCATCGGCGAGCTTCACCAGCTCGTCCAGGTTGCCGTTCTGTTCGGGCCGGGCCGTGATCGACACCGTGAACGTGCCCGATAGTGCCGAAGCCGGGTGGAAGGCGAAGACATTGGCCGCCAGCTGGCGGTCATAGCTCAGGGCCTTGAACAGCCGGTTTTCCTTGGGCAACTGGCCCAGAACGGTCGCGAGCACGTCCAGGGCCTTTTCGTCCGGATTGCCCCGTTCCACGGTCGGCCAGGTCAGCTGGGCCCGTGCCAGGGCCACCCGGTCGGTCATGGTGATGTGCTTCGGGGCGTCCAGCTTCGGCACGTTGGCCGCCATTTTCGGCACTTCGGGGCCCTTCGGCAGTGGGCCGAAGTATTTCTCGACGAACTTTTTCGCCTGGGCCGGGTCGAAATCGCCCGAAATCACGAGCGTGGCGTTATTGGGCGAATAGTAGTTCAGGAAGAAGTTGGAGACGTCCGAAAGGCTGGCGGCCGAAAGGTCGGCCATCGATCCGATGACGCTGTGATAATACGGGTGATCGGGCGGATAGAGCGCTTCGAGCATCTTCTCCATCGACTGCCCGTAGGGCTGGTTGTCCACCCGCTGGCGTCGTTCGTTCTTGACGACCTCGCGCTGGTTATCGAGCTTTTCCTGGGTCAGTGCAGGCAGCAGGAAGCCCATTCGGTCGGCTTCCAGCCAAAGGGCCAGCTCCAGATAATTCGAAGGCACGGTTTCGTAGTAATTCGTGCGGTCCGTGTTCGTGGAGCCGTTGATCTGCGCCCCGATCTTTTCGAGCGGCTCGAAATATTCTTTGTTGTGGTTCTTCGAACCCTGGAACATCAGGTGTTCGAACAGGTGCGCGAAGCCCGTGCGGCCCTTTGTCTCGTTCTTCGAACCGACTCGGTACCAGACGTCCACATCGACGACGGGCGTCGAATCGTCCTGGTGCAGAATCACTTCCAGCCCGTTGGGCAGCGTATATTTTTCGACCTTCAGATCAGGCACTTGCGGCTGCCGTGGCGCCGTCTGGGCAAAAGCTCCGGCCATCGCCGAACTGGCGAACACGACCAATGCCAGAAGTTGTCTTCCGAATCTCACGGAACACCTCACGTTCGTAATCGTACTGGGCGGAAATGGGGATCGGCGGCCGGTCACCCGCAGAAATTCCCCAAGTTACTGCCCGCATCATCCCCGAACGTCTCCGCGTGTGTCAATCGTCGAAGGTGCCGGTCGCAACGCAATTTCGGCCAACAAATTTATGCACTCATGATTGCATGCTGATCCGGCCCGGATCATATGTCCTATGCCAGAAAAGGGGTCAGGTCACGCCTGTTCGGCACACACATTGCGTTCACGATATCCGAAACGAGCCGGAAGCGTGGGCGACGATACGATTTCAGTGCATTTCGTCTTCGTATCGAAAAAAAAACGCCCGTGTTCGGTTCGGTGCGAATCAGTAATTCATCGCTCCTGCCAGGGCGATCTTGTGCAACCCTCTATTTTGCTGGCACTTTCGGCTCGTTTGCCCAGGCTTGCCGTAATCTCGAGTTTCGAACGTCGCGCCGAACAGGCGTGAGACCAGACCCCTTTTCTTTTCTGGCTCCGAAAGCGCGCAAAATCGAGCGGCCGGCTGGGAAGGTGCCGGCCGCTTCGTGCGTGGGGTTCGGTCCGACCGGGAAATCGGCCCGTCAGGCGTTCCTTCGGTCAGAACCGCGACCCGAAGCCCCGGCGGCCGGCGAAGCCCCTTGTCGAAAACCGGCCGGCCCGGCCGAAGCCCGCCCCTGGCCCCCGCCGGGTCGTGCCGGCCGAACTCGAATTGTCCGCCGTACCCGTGCCCGTGCTCGATACCGTCGCAGAGTCCGTGCTCGTCGTCGTGCCGCTGCCGCTGTCATTCATGCCCATGCCACGGGTTTGCCTGTCGCCATGGTACGACTGTCCGAACTGTCCGTCAGGCTGCGGCGGCACATAGCCTGAATCCTTCATCGCCTGGAATGCCGCGTCGACGGCATCCTTGTCCGCCTTCAGCGTATCCAGGTTCGCGACCGTCTGATTCGACTCCGTCACAACACGAGTGATCGCCGAAATCGCCGAGTCGATCGCTTCCTGGCTTACGCCCGAATTGGCGAAAAGGGCCGAGAACGCCGTCTTGGCCTCAGTCGTGTCCGTTTGCCCGGCCACAGCCCGCACCAGCGAACTGACGGCCGCGTCCGTCGCCGTTTTGTCGAGCGTCAGCCCATCGGCCTGAAGTCCGTCGACAGCCTGATGCAGGCCATTCATGGCCGCGATCGTCAGGTTCGAATTCGCCGCGATCGCCTGAGCGTCGGTCCTCTGCTTGTCCAGGGCCGCCGTCAGGTTGTCCAGAAGCGCCTGAGTCGCCGGATCGGATGAAGTCGGCGTCGATCCGTCCGGGCCGATCGGCCCGCCATGCGCGTATCCGAATCCGCCTGCGACTCCCGCCTCGTTCAGAGAGGCCATGACCTGGGCACCCGCAGGCAGAGCAGGCCTCGTCGTCGAATCGCCCGACTGCATTCCTCCCGGGCCCCGCATCGGGCCGAACTGGCCCCGACCCATCATCATGCCGCCAGGCCCGCCCCGGCCCATCATGCCGCCCTGCATGTCGCAGGATGACACGGCCGCAGCCTGGCCGCCCTGAAATCCGCCACCGAATCCGCCCGGCATGCCCATGTGGGAAAGCACGACCCGGTCTTCATGCCTCTCGATGCCCGGCAACACCCGGCACCGTTCCCGGCGGTCACGTGTCGCCGCATCGTCGCTTCCCGTCATCAGGCTTCCGATAACCGTTTTCCTGTCGTTCATGTTCCGATTCCTTTCAGGTTATTCGATTCGATTGCGCAGACGATTCCTTTTTCTGGTCCGAGCCGCTGCTGACGACTTCCGGCCGATCCGTCCTGGCTCGTCCCGCCTGCCAACTCTTCACACGCAAGCCATACCGAAAAGCGCGCGGAAATTTCGAAAAGATTTCGAAGCGTCGATCGCTCGCAAGGCGAACGCCGTTCGTAACACCCTTTCATATATGTGGATGCACGCGAACTTGCATCGCCTTCGGCATTTCGGTTCAGTGACTTGAATCCGATTCGAAATGATACCGATATTCCTCGCGTACTCTCGAAATCGATGCCGGTCCCTGCAGAGGCTGTCAGGCCCGAGTGGGAACGTTCGATCCACAACACAATCGGGCTCAGAGCCGTAACGTGCGAATCCGGAATTCCAACTTGATTTCGAATGCAGGAACAGATTGCCTCACCGGTCAAAACCGGATGTATCCATCCTGATATGGATGCGTTGCGTTTCGTCACGAACCGTTCGCTTTTTTTCGATCGGATCATTGACACATGTCTTGCTCTTCATCTACGTTATGAACGCTTCTCTGTCCATATCTTTGACAATATCTCATCCGATTCGGCCGACTCCGTCGGGGACGGTCCGGGTCCATCTCCATTTCCGGAGGCATCATGCTATCGATCCGTAAGCTTCTCTGTTGCGCAATCGTCGCCTGTCTGGGAGCCGGTTCCGCGCAGGCCGCTCAGGTCTACTATTTGAATTTCGGCCCCGAGGCCGTCGGCGCCACAGGCACCGGAACGGGCACGGTCACCATCGATAACGCGCTCAATACGATGCTCGTGGATATCCAGTTCTCCGGCCTTTCAGGCAACACGACGGCATCCCACATTCACGCACCGACGGCCAACCCGTTCACCGGTACCGCCGGCGTCGCGACCACGACTCCGACGTTCCCGGGCTTTCCCCTGGGCGTCACGTCGGGAAGCTATAATCACCTCTTCGACATGTCGCTGGCATCCAGCTACAACCCGGCATTCATCACCAACAACGGCGGCACGCCACTCTCAGCGTTCGCTGTGCTCACAAGTGCTGCCGCTGCCGGCAAGAGCTACCTGAACATTCACACGACGAATTTCCCCGGCGGTGAGATCCGGGCCTTCCTGAACCCCGTCCCCGAACCCTCTTCCGTCGCCCTCACCGGCATCGGCCTGGCCATTCTGGCTTACGGCCGACACCGTTACCGCAAAACCGCGACGCCATCGTAATCGGCCCGAACTGCGGAATCCGATGACGTCCACAGTGACCTGGTCACGAAAATCCCGGCCGCCCCCGCCGGGATTTTTCATTTACGCCCCTTGCGAACCATTCTGTTTGCCGTCATGGTTCGCCCCTTCGTTAACTTCTCTCAGGGCCGCGCAATCCTGCCTCCATCGCAATTCGGACACCCCTGGAACTTGAACCCAAGATCGCCGACGGACGATATCCCTTATAAGGGATATCTGTCACTCTTGCGGGAATCCGGACGCGAGGTCTTCGCCACCATGATCGCAACTCGAAACTCGCTGCCTCTATCGACATCGGTCGAGCCGGCGGCCAACGCTCTCAGGCACGGAATGACGGCCCGGCGCTTCGTGGCGCCGGACCAGGCTGACAGGTTCGATGCGATTCGGGCCCATCTGTTCGCGGTTTACGAGCCCGCCTCAACTGAAGAAGTCCATTGCCTGGAGGAACTCGCCCTGGCCCAGGCGCAACTTTACGATGTCGAAGTGGCCGCCTGGGAACGTCTCGAATGGGAGAAATCCCATGCGCGGGAACGGTTCGACCGGCGCATGCGCGACCAGTTCGCGAAAGACCTCGCCGCCTGCCGCGAAAATCCCTTCATCTGGCTCGATATCCTGGCAATGACGTGGCTCGGCACCACCCACATGGCGCAGGTCTGGGCCGAGATCGCCGACCATCTCGAACGGTCGCCGACCAGTTGCCCGCTCGACAGGATTCGCGATGCCGTCGCCTCCCAGAAGTCCGAATTCGACGTCGACCGGATCTGCTTCGACGGCCGGTGGATCCTACAGCGCCATCTGGCGATCGCTCCCGACCCTCAGACCGAACTCGAAGCGTGGCTCAAATGCACCTGCACCGGAACCGATGAACCCCGGGACGATCAGCGATCTCACGCCCGCTGGCTCCTGGATCATGCCCCCGACCCGGCCACGGCACGCCGCGAACTGCTCGCAAAAGCGGTCGCCGAACGTGATCGCTGGGCCTTGAAGGCAAACGACTTGCGTTCGCGTTACGAAACGGATCGCGACCTTGCCGCCGACCGGGCGGTCTTCTATGTTCCCGCCGACGAAAAGGCCACGCGCGAGTCGCGGCTGGCGCTGCGGTATTTGACCGCGGCCAGGAATCGTGTCGACAAACTCGACCGCCGTTTCGAAGCGCTAAGAAAACTTCGGCCCGTGCGTAACCTGCGACAAAGGAATGACTTCGCGATCCCTGCTCCCCCTCGTGCACCCGTCGCTGATACCGGCCAGGCGCGGAAAATGGCTGACTTCGCCGCGATGGAGACCAGGGCCACTGCAGTTGACCCCGAATCTGCGGCGCAGGCTTCCGCCCGCGCCGCGGCAGACCTCGAATTCGAAGCGTTGGAGGCCGAATTGGCCGCCGAAGAAGCCGCCTGGGCCGAACAGGAGGCCAGATGGGCCGCGGCCGACCTGGAGCGAAAATCGACGAAAGCCCTTGATCCGAAAGCGATTGCGGATGATTCCCGTCCATCGTCAGGCCGTCGCGCCAACCCCGCCGAGATCGCTCGCGCGTTCCGCAGGAAGAACGCGAAAAAATGAACGTCGGCCCCATCGCCGACTCAGAAATCGCTTCTGAACACCAGCAGCGATACACTTCGATCCATCGTCCCGGCATGAAACATCGCCGGATATGCTCATTTTCTGGAATCTTCCTGTTTTGCGGATTGCTCGCCAATTGCCGAATCGGTATTCTTTGCCACAGGGTGGTGCTCTCCGCCCGTCACAACTGGATGAAATGACATCGAAAGAGGAAATTGCAATGCTCAGGTGGATTCGAATTCGCCGCAAGCCCGGTTTCGTTCGCGGGCTGGCCATCGGCCTGTGTGCCGCCGGCCTGTTGGGTACCGTGATCGCGGCCGACCCGCTCGGCATGCTGATCGACCGCGACTCGCAGCTTGGCCTTCAGCTTGCGCCGCTTCCGCTGAACCTGCGGGGCAAGTCGCGCGGTGTCGTCGGCTACGGCAGCTACCTGGTCAACGCCCTGGGCGAATGCAATGGCTGCCACGCCGTCAACGACTACATGCCGGGCGGCAATCCATTCCTGGGCCAGCCGGCCGTGATCGACACGAACGCCTACCTGCGTGGCGGCCGGTTCTTCGGCATCGCGACCTCCGCCAGCCTGCGCCCGGACCCGACTACCGGCCTGCCCGGCAACATGACCTACGCCCAGTTCGTGGCCGCGATGCGCCACGGCACCGATCCGGAAGCCCCGGGCGAACTGCTGCAAGTCATGCCCTGGCCCACCTACCGCAACATGGCCGATGCTGAATTGAATTCCATTTATCAGTATCTCAGTGCCCTGCCCCCTGCCGCGCCCTGGAGCGGCGGCGCTGCGAACTGATCCGACTTGATGCGATCCGGCCGGATTTCGAAATCGGAATCCGGCCGGAAGTACTCGAGTTCGCATTCGAAATACGATTCACTTCAATAGTTCGGCAAGCTTTTCGTAACTGGTTTTCAGTACCCAGGCCGGATCTTTTTCCCAAAGCGTTTCGTTGAAAAGCTCCAGGCTCACCGGGCCTGAATATCCAATATGTTTCAAAAGGTCGATCACATGCGGCAGATCGAGAATACCCTCGCCCAGCATGACGCGGTCATGGTCGGTTTGAACCTCGACCGGAGGATCGGCCGGCAGGTCGTTGATGTGGAAGATGCCCAATTCGCCCGGCTTCAGGGCCGCCAGTTCCTCGAGCGAGCCGCCGCCCCGCATGAGGTGATAGGTGTCCGACACGATCGGCATCGCCGGTTCGAAATTCCGGGCCAGGTTCAGCACGCTGCCCTGCCGGTTGTATTTGCCCACGAATCCGAGAAATTCCAGCCACGGCTCGACGCCGAAGCCTGCCGCACGCTGACGAATGACCTTGAGCCGGTCGAGCATCACGCGTTCGGGCACATCGCCGCCCGGCGGGCTTACGACGATGCCCTTCGCACCGACGGCCGCGGCCTGTTCCATGCGCCTGTCGCATTCGACCCAGATGCGCGGCAGGTCGGCCTCGGCCGCTTCGGCCCAGCCCATAAGGGCGATCACGCTGGCGACCGTAAGCCCGGCGTCGTCGAGCCGTTTGCGGACATCGGCCAGCGATCCTCCCGAGGCGAGATAGGCGTCGATCTCGTCGTTCCAGAGTTCGACGTAGCGAAACCCGGCCGCGGCGACAAGCGGAATCTTGACCGCCAGAGGCACGGGCCGGATGGTGGACGTATTCAGGCAGGGCTCAAGAGACATGGCTGGAGAGGCTCCCGGGCGTGGACGATCGCCGGAAGCCGGGCCGTCTCAAAGCCGCTGTTCGTAACGGTTGTGCTCGGCTTCGGGCAAGTAGATCATCCCCGCGTCGTCGGCCACATGCAAGCCGGCATCGAGGTAAAGAATCAGGCCATTGACCCGGTCGCCGCCCGGTTCCAGCAGATAACGCACGGCTCTGCCGACATCCTCGACCGTGATCAGGTTCTGGAGGCCCGCCGGAAAGTCTTCCCGGCCATGCCTTTGCTGCAGCAGCCGTTCGCCCGGTGTGTCCACCCAGCCGGGGGCGACCATGTTGGTCATTATGCCGTCGGTCACGTATTCGACGGCCACTTGTTGCGTCATGCCCAGCAGGCCGGCTTTGCTGACGCCATAGGCGAATAGCCCGCGCAGAGGCCGCGAGGCTCGTGTGGAGCCGATATTGACGATCCGCCCGAACCGGCGAGCCCGCATGCCGGGCAGAACGGCCCGGATGCCCAGCCACGAACCTTTCAGGTTAATGCCCAGGCAGCGTTCCCAAAGGGCTTCGTCGGTCATTTCGGCCGTGCCGCGAGGGCTGATGCCGGCATTGTTGACGAGTGCGTCGACGGGCCCGAAGGCGGCTTCGGCAGCGGCAAGGGCGGCCTTCCAGGAGGCATCGGCCGACACATCCAGCCCGATGCCGATGGCCTTGTGCCCTGCCCCACGCAGCTTCGCGGCTTCGGCTTCGGCCAGGTCGCCCTGAATGTCAGCCAGGGCGACGGCGAAACCGGCTTCGGCGAGCACCTGGGCGATTCCCAGGCCGATCCCCTGGGCCGCGCCGGTGACGATCACGTTGCGGACTTGGGCCGGCTGGGGTGTCGATTCAGCTTCGGCAGGCTGGCCGGTCACTCCCATTCGATCGTTCCCGGCGGCTTGGTCGTGATGTCGTAGACGACCCGGTTGATCCCCTTGATTTCGTTGACGATGCGGGTCGAGACCTTGGCCAGAAGGTCATAAGGCAGGCGCGACCAGTCGGCGGTCATGAAGTCGTCGGTCTGGACGCTCCGGATGCCGATCACCTGGTCATAAGTTCGCCCGTCGCCCATGACGCCGACGCTCTTGATGGGCAGGAGCACGGCGAAGGCCTGGGCTGTCTGGCGGTAAAGCCCGGCGGCGTGGAGTTCTTCGAGGAAGATGGCGTCGGCCTTGCGCAGCAGGGCCAGGCGGTCTTCGGTGATCTCGCCCAGAACACGTACTGCCAGACCAGGCCCGGGGAACGGGTGCCGCCAGACGATCGACTCAGGCAGGCCGAGTTCCAGGCCAAGGCGGCGCACTTCGTCCTTGAACAGGTCGCGCAGGGGCTCGATCAGTTCGAATCCCAGTTCCGCCGGCAGTCCGCCGACGTTGTGGTGGTGCTTGATGGTGGCTGCCGGGCCGTCCGGATCGCCGCCGCTTTCGATGACGTCCGGATAGAGCGTGCCCTGGGCCAGCCATTTGGCGCCGGGGATGGACAGGGCCTCGCGCTTGAAGATGTCGATGAACGTGTGGCCGATGCGGATGCGTTTTTCCTGCGGGTCCGTGATGCCGGCGAGGGTGCCGAGGAAGTCGGCCCGGGCGTCGACGACGCGCAGCTCAGCCTTCGACGAGTCGCCGAAGGCTTTGGCCACCTGGTCCCGCTCTTCCAGCCGCAGCAGGCCGTTATCCACGAAGACGCAGACGACGCGGTCGCCCAGGGCTTTGGCCAGCAGGGCGGCACAGACGGCCGAATCGACCCCGCCGGAAAGGCCGCAGACGACTTTCTCGTCCGCCGGAACGGTCGCGGCGACCCGTTCGATCTCACGTTCGACGAACTTGGCCATGGTCCACGAGCCGTCGGAGCCGCAGACCTTGTTCAGGAAGTTGGCCAGGATCGTCGAACCCTGCGACGTGTGCGAGACTTCCGGGTGGAACTGGATCGCGTAAACGGGCCTGGACTTATGCTTGACGGCCGCCACAGGGCAGCTCGGCGTGGTGGCCAGGGGGACGAACTCCGGGCCGACTTCGCGGACCTGGTCGCCGTGGCTCATCCAGACGGTCGTGGCGGCATCGACACCGGCGAACAGGGGCGATTCGCGATCGGCCACGAATAGCTCGGTCCGTCCGTATTCGGCCGACGGACAGGGCTGCACGGCCCCGCCCAGCGTCTGGCAGGCCAGTTGCATGCCGTAACAGATGCCCAGAATCGGCAGGTCGAGTTCGAAGATGCCGGGGTCGCACTTCGGTGCACCGGGTTCGTAAACGCTCGATGGGCCGCCGGAGAGGATCAGGCCGATGGGGTTCAGCTCGCGGACACGCTCGGCCGTGATATCATGCCGCACGATCCGGGCGAAGGCACCCTGCTCGCGGACCCTGCGGGCGATCAACTGGACGTACTGGGAGCCGAAGTCGAAAATCAGAACGGGCCTGTCGGCCATGGTCGATGGATTCTCCGGAAATGGGCGGTCGCAACTCTCTGGCTTTACGGTCGATACGGTGATGCCGACGAAAGTCGGCGATCAGTGGCGGGGGTTGCTCTGGCGTGCCGCCGCGGCAAGTTCGCTGGAGCGGATCGTGGCCGCCTGGACGGCATCCATGAGCGCCGCCCGCAGGCCGCCTTTTTCCAGGGCGTGCAGGCCCGCGATGGTCGTGCCGCCGGGGCTGGCCACCTGGTCTTTCAGTTCGCCGGTGTGCCGGCCCGTTTCCAGAACCATCTGGGCGGCACCGAGTACGGTCTGGGCGGCAAGCGACGTGGCCACGTCGCGTGGCAGGCCGACACGGACGCCACCGTCCGAAAGCGCCTCGATGATCGTATAGACGAAAGCCGGACCGCTGCCGGATAGCCCCGTGACGGCGTCAAGGGCCGATTCGGACACCCGGTGCGCCACGCCCACGGCCTGGAGCAGCTCACGCACCATGCGTTCGTCGTGCGGCCGGACATTCGGACCCAGAGCATAGGCAGAAGCTCCCGAGCCGACCAGGCACGGCGTATTGGGCATGACGCGGACGAGCCTGCCATAGCCTGCCAGGCCGCTTCGGAGCGTATCGATGGAAACGCCTGCCGCGATCGAAACGACGAGCGGCTCTGACTTGCCCTGGCCCAGCCGGGGGGCGAGTTCGACGAGCACGTCGGCCATAGATTGCGGCTTGGTGGCCAGGACGACGACGCTGGCACTTTCGGCTACGTCAGCGTTGGTACCGACGATCGCGCCGCCGGTTTCCTGAGCGAAGCGGTCAAGGGCCGTCTCGCTGGGGTCGGAGGCGATGATGCGGTCGGACGTCAGCAGTCCGACGCTCACGAGCCGGCGTCCCAGGGCTCGCGCCATTTGTCCGGCACCGATGAATCCGACACGTGCCGTGGACCAATCTTCTGGCATGTTCTCGAGTCCCCCTTCGATCCTGAAGGCCGGCGATCGACGTTCCGAAAAATCTCGAAGTCCCATGCCGTCTTAATCCGATCGAGTAGTCTGATAGAGCAAGATTAGGCGATATCGCGGCGAACCACAAGATGAGGCCTGGCCGGGCGGACCGAATTTCGGAAGTCCCCCTTGTGTCCATCTCAGGTTTCCTGTATCATCTTCCTTCTCATTCGTTCCGTGCACGAAATCGTGCATGCCCGGTGGAATCGGACGAAGTTTCCGCCGGGTCGCCCGCACAGTGTGAGCGAAGCCGGGAACGCGGCAGTTTTCCGCACAAGACATGTTGGGAGATTCGTGTCGTGGCAGTACCGAAGAGACGAAAATCGAAATCACGCAAAGGGATGAGGCGAAGCCACGACGCGCTGACGATGCCCGCCATGAACATCTGCCCGCAGTGCAAGCTGGCTGTGCCTCCGCACAAGGTTTGCGAACTCGTCGAGCAGTGCGGCAACGTGCAGCGTTCGAAGCCTCACAATCCGGAAGCGGCCACGGCCACTTCCTGACGCCGACGAACCGGCTATCCGGGGCGAATCACGAACCACAAGCCGAATTCGGACCGTGAGCCACGCCTGGCCGCGATGGTGAACCGGATAAGGCAAGCATTTCGATTCATGGAGTTCACCCGTCATGGGACGTACCTGCGAAGTCAGCGGCAAGAAAACGTCGTTCGGCAACCACGTGACGACGCGTGGTAAGGCCAAGTATCTCGGCGGTGTCGGTATCAAGTGCACCGGCCGGTCGCGCCGGACCTTCGAACCCAACCTGCAGACGATCAAAATCTGGCTGCCTAACGGCAAGACCCAGAAAGTCCGCGTCGCCACCTCCGTGATCCGTTCCGGCGTGATCACCCTCGAAGTGGACGGTGTCGAGCGCACCTTCCCCCTGATCAAAGCCAGCAAAGGCTCGATTCAGGCCCGCGAGAAGATGGGCAATCTCTACCCGATCTGACGTTTTCGGACGCAGTTCGATCAATTCGAAGTCAGCCCGGCCGATCTTTGCGATCGTCCGGGCTCTTTTTCGTTGATATTATTCATGAAGGCTTCGATCCGGTCCCGCTTTCGTCTTCGTTTCGGAATCGGAAGTCACAGTGCGTCGCTCCTTCCATCAGCGTCTGGGTGCGTTCGAGCGAAATGTCCCTGTTGAATCCCGCCGCCAGTTCGAAGTCGCGCAGGCACGAGAGCGTCGCCCCCAGATCCTCGAGCCCGAGCCGGCGATACATCTCGGCATATCGGCACCGGGTTACGTCGAAACTCAGACTCTGCGGGCCCGATTCGATCACGTTCAGCTCCAGCGCTCCGCCTGCCGTCCATGTGCCGATCGTACCCGCGAACGTCTCCAGATCGTTCGCACCGAGTTCGCAAGCCATCGATTCGCCCCGCTCCCGCGCCAGTTCGCGAATCACCTCGGCCAGCGTTTCGCGCACCGGCCCTTCGCCGAACCGCTTCGCGAACGCCCTCACCAGCGGACCGACGATCGCGGCTTCGATCTCCCTGCGCTGCAATAACGTCAGGCTCGGCGGTAGTGCGTTATCCGACTCGTTCATGGTTCTCTCGTTCCTTGTTCAGTCAGTCCGGTTTTCGCAGGCTTTCCAGATTGCCATCGATCTCCATTTAACCTGATCGGTTCGACCGTTGCGATGCGTGGGGAATCGACGTCACGAAGTTTCGATTCGAGTCACTTTTCTCTTCCCGGGTTCTATAGAGTGGAGTGGAACGGAATTTGTCAGCCGCCCATGGAACGACCGGATATGCACAAGCTCTCAAAATTTATCGGGATCTCGATCCCTGGTCTCGATGGGCGACTCACGAACCTGCCCCGGGGCGAATCGGTCGCGAACTGGCCTGATAACGATATCGAGCCACACAAGAGATTCGAATCCGAAGGAATGAGCCCGGTCGAAGCCGCCGCAGCGCTTGCGGTCTTCGGGCTGGAATCCGGCGACGCCCCTGGCCCGCCCCTGATGACCGAAAAGCCGGTTTATCCTGGTTTCCGCCGTTTCCTGGGCGAACCGGTCTGGGCCGAAGCTCTTCCTGGCGTATCACGCAAACAGCGACTTGTGCTCGTCGCAGGTCTTCTGCAGATTTTCGACTTCTGGGACGACAGTCACGAGGCTGCCCAGCAGGCGGGCGACCTTGGCGAACGCCCTTGTTCGGCAAGCTGGCACGCGATCTGCCATCGCCGTGAGCCTGATCCAGGCAATGCCGGTTATTGGCTGGCGAAGGCGCGAAATCACCCGATCGGCACGCGCCTGGCCGAAATCATCGAATCGACTCTCGATCGACTCGATCCTGGCATCCGACCCCTCGCCGAACGTCTGATTCGAGGCGGCGAGTTTCAGGACAGGGCGATGGTCGAGGCATGCTGCCGGCCACGCCCGCCAGATGCGGAAAAGCGCCTTCTGCGCCAGGTTCAGAAGCTCGAAATGGCCCTGCTCATCGGGGCCACTCTCGACGAACTCGCCTGATCAATCCGCATAAGCCGAACCCGGAAGATGTGATTGGCCTGCCTTCGCCTTCGATTGCGAGCATGCATGCATTATTCTTGAGTATCTGTGCGTGAGCCGGACGTCGGTCCGTTCCAGACACGACGAAATCACGCGACGGCCCAAATCGGACTGCTGATCTCTTCTCGTCAACCTGCATCACCCGTACGACCGCCCTGCTTCGACACCGCAATCGACAGATTCTACGCCCGCTGAGACGACATCCGATGAACGCACAACGCCGCACCCGACGCCGAAACTTCATCGCGAGCCTCGAAACGCTGGACCGGCGCGTCGTTCTCGCCGCGCCTTCCGCGGTCTGGATCGGCCAGACAGGATACGATTTCGTCGGCCCCTGGCCCGAGATGAAGCCCAGCACGATCCAGGATATCCAGATTCACCTGGATGGACTGCCTTCGGACAGGACCGTCACCCGCGCCGTCGTTCAGGGCTACGGCGCCGATCGCTGGGAATATGGCGGCCCGGCGGGCAGCTGGCAGGTTCGGTTCGACCGCAAGACGGGTTCGGCCTCGGCGGATCTCTTCTTCGAGCCGGCCCGGCAGGAAAATGGCCGGGAATTCAGCGTCGGGCTGACCTATGACGACGGCAGCTTCCAGGAAGTCTACTTCGCCGGAGGGTTCGCTGATCCGAACCTGAAAATGCCCGGCCAGGGCCTTGCGGCCACCTGGCTCGGTGCCTCAGCCGGGGTCGACCTGACGAACCCCTCGGCCTCGGTCGGCCCGGATGGTGTCACGGACCTGCAACTCCGTATCGACAAGCTCGATGCGAAGAAAACCGTCGAAGCGATCGACCTGGTCGACGCATCCGGCGAATGGGTGGCCAGCTGGGGCAATAATCCCTCGCGTGTCGGTACGCTGGAGTTCGCTCCCGGTGTTGCCGGTTCAGGCTCGGGCGTACTGACCTTCTCCAGGCCCAATCGCGCGATGGTCGGACCGTTGACGGTTCAGGTGCGATACCAGGGCGGTGCACAGGACTCGACGACCGTTGCCCTCGGTTCGACCGCGACTTCGGCCGTTGTCCTGCCTTCCGCTATGACGTTTCGCAGCCAGGCGGCCACCGCGCAGTGGCTGGGGCAGGTCGTGAACGACCCGGCAAGGCCCGGATGGGTGCGTATCGAGGTGCGCGATCTGCCCACCGGGGGGATTTCGGCCTGGCAGATCGACGATTCCCTTGGCCAGGCCTGGCTCTGGACCGTCAGTGGCCAGGGGTCGCCCTGGGCCACCGTTCCCGACACGAAGCGGCTTGTGGCCACTCAGGACCCATCCGGCAAATGGTTCCTCGAATTCGATGCCCGCTGGGATCAACTCGGGCGGAACCTGAGCATTATGGCCGCCGCCGATTCAGGCAGCTTCTACAGGCTTGAGGTCGCCGGCGGCAGTATCGACGAGGCCTTGCGTGCTCCGTCCCCGGCCGCGTCCGAAGTTCAGGCCTCCCCGGGAATGAACCTGCAGGCTCTGGTGGATACCTACGGCACCGTCCGCCTTGGCGATGGTGTCTATCGGCTGACCGAGCCGCTCGTCCTGAAACGCCCTGTCCGCCTGATCGGTTCTTCGGGGGCGGTGCTTCAGTTCGCCCAGCCGGCCAGTTCTCCAGGCTGGTCGACCGTCATCAAGCTGGCCTCTGGCAACATCACGCTTTCAGGCTTCCAGGTTCGGTTCGACGGGCCTGTGAAGTGGCTTTCGAATGTGCGTTACGGCCCGGCGATCATCGGGTCGCCTGACAATTACGACACCCTGCTGGGCCGAACCGGACCGATGCCCGGGATCGTGATCGAGAACCTCGATGTCGTCGGCCCGGGGGCGAACTATCAGAACGAAGAGGCCGCAAGGCTGATCCGGCTGATCGACGATGTCTCGGGAACGATTTCCGGGAACACGCTTTTCGGCGGCCTGGTCGAGCTGACCGGCGGCCCCTGGAACGTATCCTCGAACCGTATCGAAGGCACTGCCGCAGGTTCGTTCAGTTACGATGCCTTCGCGTTTCATGACGTGAAGGGGCTGCAGTTGACAGGGAACGTCATCAGCCGGGGCACGAATTCCGGGCCGATCATGCGGTTTCTGGTGATCAACGGCGATTCGCGGGATATCGTCGTCGAAGGCAACGACGTCAGCGGGATGGGTGCCAGGTTCGGCGACGACCCCTGGATTCAGGAGCTGAACGCCCATGAAGTCGTCCTGACCGAGGCTTATCATGTGTCCTATGAAGGGGCATTGATGGGTGTGGACGCCTCGCGCCGGATCGTCAGAGTTCCGCAGGCTTTGGGCCGGGCCTATCGCCCGGGCGATACCCTGGCCGTTCTGACGGGGTCGGACGCCGGCACTTATCGCACCGTGATGACGGTCATCGACGGAACCACGCTTTTGCTGGACGCCCCCCTGCCCCAATGGGCCGGCGTGGGCACGGTGGTTTCGGTCAATCGTGGCATTTCGAATCTGTCGATTCGAAACAATTCGATCGATCAGACCGACCGGCCCCAAAGCCGCGCTCTGGTTCTCGTCGGCAATCTCTACGACGTCGATGTGACGGACAATCGCATTTTCGGCGGGTTCCGCGGGTTTCAAATCACGGCTTATCCCAGCGAAACGCCGCTGACCTGGGGCTGGACACGCAATCCCATTTTCGGTTTGAACTTCACCGGCAACGAGTTCACCGACGTACTCTGGTACAACCAGATCGGCGTGAGTCATAACGCTGCCGCAAGGTCGAACTTCGGGCATCTTTATCTTGACGGCACGGTCGCGGGCAATATCTTTCGCTGGTCGGAACGGTTCCTGATCGATTCCATCTGGCAGGAGCCGGGACAGGCGGACCGTGTTCTTCCCGCACTTGAGCTGGGCGAAGGCGGCTCCTGGGACGACACGGAGTTCCGCGTCCGCTTCGGCACGAACTTCATCGACCTGCCCGCCGGATGGGCGAATCGACCAGCCGTCTGGGTTCGCAGTGGTCGAGTCAACGACGTGCCTGCTCCAGGCGCTGGCGAATTGCTGCTGCTGACGCCTGTTCCGACGATCACGGCCCCGACAGGCCTGAGACTCACCAGCGATTCGGGCGTAAGTGCAAGCGATGGCATTACGAACGACGCCCGATTGACGCTCGATGCGGTCGCTGGCTTGAGCTACAGGTATCGTGAAGCAGGCGGCGGCCTGTGGCGACAGATCGACGATCCCGCGGGATTTCTGCCGTCCGGCCTCGCGGACGGGCCTGTGACGATTGAGGTCCAGGCGGTCGATGCAAGCGGGAATGCCGGTCCGGCCTCATCGATTTCTTTCGTTCTGGACACGACCTCGCCAGACGCTCCCGCGAATCTGGCCCGGACTGGCCCGGCTTCCGTCGGGTGGGCAAGATCGACTTCGAACGATGTGGCGTCGCAAGTCGCCAGGCTGACGAACGCCGGCTTCGAAGATGCGAAACTACTTGATTCCGGGCAATCGCAGACAGCCTTCGATCGCTGGCGAATCGGCACGAATCATGTGGAGATCGTGGCGATCGATGTCGCCGGGAACCGGTCACCGGCTCTTGTGGGCGATTTCGCATATTCGCCCGCTGGAACCTGGGGTGGGCAGGACGGATCGGACTACGCGGCACTGTCGGCGACGCTGCGGCCGGATGGCAAGCAGGATGTTCGGATCGACCTCACCGGTCTGCCCTACGGCACGAGCCTGTCGAGCCTGACGCTCGCACCCTTCGGCGGAGGCACCTGGGCCTGGCCAGCGGCGCAGGGCCGTCAATACGCTGCGGCCTGGATTCCAGCGGCCGGCGGACTTTCGGGCCGGATCTATTTTCAACCGAACCGGCGCGAATCCGGCAGACCATTCTTCGTCACGCTCAGATTCTCTGACGGTACTGTGGAATCGTTCTGGATGAATGGAGGAACCGCCGACCCGAACCTTGTGGCATCGGGCGGCGGCAATGCGAATTCAGGCGGTATCAGGCTGGCTGTCGCCGGTGGCGGTAATTCAGGCGGAGGTGCCGGAACTACTGCCTCAGAACGGGCTCGACAGCGTCAAGCCGCGGCGGCCGCGGCCCGGGCCGCTCAAAAGGCCGCACGGGCATTGCCTTCGGCGAAGCTCGTGCGGTCGATTCGGCCCGGAGGCAAATGAAACCAGGGCGATTTCAATAGCCTTCCTGCTCAAGGAGCTTTTGCGTCACTTCCGCCTCGCACTGCTTGCACCACTTCCACTTGTCCTGGCCGACACTTTCGTTCAGGTGCGCCGAAGCGGTCCGGATTCGTTCGAACCAGATCACCCGGGGCTGACCGTCCGCAAGCTTTTCGATTTTGTTGCAATGTGCGAAATGCAACAGATTGGCGTTCTTCGGGGCGGTCTTGCGGACTGGCTTGTCCGTCCCGTGATAAATGTAACCGTGACCGTCTTCCCTTGCCGATTCCAGTTCCGATTTCGAACCGAGTTCCCGAACGTTCTGACTTTCCTGAGCGGTCAACATGGATGATTCGATTCCTTCGTACTGGCGTATGCCACCCCACCGGCCTTCGATCAGGCCTGTCGCCGATCTTCGTACATCAGATCCGGGTTCGTCACAAGCCCAGATCTATCTTATTGCATTCGCGGGAAAATCTCACCCAAATTCGCAGAGGTATTCATGAAAATGTGGTTATTTTCGTTCAAGTTTCCAGAGTTCGTGTCGCTCGGTCGCGGCTGCGCGTGTCCAGGAGCCGCCCCGGCGCGGCGGGATGGCGTGTTGCGATTTTTCCAGAAGCAACCAGTCCGGGCGGTATTTGTCCATCAGCTTTCGGGCATCTTCGGGCGAGGATTCGAGCCGGTCGAAGACGGAGAGCAGTGCGTTGCGGACGGCCTCGGGCTTCCATTCCGGGCGTGTCACTTCGGCCAGGTTGACTTTCGGCACCGAGCCTTCGGGCATCGCCGCGAAGGTTTCGCGGGTCATCCCGGTCAGCCAGTAGGTAAGTGCGATCCGTTCATGGACTTCCTCAAGGCTCATCAGCGAAATCTGCGACGCGTAGGGGAAGTGATACAGCAGTCGCCCACCCGGCATGGAGAGAGCGGCAAGCTGGGCGGGCACGAACCCGGCGATCGAACGCTGGCCGTCGTCCGGGATCGAGGCCAGCAGCGGGCGAATCGGGGCGATGTCGGCCGCGAAGCCGCGAACGAGCATCGATTCCGGGGCCAGCTTCACTTCCACCGTACGCAGAGCCACTGCCGACACGAACAGGACCGCGACGATGCCCGCGGAGACACGCGGCCCCAGCCAGCGCAGCATGAACGCGACCGTGCCGACATAAACAGGAATCGCCAGAAACGGGCCGTAAACGTACATCCAGTGCCAGTTTTCGAATTCCAGCCGCGTGACGATAGCGCTGTTCGCAAGGGCATAGCCTGCCAGCCCGACGGCCGCGAACATGGCTACGCCCCGGCTGCGGAACCACCAGATGACCGCGACGCTCACAAGGGCCTTGAGCCAGACCCAGTAATTCACCAGGTTGACGTAGACGTAAGGGTCGCCGGGCGGCATGACCTGTCCCCGGCCGATGCGTTCGAGGATCGGGTCGAGGGCCGGATCGGCGAAGATCCGGGCGTTATAAAGAATCTGGGGCGAACCGAGCAGAACACCGGCCGCGAATGCGATTGCGGCGATGATCGACGCCCTTCGCTTCTGGCCTTTCGTGAGCGTGTCGTAAGCCGCCAGCAGGCCGAGGCAGGCCCCGGCGCCGACACACAAAGCCGTCCACTGGAAGAAGTAGAGCGTGATGCTCAGAGCCGTGAACAAGGCCGCGAGGATCGCCCGGCGGGGGGCCCGCCCGATGACATCCGGCGAGAGCAGCGCAGCGGCCAGGATGGTGATCGGCAGGCTCAGAATCGGGCTGATCACCCGATAAGCCGAGAAGTTCGTGGCATGGGGCTTGATCGGCATCCAGCGGATATAGTCTTTGGCGATCAGGGCATTCTGCATCAGCACGCGGCCCTGTACGAATCCGGCGTCGGAAAGGGCCAGAATCGTGGCCAGGAGGATGAACGCCCGGGGCCGCGAAACCGGAATGCGGAACGAAGCGAACGCCACGTAAAGGCTGATACCGGTGAGAAATCCGCCCGACAGCCGCCAGAACTGACCAAGACTGACGATGTCGAAGCCAAGTGCCAGGGCCAGGTGCGAAGTCGGTACGAACTGCATCCAGCTGTAAGTGGTGGGCAGGTCGCGATCGGACTGGACGAACACGTCGCGCATGCCCCAGGAACCGTCCATTGCGGGCTTGGCAATCAGGCGGTAGACGACTTCGTCGAGGTCCTGATGGAATTCCCAGGTGCCGAAGAAGGCCTTCGAAGCCACGTGGGGCACGATGGCGATGAGGGCTCCGATCAGGCCGCAGAACAGGGCGTCGCGAACCGCGATTCGCCAGGTGAGGCGTTCCGGTTCGACGTTGACGTCAGGTTCGAGATGCGACGGTTCCATGGGGGCAAGATTCCGAAAAATGGGCGGGGGCAGGCTTATCCGATCGCATTCGTCGAACAGGGGCTCAGGCCTTTTCGGTCGATGTCAGCGGCGCGGCGGCCGGATGTCGACAATATAGAACACGCCGGAATATCTGCCTGTTCGCCGCGTGGTTCAACCGTCGCTGGTCCTTGTCCGGGCGAATTCGACAAGCCGCCGGCCGGCTTCTTCGAGGGTTTCGTCCTTTTTGCAGAAGCAGAAGCGGACGTAATTCGAACCGCCCTGCCCGTCCAGCCAGAAGCTGGAGCCCGGCACGCTGGCGACTCCGGCGTCGCGCACGAGGGCCATGGCGGCCTCGCGGTCGTTCGCGAAGCCAAGGCTGGAGACATCGGCCATGACATAATACGCCCCTTCCGGCCGGACGTGACCGAAGCCCGCTTCGGCCAGAAAGTCGCAGAACCGGTCGCGACGGGTCTGATAATCGGTCGCGAGTTTGGCGTAATACTCAGGCGGGAATCGATAGGCCGTCCCTCCGGCACGCTGCAGCGGCGCGGCGGCTCCGATAGTGAGGAAGTCGTGCACCTGCCGCATCGGCTTCGTGAGTCGGGGCGAGGCCAGGATCGTGCCCACACGCCAGCCCGTCACGGCGTAGGTCTTGGACATGCCGGAGATGACGATCGACCGTTCGGCCATGCCGTCGACGGTCGCCATGCTTACGTGCTGGCGGCCGTCGTAGAGGATGTGCTCGTAGATTTCATCGGTAATGGCCACGGCGTTCCACTTGCGGCACAGGGCGGCCACGGCTTCGAGATCCTGTCGGCCCATGACGACGCCGGTGGGGTTGGAGGGATTGCACAGGATGACGGCCTTGGTGCGGTCGTTGAAGGCTTTCGCCAATTCGTCGAGGTCGATACGCCAGTCAGGCGGGCGGATGGTGACGAATCGTGGCGTGGCTCCTGTGAGAACGCAGTCGGGCCAGTAGTTTTCGTAGAACGGCTGGGTAAGGATGACTTCGTCGCCGGGGTTGATCAGGGCGTTGAGGGCGACGATCATGGCCTCGGTCGCGCCGCAGACGACCGTGAGCTGGGTTTCCGGATCGACCGTAAGCCCCTGATGCCACTGGTATTTCCAGGCGATGGCTTCGCGCAGGAGCTTATCGCCCCAGGTGATGGCGTACTGGTTGACGCCGGCAGCGATGGCATCGCAGGCGGCCTGGCGGAGCGGTTCGGGGGCCGGAAAGTCCGGCATGCCCTGGGCCAGGTTGAGGGCTCCGTACTTCGCGGCCTCGACCGACATATGGCGAATGACGCTTTCGCGAAACTTGCCGGCACGTTCGGACAGGACGATCTCATTTCCGCTCATGGACTTTTCCGGTCCTTTCGTTCGCCTTCGTTCGGTATTGTTCGATTCTGTTCGATCGTATCGCAAGCGGGCAACGATCAGCGACCGCAAGTTCCGAATGACGCGGGCGCTTGGTTGTCAATCGCAAGGGCGTTTCGCTATATTGATTCGTCTTGAATGAAGAATCGCAAGCCCGAATCGAATGCGATTCGCCAGAAAGTGCGTTCTCTCCGAATTCGGTCCGCCTCATCAACGGGAGTTACAGCCACCGTGTCCTCGGCCAAGCGTTATCCGTTCACCAGCGAATCGGTGTCCATGGGGCACCCGGACAAAGTCTCTGACCAGATCAGCGACGCCATCCTCGACTTTTGCCTGAAGCATGACCCGGCCAGTCGCGTGGCCTGCGAAACGCTGGTGACGACGAACCTCGTCGTCGTGGCAGGGGAAATCACGACGAACGCACCTCTCAAGGCGAACATCGACAAGATCGTTCGTGGCGTCATCAAGGAAATCGGCTACACCGATCCTGAAATCCGCTTCGCCGACACGACGGCCGAGATCGTCGACAAGATTCACGGTCAAAGCCAGCACATCGCACAAGGTGTGGACAAGGACGGCGCTGGCGACCAGGGCATGATGTTCGGGTTCGCCTGCGACGAAACGCCCGACCTGATGCCGCTGCCGATCGCGATTTCGCACCGGCTGGTCAACGAACATGCCCGGCTTCGTCGTGAAGGCATCCTGAAGTGGGCCCGCCCTGATGCCAAGAGTCAGGTGACGGTCGACTACGACGACCACGGCACGCCCCTGCGTATTACGGCAGTCGTGCTTTCGACCCAGCACGATGCGACCGTGACCGAGAAGAAGGACGGCGAAGACTACTTCAGCGACGCCGCCCGGCAGGAAGTGCTGGACAAGCTGATCAAGCCGGTTCTGGAAACTGACCGCCCGGACCTGATCAAGGGCAAGCTCGTGCTGATGCCCCCCGCAGGCCAACCCCAGCCGACCGTCGGCCCCGACGACGTCAAGGTTTACGTCAACCCGACCGGCTGCTTCGAAGTCGGTGGCCCGGATGGCGACTGCGGCCTGACCGGCCGGAAGATCATCGTCGACACCTATGGCGGCCGTGGCCGTCACGGTGGCGGCGCGTTCTCGGGCAAGGATCCTTCGAAGGTCGACCGCTCGGCCGCCTACATGGCCCGGCACGTGGCCAAGAACATCGTGGCCGCTGGTCTGGCCAAGCGCTGCGAAGTTCAGCTCGCTTATGCCATCGGCATCGCCGAGCCGATGAGCGTGCTCGTCCGCACCGAAGGTACCGGCGTGATTCCGGACGAAAAGATCGCCGAAATCGTGAAGGCCGAGTTCAAACTGACGCCCAAGGGCATCCGCGAGCACCTCGACCTGCGCCGCCCGATCTATCAGCAGACCGCCTCAGGCGGCCACTTCGGCCGCTCGGAAAAGGACCTTACGTGGGAACACACCGACCACGTCGATGCCCTGAAGAAGGCCGCCGGGATCTGATGACCGAGGGCCGGATTCTCCGGTTCACATTCGAAATCGAAAAGGCCTCGCCAGTGTTTGGCGAGGCCTTTTCTGATTGTCGTTCAAGAAGGGCGCCGGGATCTGTTGACCGGCGTACGCATTCTGCTGTTCGCATTCCAAATCGAAAGGGCCTCGCCTGTGCATGGCGAGGCCCTTCCTGATAATCGTTGATTCTAGGGGTGAATCGGTTTACGCGCCCAGGATCACCCGGCCGCGACGGGCCGGGGCATCCAGCGGGGGGCGGTCGGCCCGAACGTTCACGCTGCGGCCGCGAATCTTCACGCCCTGCATCGCTTCGACGACCAGATCGGCCATGCTGGCCGGGATTTCGACGAGTGCGAACCGGTCGGTGAGATCGATCGCACCGATCTCCCTGCCCGAAACGCCAGCTTCGTTGGCGATTGCGCCGACGAGATCACGCGGCGATACGCCAGCGTCGCGGCCGATGCCGAAGTAAAGCTTCGCCATGCCCCGGTTCGTCGGGCGGCGGCCGGCACGCTGCCGTTCTTCGGCCGGATTTCGGCCTGGCCGGGATCGTTCACGACCACGGTCACGATCCTGATCCTGGGCGAAGGAATCGGTCTGGAAGTCGGGTTCCTCTTCAGCACGGACCGGTTGCCGCAGCAGCGAAAGTGCCGCGATGGCGACATCGGCCGGCGTGAATTCCTGCGAGAGTTCCTCGACGAGTTCGCGGAGGTCGTCGACAGCTTCCGGATTGGCCAGGGCTTCGCGTACTTTCTGACGGGTCTGGTCGATGCGAGAAGCTTCAAGGTCTTTGGCTGAAGGGATCTGGGCGATTTCGACCTTCTGCCGGGTGGCCCGTTCGATCTGTGTCAGGGCGAAGCGTTCCCGGGGCGTGGCCAGCGTGATCGCGATACCCGCGCGGCCAGCCCGGCCGACGCGGCCGATGCGGTGCACGTACTGGTCCGGATCGGTCGGCAGGTCGAAATTGATCACGTGCGAAAGGTGCGCGATATCGAGCCCCCGGGCGGCGATGTCCGTCGCGATGAGCAGGTCGGCCGAGCCTGAGCGGAACCGGCCCATCACCTGGTCACGCTGGTTCTGGGTCAACCCGCCGTGCAGGGCCAGCGGCTCGAAATTGCGGTGGCGCAGCAGATCGACGAGGCCGTCGGCATCGGACCGGGTTCGGCAGAAAATGATGGCCGATGCGGGGCGTTCGATCTCGAGAATCCGGGCCAGCGATTTCGCCTTGTTTTCGCGGTGAACAATGTAAGCCGTCTGGCGGACTTTCGCTTCCTCGCCACTGGCGGGCAACTCTTTGGCGACCTTGATGCGGACAGGCCTGCGCAGGTGCCGTTTCGCGATTTCCTCGATCCGCGGCGGCATGGTCGCGGAGAAGAGCATGGTCTGGCGATCCTTCGGAGTCTCCGAAAGGATGGCGTCCATGTCTTCGGCGAAGCCCATGTTGAGCATTTCGTCGGCTTCGTCGAGCACGACGGTCGTGACGGCGTCAAGCGGCAACTTGCCTCGCCGGATCAGGTCGAGAGCCCGGCCGGGCGTGGCGACGATGACTTCGACCCCGCGCTGAATGGCCCGGATCTGGTCCGCGTAGCCCGTACCGCCATAGACGGCCAGGACGTCGACCTTCACGGCCTTGCCGTAGGTCTTCATGGATTTGGCCACTTGAATGGCCAGTTCGCGTGTGGGCGTCAGGATCAGCACGGCCACGCCCTGCTTCCTGGCTTCTTCCGTGCGCAGCTTGTGCAGGATCGGCAGGGCGAACGCAGCGGTTTTGCCGGTGCCGGTGCCGGCCAGGCCGACGATGTCCTTGCCTTCGAGGAGAACCGGGATCGCCTCGCGCTGAATGGGGGAAGGTTCCTTATATCCGATCGCACTCGTCAGGCGGGCATCGAGGCCCATCGCGTCAAAACCGGAAATGACTTGTTCGGACTCGGACATCAACTCTGTACCTTTCCCCCGGTGCGCAGTCCCGGTCACTTTGGATCTTTCCACTGGTCAATCTGCAATTATACCCGATTCATTGACGATTCGCTGGAAAATTCGTTCAGTACCACCCTTCGGAGTGCGAGAAATGATTCGGCGAAAACTCGCCCGGGCACGGCCAATTTCGGGTCATGGAGTGATTCGGGCATCCACGGATAATTTTCCGGAAATTGTCCGAAAAACTTCGGAAAACTACCGGAATATCCTGCCATTCTTGTCGGAATTGGCTGGTCTGCCGATCGCCAGATCAATCGGTGCTCGAATCGCCGAGCTTTCGAAGACGGATGTAATCCAGCCCGACCATGTGGGCTTTGACGGCCGAAGGGTTCGCACCTTCCACCACGATCGCCAGAGTGTGCGGGCCCGCGCTGAGCTTCGTGGCCGCCAGTTTCAATTCGCCGCTCGAAACGACGTTGGGATATTCGTACAGGTCGATCGGTCCGGAGGCAATCTTTCCGTCGATTTCGCAGCGGATCACGGCATAATCGGCCGCCATGGTGAAAGTGCCCAGGATTTCGAAGTCACCGGCCTCCTGATTCGTGAATTCCAGCTCCAGGCGATCGCCCGGTTTCGCGCCGGTCCAGAACAATTGGTGGCCGCCGCTCCATTTGCCGGACTTGAAGGGTTTCATTTCCTGGACCAGCGTTTTTCCGGCCGATGTTTTCGAAACCTTGAGCGATTCGGCTTCGAGCGCGCCCGCGACTTTCCCGGTACCGGGCTCGATTTTCGCTTCAGGTCCACGGGCCGTGGCGGTGCTGAAATCCTTGATAGGTTTCGGCTGGGCGTCTTCGAAATCGGACTGACGCACTTTCGATTTACGATGGATCAGCACATGAGCACCCTTCATGCCGCCCACGACGATGTCGGGCAGGCCGTCGCGATTGACGTCGGCGATGCTCACCTGGCGGCCGATTCCGGCTTCGCCGTCGGCCTTGTAGGGCACGTAATCCACGCCTTTATCCGTGCGGGTGAGGCGGAACCAGTAGACGACGGCCCCGGCGTCCCACATCGGGCTCTTTTTGTGGTGCGAATAGTAGGTTTTGCCGGTGACGATGTCCTTGAGGCCGTCGCCGTCCATGTCGACGAGGGCGACCGAATGGGGCTCGCTGAACACGACACCGTAGCGGTTCTGCCCGGGCTTCGCGCCCATGATCAGATGCTTGCGGAAGACCGGTTCAGGCCCGGAACGGTCCTGCTCGTACCAGGCCAGGCCGAAGTCGTGGGCGGCCAGGCTGGTGATGATGTCGTTGTCGCCGTCGCCGTCCACGTCATAGGCGTGCATTTCGGCCCCGCCGTAGGAATCGGTAAATGGCACGGAATGGAATTTCCAGGTCGTTTCCGTCGGCATTTCTTTCGGCTGTTCGAACCAGCCTGCGGCCATGAGGATATCCAGCTTTCCGTCGCCGTTGACGTCGCCGATCCCCAACCCGTGGCCGAAACGTTCGGGGGCCTTTTCGTCCGATACCTTATGAAATTTCCATGTTTCGAAAGGCCTGGACCAGTCGATCGTGGCGAAGCCGAACGCCCCGCCCTTCGTGCAGATGAGTTCCGGCCTGGCGTCGCCGACGATGTCCAGGAACTGGGGCGATTCGTTCGAAACTTCTTCGATCACCTGGTGCTTTTTCCAATGTCCTTTCACGCCGCTCGATTTCGGGTTTTCGTAGACATACGCCGGCGTGCCGGGGAAACCGACGACGAAGACCTCGGCGGCTCCGTCGCCATTGAAATCGTGCACCCAGTTGAAGAAATTGTCGGCATAGCCTTCGGTCGGCTGGGGTTTGGGCGGATAAATTTCGTGTGCGGTTTCGAATTTCGGCCCTTCGTACCAGTAGGGGCCATAAACGACGTCCGAATCGCCGTCGCCGTCGATATCGCCGGCATTCGCCCCTTCGGAAAAGTAGACATCCGTCAGTCTCTGGCGGTCGAACGAGTGCAGGAAGTGGTCTTCAGCCGCCGAAATTCCTGCTATGCCGAAAAGCAGCAGGGCCGAGACGATCGATCGGGAAATCATCGGGAAGCTCCAGTGATGGACGGCCGGGAGAGCGATGCGAGCGGTTCCGGGCACCGGTGGCGAATGGGGGGAGCGTGGTCGCCCCGGGCACGCGATTCGACTCAATATAGCCGGTCCGGGAAGCGGAAGATACCGATCGATGAAATGCCGCTGGAGCATGCGAAAATGCCGAGAACCTTCGAAATCGCCAAGCGGGTGTCGCACGGTTCGGTCTCATGTATAATCACGCACGGGTTTCCGACCCTGTCCGGATCGAACCGACGCCTTTCGACCGTCCTCTCTCCCAAAAATCGAGAAACGCTATGGCTCTTTCGGATTTCATCGCCCGCCGGTCGAGACTAGTCTTCGCGGTCTGGGCGATCGCACTGGCCGGGATCGGCTGCGGCGTTGCGACCGCAGCGGACGACACGGTTCCGCCCGAAGCGATGGTGCTGAACTATCACCTGATGCATCCAGGCGGCAAGAGCCTGCCGGGGGACCCGAACGCGGCGTTCTGCATCGACGGCGTCTATCATCTGCATTACATCCTGCAGCATCCGTGGAAGGAGGGGCGGTCGTTTTCGTTCGTGCATGTGACGAGCACGGATATGCTGCACTGGAAGTGGGAAACGACGAAGCTGCAGCCGGCCTTCACGGGCCATGGCATGTTCAGCGGCACGGGGTTTCTGACGAAAGAGGGGCGGCCGGCGGCGATCTATCACGGGCAGGGATCGGGCCGGAACCAGATCGCCATCGCGAAAGACGGCAAGCTGACGGAATGGGAAAAGCCGTTTCCGGTCGACGTGCGCAACGCCGACGGTACCGAGGCGAAGATCAACCACTGGGATCCGGACTGTTTTATCGTCGGCGACACGTACTACGCGATCTCTGGCGGCGAAAACCCGCCTGTGTTCAAGTCGAAGGACCTGAAGACATGGACGCTTGTGGGCGACTTCCTGGCCCACGACATGCCTGATGTGGCGAAGGGTGAGGATGTCTCGTGCCCCAATATATTCGAAATCGGCGACAAGTTGATGCTGCTGTGCATCAGCCATGATCTGGGCTGCCGGTATTACATCGGCGACTGGGACGCGAAGGCCGAGAAGTTCGTGCCTGAGAAGCACGCCCGCATGAACTGGCGGCGCGAGAATCAGAGCCTGTTCAGCCGGGAAAACTGGCGGGTCGACATCTTCGCGCCGGAGAGCGTGCTGACCCCCGACGGCCGCCGCGTGATGTGGGCCTGGTGCTCGACCATCGACCGCAGCGACGGCAAGATGAGCGAGCTGACGATTCAGTCTTTGCCGCGTGAGCTGAGCATGCCGACTGACGGAAATCTGCGGATCAGGCCGATTCGGGAGCTGGAATCGCTGCGTTTCGAACCGACGGTGGCCGAAAACGTGGCTGTCGACCATGTCGATCGTACGCTGCTGGCGGACCGGTCGCCGAAGGGCAAGAAAATTGCCGACGTGACCGATTCGGCCGAGATCCGCATCACGATCGACCGGAAGGAAGCCGAGCGCAAGCTGTTCGGCTTCACGGTGTTCGCGGATGGCCAGGGCGGCGGCTTGCCGATCGTGTTCCGGCCCGAGACCGGGGCCCTCAGGCTGGGTACGACCGAGGCCCCGTTTTCGATCGCCGAACTGCCTGAGGGTGAAGATATTACGCTGCGGATCTTCGTGGACAGGCACATCGTCGAGGTGTTCGTGAATGACCGCCAGGCGATGATCGGACATTATCGCGATTATGCCGGGCGGACGGCCCTGAATGCATTTACCGTCGGCGCTCCGACGAAGCTTCGCAAGGTGGAAACCTGGAAGTTGAAGCCGACGAACCAGGGCTTTCGCGAGGCTCAGAAGAACAGGATCTGGGAGCCGCAATCGCGATGATCGTGCGTTCGGAGCGGGATTCGAACGGTCGTGAGGCCTGGTGACGTTTCGGATTCGATCGGAAAAGGAATATGAGCGAAAAAATCGAAGCCGTCGCGGAAGTTCGTGCGAACGTATCCGCCGAGCAGCTTTTCGACGCCTGGCTCGATCCTGCCAAGGTCAGGGCCTGGATGGCCGCGGCCTTGCAGGAAATGGGGCTGGAGGGCGACATTCGGGCCGTTGAGATCGATGCCCGGGAGGGCGGCCGGTTCCTGTTCGCCGACCAGCGGGGCGAAGCGGAAGCCCGGCATTGGGGCGTTTATCGGGCGGTGGACCGGCCAGGCCGCATCGAATTTACCTGGATTACCGATCCGGCGGACGAGCGCGATCCTTCCGTCGTGATGCTGACGATCACGGCCGATGGCGAAAATTGCCTTGCGAGGATCGTGCATACGATCGACGCCCGCTGGGCAGAATACGCCCCAAGAATTTCGGCCTCGTGGGAGCGAATGTTACGGCACGCGGCCGAGATCGCCTGAACGCGCGGCTCGGTCAGGCCTTTGCGCGGACACCCAGGTTCGTGGGCCAGTTGGGGTCGTAGGCGAGTGAGAAAATACGCTGGACGGCTTCGGCACGGGGGCGATCGGATTCGGAGAGCGCTGCGAGCGCCTCATGAATCTGTTCGAGCCGCGGGTCATTGGCGTGCTGGGGATCTTCCGGGGCGTGGTCGAACCGGTCCAGCAGCGCGGCGAGATCGAGGATCGACTTGCGAATTTCGAGGAAGTCGTCGTTGAGGATCCGGGATTTGGTACGTCGGTTCATCGGAATGGCGCTCAAGTCGTCGGAATCGTGGGCGAGTGCGATCGAGGCGAACACCGACTATCATAAAGAAAAATCGGGTTGACCGGAAGTTTGCCCCGGGATCATTCGTTACGACCGTAAATCTCAACCTTGGCTTACGCTTGGTTTCGGTGCATCCGTGCTTTAGAATGGAGTGCGTCGGCCGCGATCGCCCGAAACTTGAGGCGATCCTGGGCGAATTCGAGCGAAGGTTCGGATTCGGACGTTTCCTGCGGCGTACGGAACGATTGTCTTCGGTGGAGTCGCTCGATGTTCGCTCGACCTGGTTTTCGGAAGCGAAAAATGGTCCGCCGATCGGTGCAGGCCCTGGCACTGATGGTGGCTGCTACGACCGAACATGCCGCACAGGCGGATTTTCCGGTCGTTGTGCAGTCCTATTCGATCGTGCCTGAGAGCGTCGTCATTCTGCCCGGTACGGTCTTGATGCCGACGGGGCTTTCGGTCGTCGCTCCTCGTACGGTCGTTCGGTACGAATCCTTCCCTGGTCCGATCGTACCCACGGTCACATGGCTGCCGGGCGTAACGTATCTCCAGACCACGGAATGGCTTCCGCTGGAAATGCCGTGCGGTTCGACGGTGATCGAAACGCCATTGACGGGATCGACGGTCGTCGAGTCGCCGGTGCTTTCATCGCCGCAGACTCGGACCGTCGAAGAACTTCCGATCGAATCGAAGGCTCAGGAAACGGCGCCTGAACCGGCGAAGGAGGGAGCCGATCAGGAAGAGCCGGATCTGAAGCACAACGTTCAGACGCCTCCCGGATTGCCGGAACCGCCGAAAGCGAATGACCTGAAACCGGCTGCTGAAGCCCCGAAGGCTGAAGCCCCGAAGGACGACGACATTCCGCCGAACGAGACGAATCCCGGGGCATCGTTGCCGCCCGCGAAGGAAACGCCTCGAAACGCGGCACCAGCGGAGCCGCCGCCAGCCGCGAAGCCTTCACCCACAAGCGACAAGGAAACCGTTCCCCCGGCTGGGAAGCCCACCGACCCGGTGCCTTCCATTCCTCTGCCGGAGGCTGCGTCCGAAACCAAAGTGCCGCCGGCGAAAACGAATGCACCGGTAGAACCGCCCCCGGCCGCACCGGCGGACGAGGCGAAACCTGGGGCGCTTGTCGAACCTGGCAGCCCCAGTATTCCTCTGCCTGAAGCCTCGGTACCTGAACTGGCACCCGTGAAGCCGGATGCAGCGAAATCGCCGGTAACGCCCACTTCGGCCACTGGCAAATCCGCAGAGGAAAAACCCGCGAAGACGACGGAGCCCGCGAAAAACGCGGAAGCCACGAAGCCGCTGATCGAACTGCCCGAAATTCCGCCGCCCGTCGACGAACTTCCACCTGCGAAGGAAAAGGAGACGGTAAGGCCTGTGACGCCTCTGCCCGATCTGCCGTTGCCGGAAGATCTGCCACCTGCTCAGGATACTTCGGCCAAGCCGCTGGATCCGCAGGCAGTGAAGGCTGCGGAAACGACGATGAAGCGGCGTGAGGCCCAGCGGCCCGTGATCGAGAGCAAGCCTGGCGGCGCGGCCGAGCCAGCGATCGCCGAGTTGGAGATTCTCGTGCGGTCATCCCGTTCCGGTTCGCCGGAAGATGGCGTCACCGTACGATTCCTCGAAAACACAAGCGGCGAGCGTTTCGAAGCGGTCACGGACCGAAGCGGTTTCGCTCGAGTGATGGTGCCGAAGGGAGCCTGGGAGGTGGAAGTCGAGTCGCTCGGCGGCCGTCGTTACGTCCTGGGCGACGTAGTCTCCCAAAATGGCCGTGTGACGACCTCTTCGGGTCGGGATTTGCCGAGACTGGAAATCCAGCGATAATTCGGCTTTCCTGACTTTCGGCCTTCCTGGCCGGGCGTGGTGAAGCGTTGCATTTGACTTGCACAGGGAAAGGACGGCGATCCGTGGAACCTCTCGAACCTCGCAACGAAATGGTGCGTGTCTGCAGCGTTCCTAACGAGATGGAAGCGGCCGTAGTCGTGGGCATGCTGGCGGAAGACGGAATCGTGGCGGCGACCGACTCCGCGCCGGGGTCGACGATCTTCGGGGGGCTGATGTTCGAATCGGGGCATCATGTGCTCGTGCCGCGTTCGCAAGTCGAGAAAGCGAAGGCGCTTCTGGCGGATCACCCCCACTTCCGCGATATCGAAGACGAGCCGGCGGATTCTTGAACACGCGAGGCCTTGAAGAAATCCCGTTCGGTATGGAGCCGCAGTTTCCCGATGCCGTGGAGCGCAAGCTTCACGTCGGCTTCGTGATCAGCCTGTTCGCGCCGCTCGAAAGCGGTGCCGAACGGCAGGCCCGGCTGCAGGCGGAATCGCTGGCCAGGCGCGGACATTCCGTCACGGTTTTCACCCGTCATCTCGAAAATCTGCCCAGGGTGCAGACGCTTTATTCCGGCCCTTCAGGTGGGAAGCTCGTGGTGAAGCGGGTGATCCGTACGTCGCGCCTTGGGCCGGCATTCGGGTTGTCTTTCGTGGGCCGGCTGGCTTCGGCACTGGTCAGGGCCAGGAATTCGCTGGATGTCATCCACACGCACCAGGCCCTTTGGGAATCGATCACCCTGGGACTGGTGCGGGACATGTTGCCCTGCCCCGTGCTGGTTCAGCCGGCCAGCTCGGGTTACGACGGCGAAGCTCAGGAAATGATGCGCACGAAAGGTGCGGCGATCCTGCGGCGGCTGGCGATCCGTAACCGCCATTTCGCCTGCATCTCGGCCGAGATCGCCGACGAATGGGCAAACCTGGGCGTGCCCCGGTCGGCGATGATCCCGGCGGCGAGTGGTGTCGATACGATCCGGTTTCGGCCGTCCGGCACCGATCCGCTCGCTGATCGTGCCCAGTTTCAGGCAGTGTTTACCGGACGTCTGCATGACCAGAAGCAGGTGGACGTGCTGATTCGCGCCTGGCCCGAGGTGCGGAAGATCGCGCCGGGCCGGCTTTTGATCGTGGGCGACGGCCCATTGCGGCAGGATCTCGAACGCCTGCGCGATTCGCTCGGGCTCAGTGCCGACGCGGTACGTTTCGCCGGCAGGGTGGACGATCCCGCCGACATCCTGCGAGAGAGTGACCTGTTCGTCCTGCCCAGCCGGGCGGAAGGGATGAGCAATTCGTTGCTTGAGGCGATGGCCACACGCCTGCCGTGCGTGGTTTCGGCGATCGGGGGAAACGTCGACCTTGTCCAGCCCGACGTGACAGGGCGGCTCGTGGCCGATCCTTCGCCGGGTGCCTGGGCGGAAGCGATTCTGGGCGTTTATCGCAATCCGGAAGCGGCGCGGCGGTGGGGGCGATCGGCTCGTGAAAAAGTGGAGCGGGAGTATTCGATCGACGCGATCGTCGACCGCAATCTCACGCTTTATCGCAGGTTGATTCACGAGCGGCGTGGACGCTGAGAGGCCCTGACGCCAGGCTATTCAGGATTCCGGGTCGCGCAGGACGCGGGCCGGGCCAACTTCGATGGCGGTGACGATGCCCGTGCCGTTTTCGACTGTTTCGACTTCGGCCCGGAACGCCCGGCCGCCGACGGTGTCGGGGTCGAGGTCATCGAGCGTCAGGAGAATTTCGAACGGGACGAGGATCTTGCGGGGCTGTCCCGGGCTGACACCCTGGACGGAAGCCGTGAGATGGACTCGATTTTCGTCGTCGGGATCCTGAAGCAATTCGGCGGAGCGGATGAAACCGCGGAGCGTCATGGCGGTTGGCCCTCGAGAGAATCGGAGCGTCAGGCAAAGGGTATCGGATATGGCGATGCTGGCCGTGGCGTAAAACGGTTCGCCCGCGATTTTATCTATCATAATCGGCCGTGGCTTCGGGCGTCGCGTATATTTCTCGTGGAAGCACAACAGGGAATTCGGAAAGCCGCGAGCGGTCGATTCAATTGCACCCGGATCGACCGAAAATCGCAAGCCCTTCGAACCACTCGACATGGCCCCTATAATCGAAGCATCATGAAACGCCCGCCCATTTATCCCGTGGTGATGTGTCATGGTCTGTTCGGCACCGAGCGATACGGGGCCGGGCCGATTCACGCCGGGGATTATTATCGCGGCATTCTGAAGGCCGTAAGAGAAGCCGGTGTCGAGGCTTATGCTCCACGCGTTCACCCGCTGGCCGGGGTTTACCGCCGCACGTGGAAGCTGGCGGACCGGATCCGGCAGAAGTACGGCGATTCGCCGATTCACCTGATCGGTCACAGCATGGGCGGCCTGGACGCCCGGCTGCTGGTCACCGATCCGGCATGGTCGAAACGAATCCTTTCGATTACGACGATCGGCACGCCTCACCTGGGAACGCCGCTGGCCGATATCGCCGCAAGGCGTCTGTCACTGCTCTATATCGGGCTCGAGAAATTCGGGGTGACAGTCGATGGGCTTCTCCAGGTCACGCGTAAACATACGGCAAAGCTCACGGCCGATTGGAGTGAGCCCGGCCGCGCAGAGTGCTGGAGCATCGCGGGCGATCCGGATCACGCGAACATGTTCTTCGGGCTTCGTCCGACTCACTCGCTTCTGAAAAGCTGGGAAGGGCCCAGCGATGGGCTTGTGCCTAAAGAATCGGCAGAAGGCTGGGGGGTGCCCCTGCCCGCCTGGCCGCACGACCATTTCCGCCAGATCAACTGGATGACGCCGCCATGGGTGCATCCGCACGTGATCCGCTCGTATATGGAATTGATGGACCGGATCGCGTCGATCGAAGAAGAGCGCAGGCCTAAGGTCTTGATTCAGAACACCTTCGCTCTCAGCGGAGTGAATTCGTGAAGTGCCTTGCTGAAAAACAGGGCGATCCGTGTGCTCTGCCCTGAGTTTGGGCGAATTGCTGCACTCTCTTGCGAGGCGAGAGTTCCGGTAAGTAAACATGCCTGACTGGGTATGCATATTTTTCTGGCGTCAATGCTTTTCGGGTAAGCTTCTTGTGCAATAAAACTGGTCGCTCCTGAGAATTTCATGATGGCTGACGGATTTTGTCAGGGTTTCGGCATCATGGTTGCTTTTGATTTGATCGAAGCACGTGATTCCGCTTGAGGTCGGAATGGCGTGCGGCGCCTGCCAGGCCGATGCCGGGTTCACCGGTTCCGTTCTGGCCGATCGCAAGATGGTGGGCGTATCCGAATCCTGAAGGCTGGATCTTCTTTCCGGCCGTTTACCCCCCCCAATGACAAATCGATCGTGACACAGTGCCATGGGCCCAGGCCCGCGGCAAGCGGAGAGGCTCTGCTTCTAAGAGTCTGTGCGTCTTGAGGTTGTGTGGCGGTTCGAGGAGCGTTGCGTGGGTGGATCTTCAGGGGCAGGCCGAGTCGCACAGGGGGGAGGCCTGTTCTTCGGAGCGGGTCGAATGACGAATGCGACTGGCCGATTGGGACCTCATCTGGAGCGAAAGCGGCGATGCGATTCTCGATCTACACATCGATTCGGGTCCTGACGCTGGGTTTTCTGGTCTTGTCGGCGGTTTCTGTGGCCGTGGGCAGGATGTCGGCGAATCCCGTCGAAACGTTGAAGGTGGATCATCGGCAGCCCTGGACGGTGGCTCAGCACGTGATCGATCCCGTGCACGGGCGGAATCTGATTCTTCAGCCAGGCGCGGATCGCCGCATCGATCCGCGGTTTGGCGAGGGCGAATCGGTCGACTTGCTGGCGGTGAGTCCGTTCGCCGATCCGACGGGTCAACGGGAGATGGTCGGGCGACAGCGATCGGTTCGGGGTGAGGGTTCGGAGAGCGTGCCGGTGCGGATCGCGATGGGCCGGTTTCGGTATCCGGACGGCAAGCTGATCGAATCGCGCGTGACGGACTGGATGCCGAGTTCTCAGCCCGCCTGGGACGTGCGACTGGATCAGGGCCTGCGGACGGTGTTTTCGACGGGTGCCGGATTTCTGGTGCGGCTGGATTGGACGGACGAGCGCGGGCTGCCGGTTTCTCACAAGGGGGAGCGCATCGAATGGGCCGTCGAACCGCCGCTGGGTGATTCGACGAGCATCGGCGAGCCGGTCTGGGTTCCGGATCCGCAGTATCAGGACAGGCTGATCGTGAACTTCTGGGGGCAGGATTCCGAGACCAGCGAGTATCATGTCGGGCTGGCCTGGGTCGAGTTGAATCGCAGCCGGACTCAGATCGTCGATTTCGGCATTCTGGTCGAGCGGAATCTGGGATTCATGAAGAATTCGATTTCGATTCGCAGCCCGAGTGCGAGGCTGGACGAACGAGGCGGGCTGCACGTGCTGTGGATGGAGCGGAGGGATGGCATTCGCTCCTGGACGCTCTACCGCTCGGAACTCGAAATTCGGTCCCGCGCAGTGCATGCGAAGGCCGGTAAATGGGCCATGGGCCAGGCGACCGAAGTGGCGAGCAACTGTCTGCCCGTTCCGGCGTATCTTGACAGGAACTCTCGCTATGCCTATTTCGTTGTGCCGAAATCGGCGTCCTGCTACGATGGTGGAGAGTGGCGTAAGACGTATGTCGGCGAGCCCCGGGCGGATTTGGCCCTGAGGCATGCCACGTCTGGCGGCATCGTGTTCGAAATGACATCCCGGCATTGATGGCCGCGCGGGGCGTGATCGCCCGTCGGCGATCGCGCTCCGAAAGTCGCTGAAAATGATGCGGATTCGAAAGATCGACGGCCGGATCGTGCGGACCCTCTTTATGTTGCTCGCGGCCTGGCCGGTCTTTTCGGCCGATGCGAAGGCCCAGGGCAATCGGGGGCTGACGCAGGAAGATGTCGAGCGATCGATTCGCGAGGGCGTGCGATATCTGAAGGCGCGCCAGCGGGATGACGGATCGTGGCCGAATTCCGGGTTCGAGCAGCATCCGACGGGTGTCACGGGGCTGGTTACTTTATCGCTTCTGACCGCCGGTGAGGACCCGGCATCTCCGGCCATGCAGCGGGCGCTCGACTTTCTGCGGCGGTACCGGGCCGAGGATCTGGACAGCGTTTACGCAGTATCGCTGCACACGATGGCGCTGGCTGCGGCGAATGAGGAAAAAGACAAAATTCGCCTGACGGCGAACGTGCAATGGCTGGAAAGTGCCCAGATCAAACCGACCGACCGGGTGAGCTGGCCTGGCACGTGGTCGTACACGTCGAAAAAGACGTCTCAGGGCGACAATTCGAATTCGCAATACGCGCTGCTTGGCCTCAACGCCGCGAGTGAAGTCGGCATCCCTGTGAAGCCCGAGGTCTGGAAACTGGCACGGGATTACTGGACGAGTGCCCAGAAACGCAGCGGCGGATGGGCCTATACGCCGAATTCGGACGCCGAATCAGGCAGTATGACATGCGCAGGCGTTTCCAGCATGGTGATCACGGGCCTGCGCCGGTTCGCGGGGACGGAGCGGCTGGTGGGCGACCGGATCGAAAACTGCGGCACGGGCGGGTTCGACCGCCGAATTCAGGCGGGCGTGGACTGGCTTTCGAGCCGGTTCACCGTCGAGAGCAATCCGGGTTCGCCGCTGGGCATCTGGAAATACTACTACTTATACGGCCTGGAGCGGGCGGGCCGGCTTTCGGGCATTCGCTATTTCGGCAGCCGCGACTGGTATCGCGATGGTGCTCTGGAACTGGTGCGTGAGCAGGACCGGCTGCAGGGCTTCTGGCGCGGGCGCGACAATATCGAACGGGATCCGGTGATCGCCACCAGCTTTGCCCTGCTGTTTCTGGCGAAAGGCCGGGCGCCGGTGCTGGTGAACAAGCTGCGGCACGCGCCGGGGCTGGACTGGAACAACGATCCGGACGATGTGCGGAATCTCGTCAATGTGGTTTCGAAAGACTGGAACCACCTCATGACCTGGCAGACCGTGGACGCCGACCGATCGAGCCTGGAAGAGCTGCTGATGGCCCCGATCCTGTTCATGAACGGGCACGAGGCTCCGATTTTCAGCGAAGAAGGCAAGAAGCGGCTTCGGCAATATGTCGAACAGGGCGGCTTCATTCTGGCCGAGGCCTGCTGCGGCCGTAAGGAATTCGATCGCGGCTTCCGCGACCTGATCCGCGAGCTGTTCCCGGAGGCGGACTACGAACTGCACCCACTGCCGGCTGAGCATTCCATCTGGCGGGCCCGGCACAGGCTGACGCCCGAGGTGCATCCGCTGGAGGGGGTCGAATATGGCTGCCGGACGGTGATCGTCTACAGCCCGGGTGACCTGAGCTGTTTCTGGAACAACGACGAAAGCCAGCCGGACAATCCCTCGGTGATCAAGGCACGCCGTGTCGGTCAGAATATCGTGGATTACGCCACGGGCCGGGAATTGCCTGAGGACAAACTGGCGGTGCGTGAGATTCGTGATTTCAAGGAAGAGAGTTCGGCCAAGCGGAGCGTGCTGCAGATCGCCAAGCTGCGGCACGCGGGCGATTGGAACATCGCCCCGCTCTCGGTGCCGAACCTGACGAGCTTCATGCGTGAGAAGCTCAAGATGGATGTCGTCATCAACCACAAGGAACTGGCCGCCAGCGACCCCGCCCTGGTGAATTATCCGCTGCTTTACATTCATGGGCGAAATGCGATCACGCTCACCGGGGACGACCTGGAGCGGCTGCGGCGACACGTGGACCCGGGTGGCGGCACGATCTTCGCCGATGCCGCCTGCGGCTCGCCGACGTTCGACACATCGTTCCGCAGGCTCGCGGCTGAGCTTTTCCCGAATAACCCGCTTCAGCCGATTCCGGCCGAGGACGAACTGCTGACGGGCAAGGTGGGCTATCCCCTGACCGATGTGCAATACACCAAGGCCGCGGGTGGGCAGAAGGCCGCGCCTCAGCTCGAAGGCGTGAAGATCGGCGACAAGTGGGTGCTCATCTATTCGAAATACGACCTGGGCTGCGCGCTGGAACGCCAGGCGGGTCTGGAATGCAAAGGTTACACTTACGAAAGTGCCCTGCGGATCACGGCCAATATCGTGCTCTATTCGACATTGCCCTGATCCTGAAGAACCTGAACGACTACCCGAACTGACGACCGGACGACGATGAACGACCGCAAGCCGAAGATCCTTTCGATCACGAAAATGCACGAAGCCGGCCTGGGCCTGCTGCGCGAAGCTGGCGATCTACGCATGAGCCCTGGCTGGGATGATGCCACGATCAAGCGGGAAATCGCGGGGATGGAAGCCCTGGTGATCCGCACCCAGGGCGAAATTACGGCCGAAGTGATGGACGCCGCTGGCCCTTCGCTGAAGGTCATCGGCCGGCACGGCGTCGGGTTCGATCACGTGGACATTCCGGCCGCGACCGAGCGGGGAATCCAGGTGGTCTATACCCCAGGCGCCAACATGGAAAGCGTTGCCGAGCACGCCATCGCCATGATGATCGCCCTTTCGAAGCACTTCATGCCATCCATCCGGGCTCTGGAAGCAGGCGATTACTTCGCCCGGACGCGCTGGATGGGCCGCGATATCCGGGGCAAGTCGCTGGGCATCATCGGCTTCGGCAGAATCGGCAAACGCCTTGGCGAAATCGCCTATCAGGCCTTCGGTATGAAGGTGTATTACACGGATATCGTGGACATGCCAGCGAGCGCCATCGAGCGTGCCGGCGGTGCGCAAGCCGTCGACTTGGATACGCTGCTGCGAACCTGCGAATACATCAGCCTGCACGTGCCGCTGGACTCATCGACGCGAAAGCTGATCGACCGTGAGGCACTCGCCAAAGTGCGGCCCGACTGCATCCTGCTCAATACCTGCCGCGGCCCTGTCGTGGACGAAGCCGCCGTCGCCGAAGCGCTCGACGAAAAGCGGCTGTTCGGTTACGGTGCGGACGTTTTCGAAGTCGAGCCGCCGCCTGTGCCAGGGCATCCGCTGATCGGCCGGCCTGACAATATCATCCTTACCCCCCACAATGCGGCACAGACTGAGGAAAGCCTCATCAACATGGCGCAGTGGATGGCTGAGGATGTCCTGCGCGTCCTCAAGGGCGAACGGCCCAAATATCCGGTGAATGACCCGGACGAAGTCGCCGCTGCCCGGCAAAAGCTGGGTGTCACGGCCAGTATCGCCACCGCGGATGGCGAAGACGGCTGACGGACCGTAAAGAAGCTGGCGGTCCGGGTGAGCTTCGGTCCGATCGAAGCCGCCCGGGCGTCATTCGGTGATATCGACAGGCCCCTCGAGCGTGACCAGACGGACAGGGCCTTTGAGGTCTTTGACGATCTCTCGAAACTCAGCCGGCGACCTCACGGCCTTGCCGTTGACGGAGACGATCAGCGCCCCGACTTGAAGCTTGCCCATGGCAGGCGAGTCGGGGTCGATCTCCGTCACGATCACACCGTCGATCTCTTCTGCCGGCCGGATGAAAATCGGTGCGGGCAGTTCCCTGCGGGGGCCGAAATTGGCCAGGTAGGAAAAATCGACCGCCATGCCGCGCCAGGGTGCGGGCTTGTTGGTGGCGATAACCTCGCCGGTGACGGGGAAACGGGCGAGCCGGACTTCTTTTTCCATGACTTTGCCCTGGCGACGTACGACGATCCGGACCGGCGTATCGACCGGCAATGCATTCACGGCCAGGACGAGGCTGTCGCCGTCCGCGACTTCCATATCGCCGACCGTAATGATTTCGTCGAGCTGCATCAGGCCGGCTTTCGCGGCCGGCGTCTTGGGCGTGACCATGTTGATCGCATTGCTGCCAGCGGGGCTGAGCGAAACCCCCAGAAACCCGTATTCGACCGCCTTGCCTTCGATCAGAGATGCGATCGCCCTGCGTGAAAGCGGGTCAATCGGAATCGCATAACCGGCCTGGGCGTCGAAACCCTGGGGCGTGCCGCCAGAAGTCGTGATGCCGACCAGTTCGCCTTTCATATTTACGACAGCACCGCCGGACATGCCCAGATTGAGCTTGCTGTCGAGCTGAAGCAAAGTCGGCAGGTGGCGTAGCTGACGGCCCACGCCTGAGGCAGAATCTTCGAGGTTCAGATCAAGCCGGCGGGCCTGGTTGGACACGATTCCGAACGCGGCGGAGGGTCTGCCGTCTTTGGCTGCATTGAACGGATTGCCAAGGGCTACCACGAACGAACCCTGGCGCAGTTTTTCGGATTGACCGAGGCGGATCGGCTTGAGCACGGGCGGGCGGCCGAACATGGGGTCGCCTGATTTCGGGACGAGCACGGCCAGATCGCTGCGAGGGTCGGCGGCGATGATCTCGGCATAGAATTCCTGCCTGTCCGAAGCTCGAACGACGATCGAGTCTGCCCCCTGCACCACATGAAAGGCCGTGAGAATCTGACCCTGAGCGCCGACCACCACACCTGAGCCGTTATCGAACGACTGGAAATCGGGCGACATCGGATCACCGAAGCCGGCCATGGGCCGGAAATCGACCGGATTCGGCGTGGCACGGCCTTTCACGGCGTTCGTGCGATCGCTTTCGCCCTTGCGGATACGCGAAATGGCCACGACCGAATCACGTGCCCGGGTGATCGAATCTTCCACGGTCGATTCGAGAGCCGCGACGATCGCCGCGGCATCCGGCGGAGAGTATGATTTCGCCGGTTCCGGCGCTCCCTGAACGCAAAGCAGACATGACAGCCACAGCGGCGTGAACATGGTCGTGGCGGCTCCTGCACAGGTGCGTGGTTTCGCAGGCGGTCGGCCCGCTCCTCGATCGCGGCCCAGAATGGCCTCAATCCGTCACATTTCATGATACGCGAAAAGGGTTGCCGCGTATCATGAAAATCGGATCGAAAGAGGTGGCCTGAATCAATGATGCCCGGCGTGCTGTGGCTTCGGTGCGGGTTTCGCGGCCGGAGCGGGCTGGGCTGTGAAGATGGCTTTCAGCGCGTCGCCGACGAGCGGATACTTGAACTGATAGCCGAGCTGGGTGGCCTTCTTCGGCAGAACTTTGGCGCCGGTCGCCACCACTTCGGCAACCTCGCCCAGAATGACCTTCAGAACAGCGTCAGGCGGGCCGAAAGGCACGAACGGCAGGAAGGTCGCCACTCTGGCGAGAGCACGAGCGAACTCGGCGAACCGTACCGGGTTCGGTGCTGTGCCGTTGATCGGGCCTGTTGCGGACGTGTGATCCAGGGCCATCAGATACAGGCCGACGATGTCGTCGAGGTGGATCCAGCTGAACCACTGCAAGCCCTTGGCAGGCGAGAGCTTGCCGCCGCTACCCACGGGGGCGGCTCCACCAGGCAGCCATTTGAAAATGGGCGTCATGGCCCCGAGGGCCCCTTCTCCGCTAGCCAGAACGACGCCGGTGCGGATGATCGGAACGCGAACGCCAAGTTTGTCCAAGCCGGCCGTGGCATCTTCCCATTCCCGGCAGACAACGGCGAGAAAATCGGTGCCCGAGGGGGATTCCTCTGTCAGCTCGGCGTCATCGGAGTGAGGGCCGTAATAGCCCGTGGCTGAAGCCTGAACGAGCACCTTCGGCGGCGTCTTGGCGCGGCGAATTGCCGTCGCGATGTTGTGGGTGGTGAGAACCCGGCTGTCGCGGATTTTTTCTTTGACCGAGGCGTTCCAGCGTTCGGCGAAAAGATTCTGGCCGGCCAGATTGATGACGGCGTCGCAGCCGTCGATGGCCATTTCCCAGGCGCCGGGGACTGCGGGATCGCCCTGGATGACCTCGATTCCGCGCATGTTGCGGTCGCGGCGGACGGCGTCAGCCCGGCGGGAAAGAATGACCGGTTCGTCGCCTCGAGCGACCAGCCGGGCCACGATTTGCCGCCCGATCGAACCGCTGCCGCCAGTGAGGAAAACCTTCATCGTGCTGTAACTCCCGCCGGGATCGATAGTTGACGAATATGTGGCGATGTCGTGCAGCGGTATGGGCACCGTCGATGCACATCATGCCGCGCAGGCCGCATTCTTGTTAATGTTGTGTATTCGGAGGATGCTTTCTGTCAAGCGGGTGGGTGAGTATGTGATGGAGACGGAGCTTTCGGGAAATCACGATTCGGAACGAAGCTAAGAGCTAAGACGCGGGGATTGCGAAGCCCTGGGTGTCTCGGTAGGTGTTGCGGAAGCCAGCCGAAACCCGAATATCGCGTAGTTCAGGTCGAATAGCTTTCCTCACCGCACCATCTCGCCGACATGGCATGGGTGTCGCGGTGCGCAGAAATTCCGGGCGAACGGGGTCGTGTTTCGTTTGCCGGGGGTTGTCTTGCGATGATAGAATGATGATGTCATCGTCAGGGAGAGTCGCCGGGGTTACCGTGACGGCTCGGTTCGAAAGGCATAACCGGAAGTCGCCTTACTTCCTTCGGAGCACGCGCAGGCTATGCGTAAACCTCGTGTCGGGCAGATCTTTTCGCTCAGAACCCTGAGCAAATACCAGACGCGGCCCCCGATGATTCTGGTCAACGGTCTGGCTGAGCAGGCTGACAGCTGGTGCACGAATCGCCCGGCCTGGAGTAAGCAGTTCGACGTCAAAGTGCCCGAACTTCTTGTTTACGATGGAGATGCGCTACACCGGCATATTGAGACCGGGGGCGAAGTCACTGTCGGCTATCTGGCCGATCGTCTTCATACGTTCCTCGAGGAATTCGTACAAAAGCCGCCGTATCATCTTGTCGGTTCAAGCCTTGGTTGTCAGGTGATTCTGACCTACGCGATCCGAAATCCGGAGAAGGTGGGCAAGATCGTTCTGATGGCTCCCTCTGGTTTTTACGGCGACGAGAATTTGCCCGTGATCGAGGGCGTGAGCCGTTCGAACTATGGGACTCTGGTGGGTTCCGTGTTCTACCGGAAGTATCTTGCGAACGAGGACCTGATCCGTGCCTTCGAGCGTAAGTTCAAGGATCGCAAGTGGAAAAAAGGCGTCTTGAAAACCCTGCGGGGCACGGTCGGTCATTCTGTATCGGATTTGCTGGAAAAAGTTCCTCATCCGGTTTTGGTAATCTGGGGCGCGGATGACAAAGTCCTGTCGGACGTGCCTGGCTCGATTCGAGCGGCGGACCGGATGATTCGCGCGAGGCAGGTCGTGATCCCGAAATGCGGTCATGCTCCTCAGATCGAGAAGTCCCGGTTGGTCAACAGTCTTGTTTCCAAGTACTTGCGTGACAAGCTGACGAATGTGCCGCAGCAACTTGACGCGGCACGCTGGTTGCGTCAAAATCCTGTTTCGTCGACAACCGTGAAGGCATGATGACATTGCGGCGCTGAGATCGTAATCAGGCGGTCGTCTGTTTCGCGACGAGGCTAATCCACCCACTCCCCTGGTCCACTTCGAGAGTCCACACGTCTCGTATGAACGACTTCACGCTCTTTCTCAAGAAATTCATCAGGCACGGCACGGCGATCGCCAGTCTGGCCCCCTCCAGCCGAAAACTATCGTTGGCGACCGTCGCGAACATTGACTGGGCCAACACGCACACGCTGCTTGAGCTGGGTGCGGGGACTGGGCCGATCACGGCCGTGATCGCCGAGAAAGCACGCCCGGATTGCCGGATCATGGCACTGGAACGTGACCCGGATTTCGTCGAACGCATGAAAGTCCGGTTCGCGAATGTGCCGAATGTGGAAGTCATCCAGGGCGACGTGCGGAACCTGCCCGAGATCCTGGCGGAGCGAGGTCTTGAGTCGGTCGACGCGGTGGTTTCGGGGCTCCCGATTCCTTCCTTCCCGCCCGACCTGCAGGAAGCCCTGTTCGACAACGTCCGCAAGGTTCTCAAACCGGGCGGCCCGTTCAGCCAGATCACCGAGATGCCGTGGGTCTATCTGCGTCTGTACAGGAAATACTTCGACAATGTCCGGTTCCGGTTCGAGCCGAGGAATCTGCCGCCGGCCGGTGCCTATCACTGCAGCGGGCCAAAGGCGAGCGTCGGCGCCTGACAGGCCGCATAGCCCCGGACCGGTACCGCACGAGAATCGCACCTTATGAGCCTGATGCAGTCCGTTTCGGGGGCGCCGCTGACCCGCGCGCTCGTGAATCGATCGTTCTCCCTGTGGAGCCGCCAGCGTATGAGCGCGCTGGCCTGGGCCGACGTCGTCGACACCCAGCGTAAAACGATTCGCTGGCTGGTCAAAACCGCCGCGGATACCCGCTTCGGACAGGATCATCAGTTCCGGTCGATCCGCAAGGTCGAGGACTTTCAGTCCGCGGTGCCGGTTCGCACTTACGAGCAGTTTTATGACGAATACCTGAAGGCCTCCATGCCGCGGGCGGAAAACCTGAGCTGGCCAGGTGTTGTGCCGTTTTATGCATTGACGAGCGGTACGACTCAGGGCGCGACGAAATACATCCCCGTCACGCGGAAGATGGTCTGGTCGAACCTGGTCGCTTCGCGCACCATGGTGGCTCAGCATATGGCCGCCCGGCGGGATTCCAAGCTTTTCCACGGAAAATTCTTCTTCCTGGGCGGTTCGACGGCGCTCGAAGAGATTGCGCCTGGCGTTCGCCAGGGGGATCTATCGGGAATCGCGGCCCTGGAAGTGACCGATGCCCTTCGCCCGTATACATTTCCACCGCTGGGACTGGCACTGGAAACGGACTGGGAGAAAAAGCTGGCGGCGTTCGCGGAACGGTCCGTGCGCGAGCCGATCACGCTGATCAGCGGCGTGCCGAGCTGGCTGCTGATTCTGTTCGAACGCATTTTCGAATACACCGGCAAATCGACTCTGGCCGAAGTGTGGCCTACGCTGGAAATGGTCGTGCACGGCGGCGTCAAATTCGAGCCATATCGGTCGAGGTTCGAAGCGATTCTGGGCGATCGGTCGCGAATCCGGCTGCAGGAGACCTATCCGTGCTCGGAGGGTTTCATCGCCATCGAAGATTACGCCACGCCGCATCTCAGGCTGTTGTTCGATCACGGTATTTTCTACGAATTCATACCGGTCGACGAACTCGGTTCCGCCCGGCCGACACGTCACTGGCTGGGCACGGTCCGGCCTGGGATCAACTACGCGATCGTCGTTTCCACGTGCGCGGGCATGTGGGCACACCTGATCGGCGACACCGTCCGGTTCGAGTCGGTCAATCCGCCGCTTTTGACGTTCACGGGACGGACGAAATACACTCTGTCGGCCTTCGGCGAGCACCTGATCAGCGAGGAGATCGAAAACGCCCTCGCCACGGTCGCGGCAGCACAGAATGCGACGGTGTCCGAATGGCACGTGGGTACGGTTTTCGAAGGGGCACTGGGTTATCATCGGTATATCGTCGAATTCGCGACGCCGCCAGCGGACCTGAAAGCGTTCCGCGATGCCCTGGATGCCGATCTGTCGGCCCGAAACGCCGATTATCAGGCCCACCGGGCGGAAGGAGTCGGGATTCCGGCCCCTGAATTGATCGAAGCGAAGCCCGGGACCTTCCGCGAATGGATGCGATCGAAAGGCAAGCTGGGCGGTCAGCATAAAGTGCCGAGGATGGATGCCGCGGGTAAGGTGACGCAGGAGATCGTCGATTTCGTCGCATCGGGCGGCCTGCTTGCCCGGCGGGTCGGGGCCGGTCCGGGCGGATGACGAGCGTGGATAGCCCCCGAAATTTCCGAGGAAAGGAATTCCGAAAAATTTTCCCGGGACAAGATGAGTGACCCCTTGTTCATTATCCCCGGTTCCGATACGATTCGGCGATGGGACAGGAAAATACCTGACTCGAAGGAATTACCGGCAAAGTGGCAGCTGGGTTCGAGCGGGGTTCAGGCGTCGTTATGAGAGGCGGCAGGGATGGCACGTAAAGCGTCAGGTTCGGAATCGCGTTCCACCCCGGCACAGACGGCTGAGCAACGGGCATTGTCCAACGCGCTGAGCCAGATCGAAAAGACGTTCGGCGCCGGATCGATCATGAAGCTTGGCGAATCGGGCGTAACGGAAATCGAAGGGATTTCCTCAGGCTCGCTTTCGCTGGACCTGGCCCTTGGCGGCAAGGGGCTGCCGCGTGGCCGGATCGTGGAACTGTTCGGGCCGGAATCGAGCGGCAAGACGACGATCGCCCTGCACGCCGTGGCCGAAGCACAAAAGGCCGGCGGCGTGGCGGCCTTCATCGATGCCGAGCACGCTCTGGATCCATCGTGGTGCCGCAAGCTGGGCGTGGATATCGAAAGCCTGCTGGTCAGTCAGCCATCGAGTGCGGAGGAAGCGCTCCAGATCGCTGAAATGCTGGTGCTTTCGAACGCCGTGGACATCATCGTGGTCGACTCGGTGGCGGCTCTTGTGCCGAAGGCCGAGATCGACGGCGAGATCGGCGACACGTTCGTGGGCGTTCAGGCCCGCCTGATGAGCCAGGCCTTGCGGAAGCTTACCGGCGGCGTTTCCCGCTCGAAATGCGTGCTGGTTTTCATCAACCAGGTGCGCGAGAAAATCGGCGTGATGTTCGGGAGCCCTGAGACGACGCCAGGTGGACGGGCCCTGAAGTTCTATTCGAGTTGCCGGATCGACGTGCGCCGCATCGGCCCCGTGAAAGAGGGCGAGAACATCATCGGCTCGCGGGTGAAGGTGAAGGTGGTGAAGAACAAGGTGGCACCCCCGTTCCGGGTTTGCGAGTTCGACATCATGTACGACAAGGGCATTTCCCGATCTGGCGACCTGCTGGACCTGGCGATCGTTGAGAAACTCATCGACAAGTCGGGGTCGTGGTTCAATTACGGCGACTTGCGTCTGGGGCAAGGCCGAGAGAACGTGAAAGACTTTCTTGAATCGAATCCCGAGCTTTTCAAGGAGCTGCGTGAAGCGATCCTGTCGCGCCGGCAGACCGATGCCTTGACGCCGGTCGGCGTTGAAGAGGAAGAGGAGCCGGACGATCTGGCCGAGTGAGTGCCCGGCACGTTCCGGGATCGCTTCCGGGCTCACGCCAGAGTCGAAGCGAGCCTGGCGGAATCCCTTAAACGCACCTGCGGCCGTCCGGCTTCGAGAGTGTGTTCCGGACCATGCGGGGGTCGATGCTCACAGGATCCGCTGGCGAGTTGAAGTCTGCTCGACCGGACCAGCCGGAGCCGTCTTTCGAATTCAGGTTCAGCGTGCCGCGCCCAGGAAGTAGGCCGCGGCGACCGAACCCGCCCAGGCCAGGATCCCGACGGCCAGTGTGATACGCGGGTGACGAGCGGGCCAGAATTTGGGCATCGTGACGTTCGAGCCCGAAGAGGGATCGACGAAGGAGCCGATCGTGGAATATTCGGGAGCGATCGGTGGCTGAGATGCGATAAGAGGCTCATTGAGCGACGGACCGGTGGCGGCGGGACGCTCGGGCGGGGTCTCAGCGACTGCGCTGGGGGTGTCCTGACTCGATGACGTTTCGCCTGGAGCCCGGACTTTCGGTTTGAAAAGACTCATCAGGGCGTCGTTGACTTCAAGGCCGGACTGGAATCGATCTTCCGGATCGACGGCGAGCATTTTGTCCATGATCGCGACGAGCCGCCGGGGCATTTCCGGCAGATATTCGCTGATCGGCGTCGGCTTCGTGTCGATCCGCATGCTCATGCGTTTCATCGGGATTTCATGACGGAACGGCGGATAGCCGGTCATGAGATGATACATGGTGCAGCCGAGGCTGTAGAGGTCGCTGCGGCCGTCCAGCGTGCGGCCCTTGACCTGTTCTGGCGACATATAATCATATGTGCCGACGACATTGCCTGCCTGGGTCAGCATCGGATCGCCGGACGAAGGGTCGATCAGCATGCCGAGGCCAAGGTCGAGTACCTTGATGGTCTTGCGGTCTTCGGACGAAAGCAGGATGTTCGAAGGCTTGACGTCGCGATGGAGAATGCCCTGCTGGTGAGCGTGGTCAAGCCCCAAAGCGGCCTGGGCACCGTAACGGGCGACTTCCCGCATGCCCAGGGGACCGGCCTTCAGCAATTCGCCCAGGCTTTTGCCTGGTACGTATTCCATGGCGATGTAGAAGAGGTTGCCGACCTGGTCGGCGTCGTAGGCACGTACGACGTTGGGGTGATTCATGCGGGCGGCCAGGCGCATTTCGCGCCGGAAGCGCTTGATGAGCCGGTCGCTCATCATTTCCTGCTTGATCATTTTGAGCGCGACGATGCGGCCCATGTACTGGTGTTCGGCCTTGAACACGTCGCCCATGGCACCGCCGCCGATGCGGTCGAAGATCAGATACCGGCCGACGATCAGTTCGGATGCCCGGCTCGCGATCAACTTGCGGGCCTGGAATTCCGTCAGCCATTTTTCGTAAAAGAGACGCGAAGCCAACTTGCGGGCGTCGGTCGGCCATCGACCCGATTCGATCTTTTCGTTCAGTTCTTCGATCTGCTGTGGGTTGAGAATTTCGGAGATCGCAAGTTGTTCTCCGAACTCGCCAAGACTGGCCGGGATTTTGGATCGATCCGGGTTCATGACGTTCACGGGGAGTACCTGAAGTCGGCGGCGTAAAGGTATTTGTCCGCATCGTAGACGAAAAGAACACGATCGACTTGCCGCGAGTTCTCCAATATATCATAGAAACTTACGACACGTTTGGGAAGCGATCCGGCATAGAGCCGCGAAAATAGATATGAATATCCGTATTTACGGAATTCGCGTCGTGGCTATAATTCGCGAATCAGATCGAGGATGTTCCCGGAAGGCCCGGCCGCGCGTGCGTTTTGGGTCGAACGGGAGGCATGGAGGCGAGACGCCGATGGATTTCGCATTGAGCGCTTTGCAGCAGGAATGGCAGGACAAGGCCGCCGCATTCGCGAAAGAGCACCTGAACGACGACATTCTGGAACGTGACGCCCGCGCGGAGTTCTGGCGCGAAGGCTGGCGGCGCGCGGCCAAATTCGGCGCGGCCGGCCTGCCGGTTCCGAAAGAATATGGCGGCCAGGGCCTCGGCCTGCCGGAAACGATCGCCACGATGGAAGGGCTCGGCTACGGCAGTCAGGACAGCGGCCTGATCTTCGCCATGAACGCCACGCTCTGGACGAATACGATTCCGATCCTGCTCTACGGCACTGAAGCCCAGAAGAAAAAATGGCTGCCGGGCCTGTGCGACGGCACTTACATCGGCGCCAACGGGGCCAGCGAGCCGGGCGCCGGTTCCGACATTTTCAGCATGACGGCCCCGGCCGTGCGCGACGGTGACGGCTGGGTGATCAACGGCGAGAAGACGTGGATCACGGCCGGCCCGGTGGCCGACGTCTATGTGTGCTACGCCGTGACCGACCCGACCAAGAGCGTTCTGGGCATTTCGGCCTTCATCATCCCGCGCGATGCTCCGGGCCTGCGCGTCGTACGCACCATTCCCAAAATGGGCGTGAAGACGGTGCCGATGGGCGAGATCGCCCTGGAAAACTGCCGAGTCGGTGCCGATGCCCTGCTTGGCCGTGAAGGCCGCGGGGCCGAGGTTTTCAATTGCTCGATGGAATGGGAGCGGGGCGCGATTCTGGCGGCGACGCTGGGCACGATGCGGCGGCAGCTCGACCGCTGCTGCGAATACGCCCGCAGCCGCAAGCAGTTCGGTCAGCAGATCAGCAAGTTTCAGGCCGTTTCGCACCGGATCGCCCGCATGAAGATCCGGCTCGATTCGTGCCGGCCGCTGGTCTACCGGATCGGCTGGCTGAAGGCCCAGGGCAAGGACGCGACGACCGAATCGGCCATCGCCAAATATCACGTCAGCGAAAGCTTCGTGGAAAATTCGCTGGATGCCGTCCGAGTCTTCGGCGCCCGCGGCTTCGTGTGCGAAAACCTTGTCGAAAAAGATCTTCGGGATTCGATCGGCTCGCTGATCTATTCCGGCACGAACGAAATTCAGCTGAACCTGGTGGCGAAATCGCTACGGTTGCCCTGATCGCTTCCGAATCTCAGAACGTCCGTGCGAAATCGCCGGATGACCGACCCCGGGTCCCTCGAGCACCAGCTCGGGGGTTTTTTCGTTGGCTTTCGGTATTCCCGGGTCCATGCATCGATCCCCGAGCTGGAGCTCGGGGGGCCCGGGGCGAATGGCCCACTCTCCCTTCGAACCGATTTTCGAATCGGGATCTTCCGTTCCGAGTTCGGTACCGGTCAAATAGTCAACCGACGCCGACGACCGGCAGTCGCGACCATTTCGAGCGATCAGGACTTCGAAACGCCATGGCCGATCATCCCGAAACGAACAAGACGATCGTGCGGAAATTCGTGGAAGTGCTGAACGCACGCGATTTCGAAGCCCTTGACGGGATCATCGCCCCGAATTACTTCCGGCATAGCTATGCCGGCCCCGGGATCGGCAGCCTGGCTGACCTGAAGGCCTATTTTCGAAGTGAGTTCGAGTCGTTTCCGGACGCTTTCGAAACGATCGAGGACATGTTCGCCGAGGGCGACCGAGTGGCGGTGCGGATTTCGTTCCGCGGCACGCAGACGGCTCCCATGGGACTGTATCCCGCGACGGGGAAAGTCATGGCCGTCGATTATCTGGCGATCTACCGCATCGAAAACGGCAAAATCGTCGAGGCCTGGGCGGAATGGGACAATCTGGCTGGACTGAAGCAGCTGGGCCACATCGACGGCGGGCATTGACGACGATCGGGGAAATGCCGGTTTCGGCTGCGAGATCAGTACTTCAGGAAGACGATTTCGCCCTCTTCGACTTCCAGAGTGGCGTTATCCAGCAGTGCATGCGTTTCGGGATCGACGAGAATCTCGACGGCTTCGAAGCGATAGACGATATCGTCGGGCAGCCGTTTGCGGATGACGAAGCTGTGGCTGAGACGATCGAGCGAATCGTCGGTACGGGCTTCGATCGAGACACCCTCGCCCTCACCGACATAATTCGAAGAGGAAAGGGCCAGAAGGTCGACGGCGTCGTTCGTAATACGGATACTCATGGGAAGATGCTCCTTTTGCGTGAGCGAAAAGGGAGGCCAGCGGTGGTTTCAGGCCGGCCTGAGTCGGGAGAATGCGTCGTTCTCTCATTTCTCAGCACTTTCGATTTTTCAATGTATCGTGGATGATCGAAGAAATCAAAAGAATTCAATAAGGCGATCCAGATGTCCTCTTCGGGCCATTTTCGGTTGTCAACGATCTGTTATGCCGAACATTCGAGCCTTGATTTTGATATTGCATGGTGGAGGCGAGCAAGCTATGTTCGGAATTTCATTTTTCTCTTTCTGAATGCCAGTTCAGAAGGAAAGCGGATCAGAAAAAGGTCCTCAACGCGTTTAGTGCGGGGATATACGATGGGGCTGGACATTGTCATCAAACGTGCTGACGGCCTACCGCTTGGGCCGCTGGCTGAAGTTCAGCAGGCACTTGCCGCGACGTTTCCCGGCATCGTATTCGGCCAGGAACCGAGTGGAGCCGAAAAGATTCGGGCTGCCGAAGCAAAGGGCATCATCTTCCCGGATGTGATTCGCCAACAATTCGAAACGGCTCCAGCGCATCATGCCGGCGATTACGAAGGGCCGGACTTCTCTGCACAGTTCGGCCTGGGTGCAGGCGAGATGATTCAGACAATCGATGTCGTCTTGTACGGCACCACGGCAGCTTCCGAGCCGATGTTCGCATATTTGAAGAAGAACTACGGCTGGGTCACGACGCCGAGCTAGCCAATCCAAGGGGATTCCCTCGCGATGGAGGCTGCTTCGTCCGCTGGCGTGGCTCGGGCCCGAGTGGCTTGGTCGATTGGCTGCGATTGCAGGATTCATGAGCCGCCCGTTCGTGACACGTGGCACGATTCGCCGCCTTGAGCGATTGTCACGGGCGAATTCCGGGTTCGAGCGGTGGGCGATATGTGCGATTCTCAGATGGCGGCCGAGCCCGGAGATTCGAAAGGTAAAGGTTTTCCAGATTCACGGATCAGCGGATTCCGTGTTGCCTGCACGACAATGCGTAGAGGTCGAAATCCTGCCTGGCGTGCCGCATGCGCTGACGCTTTTCGCATCGAAGTACGCCCATGCCTTCATCGAACGGGCAGTTCACGAAGTTCGCTGCGATTCAGGTACTCAAGCTTAGTCAGTTCCGGGGTTCGATCCGGTCCGGCGATTCGAAAAGTCGCGTTGGCGGCTTGTCCCGTCCGGCCGCGTGGGTTATAACGCTTGGCACGGCGGACGCCCGCTCTCCGGCGGATCTGGCCGCGGCCATCACTGGACGCACCCTGGCCTGGTCCGTAATCTGGTTCCGTCTCCCGCAGTGCACAAATCTGGCGCAGCTCGTGCAACCGGCCGGCTTCGGCACGTCGCGTCCAGTTCGCATCACGCGAAGCGGGCCAGTTTCCACACCTCGAACACCAACCCGGAACGACCGAACATGACGGCAACACCCGACAGCGTCACCGTACCCAATGCGAAACGGCTTCTCTGGGCCGGCTTCATGGCGATTCTCGCCGCCGGCGTCGGCTTTTCCATCCGCGCGGGCATTCTGGGGCAATGGGCTGAGCAGTACGGCTTCACTCAGACCGATCTGGGGCGGATCACCGGCGGCGGTCTGACGGGCTTCGGCATCGTGATCCTGATCTCGTCGCTGCTGGCCGACAAGGTCGGCTTCGGCAAGCTGATGGCTTCGGCGTTCCTGATGCACCTGATCTCGGCCGTTCTGACGCTGCTGACCGGTGCGGCTTACGCTGCTGGCGGCAAATCGCTGGCGTTTCAGTGCCTGTTCTGGGGCATGTTCCTGTTCGCGGTGGGTAACGGCATCGCGGAGGCGGTCGTCAATCCGCTGGTGGCGACGCTGTTCCCCAAGGACAAGACGCACTATCTGAACATTCTGCACGCCGGATGGCCGGGCGGCCTGATCGCGGGCGGTCTGGCCAGCTATTTCATGAATCCGGACGGGGCCAAGCCGATCGGGTGGCAGATTCAGATTTCGCTGTTCCTCGTGCCGGTCGTGCTTTACGGGCTGATGATGCTGGGGCAGAAGTTTCCGGCGTCCGAAGCCAGTGCCTCGGGCATTTCGTACAAGGACATGCTGGGTGAGCTTGGCATTCTCGGGGCGTTCGTGATCTGTGCCCTGCTGGGCCTGTTCTTCCAGAACGACCTCGGCATTCCGCACTTCCCTGCCTTCGGCATCGCGGCGGCTCTGCTGGCGGTTTTCGCAGTGGCGACCGGCTTCCGGTTCGGTCACCTGGTTCTGGCCTTCCTGCTGCTCGTGCATGCGATGGTGGGCTATGTGGAACTTGGCACGGACAGCTGGATCGGCAAGATCACCGGCACCATCATGGACAGCAAGCAGAACGGCCTGCTCCTGTTCGTCTACACCTCGGCCCTGATGTTCATCCTGCGGTTCTTCGCCGGGCCGATCGTCGAAAAAACCTCGCCGCTCGGGCTGCTGATGGTTTCGGCCGTGTTCGGCTCCGCTGGCTTGACGCTGCTTTCACGGGCCGACGGTATCGCCATGTGCGTCGTCGCGGCCTCGATCTACGGCATCGGCAAGACGTTCCTGTGGCCGACAATGCTGGCTGTGGTCTCGGAGCAGTTCCCCAAGGGCGGGGCCATCACCATCGGCGCGGCCGGCGGCGTGGGCATGCTTTCGGCGGGCCTGCTGGGCGGCCCCGGCATCGGCTTCTTCCAGGACAAGAACGCTTCGGAGCACCTTCGGGAGAAGTCTCCGGCTGTGTATGAGCGTTACATGGCCGCTGGCCCGAACAAGTTCCTCTGGCTGGAGCCCGTCGTCGGCCTGGACGGCCAGAAGATCGGCGTGATGGAAAACGGCGGTAAGGACGCCCGGCGCGACCTGGGCGTGATGAAGGAATCCGGGGCTTCCGTGAAGGCCGATACGCTGGCGACCCAGGAAAAGCTGGTTCAGTGGTGGGATCAGGCTGAGAAAACCGCCGGCGAAGATGCCCCGCTGGTGAAGGACGCCGGCCTGTTCGGTGGCCGCCAGGCGCTTCAGCTCACGGCCTTCGTGCCGCTGACGATGTTCTTCTGCTACCTGCTCCTGAACCTGTATTACAAGGCCAAGGGCGGCTACAAGGCGAAGAACGTGGCGGGTGACGAGTTCCCCGACCTGCCGGGAATGCCTTCGGAAAGCTTCGAAGCCTGAAGGTCGAATACTGACCGGGCTTGATCCTGCAAGCCCCGGTAACGCATGATGTCATGAATCCATCGGGGGCGAAGGGCCGGTCTCTTCGCCCCCGATCGTTTCGATCCTGTGACGCCTGAAAATCATGAACGACCCCGAAACGGTAATCGCCCCACAAGATATGGTGACAGAATCGGCCCCGATGGTTTCGGATACGACGCCCGAATGGCGGCGATTCTGGGACCAGCTCCCTGAGCCCGACGCGATCCGCGACTGGCGCACGGGGCTGACGCCTGGCCTGATCGCCGCAGCGCTCTGGCTGCCGTGGATCGATCTGCCGGCCCAGGGCTCGCTGCCTTTCGGCGACCTGCAGACCGTTCTGGCCGGTGTGTGGGCCGGAGCGTGGGCAGCGTTGCCGCTCGTGCTGTTGGCCATGTCGCTCGTGCGCCGGCGGAATCGCCCGGTAAGGCGCATTCTGGCCGAAGCCCTCGGGCCGAAGATCGGGCCGGCCGTGGTTCTGGCGACGCACGGGGTGGTCTCGCTGCTGGTTCTGACGCTTTCGATCGAGCTGGCCGCCGAGTGGTATTTCCGCACGCTTCAGGGCTTCGGCGTGCTGGAAACTCCGGTGCCGGATTATGTCCGGTATTTTACGACATCGCTTTGGGCGCTCTGGATCATCCCCATCGGTTACGGCATGGTGCGGATCATGGCGGCACTGGTCGATAACGTCATCGTGCTGATCGTCGGCGTCCTGGCCGCCGTGCTGGCGTATTTGCTGCTGGGTACGGAAAATCCGCGCACGCTGGTGCTCGATCCGTCGGTGGTCGATGCCAGTTACGCCTTTCGGAATGCGTTTCGTGCCACGTTCGGCTTTTCGGCCGTGTGCGGGCTTTATGCCTGCGAGTGGGGCCTTGGGCTGAAAAGCCGTAAAGACGGCATTTTCGGCACCGTTCTGGGGCTGGGCTTCGGGGTGCCGATCGTGGGTACGATCGGCGTGGTGGCCATTTCGATCGGCTCGGAAACGGTCAATGCGGCTTCGATGTTCGATCTCGTCGCCGTTCTCGGCCGCTGGCCGCTTTTGATCTGCGGCCTTCTGGTGGGCACGTGGATCGCCGCGCCGGGGGTGTTCGCCAGTTATCACCTGCTGCAGGATTTGCGGCAAGTGTGGCCGAAGGTGTATCACCAGCGCTGGATGTGGGTAACGATCGTTGCGGTGCAATTATTGATTGCGACGGGTGTGCGTTACGGTCTTTATGCGGCGACGGGGTGGTTGGCGCTGGGTTCGCTGGTGGTGCTTGCGGTTTTGAGGTGCGTTCGGCCAGGAGAGGTGGAAATACGATCGGATCGGCAAGATCAGCAAGTGAATATCGACAAGTCAGCACTTTCGAATTGAAAGAATCGGTTCGAGACCCGCTGAATTCGAAATGCAAAAACCATGTCTAAAGCTTCCGGCACTTGAAGCCGTGGGCGGCTCAGGTTTCGGATTTCCGGGAATCGCAAATTGCTCGAGTGTCAAGCGACGGCCCCGCCTTCACTCATTTCCGCCACCTCGGCGGCTTCGATTTCTTTCGCTTCCGGCGTCTTGCCGTCCAGAATGCAACTGACGGTCACATCGCCCAGGACGTTGACCATCGTGCGGCAGCGGTCGAGGAACCAGTCCACGGCGAACAGGATCGTGATGTACTCCGGCGGCAAATTCACGGCGCGGAAGACCAGTGTCATCGTGACGAGACCAGCGCGCGGAATGCCCGCCGCGCCGACGCTGGCGACGACAGACGTGATCACCACGACGAGCTGCTGCCAGATATCCAGCTCACGCCCCAGCATCTGGCTGATGAACAGGGCCGCAGTGGCTTCGTAAAGCGCGGTGCCGTCGTTATTGAAATTCGCTCCGACGAGTGCCCCCATGCTGGCCGAACGTTCCCGCAGGCCGACTTTTTCGCGCAGGCATCGAAATGTCACGGGCATGGTGACCGTCGAACTTCCGGTCGAAAATGCCATCACCAGGGCATCGCGCATGGCGTGTATCGCGGCCGCTGGCCGCACCCAGCTATTCAAGCGAATGCGGGTCATGTAATAGATCACCTGGAGCGCCAGGCCGGCCAGAACCGTAATAGTGAAACCGCCGAGGGCCACGAAGGGTTCGAAACCTTCGACGCCGACGACGTGCGTGATCGTGAGGAAAACGGCCAGCGGCACGAGCTGGATGACCCACCCGATGACTTTGAGGATGACCTGCAGCGAGGCTTCGACGAGCGTCTCGAGCTTGGCCCGGTGCTCGCGCATGGCGATGCCGAAAGCGACGGCGATGACGATCGTGCCCAGCACGTTGTTCGAATCGCCCAGCGGGCCGAGCAGGCTTTTGGGCACGTTGTTGAGGAGTTGCTCCGTCACGCTGACTTTGGCCAGTTCGGCGGCCTGTGCGCCTGAGGGCTCGGGCAATTTCGAATAGGTGCCGGGGCGGAAGACGTTCATCACCGCCAGGCCGATGAGAATGGCCATGACCGTGTTCGAAAGCAGCAGCCAGACGAGCCGCCCCGCCTGGCGGCCCTTGATGTCGGACGTCATCAGCACGTGGCTCACGGCCACGAGGATCAGGGGCGTCGCCAGAGCCGCCAGAAGCTGAAGGACGAGCTTCGAAGAGGTCTGGCAGATCGTCAGCAGTGTCGCGGTGGGGATGCCCAGGATCGATTCGCGCGAGCCCAGCACGATCCCCAGAAGTACGCCAGCGGCCATGCTGGCGAAGATCCGGAAAAACAGACCCCCGGATTCCTGATCTTCACCGGGGGCGATCTCCGTTCCGGCTTCGACGTGCTGCTGCGACATGGCGGATCTCAGTTGGGCTCAGGCTTGCTGTCGTCCCGCGCGGGCACGCTGCCGATCGGGTTGGGCCGAATTGTGCGATGAAATTCGGCCGCGAGCATAGGCCGGATTTTACGCCAGACGCGCCACAGAAGCCAGAGAAACAGGCCCCAGCCGGCCACATAAAACGGCAGGAACGGTGCCCAGGCGACGAGCCCCAGGACGAATTCGCCGAGATCCATCTGGAGGCGGTCGGTCGATTCGCGGAAGGTTCGTGTGATTTTGGTGCCGAAGGTGGGGGCTTCGGGGGGCACGTAGTCCTTGATCTCGCTGACGGTGACGGTGACGGTCGTCAGGTCGGTCTGGTCCTTGAGGAACCGGAGACGGCCTTCCATCCGCTCGATTTCGGACCGGACCCTGGCCAGTTCGCCTTCGACCTTGAGCACGTCCTCGAGATTGCCGGTCGCGTTCTTGATCAGGTCGATCAGCCGCTGTTCCTGCACCTTTTTGGCGTTGACGCGCGCGGTGACATCGACGAATTCCTCGGTCACGTCCTGGCTGTTCACGTGTACGCTGCGCACTTCGCCCAGGGTGCGGGTTTTCTGGAGGAAGCCGTCGTAGTTGTCGACAGGCACACGGATTTTCCATGTGGCCGACCGCTGGCCGCCCGCGGTGCCGGTCTGGTTCGTTTCGGCGACGAAGCCGCTGGCTTCCTGGATCATGGCCAGGAGCTTCGGTTCGAAGGCGTTGAGATCGTCTGTGACGAGGTCGACGGTCGCCGTGTAGATGATCTTGCGATCGGCCCGGGCCGATTTGGTGACTGCACCGCCGGGGATCTCCTGCAGCATGGCTTCGGCCATGTTCGGGCCGCCGGGCCCGCTCCGGTCAGCGACGGCCATGCCCCCCATCATGCCGCCGGATGCCGATCTGCCTTCGCGCGACGCTCTGATCGGAGAAGGCTGAACGCTGTTTTGTTCCAGTGCATAGAATTCTCTGGGCGCGGCACTTGGAGCGAAGTCGCTCGATGTGGTTTCCATTCGGCCGCAGCCCGTGAACGGTAACACGGTTGCGAGGCAAGCCGCGGCGAAAAGGATATTGGGGCGGCGTGATTTCGCTGCGAAGGCCGTCTTCGCGCATACTCTGGCTGTCGAATCGAACGCATTCATGGCGAAATTCCTGAGAGAAAAGCATACGCCGATCGAACGACCGGATACGCATGCAACATCTGACGCATGATCCCGCCGTTCGGTTCCCGGGCGTCGTCGGCTTGCTCCCGATGGCCGGTTCGGGAAATAATCGAAGAACTCGACTCAGATCCGATATCCGTTCGTATCGATCCGTTTCACCAGGCCCCGGTCTTTTCAGAGGTTTCATGAGCCACGCCGACGACGAAGATCTGGCCCCCTACGAACTGGATCAGCCTGCCCCCGGCGGTTCGAAATCCGGCTCAGGTTCGACGTTTCGACCCGCTCCGGGCCGTAGCGGCGGATCGAGCGAAAAACTGCCGCCCCGGGCACCGATCGAGCGAGACGAGCCGCCTCGCGCCGGAAAGTCGACTTTCCGTCCAGCCGAAGCGGCATCCGGCAGTTCGAAGCCAAAGCGTCGGCCGACAACGGACGAAGACACCGGGCCAAGCTTCGAGCCGGTGAAGTCGCGGAAAAACCGCGACGATTTCGACGACGACGACGCCAAATTCTCCGCTGGTGGCGGCCCTTCGCTGCTGGAACGGGTCCTGTTCGGCAAGGTCGGCACCAAACAGCTTGCCCTGTTCTATCGCCAGTTCGGCCAATACCTTTCGGCTGGCATGGATGTCGGTCAGTCGCTGCGCGGGCTGCAGAAGCACTTCTCAGGGCGTGCCCTGGGGCCCGTGATCGCCCGCATGACCGACGCCGTGAAGTCGGGCCGCACTCTGGCGGAAGCCTTCGAGCGCGAGCCGCAGGCCTTCGACCGCCTGGCCGTGAACATGATCCGCGCCGCCGAAGCCCGTGGCGCCGTGCCGGAGATTCTGTCCGAACTGGCCCAGGTGGCCGAATTCCGGGCCCGCACTGTGCGCAATGTCGCATCGGCCGCGATTTATCCGATCATCGTGCTTACGATGGCCACGATCTGCCTGCTGGTCATCGCCGTGTTCGTCGGGCCGCTCTTCAACGGCATCCTGTCGGACATGATCCCCGAATCGAAGCGGGGCGACCTCTGGCTGCCTACGAAATTGCTGTTCCGTTTCAATTCGCTGATGATGGCCCTGGGGCCGCTGATGCCCGTGTTTCTGCTGATCGGAACCGTCATCGGCATCTGGGCTGCATACAAAACCGAAGCCGGCCGGGCGATTCTGGACGAAATCTACTGGTACGTGCCCGTTTTCGGCAAAATTCAGAAAAATATCGACCTTTCCCGCATGGCCCGGATGCTGGGCGCACTGCTTGAGGCCGGCGTGTCGACGCCCGACGCGCTCAGCCTGACGGCCGGCGTGGTGCGGCTGAAGCCTTACGAACGAGCTTTGGAAGATGCCGCCGTTGCGACCCGCGACGGCGACGAGATCGGGCCTGTTTTCACGAAGTCGGGCCGGTTTCCGTTCGAAGTGGTCGGGCTCATCGAAACCGGCGAAGCGACGGGCAACCTGCCGAAATCTCTGGCCCGCATGGCTGACGATTTCGAAGAGCAGGCGACGGTGATGATCAAGAGCCTTTCGACACTGCTTCAGCCGATTATCACGATCGTTCTGGGTCTGATCGTCGGCTTCATCGCCATCGCGTTCGTGGGGCTGATCGCGGCCGTGTTCACGAGCCTGGCCAGCGGGATCTGATCACTCGGCGCATGTCCAGCGGCGACGGTTCATGGCATTTGCGACGTATGTTCAAGGAGATGTGCCAGTTCGGAATCGAGGTTTCGCGTGTTGCGTTTCGAAGGCGATGTCGCGGTGATCAAGCTCGAGCCATTCGATAACATCGGAGAACTCAAGGAAATCTTACACGGACTTTATCGGAAGACCGCGATCGGCGAATTGAAGGGGATCGTACTGGATCTGCAGGGTCAGGATAAGCTGGAAGACAGGCTCGTGAGAGAACTGTTCTATATGAATGTCATTCGAAATAGAACCCGGGATTATCACAAAGGTAACTACGGTCAATCCCGTTTTGTCGTTTTGTGCAACTCAAGCCCGAGTCGAGTCGGTTCGCTGATCGGAAACGGAAGAATCGGCACGATTCCCGTAATCGACACGGTTGACGAAGCGATCGCTTCGATCTTGAAATGTCATGACGTGTTTCCGGGTCGATCGGATATGCCGGTCGAGCTTCCGCTTGCTGTGCCTGGCCGGCTTTTCGCGGTCGGTTGCACCGAACAGGATCTCAGCGATATCCCGGAGCAGCTTCGCGAATCCGGTTTCGATGTCTCGGATTCCTCGACCGACGAAGTGAAAGATGGCGACCATGTCATTTTTTGCGTTTCATGCTCTTCCGGGCCGACCGACGGTACGATCAGATCAGTGCGCAGTTGCTCAGGCCATGAGATCATTCCCGTCTGTATCGTGCGGAATTTCTCCGAGGTCGTGGTGGACAAGTCGTTGTTGGAACTCGTTTCTTTCGAAATGAATGAACTTCTCAAGGAAATCCTGCCGCAAGAAGTCATCGACAGCCTGCCTGTGTTCTATGATTTCGACCTGAACCTTCCTGCCAGGATCAGCGGGCGGCTGAATCAGAAGCCCTTGCCATTTCGGTGTAAGTGATTTCATGTGCTCCTGGAGAATCGATTTCGGAAAACCGGCATGGTTCGACAGTCATCCGGGAATCGAACCTTCGTCGAATTGCAATAGGCAACCGCATCGTCACGCGAGCCGGTCATGACGTGGCGTGTTCCGATCCGTTTCGAAATCGGAAGCGACCTGTGTCGAGTTTCGATTCGACCGTGCCTGATCGGAAATCGGATACGCCATTTGATCCGTAACCCCGCGCCGTGTACATTGGGCGTCGTCGGTGCCTGCCTGACCTGCCTTCCCGCCTGCGACACCGTATGGCGAAGCCTCTGGAGTCCGCCAGATCATGTTCCGTTGCATTCTGATGCGTTCGCTGCTGACCCTGTTCGTATGCGTTTCGTCCGCATCGGCCGCCGGCTGGAAAGTCGGCGTCGCGAAGATGGACATCACGCCGAAAAACCCGGGCTGGATGTCGGGCTACGCGGCTCGCACGGGGCCGGCCACCGGGGCGGCGCATCCGCTGTGGGCGAAGGCGATCGCGCTGGAGGACGCCTCGGGCAACAAGTCGGTGCTCGTCACGATCGACGTCGTCGGCATCGCGCGTGATGTCGAGGTGCCCGCGGCCGAAGCGATCACGAAGAAGACGGGCATCCCCCGCTCGGGCATCGCCTTCGCCTGCTCGCACACCCACTGCGGGCCCGTGGTCGGCCAGAACCTGCTGACGATGTACGACCTCAGCGAAATCGAGACCGCGAAGATGCTCTCCTATACGGCCATGCTCACGCACGAACTGGGGACTTTGGCCGAGAAAGCCGTCGCTGAACTGAAACCCGCCACGCTGCACACCGGCATTGGCCGTACGAGCTTCGCCGTAAACCGGCGCGAAAATCCGGCCGACAAGGTGGTCGAACTGCGAAAGAACCTCTCCCTGAAGGGCCCGGTCGATCATGACGTGCCGGTGCTCGTCGCCAAGGACGAAGCCGGCAAGGTTTTCGCGATCGTCACGCAATATGCCTGCCACTGCACCACGCTCGATTACGACAAATACTCGGGCGATTACGCCGGTTATGCCCAGATCGCCCTGGAGAAACAATATCCTGGCGCCGTGGCCCTGTTCGCTGCTGGGTGCGGGGCCGACGCCAATCCCCTGCCCCGCCGTTCCGTCGAACTGGCTGAACAATACGGCAGCCGCCTGGCCCATGCGACGAGCGTGGTGGTCGATCATGGCCTGGCCCCGCTGGAAGGCGACCGCCTGGCCCACGCCTTCGAGGAAATCCCCCTGAAGCACTCCAAAGTGCCGAACAAGGCTGAACTCGAAGCCGAGACGAAAGACCCGAACAAATACATCGCCGGCCGGGCGAAAATGCTGCTGGCTCGTCTGGGCGGTCAGGATAAAGACTCTCCGCTGTTCCCCAAACGGGGCGCGGACGGAAATCTCACGCCCGCATATCCCTACCCGGTGCAGGTCTGGAGCCTTGGCAAGGACATTGACTGGATCTTCCTCGGCGGTGAGGTGGTCGCCGACTATTCGCTGCGGTTGAAGCGTTCGAACGGCTCCGGCCGCACCTGGGTGACGGCCTATGCAAATGACGTCATGGCCTATATCCCCAGCCTGCGGGTGCTCAAAGAAGGCGGCTACGAAGGTGCGACCTCGATGATCTATTACGGCCTGCCGAGCCCATGGTCGGAGTCGGTCGAGGAAGACATCATCTCGGCCGTCGTGCGGTTGATCGCCAAGGTGCGCAAGTGACGTAAGTCACACTCCGCCAGGCGGGCAACGAGCCGGAAGCGTAAGCGACGAAAGGGGTTGTCGCCAGGTGGATAACGAGCCGGAAGCGTAAGCGACGGAAGAGTTTCAAGGATTTTCTCGCAAGCCGAATTCGGTATCGGGCGAGTTCAGGGAAGTCTTGGGTTTCGCTGTATAGGCATCCGTCGCTGACGCTTCCGGCTCGTTATCATGGGCCGGAGGCGTTGTGTAAGTGCCGTTTTCGAATATGGTTCCGGCGCATCCGAAAGAGCGGATTTCCATTGTTTGATTGTGGTCGTCAAATTTTTTTGGCCCAGCGTTCGAAAGAAATCGGCCCCTCGCGGCACCAATGGGACGTAACGACGAGGGCAAAAGCCAAAGTGGCCGACGACGTGACGGACGGACAACTGCTGACACGTCTGGCCGCTGGCGATGCCGGGGCCTTCGACCATCTGGTCGCCCGGCATGAGCCGGTCGTGCGGCGTCAGGCCCGGCGGCTGCTGGCCTGGCGGTCGGACGTGGACGACGTCGTTCAGGAAGTCTTTCTGGCCTTGTGGCGCGGGCATGGCCGCTTTCGTGGCGAAAGTGCCCTGAGCACATGGCTGCTCACGATCACCATACGTGAATGCCGGCGCAAGCTGCGCAAAAAGTATTTGCGGGACAAACTCATCGGCCGGTTGCGGATCGTGGCGAGCGGTTTCGAAACCGCGATCGACCGGAATGGTGCCGATGCCGACGAGAACCGGCGTGTCGTGACCGCGGTCGCTGCATTGCCTTCGAAATTGCGGGAGGTCGTCGTGCTGCATTATCTGGAAGGGTTCTCCATCGAAGAAACCGCCAAAGCTCTTGGGCTCAAACGATCGGTCGTCGACGTGCGTCTGACGCGTGCCCGGCAGAAGCTGGCGGAATCGCTGCGGGACGACGACGCCCCGGGAGAGTTGTCATGAACGAGGAAAAACTGGCGGAAACGCTGGCGAAGATCGATGCGGGCCTCATGGCCGATGACGGACCTCGAAATGCGATCGACTCCGATTCGATTCGTCTGTTGCATCTGCGGCGGCGATCGAGAAATCGATCGATTGCCGTGGCGTCTTTCGGAGTCGTTGCGATCGTTTCGACGTTCGTATTTCGAACGATGCGAGATCGAGACGATTCTGTCGCTATCCGGCGACCTGTCCCGATCGTATCGAACGAACGACCAGGTTCGAAAGCTCCCGACGAATCGGCGGCCATGACTTCGAAACCCGATTTCGAATTGGCCACAGTGGCGGATCCGGCGATGAATTTCGAACTTGAGATGATGCGCGAGTCGATCGCGGAGAATCTCGTGAAGCTGGCCCGATTTAGTAAATCGGCTGGAAGGCCCGAGTCGAACTGGCGAGAGAATCTGGACTTCGTCCTGAAATACTATCCCGGAACGCTCGCGGCCGAGTCGGCCCGTATCGAATTCGGGGCTGTATCGGAATCGAACACGAATTGAAAGAACTGGAATGAGGATCGGAACCATGACGATGACGAAACGAGTGATGATCGCGCTAATCGGATGTCTTTTGATGAAGGGACTGGCGATCGCTCAATCAGTCGGCGGATCGGGGGCGAAGTTCGCTTACGAACAGGAAGCGATGTTGGCGCATTACCGAAAATTGCACGAGGAAATTCGCCATGAGATCGACGAAGTCCGCTTCGTTCTGGGCGAACTCGGCGTTAGCGGAACCGGCAAGCAGCGTGGCGTCTCCAGGCTTGAGGATCTTTCGAAACGAATCGCGCAGAAGCAGGACGAATTCGACGAGTCGAAACGCATGATCTCCCGCTTCGAATCGAAGCAGAAGGTGATTCGTTCGAAAATTATACGGATTGAGAGAGAACTGGCACTTTCTCTGAAGCGAATGCCGAACGATCCTGTCTCGCAGGCTTTGGAAAAACTGGTGGAGATCGACGAATCGGCCAGCCAACGAATGAAGAAGAAGTTCGAATCGGGGCAAATTTCTTCGGACGAACTTTCGAATGCTGAGCGAAAACTGGCCGAATCACGGCTCGAACTGGCGAAACATCAGTGGGAACGATCGGTTGAAGCCCGCAAGGCGATAGCCGCCGCCAACTCGGCCCTTGAAGAAGCCGTTTTCGAATCGGAAATGCAGGCGACCGAGAGTGCCGAACTGGAAAAGGAAATCCATTCGCTCAAATCCGAACGTGGCCGGATCGAGGCGTTTCTCAAGGAAGAAGCCGAGTTGTCCCAACGCGCGGTCGCAATCGAGCAGTTGACTACGATGATCCGCAGCGGTAACACGGAGATTCTCGATCCGATGGTGGAGAAGCTCCGTAAATTGGGCATCAAAATATACGAGCCTGGCAAGCCGGTCGAAAAGCCTGCCGAACCATCCACCAATCCCGGCAAGTGAAGCAGGATAGCCGATGCCGCATCATGCCTGATTTCACGAAGCCCGGGCCGATTCGGTCCGGGCTTTCGATTTGCACCCTCTCGGTATCTTGATTCGATCGAAACCGATTCTCAAGAACCGGCCACTTGACGTATCGGTTCGAGTCTGATCGAATCCGCAACCAGTGCCTGCTCGAACTGGCGTGCGAGCGATTTCGAATGCCGTTTCGGCCAGCGGGATCGCCGATGATTCGCCGATTCGATCAGTGCAAGTTTCTTCCCCCGATCGACGGATTTCCAGCGGAGCGAGTTCGATGACGACGAGCGATGTCGTGCGGTTTTGCGTTTCCACGGAAGAAAAGCGCAAGCGGCCGGGCATATTCGTCGTCAATCTTCTCGTTTGGCTCTGGCTCGGCTTTCTGGTGTTCGCCACTCTGGGGTCGATTCTGATCCTTTACGGTATCATCTGGGTGTTCCGCGTGATGTTCGCGGAATTCAACGTCAGGCGCATTCAGGCGCTTGGCACGGCGGTTTCGGAGAAGCAGTTCCCCGAGGTGACGAATGCCCTGCGCGACGTGTGCGATTACCTGGGTGTGGAGGAAGAGCCGCGGGTGATCGTGCTGAACGACTCGCAGCTCAATGCCTTCGCGATGTCGTTCGCGAAGCGGCGAGTCGTCGTGCTGCTTTCGGAAACGCTGGAGGGGATCGTCAAGAGCCCGAGCGAACTGCGATTCATCATCGGGCACGAGATCGGGCATCATCTGCTCGATTTCAGCAGGCGCGGGCATTTCGAAATCTACAAGTCGGCTTCCTACAAGGCCGCGCGTGAAATGACGTGCGACAACATCGGCCATTACGTGTCCGGAGATATCGAAAAGTCGAAGCGCCTGATCCGCCGCCTGGCGGTCGGCCATGTGCTGGAGTCGCGGCTGGACGAAGAGTATCTGATCGAGGAATCAGACTATCTCTATTCAGGGATCTCCGGCTGGCTGTTGAAAAATTATTTCACTTATCCGGCCGTCGGCAAGCGGTTGCTGAATCTGATGGAATTCGACGAAAGGATGCGACGCATGAGAGTCGTCGAAGGCGAAGCGGAGGCCGACGAACTCGAAGTGGTCGGCTGAAAGGCTGCTGACTCGGAAGAAAAATGGACAGGGTTTCGAAGCGTTCAAGTCGTACGTGGCCGGCATGATCGCGATCTTCCGCACGGATTTCGCCTGGTGTCGGAAAATCGAACCGGGGCATGGCTGTTTGCCCAACGGCCGGAAGCCGACATATAATGGAGGGTCGGAGAACGCAGGGAAGGTACGCACGGTTTTGGGCAAATTCGGGGAACGACCGCCATGGCGACGCACGACCCACAGCAGGCAACCCCGCGCGGGCGGATGCTCGAATATGCCGAATTCGTCGAAGACCAGGTCGCCCGCGCCTGTGCCCGGATCAAAAACAACGACATGTTCCGGGCCACCCTTTGGCTTGTGACGGTCGGGCTGGCCGTGCTGTTTCTGGAAATCGTGCTCGACCACACCGTCGAGCTGCCGCTGGTCGCGCGCCGCACCGTGCTTTATGGCGGTCTCCTGGCCGGGGCTGTTTATGCCGGCCTGCGGATCGTGCGGCCGATGTTCCTGCGGGTGAACGACCTTTACGCCGCCAAGTCGATCGAATCGGTCGACCCGCACTTCAAGAACAGCCTGATCAACTATCTGCGGCTGCGGGAAGATGCGGACAAGATCCCGCCCTCGGTTCTGAAATCGATCGAAGCGCGGGCCGTGAACGACCTGACGGCCGTGAACGTGGACGATGTCGTCGATCCCTCCCCTGTGACGCAGCTCAGTTACGCCCTGGCGGCGATCGTCGTCGGCCTGTGCCTGTATTCGTGGATCACGCCCAAGAATATCTGGGATTCGGCCCGGCGGGCTTTTCTTGCCGATGTCGCCCGGCCGACCAATACGCGGTTCGCCAACGTGAGCCCGGGCGAAGACCCTGACGCCCCGAAGGTGATCACCGGCCTGCCCGTGAATTTCAGCGTGGAAACGCTCGGCGCCCAGCCCGACACGGTGACGCTCTTCACCAGCCGCGACGGCGGCAAGAGCTTCGCCGAGACTCCGATGGCCAAGGGGCGTTCGTTCGCCGATCCGTGGACGGTGACGATCGAAAAGGCCCCTGGCGAGATGCTCTATTACATGGCCGGCGGCGACGGCCGCACGCGATCTTACGAGCTGAAAGCTTTACCCGTGGCTCTCGTGGAGAGCGTCACGCTGGACTTCGAATTCCCTGCCTACGCCAAGGCTCCGCGGCGTGAAGGCGTCACCGACGGCAATGTGGAAGCCCTGCAGGGCACGCGTGTGACGGTGACGGCCGTGACCAATCAGCCGGCACGGTCGGGCCTGCTCGATTTCGGCCCCCGGCCGCCGGTGACGCTGGTGCCGCTGCCGGGTGAACCGCGCAAGCTGAAGGGCACGTTCGTGGTCGAGGCGAATGGGCAATACTCGGTGCGTTTCAACACAGTCGACGGGCAGACGAATCCGGAGCCTGTGCTATACGACATTCGAGTCGTGAAGGACGTCCCGCCCACGGCCCGGTTCATCCGGCCCGAAACGCCGACCCAGCGGCCGGCGAACGCCCGGGTTCCGCTCGTGATCGAAGCGACGGACGATTTCGGCATCACTTCCGCGCAGCTTCATGTTTACAAGGGCGGCGAGATTCTTCAGCAGGCCGTCGAACTGATCGACCCGAAATCCAAAGAAGCTCTGAAGCAGATTCAGACGACGATCGCCCTGGATTTGAAGCCCCTGAGCCTGCGCGACGGTGACCGGATCCAATACTGGCTGACGCTGAAGGACAACTGCGAACTCCAGACGAACCGGTTCGAAACGGCGAAGCAGGAGATCGTGATCCAGCCGCCCGTGACCGAGCCGGAACGGGACCAGCTAGCCCAGAACGAAATGGCCCAGGCCAAGGAAGAGCTTGGCCAGCAGGAACCTCAGCCGGAAGACCAGCCTGGCCAGCAGGGGCAGGATTCGCAGACCGGCGAAGGCCAGAAGGGGCAGGAAAAGCAGGGCGAAAACCAGTCGAAGGACCAGCAACGGTCGAGCGAGGACCAGAAGAAGAACGATCAGGGCAAGCAGGGCCAGGGCAAGTCGGGCCAGGGGAACGAATCCGAATCGGCCGAGCCGGGCGACAATGCCAAATCTGGCGGCCCGCAAGGCAAGGGGCAACAGAAGCCGAGCGACGGATCGGCCAAGGGCAAGAACGATCCCGGCAAGGGCCAGTCAGGCCAGGGTGGCGAGAATTCGAAAGATGGCCGCCAGCCTCAGGGCAAGCCGGGCGAGCGGAATCAGGGCCAGGGCGGAGATAATTCGGAGTCGAAGTCCGAACCGGGCAAAAACGCTCCGAAAGACGCTTCGAAGCAGGACCAGCAAAATTCCGAACGCACCGGCGAGCAGGAAAAGAAGGGCCAGCAGGGGCGAGACGGCAATCGCGAACAGGGCAAGAATTCGACGGGCGAGCGCCCCCCCGGCGGAGAGGAAACCGGCAAGGCGGAACCTGGCCGCAAGCCGGACGCGACGGAGCGCTCGACCGAGAAATCAGGCGAACGTTCGAAGGGAGATCAGGAGAAGTCGAACCGGCCGGAGCCCGGCGATCAGTCGAAGGGCCAGCAGGGCGAATCTGGTCAGGACAAATCGTCTGAAAAGTCGAAATCCGGCGAACGGAAAGATGGTCAGCCGGGAGCGAACGAGAAAGGCGAGGCTGGTGAGAAGGGCGAGCCCGATGGCCTGCCGAAGGGCGAACCCGAAAAGGGCGAGCCCAACGAAAATGCCCGGCAGCGATCGCTGGACGAACTGACGAAACAGGATCGGGAAAAGCTCGATCGACTGCGGAAAGCCCTTGGCATGGACGATCAGCCCAAACCTGAAGACGGTCAGCCGGGTCAGGGCGAAGAAAATCCGGCCGGCTATCAGGCGAAGTCGGACGATCAGCGAAAAGGCGAGCGCTCGAAATCGGGCGGTCAGGACAAGGGCGATCAGTCGAAGTCAGGTGGCCAGGAGAAGGGTGAAGCTGGTCAGGACAAGGGCGATCAGTCGAAGTCAGGTGGCCAGGAGAAG
>WGMM01000057.1 GCA_016125085.1 bacterium
ATGTCGCGAGCAACCTCTTGCGATTCGCACCAAGATGGTCCCATGGGTCGAAAAGGTCGCCGGTTCGGTGATCGCGAATCGTAATCATGCGACCATCGTAGCGCCAGCACGAAAATTCGCCAGACTTTTTGCCGCCCCGTCGAGATTTGACAATATCTCTATTGGGCAAAATCGTTGACGATTTTCAAAGAAATTCACACCTCGCGAAAATTGAGAAGATATGATCGGATTTTCAATTCGACATTCCGTTGTGATCAGTCCGGATCAGGCTTGTTTCGCTTCGAGCGTTCCGGCAAAAAATCCTCGGAAATTCGTCGGCTCCCTTGCGGATTTTCAGGATTTTGTTCTGTAAGTTGTGAATTTATATGAAGATCCGGGTTTTTCGTCGGGCCGGTGTCTCCATTGGATTTTAGGGCTTGGCCTTCGTTCCCATGTCCAGATCCCTTCGAGGTTCTGGAAACGGAATCCCGGCCTCCCTGTGAGAATAGTCCGGAGCCGCCTTGCCCTTCGGACTGAACTTTCGGCTTCGCACTAGCTTCTGAAAAAGCTGTTCGTTCCTTTCCATTCCCATTTTCGGATCGTGTTGAGCTTTTGTCCTCGGAGGATATTCCTTGGTCGCCAGAAGAACCTTCACTGCTTTCAGATGATCCGTTTTTGCCGCTTCCTTGCGATTCTTGAGAACCTTCGAAAGATGACTGGGCTTGGCTCTGGACTTCATCTCCGCTTTCGTTCGCATCGGTGCTTGGCCAGAAAATCCAGAGAAGGAATGCGATAAGTGCGAGAATCAATATCGAACAGACGATCATAAGTGACGTTAATAGTAAGGTCTTTCGCTTGTCGCTACCAAATCCAGGGTTCCTAGGAACGTCGTTTTCGAGTGGAACGATCAGCCCATCGGCGGGCGAGGATGGCCCCGGAGCAGTTTGATGCGTCACAATTCTCGACTCGGAAATCGCTTGTGCCGCAACCGAATCACGAACTAAGGACAATGGAACCCATTTGCCATTGCGCCCCCGTCGTACCATCGAAGTAGGCGTTAGCTTACACTCCCGAGTGAGGCGAACGATGTCCGATGCGCTGTAAGGTCCGGACACCTTGGTAATTTGGGTGACGTACCAGTCGTCCACTATTCGCCTCGAGTCATTTCGAAGTGGAGAAGTCGATATATCTGGGCATCTTCGGCTTCACCTTGCGGAGTCGCCGATGCCCCTCATGAGATTATTGGCACGGTCGGCCCGTGTACGCCACCGGTTAGCCTGCTGCTTGCTGACCGCAGTACCGATTCCGTTGGAATGGAAGTCAGCGAGTAAGCGCATCGCAGCGGGATGATTGGTCTCAGCAGCACTTTCGCAATAGCCGAACGCTTTTTCAGGCGCTGGCCTGACGATCCATCGATCGAAAGTGGAAGGGCCTGTTCGGACACCTCTGGCCAGAATTCTCGCTGCCAGGTACTTGGCGGTCGGAGCCCCGCTATCAGCGAGAGCGATCAGCAATTCGAAAGATTCCGTCGCTTTACGGAAATCTCTGTTCGCCAAATGCTCTTCGAAATCGATTTGAGAAAGAAATATCGCTCCTTCCTCTTCACCTGCATGCATTGCGTTTTCGAAATACTTGCGTGCTGCTTCGCGCCTTCCTTTTTGAGATTCGTACATGCCAAGCATTACCATTGCGCTTGGCAATCCGGAATTCGCGGCCTTCCGCAACCATGTCACAGCCTGGGACTCATCGCGAGCTACCCCGAAGTAACCATTCATCAGTATATTGCCGAGATCGGCCTGAGCTTGAATCGATCCTGCCTGAGCTGCATTCTGGATCAATCCGATTGCCTGTTCTACCGATTCGCGGACTGATTTCCCGGGGATCGCATCGAATTCTCTTTCCGATTTACTGGTGAGAACGAAATGTCCCAATAAACCCATGCATGCGGGATGACCGGCCTTCGCGCCGGATTCCAGAGCGGGAATGATAGATTTGTCATTAGATTCGTCCTTGTCGAAGAGTAAAAGTTCCGCAAGCAGAGCAGTCGCGTCATAATTTCCGTCTTTACCGAGGTCCTCAAGAATCCTGGTCGCCGCGGAAAGAGTATCCCTGCCGTCAGAACCTGTCAAAAGCGATCTTGCGAAGTCGATCGCGAATGTATCCTGACCAGATCGGCGGCTTTTCTTGATGATTTCGAAACACTTTTCGGGATCGATCGGGAATACGATTCCATTAAGATACATCTTCGCCAGAACCTTCATGGCTGTTGGTTCGCCACGTTCCGCCGATTCGATCAATCTCTGCCGCCCAAGCGTTTGCTCTTGATTGGTACCCACGCCCCAGACGCGGCATAAGGCCGCGAAAGTCGCAGCACGTTCATTTTCGCTCTCGATCCTGGAAACGGTTTCGAAAAACTCCGATTCGATCTGACGAGGTATCCGGTCATTGCGATAGGGCGGGTCAAGCAAAGCCGCGATGAGTTCCACGAAGTCGTCCGAATCCATCGATTTCGATGACGGGTTCTTCGTAATTTGGTTGTCCGGTTTATTCGGATCAGGCTCGGCAGGAATGTCTGCAATTCGAATCGGATCTTGTTCCTCTGTTCTGGAATCTATCTGGTCGATACTTTTGGCGTTCGAATTCGGATTCGACGATTCGGAGTTCAGATTATCGGAAATGGTCGATGTGACCTGCGGTGGCTGTTGCTCTGGTCGAGAAGATTCCCTTAATACGTAAGCGAATCCGCATAGACCGAAAATCGAACCAATGACCAGAAAGGTTCGAATCATCAGAGGATATGCATACGTCTGCCTAACGATACTCGTGGCAGAATCCTGAAGTACGCCTTCCGTATGATCGGACGAGAAACTGCCGGTTGAATGATTCGACGGAATCGAAACGGGCAGTGGTGGCGTTGGGATGATTGTAATAGGCTTTGACAACGGTGGAATGTTCGGATAATGGTGCGAAAATGACTCGTTCGGATTTTGCGGAAGAATATCGCGTGCCTTCGGTCCGGGAGACGAACCGGCTGAATTCTTTTCGGAAAGATCAGGTTCTGGTTTCCTGAGAGTCGAGCTGGATAAGACTTCCGAAGGAACGACGAATTGTTTCTTGCATGCTCTGCAGAGCGTCTTATGTCCAGCCATGGCCTCGGGGACATGATCGTAGACTTTATTGCAATTCGGACACTGCACTTGCATTTTGATTATCACCTCATGAATGGGTTATCGATAAGATATGCATATCGATGTCGAATTCGATACGCTGGCTGGGGAATGCTCCTCAATTCTCAGCCGCTTCACGAATGATTCGAACGAGAATGCATTCATTGAACGAATGAGGGTTGGTCGGTGCTGTAGAGTTCAGGTGTTTCATGGCTTGCATGAATTTCGAGAGGTATTCTGTTCCCCACCGCCCAGTCCGACAAGGAATGGAAAAGGGGGACAGAGTCTGGCTCGACCCAGACCTGAATGTAGATCGAATTCAGGGGAAGGCGGTTCAGGCGATTGAGCATTGGTGCAGTCAACTCGCCGTCATTTGAACGCAAACCCCTGTCATAGTTGGGCTTGACCATATTTCCTGAGCTAAGCATCACATTTCCGACGACCATGTTCGGGTCCCATTGTACATTGCCGAATATATTGACGTCGTTGAAGATGCAGAGTTTCGATCGTCCGATGCAAATCGTGACTGGAATGAGTGTCGTAGTGCGGGCTGTCGGGAAACCGATGACACGCGCATTTTTCTTTTCGGCCTTTTCGAGTCGGTCCATGGCCGCTATCAGTCGTCGTTTCGCATCGCTGACTTGACTTCGTAATCGCTCGAGGTCCGTGGCGATTTTATTCGCATTCTCGACGTGCTGGTTGGTCTCGGCGATTCGATTATTCAAAGCTTCGAGAGTCGCATCGTGTTTGACTTTCTCGATCTCCAATAATCGAAGGGCTTTGGTTGCATCGGCGTTTCCGAACATGTTCCGATTGCGATTGATTCGATCGACTTCGATTCGTGTGCGATTCAGTGAGGCCTGTGCAGATTTGATCTTGCTGTCGATAAGCTCGAGTTCGGCGGCCATGCTTGCTTCAGCTGGAGCGTCTGCAACCTTAGCCGCTTCTTCGCCGACCATCAGGCTCACAAGGAGGGAAATGAACAGAATTCCTCCAAATGTGTTGCAAATAGTGTCCAGCAGAAGGTCCAGGCTGCCCGTCGTGGCGCCGGAACGTCGCTTTCGGCTCATTTCTTCGTCTCCTGAAGCTGGCGGAATACGGATTTCTGTTTTTCGGTGAGCAGATCGATTCCGAAAGTAAGAGGCACACCCGAAGGAGGACTTTTGCAATACTTGACTATATCTTCGAACTGGACGAATCCCGCCGGCTTGAATAGAAGATAGAAATAATTCGAATCCGGAATTTGAGTGTTCATCCAATTCCGAAAATCACCGAACGATTCGAAAGTCTGAATCTGATCAGGTTTCTCACGAGCCGCGACACGGATGATATTCTGATCGACTTCGACGATCCAGGGTTTTTTGCTTTGACTATTGGTCGGTACATCGAGGATCAGGACCCCGTCAAGGGCCAGAGTTTCCTTTTCTTCGGCCTCTTTGATTCGACGATTCAGATCTTCGAGTTCCTGTGCAAGCGTATCCGGGTTCACCGGACTGTTCTTCATCCGTTCGATGCTGTCAATAGCATCATTTCGAGAATCGTCGACCCGGGACATTCGGTCCTTCATAGCGATGTCGTTTCGTGCCATAGCGTCTCTCTGTCGTTGGATCGTAGAGACGTCGAGTTGCATTTGAGCCACGACATCATTCACGTTCTTGTTCAGAATGTCCTGGGTTTCCGCGAGTTCGCTCATGACAAGCTCGAGCTGGGCTTGCGACATCTCGATCATCTCGCGTGTGATGGCGGAAGGAGAGCGTTCGGCCTGCTGTGACATATCGAGAGCCATCAGCAGTGTCACCAGGATCATGATGCCGGTGACCGAAGTGATGATGTCCTGAAAACTGAAGAGCGAGACTTCGAGCTTCGTTTGTCTCTTCATTCCGGATGCTCTCCTGGGCACATGGCTAAGGGATCCGCGGATCGAGGCTGACGTCGACTGGTAGAGAATCGAATCGACTTCGAAGGCCCGGACAGACTCAGTTCTGCTGATCGCTGACTATCCGAATGCGATTGACGATTTTCCGAAGACAATACTCGGAACAGTCGTCTAGGAAAGTCTGCTCATTCTTGCGAAGAAATGTCGCGAGCAACTGTACAATCAAAGCGGCGACCAGGGCGACGAGTGTGGTTTCGAAGGCGGTTGCCAGACCGCTCGTGACTTGCGTGAGATTGGACTTGATTGCCTGCATATCGGCTTTACTGTCTTTGAGCACGCCTCCGAAGCTGGAAATCGACTCCGAAAGACCCAGAACCGTTCCGATGAAACCGAGAACAGGAATTGCCCAGATGAAGCCATTGAGGATGGAATATGTAGATTCCAGCAGTGATTCGTCGGTATCCGCCTGGCTTCGGAATATGTCATCGACATCCGAAACGCGTCCAAGATTCTTAAGGTTCGAAAGCGCGATCTTGATGCGGTTCGTCAGGACGAATCGTGAAGGGTCATCGATTAGATCGTGGATGGAGTCGAGGACGGTGTCGACATTGGAAGTTCCCAGGACGAAGTCGGGCCGATCCGGAAGGAATTCCTCATTGAGCATTTTTCGCTGGTGCCTGAGTTTGAGCCACTTGATACCCAGAATGGCCAACGACCAGAACGTCAGCAGCATGACGGCATGTTGCGTTGGGCCCCGGTCATAAAACATCTGATAGGCGGGCTTGCCTTCGAAAGGAAGAAGTGCGCCGTAGAAAACAGCCGTAGCTAGTGCACCGATCAGAAATGCCAGGAAAAGATTCGAGGCCAGGAACCTGCCGCCTCGAAATCCCATTCGGCTTTCGAAATCTCCTCGATACCAGGAAATCGGGAAGAGATGGTCTTCAGACCCATTCGGACTGCGTTCTTTCGAATAGCGCATCGATGACCTTTCCGTTTCTATTTGTCAGGTGCTTTGCGAGGTTGACGGATTCGAGTTCCATGAGCCACGGTCATTTCCGGATGTTCTTTCGGCGATCGTCCGAGTCGGATATTCAGGGACGATATTTCTCCGCGAATTGGCGATCTGTCATCGTCAGCAGTGATATGCCTTCGAACAAGCCGAGAATCGCCGGAATGAGTGTCCAGAAGAATAAAATGCGAAGGAAGCCAGCGACGGGCTGACGCAAGTAGAATTTGTGGATGCCGAACGATCCGAAGAGCAGTGCGAGAATACCGGCAGTGGTGCGATTCCTGTCCGGTTCCTGTCCACCGATCGGCTCACCGCACCGCGAACATTTCAATGCCGACGGCGACATCGCTTCACCGCAGCGAATGCAGTAACCGCCAAGCTGGGTTCGTATGGTGTTCCCTTCCTTCCCGAGTTGACCAGGCGCGAATCCGCTCAAGAGGGCCGGTGTAGAGCCTGCTGACTGCCATTTTGCCAGACCTTCGGTCCAGACAGGGGTTTGCGGACCGATCTGGCCTGTGCTCAAGAGCGTTGCCAATTCGTTTTGAGGAATCGGGCCGAACTGCTGTTCGCCGATCGCGTAAAACCAGGGGGTCGAGCCTGTCTCACGGGGCGGAGGCATCGTTGCAGCCCCGGATTTCTGGGTGACTGGTTCGATAATCGACTCTAAGGATGCCCCTGGCACCTCAGGAAATGGGTCGACCAGAATATCGAAGCTACCTACTTTGGATTCACCCGAGACGGGTGGGGTGGTTCGGTCTTGCGCAGGAATCCGATCAGAATCCCTGTCTCGGACGGGCCTTTGTTTTCTAGTCGGCACAGGTACTGTGAGGAAGAATTCGGACTTCGATGCAGGATCCCAGGTAACGCCATCCAGGGAAAGCTGGTCGGTTCGGAAGATCAAGTTATTATCAACCATGGATCGAACCTTCTCATAGTCGAATTGACCGAGAATTCGGCCCTGTCGCCGAACGTAAATTCGCAAGTTGTCAATATCTTCGATCATTATTCTGGCCCCCTGGTCGGCAAGTGGTGAATGCGCGAGGCGACTGTTCACGGTTCATTTTCTGACTCCGACCCACAGAATTTCCATCGGGACTCGTTTTTCGAGTATTTTCTTTTCAAAATCAAGTTGAGCACCCTGCTTCTTTCCGATCGGGACGAATTGGGGGCGAGGACCTGACGTGTCGAGATAATGGAGATCGCCATCGCCTATCGACGAGTCCCCGGCGATGGGAATCAGTCCGTCAAGATTCGGGTTTACGACTGCGGCAGGATAGAATATGGATCCTGTATCGGGGCGTGGCAGATCTTTGAGTTCCTTTTGCAGAGAAGCCACGAAGTCCGCATTGTTGAATAACCTAAAATTACGGATACGACCAAATGCATTTCTAGCATCCGTGGAATGCGGATCGACGAAATTGAGGGGGTTTGCGACTCCGGCCTCAAGAAGTTTTACTCGATAATCCTTGAGAACTGTCGCAAGGATAGGGCTGCCGTCGACGGCAGCCTGAACGATCTGTCGCAATAGGTAATATTTTGCCAGGGCATCGATTTTGTCATCATCCCGGACTTGGGATATGAACTCCAGGGCGCGACTTTCCCATTCGAAGCCGATTGCGACTCGCAAGCCGTTCCGTCGCAGAGGAGTAGCGATCTTTCGCACTGGTGATTCGAAATTATCGAATTTGCCGAAAGCGATCTGGTTATTGAGTACCTTCGTCTGGACGGTTTTACTCAATTGGAGATCTTCGTATCTAATGCCTTGAATGGCGGCCTGATTGACCTGATTCTGCTGTGGCTTCTTCACCAGATAGTAAGCCATGAATTCTACATTGTTCTTGTCCAGGGGCATCACGGCCAGATAGGCTGTGTCGATGAATGCCGGATGGCCGAGCCCTTCTTTTCCGACGATTCTCTCCGTCGGGGACTGGTCGTTATTTGCTTCCGATCGGACGGCAATGGCCCGGACCATGCGTTCGATCCATGGATCTTCAAGGGGCTTACCGTTTAGGTCCGAAAACGACGGATGCCAGGGCAGAGCCGTTTTCAGCTGGCCCCAAACCGAGTGCAATGCGTTAGCATCGTTGCCTTTGAGCTTCGACAGATTCGCCACATCGAGCGATGCGAACTTTCGCTGCATCGCGGTCATGGCTTCGAGCGGTTCCCAGAAGCCGCCTTGCCTGTCGATCATACCCTGAATTGCGATCGCATCCGCTTTACCCTGATTCCGATTTACGTACGCTTGCAGTGCCGCACGAAACTTTTTCGAATCGCCGACGGTTTTGACGATTTCCCCAAATTCGCGATTCGCCTTGATGCGTTCGATCATGCTATCGCGAGCCTGCTCAAGTTTCACTTTCAAAGGTCCGGCCCCCTGTTTGACCGGGGCCTCGACCTGCTCGGCGTTTCTAAGGAGAGCATCGAGCTTTTGCAACATTCGCCTGATTTTGTCTAGGGCATCTTCATTCGCGATCGCTGGGTTCAATTCTCTCAGGGCTTGTTCGACCGGTGCGATCTCTTCGAGAAAGGCTTCGTTCGCCTTGATCTGCAACTTGCTTTCGATTTCGGTCAGTTCCGTCATGAGAGTGCTCAATCGGGTTCGCTCGTCGTCAAGTTTGGCCAGATTTCCATCCATGAGAAGTTTGGCGTCGTTCAGCAGCTTCCGGACGAAATCCAATGCGTCGACGTCGTTCAATGCGCCTGTCTTGTTTCGCTGGTCGAAGGCGGCATTGAAGCCGGCAAAAGTCATTTCGAAAGTTTCCTTTCGCCGTTCTTCTTCTGCACGAGCTTTCGCGACTTCCGTTTTTCGAGCGGCAATTATCGGATCATGAGCGATCCATGGACTCTCGGTTTCGAGTCGCTCGATCTCTTTCTCCGCTCCATCCACATTTTCTGAAGCTAACAGTTGGCCGATTGCGAGTTCAGCTTCATTTACCCGGCGTTTCCATGAATTGGTCATGGAAACGGTACCCAGGGCGCCCGCAATCGAAAAAAGGGCGATCAGTGCGGCACCGATACGAAGTTTGAACTTGCGGCTGTCGGATTCGGAGGATTCGGCCCTGTAGCGCAGATAGCGTTTCTCCAGTTGTTCGGAGATGGGCCGTTCCATACGCCGAATGGACTCGTAAATCGGTTCGAGCTTGCGGATTCCGATTCGGTCATCCAATCCCCGATCCAGCAGGATCAATTGATCTCGGTACAGTCGATCGGCCTCGGCGGCGGCTTCCAATGCTTCGAGCCAGTTTCGGATTTCGTGATAAATCCGAAGTTTCGAATCATCGAGCGCTTTCGGATCTTTTGCCAGGTTTGTGGCAATGAGCTCAAGTGGTTCTCTAGCGGCTTCCTTGTCCTTTTCTCTGAATGCGGCGTCCGCTTTATTTAGCAATTCCCGCGTCGCCTCTCGGTGTCGTTTCAGACGAATGCCCTTCAGTGAAGTGCGGATTGAGGCGACCAGAGCGTCCGGCGGTGATTCGGTCCACTCCGACTCCTGAATTTCGTTCGCAAGCCGCTCAAGTTTCGAAAGTTCACCAGCATTTTCAGCCGCGGAGGCTTCCTTTTCGATTTCCGCGAGTCGCTTTCGCTCGAATAGACGGAGATCATCTGCCCAACCGATATTCGTTGGGTCGATTGCGTGGAGTTTCCGCAGTAGTTCGAGGCGTATCCGCAATGGGGCCATGGCCAGATTCGCAAGGCGAAACTCACGGAGAGTCTGTTCGGCTGGCTGTACTTCGGCATAGCACGTGTCGATCGATTCCGCGATATCGTGTCGCAGTTCCGGAATCGGCGCCAGTTCGAAAGATGAGACGAGTTCCGAGAGAGGTGCCAGGTCGCGAAACGCAAGCATGTTGTAAGATTCGATCAGGTTCGGTTCACGTTCCGCTTCCTGCAGAGCTTCGGATCGATGGCCGTTACGAATGAGTCGATTGCATTCGAGCAGTCGCCTGTTGACCTCGGTGACAGCCTTACGATATTTGTCCGCCAGCGGTTCGACCTGGTCCGACTGGATCAGTCGATCATCGTTGATCAGGAGTATCAATTCATCGATGAGAGTCTGAAATGCATTCATGCCAAAGGAACCTCGGTCTTCGAATCTGCTCTGTGAATACTTGGCAGGAGTTTCGTATCGATCAGGTGTCGGAGTGCGTCATTTTCCTGGATTGAGTTTTGACCTGCCATCGTAGCTTCCTAGTGCCATGCGAACATTTCCGTTAGTGGCGTATGAAAGTACCGGGAAGTCGAACGTTTCCATCCGATCGCGATATTCCTCCAGAAAATTCGCCCTGAATGTGAGAAACTTCGTTGCGTCTTCTGGCTTGGAACCCGGAAATCCCCTGCTGATCGCGAGTTGGAGGACATCAATGGGCGGATTCATCGGTGGTGTCATCGAAACTGTATCGATTTCCTTCCGAATCGACCCGAGTATGACATCGAATTTGCCGAATTCGAACCATCCTGATTTGTCGACCTTCACTTCCGAATCCAGGATCGCGAATTCCGAGGCTTCGATTCCCAAAATTTCCGTGCTGCTGATTCTGTTCTGCAGCAAGACCGCAAGTTTCGGTTTGCGAATCTTGCGGAGAGACTTGGGATCGATTCCTTCCATGGGAAAATCGACTGTCGGGAAAACGGGAGCGGATGCGAAAAGTGAGCTGTTACGGGGAACGCGTTTTTCGTAGGCCATGAAGAACCGGTCTGGACGATTTCCGTCGAAAGGGACGAACTCCAGAAAATTCATATCTTTCGAAAACGGTTTCAGGAATCGTCCAATCGCAATGGAGTTCGTCGAATTCGACTGGCTGCCGAATTTGATTTCCCAATTCGTGATTCTGGAATTTTGGGAGACTTTCGAGGACGCCACCATTTCTATCGGGTCGAAACACTGTGCGATCAAGTCTCCATTTTCGTTCTGAATCTGGCAAAACGTCAGGCTCAAGATTTCCTCATGCGACTTCGGACGCTCCTGGGGAAATATGACTTTCCAGACGGCATTGCCGATTCTATCGAACTTGATACGATGGCCAGCGTAATCCGGATCGAAATGGACGACGATCAGTTCTTTCGACGCAATAATGGAATCGTCGCTGATCTCGATCCCTTCCAGGAATGGCTCGTAAGGAGTTTTCGGATCGAGAACCTTCGAGAGCAATCGGCTCAGCGGAAGGATTTTCGTTTTCCCATCCTTCCATGTTTCGAGCTTTACCTGATGATTATGCTTTTCGGTGACGCTTCGATCCGCTTTCGAAGCCGGAGTCTTCGGTTCGTTCTTTGCCGATCGGAGTCGGTCATCGATATTCGGCGTTTTCTCCATTTCGTGATTTTCGACAAAGTCCTTAACGGCAACGGCGGTTCTGGAATCGGATTTTTCGGGTAATCGTATCGCCTCAACCGCTACGTTTTTCGAAGTATGCTCCCGGTCGGATATTTCGGTCGACTCCGAGTGTGATTTCGGCAGTTCGACCGATCGAGCAGCGATTTTCGAAGAGATCTCGGGTTTCGCGGCCGAAATGCTCCTGGAACGGGCATCGTATTGCTTTACTGCTTTATCGGCCGCAATTGGGCTGATCTTGGCAGTTTTCTCAGTCTTGCTCAACGTCGGATCGTCGCCGATCTCTGAAGATGGAGAACCGGAGTCCACGATTTCGTTCTTCTGCGGCCTTTGTGCTCTGAGACCAGCCAGGTAGCCGAGAAAAAATCCGATAATCAGAAATCCCGCGGCCCCGAGAGCCAGCGTTGCAATCCCCCGTGAATCCCAGCGTGCTCCGATCGATTCGGACTTGTCCTTTTCCAAATTCTGGTGGGACAAAGGCGGCGGACGAAGATCGATTGGGGGTGGTTTCAATACCTGATTCGAACTTGTCATGTCGAATTCTTCGAAAGACGACTCGATACCTTCGCTATTCGGATCGAAGACATCGGATTCGAATTCGTCGCCTGGTTGTCGCAATCTGGCGCGCGTTTTCGAACTGAGACTTGAAGGGCGGATCGCCTGAGCGGAAGATCTGTTCACTGAATCGGCTTCAGTTTTTTTTCTTTCCGTCACTAAGGGGATGCCGGTGCGAACGGCCTCACGGCAAGCAGCGTCGATCCCTGTCGGCGGCGGTAAATGCAGTGAACCGAGATCGATCACGAAGCCTTTGCGTGTTTCGCGAACGTCGCGTGCTTCCTCCGTCAGATCGCAGTATCCGCGCCACAGGCACTTATCGAGGGATTTCGTGTAAAAAGTCATGAACGGTATCGTCCATCTCCGTTCGACGGGCATCAATCTTAGAGTTTCGTCGAACAATGCCAATACGTCCGTACCCAGGGGATAAACCAGAGATATCGGGTCGTTAGTATGTTGCAGTGCGGAGTCCAGCCATGCTGCCGCCCAGCAGGGATCACCGGTCAGACGATTCCATGTCGAAGGTACCATGGATGTGGCGAGAATTCGCTTACTAGCGTTTTCGAGGCGATCGCGTGTTTCTTCGGGCGCGATCCAGCGTGGTTCTCCATCGTAACGGGTTCGGAAAAGGACACCACCACGCATGAGACTCGAGGGCGCGACTGATTCGTGGAATCGATCGATTTCGTCTTCGCTCAATGCAAAGTGATGTGCGATCTGGATCTTGCGTCCTGAGTAATCCGCGTTATTGTCGGCCAATCGCGAAAGGACGTACCAGGTGGTGCCACTGATCTCTACGATCCGGAACATGGAAACCACGGGGTTTCTCGGCGACCCCGGATCGAATAGGTATCGGTAGCTGCTGCATTTCTTCAGATCTATTATTAATGCCTCCGGAATGCCTTTGGTCGCCATGACTGTGTTTAAACCTGGAGATTCGAATCGCAATCCCATCTCCGAGGAAGTATAAAGCAGTTCACCGATCATCAGCAGTGTTCCTGTTTCGACTGGCCCCGATAGGCGTAAATGGAACGATTCGACCGAACTCGACCGGAATCAGGTCGTCAGGCATTTTTTACCTTCACGGCGGTTATCAGGCCTCGTGATGTCCTTTGCAGAGCATAGATGAGGGGAATTTCCACCCAGGTGGGCTTGATATCCCCGTTTCGGACGTACAAACCATCGACGCCAGGCCTTTCGTTCTGGATGGGACTGCAACCAGTCGCGCTGACTGGAACGTAAAGAACTTTTTCTGCGAGCGATTGGGCCGCGGCGACGATTTCAGGCGACTTCTTTTTGAGAAGTCCCTTGATAGCTTCGGAAACTCTGGTGAGTTCGTCGATATTCAGCCAGTACCGACCTGTCTGGGATCGAAGAAGCAGTTTACTCAACGTCAGCGGAACCGGGACCTGGTCCTTTATCAGAGGTCCCCAGATGTCGTGCTTCGTGACGAGAACGATCAGGGGCCTCTTGTCTTTCTGGTCCTGTCGCATTCCGGTCCATTGACGAATCCTGGCAGCGGCTTCGTTCAGAACTACAACCTGATCATACACCCGTCCGAAATCACCGAGTTGCGGATCATTGCTGATCGCGTGGCAGGATCGTCGGAATTGAGGATGCTGAGTTGGATCGAACAGGAACATCAAAACCTGGGCATGTGCAAGATGCTCTGTGCCTGGCTGATCAGGGTGGTTCTCGTCCGGACGAAAATGTTCTCCGGCGTTATCGTACAGTACGACCAGACGCGACTGCTTATTCGACGACGCGATTTCGGGGTGATTTTCAGAAGGCTTCACTGTGAAGAGGAAAGGTTTTGAGAAGCTGACTCTCCTTCCGTTGGCGAAAGAGACCGTATCGTACAAGTCTCCACTCATCTGCGTTTTGCGGATTTGCACAAGATCGTCCTCGCTGTCTCGCATGAACAAAGCCTGCTCGTTTTGGTTGATAATTATGTTGCAACGCATGTCAGCGTCGGTGAAGTCGAGAAAAAAACGATGCGGCAAGGTGGAACGCATCTGCCGAATCATCGATGCCAGAAAATATGACTTTCCGGAGCCCGGTGAACCTATGATGGAAACGATCGTCGGAGGCAGCTCAAGGCTGGCTCGCGTGATACTCAAGTGGCAATGCGGGCAAGCGTTTTCACGACAATGCTGGCCGTGCATATCCAGAGCCAGGGCTTCAGGCGAAAATCGCGTGGGCAAAAACCGCTTTAGCTCGTCGCCAAGCCTTTCGTCTCCTCGCAAATCAGGGTGGACCGAAACCCACAAAGTCTGGTCAGGTGGGAAGATATGCCAGCAATGCGGGCAACGCACCGTAGTTTGCAAATCCGATGCTGCACCGTCTTTCAGTTCGATGTTCGTCATAATCGGTAAACTCCATGGCTTGCAATCGGTAGTCTCAGAGACACAAACTAGCATTCGTTGCAGGCACCCATTCACTCAATCGTGCCAACATTTCCGAAATTGTTCCATATTGTCTACCCTTGAGAAAGTTGATTACCACTGGCCTGACATGTATACGTTACATGTCCAGTCCGTTCAAGTACAGAGATCGATCCCGGCTTCATCGATTCCTGACTGATTAACGACAAAATTAGTATTACAGTTGCGCTTTATTGAACTCGGTCGATCTGACATAGTCGTGACCAACACGGAGGTCACGGATGACGGCTTCTCCTTCGCTCGATACATGGAACGCTCAGTTTCGCCAACTGCTCTCGCGGCTTGAGCCGCGGTTCGGAAGGAAGGATCTCCGGCTCCGGGCCGAGGGGTACCTCCGCGGTCTCATGGGCCGCGTGGAACGCAAGAATTCCTGGCAACTAGCCGAGGCCGTCGGCGACGCCACGCCGCACGGAATCCAGCGTCTTCTTGGACGTGCCCGCTGGGATGCCGATGCCGTGCGTGACGACCTGCGAACGTATGTCGTCGAGCACCTGGGCGAACCCAATGGCGTGCTCATTGTCGACGAGACAGGGTTTCTCAAGAAGGGGACGAAGTCCGCCGGTGTGGCCCGCCAGTACTCCGGCACGGCAGGCCGGATCGAGAACAGCCAGATCGGCGTGTTCCTGGCCTATCGTTCAGCCCGTGGAGCCGCCTTCCTCGATCGGTCTCTGTACCTGCCCAAAGCCTGGGCTGACGACAAACCGCGATGCCAGGAGGCCGGAATCCCTGACGATGTGGCATTCGCCACCAAGCCGGAGATGGCACGTGTGATGCTGCGTCGTGCCTTGAAGGCCGGTGTGCCGGCCCGGTGGGTCACGGCCGACGAGGTTTATGGCTCCGACTTCAAATTTCGAAATGTAATCGAGGACCACGGTCTCGGCTACGTGGTGGCCGTCACCTCGGCCCAGAGGCTGTTTCTGGGCAGCAAATATGACCGGGCGGACCGCTTCGCTGCCGAGTTCGATGAGGCGGCCTGGCAACGCCTGAGTTGCGGATCAGGCTCGAAGGGCCAGCGGCTGTATGACTGGGCATTCGTCGGATTCCCTTTCCAGTCCGACGAGATG
>WGMM01000045.1 GCA_016125085.1 bacterium
ACGCTGGCGTCGGGGTCGGATGACGCCACGATCCGGCTCTGGGACGTGGCGACGGGCGCGGCCCGGGGCACGCCGCTGGCGGGGCATAAGGACGGGGTGACTTCCGTGTCGTTTTCTCCGGACGGGAAAACGCTGGCGTCGGGGTCTGATGACGCCACGATCCGGCTCTGGGACGTGGCGACGGGCGCGGCCCGGGGCACGCCGCTGGCGGGGCATACGGACAGGGTCACTTCCGTGTCGTTTTCTCCGGACGGGAAAACGCTGGCGTCGGGGTCTTTTGACGCCACGATCCGGCTCTGGGACGTGGCGACGGGCGCGGAGGTACGAAACATCGCGATGGGGCAATCGATCGGGGACGTGGCCTTCACGACGGCCGGCGGCAGAGCCGGTGCGTCGGGAAGACCACGGCTCGCGACCTCGGCCGGCAACGAGATCCGGATCTGGGACATCGAATTCGACGCCTCCGATGCCGAACGCATCCGCGAGGAATGGATCGCCCGCAACTTTCTCGGACGTCATCCTCAAATCGGTATGGCGCACGCAGCGTTACTCGCGAACGGCACGCTCGAAAACGAGGAAAAAGACCGAATCGCGGCCATGCTGCATTCTCTCGACGAAGCCCGGATCCGCGATCGGATCCGAACGCATTGGAAGAAGCTCTTGATCGAAACGGATGTGCGAGAGGCAGTGCGAACGGATCAGGAATTCACGGAAAGCGTCCGCCCCTTCGCTCTTTCGCAAATCGCCGGGACCAGGCCAACGGACGATGAATCAATACGGTTGGCCCTGAATGCTATGAGCCAATCGGAGCCATCTGGAGAGAAAGTTCGCCGTGTCGCGCGATTCGCAGCGGATATGAGCGAACGGCAGCCGGATGATCGCCGTTTCATCGGGCTGGCGCATGCCGCCGAATGGCTGACCGGTCGATCAGCGACGAGCAATGACGAGCGGCAAGCGGATCCTGTCGAATTCTACAATGGACCGGCATGGAGCACAGTGCGGGTTTCTGGCGGATCACCCTCGGATTACGAAACGGCCTTCACCCTGGCCGAATGCGCCACCCTTCTCGCACCCAATATTTACGGCATTCTCAACACTCTCGGCGTGGCTCAGTTTCGCACGGGACGCTACATCGCGGCCCGTGAGACATTGACCAAAACGACCCGGCGGGATCGACCGGATCTCTCGGACTACATCTTCCTGGCCCTGACCGAAAAGAAGCTGGGCAATGATGCAGAAGCCGCAAGGATCGATCAGGAACTGCGAAAGCGTTTTGGAATCGATACCGACCCGGATTGGTGTCACAAACGATACGGAGAACCGAGTGCACAACTCGAAGCATTGAATTTCATGTCCGAACTGCGGGAAGCCTTCGAAGTCCCCAAAGGTGTCCCGCTGCCCGAAAACGTCTTCCAGCCGTAGTGCACAACAAATGGTACCGACATTTCGTGGGGCTGCCCCTTCTTGCCCCTTCTCTCGCTCGACTTGGCCCACTTACCCTATGAACTCCAGCCCCGTCAGCGTTCCGGTCGAGTTCGAGAACCGGTCCGTTTCGATGCCCAGGCGCTGCAGCATGCTTACGTAAAGGTTGCACAAGGGCGGTGGCTTATGGGGATCGAAGGCCAGGTGCTGGCCGTGCTTGAACCCGCCGCCGGCGAGCAGCACCGGAAGGTTGCGCACCGAGTGGCTGCTGGCGTCGCCCAGGTTGCTGCCCAGGAATACCGTCGTGCTGCCGAGAAGGTCCGACGTCTCTTCCCGGCTCTGCCTGAGCTTGGCCAGAAACTCTCCGACGGTTTTCATCGTTTCTGCCTCGATGATCTTGAGCTGGTCGAGCTTGCCGGGGTCCTTGCCATGGTGCGAGAGGTCGTGGTGCCCCAGCGATACGCCCGGGATCGGCGGTACGTTGGTCGACCCCGTCAGCGTGATCGTCACCAGCCGCGTCGAGTCGGTCTGCAGGGCCGGGTGAGTCAGGTCGAACATCAAGCGGGCCCGGCCCAGCAGGTCGGCAGCGTTCGCGATGTCCTTCGGCGGTTCGACATTCACTTTGGGCTTCGGCGTTTTCGTCCAGGCTTCCTCGCGTGCCATGCGCTGTTCCAGCTCGCGGACGCTGGTCAGATACTCGTCCAGCCGATCCCGGTCGCCTGTGTCGAGTTCCCCACGCAGGCTCGATGCCTGGCCTCGCAGGTCGTCCAGAATGCTGCGGCCGTCTTCCAGTCGGCAATCCGAGATCATTGCATCGCACGACGAACAATGAGCTGGTGGCAATGTATGGCATCGCCGATTCTGTTCGGGTCTAATGAGTCAAACGAAAATCGGACTTAGGTGTGGCCTCATCGAGGAGCCGTTTCCCGGTGAGAAATCTCCAAAGCACTCCATTCGCTGTTGTGAGTACCGGCCACCTACCCCATTTGCGACAGTAGCGACTCGACCTTGCCACCGAGTATGTGATGCGAAACCAGTCTGGAGATCATGTCGGATGTGCTCCGAGTATAAGAACACGACGCCACCTTGCTAGTAGGACATCATAAAAGTCCAATTCGGTCGAACACTGTTCCGGTTAACGATTGACGACAGGTAAGGCGGACAGACGAATATGCCTCGAATCGATATTCCGCAGTCAGGCCAGATGGTCCGAGTTCGTCAGCGGCAGTACTTCGTTGAGGAGGTCGTTCCGCCCGGGGCCGGAGATGATTCCACGCTGATCCGAATGTCGTGCCTTGACGACGATGCCCAGGGACAACCTCTTGAGGTGCTATGGGAGAAGGAGGTCGACCCCGAGATCATCACGGCTGAAGGCTGGAAAGATATCGCCTCAAAGGAGTTCGATCCACCTCAAGTTTTCTCGTCCTACCTTCACACGCTCCAGTGGAATTGCGTCACTTCCACGGACCCGACTCTCTTCCAGTCTCCTTTTCGAGCCGGCATCCGCATCGACGCCTACCAGCTCGAACCGCTGCGGAAGGCGTTGCGACTCCCGCGGGTCAACCTTTTCATCGCCGATGACGTCGGCCTGGGCAAGACGATCGAGGCCGGCCTGATCGCTCGGGAGCTCCTGCTCCGCAAGAAGGTCCAGGACATCGTCGTGGCCTGCCCTCCATCGATGCTCTTTCAGTGGCAGGACGAACTCGAGAGCCGCTTCGGGATGGTGTTCCAGATCCTCGACAAGGATTACATCGCACGAGTTCGGCGGGAGCGAGGTTACGGCGTCAACCCCTGGACAACGCACACAAGGTTTCTGGTCTCGCATCGGCTCCTCATCGACGAATCCTATACGGCCACCCTTCGCGACTGGCTCGGTGACTTCCGCCCTGGGTCGCTCTTGATTCTCGACGAAGCCCATCACGCCGCTCCGGCAAGCGGTTCCCGGTACGCTGTCGACTCGAAATTCACGCGTGCTATCCGTGATATTGCCGGGAGTTTCGAGCATCGGTTGTTCCTCTCGGCGACGCCGCACAACGGTCACCCAAACAGCTTCTCGGCCCTGCTGGAAATCCTGGACCCACAACGTTTCTGCCGAGGCGTGCCCGTTCGGCCGAAGCTCCGCGACGAAGTCATGGTCAGGCGGATCAAGGAAGACCTCAGGGCGATCGCCGGCGGGTTCCCCAAGCGGACGATCAAGCAGGTCGATATCGACGGCCTTCCGGCCGATACACCGGAACTCCGCCTTTCGGAACTGCTCGACGAGTATCGCGAACTCCGAGAACTACGACTCAAGGGAGAATCCAAACGAAAGCAGGCTGCGGCCGCTCTCCTCATTTCCGGCCTCCAGCAGCGTCTACTGTCCTCGGTCGAGGCGTTCGCCCGGACGCTGCGCGTACATCGACGGACCGTGAAACGGCACTGGGAAGAGGCTCAAGAAAGCCAGAAACCACTTGCCGAAACTCATGTCCCGATGCCCGACCTTTTTGCCGCGGGACTCGACAGCGACGACGATCGCGCAAGTCTTTCCGCAGAAGAATTGCAGGCAGAGGAGGACGCCCAGATCGAGGCGGCGACGAAGGCCACTGTCGGAACGATGGTCGACATATCGGCACGGGACCTCTTCGACCGGGAGCAGGTGTTGCTCGACCAGATGACTGAGATTGCCGAAGCTGCGAAAGGCCGGGCGGACGCGCGGATCAGACGTCTCGTGGACTGGATTCGAGAGACGATGTGCCCCGAATTGCCTCAACTCGGCGATCGGTCGGAGTCGAAATCCCCCGCGAAGTGGAACGATACTCGGGTCATCATCTTCACCGAGTACGACGACACGAAGCGATACCTCGAACAACAGCTCAGGGCCGCCATCGAGGGCACGGATCGGGCGGTCGAACGGATCCGGGTCTACCACGGGCCGACTCCCCCGGCCGAGCGGGAAGAAATCAAACTGGCTTTCAACACCGACCCAAGGAAGCACCCCGTCCGCATTCTGATCGCCACCGATGCGGCACGCGAGGGGCTTAACCTCCAGACCCACTGCTGGAACCTCTTCCATTTCGACGTGCCCTGGAACCCCAGCCGGATGGAGCAGCGGAACGGCCGGATCGACCGGAAGCTCCAGCCGAAGGACGAGGTCTTCTGCCACTACTTCGTCTACAAGCAGCGGGTTGAGGATCGCATCCTCAAAGTGCTGGTGCGGAAAACCGAGACGATCAAGGTCGAGCTGGGCAGTCTCTCCCAGGTCGTCGAGAGCCGGCTGGCCAACACCCTGAAGTACGGCATCCGCCGCCGCGACATCGACACGATGGAACAGGAACTCCGGGACACGGACATCGACAGGAAGACAAAAGAAACGGTCCGGGCCGAACTCGATGGGCCCGATGAGGATGAATCTCTCCGTCTCCTTGAGGAAGAGGTGGCCCGCCGCCGTCAGGAGGAGCTGAAGACGCAGATCGATCGCCTGCGCAACCTGCTGGAGAAGTCCGAGAAATCGATCGCCCTTGAGGAAAACCACTTCCGCTCGGCCATCTCCTGTGCCCTGCAGCTCATGGGTGGAGACCCGCTGAAGCCGGTACAGGACACCGACGATTGGGACCGACCTGTCTCCCGCTTCGCATTCCCGGCCCTCGATCAGCGACAGGGTGCTGACCCGACCTGGGCCGATACGATGGACACCCTCCGCGCTCCCAGGAAGCGGGATCAGAAGCCGTGGGAGTGGCGGCGTGAGTCGCCGATTCGTCCCGTCGTGTTCGAAGACACCGGCACGATGGAAGAGGACGTCGTTCATCTCCACCTGGAACATCGCGTCGTTCAGAGGCTCCTCGGCCGATTCACGGCCCAGGGGTTCGTCCATCACGACTTGTCGCGCGCCTGCCTGTCGCACACGAAGGACGCCATCCCCCGTGTCATCCTCATCGGCCGGCTGTGTCTTTACGGCCCCCGTGCCGCTCGACTGCACGAGGAACTCGTCCCGGTGACCGCCCGTTGGGTCGAGCCCTCCCAGCGTAAGGAGCCGTTGAAGCCCTACGCCCGCGAGAGCGAACTCAAGACGCTCGACCTCCTGGAAAGCTCGCTGCTCCCCACGAACTTGCCCGAGACCGATCCGGTCGTTCAGGAGAAACTTCGACTCGCCGCCCCCCTGGATGTCGAACAGCTCCTCGGCCATCTCAAAACGCGGGCCGGGGATCTGGCGATTGCCGCCCGAGAAGCCCTCGCGAAGCGGGCCGAGCAAGAGTCGAAGGCGATGGCCGACATCCTTGAACTCCAGAAGAAACGCCTGTCGGAAACGGCTGAGAAGTATCAGGATCCCCAGCTGGCGTTCGAGTTCGAGGACTTCGACACCGAAGAACGTCGCCAGCTCGAATCGAACAAGCGGCACTGGGAGAAACGGCTCGCGGCCATCGATCGTGAACTGCGGACCGAGCCCGAACGAATCAGGGCGGTCTACGAGGTCAAGGCTGAGCGCATCGAGCCTGTCGGTCTGATTTATTTGTGGCCGGTCACGGGATAAGTCCATGGCGAACGACTCAGAACACCGCGTTCATCAGGAATGGCTCGGCTTCCTTCAGCCGGTGGGGCTGGTTGTGTCGCCCCCTGCGCTTGAAGCTGCGCAGGCCTTTCCGAACAAGAACATCATCGCTGACCACTCCCGCTTCCTGGACCTGGTCGATGAAGTCACCGTTCCGGGCCATGTTGACCCAGTCGCGGCGATCCGTAATCTGCCTCAGTTCTGCTCCGAAATCCTGCGCTGGCCGCTCGAAGACCTCGTGGGCACGGACGAAGGCGGTGAGCTTCCCGGTTCCCTCGAAGCGCACCTGGACACATACAACGAGACGCTGCGTCCCACGTACGCCGTGCGAGAGCCGGAGCCGGACGCGAGTAGGGATCGCCCCTGGATGATGCTTATCCAGGAAGTGGCCACTGGGCTCGACCTCGACGATGCTCCCGAGACCTCCGATCATCGCTGGCACGCCAGTCCGCAGGCCCGGTTCGAGCGACTCCTCCGCGAGACTCAGGTACCGATCGGACTGCTCTCGAACAGGACGTCGCTCCGCCTGGTCTACGCACCCCGTGGCGAAACCTCGGGGCACCTGACGTTCCCCGTCCAGGCCATGACCGAGGTCGCGGGCCGGCCGATCTTCGCCGCGCTCATGATGCTCCTCTCGGCCAAGCGGTTGTTCCTGCTGTCGGACAAGCAGCGCCTCCCGGCCATCCTGGCCGATAGCCGCAAGTATCAGAACCTCGTCTCGACCCAGCTTGCCGAGCAAGTCCTCGCCGCACTCTATGAACTGGTCCGCGGCTTTCAGGCGGCCGACGATCAGCGTAAGGGAGACTTACTGCGCGACGTGCTCGCCAACGACCCGAACCACGTTTACGCGGGCCTTCTCACGGTCCTGATGCGGCTGGTGTTCGTCCTCTACGCCGAAGACCGCGACTTGCTTTCGAACGACGAAGTCTACCAGAAGTACTACGCCGTCTCGGGCCTCTTCGAACGGCTCCGTGAGGATGCCGGGCGGCATACAGACACGATGGACCACCGCTACGGAGCATGGGCTCAGCTTCTCACCCTGTTCCGGCTGATCCACGACGGCGGACGTCATGGCGGCATGAAGCTGCAGGCCCGCAAGGGGTATCTGTTCGACCCTGATCGCTACCCGTTCCTGGAAGGCCGGGCGAAGGGTTCGAAGCGCGAGCCGGGCGTCAAGACCGATCCTCCGCACGTTTCCGATGGGGTCGTGTTCCGCGTGCTCCAGAACCTGCTCATCCTCGGCGGGGAGCGGTTGAGTTACCGGACGCTTGACGTTGAGCAGATCGGCTCGGTTTACGAGACGATGATGGGCTTCAACCTCGAAATGGCCCGCGGCCGGTCGATCGCCATCAAGCCGAAGAAGGCCCACGGCGCCCCGACGTCGATTGACCTCGACGAACTCCTCACCCTGAAGCCGGCCGAACGGGTGAAGTGGCTCAAGGAGAAAGCCGAGCAGGACGTCACCGGCCAGGCCGCGACGGCACTCAAGGAGGCGCAGACGCCCGAAGATGCCGTGGCGGCGCTGGAGAAGAAAATCGCCAAGGCGGCGACGCCCCGGATCGTGCCGCCCGGGGCGATGGTCCTGCAGCCGTCGGACGAACGTCGTAAGTCGGGCTCGCACTACACGCCGCGGTCGCTCACGGAGCCGATCGTCCGCACCACGCTCCGGCCGATCCTGGAGCGGCTCGGCCCCAACGCCACGCCTGAACAGATTCTTGACCTGAAGGTGTGCGACCCGGCGATGGGCTCCGGGGCGTTCCTGGTCGAAGCCTGCCGCCAGCTCGGCGAGGCGCTCGTCAAGGCCTGGCACGCGCACGCCCGGGTGCCGGGCATTCCGCCGGACGAGGACGAGATCCTCCACGCCCGCCGCATCGTGGCCCAGCGGTGCCTCTACGGGGTGGACAAGAACCCGATGGCCGTCGACCTGGCCAAGCTCTCTCTCTGGCTGGCGACCCTGGCGAAGGACCACCCGTTCACGTTCCTCGACCACGCCCTGCGGCATGGTGATTCGCTGGTCGGGCTGACGAAGGCCCAGATCCTCGGTTTTCACTGGAAACCGAACGCGCAGCAGGACTTCTCGCGTGCCGCGATCGAAGGTCAGCTCAATCAGGCGATGGAGAAGCGGAAGAAGATCCGCGAAGCGCCTGAAGGAGCTACGGAATCTACGCTGCGCGAAAACCTGAAGGCGGCGGACGGATTTCTCGCGCAGGCAAAGCGTTATGGCGATCTTGCGATTTCGGCGTTCTTCTCGGGCGATAATGACCGACAGCGTAAGGAGCGATTAGAGTCACTGGCGGTTGACCTCAAAGCGCAGCGTACCGATTATACAGTCGAGCGGCATAACCGGCTCGAACGTGCTCTCGGTGATTTGCGGGGCGGGACGAATTCTATTGTGCCGTTCCATTGGGAGATCGAATTTCCAGAAGTATTCGACCGCAAGGAACCGGGGTTCGACGCCTTTGTGGGTAACCCACCATTCTTCTGGGGCAACCGTATTTCAACTGCTTACGGCACTGGGTATAGAGATTGGCTGTTGGCGACAAACACGAATGCGATCGGGAACGCGGACTTGGTGGTCTATTTCTTACGGCGCGCATTCAATTCACTGCGCAAACTTGGAACCTTGGGACTAATAGCGACTAATACGATTGCCGAGACTGATACGCGTTTCGGTGGACTGGATTATGTTTCTGACAATGGAGGGTCTATCTTCAGCGCGAGACGCGATATGGAATGGCCTGGCGAAGCTGGCGTGCGAGTGTCGGTCGTCCATATTTTAAAAGGTCAAAACATGGGAAATTGCGAACTTGATGGCAGCACTGTCTTATGCATCAGTACTGATCTCCGTGAGATCGATGGCCGTCGCGCTGCGTCCTATCAGCCGCAACATCTCGCAATCAATTTCGGCTGGGCATATAAAGGTGTGGACTTTGGTGGGGATGGTTTTTTGCTTTCCGCTCACGAACTTGAACTCGTCCGCAATCAGCATCCTGGCGAATTGCGGTTTGTACATCCTGTACTAAATGCCCAAGACTTTGCGTCAATCCCTGACGGGAACATTTCTCGGCACATCATCAACTTCACCGGTGTCGACCTTAATCTCGCGCGATCATCGCCATTCTGCATGACTATTGTTGAGCAACGTGTGAAGCCTATGCGGGACGGGAAAACTGGAAGCGAAAAAAAACTCTGGTGGCAGTTCCGTCGTTCAGGGGAAGCGTATATGTCCGCAGTCTCCGGATTCGCCCGAGTACTGATTGGTCCCGTTGTTTCAAAGTATTTGTCTTTATCGTTCTTTCCGCCCGGGATCGTTTTTACAAATGCAGTCAACATTTTTGCTTTTGAAAAATTTTCCCCGTTTTGCATTCTTCAGAGCAGAGTGCACGAGTACTGGGCATTTCGATTCGCATCCACACTCCGAACCGACCTCCGATATAGCCCGTCGGACTGTTTCGAGACCTTTCCGTTCCCCACTGGTGTACTGGAGCACGTAACGACCGACTCTACAGCAGGTGAAAATCGACAACTGACGGCTCTTGAAGTCGCAGGCCAATCGTACTATGAATTCCGAGCCAAACTGATGGTCCGAAACAACGAGGGCTTGACGAAAACCTACAACCGTTTCCACGATCCCGAGGAAAGCTCGCCCGACATCATGATGCTCCGCGAGCTGCACGCCGCGATGGACAGGGCCGTGCTGGAAGCCTACGGCTGGCACGACCTCGCAGCGACGGCCACCTGCGAGTTCCTGCTCGATTACGAAGAAGACGAGGATGACGACGAATCGTCTGGCGGCCGTCGCCGCAAGAAGCCCTGGCGCTACCGCTGGCCCGACGACTTCCGCGACGAAGTCCTCGCCCGCCTCCTCGAACTCAACAAGCAACGCGCCGAGGAAGAACGCCTGAGCGGAGCCGCGGCCGAGAAAACGTCGAAGAAGGCGAAGTCGCCGCGTGGCAAGAAGAAGCCGGCCGACGATCAACCGGACATGTTCTCGCAGTCATCCCAAGAGACCGGGCGGAATGAGGAGGGCCAGTCATGAAGCCGATCGAAGTGCGTGCCCAGCTCGTGGATGCCCTGCGGCTCGATCTCGTCGGCCCCGGGAACGCATCCGAGCTCGCCGAGGAAACCCTTTCGCAGGCACCCTCACGCTGGTATCTGACCGGTTTTCTTGTACCCCTCGAAGCGAGCGAAGCCCAGCGCCACGACGAAACCGCCGAGGACGAGATCGACGGAATTGGCGGAGACACCGAGGGCACCGACGACGCGACCACGCCCGAGCCAGCCGCCGCGCGCCGCGCGTATTTTCCGTCGTCCATCGGCTTGAGCCTGCTTGTTTCTGAGGCCACCCGGCAGCTTCGAGTCCGCGTGAGCTGGGGCGACTATCTTCAGGAAATCCCTGAGGTGAACGAAGAGGGTGAGGAGCGACCCGCACCGATCTGGCGGCGAATGCCGCGCGAGGTCGAGCTGACCGTCGCCCTGCCAGCGACGACGAAGCACCCCATCGAACAGGAGGTTCCCGAGAGCGACGGGCTGAGGATCGCACTTGCCGTACGCCCGGTTCAGGCACTCGGAATCGCCGAAGGCATGGTCCCGGACGGGACTCGATCCGTTTCCGTCTTCCTGGTCAATCACCGCACGCCCGCCCCGGACGACGAGTTGCGAGACCAGGGGTTCGTCTTCCAGGCCTCTCTCGAAGTCACGTCGACCGAATCGTTCATTCCCAGGCCGAACCTGCGCGGGCAGACGAACCCGGAGTGGGATGAGCGTGTCGCCGATCTTCAGTATCGCAAGGTTTTCGAGTTCGCCGTCGGCCACGGCATCGCCACACGGGCCGACGTCTCCGAGGAAGGAATCTGTCACAAGGTCGAGACAAGCTGGATCCCCTCGGCCGACGTCGAACGAGTCGCCCCGGCCAAGATCCAAGGCGTCACGCTCGAAATGGAGGTGCTGGCCGAACTTCAGGATTCCGCGCAGGTTCAGAAGGCTCTCGGGGCGTTCGTGACCGAGTATCGTGGCTGGATCACCAAGCAGGCCAAGGACTTGGCAGAACTCACTCCCAAGCGGCAAGAGATCGCGGAAGAACTGCTCAGGCGAGCGAAGACAGCGTCTCTACGTATTGAGGAAGGAATCAAGACCCTTTCCGATCCGACGGCCTTGCAAGCGTTCCGGCTGGCGAACCGAGTGATGGCTCAGGCTGCTCGACGACGCAACGGCACGATGCAGGGCAAGGACGCGAGTTCCGTCGACGCCCCCACCTGGCGGCCGTTCCAGCTCGCTTTCATGCTGATGAACCTGCCCGGGATCGTTGACCCACATCAGCACGACCGGGAGATCGTGGACCTGCTCTTCTTCCCGACGGGCGGCGGGAAGACCGAGGCCTACCTGGGGCTCGCCGCCTTTACCCTCGTGCATCGCCGACTCAAGAACCCCGGCTACGAATCGCCCGGGTTGAGCGTGCTGATGCGTTACACGCTTCGGCTGCTCACGCTGGATCAGCTCAGTCGTGCGGCGACCTTGATCTGCGCCCTTGAACTCGAACGCATCAAAGACCCCGACACCCTCGGGCCCTGGCCCTTCGAGATCGGTCTGTGGGTCGGACAGGCCGCCACGCCGAACCGGATGGGTTTCAAGGGCGACAACGACCCGTACTCGGCCCGGTTGAAGACGATCGCGTTCCAGAACGACGACCGCAAACCCGCCCCGATACCGATCGAGAACTGCCCCTGGTGCGGCAGGAAGTTCGAGCAGGAATCGTTCCGGCTGATTCCGAACCCGAACGAGCCTTCGGACCTGCGCGTCACCTGTATGAACGCGAAGTGCGACTTCACGCGGAACCAGCCTTTGCCTCTGTTGGCCGTGGACGAGCCGATCTATCGTCGTTTGCCGTGCTTTCTGATCGCGACCGTCGACAAGTTCGCGGCGATGCCCTGGACGGGGAACGTCGGCGCCTTCTTCGGTCGTGTGGACCGGTACGACCAGCACGGCTTCTACGGTCCTTGTGTGCCTGACCGGGGAAGATCACTGCCGAAGCCGCTTCTTCCGCCGGACCTGATCATCCAGGACGAGTTGCACATGATCTCCGGACCGATGGGAACGATGGTCGGTCTCTATGAGTCGGCACTCGACGAGCTGTGCTGCCGAGAAATTGACGGCAAGAAAGTCCGACCCAAGATCATCGCCTCGACCGCGACGGTCCGGCGGGCCGACAATCAGATCCGGGCACTCTTCAATCGCCGCGAGGTCGACGTTTTCCCGCCGCCGGGCCCGGATCGCAACGATTCGTTCTTCGCGAAGACCGACCCGCCGGACGTGAGCCATCCAAGGCGATACATCGGGATTGCGGCCCAGGGACGCAGTCTCAAAGTCGTCATGCTGCGAACTTATCTGGCGCTTCTCGGGGCGGGTCAGAAAGCCTACGAAGCCGACGGCGGCAAGCGAAACAAGGACAACGCCGCTGACCCCTACATGACGCTTCTCGGCTACTTCAACAGCCTCCGCGAACTCGGAGGAAGCCGGCGGATCGTCGAGGACGAAGTGACTTCCAAGCTCATGGGATACGGAACGCGGAAGCGGATCGGCCAGGAGGCCGGCCAGTTCGCGAGTCGTTCGATCGCCTACGAAGTCGTCGAGCTGACCTCACGGGTCCATACGAATCTTGTGTCCGAGGCGAAGAGAAGACTCTCGTTGCCGTTCCACGAGAAGGACAGAGTGGATGTGGCGATCGCCACGAACATGATCTCGGTCGGTCTCGACATCACGCGGCTCGGATTGATGGTCGTACTTGGGCAGCCGAAGACCTGCGCCGAATACATTCAGGCGACGAGCCGTGTCGGCCGGGATGCGGAACGCCCCGGCCTGGTTGTCACCTTGTTCAACATTCACCGCCCGCGCGACCGTTCGCACTACGAGCGATTCGAGCTGTTCCATCGGTCGTTCTACCGGACGGTGGAAGCGACCAGCGTCACTCCGTTTTCTCCGCGGGCCCTCGATCGAGGTCTTGCCGGAACTCTCGTCGCTTTGTCCCGACTCGGACTCGACGCCATGACCGCCCCGAAAGGAGCCACAGAGATCCTTCGGCATCGGACCGACCTCGAGTTCGTGGTCAAGACGCTCTCCGACCGAGCTGCTTCGCACGCCCAACTCGAACCGGCCGAGGCGGAGACCCTGCGTCAGATCGTTCGCGACCGGACGAAGGACCTATTCGACGTCTGGAGTCAGATCGCCCACGACTATCACCAGAACGGGACGACTCTCCAATACAACCAGCGGGAGGTCGGCGCGGCGAAACCGCTCTTGCGTGAGTTCCTCGACGCTGAACTCAAGACGATGCACCCGCGCCACCGAAAGTTCCGCGCGAACCGTTCGATGCGCGACGTCGAGCCCAGCGTGAATCTCTGGTTACGAACGATGGATAATGTCGAACTCGCCCAGGAGGATCAGGAATGAGTTCCTCCAAGAGCAACAGGAACAAGAAGCCTCACGGTCAGGTCCGCCAGAGCCAGGTCGTCACGACGTTCGGCCCCGGTGCACTCTTCGACCTTCCGAACCACTCCGTGATCGTCGGCGGCCTCGAATACTGGACGAAGGGCGACGAAATTCAGGAGCCTCGGCTCGTCGCGAAGCTGAAGGATTTGCTTAAGGTCGACAAACTCGCACTCTACGCGCCGCCGCCTGACAACGATGATCCATTTTCGCCCCAGAAGACCGGCATCACGTCCTGGCAGTTCCCCGAATGGTTCATCACGCAAGGCGCACTTGCCACGGAGTCCGGCCGGTCAACCCGTTCTCGTCGACTCATCCCCCGTTCCTCGCTGACCAAGGGGAAGTTTATCGATCACAACAAAAAGGCCCAGCCGGTCGTTCCCATTCGATTCGTCCGTGCCTGCCGCAAAGGACACATTGGGGACATCGACTGGTTCGACTTCGTGCATCGAGGCGACAAAGGCTGTCGACGCGACCTGTGGATCGACGAGCGGGGGACGAGCGGAGACTTGTCAGAAGTGTGGGTTCGGTGCGAATGCAGGGCCGAGCGTCCCATGATCGAATCGACCAAACCGGAACTTCGCGCACTCAAGCCTTGTGACGGCTGGATGCCCTGGCTTGGCCCTCACGCCGACGAGCCTTGCGACGAACCGAGCCGGATGCTGGTGCGGACAGCGAGCAACGCCTATTTCCCACAGACGATGAGCGTCATCTCACTACCCGACCGGGACGAGGCCGTGGCGATCGCCGTCGGGCAGGTCTGGGAGCATTACCTTCAATACGTCGATGATCTTGACGATTTGATCAAGGAGCGGAAGCGTAAGCCCCCGGTCGCCGAAGCGCTTGAGGGTATCGGGAATGAAGAAGCCTTCGCCGAGATTCAGAGGCGAAAGCAGAACCGGACCGCGGGAACCGACAAGTCGGTGAAACAGGCCGAATTCGATACGCTCATGGCCTGCAAGGACGAGATCGGCACGGACAAGCCGGACGGCGACTTCTACGCTCGTGCTTACCCGCGTCAGAACTGGGATGAACCCTGGATGGCAGCCGTCGAACGCGTCGTACTGGTGCACAGGTTGCGCGAGGTGACGGCCTCGGTTGGCTTTACGCGTTTCGAGTCCTCCGCACCAGACATCGATGGGGATCTGGAAATCGGCGTCATCCGGGCACCGCTCGCCAGAGAAATCTCATGGCTGCCGGCGATGGAGAACCGAGGCGAGGGCATTTTCCTCCAGTTCAAGAAGGACGCGATCGATCGCTGGCACCAGAAGCCAGCCGTCAAGGAACGCGAGCGACAACTGGAAGCCGGGTTCGAGTGTTGGAAAACCGACCACAACAACAGCAATCGCAAGTTCTGCGACCTCCCGTACCTCTTCCTGCACTCGCTTTCGCACCTTCTGGTGACCGCTGTCTCCCTGGAGTGCGGATATCCGGCGAGTTCGATCCGGGAGCGGATTTATGCTGGCGAATACGGTTACGGCATACTGCTTTACACCGGCTCGCCCGACGCGGAAGGGACGATGGGAGGGCTCATCCAGACAGGGCGGCAAATCGCACGGCACCTGAAGGCCGCGATCGACCTTGGCCGGCTGTGTTCGAACGATCCGGTTTGTGCTCAGCATGCCCCCGAGAACCAGCATGAGTGCCGGTTCCTGCACGGTGCCGCCTGTCACGGCTGCTTGCTCATCGCCGAGACATCCTGTGAGCAGCACAATGACTTCCTCGACCGTGCCCTGGTGATCTCGACGGTCGACAACATAGGCGCCGAGTTCTTCACCGAGAGCGGAGAATGAAGTCGTCGCTCCACCTGCTTTCGATCGACGACCTTCGTGGCCTCGCGTCGGCCTTTCGTTCGGGGAGGCTGGTCCCGCCGCTGAGCCGACTGACGCTCCGACGGTATGTCCCTGACAGCTTGGCCGATGACCTCGCTATCGAGCTTCAGAGGCACTTCGACGAAGGCATGCAGCCTGGTCATGTCGCGAGCCTCGTCGAAATTCTTGCCGAAAACCTGGCACACCGCCCGAAGGTCGATGATCTGATCGACCTCGTCTGGACCGGTCCGGAGGCCCGCGGGTTCGCCAGCAGAGACACGGCTGTCGTCGTCCGGGAGCTCTTCCAGAACGCGAGGCAATCCGTGATGGTCGTCGGTTACGCTGTCCATCGCGGACATCTCGTTTTCAAGTCCCTCGCTGAGCGGATGGATCTGCTTCCGCATCTTCGTGTTTCGATGTTTCTCGACGTGCGGCGCCCGCACGGTGACCAAGGAAGCGATGCTGAGATCGTGAGACGATTCGGGGAACACTTCGCCACGCAAGACTGGCCCGGTGCCCGGCTTCCCAGTGTCTACTACGACTCCCGGTCGCTAGCCGTAGAAAGCTCGCTACGCGCCAGTCTACACGCGAAGTGTGTCGTGGTTGATCGCGAGGTGGCCTTCGTATCCTCCGCCAATTTCACGGAAGCCGCTCAACTGAAGAACATCGAAGTCGGTGTCGTGATCCGATCTGGCCACTTCGCTCGACAGCTTAGCCAGCATTTTGAGGCACTTGCCGCGGAAGGATATCTGAAGTCGGTGCCTCTCGGCATCGCAACCGATCGGAAGCCGTAACTCCTCATCACTCAGGGAGCCCCGGTAATGACGCGGATATTGCCCCCCCCTCATTGGAACGCTCCAACGGAGGAGGCCTGAAAGCAACACTGCTCTGACCTCGGTTTCAATCACATCCTGATCCGAATTCGCCTTTAGGATCCAAAGGTACTTGTAGCACATTAACCTGCGGAACGACCGTTTGACCCCATTCGCATTACGCTTTCAGCAGGTGCGAACTTGTCCGAACCCCGAAAGACAAGCTGCCACGCGTGGGAAGATGCTGTTCACTGAACTGTTACAACCGGATCGTTATGGTGCCCGGCCGTAATTCGCTCGATAGACAGCTGCTGTCTGCCAGTCGCAGGATCAGAGGGTTCTTCGCATTTCCTCCCGCCGCCGGTTTTCGACTTCAGTTGTTTCTTCAAAATCATGTGTCCAGGGAGTTGTTACGACCTTGAGCGGTGTGGCTCCGGCAGGGGTTGCTTTTTCAATCGTTAATCCCGTACCACTTCCGGCGAGACGCTCCTGAAGCGAAGCCAGGGCGCTGCACCATTGTTCTTCATCAGTCCGGCCTGTGTCTCTGTCGCGATTTCCCTGCCCCTCAAAGGCGACGACACGGACCTGACACTTGCCAGCTTCGAAATCTCCGGAAAGCTCTATGCCCGTGTCTGTTTGTTGTCCCTTTCGAACGACAAGCGACTTCTGGCTTGCCCAAACTTTTGTCATTTCGGAGCTCACCGAATACCCCAGCTCCGAGAGCCCTTGAATCAGAGCCTTTCGCTTCTTTTCCGCAGCACGGCCGGCAGCCCGTCTATCCAGCGTCTGACGAAGGCGACTGATCAGGGTACTCGCAGCGTGAATGTCGCCTTGCTGCTGCAGACTGGCGAATTCAGCAAATTGTGACTGCAGCTCTGACAGGTCCCCGGTCACCTCTGCTTCCTTCTTCAGTTCTGCCAGGTTTCGCCGCGCTGCATCCCAGCGTTTTGTGCTTTCTAGCAGTTCCTTCAGTTCTAGGCAGATGGAGTCCAGCTTCAAGCCCCGATGTGGCGACTCCGGCATCGCACTGAGTTCCTGGAGTCGATTCTGAAATGAATTCCCTGAGAATCGTTCCTCCAATGCGATAAGTTGGCTGATCAGCTTTTCCGCTGCTGCGATCCGTCTGTCTGCCGGTTCAGTCGTGGAAGTCCTGCGGATCCAGTCATCCAGTGATTCCGTGTTTGCGTTGGCAATCATTTCCTGAATCATGGGACTGTACTCAGAGACTGCTGAGGCAGACTTTTTTGTGAGGCTTACGGCCTGTGAGACGGCGTGTTCGATGGCCTTCACATCGTCACAGCTGCCACGACTGGCATGATGTAGAACCGTTGCCACGTCAAGTGGGAGCACCGTTCCTGCGATCGAGGCTTGTTGCAACAGCGACGTGGCCGTGAAGCTTAGCGAACGGGTGATTCGCAGCTGTCCGGCATGCGATTCCGCAGCTTTTTCAAGGCGCTGATCCATATCCGCCTGGAGTCTTTGCGTCAGCAGTGGAGCTTCCTTCTGCAGAGGAAGGTACTGGCCGGATTCCAGCATCCTCAGAAGGACCGAACGGCTTTGCCGTACCGCAGCTTCGTCGGCCGCTGTGATGACAGAGTTGCGACGCCCGATTTTCGTCCACTCTTCGATTTCTGCATCGACTCGGCTAAGCCAGACCTGACAGATCTCAATGACTTCCTCAATTGACACGATCGAAATAACTTTCGGGCCGCTCATTGACCTTCTCCGATCACGCTTCGAATTTCTGCTGCCAGACGCATTTGTTCGGACTCGCGGTTCCGAAACCATTCGCCCCCTGATATCCGGACGAACTTTTGATAGTTGCTGCCGATTAGCGAAGGCCGCCAGATCTCTCTCATCCTGGCAGTGGTCAGCAGTCGATGGTTCGGCGGAGAACATTCGATGCCGACCCCAAACAACCCGGTCCGAGGATTCAGAATAGCGAAGTCGATTCCGAGGACCGGGTCTGGTTCCAGACGAATCAGTGTGAATCCAAGCGAACTGACAAATTCGTAAACGGATCGCTGTAGACCTGTCATGGTCGCCTCCGTCTCCGCTTCAGACCGCCTTCCGGAAGACATTCGCCCAATCAGACGCCGCGCATGTTCAAAGTTTCCGTCGGAGACGAGTCTGGCGTATTCCAGATATCCCTGAAGGTAGTCACGAGGACTGCTCGGAGCCCGTTTAAGATTCATCATATCGGAAACATCCGAAATGGGCATGGATGTGACCAGTGCAACCTTTTGTCTGGCTCGAGTGATGGCAACGTTAAGACGGCGTTCTCCGCCGTTTTGGCCGAGAACTCCGAAGTTTTTTCGAAAGATCCCCTGGCCGTTTCTCCCAAATGTTGTGGAGAAGATAATCACATCGCGTTCGTCGCCCTGCACGTTCTCCACGTTCTTGACGAACAGCGACATATCCTCCCCATGGTCAGTTCGGTCTCGTTCACGAATAAACGCATTTCGAAACGTGGCATTCTGTTCCGCACGCTGCTCAAGCAGTTCTTCGACCAGATCGGCCTGTTTTCGATTGAACGTCACGATACCAACCGATGGACAGTTGGCGCGAGAGGTTCTCCAGATAGCCTCAAGATAAGCAACAACTCGTTTCGCTTCCGCTTCATTTGTCTGCTTTGAATAAACGCCCTTCACCGGAATGAATTCGACCGGTTTGTCATTCCTAATTTTCTCTTCTGGCTGGATGACAGGGATGCTCAGTTCGTTTCGGTAAAATGCTGAATTTGAGAACGAAATCAGTTCACGATATTTCGAACGATAGTGAATCTGGAGCATCGCCCGGGGCAGGATTGATTCCGCAAGATGCAGAAGGTCCGGGCAGTCCTTGATATCTCGCCGGTTCCAGGACTCTTCCTGAGCATCACGTTCCTGGTCGGATAACTGATCCTCGGAGGCTTCGTCTTCCTCATCATCGGTCTCATCGTTTTCGACACGACTCGTAAAGAAGGACGACGGAGGCATCTGCTTTTCATCGCCGCTCACGACAACGGTCTTCGCGCGGAAGAGGCTCGGCAGAGAATGTTCCACCGGCATTTGTGACGCTTCGTCAAAAATCACGATGTCGAATAGTCCAGGTATCCTCGGAAGCAACTGACTGACGACATCCGGAATCATCATCCAGACTGGGCGAAGCGATCGAAGGCCCAGTTCTCCGCCCCGTTCGAAAAACTGACGAAGCGAGATTGCCCGTGCTCCCCGAAGACGTGTGGCTCCTTCCCAGTCCCGATCCGAACCAATAGAATCTCGCTCAAAATTGCTGGTGAGCAGCGATCGGTCGACGTCCCTGAGTTGCTGCAGGGCATTGCCGAGTGATCCGATTTTCCTGTCCAATTCATCCCTTTGTGTGAGTAACTGCGGATGATCGTTCTCAATTTCGGTTTTCCAGGCAAGCAAGGCTGTCCGACGGATCTGCGTTTTCATCCAGACCAAAATCGCTGCCGGGTCCGCACTCGCAAGGTTTCGTCGAAGTTTCGCGAACTCTTCGAAGCACTGTCGCTGTGTGGCGCCAAAGTCCGCCCAGCGCCTGCGAAACAACAGGAAGTCTTTCAGTGTGGGAAGGGCACTTCGAAGCGCTGTCGTTTGTGAAATATCGACGGAGTCTGATCTCACAGCCGCAATAAACGCGGCTTGCCATTCCTCGGACATCCATTTCGAAATTTCCTGGACAGCCCCTTCGCTGCGGCGACGTGCGCGTTCTCTCTGTATCCCATTCAGCAGTCGGCCGAAAAACTCCTGCGTCGACTTCAGACTATCCAGCAGCATCATTCGCCGACTATCCGAACAGGGACAGGCAAGAATTCGCTCGGCGACCTGCTGAACTCGCTGCAGGTACGTCAACGCAGTTTGAAGTTCAGCGGGCGATTCAAGAAGCTTCGGCAGCAGCGACGGCATCTTACGACGAAGTCGGGACAGACGAACGGTCAGTCCGTTGTAGATCACACAGGCACTGACAATCTTTTCCAGAGGCACTTCGGCCGCCAGTCGTTCGAGCTGATCCCGAACCACGGACAACGCTTCAAACACTCTGGCAAGTTCCGGCCCCTCGACGCGGAAAAATTGTCGCATTTCGATAAAAGAATCTGCGGTGCCGCGAAACTCGATCACCCGTTGAAGAACAGACGCCTCGTCCGACAGGACCATTTTCGTGACAATCTCTGACGCCTGTTGCCACCATTGCTCTGACATCCAGGTGCGCAGCCTGTCAATCACGGCCAGGCTGTCGCTGCGAGCCTGATGTCTGCGAACAATCTGATTGGTCAGACTGACCAGACCGCGAAACGAGTTCGGATTATTCAGGCGAGTGGAATCAACTCTTATTTTGACAGGGCAGGCTCTCAGGCCAGTGATGATGTTCTGAACAAACTGCAGATCTCTCATCGCCGATTCGATCTCGAACTTAAGGTCGGTGACGGAAATCGCTGTTGACTCGGGATCGCTGGCCAGAGTTAACGGGGGTTTCCATTCCCGGCGAATGTGCTGGACATTTTGTTCCAGCAACAAGGCCTTCCCAAGGACCATAATGTTGTCCTGAACCGGTGGTACACCTGAGTCGACCAGGAACTGGTTCGCACGGCGAAATGCGAGGTGTCTTGCCGGATTCAGCCAGCCGAGCAGACCCGGTCGTCTTGCAAGAGACGGGGCCGCTTTGAACCAATAGAGGATCTCTGAAGGAGAGATGGACGCGACCATTCGGCCTATCGATTCGGAATAGTCATCCAGATCAAGCTTCGACAGAGTTTCGCTGAATCTCCTAGCCTGACCGAGCAGCGTTTCTCCCGGAGAGCGGTTCGGAGTGCTGCCGTCGAACAGGGTATACAGAGCTGCAATTCTTTGTGCTGAAGAGTGGTCAATATTACTGAGAGTTTCGCCGTAGTGATCTAGCCACTGAATCAGGCTGTCAACGCTCTCGAAATCCCGTCCTCTGAATGGCTCCTGCATAACCTTGTGACGATGGGCTTCCGCAGTTGCCAGTGCCTCCAGGCAGTTCTTAAACTCCATGACGGACGCCGGGGCAAACACCTGATCCTTCATTTGCTGGAAAGGGTTTCCCGTGAATTGAGACTCCATCCAGCGTGAAGCGTGATCTGAACAGAATTCCGCATATGCTCGCAGTCGTTCCCCCGGGCAGGATTGCAGCAGTTCCTGCAAGGCGGCAACTTCAATGCAGGCTTCAGGCTGTGATTGACGCAGCCTTAGAAGCCCCTCGATTGCCTGCAGAACCTGCTGTCCGGCTGTCCCGTCGAGAAACCAGCCCACATCACCGTTTAGTTCCTCCCGTTCTTCGGATGTCAGATCTTCGAAGAAGGATTGATTACCTCGCACCCATTCTTCAGCTGCGTCCCCGTCGTTGACGTCGATGGCATCCGGAGTCGCTGCGACAAGTTGTGAGCGGCTGTGTTCCGATTCGTACAGGGCCTGCAAAAGCGAAGCGAATTCAGAGACAAACGATTCGTCGAAATAGAAATCAGCTACTGCCCTGTATGGACTGTTTTCGAAATCGGATTTAAGCCACAGTCGTCCGGCGTCGGTACACGATTCTTCCAGCGCAGAGATTTCGGCATTGTTCAGTCCCTTTAATACACGGCGCAACCCATCGGCATCCGGAATGCTACTATCGTTTTCCGGCTCAATGGCCAGAAGCTCGTCAATGATCGACAAATATGATCGACCATAGCCGTCACGATTTTTCTGACAGATTTCGTGGATTTCGTTTAGGTCATTTTCAAGTATCTTGATTGTTGCCAGCAGGTTACCGCGTGTGTCTTGTGTTACCTGTGGATGGAAAAGATTCGCATATGGGATGCCTGTCAGTTGTTCACGGATTTCTTTGATAATCTGCGCCCGGTCGCGTTTGACATCTGTCACCATGCAGATTCGATCCTGAAGGCCGTTTGCAATCAGGCGTTTGCGAACAACTTCGAGGGCAGGCAACTTTTGACAGACGACCAGCACCGATTTCTGCCGGCCTATAGCATCCGAAACGAGATTCACAATTGTCTGACTCTTGCCGGTTCCAGGCGGCCCCTGAACCACGACGCCCTTTTCCTGAAATGCCTGTGCCACGGCGATTTCCTGCGAAGGGTCACTGTCGGCGACAAAATATCGCAACCCCTGATCGGTGGTCTGTGGCGGCTGCGCTGCTGGTGCCCCGATCCGCAGCATCGTTTCGAGGGCCGTTCCCTCGATTCTTTGCCCTGGCAGTTGTTTCAGGTCTTCAACCAGCGACTGACCGACGAACTCGACGTGAAACACCACCGCGGCCGGAATCAGTGTGTTGTGAGGAATTCGTGTGAGAGCCTGGCTGTTCGGAAGCGCCTTGAGATTTCTCCCCTGAACGCTGGCCATCTGACCGAGGGCATCCATCCCATTGGAAACACGAATCGACTGCTGCATCAGCAATTCTTTCGCTGCATCGCGCCATTCGTTGGATCTGGCGAGTCCCAGTAGCGCTTCAAACGCCGGATTCAGGCGTACTTCCTCACGATCCCTGTCGAATGCAAGCGTGAACCCACTGCGCTGACCTACGGGGCTCTTCAGCACGACCGGCCACAGCAAGACCGGCGCAAGACGCGGTTGACGACTGCCTGGCTGGTCATTGAGAGCGAGGAATGGAAACCCCAGATAGAGTCCGTTCACGCCCGTGTCCCGGAGGTACGTAGCTGTGTGATTCTCCAGCCGTCGAAGGCGAATCTCCGGGTTCGGCTCTTTCGCGAAGATTTTTGGTGAAATGTCGAATCTGCGGTCCGATCGATCCAGAAGTCGCTCGAGCAGGCTTTGAGCTTCACTGGCGTCATCAGCCAGTTCAGTGACATCGATTCGAGCTGTTGTCTTGCCAATCGCCATTTTGACGAGTGGCCCTCGAAGGACAGAAGCAGAGACTTTTTTCTCAAAATACGACAGCAGTGAGGTCAAGTAGTCCTGATGAGGAGGCTTCTGCCAGATGTTCTCGGGGACAAACAGCACAATCAGCAGCTGCTCAATGTCGAGTCGCCGTCGCATGCGAAAACCGTCGACCCATTCGTCGATCAGCGCTTGATTACACCTTGCGAACCCCTCAGTTCGACGTTCCAGTGTTTCGTAAAGCCGCAGACGCGACTGCTGCAGGAAACCGCGTAGTATTTCCGCATCCAGACCCAGACCGGTCAACCCCCGAGTCCCAGCCAGTTCAATGGTTGCATTGATCACTTCGTCGACTGACCGAAACTGCCCCAGAGCAGCCGACGCAAGAAGCACAAGGTCTTCTTCGGTGAAGGATCGGCGATCCATCACAGAGCAGAGTCCTGAAACGTTTGCGTCTGCAAACAAGCATCGCCGGCTATCCCACATCGCGACCAGCTGAGCACGCGATGAAATCACAGAGCACAGCCGAAACTGTTCATCATCCAGCTGTATGCCCAGCGACTCAGCTCTCCGCCTGACAGAGTCCAATCGCTTTGCAAGCTGCAACAGCCACGCCTGGGACTGGATTCCGAATCGAATCAACAGATCCGGCACGGGGCCTGACAACAGGTCAAAGCCTCTTTCGGGGTCCTGAAGTAGCCACGCCGGGGAGACGATCGACTCCCGGCAAATTATCGGCAGAGCCGAGTTCAGTAACTGCAGAGCAATCGCCAGACGAAAGTCGGAGGAGACGTCTGCCCGCGATGTAAGCTGTTCCATGGCCGAAAGCGTTCTGCTGTCGACATTGAGTTCCCTGCCCCATCCCGCGATTGTTCCACGTTCCAGCAAACCGCTAGCTTCATCCCAGTTCGCTGCTCTCGCGGCTGCTAGTGTGAACTGAACGACATCCCGAATATCTCTGCCGCCAAGTCGAATCGACGGACCGGCGGTGGTCTCCGCTCCCTTCGACCTTGAGTCGGGGACCGGAACATCATTTCCATGCAACCATTCTCTGACCTGCTTCCACTGCCACCGCTCGGTCCGATCGACAGCAAGCAGCCCTCGTAGCAGGTTCGTAATTCGCGGCGGGAAATCGTCGGGAATCGTGACGCCATGTGTGATCACATGAATCATGAAGAGCTGATCGTCAGCCCCTGCGAAACATTCTCCGTTCGTCAGCTTTTCGAGTAGAATCATGCCCAGCCCCCACCAGTCGGAAGCTGCGGAGACGCCGCCCATCAAGGTCTCCGGAGCGGTATATCGTCCTGTTTCCAGCGGAGCAGCGATCTCAAGGTCAAGGTCTGACAGCCGCGCTGATCCGAATCCACAGACAACGAGATCCAGCGGAGTTCTTGATCGAACCAGAATTGTTTCTGGCCGGATGTCCCGATGTCGCAGGCCAGCCTCGGAGAAATCCGCCAGAATGCGGCTTACTTCACGGACGAATGCTTCGACGGCTGCGATGCCGTTGCGGTCGATCTGAATTTCGCGAACACTTCCTCCGCTGAGAAGTTCACTGACTTCGAACGCCCGTCCCTGCCAGTGTCCAGTATCCTTCAACTCTGGAACGTGATCCCGCGAAAACTTCCGCAGTATGTTGTACACAAGTGCGTCCGGCTCGCAGCCGGATTTGTACAGCGTCAGAAGCGATAGGGAGGCGTCCTCGTCGCGAGTCACAACGAACTGCTGCTGATTCTGAAATGCTACTGATCTCTCTTCGAGCACATGCCAGTCGCCGATTCGACGATTCTCCGGAGGGGCAGGCTCCGGATCAGTCCCCAGCGCGGCTTCGGTCAGTTCTTCATTGCAAATTGGACATATGAGGTCTCCGGGACTACTTGGGTGTCCGTTTCGACACACGAGAGCTGAAGAGTCAGGCTGCGGTGAATTTAGTACGTCTTTCGGGTCGCTAGTTTCCCGGATCTCTTCGTGATAAAGAGACCAGTTACACAGATCGCCTTTGACAACGTTGCCACAAAACAGCTCCGAAATAGGCCGATGGGCATTACAGCGGGGACAAATCTTGAAGGGTTCAGATGGCATTATGATCGGACTTGTCGATCTACAGTTGTGCGAATTGAAACGCCGGTCTCAAGGAGAACAGACCGCAACCGTTCAAGGTCACCACGTTTCGGTATACCTGCCATCCATGCCGTTCCGTCCGGATCCATCGTCAGATCGATCCGGTCGTCGTCCTGATTTCTGGGTCGAAGGAATGCAGAAAAATTCTGCTGGCCGAGTTCCGTCAGCAAATGAATCTCCTGATTGTCACTTCCCATAAGAGGCCGTGTTTGTGATGCCTGTGCGTCGAACGGACCAGAGATTAACGCGTCAATCAGGCCACTCAGTGCCTGAAGTCGGTGTCCAAGCTGATTAATGGTGTAGCCGCTGTACACGAGAACGTCGCCGCCGTGTTTGAGAAGTGGCCGTATTTTTTGCAGCAGTGTCTGCAGTGACTGAAACTGTTCAAAGGGTTCTCCTCCGGAAACAGTGACACCGTCCGCATCCCGCAGCGGTCCGGAAATCTTTTCCGCAAGTTCATCGATCGTCATGTTACTAGGCTGCTGTGCCCACGTGTCTGCTGAAATGCAGCCGGGACAGCGAATGGAACAACCCTGAAACCAGATGCCGACTCGCTTCCCAGGTCCCAGGGTCGTGACGGGGAATAAGATACGGGACACGGAGACGGGGATCGTCATGTTCCGTTATCCCTGCGTTTCATCACCAGCTCCGTGGTCGCCTCTTGAGTCATGTCAACAATGATCCAAGAACTTCCCGGATTCGCTTCGCAGTCAAATAATGCTCTGGCCAGTGGATTGACCAGATGCAGTTCCACCTGGTTTCGAATCCCTCGGCCACCATTCGACAGGTCTGACAGACAGAGGTTACTGAGCTTCTGAAAGGCGACGTCATCGAGCGATACCTGAATCTGCGTGTCCGCCAGATCCCGCAGGGTTTCGTCTACCATTTGCCGCAGAATCTGAGCGGCAAATTCAGGACGGATGAAGTCAAAGACAATGACATTTTCACCGATTCGATTGAGAATCTCTGGGCGGTTGAGTACGACCTTAAAGTAGCGATCGATCTCCGTTCGGACTTTCGTTCTGACGTCGTCGAAGGAATCTGTGGCTGCTACATTCAGGACGCGATTACCGGTCGCGTCGGTACGGTAGATCCCAAGATTCGATGTAAAAATGATGAACGATTCGGAGAAGTAGACGCGATCTCCTCGCCCGGAGGTCAGTACCCCATCGTCGAGAACCTGCAGAAATTTGTCCAGAATCCTCGGATGTGCTTTTTCAATCTCGTCGAACAGCACGACGCTGAAGGGCTTTTCCCGAATAGCATTGGTAAGCTCCCCTCCGACGTCATAGCCGACGTAACCTGGAGGTGCGCCGATCAGACGCTGATCAGAGTGTTCTGCCGAAAACTCTGACATATCGAAGCGGATGTAGGCACTTTCGTCTCCAAACAAGAGGCGAGTGATTGTCTTCGCCATTTCTGTTTTTCCGACACCGCTCGGACCTGCAAGGAAGACCACGCCACGTGGACGACCGCCGCGCCGTGGTGCGCCCACACCGGTGACTGACCGTTTCATAATGTCCAGCATATGGGTTACTGCATGGTCCTGTCCTTTGACTCGCGCCTGAACAATCGGCATCGCATTTCGGACCTTTTCCCGATCGATCTTCTGCCACTGATCTTCGGTAACACCAACCTTGTAGCGTCGGACGGCATCGGACACCTGCTTTGCGGAAACACCTTCACTTCGGCTCAGCTGCATAATGGCATTCAGATCCATTAGCAGCAGACCTTCTGTCTGATCAACAAAAACCGACATCGAGTTGTTCAGTTCTGTCTCGCTCAACTGCGATGCCTGTGGAAAGGCACGCAGCAAACTCGGAACAATTGCACGGCGTTGTATGTGATCGGGCTTCGGAATCGGAATGTGCCGGATGGCTGGATTTCCAAGGGTCAGCCAGTCGGGCAGGTCGCCTTCCTTGTCAACGACCCAGATGAGGGTATTGAAAAACGGCTGAGAATTTACTCCATGAGGACGGGGCTTCGCAGACAGTGATGAAACCAGTGCGCGAGAAAACAATGTGTGCTCACCAGGCGACAGCGAATCGTTCCGCACTGTCAGCCGGGAGGCGAAGTCCATGATGATGGTTACCGGTGGTCCTTCGTACGATGTCACCGCATTGACTGCTGCGTGGGCACGCTCCGCCGAGGACGGAAGTTCCTGAATTTCGGCGAGTCTCAGCTGCTGCAGCACGCTGTCAGCTGACTGTACCGATCCATTTTTTGAAAACAGGCGAACGCCTCGGACTGTGTCGAACGCTAGAACATGCTCATAGCCTCGCCTATAAAGTTCGATGGCCAGCGATGCCTGAAGATTCACTGCCGCAAGGGATCCCGTGACGACTTCCTGAACCTGCAAATCCTGAATGTTACCGGAAAGTACGAATTGGCTCTTTAACGGCAGGAACCGCAGAAGATCTCGTAGCCACCGGGGTTTTTCGAAGACAGACATAGCTTGAAAAATCTGCTTTCTGTTCGGGTGGACTTCTTCCTTACCGGCGAACTCGCGGGCAGGTGTTGCAGAAATACATAGCAATCCGACGACTGGTCACTTCATCGCAATGAATCAGGCTGTCCTCCAGTCGGATATTGCCGCGCCGTATTGGAAAGTTCCGGCGGAGAAGACATGAAGACTATCCCACTCAGACCTCGGGTTCAACCACCTTGAGAGACGAACTCGCGTTCAGGCTTGCTTTGGTGAATTGCAAGGTGTTTTTTGCCATTGCCTTACGCAATGGATTCGGCGACGCATTCTAGGCCAGCGACAGGCACTGAACCGCAATCTTCCCTTTCTGCAAGTTCTTGAGCTGGGTCAATCCGATGGCGGGCCGCCGAATGCGGATTGTCGATGATGTTCGTCGTTCCAAGGCACCGTTTCAGCATCGGCAGCAAGTCCAGATCGTCGATCGTGAACAGCTCGTCCAAGCCTTCCCGCAAGGAAGCCGCCGCACTCGGCCAGTCCTTTTCGAGCCATCCGGCGTATTGCTCCAGCTTCCTGCGGCCTTCCTTGCCGCCCAGCTTGAATGCCGCACGCAGCGTCGACCGGGCCTGGGCCTCCTGATCTTTCGGCAAATGGCCGGTCACGTTCCGCATCTTGTGGTTGCGGCATCGCTGCACCTTGGCGTCGTCACCGAACACCGCCTTCGCGCCTGCCCGCAGGGACTTGGCACCGTCCAGAGCGAACAGCCGCAGGGTCTTTGGATCGAGTCCCCCGCGCGACCAGGTCCTGCAGCAGGCTTTTGACGATCTCGGCGTTCTCGGTGGTCCCTTCTCGAATGCCCAGAAAGTGCTTGTTGCCCTCCGGATCGACCCCGACGGCACAGACCACGTTGTTGTCGCCGAGCTGGATGCCATCGATCCGCACGGCGACCAGTTCCACGTCATGGAACATCCTTTCGGCCAACGCCTTGAGCACTACCTCCCCAGCCTCGATCGTCGTCCTCGAGACCTGGCTTATCGGCACGCCTACAGTGTCGGCCATCTCGGTGACGCCGCTGATGAGGATTTCGAGCACACAGGCGACCAGGTGGCTGACACCGGAATTGAGGTTAGTACTACAGTCGCGCTTCACTGATTCCGCCCGATCTGTTATGCTCCTGACTTCTACGGAGGTCACGGATGACGGCTTCTCCTTCGCTCGATACCTGGAACGCTCAGTTTCGCCAACTGCTCTCGCGGCTTGAGCCGCGGTTCGGAAGGAAGGATCTCCGGCTCCGGGCCGAGGGGTACCTCCGCGGTCTCATGGG
>WGMM01000034.1 GCA_016125085.1 bacterium
GGCGCCTTCGCCGCGACGCTTGTCAGGAAGGGCGATCACCGAATTTTTCGAAAAATCCACGAGAATTGAGTGAGCATCGCCCTGTGCCGACACGCGTGACACCTTCCAGCCCCGGTTCTTCAAGGCTTTTTCCACCTCGGCAGGCCACCCCCGTTCCAGCGTGATCCGGTCCGGGAGCCACGAATGATACGCTTTCGGAGCCGTTTGCACTTCGTTCGGCGGTAGATCGAATTCGAGCGCACCAAGAAGCATCCACAGAACAGTGGCCGGAATCGTGCGTCCGCCGGGCGAGCCGGTCACCATGCGCACGCGGCCGTCGCGGATCACGATCGTCGGCGTCATCGAGCTGACCATGCGCTTTCGTGGCTCGATCCGGTTCGGCCGTGTGCCGATCCTGCCGCTTGTGTCGGTTCGGTCTGGCGTCAGATTGAAATCGCCCATTTCGTTATTGAGCAAAAAGCCTGCGCCAGGTACGACGCACTTCGCTCCGTAGCTCTCTTCCAGCGTATAAGTCAGGGCGACGGCGTTGCCGTGACGGTCGAGAACGGAGAAGTGCGTCGTTTCGTGCGATTCGGGCGGCAGCACCGGGAAATCCGCCAGGGAGACGCTGGGTGTCGCCTGATCCGGGCGGATCGAAGCGGCCAGCTTAGCCGCATAAGGCTTGCTGATCATTTCATCGACTGGCATCCGAACGAAATCGGGATCGCCGACTTTGGCGAACCGCTCGTAAAATGCCCTGCGCAGGGCTTCGCCGGTCAGGTGCAGCGTCGTGTCGGATGTGCGGCCGTATTGCCGCAGGTTCATCGGCTCAAGCATATTCAGGCATAAGGCCGTGATGATGCCGCCTGAACTGGGCGGGGCCATGCCGATGACATCATTGCCACGGTATTCGATGCGGATCGGATCACGTTCGACGGCCCGATAAGCGGCCAGATCGGCTTTCGTGATGAAACCGCCTGCCCTGGATGAATAATCCACGATCAGGTCGGCCGTTTTACCCGTATAGAATTCGTCGGGGCCTTGCTCCCGCAAGCGGCGAAGCGTTTCGGCCAGTTCCGGCTGAATCAGTTTGTCTTCAGCTTTCCATGGTGTTCGGTCCTGCCTTGCGTAGGCGGCTACGGAAGCGGGGAAGTCGGCGAGGCGATCGGAATCCGAGAGATTCTCGGCGATCTTCGTGCCGGGGTCAGGCTTTTCCCGGCCGAACAGTTCGGCATTGAGCGAAGCCGCCATCACGGGACTGAGGGCAAAACCCTCGCGCGCCAGTTTCTCGGCCGGTTCCACCAGCTTTGCCCAGGGCAGCTTGCCGTATTTCGCATGCGCGGCGGCGAGCCCGCGAACTGTTCCGGGCACTCCCGCGGCCCAGGGGCCTTTGCGGTGCCCGGGCTTGAGCTTGCCTGAAGCGTCCAGATACATCGTCGCCGTCGCAGATGCTGGTGCCGTTTCGCGGAAGTCGAATGTCGTCGCCTTTTTCTCGTCGGCCAGATAAAGCACGATGAAACCGCCGCCGCCAAGGTTGCCCGCGGGCGGGTGTGTCACGGCCAGGGCCAGCGCCGTCGCGACGGCAGCATCGACGGCGTTCCCTCCGGCGTTCAGGATCGATCGGCCCGCTTCAGCGGCGAAAGTCTCACGGGCGACGACCGCCTGTTTCGAAAACTCGACGGCGACCTGACGTGCGACTGGCGAAGCGGCCGAATCCTGGGCAAACGACTCAGGAGACCCAAAACTGGCTGACAAAGTCAGTATGATCGGCACTGCATAAACTGAGGCATCGAAGATTCGAGCGGCCAGGCCGGTTCGGTGAGAGCGAGAATTCATGAATGCCTCTTGATCATCTGCGGGTCGCGGGCTGACGGTGCGATGTCTGTGTTGGTCACACGCCTTTACCGACCATTTTGGGCTTGTGCGGGTGGCGAACGCCAGTCGGCGGAAATGCCGTTGACGAATTTGCCGATCACGGGTAATTTCCCCTGCGAAGTCCGTAGCCCGGCGAAGGCGTGAGCCCTGGGGTATTTGCCCCGAAAATCGCTCCGGGAACACGGTTCGGAATACGCACAAGGATGGATGAGTCATCGACACGGAGGTTTCTTCCATGAGATTCGCCGCATTTGGTCAGCCTGGTTATCGTCGCAGCATCGCCGTACTGGCGGGTCTCGCTTTCGCGGGGCAAATGTCGACGGCACAAGCACAGAAGCTCTTCGGCGGCGGCAAGTCAGCGGCGAAAAACGCCGCTCCGGCCGCGCAGCCGCCTGCTGACCAGCAAGTTCCGAAGCTCGTCGAGACGAAGATCCCGACCTCTCCGAACGACACCGTGGCCGTCGTCAACAATCAGATCATCACGCGTCAGCAACTGGCGGACGAAGCGATCGCCCGAAAGGGCGAGGAAGTCCTGGAAACGCTGATCGCCCGGATGATGATCGATCAGGCGCTCAAGGCACGGGGCCTTTCCGTCACGGCTGACGAAGTCAATGCCGAGATCGAAGCCACGGCCCAGCGCATGGCTGGCCTCTCGCGTGAAGCCTGGCTGCGTACTCTGGCCAAGGAACGCAACATCAGCCCGATTCAATATGCCCGCGACATCATCTATCCGTCGCTGGCTCTGAAGAAGCTGGCTCAGAATCGCGTACAGGTGACCGAAGAGGAGATCGACCAGGCCTTCGATTCGATGTATGGCGACAAGCTGCGCGTCCGCGTGATCATGGTCGACAAGCTCCGCGCCGCTCAGGATGCCTGGGAAAAGCTGCGGGCCAATCCCGCCGGTTTCGAGAAGATGGCGATGGAAATTTCCATCGACCAGAGCCGTTCCGCCGGTGGTCTTTACACCGAGCCGATCGCCCGGTTCTCGTATCCCCGGAACATTTCCGACGCTGCCTTTCTGCAGCTTGTCGACGGCGATCCGAACGACAAGGACCCCAGCCATAAGCCGAAGGACGGCGATATCACCGGGCCGATCCAGCTCACCGAATCGACCTGGGTGATCATGAAGCGGGAAGGGCTGATCCCGCGCAAGGAAATGAACAGGAAAGACGCGGCGATTCGCGAGAATCTGCGTCAGATCGTCTTCGACGCCAAGATCAAGGAAAAGATGGCCGAGGTGTACGCCGAGCTGGAAAAGCAGACGGAGATCGAAAACAAGCTCTCCGGCCGCGTGAAGCTCGCGAACGAGGAAAATCAGCCTGAAGCGCAGGACATCCCGCCACGTGCTCCGGCCAATCCTCAAGCCGCCAGCCCGAAGTCGCCCGATCCCGCCGTTCGCCAGGCCGCTGCAGCCGCCGCCGCTGGTGGCCAGCGTGTCAACGTGCCGACGCCCAGGGGGGTCGATCCGGCCGAAGTTCAACGGGTGAACGCCTTGCGGAAGTCCTCCGCCGGCGCTGGTGCCCCGGCCCCCAAATGACGACACTCGAACGCGGGTCGCTGGCCGAATCCGGCCAGCGGCCAGACTTTCGAGACCTTCGCAATGAGCCTGATGTCCGGATTGCATTGTCCGGATGCCGGGCTTATGGTTTTCACGTTTCGGTAAAGACGTGAATCTGTTACGATCGTAGAACTCGTTCGCACGGAGGACATCGTGCGATCCATCGAACAATCAGGATTCGGCCGAAAAGCCATGATCGACCCGACGCAGTTGCTCAACGCGGAACCCAACGAAGGCTTCGACCCGAACGCCAGCGAACCCTGGCCGATCGACGTCGCAGACCGGGTCCGGAATCTTCCCCCCTACCTGTTCGGGAAGATCAACGAGCTGAAATACAAGAAGCGCCGTAACGGCGTAGACATTATCGACCTGGGCATGGGCAACCCGACAGACCCGCCGGATGAGGCGGTCGTCGAAAAATTGCGTGAAGCCGTGCTGGACGATCGCAATCACCGCTATTCCGTGGCTCAGGGCGTGTATAACCTGCGCCGGGAAGTCGCGAAGAAATATGAGCAGCGGTTCGGCGTGACGGTCGACCCCGATGCCGAAGTGGTCACCACGATCGGATCGAAGGAAGGCTTCTCGCACATGTGCCTGGCGCTGCTGGGGCATGGCGACACGGCCCTTTCGCCGGCACCTTCGTTTCCGATCCACATCCATGCCGTCGCCCTGGCCAGTGCCAATACGATCGCCCTGGATATTCGCGATTCCGAGGTCTTTCTTTCGAACATCAAGCGGGTGTGCGAAAGCCTGCTGCCCCGGCCGAAGGTGCTGATCCTGAACTATCCGCACAATCCGTCGGGCAAGTGCGTGGAAGTCGCCTTCTTCGAAGAGATCGTCGCCCTGGCGAAAAAGTACAAGTTCCTCGTGATGCACGACTTCGCCTATGGCGACGTCGGCTTCGACGGCTTCCAGCCACCGTCGTTCCTCCAGGCCAGGGGCGCGATCGATGTCGGCTGCGAATTTTCGACCATGTCCAAGGGCTACAACATGGCCGGCTGGCGCGTCGGATTCGCCGTCGGCAACCGCCACATGATCCGGGCCCTGAAGACGATCAAGGGCTACTACGACTACGGCCTTTTTCAGGCAGTTCAGATCGCGGCCATCATTGCCCTGCGACATGGTGAGGAAGCCCGCCTGGCCCAGGTGGCCGAATATCAGAAACGGCGGGACATTCTCGTTGACGGTCTGCACCGCATGGGCTGGAACGTCGAACGGCCCCAGGCCGGCATGTTCTGCTGGGCCGAAATGCCTGAGCCTTGGAAGAGCCGCATGGGTTCGATCGATTTCGCCATGAAGCTGCTGGATGAAGCCGACGTCGTCGTCAGCCCTGGCCGCGGCTTCGGCGAAATGGGCGAAGGATGGCTGCGACTGGCCCTCGTCGAAAACGAGCAGCGCCTGCGGCAAGCCGTACGCCAGATCGGCCGTGCCCTCAAGGGCGAACGGGAAAAAGGCAAAGAGACGGAAAAAGCCGCCGTCTGACAAGCTGGCATTTCGAACGCCAAGAACATTGGAGGCCGGATTCGCCCAAAAGCGTTTCCGGCCTTCGATTTTTGCATCGCGCCCAAATCCGAAGTGAATTTGCGAACCCCTGTTCAGCCATCGCATTCGGAATAATCGGCAATTTCCTTTCAAGTCGAATTCACGTCAGATCCGAAAAATGAGTATGAGACGCTTTCCGCGTCGAGGTCGCGCCATGGCTGATGAGTCTGGTTCGACCCGCCTGGAAACTGGCAGAGGCCATTTCCAGCGAGTTGCCCGATTGCCGAACCGGGGATCGGATCACCTGACTGGAACGTGGGGGGGAGAGTCCCGGATGTTTCCACAGATTCGAGCGACACGAGGGATCGGTACAGCGCTGAGTCTGGCTTTGGCCGGATGCGCTGGCCTGAAGAATGTGGACCTCGGGCCGAAGACGATTCCCTCCATCGGTGACCGCCAGATCAGCGTGACGAGCGGCAGGCCTGGCGAAGAGACGATCATTCGTACCGAGACCGCCACTCCGAAATTCGACGTGCGTGAAGCTCGCCGAATTTCCGGCCGGGTGATCGACCACCGTGGGCAGCCAGTCTCAGGAGCGACCGTGCGCCTTGCCGACAGCGCCCTCGCTTCTGGCCAGATATCCGACGTGATCACCGACGAAGCCGGTGGCTTCACCGTACGGGGCCTGCGGGGATCGACCCCCTACACGCTCATCGCCACGCTCGATCTGGGTGGCGAGACCCGGGTCTCCAGGGCCCGGTTCGTCTCCGGCGAAACCCAGGCCCGTATCGTTCTGGAACCGTCCGACTCGCCTTCTTCAGAAGCACCGACGGTCGCCTCGGCACGCCCCCGGGCGGAAGAACGAGCGGTTGTCGAGACGGAGAAGAAATCGGTGGCGAACCGGCCGCCGATGCCGCCCAGGGGCCGATGGATTTTCGTGGACGAGTCCGACGAAGTCGTCGCCAATGTGCCGGTTCGTTCCGAAGACAAGGGTGTGAAACGGGTTTCGCGCAGCCAGGCCGTCGATGAATCCGATGTCGAGTCGGAAGAAGAAGTCGATGCGCCCCGCAAGCCCAAACGTCCGGTGAATTCCGACTGGCGTTCCGGAGAAAAGCCGCCTGTGCGTGTCGTGCGAGATCCGGCGTTCCGCCCGGCTTCGTATGTCTCCGACGACGAAAACCCGCTGCCGCCGGCTCGCGAACGTAAGGCTTATGTCTACGAAGAATTCGAGGAAGAGCAGCCGCCGCGGCGTCGCATCGCGTCGGCCGAGCCTGTGGATCGCAGTCGCGAGCCCCGCCCATTGCCGGACGATCTGGTGCCCGTGACCGAAACGCCTTCCGCCGAAGAACTTGCCGAAAACTATGCCCGACGGGATGCCCGCTCTTATCGGCCTGAGCCGGAACCTCGGCCGATGCCTTCGCGAAGGTCGCCCGCGATCTATTCCGATGCTCCGTCGGCCGGGTCGCTCAGAGTGGAAGATATTGAAGAAGTGAACCGGATGATCCGCGAACGGCGGGCCCGTGAACGTGCCCTGGCGGGAGGTTCGGATCCCCGGGTGCGTGACGAATACGAAGAATCGGCCACTTGGGAGAATGTCGCCAGGCCGATGCGCATCGAACCCGCACCCCGCACGGATCGCACGATCAACCGCACCGTCCGTTCGTCGGAATCGCTCGCACCGCCTTCGGACTTGCCGGAAGTCGCTAACCCCAGACGGTATCCGATGGATTCGGCCGCTTCGCCGACTCGAGGTCTGGAACGGTCTTTCGCGCAACGTGAGTCGATCGACCGTTCGCTCAAGTCGGCATCGAGAGCGGCGTCGGGGTTGGGCAGGAGCGATGACGTCGTCGCCCGGAGCGATCAGGAACGGATCGACCGGCTGAAAGCGGCTGACGACAAGAAAGGCAACGCCTTCAACGGTGATTCGCCCCGGTCCTCGAACGAATGGATCAATCGCCTCACTGCCAGCTTGCCCTGGTCCCGTAAGACGTCCGACTCCTCGACTTCGATCGTTTCCGGCGCTTTCTGCGACTTCGACGAAGAGAATCAGCGAATCGTCGATTTCGAGCTGACGGACATCAAGGGCCGGGCCACGCGGTTCAGCCAGATCCCGGCCGACCTTACCTTGATCGTGTTCTGGGGAACCTGGTGCAAGCCGTGCCATGAAGCCATGCCGCATCTTGTCGAGCTTCAGAAGAGGCTTGAGTCGGACGGTGTGCAGGTGCTGGGGATCGCTTATGAAGAGGGCTCCTTCCAGCAGCGTCAGGAGAAGGTCGCGGCCGCCGTGGAACGGTACGACATCAACTTCCCGATCCTGCTCGGAACCGCCCAGGGCGCGGATGCATGTCCGGTTCGCAAGTCGCTGGGTGTGCGGGTCTATCCGACGCTTGTGCTGGTCGATCGGGCCGGGCGTGTGCTCTGGCGTGACCAGGGTGTGACACAGGCCACCTTCGGCAGGCTCGACAAAGTGATGGCCGCCCACCTTCAGGAGCTGGATAGCAAGGTCATCGCAGACGGCTCTGCACCGGTCCGTCGCTGAGATCGGTCAGATCGATAAAAATATCGCGGATCGAGCGATCGCCACAGGGCTTGCTCGATCCGCTTCTTCATTGGTGATTCTAACGGATCAGGCCAGGATGTCCTTGCGGATGCGGGGCGTGTCGGTCGGGCCGATCAGCCGCGCGTTCAGCCCTTTGTTCTTGTGACTCAGGCGGAAAGGATTCAGCCCCAGCAGGTGCAGAACCGTCGCCTGAAGGTCGCGGATTTCGAAGGGGTCTTCGCTCACCCGGTAACCGAGTTCGTCGGTCGCTCCGATGCTCAGGCCGCCCTTCACGCCGCCGCCGGCCATCCAGATCGAGAAGCAGTGGATGTGGTGGTCCCGGCCAAGGTATTTCGAGCCGCCCCGGGCTTCGTTCATCGAAGTACGCCCGAACTCGCCGCCCCAGACGACGAGCGTTTCGTCCAGCATTCCGCGCTGTTTGAGGTCGGCCAGCAGGGCCCCGATCGGTTTGTCGACCGAGCGGCACTTGGCCGGCAGGCCGGTGACGATGTCGTTGTCGGGCGAGGTGCCGTGCATGTCCCAGCCCCAGTCGAAGAGCTGTACGTAGCGCACGCCCTGTTCGACCATGCGGCGGGCCAGCAGGCAGTTATTGGCGAAGCTCGATTTGCCTGGCTCGGCGCCGTACATTTCCAGCGTCCGCTTGTCTTCGCGGGCGATGTCCATAACCTCGGGCACGCTTGTCTGCATGCGATAGGCCAGTTCGTATTGCTCGATCCGCGTGAGCGTTTCCGGATCGCCGAATTCGCTGAGATCGGCTTCGTTGATGGCCTTCAGGGCGTCCAGGCTGCGGCGGCGGTCAGCCCGGGTCATGCCTTCCGGATCGTTCAGGAAGAAGATCGGTTCCGTGCCCGTGCGGCACTGCACGCCCTGATAGACCGAGGGCAGAAAGCCGCTGGACCAGACCGATTTGCCGGCTGTCGGATCGGTGCCGCCTGACACGAGTACGACGAAGCCCGGCAGATCCTGATTCTCGGTGCCCAGGCCATAAGTGGCCCAGGCGCCGATCGCCGCGCCGCCAGCGCGGTTTTCGCCGGTGTGCAGGAAGAGTTCGGCCGGGGCGTGGTTGATCTCCTTGGTGATCATCGAACGGATCACGCACAGGTCGTCGGCATGCTGGGCCATGCCGGGAACAAGTTCGCTCATCCACTGACCGCTCTGGCCGTATCGGCCGAACTTCCAGGGGGTGCCCAGCATCATGGGCCGGCCTTTGATGAAGGCGAAGCGTTCGCCCTTGAGAATCTCTTCAGGGCACGGCTGCAGGTGGTGCTTCACCAGTGCCGGCTTCCAGTCGAAAAGGTCCTGCTGGGGCGGCGCGCCGCTCATGTGCAGATAGATCACCCGCTTCGCTTTGGGGGCGTAGTCACCGGGTTTCAGGGCGAGCGGTCCGGCCTCTTGAGCCGGCACGTTTTCGGCGGCCCGGGCCGGTGTGCCGCCCATCGATTGCCCCAGGGCGAGTGCCCCCAGGCCGACCTGACATCGCGAAAGGAAACGCCTGCGCGTGACGTGCCGGGCCCATTCCGAGCGGATCTGTTCGTCGAGCTTGATCAGCCTGGCCATGGTCGGATCAACCTTTCGTCAGCACGGAATCGAGATTCAGCAGAACGTTGGAAATGACCGTCATCGCGGCGGCCTCGGAAGGTCGTATCCCGGGGGCAAGGGGCCCCAGCGGTTTCTCGGCCAAGGCTTTCGCGGCCGGTTCATCGGAGGAGTAGCGGGCCAGTTCGTCCAGATACAACTTGCGGAACACGGTGAGCCGCTCGGGCGTGATCTCGCGGGACGTCGCCAGCTTGTAGCCGTAAGCCAGGCGGGTGTCGAGATCCTTGCCCCCTTCGGCTATCATCCGCCGGGCCAGGGCCTGTGCGGCTTCGACGAAGACGGGGTCGTTGAGGGTGACATAAGCCTGAAGGGGCGTGTTCGACCCGATGCGCCGCACGGAACAGAACTCGCGGCTGGGGGCATCGAAGGCCATCATTGAAGGATAAGGTGTCGTGCGCCGCCAGAAGGTGTAAAGCCCCCGGCGGTATTTGTCCGGGCCCTCGCTGGTCGGCCAGGTGCGCTGGCCGTTGAAGGCCGCCTGCCAGATATTGGGCGGTTGGGGCGGATAGACCGAGGGGCCGCCGATCCTGGGCGAGAAAAGCCCGCTGATCGCCAGGGCCTGGTCGCGAATCGTTTCGGCCTCGAGCCGGTTACGCGGATAGTGCGAGAGCAGTTCGTTTCGAGGATCGACGGTTTTCAGACGTTCCCGGTCGGCTGGCACAGAAGATTGCCGATAGGTCGATGTGTCGACGATCCGCGTGACGAGCCGCTTGAAATCCCAGCCATCGGCCATGAAACCGGCAGCCAGTTCGTCGAGCAGTTCGGGATGGCTGGGCGGTCGGCCCTGCGTGCCGAAATCTTCTTCGGTCTCCACGAGCCCTCGGCCGTAAATCATGGCCCATACACGATTCACGGCGACTCGGGCTGTGAGCGGGTTGTTCCTGTCCATGATCCAGCGGGCCAGAGTGAGCCGGTCGACCGGTCCATCGGCCAAGCCAGGGAACTTGTGGAAGCTCTGGGGCAGTCCAGGGGTGACGGCCGCGCCGAACTGCTTGTAGTTGCCCTTTTCCAGAACGTGTGTCTGGCGACGTTTGTCGGCAGGCAGTTCCTTCATGACCGGCGTGCGGACGATCTTCGCGCGTAACGCCTCGAGTTCGGCCTCAACCTTTTTGCGCTCGGCGGTTTTCGCTTTCATCTCCGGCGCGACGTTCCGCCAGTAGTATTCCTCAAGCTTCGCCTGATCCGCAGGCTCGCGGCAGCAGTCGCAGCCGACGGCCAGGTCGCGGATCGCCAGGGGCAAGGCCGTCGGTGGCTCAGGCTCGGTGCAGGCATAAACGCGATACCGGCCCAGGGTATGGCGGCCACCGTAGTTCTGATTCAGCTTCAGTGTCAATCGGCCAGCCACGAGCGGAGCCGAGGTGCGGAATACGGCGTCATGCGTACGGCCCGTGGCACCGCCGACGGCCCAGCCGTCGCTGGTGCCTTTTTTGTCAATCTTAAGGGCTCGGGCGACATCGAATTCGGGCTGATCGTGGCTCGAAGTGGCCGATGCGAAACTGACGGGTGCGGGGCCCCCGAAGGCGATTTCCCGGCTCGGTTTCGGTGCGTCGGCCAGGGGCGTCGCACTGAGGACTTTTCGGTCAGCGTCGAGTAACTTCACGACCGCTCCCGCCAGCCTAGATTCGACTCCGGCGTCCGTCCGGTTCCAGACGACGACGCGGTCGACACGTCCACCGTTGGTTTTGAGATCGATTTCCCACCAGGGATCTTTGGAGATGGCCGTGTGGGTAACCGACTTGCTCTCGGCGAAGCGGCCATCGGTCGTACCGTCGATGGCCAGTCTGGCCGGCCCATCGAAATCGGTCGTCGACTGGCTGGCTTCGCCTTTCGGGGCCAGGTTTTCCTGGTCGCGGTAGACTTGAACTTCCGCCAGCGAGAGGATTTTTTCATTGCCCGGCAATTCGATGCGGACGAATCGGACTTTGTCCAGGCCTTTCACTCCGGTGTCGACGGTCGCGGCGATCGAGCTGAGTACGAAATTACCGTGGGACGTCTGCCCAGGGCCTTTCATTTCGGTTTCGTCGGCCACGGCCTCAAGCCGCAAGGCCGTGACGCCTGCGGGAATATCGAACGCCAGAGTGTCGGTCGCCTTGTCAGCTTCGCCACTCGCGACGATCGTGCCGGTTTCGTCGACTTTCAGCGATCGGCCTTCCGTCGAAGCCAGATCTTTCGAACGCAATTCCGTCCAGTCGGTGTTCCGCCTCACCCGTTCCGTCCAGGCTTTCAGGGCGTCGTCGAACGCCTTGCCGCGCGGGATCGGAGTCGACGCCAGTGCGGCGATGCGGGCTTCCAGCTCTTTCGTTTTCGCGGCCTGGTCCGGCGTCGGCGTGGGTACGCGCGGTTCGTCGCTCGGATTGTCGTTGTCCTCGGTCTGATTGAAGATCGCGAAGAGCGAGTAGTATTCCTTCTGGCTGATCGGGTCGAACTTGTGCGTATGGCATTTGGCGCAGCCCACCGTCAGGCCCAGAAAGACCTGGCCAGTGGTGTCCACCCGGTCCTTGATCGCTTCGACGCGAAATTCTTCGTCGTCGGTGCCGCCTTCGTCGTTGGTCAGCGTGTTGCGGTGAAAGGCCGTCGCCAGAAGCTGGTCGGCCGTCGCATTCGGCAGCAGGTCGCCCGCGAGCTGCTCCGTGACGAAGCGGTCATAAGGCAGGTTCCGGTTGAAGGCGTCGATAACCCAGTCCCGATACCGCCACATGTATTCGCGCAGGGGGTCGGATCCATATCCCTTGCTGTCGGCATATCGGGCCAGGTCAAGCCAGACCCGGGCCATCCGTTCGCCGTAATGGGGCGAATCGAGCAGTCGCCGCACGGCGTTGCGATAGGCATCCGGCGAATCGTCGCGGGTGAATGCGTCCACTTCGGCCGGCGAGGGGGGCAGGCCCGTGATGTCCAGGCTGAGGCGGCGAATCAGCGTCGCCCGGTCGGCGGGCTTCGCCGGCTTCAGGCCAGCGGAATCGAGCCGGGCAAGGATGTAGCGGTCGATCGGTGAGGCTGCCCAGGCGTCGTTGGATGTCCTGGGTGTTTCATGCTTTGCGATCGGCTGATAGGCCCAGTGCTCGGCGTAGTTCGCACCTTCGGTGATCCACTGCCGGAGCAGGGCGCGTTCCTCGGGTTTGAGGGGCGGGCCCGACTTGGGCGGCGGCATGACTTCGTCGGCTTCGGTGCTTTCGACGCGGGCGATCAGCTCGCTTTCGGCCGGGTCGCCGGGCTTGATCACGTGAAACCCGTCACGGTCGCGCACGGCGTCGGCGCGCATGTCGAGCCGAAGCTCACCCTTGCGGGCTTCTTCGTCGATCCCGTGGCAGTTCAGGCAGCGGGAAGAAAGAATCGGCCGGATGTCGCGGTTGAAATCGACGCTGGCCGGCCGGGATTTTTCCTGGTCCTGGGCCTGAGCCGGTACGCAGAGCCACGCGGCGAACATGGACAGCAGGATCGATCCGAATTTCATGGCTCTGGGATCCTTCGTGGCGTTGGGCGGCGAATCGGGTCAGGCCAGGATTTCCTTGATGACTCGGGCCGGTTCGACGCCGGTCAACCGCTGATCCAGCCCCTGAAACGGGTAGATGAAGCGGCGGTGGTCGATGCCCATCTGCTGCAGAACCGTGGCATTGAGTTCGTTGAGGTGGACGGGGTCTTTCACGACGTTGTAGCTGAAATCGTCGGTTTCGCCGAACACCGTGCCGCCCTTCACCCCAGCGCCGGCCATCCACATGCAGAAGTTCTTCGGGTGGTGGTCCCGGCCGTAATTTTCGTTCGAAAGAGCGCCCTGGGAATAGACGGTCCGGCCGAATTCGCCGCCGCAGACGATCAGGGTATCGTCGAGCAGGCCCCGTTTTTCGAGGTCTTTGATCAGAGCAGCGGTCGGCTGGTCGACGTCGCCGCACTGGAGCGAGATTTCCGACGGCAGGTTGTTGTGCTGATCCCAGCCCCGGTGCAGGATCTGAACGGCACGCACGTTCCGTTCGGCAAGCCGGCGAGCCAGCAGACAGCTGGCCGCGTAGGTGCCGGGCTTGGTCACGTCCGGTCCGTACATTTCGAGCGTTTCCTTGGACTCGTTCGAAAAGTCGGTCAGGTCCGGCACGCTCGCCTGCATCCGGAACGCCATTTCGTACTGGGCGATGCGCGTGAGTGTGTCCGGGTCGGCGTAACGCTCGTAGTTCGCCTGATTGAACTTGTTGAGCGTGTCGAGCATGCGGCGGCGATCGTCGCGGGCCACCCCGTCCGGGTTCTGAATATAGAGCACCGGATCGCCCTGGCCCCGCAGCGCGACGCCCGTGAACTTGCCGGGGAGGAAGCCCGAAGACCACATGCGGGTGAATAGCGCCTGGGCATTGGCCTTGGATGACCAGGATGGCGTGAGCACGACGAACGAGGGGAGATCCTCGTTTTCCGACCCGAGGCCGTATGCCAGCCAGGAACCGAGGCTCGCCTTGCCCGGGATTTCCGAGCCGGTCATGACGAACGTGCAGGCAGGGTCGTGATTGATGGCATTCGTGAACACGGTGCGCATCAGGGCGATCTTGTCGACCTGGCTGCCGATGTGAGGCAGCAACTCGCTCACCCACGTGCCGCTGTGGCCCATCTGCTTGAATTTGAACTTCGACGGGGCCACGGGGAACTTGGCCTGACCGGAGGTCATCGTCGTGAGTCGCTGGCCCATCCGCACCGATTCGGGCAGATCGATACCGAAGTGCTTGTGCAGATCCGGCTTGTAGTCCCAGGTGTCAAGCTGCGAAGGCGCGCCGTTCCAGTGCAGATAGATCAGCCGCTTCGCCTTTGCCGGAAAGTGAGGCATTTCCGGCAGTGCGGGGTGGACTCTGGATCCGTAATTGGGCTTGCCCGCATCGGCTGCGGATGCGGAACCCTGCTTGCCGAGCAAGCCCGCCAGGGCGATGGACCCGACGGAGAATCCGGACGATGCGAAGAATTGCCTGCGGGTCTGCCCGACCAGGAATTCCCGCAGCGGGCTCTCGAAAGTATTGTCGCTCATAATCGGTCGATTTCCTTGAATGTCTCAGTGGTTCGGTGTCTCGCGAACGGCCCGGCGGGTCAGTTCTTCATGACCGTTTCGTCGAGGTTCAGCATGAGGTTGCCCAGCAGCGAGTAGGTCGCCAGATCGACCGGATCGAGCGAGGGATCGGCCTTCGAATCGCCATTGGCGATGACTTTTTTCGCCGCTTCGGGGTCCCTGGCGTAGCGATCACGCTCCGTATCCAGAAGGTCCTTGAGCATCTTGACTTCCGCTTCGGACGGACGTCGCCCGGTGACCGTGCGGAAGCCCCAGGCAAGGCGTTCCTCGGGCGTATTTCCGCCTTCCTTCATCATCCGCTGGCCAAGGGCCCTGGCGGCTTCGAAGTGCTGGACATCGTTGAGCAGAACGAGCGCCTGCAGAGGCGTATTCGACCGTTCACGCGCCACGCAGAAGCTCTCGCGGCTGGGGGCGTCGAAGGTCGTCATCGCCGGGTGCGGGGCCGTTCGCTTCCAGAACATGTAAAGGCTGCGCCGGTAGAGCGAGTCGCCCGCATCCTGCTTGTATTCACGGGTGTTCGAGCCGACGAAGCCGACGGGCTCCCAGATGTTGATCGGCTGATAGGTCTTCACGCCCTTGCCGCCGAACGTCTTGTTCAACAAGCCCGAGACGGCCAGCGACTGATCTCGCAGCACTTCAGCGTCCAGGCGAACTCGCGGACCACGGGCCAGCAGACGGTTCTCCGGGTCGACGGACAGCTTGTTCGGGTCAGCCTTGGTGTCCTGCGTGTAAGCCGCCGAGGTGACGATCATCTTCACCAGCCGCTTGACGTTCCAGCCGTTCTCGCGGAAGTCGACGGCGAGCCAGTCCAGCAGGTCCTGATTCACCGGCGGGCTGCCCTGTGAGCCGAAATCGGCGGCCGTCTTCACCAGGCCTGTTCCGAAGAACTGAGCCCAGAACCGGTTGACCGTAACGCGTGCCGTGAGGGGATGCTCCGGAGCCACGAGCCACTGGGCCAGGTCCAGACGGGATGCCCGGGCATCGGGCGACTTGCGTTTGAGCGGTGGCAGGAACGAAGGCGTTTCCGGGTTCACCGGGTCGCGCGGCTTGTCGTACTGGCCGCGGAACAGGATGTGGGCCTGTCGGGGCTTGTCCAGATCACGGCTGACGAACGTCAGGGGCACCTGGCCTTCGATCGTCTGCTTTTCCTGCCGTGCCTTGGCCAGGGTGTCGCGGGTCGGCCCGAAGGCGGTCGAACCACCCTTCCAGACGTTCGTCAGGTAGTAGTCTTCGAGCTTGCGGGTTTCCGCGACAGTCCGCTCGGTCACTTTCTTCTGCAGGATCGGCTGGATGTCGCCGGGGAAGCTCGGGATCGTCTTCGGCGTCTGGCTGCGGGCCCATACGGCGAACGATTCGGCGGCGTCGCGGGCCGGGTTGATTTCGGAGTTCAGAACGAGCTTGTCCCAACCGACGGTGCCGCCGAACTGGGTGAAGGCGAAGCCAGTGACTTTCATGTCGGGCTTGATCTGGAACTTGCCCAGATCGAACGACAGGGTCGTCCATTCGCCCGGCTTCGGCAAGTCGCCGGCTTTGACACGTTCCGGCGTGCCGAGCGTGCCATAAGGAATGGCCTCGGCATCGCCCCAGACCGCCCGATGCGACCACTGGCCGTTGACGTTGAACTGCACCATGACGGCCTTGGGCGGGTTGGCCGGGTCGAGCTTCACGGCGACCGAAAACGTGCCCTGGGGCGAGAATTCGACCTGCTCCTTGAGTTCCGTGAAGATGTCCTGGGCAAGACCCTTGTCCGTGCGTTCGATGTAAGCCTTGCCGCTGGCCGGGCCTGCAGTGGCGAGCTTCAGCGGGGCGTTGCCGTCGTTGACGGCCGCCTTCGAGCCCGCTGGCACTTCGTCTTCGAAGAGGACTTTTTCGCTCTTCACGACCGGAGGCGGCGGGCTGAGTGTGGCCGGGTCGGCGTAAACGACGCTCAGGAGCTTCTCACGCAGTTGTTTGTCGGCGTCGGCGATCGTCTTGTCGAGGGCCGCGATTTTCTGCTTCTGTTCTTCGCTGGGCAGTTTCAGGATCGGCGGTGTGTCGATCCGGTTGCCGTCCATGGCCGGGTCGGCCAGGCTGTAGAAAAACGAATAGAGCGAGTAGAAATCCTTCTGGCTGATCGGGTCGAACTTGTGGTCATGGCAGACGGCACAGCCGGCCGTGAGGCCCATGAAGACAGCGGAAGTCGTCTCGGCCCGGTCCACGGCGTATCGTACGAGCAGTTCGGCGTCGATCGATCCGCCTTCGCTGGTCGTGACGTTGCAGCGGTTGAAGCCTGAGGCGATCTGCTGTTCCACGGTCGCGTCAGGCAACTGATCGCCGGCCAGTTGCCAGACGGCGAACTTGTCGAACGGCAGGTTTTCGTTGAAGGCCTTCACGACCCAGTCGCGATAGGGCCACATGGATCGTTCGTTATCCAGGTGCAGGCCGTGAGTATCAGCATAGCGGGCGGCGTCGAGCCAGCCCCGGGCCATGTTTTCGCCGTAGTGGGGCGAATTGATCAGCCTGTCCACCAGCTTGTCATAGGCGTTCGGTGACTGGTCGGCCAGAAAGGCGTCGATCTCGGCTGGCGTGGGGGGAAGGCCGGTCAGGTCGAGCGTCAGCCGGCGGATCAGAGCCTCTTTCGTCGCCGGGCCGTTGGGTGTCAGGCCCTTTTTCTTGAGCTCGGCCAGAATGAAGCGGTCGATGGGCGTCTTCGCCCAGGCCGAATCGGTCTCGGGCACGGCGGCTTTCACCGGGGCTTCGAATGCCCAGTGGCCTTTATACGGGGCACCCTGCAGAATCCAGGCCTTGACCAGTTCCACCTGTTCGGGCTTGAGCTTCTTGTTCGACTCCGGGGGCGGCATCGTTTCGTCCTTTTCGGTCGAAAGGATGCGCTGGAGCAACTCGCTTTCGTCGAGCGACCCGGGCTTGACGACGCCTTCCTGCTTATCTTTCCCGAACACGCCCTCACGCGTGTCCAGCCTCAGGTCGGCCTTGCGGTGCTTCTGGTCCGGCCCGTGGCACGAATAGCAGTTGTCCGACAGGATCGGGCGAATGTCACGGTCGAAGTCGACCGTTTTCTTCCCTTCGTCCGCTGCCGAAACGGATCGCCATCCGACCGGGCCGAAGCATACGAAAGCCGTTGTCAGGGCCACAAGGCCGTACGAATGAAGTCGAAAGTGCGGGATCATGGGTCAGAATTCCTGACGTTCGGTCGATCGGGCGTGGGGACGGAATGCCGATCGCAGGTAGGTTTACGAATATTATACGATCCGGATTACGGAGTGGGAAGCGGGTCGAATCGGCCGCCTTAAATACCAAAAACCGGAGGGATCCTTGCGAATCCCCCCGGCATGTCAGGGGCGGTGTCGTGTGTCAGACCGCAGCCAGGCTCAATATTGAGCGCTGGGCAGGATCTTCGTCGTCGGCAGCATGGTTTGAGGGCTGGCCATCACGCTTTGGGCGCTGGGCAGCACAACCGGAGCTTCCTGAACGATGACCGGCACGGTCACGCACACTTCCACGGGAACCTGCTTCGTCACGCAGACCGGATCCATTACCGTGTGAGTTTCGGAAACGGTGCGGGCGACGGTTTCAGGCACGCAGATGGTCTTGGTGACCGGCACTTGCTTGCACACGGTGAAGGGCACCTTGCGGGTGCACTGAATCGTCTGCATTTCGCAGGTCGTGATCGGCACCTGACGGACACATTCCTGGGCGACCATTTCGCAGACCGTTTCGGCCACACGTTTGGTCTGAACTTCGCTGACCATGCGGCAGGTCGTCACCGGCACCTGGCAGGTGCGGACTTCCGTCACAGTGCGGCAGGTCGTGATCGGCACTTGCTTGACCTGCTGGGTCGTGACCATCTTGCAGACCGTCACGGGAACCTTGCGGACAGCCGTTTCGCGGACCATCTTGGTCACCGTCACAGGAACCTGCTTGATGCGGCATTCCTTGACGATCTTGGTGATCTGCACCGGAACCTGCTTGGTCACGGCCTTGTTCACCATCGTCGTGACCACGTAAGGGTCGGTCTTGTAGCAGGTCTTCAGCACGTTCTCGGTGACCGTAACCGGCACCTTGCGGACGCACGTGCGGGGCACCATGACGGTGTTCATGACCGGAACCGTGCGGGTGCAGACCTGGCTGACCATGCTGCAGGTCGTCACGGGGACTTGCTTGACGCACTCGGTCGGAACGACTTCGCAGACCGTTTCGGGCACTTGCGTCATGACCGTTTCGGCCACCATGCGGCAGGTCGTCACGGGCACTTGCTTGGTCACCACTTCGCTGACCATCGTGCAGGTGGTCACCGGGATCTGCTTGGTGATCACTTCAGGCACTTGCTTGCAGACCGTCACCTGACGCTCGCAATTGATCGTCTGGGGCTGATAGGTCGTTTCGCAAACCGTTTCCATGACCGTGCGGGGCACGCTCGAAACGCGGTCTTCGTAACGGCCGGGGCATTGCACCCACTGACCATTGCTGCAGATCACCGGGCCGGGAATGTAGACCCGCTCGCAGACCTTTTCGCAGACCGTGCGGGCGACTTGCTTCGAAGTCGTCACCGGCACGCAGACCGTCTTGGTGTCGACGACCGTCTGGGTCTCAGCCACAGTCCGCATGACCGTTTCGGTCACCGTCTGCATCGAGGTCGTCCGGACAGGCTTGCACACAGTGTATTGATAGGTCTGCAGCGAGGTTTCGCGAACCGGCTTGGTCACCGTCACGGGAACCTGCTTGATCACCGTGCGTCGGACCGTGCGGTTCACGTTGTAACGCACTTCCTGCATGACGGTGTTGTAGACCGGCTTCTGCACGGTGTACTGCTCCTGACGATAGGAGCACTGCTTGACCGGCACCATCTCAGTGTATTGCTGGGCCTGGATGACCGTCTTCTGCACCGGCACCGTCACCTGGTAAGGCACCGTGCGGTAGCAGGTCTTCTGGACCGGGATCTGAACGTTCTCGACGACCGTCTTCATGCCCGTCTGAACGACCGGCACGTTGACGTATTCGGGCACGTTCGTCATGACCGTTTCCTGCACCGGACGGCACACGGTGTAGGTCTGATCCTGATAGATCGTCTCGCGAACCGGGGTCGTCACGTTATAGGCGACCGTTTGCATGACCGTTTCGCGGATCGGCTTGGAAACGGAGTACTGACGCGTTTCCATGTGCGTTTCGCGCACCGGCCGCTGCACGGTGTAGGCGACGTCCTTGAAGACGGTCCGCTGCACGGGCTTTTGAACGGTGTAACGCTGTTCCTGCAGAACGGTGCGGTAAAGCGGCTTCTGGACGGTGTAAAGCTCGTCCCGCATGCCGGTTTCGGTGACCGTCCGCATTTCGGTGACGGTCTGCGGGCGATATGCCGTTTCCAGAATTTCACGCTGGGTGGTGACCTGACGCGGTACGTATTGCGTCTCGGACACCGTCCGCATGATCGTCTGCTTCTGGGTGCGGTATTCCACCCGGGTGCCGCAACCCGGCAGAAGGCTTGAGCCTACCGACGCCGCACCCCCGTACGACGCGGCCGAAGCGGTACTACACCACCCCGCGCCCGCCGCCAGGGCCATCATCGCAGCCCCGATTCGCTTTCTCATGACTCTCGCTCCTCGACAAACCATCCCCTGACGAGCAATCCCTTCGCTCTCACCCGAAAGTGTCCCCGTCCATGGGTGGCCTATTGACACTGTCTTCGAGAATCGGCAAACGGAATTGACCAGCTTGACCAAGTTGCCGGGTTTTTCGAGGCCTCGTCATTCCACGCATGTTACCGCCGGAACGACCCTCACGACCGTCACGGCCTACCGGCCATTTCGATCGAAAGCCTTGGTATCACAAATCGAAAAATCGGTAAATGCGGATCGAAGTGCATGCATGGATGGATTAAGCGGGTCGCGAGTCGTCGTGCCGTATCTCCAGCGAAGAATTTGAGAGAAAGGCGCAGTTCGCTGGTCACGAGAGATCGTGTCGGCCTTTGCACATGGTTCTTCCGAATTGCAGCCTCCCCGTTTTCTCTCGTGATCGGTCGTGTTAACGTCTTGAGATCCTGAACGAAACGGGAGGGCTTAATGCGTAGCCGCCTGCGGCGTGACTGGATAAAATCAACTCGTTTGGATCGTTAGGATATTTCCTTTCTGGGAGAAGCGAACATGGCGACGGTCTCGATTCAGTAAGCGCAATCCAGTCTGGCCGATCTCATTCATCGGCTTTCGCCCGGTGAAGAACTGGTGATCACGGAGAACGACCGGCCGGTGGCCAGGCTCGTGATCGCTGAGCCGACTGGCTAATGGCCGTGCATGGCAGGCAGCGCGCGTGGGAAGTTCCGCATGGCTCCCGACTTCGACGAGCCGCTCGAAGAGTTCCGGGAGTACATGGAGTGAATCTCCTGCTCGATACTCATGTGCTGTTCTGGTTTCGAACGACGACCCGAAATTGGTTCCCTATGCCAGGGCAATCATCGAAGAACCGTCGAATCGCAAGTGCGTAAGCTTGGCAAGTTGTTGGGAGATCGCCATCAAGATCGGACTGAAAAAACTCGATCTCGGCGAACCTGCGACGACGTTCCTGCCTCGGGAACTTGCAGCGAACATGTTCGAATTGTTGGGGATCGAGCTTTCTCACGCGACATTCGTGGAGTCGATGCCGACGATCCACCGGGACCCCTTCGACCGACTGCTGGTAGCTCAAGTGATAGTCGAAACCATGTCGCTCGTCAGCGCTGATCCGATTTACGATCGGGTCAGGAAATTGGTGTCAGTTCATTTTTCACTTAGCATCCTGCTCATCTGCACGATGAAATCGACCAGCGAAAAGCCGGACTGAACCAAGTGACGCCGGCCCGAACTGACACGGAGCGACTCGACGACGCGGTCATCCGAACGTGTCATTGACGCGGCCCGCATACGCGGATATTCTCGTCCGAATTGCGTCCTGCGTTCGTGAAATGCATGAGAATTCGATGCGATTGCCGCGGCGATTCGGGGCTTTCGGTCCTGCGGTTTCGAAAGTCAGTTTCGGCGATACCGATCTTCTGGTTCGTACGTTCTCGGGAGAAACGAAATTCATGCCACTGCTGAAGAAATGCACCCGTTGCGGAACCGTCCTGCTATGGCCTGTAGTCATCGACGGCAAATGCTTCTGCTCGCCCGAGTGCGAATTGCTCTACGATAAGCCGGAGATTCTCGCGGAAATTCCCCCCTTCGAACCCGGCATCATCCGCCTGCGGGCCTTCGTTCTGTTTGTCTTTTCACTCATCCCCTGCGCTTACTTGATCTGGTATCAATCGAAGAACGCTCAATGGATTCATGGACCCGGGAAGAAAGGATTCACCATCGTCTTTCTGCCGCCGTTCGTCTTCATGGCTCAACTCATCATCGGGGCACCGCTTTTGCATTTGAACCTCGTCTTCATGTCCAAGCCGGGATGGAAGCGAGCACTCATCATCCTGGCGATCCTGGCGATGGGTGTCGCGATGCTGGCAGGCGGCTTTTCGCTGTACTACGTCCTGAACCGAACGGCTCTGACGTAAGCGATAAATCCTTGCACTCAGTTGACCTGGGATTCATGAACAGAGTCTGGCGGGTTGAGCCATTTGCCGTATTCTCCGCTCGAACCCGCACCAAGTCGTGAACGATCGTCGGGAAAATCGTCGCGTAAACGATTGCTGGGCAAAGATCATGACTAAAGTCTCTGCCATTTCGTCGTGAACCGAATATCGCAAAGCCCGGTCGGCTGGATGTGCCCGCGAATGTGTTTCGAACGGTCGATCGACGCGTGGCACGCCCGACTCTTTTGCGACCACTGGCCGAATCTGCTACGATCGGTCAATCGTGATGCCGCATGATGGCCGTTTCGCCGGTAGTGGCCGAAGCCCGCGCGGAAACGATCCTCGAAACATCTGGTCCACTCCTATCATGTCCAAATACCTGAACACTTTCCGACTCGATGGCCGAGTGGCCCTGGTTACCGGCGGGGCCCGTGGCCTGGGGCGGATCATCGCCGAGACGCTCGCCGAAGCCGGAGCCTCCGTCGCTCTGACTGCCCGCAATGGCGAATCGGCCGCGAAAGCCGCGGCTGAAATCGCGGCCCAATCCGGCGCGAAAACGCTCGGCCTTGCCGCCGACGTCGTCAAAGCCGCGGATGTCGAAAAAGCCGTGGCCGAAACGGTCGCCGCGTTCGGGCCTGTCGACGTGCTCGTCAACAACGCCGGAATCAACATTCGCGGACCGATCGAAACGCTCGGCGAAGACGACTGGGACGCGGTCATCGATACCAATCTGAAAGGCGCCTGGCTCGGCTGCCGGGCCGTGGTGCCTTCCATGAAACAGCGGCGATGGGGCCGGATTCTGAACCTTTCGAGCATGATGGCGTCGATTTCCATGCCAGACCGCACGCCTTATTCGGCGAGCAAGGGGGGCATGTCAGCCATGACCAAATCGCTGGCGCTGGAGTTGGCTTCCTTTGGCGTGACGGTCAACAACCTCTGCCCCGGGCCTTTCGCCACTGAGATCAACACGCCGCTTTTGAGTGACCCGGACGTCAATGCCCGGGTCGTCGGCAAAATCCCGATGGCCCGCTGGGGCAGGCCTGAAGAGCTGGGGCCGATCGCCCTGTTCTTGTGTTCGGAGGCCTCGAGCTTCGTTACAGGGGCTGATTTCACGATCGACGGCGGCTATACGGCTCAATGACGGCAAAATGCGTAATCGCATTCGGAATGACCCGTTCAGGAAATGAAATCGAAGGACGACGCAAATGGAAACCTGGGCACAACTGGCGATTCCCAAGGGCTTCAGGGCAGCCGGAATCACCTGCGGGATCAAGGAATCGGGCAAGAAGGACATGGCCTTCATCGTGAGCGATCACCCCTGCACAGCCGCGGGGACGTTCACGCTCAATCGCGTGGCGGCAGCTCCCGTGCAGTGGGACAGGGCCCTCGTGCCGAAGAATGACATGCGAGGCATTGTCGTCAATTCGGGCAACGCCAATGCCGCCACGGGCCAAAAGGGGCTGGATAACGCGACGCGGATGGCATCGCTGGCGGCCCGCGAGATCGACTGCCGGGCCGATCAGGTACTTGTCGCCTCGACAGGCGTAATCGGGCACCAGCTGCCTATGGACAAGATCGCCACCGGCGTGGATATGGCAGCCAAAGCCCTGACCAGCGAAGTCGACGGCTTCCGCGACGCTTCTCACGCAATCATGACGACCGACACCGTGCCCAAAGTGGCCGGCACGACAATCCGCACGGCCGACGGCGAAATCGTGCACTTGCTGGGCATTTGCAAGGGTGCGGCCATGATCGGCCCACGCATGGCCACCATGCTGGCATTTCTCGTGACCGACGCCCGCATTCCTGAGAATCTGCTGCAGGAAGCGCTTTCGGAAGCCGTGGACGTTTCCTTCAATTGCATTTCGGTCGAAGGTCACGCCAGCACGAACGATACCGTGCTCATCCTTGCCAATGGCCAGGCCATGGCCCGGCCGCTGCATGGTTCGGACCTGGGCATGTTCAGACAGGCCCTGCGCGACGTGTGCGAAACGCTTGCCCGTATGATTCCCGGCGACGGCGAAGGTGCCACGCACCGCATCACCATCGACGTGGAAGGCTGCATGAACCGCGACGAGGCCATGGCAATCGCCCGGGCCGTGGCCGACAGCCCACTGGTGAAAACGGCGATTCACGGGGCCGATCCGAACTGGGGCCGAATCGTTTCGGCCGCCGGCTATGCCGGGGTCGATTTTCATGAGTCGGAACTTTGCCTGAAATTGAACGGGTTTCCGCTCTATCACAAGGGCACACCGATCGACTTCGACGCCGCCGCGGTTTCGAAGAATATCCGCGATAACCGCGAAACGCATATCCAACTGATTTTCTATCGTGGCGGCACCCATGTTCGGTTCTGGACTTGCGACCTCACGGCCGAGTACGTCCACCTGAACGCGGATTACACCACCTGACGATTCGAAATGCCCGGCGAAACGGACACAGCGATTACCAGTCGATCGATTCGGAATCGCCGGGCAGTTTTCCCGTCCCGGATTTCAACTCGTCACCAGCCGGTTCGAAGCGTGCCCGGGCGATGCGGGCGCGGTTCCGAACGTCGCCCGCCATGCGAGTCCACTGCGAAATTTCGCCGTTCGATGTGACCATTCTCGGTTCGGCTTCCGCCTGATCCGGCATTTCCGGTCCGTTCGGTTCTTTCGGAATCGCAGCTTTCGAAGGTTTGCCTCGGTTCAATACCGATTTCGCGTAATTCGCATTGATTTCGGCATCGGCCCGTTCGGCGTCGGTCAGGCCGTTCGATTCGATGGCCCTGGTAAGCGTCGCGACCGCTTCTTCCGGGTGGCCCGCGAGTATCAGGGCATAACCGGTAGCGGCTTCGATACGAGCTTGAAGCGTAATTTTATTTTTCTCATCGACGCTTGTCGAATTCTCCAGAAGCCGAGTCGATTCCTCGAGTGATTTCAATGCCTCGTCCGGCTCGTTTCGACCAAGTTCGATCAATGCGAGATCATAGCGGATCACTGGCTCATTCGGAAAACGACTTGCGGCTATTGCCAGCATCGCGCGGGCCTGGGTCGACTTTCCGCTGCGATATTCGGCCCAGGCGGATTCGATCATCCGTTCGGAATCGCTGATCGGTGCAGGTTTTGTGCACGAGAAAAATATACAGATCATCGCAACAATCGGGATCCGGGCGATAAATTCACTTGCTCGGACGGCAGGCCGTACTTTGCGAATTCCAGCGACCTCAGCGATCAGAAAAAATGCGATCGATGCAATGGTCAGGAAAAAGGGAGTCGAGCCCGATTCGTCAATTCGAATCGGACTTCGAGGTTTCGAAGTCTCGGATTCTCCGGCGATCGCTTCCGCCAGATCCCAGGCGTCGAATTGCGCCGGGCCAACACTCAATACGCGCCCCCCGGTTTTCGTCGCGATCGTTTCGGCCAGGGAGTCGCTTCGTGCCGAACGCGCCGGCGTTCCTGTGCGACGATCGATCCAGGGCGAATTCGCGTTCGTTGCATTTCGGAATGTCGCTCCGGGCTGCTGGTCGTCGCCGAAAGTGACGAATGTCGTTAGCCACTTACGATTCGAAATGGAATCGATCGCTTCCTGATCCGGTTCCCTGCTCGCTTCGCCGTCGGTCAGAACGATCAGATGTGTTTCGACCTTCGAGTCCCGCTCATTGCCCTGATCGTCACCGAATTCGAGCGAGGTTCGCAGGGCAGAGTTCCAGTCGGAGCCGCTCGGGCGAATCGCATAAAGATCCGTCTCCTCGACGATCGATTCCAGAGCGTTCCAGTCTTCGGTCCAGCCGGATTGCGGAACCGCTCGGCCGCTGAATCGAACGATCGCTCCCCGTGCGCCAGCGTCAAGCGACAATCTGCCGATCAGGCTTTTGGCCAGTTTCGTAGCCGCCGCCAGCCGCGATCCTCCGGCAGAGTCAGCCGCGGCCATGCTTGGGCTGGCATCCAATAAAATCAGCCAGCGGGATTTCGTTTGCGATGAATTCGAAAATTGTATCTGCGATGCCTGAACCGCTGTGATCGCCGCAATTCCGGCCGAGCCGATCGCAAATGCCAGTGCCGCGATTCGAACGATCCAGGTCGCCGTGATCGGCCGATTTCGAATCGAACGAGTAAGGCTCAGGAACACTGCCAGAGCCCAGGAAAAGAACGTGGCGATGACAAGCGCCGTCGATGCGGAAGGCCATTTCGAAGCGTTGTCTTCGCCACCGGCGAAATTTGCGATCGCGGCTCGAACGATCGCGCTGCGGTCGCCGCCGGGTTCGCCATCGATCACGCTGCCACCCGATTCGCGGACGAGGTTCTCCAGGACCAGCCGGGAAGCTTCGCCAAGGGCCATGCTTTCTGGCGATTCGTCGGGTTCGGCGGGCAGATCCAGCCTAAGCCAGTCGACCCGGATGCCGGATTTCACTAGCCTGGGTGCAATGTCTTTCAGGCGAAACGATCTGGCGTCGGGCGGGTTCTCGCGGCCATCGGAAACGATGAGAATCGACCTGGCGTCAGGGTTGACATCCGGCGGAAGGGAGTTCGCGGCCAGTACCAGGCCGTCGCCCAGATTCGTGCCGTCTTCGCCAGGCAGAGCCGGAGCGATCTGCCGGAGGCGATCGACGAGGAATCGCGACGAGGACTCCGCCGGGCCGACACGATCCGCATATCCGGCGACGCGGATCACGGCGAACCGGTCCTGCGGGCGATCGGTAATGACTTCCGCCAGGTCGTCCGCCAGCAGCCTGAGCCGTGAAAACTGGCGGCCGGGGTCAACGATCGCCATGCTGCCGGAACAGTCCAGCAAAACGGCCCAGAAATGGCCCCGCTGGGCTGGCATCAATGGCGCAATCACGGGGCGGACCGGAGAGGCCAGGGCAACGACTGCACAAAAGGCTCCGGCACAAAGCAATGCTGGAATGAGCCAGCGTCGTAAGAATGATTGCCGAAGCGACCGTATGTTTTCGGCTTCCCAGCCAGCCGCGACGGCAGCCGTTGAGATCGGGCGGAGACGTTCCCTGAGAACAGGCAGGAGCACCAGCGGCAAAAGCGCTAGCCACTCCGGCCGGGCAAGGAGCATCAGGGCTGGATCGGGTCCCCGGAACATGCCGAAAGGCCTCGGCTGGAGAGTGAATTTCGGACCGCGACCACCCGTGCCAGTGCCTGGCGAGGATCGTCGTCGAGCACCGTCAGGTGGCCCATCTTCCGCCCGGTCTTGGGTTCGGCTTTGCCGTAAAGGTGAAGCTTGACGCCACGATCGTTCGCCAGAGCGCCGGCCCAGTCAGGATCGCCCCCGGCCCAGACATCGCCCAGAAGGTTCGCCATGCACGCAGGCTTATCGGCCCCGGTGTCGCCGACGCTCATGCCCGCCAGAATTCGGGCCTGCTGCTCGAACTGGCTCGTCGTGGCGCCTTCGATCGTCCAGTGCCCGGAATTGTGGGGCCGGGGGGCGAGTTCGTTGACGACCAGATCGCCGTCGCCCGTCAGAAAAAGTTCGACGGTCATCAGTCCGACGTGGTCGAGGGCTTCGACGACTTTGCGGGCGATCCCGCGCGCTTCGACGGTCGTAACCGGTCCGAAGGGGGCAGGATGGATCGTCCAGTCCAGGATATGGTTCGTGTGGTGGTTCCACATCGGCCCGTAATAGGCCAGATTGCCATGAATGTCGCGGGCGGCGATGATCGAAAGCTCGGCGTGAAACGGCACGACCGACTCCGCAACGCATGGCCTTCGGCCGAGCTTTGCCCAGGCTTCGGCCAGGGCTGGGGCTTCATGCACTTTCGTCTGCCCTTTGCCGTCGTAACCTTCCGAGGCTGTTTTCAGTATCATCGGAAAGCCGACTTCGACTGCGACTCCGGCTAGATCCCGTTCCGAACGGACGACTCCCCAGCGGGGCAGGGGAACACCGAGTGAGCTGAGGAACCGTTTTTCTCGAATCCGGTTCTGGCTGACCCAGAGGCCCTGCCACCCCGGGCGAGTGAGCACCCCGTGCTTTTGCAGCCGGAACAGGGCACGCGCCGGCACGTTTTCGAATTCGACCGTCACGTGGCTGCAAAGGCTGGCCAGGGCGTCGATTGCGGCGGGGTCGTCCCACCGGCCGAGGATCGGCTGTGCGCCCACCTGAGCCGCCGGGCAGTCGGGATCCGGGTCAAGAACCGCAACGCGAAAGCCCATGCTCATCGAAGCTTGCGTGAACATGCGGCCCAGCTGGCCGCCGCCGATGAGTCCGAGCCGGTCGCCTGGTCGGGCAGTTACGCCTTGCATCGGTTCATCTCGCGACCGGGGCGGTATCGACGGGCACGGGGTCGTGCGGAACTTCAGCCGTCTGGCTTTGCCGAAACGCGATCAGGGCCTTGCGAACCGATTCGTCCGTCAGTGCGACGATCGATGCCGCGAGGATGCCGGCATTCGAAGCGCCCGATTCGCCGATCGCGAGCGTGCCGACGGGCACGCCCTTCGGCATCTGCACGATGGAATAAAGCGAATCGATGCCTTTCATCGCCCGGCTTTCCACCGGTACGCCCAGGACCGGCAGCCACGTGAGTGCGGCAACCATCCCGGGCAAGTGAGCGGCACCGCCGGCACCGGCGATGATGACCTTCAGGCCACGATCCGCTGCCGTGCGGGCATATTCGAACATGCGTTCGGGTGTGCGGTGAGCCGAAACGACTTTCGCTTCGAACGGAACGCCCAGCTTTTCGAGCATTTCGGCCGCCCGGCTCATTGTCGGCCAGTCCGAGGTCGACCCCATAATCAGGCCGACGAGGGGCGAACGAGTGTCGGATTTGTCCTGCCGGGGCATCGTCATCCGATGTGGTCCGAAGGTCAAGAAAAAAGCGGCCGCTGAGGGTCAGGGCCGCGACGTATCACAATACCGAAGGTGGGACTCGAACCCACACGCCCTTGCGGGCACCGGATTTTGAATCCGGCGCGTCTGCCATTCCGCCACTTCGGCTCATACCACGATCCGAATCATACCCGAATCGTTCCCGATGTCAACGTTCGGGACGGGACCAGGGTACGATGCGGGTGGAATATCGTAGTTTCGGGCGATCGATTCAACGGTCGATGACCGAAGCGATCTTGCCGCAGTCGACGATGATCTGCTGGAACACGGCGGGCGTGATCGTCTGCGATCCGTCGGACATCGCCTTGCGCGGATCCTCGTGAACCTCAAGAATCAAACCGTCCGCACCGGCGGCGACCGATGCCTTGCACATCGCGGGCACCAGCGATGCCTTGCCCGTGCCGTGCGAAGGATCGACGATGACCGGAAGGTGCGTTTTCTGCTTGAGATACGGCACAGTCGTCAGCGGCAGCGTGAAGCGGGTGTGATCTTCGAACGTCCGGATGCCACGTTCGCACAGGATGACGTTCGGGTTGCCCCGATCCAGGATGTATTCGGCCGCCAGCAGGAATTCGTCCATCGTGGCACTCATGCCACGTTTCAGCAGGGCTGGCTTGCCCGATTCGCCCACGGCCTGCAGCAACTGATAGTTCTGCATGTTCCGAGCGCCGATCTGAAGTACGTCGGCGTATTCGGCGACCATCGGAACGTGTTCAGGGGCCATGACTTCCGTCACGATGGCAAGGCCTGTGGCGTCGCGTGCCTCGGCCAGCATCTTAAGGCCTTCCAGCTTATGCCCCTGGAAGCTGTAGGGGCTCGTGCGGGGCTTGAACGCACCGCCACGCAGGGCATGGGCACCCAGGGCCTTGAGCGTTTTCGCGATCGAGATGATCTGCTCGCGGCTTTCGACCGAGCAGGGGCCGGCGATCATGGCGATCGGCTTGCCCCCGATCGTCAGGCCACGTGTTTGAACGACGGTCGGCTCGACCCGAAGTTCGCGGCTCGCACGTTTGTAGGGGTCCATAATCGGCAGAACTTTCTCGACGCCGGGCATCGGCTCCAGAGCCTCGACCAAACCGGGACGTTCCTCGCCGATCGCCGCAACGACCGTCTGGTGAGTGCCGTGAATGACTTGGGGGGTGAGCCCCAATTCCTTGACGCGCTGAACGACGTTCTCGATCTGCTCCTCACCGATCTCGCTTTGCATCACCACGATCATCGCTCACGTCACTCCTCTCGGTTGCCCCTGGCTCGAAAAATCAGGGCGGACCCGAAACGTATCAGGCCCGCCCATCGATAAGTTGTGGCCGCCCGACGGGCAACCCGTCGACCGCCCTTAAGGCAGCCACCTCTGGTTATCGTGATTCACTCGATCACCTCCCTTCGTTCCACGTTCGCTCTTCGCCACTGGAGTCCAGCCTCGTGTGGTTCGGAGAAATCGTCCGTCGCGTTACGTAGGACGCGACACAATCCGCGAGAAAGGGAGAACTTTCTCGTGGCTTTATTCAGTATAACCGCTCGGACGGGCCGGTCATCAAGTCCAATCCGAATCACCGAATTCTGCGGCGACTTTTAAGCCCGTTCGTGCCAGGTTTTCAGCGATTCGCTCAATCGAAACCGCGACAGCCGCAGTCAATTCCCGAATGCCGGGCTCGTCGCCCCGGCATGCCGCCAGCCTCCGGCGATGATATTCCAGATAATCGCCAGGCGAAGCGTTGAAAGCCGCCCAGAAGCCGGGTTCACCCAGCTTCCCGTCGTCCAGAACGGACTCCAGATTCTGCCGCTGATCCGCCAGAGCTACGCCGCGAACATTCCTGCCGGAATGACGCAAGTGCCTGATATGATCACGCTTGCGGTCGATCCATGGACGTTTTTGTCCAGATTCGGTCCGCTTCTTTTCCGTCAGGGCCTGGACGATCTCCAGAACCTCACGGCCGAATCGTTCCGAAATCGTGTCCGGCGGAATCGCGGTGTCTTCGAGAATGTCGTGCAGCAAGCCCGCGATCACGACCGGTTCGTCGAAGCCAAGGCGTTCCAGGTTCGCCGCAACTTCAACGCAGTGAATGACGTAAGGCAATCCGGTGCTTTTTCGAGTCTGGCCGGAATGCCAACGGAATGCCATGGCCAGAGCTTCGGCCCAACGACGATCCGCGAATGGTTCGATCATTCCGAAAGGACCCTGCGGCGCGAAGTGTCGCTTGACTGGCGGATTACCCTCGCGACCGCTTGAGCGTACTGGACGGGGTGAGTCAGAACGCCGAGATGCCCGGTTCCGGGAATCGCAGTCACGTCAGCACCGATCGATTCCGCGAGACGAACCTGAGAGTGAACGGGGACGACCGAATCCCGTTCCCCAGCCAGAAGCGTCAATGAGACGGAATGCTCGACGCTGCCAAGTTCCGCTTTCGCCTCGGTCATCCATTCCATACGCTTCGAAAGAGCCGCGGGCGAAGTTCGAGAGAACGCGGCGACGGCTTGCCGGTACGCCGGGCCTGATTCGAATCCGCTACCCAATGCGGTCTTGACAAGTGCCGCGATGATCGGGTCGTTCGAATCGAAACTCTTCGATCGTTTGAGATTGCGCAAAAATACATCTGCCGGGCGGTGAGAGTCGCAAAGCCCGGCACCTGTCAGAATCAGTCGACTGACGTGGGGCAGATTGCCCCTGGTGAGCGAATGCAAAGCGACCCAGGCACCGAACGAATGCCCCAGGACGGTCAGATTGCGCTCACGTGTCGCGTGTATGACTTCTTCAAGGATCGATTGGGGGCGGAATACGTTACGCAGACCCGCCGGTTCAACGAAACCAGCGTCGCCAGACCAGTCGAACCAGTGGACGCGAAACGACTTCGCCAATTCGAAGATGAGAGGAGAAATCGCATCGGAACCGCCCCACAACCCCGGGGCGATGAGCAGCGGACTCCCAGTGCCGGCGACATGACACTGGACATTGCCGTAAGGGGTCAATCGCCAGTGCGAACGCTCGGGGAGGAGCTTGGGAAATTCGTAAGAACCGCGAGATTCGCGGAGAAGTCCGGTTCTTGTGCCGAGAGCCGTCAGGAATTCGAATGACATCCTGCTGTGCTTCCTGAATCGCTCGTTGATATCGGTTCGGATCGAGAGCATTCGGATCGGCAAAACGAATCCGTCAGATTTGCTTCGGAGTCGAATGCGGGGGATTGATTGTCATGCAAGTCCTGTGCCGAAGATTTGGAGAAGATGATATGTTACGGGTTTCGACGGCACGGGGTGTCGAAAGGGATGTCGAAATTCGGCGGGGAGGGTGATTCGGGTGTCGAAAACTGTCGATAGCGGGTGTCGTCGGAAGGTGAGCGTGTGCTGTATCGGGCATATCTTGTTGTTTGTGAAGAGATTGTTGCGATCTGGGCGGATTTTTCTGATAGACACAGGCCGGCGGTCTGATCAGAGTGACGAGAATTGTCGAATCCTGGGCGTTGACGACTGACGGCGGATCGTGGTTTAATCTTTCGACAGTAATCGACAGCTTTTCGGCCTTTATCGACACCAAGAGATTGCCCCTGATGCATTGGCTTCGTGATCTCCGAAGAACGAACGAAACCCAACTTCGAAGGATCGTTTCCTGGTTCGTCGGGATTGCCGTCGTCGGTGTTCTGGTTTACTCCCTCAGCGTCTTGTCTCTGATCGCCTATTCCGGTGATATTGGCCTTCGATTCGTACTTGGAACGATGATCCGGGACAGGATCGAAACTGGCGATTATGACTGGCAACCGACGATGCCCGAAGTCGGTGCGAGCGTAACGCGAATCGGCAGCAATCGGGTCCGCCATTTTCCTGATCTCGTTCAGGCATTGAGAGATCTGAAACTTGGCGAGAGAGTGAGTGTCGGATGGGTCGATCCTTCCGGTCGCTCCCAGGAATCTCAAGTCGTCGTAAGACGCCGCCCTTTCTGGACTTATTCGACTTCAATCGTCTGGTTCGTTCAGGAGTTGTTCATTTTTGCGATCGGTGCACGTGTTTTCTGGCGGCGGCCTCGCGATCCGAGCGCCGTGGTCTTCTTTCTCATTTGCGTCCTCACGTATGGCGCCTTCATGGGTGGATATCACTGGACCGAAATCGTCATCTCGCGTGTGCTGATTCATATCTTCACGGCATGTGCGGTTTTTCTGCCCTGGGCGAACCTGCACTTTTATCTGATCTTTCCGATGGAGGCCCCGGTCTATTCCCGTCATAAGCGGGCGATCGTGACCGCCCTTTATGCGATTCCGACGGTCATGGTGCTTCTTCTCACCGGTGCGATGGTCTGGCTGCGATACGCCCGCTTCGGATCGGTCGATCAGGTTCTGCTGGCTTCGGTTTGCCTCAAATGGCTGGCTCTCTCGGCCGTCGGCATCTCGGCCCTGATCTATACCCTCTGCGTGATCTGCCTTTACGCCGGTTACAAGCGTGCCCGTTCGAACAGCCAGACGGGGCAGATTCAGTGGATCCTTCTGGCGTCGATCCTGTCGATGCCGCTGATCGCATATGTGCTTTATCAGGCGGCGCTGGATTCGAGCATTCTGGGGCGGGGTGGTGCGGCCTGGCCGATGTTCGTCGTTTCCCTTCTGTTCACGACGGCTTATGCCTTCAGCATTACCCGATATCGGCTTCTTCAGGCGGACAGGCTTCTCAATCGTGGCGTGCTTTATCTCGCGGTGTCCGTCGGGGCCGGGCTCGTCTATTCGTTTCTTCTCGTCGTCGGCGGTCTGTTTATCGGTGACCGGCTCAGGTCGGGCGAAAACTCGTTCGAAATCATCGCTGCGGCAGGCACCGCGCTCGTTCTGCTCGTCGCGTCCGGAGCGCTTCGGGAACAATTTCACAAAGCGATCGACCGGCGGTTTTTCCGAGAAAAGTACAAGTTCGACAAGGCCGTGCGGCAGATCGAAGTGGCCTTCGAAAGTCTGATGGATCGAAGCACTCTTTCGCGCAGGCTCCTGCAGGCGACGAGTGAAGCGATCCGGTCCGACTGGGGCTCGATTTACCTTTCGGATCAGCCGGACGGCATCATGCGGCTGCAGGCATCGTTCGGCCCTGAGCCGGAATCGGGCCGGATCGAACGGGAAAGTCCGCTTGTCGCGTATCTGGGCCGCCATGGAATATTGTCTCTTGACGATCCGGCGAGTCCGGGCGACAGCGATTCCGCCGCTGCGAAAGACGTCATGATTTCGCAGGGAGCCGAAATCGCAGTCGGCCTGGAGGCTTCCGGGCGTCTGGCCGGATTCATGCTGATCGGTCCGAAGCCGAGCGGATTGCCCTACGAACCGGAAGAATCGGCATTTCTTCGCGCGCTCGGGTCGGTGGCCGGCCTGGGGCTGCACTCTGTCGAAATGCAGACGACGCTCGAAGCGGCGAATCGTGAGCTGCGCGACAAGGTCGAAAAAATCGCCGAACAACAACGGCGAATTCTTGTGCTTCAGGATCAATTGGCCCGGAAAGGACTTGCGATCACGGGTGATGATGAGTCGCTGGTCGAAATGCCTGATAATGCGCACTTGGCCGCAGGCACTCACCGGAGTCCTGACCCAGCCGACGCTTTCGCGAGTATCGTCGGTTCCAGCCAGCCGATTCGTGACATGATCCATCAGGCCAGAAAAGTGGCCGACATGCCCTCGGCCGTGATGATCCGGGGCGAAAGCGGCACGGGCAAGGAACTTCTGGCCCGGGCGATTCACCGTTCATCGGTACGTTCGGATCACGCTTTCGTGCCCGTGCACTGCGCCAGTCTTTCCGGGTCGCTGCTCGAATCGGAACTTTTCGGCCACGTCAAAGGGGCGTTCACGGGGGCCGACCGGGACCGGATCGGCCGGTTCGAGCAGGCCGACGGAGGCACGATCTTCCTCGACGAAGTCGGCGACATTCCGCTGGAAACCCAGATCAAGCTCCTGCGAGTGCTTCAGGAAAAAACCTTCGAACGGGTGGGAAGTTCTGCCAGCGTGCGAGTCGACGTGCGGGTCATCGCCGCCACTCACCGAGACCTGGAGGCCATGATTCGCGACGGCCGATTCCGTGAAGACCTCTATTATCGCCTGAACGTGATCAGCCTTCGAACGCCTCCGCTGCGAGAACGTAAGGAAGACATCTTCACTCTGGCTCTCCACTTTATGGAACATTGCTCCGTGAAGCTTAAGAAGCCGGTTTCGAAAATCGCCAACGACGCCGTCGAAGCGCTCATGGCTTTTGACTGGCCTGGCAATATTCGTGAGCTGGAAAACTGCCTGGAACGGGCCATGGTGCTGACGGACGCAGACACGATCCGCACGGTCGACCTGCCTGCCGAAATTCATGCGTTCTCCGGTTCCCGGCGCTCCGGAATTCGATCCGGTGCCGAGGACCGTCGTGTACGATCCCGATCGCGCCCGGACGGATTCCGGTCAACCTGGGCACCGCCGGAATCGGATGTGGGACAGCCGATGCGCTCGGCGAACTCCCGGTCGAATTCAGCTACGCAAACACCGGCCAGAAAACGGCAGAACACTTCGGAATCACTGGAAGCGATCGAACAGGAAGCCTTCGAATACGAACGGGTGCGACTGCTCGACGCCCTTCGTGAAGCCGGAGGCAATCGAACCCAGGCCGCACGGTTGCTCGACATCCCCCGAACGACTTTACTTAGCCGGATGAAACGTCACGGTCTGGTTTGATCGATCCATCGATCGCTCCGAAACCGTCTTGCCGGACCGCCAGGATCGCTCGCGATTTTCCGCCCTGGCGATAAGCCACGAGCATCGTTTCCCGCGTCATTCCGCCTGGTTTCCTGTCGAACCAGCCTGAGAACCGGTCCGCACCTTCGCCACCCCGGGTTTTGACGACGGCGGAAGTCCAGCCCAGTTTGCGGGCTTCGGCTCTTACGATTTTTCGGTCCGCGGCAATTTCGGCGACGACTTCGAATGGCGTCAACCAGGGCGAATCGGTCGGCACCGATCCGGCGAGCCAGGCACCGTCGGTCGTGCAGGATTTCAGGCCGTGCTCTTTCGCGACCTGACTTACGAGGCCTGACCGCGTCAGTGCCGGGTCGGCTTCGAAAATCCATCGGTTGGGTTTCGATGCCGGATCGTCCTCGAATTCGATTGGCCTTTCCACTCCGCAAACCGAATGACCCGCGGGCAATGACGTGGCTCGTCGCGGACTCTCTCCGGCGAGATGTCCGAACCAGAGAGTCGCCTCCTTGCATTCGCCATCGAGGGATACGATTTCGGTTTCCGTGCGAACTCCTGCGGTTTTCGCGGCTTTTTCGAGCGTGGCGAAGTCACTGGCCGGGCCTAGTTTGATCGCTCCGCCCTGATACGTCTTCATCAGCCGGACAAGGGCCGAGGTGCCGGGCGTGTAGGCGTCGATCTGGCGGACGGGACGTCCGGAACGTTCGTGAGAGCGACGATCGGGATCGATGTGGATCAACCAGTCCGGCGGCACCGGTGGCCATGCGGCATCGCCCAGAACGGGTCGAACCTGGTGATCGAGACCGAGAATGCCAAGATTATGCTTCAGCCGCAGGATCGTATCCGGGTCCAGGTCGAGAGCGACGACCTTGTCTGCGAACCTGGCCAGGGCGAACGAATCGCCGCCGATTCCGCAGCACAGGTCCGCGACCTTCGCTCCGGCGAACCTGAGCGCTTTGTGGGCTGAGACGACCCGGTGCGTCGCCTGCTCGGTGCGGACGGGATCGAGCCAGAGACGTTCAGCCTCCGGCAGCTTTCCTGTCGCTTTACGGCGTGCCGCAACGATCCGGCTGGCCGCGGCGAAAGCGGTTGGGCCGAATCGGGATCTTAACTTCTGCAGGGTTGAGATGTTCGGTTCGGAGTCCCGTGTGAGCGTTTCGATCAGTTCGGCGAATTCTGGCGAAGCGAGGACCCTGGCTTCATCCTCGGCGGGCGATTTCACCTGAGAGCCGTTTTCAGGGCCGGCAGTTTGCGCAGGGGGTGAGCCTCACGCTGAACCATGGGTAGTGCCACTGGGGAGTTCACGGCGGCCGAAGCATAAACGGCCAGGATCATTTCCAGCGTCGCACGTCCGTCGTACACGGAACACATCGGCTGGGTGTCGGTTTCGATCGCCCGGATCAGGTCGCGAACGATCAGGCGGTTGGCCGGGCTCAATCCGCCAGCGGCCGATAAAGGTTCGGGCTTGTCGACACCGGCTGAGGTGATGCGCTTCCACGTGGATTTGCCGTCGGCGTCGGTCCAGCTCGCGTCGCCCAGCCAGAAGCTCGGCGCCAGCCAGCCATGGCGGATCTCGACGACACCCTTGGAACCGTAGACGAAAAAGCTGAATCGGCGATTCCGGTCGGCGGCGTCTTTGGGGCGTGACGACGCAAAATAGGCTGTAACGGGCGATTTTGCGAATCCGTAGGCCGCGTCGATCCGGTCGCCGGCCAGCGGGCCGATGCCTTCGGCACCCTGCCTCACGTGAGAGGCCGAAAGTGGTTCACCCCGGTCGGTCACCCGGGCGAAGCACCAGGAGGCTTCACCCAGCAGACCACGCATCATGTCCATCAGGTGAATGCCCAGGACCATGAGATCCTCGCCACCGCCGCGATGGTCTTCCTTGCCCCGACAGCGGATTTCGAGCAATTCGCCCAGTTTGCCGGAGCCGATCAGTTCTTTGACCCTGTCCCAGGTCGGTGAATAACGAGTCTGCATCGCCATGGCCAGCTTGATGTGGTGCTTTTCGCAGGCGGCCACGATCGCGTCAGCCTCGGCCAGGTCCGGGCAAAGCGGTTTTTCGCAGAAGATATTTGCCCCATGCTCTGCACAGGCTTCGATCATGGCCTTGTGGCCGTCGAGAAACCGGGGGCAGATGGCCACGAGATTCGGGCGTTCCTTATCGAGCATCTCGCGATAATCGGCGTAGCTTTTCGTTATTTTCAGCCGATCGGCGGCTTTGGCTCGACCTGCGGCATCGGGGTCGGCGACTGCAACGACCTCGATATCGGGCTGATCGAGCAGGGCCATTTCCAGGTTATGGCCATAATCGCCACGGCCCGTATGTCCGATGACGCAGGCTTTGTATTTCGCCATTTTCGTCCGCCTTCAGGGTCGCAGGATCGCTGGTGGATGTCCGATCGAAAGCGGGATCAGTCCGAATTACGGAAGAACAGCCGTTCGGCCGTCCGTCCAAGGATGTCGGCCCGCTGGTCATCGGTCAGGAAGTCGAGTTTTTTGATCAGGTCGATCGAATCGGCGTACGAATGTTCGACGACCTGAAACGGGCAATCGCTTTCCCACATCAGCCGTTTCGAACCATAGGCCGCCAGCAATTCGCGGATCATGGGGATCAGGTCGTGATATGGCGGCTTCTTCTTGCCCAGGGCGTAATAGGCGCCGATTTTGACGGTCACCTTCTCGTGCTTCGCAAGATCGCACAGGGCCTTGACTTCAGCGGGGCGGATCTCACCGTCCACACCGATCCGGCCGAAGTGGTCGATGACGATCGGGGCCCCGGGGTGGATCGTCGCCATCCGGTCCACTTCCTTGAAGCAGGAAGAGTCGATCAGGCACGAAATCACCTGGCCGGACTTGGCCGCCTCGTCGAACATCAGGTCGAAACCTGGCGGCTTCAGCCAGGTCGCCGGCGGCTGCTTCGCATAGCCTGGCGTAATCCGGAAGGCCATGACTCCCTTCGGTTTGAGGGCTTTCATGGCTCGGTCCGGCGCAGGTGCCAGAGGATCGACGATCCCCGTGCCGACGAACCGGTCCGGGTATCTGGCGATCATGTCGAGCATGTACGAATTGTCGAATTCGTAGTAGCTCATCTGGATCAGGTTCACACGGCCCACTCCGACAGGCCGGCATTTGGCCAGAAGTTCCTCGGCCGTGAATGACGCGGGCTGCATGTCCGACTTCTTGAACGAAGCGGCCAGCGGATACTTTTGCACGTCGGGTGTCCAGACGTGGCTGTGGGCGTCGATGAAGGGCTCTGATTTCAGATCCAGCGGCGGCACGGGGGTGTCGGGCATCGGTGCGTCTTCCGGTCGTTCGGGGCGTTTCGTGGTCGCGGCCAGGCTGACTGGAACGGCTCAGCCTGGCCGCGATCGTTCTTTCCGGTCGAAAAGTCAGGCGAGAACTTCGCTGAGCACGCGGGCCTCGGCCACGAGCGGCAGGGGACGGCGCTGACGGTCGTAAAGCAGGTCTTCGTGGTCGTAGCCCAGCAGGTGCAGGGTCGTGGCCAGGATGTCCTTGGGCGAGACAGGGTTATCGACGACGTCGCCGGCGATCTTGTCCGACTTGCCGACGATATGCCCACGCTTGATCCCGGCCCCGGCCATCACGACGCTGTAGCACCTGGACCAGTGATCGCGCCCGCCACCGGCGACACTCGTGGCGATTTTCGGAGTCCGCCCGTGTTCGGAGAGGACGAGAACGACGGTTTCGTCGAGCATGCCGCGGCGGTCCAGGTCACCGATCAGGCCTGAAAGGGCCATATCCAGCCCCGGCAGCAGCTCGTCCTTCATGCGGGGGAAGTGGTCCCAGTGTGTGTCCCAGCCGGTTCCGGCCAAACCGAATTCGTCCCAGAAGACCGAAACGAACCTGCCGCCCGCTTCGATCAGCCGCCGGGCCGTCAGCGTGGACTGGCCGAACAGGGACATGCCGTACGATTCGCGAACGGACATCGGTTCCTGGTCAAGGTCGAACGCCTGGCGGAACTTCGGCGAATCGAGCAGCCTGTAAGCCTGGGCTCGCTCACGATCGGCCCCGGTAGCGGTGTCGGACGATTCCGCCCGGCGCAGGTCTTCGACCTGCTGCAGTAGCGACTTGCGCCGATCGAGCCGGTCGAGTGCCAGGTCGTTGGCGGCGGCTTCGTTCAGGCCCGGCAGCCGCAGGCGGCTTTCGGGGGTGACTCCGCGATAGAATTCGAAGTCGTTCCAAACCTTGTCCGTCAGCGTTTTGCGGGCCTTTTTCGTGCCACCGCCGACGAATTCGGTCCAGGTCGGGTCGTATGTCGTGCCCAGGAAGCCGCCGTAAGGGCCCGCACGGGCCACTTCACCGATCCGCTGCGACGAAAAGGCCCACGGCAGGCCCATGTTGCGCGGCATCGGCGGAATCACGCCGGGATTTTCGCGGGCGTCCAGATAATCGACGAGCGAACCCAGATAGGGCCAATGGTCCGGGTCGTGGGGGTTGAGTTCCATCGGCAGGGTGACACGCGGATTGCCCGTCATCGCGTAAGCCACGCCGTGCACGGGGTATTGGTGCGTCACGCTGCGGATGACCGTCAGCCGGTCCATGATCTTCGCCGTGTTCGGCATGAGTTCGTTCACGAACACGCCGGGCAGATTCGTGGGGATAACGCCCAACTCGCCCCGAATACCTTCAGGGGCGTCCGGTTTCGGGTCGAAAGTTTCGAGCTGGCTGTGGGAACCGTAAAGGAATAGGCAGATGACGTTCTTCGCCTTGACGGCACGAGCGTCGCGGGATTTCGCCGAAGCGGCCTCGGCCCTGAAAGGGAGGCTCGATGCGGCCAGACCTGCGCCGGAGACCTTGATCAGATCGCGGCGGCTCAGCCCGTTGCACAGGCGTTTGACATGTCCGTTTACGGTCAGCATGGGAACGAGTCCTGTCCTGGCGGAAGGTTCGTGCGGACAGCTTGAAGCATCGAGGCAGAAGAATCTTCTGAGCGAAAGGCGGGGGCCAGCGGCCGTCCTCGGGACGATCGACCTGACATCTAACGAATTATATCGGATGGGCGGGATTGTTCAACGATCGAATTCCTGGCCTTTGCGAGAATCCGATACCGTGCGTATCGTCTTGGTACGAACTTGCGATTCGATATGCCTGGAAATACGGCCAGAAACGATTCGGTACTTGCATCGAACTGGACCGTCCGAGTGGACATTTCCCAGCGTGTTGCAGGCCGTTGCCCGAAGCCATGCGTAATTTGCGTTCGGCCCTCGTGGTGCGGGATCGAATTCGAAACGCTGACTTCGGCATCACTCGCGGCCAAATCGCGGGTTTTCGTACCAGATCACGCCAAGGCCGTCTTTTTCTTCGCACGTGATGACGTCCGGATCATTGTCGCCGTCCATGTCCAGTGTCCGGATCATGTCGAATTTCGTACCTTCAGGGCCGCCTAAAGGACGCTGTTTCCACTGCCTGCCGGAGGTCTGCTCCAGCCAGATCACGCCTTCCAGATCGCCGTTCGCGACTTCGCAAGTGAAAATCAGATCCGCCAGGCCATCGCCGTTCGCATCGGCGATTTTCACGGCTTTCGCTTCGCCGATACGGCGAGAATCGAGGCGCAGGACGGTTTCACGCCATCCGCCATCGTTCTTCCGGAAGCAAAGCACGATATCGTGCGGTTTCACGGCCACAGCGATATCGAGAAGACCATCGCCGTCGACATCGCCCAGGTCGGCGAACATGGCCTCTCGATTCAGGGCTCCGATCGGATGTTCTTGCCATAGTTCCGTCTCATTTCCCGGATTTTCCAGCCAGAAGGCTCCGGTGCGGTCGCCCTTCCGGTCGGTCAGGACGATATCCGGGTCGCCATCGGCGTTCATGTCATGAGCGATCAACGACATGATCCAGCCTGCATCCCGGAGTTTACGACATCTCAGTGCATCGAGACCGATGCCGTTGACCGGCAGATCCATCAGTCCAACGGATGCTCGAGCATTTTTCGAACCCAGGACGAGGCTCATCGACGGCTGCCTCTTCGTTCGCAGAACCGTGGCCTGCATCCATGCCTGACTGCCCACCGTCGACGGGATCTCTTTCGTCGTCCACCGGGATGGGTCGAGGAACCCGGCGTCTTTCGGATTTCGACGATGCAGGAACACGGTTCGGGTGTCACCTTCGCAGCATGACACGATGTCCATCACACCGTCACCGTCGATGTCGACGAAAATTGCGTCCTCCGGTGATCGCACGTTGCCGACTGTCACACGGGGCCAGCGTTTCCGGGCATTCGCCGGGCCCGGATTCCGATAGACCCGGACTTCGCCCCCTTCTTCCCAGCCTGTGACGATGTCCGTCAGACCATCGCCGTCGATGTCGCCCAGGCCGGCGCCGTCCGCTCCCCGGCTCGAATCGTCGATCGTGTGACGGGCCCAGATCGGCCCTTCGGCTTGTCTGGCCAGGATGATCTCCGGCGGGGCCGACGAGGGGGGCGGAGTAGCAATCAGGGCGGTCAAAATCGTGAGCGGAACGATCATCGTGCATTCCCTGGTGATTGCGAAGCCTGGTTGACTGTTTCCGGTCATCGATCCACACCATGATTTCGGAAACGATCCGTCGGCGGAAGGGGCTTACGAATGTCCCGGCGTCGATTTGCGGCATTCGTCCGAGGCTTTTATCGCACAAGGCTTGACACGTCATTCGCGATGCCCGATCCTCGATCGAAATGAACGGCGAATGCCCTGTGCTGGCTTCGGACAAGCCTGAATCGAATCCGCATAAATTCTTTTGACGTATTCGTATGCGTGCATGGATCGTGTGCCGCATCTTTCGTGAGCATCGTTCGACGAGACTTTTGATGATGAATCGAAACGTGCCGAAAACACTCATCACCAATTTCGTTCTAGGTTCTCACAATTGTAGAGATCGCACGCGTGCGACGAACGGATGCATCAAGACGGATCAGGACTTGTTTCTCCATGAGTACGGACAAGATCGCATATCGTCCTGAGATTGACGGCCTGAGGGCGATTTGCGTGCTTGGTGTGATCCTGTTTCACACCAACCTCGGCTTTTCCGGGGGATTCGTCGGAGTCGACGTATTCTTCGTGATCTCCGGCTTCCTGATTTCGAAAATCGTGCTCGCCGAAATCCGCTCAGGCCAGTTCAGTCTCGTCGGCTTCTGGGAACGTCGCATCCGGCGCATTTTCCCGGCCGTCCTGTTCATGCAGGCGACCGTTCTGGCTCTTGGATTCCTGCTCTACTTTCCTGTCGATTACTACAACCTTCTTGTCGCAAGCCGCTGGCTCATTCTTGGCGTGCCGAATTTCTATTACTGGTCCTCCCTCGATTACTTCAACGACAGCGGCACGATGTTCCCGCTGTTGCACACCTGGTCTCTGGGTGTCGAGGAGCAATTCTATGTCCTGTTCCCGATCGTCATGGTCGTGCTCGTCCGGCGTTTTCCACGCAGAGTGCTGCCCGTCCTGACGATCGCCGCATCGATCTCCTTCGCCATCAACCTCTATCAGGTGCGTACGGGGCAATCGGCGACGGCATTTTTCCTGCTCCCGGCCCGGGCCTGGGAATTGCTGCTGGGCTGCATTCTGACGCTCGTCAACCCGGTCGCATCGCTCAGCCCCCGCCGCCGCGAGGTGCTTTCGCTCATGGGGCTCGGTGGAATTCTGGCCGCCATGATGACTTTCGACGAAACTATGACATTCCCGGGGGCGAACGCCCTTCTGCCGGCGGTCGCGGCCTGCTTGTTCATCGCTTCGAACGCCCCCGAACCGACACGCAGCGGCCGGTTTCTGGCTCGGCCCGGCTTCGTGACCACAGGAAAAATGTCGTTTTCGCTCTATCTGTGGCACTGGCCCCTGATCGCATTCGCGAATCTCTACTTTCCCGACCAGCGCTGGCTCGGGATCGTCGCAGCACTGGCGTGCGTGCCCGTCGCTCACTTCGCCTGGCAGCGCATCGAAGAGCCTTTCCGCAGGAAGAGCGTCTTCGTGACTCGACCCGCGTTGTTCCGCTTCTTCGTGGTGGCGAACCTGGGACTCTTCGCCTTCACGCAGGCCGGCAAATGGACGAACGGGTTCCACCAGCGGGTTTACGCCCTTCCAGGCTCGGCACGGGCGATTTATCTGGCAAGTCAGGACGATTTCACCTTCCTGCCTGCCGGAAACTGTACACAGGACGACTTTCTGGCCGGACGCACCGAAACGCTCGGTGCCGACGTACACGGCGGTCCGGCGTTCTTTCTCTGGGGCGACAGCCACGCGATGGCCGTAAGCCGCACCATCGACAAAGTCGCCCGAGAGCAGGGCGTCAGCGGTCTCTATGCCTTCTCGCTCGGGCTGAATATCGTTCCGCCGGTTGATTCGACGAACCATCGCGCCCCTAAACGGCCACCGAATACGAGCGAAATCAACGCACGAATGCTGGAAAAGATCGAAGCGAGCGGCATTCGCCACCTCATTCTGATAAGCCGCTGGGCGAAAAATCTGAAATATCCGCAAGGCCCGGACGATCTCGTGGCTTTCGTCCGTTTCGTTCGGGAAAAGGCACCCGAGTTGACCATTCACATCGTCGACGAAGTCCCTGAACACCGCTACGTGCGCAGAACATTCTATTATCAGTCTGTGCTTTCGTCGGCGTTCGGATGGCCATTCCGGTTCCGACCGACCGATCGGGACGATTACGCCGCGATGACAGCGCCGATCGATGCGGCCCTGGCCCGAATCGACGATCCTCAAGTGAATCGAGTGAAAATCGGCGAGCGCTTCTTCGACGCCTCTGGCCAGCTTGAATTTCGCGACGGCACACGCAGCTACTACATCGACGAAGATCACCTTTCCATTTACGGCTCCGAAAAACTCTTGAGGCCCGTGATCGAAGAGGTGATGGCTCAGATCGCTTCGACAGGCGGACCATCAGGCACTTCCCGGCAAAATGGCGATTCACGACTCGCCCGGACGCGTCCACGAAGCGTGCTGCATCATCACAACATTCCTCGTCGGCCCGTCACGGCTTTGCCAGGCGGCCAGTCGACCCTGCGAAGCAACTGACACGCGCTCAGGCTGAGCCTTAAAGCGTTCGCGAATCGACCGGCATTTCCGTGCCCGGGCCCTCCGGGTTCCAGCTCGGAAATTCGCGTTCGAAGCGGCGATCCGCAATCAGCGAATGTCTTCGGACTGATGCTGGGAGAACGCGGAAATTTCGACCCACTTGACATTGTATCAAAGACTGATACATTGAGATTATGATTACGATCTCGATGAACAGTCCGGTGCCGCTGCACGACCAGATCGTGGACCAGTTGCGGCGTCTTCTCGCTACAGGCGGGCTGACGGTCGGCGACGAACTGCCTCCTGTTCGACAGCTCGCTGGCGACCTCGGCATCAATCTCAACACCGTGGCCCGTGCTTACCGCGAACTGACCGATGCCGGCCTCCTCGCCTCGGCCAGGGGCAGGGGCACGGTCGTCATCGCCACCGTCGAAGCCGGTGCCGAGATTCGCCAGGCCCAGCGAGACCAGATCGAAAACCACATCGGATCCGCCATGGCCGACGCCAAACTCGCCGGCTGCGGACCTGAAGAAACACGTGCCATGATCCAGCGCCAGATTGCCCGCCTCTGGGGCGAAGACCAACGATTTCCGGAGATTGCCCGATGAACGATTTCCCCGTCGATCTGTTCCGTGGCTTCATGACCGCCTTCGTGCCCGGCATGCTCCTTTTCCCGCTGATCTTCGTGCTGGCCGTCCCCACGAAAGTCGAAGAGCCGGAAGCGACGGATGCCGCGAGAAAGCGTCAATTCGCACTGGCGATCTTCACCATGCTGGCGATATCGGTGTGGGGCGGGCTTGCTCTGATCGCAAGGGAAACACGCCTGCCAGTCTTCGAACACTCCAGCCGAATGGCCTGGGTCATGTTCTTTCCCCTCTGGTTCGGCCTGGGGATGCCTGCCGTGATCGCTAAAAATCCGGCCTGGGGCGGAGTTTGCCGGCCGATGGAAACACCGGGCTCGCCAGTTCGTACGGCATCGCTCAAGCCGAGGCATCGGGATAACCCGATCCGAACCTGGCACTGGGTGCTAATGGCCATCGCAAGTCTCGTCCCGCTGATCCTGCTCGCCAGCCGGGGCGCGTTTTCGTTCGGGCCAGATGGCCCTGTCGCCGCATCCGCACGCTTTCGCTGGGCTCTGATCACCGGCGTTTATGGCTTCTGTTCGCTGATTACGCTGCCGATCGTGCCGATCTCAGTCCGCAAATCGCTCGTCGAACCCGAACCGCTCGACCCTTCAGGTTCTCCGGAACTCGAAGCCATGTACCGGTCCGAACGCCGCAAGAGAATTCTCGGCCTGTTCTGGCTGCTGGGAGTCGCTCAGCCACTGATGATTGGGACGATTATGAATGCCACCGTTTGGGGCACGCCAGCCTCTGGTCGGACACTGGGCATGATCGGCGCCATAGGCGGCACGACGATCGGCCTGGCGGGGGGCGTCATCGGCACGATCGCCACGATCCGCCGCGTGCGGATCGCCGAAGAACGCGCCCGGCTCGAAGCGGCCTCGAAAGTGCGCTGATCGAATCGCACCGGCTCTTTTCAGGACGTCAGATCCAGCACCACGCGGCCGTTGACATCGCCCGATTTCAATCGCTCGAAGATGTCATTGATCTCTTCGAGCTTCCGTATTTCCACCGTCGGACGCACCAGCCCCTCAGCCGCGAACCGCAGCGATTCGCTCAGGTCCGTTCGGTTCCCGACGATCGAGCCCCGAATGGTGAGCCCTTTCAGGACGACGTCGAAGATCGGCGTTTCGAAATCGCCCGGCGGCAGCCCCACCAGAGAGCAGGTGCCCCCGCGCCGGAGCATGTCGATCGCCTGGCGGAAACTGGCGGTCGAAACGGCCGTGACCAGAGCGGCGTTCACACCTTCGAAACGTTCCTGAATTTCGGCCGCCGGATCGGTCTTCGTGGCATCGATCGTATGCTCGGCACCCAGTGACTTCGCCAGCCGGAGCTTGTCGTCGGCGACATCGACGGCGATCACCCGCAGGCCCATCGCGCGGGCATACTGCACAGCCACGTGCCCCAGGCCGCCGATGCCCACGACGGCCACCAGGTCGCCCGGCTTCGCCTCGGTCTCCTTCAGCCCCTTGTAAGTCGTCACGCCTGCACACAGAATCGGCGCGGCCAGGGCGAAGTCGAGCCCGTCCGGGATCCGCCCGACATAATTCGCCTCCGCCAGCACATATTCGGCGAATCCGCCGTCGACGGTATATCCCGAGCATTCCTGACCAGGGCACAGCGTTTCCCAGCCTGTCACGCAGAAATCGCACCGGCCGCAGGCACTGTGCAGCCACGGCACGCCGACCCGGTCGCCTTCGGCCAGGAATGTGACGCCATCACCCAACGCCACGACGATCCCAGCGGCTTCGTGCCCGGGCACGAACGGCGGCTTCGGCTTGGCCGGCCAGTCGCCGTCCGCCGCGTGCAGGTCGGTATGACACACCCCGCTGGCGACGACCTTGACGAGCACCTGCCCCCGCCCCGGCCGAGGCACCGGCCGATCTTCGATGACCAGAGGCATGCCGAACTTCCGAACGACGGCGGCTTTCATCTTTTGGGGCAGCATGGGATTTCAGGCTCCGGTCGAGTTCGATGGCGCCGACAGTGCGGACGAGTCGATGACTCCATCATAACATCGAACCACGCGAAACCTCAGCCGTCATGCCTTGGCCGGAAGAGCATCAGCCCCGCGGCCGCCAGGCACAGGCCGCCGGAAACGGCATAAACGTATCTCAACAGTACGAACCCGAGCGGTTCGAACGTCGCCAGGTAGCCGAATCCGCAAAATAAGGCGATCGCAAAGAGGACCAGGGCAAGCGCGACTCGGGAAAATGATGGCATGAATGATCGGTCTGCATCAGTTGGCAAAATCGAACTGTGAGAAATGTGCGAACCGATCGTTCAGGAGAGGCTGACTTCCTTGGCTCCATGAGTTTCGAGCCTGTCGATCATGTCCTGAACCGCTTCCGGGGGAGCCGACCCGAAATCGACCGTCCATTCCACGCCGCCCTCGATTCCTTTGGGCTCACCGAGATAGTGAACGACGCCGAACAGCCCCTGTCCGTCCGCCTGGTTCGCATCGTCTGGGTCGAACCATCGCAGGAACCAGGCCTTCAAGACTTTCGAAGTTTCCTCTTCGCTCAGGCCGGAGACCGTGACCTTCGTCCAGTCCCAGACGAACGGGCTGACACTCAAACGGCATTCGCCATAAGCGACCGTGAATGGCTCGAAGCCAAGGCTGCTCGTGGAGTTGACCATGACCGAACTCCCGTCGCCGCCGCGCGGAATGAGATCGGCCCGGTAAGGCAGATCGAGTGGCCCGGAAACCGCCAGATCTCCGGATTCGATCCGAAAAGCCGGCTCGACATGAGCGTCCGAAGCCGCAATCGCATCCGCAAGTTCCTGTGCATACTGCGCGCGAATGGCGGTGAAAAGTTCGATGAGCGTCATAGTGGGTTTCGAGCTCCCTGGCATAAGCGATGTGGCGAAGGCTCCGCAAGTTAAGACCATCACTACTTCGCCATCTGACCTCATTGTCTCTGATTGATCCATAGATTTTATAACTTTGACCCTGATAGCATTCCATTCCAAAGCCTGATCTTGTCGCAAAGACGTTCGATTTTGCTTTCCAGATCGAGTGGTTTGAGAGCTATGCGATCGATTATGAGGTTCGTCAGGTAAATCTTCGGGTTGTCCATCATCAATTCCGCGATCGATCTCATGAATGAATGCGATTCGCACGCGAATCGGCAATTCTGAATGGATGGCGTATCGCTTTGCCTGCCGGTGATTCGCCCTGAAAGGGCGGAGGGTCAACAGCCCCGGGTGAAAACCGGGGAATGCGGTCAAGATGCAAAATGTCTTGCGACCTGCAAGGCTGCAGATCTTGAATAGCGATTTCCTTGGAAACTGGAGGTTTTCCTGCACCCTTTCGGAGTGCTGCCCCATTCGATGATAGCCCGACTCATTCCGAATTCGATTTCACCTGCGGGAATCCTTGACGAGCCCCATAATTCATAGCCCTCATCTGTTGAGAAATAAAGAGTTCGAAAGATGGATCGGAATCGAACGCCCAATCAAATCGACCTGTTCAAGATTGTACTATTCTAGAGTGATTCGCAAGCCCGTCAGGCTCTGAACTGCCACTTTTTCGGATCCCGCTTGTCGTGAAACACGGCGATCACCTCGATTCGATCGACCTAGATTCGATAGAACACTCCATAAGGAAATTGCCGCACGCGGATTCGACAGATGCTGCCGAAGACCGTTGCGTGGCGATCCGCTCGTACCATGCGGCTGCCTCTTCGAACTCCCGATCCGCGTCCGGGCTCAGGACGACCGGAAGATTCATTTGCGAATCCGCTTCAGCACGCGTTCTTTCGCTTCTGCCCAAGGCACGGCGGAAGCCGGGTTTCGATCCAGTTCTTCGATTCTGCGCTGAAGTTCGGCTTTCGTCTCGGCCGAGAGCTCGGCGTCGAAACCCTCTTCCGCGATACGATCCCAGACATCCTGAACGAGCCTGATGCGATCGTCGATCGACCAGGATTCGACCTCACTGAGAACGGATCTGTAATCCATTGTCATTAACGCCGTTCGTACATACCGTACGCATTGGTGATTCGGTGCCTTACGCCATAAATTCATCATAACAGAGATGAAGAACGAATCCATCGAGCCCGGCCATTTCCGATCGGGCTCGATGTTCGCATGGGCAATCTTACTTCTTCGCCGGTTCGCCTGACTTTTCCAGGCCCGGGGCGGCGATGAAGTTGAGTGCGGGCTTGGCGTCTTCGGCGTTCCAGACGATCACGCGGCCGTCCCAGCCGCCGGCGGCGACTTTCTTGCCGTCCTTCGAAACGGCCACCGAATAGACCCAGTCCGACTGGCCGGGGAACTGCTTCGGATCTCCCAGGTTTTCGGACTTGAGGAACCGCACCGTCTTGTCGGCCGAGGCAGCCAGCAGGCTCTTGCCGTCGGGCGAAAGGGCCAGCTTGAAGACTTCGCCGCCGAATCCGCCGGCGTTTCGAACCTGTTTAGCCTCGCCTTCGGGTGTCCAGGCACGTACCTGGCGGTCGGCACCGGCTGAGAGAATCTGCTTGCCGTCGGCGCTGAAGACGGCCGTGAAGACCGGCTCGTTATGACCGGGGAAAGTCACGAGCGACTCCTTCTTGACGACGTCGAAGACCTTCGTCGTCTTGTCGCGGCTGGCCGAAACCAGCTTCGTGCCGTCGGGGCTGAAGTTCAGGTCGAGGATCCAGTCGGCATGGTCTTCCAGCTGCAGGTCGAGCTTGCCATCCGGCAAAGTCCACACGCGGATCGTGCGATCGGCACCGGCGGCGGCGACTTTCTTGCTGTCGGGGCTGAAGGCGATGGCGAAAATCGCGTCCGACGCTTCGCCCAGGTCCAGGGCGAACTCGGCGGTGCCGTCCGGCTTGGTCTTCCAGAGCTTGGCCGTGCCGAAGCGGCCGGGGTCGCCGGCGGCGGTGGCCAGCCAGGCACCGTCGGCGCTGTAGGCGAGGTCGTAAATGCGTTCCTGAAGGGGCTTGATACGCTGGCGGATCGAGCCGTCGGCCAGATTCCACACGATCGCTTCATGGAAGCCGCCAGTGGCCAGGCTGGTGCCGTCGGGCGAGAAGGCCAGGGCCGTGATCGGCACGGCCGTCGGGTATTTGTCCGGAACGGGCACCACCGTGCTCTTGTGCAGCAGGGTCGGCCAGTCTTCCTTCGGGTCCTTGCCGTCATATTTGGCCCCTTCCTTGATCCAGGTTTCGATCAGGGCAATCTGATCCAGCGGCATCGGCTCCTGCTTCCAGGGCATCCGGGGGCTGCCGTCGTGGCGGATCAGTTCGACGAAATAGCTGGCATCGGCATCGCCGGGCACGATCGTGATATCCTCGCCCTGCTGGCCACCTTTGGCGAGCTGGGCGAAGGTCGTCATCACGTATTTGCTTTCGCTCTTGCGCGGGTTGTGACAGGCGATGCAGTTACGAACCAGCAGCGGGGCCACGTTCTTCATGAAGCTCACCGTGCCTGGCTTTTCGGCCGCGGCCGGCTTGGCGGGTTCGGCGGGCTTTTCCGCAGGTTTGGGCTGTTCCTTCGGCGGCTCGGGCTTTTTCTCTTCAGGCTTCGGCGGTTCGGGCTTCTTTTCTTCAGCCTTGGCCGGGGCGGCCGGTTTGGCTTCCTGTTTCGGCGGCTCAGGTTTCTTGTCATCGATAGCTTTGGCGTTCGAGGACAGGCCCAGGCACAGAGCCAGACCGAACGATGCGGCAGCGAACCGGATCATGTGCGAAACTCCGGACAGGGCGGTCGAAGCGGGATATGCGGATTTCGAAAGCGTCATGGTCGAGCACCTCGGTACGGTAAAAGGGGTCAGGGGGCGACCTTGACGACGACGGGGGCAGTCTGGGCCGGATAGTCCTTGTCGCCAGCCTTGAAGGCGGTTTTCACGGTGGCGTTGCCTGTGGCCGCGGCGGCTTTTTCGTCGGCGGCCAGGGTGAAGGTGAAGTCGGATTTGTCAGGTGCGAGCTTGACGGGCTCGGCCTTGACGCCGGCGGGAAGGGCATCGAGCGTGAGCGTGACTTCCGCCTTCATCGCGGGCTTGCGGACGAGCTTGCCCTTGAGTTCCACCTTCTGCCCAGGCTTGATGGCGATCTCTTTGGGCACACCTTCGAACGCCACGGGCACGACGACGTTCAGCTTGAACACGGGGGCATCGACCACCTGATCAGCCCCGGCGAGCTTGCCTTTGGCGTTCAGGCCGACGATGTGCTGGCCCAGCGGCGTTTCCACGGCAGATTTCAGGGTCGCTGTGAATTCGCCGACCTTTTCGGGCACCTTGTTCGCCGCCAGGGTCAATCCGGCGGGCGGGCTGACGAGCGTCAGATCCAGCGCCGGTTCACCGCCCTCCTTGCGTTCGAGCTTGATAGGCAGCGTGGCTTCGAAGCCATGGGCGACTTCGATCGGCGCATCGGGCGTGCTCACGCCGACTGGTGCCGGCAGCCCCGCGGCGGCAAGAAGGCCATCCTGCCGGACAACGTTCACGGGCAGCGGGCCCTGCGAAGCGAAGACCGTTTCATGAACGGCAGGCACGACGAGATCGCCGTCGCCTTTGCCGACGATGTTCAGAATCGTCGGCGGCAGGGCCGCGCCAGGGTCAAGCGTCAGCGAAAGCGTTCCAGCCACAGCCCCGGCAGGCAGGTAGCCGTTACGAACCTTCAGGCCAGCCGGGGGTGAGAGCACTTCGATCTGAACCGGTCCGCCATAGCCTTTGGCTCTGTCCACGGTAAAGGGTACGTTCACCGATTGCCCGCCTGGTACCACGGCCTGAGGCGAGCCCAGAGCCAGAGTGAAGTCGGGCGTGGCCTTCTCGACGAAGACACGATAATGAAAGCCCAGGCCGCCGCGCCGGCTGATATCGTTGATGATCAGGGCGACGTGCGATTGTCCGGCAGGGGCCGTGAATTCGAATTCAGGGTCAGGCTGGGTGAACGGCGGCGTGTTCGGGGGCGGGTTCGGCACCTTGAGCGGCGAATCGTCGCCCGTGGCGATCTGGGCGCCCTTGGAGTCAAGCACCCGCATGACACCGTCGAGGGCCGAACCGATCCGGCCGGCTTCGACCCGCACGCGATACTTCGCGCCAGCGTCCACGGCCAGTTCCATGCGGTCCTCTTCGCCGGGACGAGAAATCCGCCCGAGGAATGCCACGGGCACTCCGGGCCGTCTGGCTGGCGGTTCGGTCGATTCCAGCACCTGCGGGACGTCGAAAGAGCGGAACGGGTAAGGCCACTGAATCACGGCCTTAGGCTCGAAAGCTGCCGCTTTTACGCCGATCGAAGTGACAGGGACTTCCAGAGAAAGCAGAGAAAATGGTTTCAACGCATTCGGAACGACCGCCAGGCGGATGACGTCGTCGCCCGCGGCGATCGTGCCGCCCCGCAGCTCGATGGCGTTGGTGGCTCCGGGAGTCATCACCAGCGGGAAGACTTCCTCGGCCAGCGGCACGGTGCCGATCGTCAGCCGATAGTTCGCCCGGCCGGTGCCTTTGTAATTGGTGTCGGAAAGCTCGACGACGTATTCGCCGTCTTCGGGCAGGGTAACGATCAGGCGGGCGTCGGTGGCGAGGCCTGGCGTGTCGTCAGCCGAGGCGACGAACTTCTTGCGGGCGGTCGTCAGGCGGATCGTCGGGTCGAGCGGCGAACCGATGCGTGCAGCGGCGGCGTCCAGAACGATCTGCTGGCCTTTCCGGCCGGAAAAGCGAATGTGGTCGACGTCGTTATTGGCCGCGGCACCTTCGACGACCGAAGGCGATGCGACCACTGTGGCCTGTTCGAACTTGTTGTTCGGCTCGGTTTCAGCGACGGTCGGAAGCTGGTCGACGGCCAGCAGAACCGGATTCGAAACGCCTTTGGCAGTGACGACCCGAACCGGAAATACACCCAGAGGGGCGTCGGCGGGCACGTCGATCTTGATCTTCCAGGCCGCGCCTTCCTTGTTTTCGGCCGGTTCGAACTTCAGCGGTACGGGGCTGAGAATCTGGGGCTTGCCGTCCAGATTCGTCCCCTGGAATGTCACTTCCACCGCTTTGCCGCGAGTCACTCCCGCGGGAACGGTGCCCGTCAACGTGGGCGGAGCGGCCAGGGCCGACAAACCAGCGCCGAGGATCAGTCCGAAACCGAACATCGGTCGAAATTGGTGATATCGCACAGGAACAGCTCCACGAACGGACAAGGCGTGAGGGAGTCGCAAAGGCGGGCGAGGGGAAGACGGCCGCGGAGCCGTCAACCATGTGCCGCGGTGGCGGGCAGGCTTACCATCCGCGGAATGTCGACCCGCCGATGGATCCGGACCGAAAGGCTCATTTTCGGACAAGCCGATTCCGATCCATAGATCCATTTTGTCCCGAATCCCGCCGGCTGTGTCAAGTCTGTGGGGCGATTCGGCTTGACCGTTCGAACTACCGAGGCGGCAAAACCGGTCCGCTGCGAGGGATTGATGATTCGCTCTCGAATCTCTTGAATGATGTTGCGATATCCGGTTCGATCGAGAGATTGTCTCATGCGGTCATGACGATCGAGCTTTTCTTGCACAGCGAATGCGGCGAGACGCCGCATCCACTTGCCGTGAAAGTAGAAGCGGCGTCCCGCCGCTTTCGCGCGTCGATCGCGTGTTGGGGTGTGCCACAATTTCCGGGAGATTTGGCGGAGACGGGCAGCTTGCAGGGAATGCCTAGCTTGCGGTGCATGCTTTTCTTCTGCCCTGAAGGGGCATTAGGAATCCAGCCCCGGGTGAAGTGAAGCGGAACCCGGGGTATCGGAAAAAAATGGAACCTCGATGTGAAGTATTACCATTCGCGGGCCGGGACCGTGGTCCCGGCCCGCGAATGGTATTTTATGAGGAAAATCGGGCGTTCGATCCGATTCGGTACCCGGGGCGTCGCTGCGCTTTGCCCCGGGCTATGTTCCGAA
>WGMM01000042.1 GCA_016125085.1 bacterium
ATGAGGGCTCAGGAGGTCATGTCGACCGACCGAAACCTGTCGAGCCGGGAGTATCGATGGGTGTCGTGACGCCTGCAGAGCCGACCTATGGCGGAAAATTGGGACCAGATTACGCTGGGACGGTTTTTCAGGGACGACTAATTCGCTCTTTACGACGGTCGTGCCGGTATTGTTCGGTAAGGCCCCATCCGAGCGAGGCAAAGTGCCAGATCTGCCTGTAAGAACTTCAGCCGCAGGAATTCACGCAATCGAATACGGATTTTCTGCTTGATCGGACGGGTACCGGGATGGTCTACTATGCCCATCTTGCCTGAACCTTCTGTGTTCCAGGTCTCATTTTACTCTAGCTCTGGTCTCGAACCGATCTTCGTTCGTATCGAAGGGGAAGGACTGACCCACATGATCCCGAATCGAACTCTCCGTCTCATGGTCAAAACTTCGAACCGTATAGCGAATTCCCGCGTCAGGCGATCGAAAGAACGAAAACGCACTTTTGACTGGCTCCGGCTGGAGGATCGTGCCGTACCGGCCTCGATCTTCATCCCTGCGGCTAGCGATGGTTCGTTGATCCAGGCACCCGTCATCGAATCGGTCAACGGCGTGCTCTCTGCCAGCGTCGATATGGTCCGGGCAGGTATTCCGGGCTCCGGCGAATCGATCCTTTACGGCAACCAGCCCCTTTATTCGAACACCAAGCCGGAACAGCCTTCGTTTCCGGGTGGGCCGCCCTATCTTCCGGCCAATTTCGCCGCGGCATATCAGTTTACGACGGCAGACGGTACCGTCCTGCCTGCACAGTTTCCCGGTGCCACGCTGAAGCTCAAGCAAGGCGAAACCCTGAACCTGAAAATTTCGAACAGCCTGGCGAATCCGAACTCCGCACCGGAATTTCCGGTCGAGCGATATTTGACGAACTACCATTTGCATGGGGCCCTGGCCAGCCCCCTTGCCGATGGCGATAACGTCTATCGAGTCATGTATCCCGACGGCAGCTACGAAACGTCCATCAAACTTTCGGATTTGCAATCCTCGGGCGTCAACTGGTACCACGTGCACAAGCACGGCTTCTCGGCGGATCAGGTCTATGCGGGCCTGGCCGGCATGGTGCAGGTGGGTGACCCGCTCGACCCCTGGCCGGAATATGTCGGCAATTACGAAGAAAAGATCATGACGGTGACCATGGGTCTGAAAGTGCCCACGGATAACGGCCTGATGCTCTCAGATCCGAAAATCCAGGCTGGTGTCGGCGTTTACGGCACGGACTGGCAGGTTTATGTGAACGGCCAGTACAACCCGACGACGACGATGCGCCCCGGCGAAACCCAGATCTGGACGCTCGGCGCCACGGTACGAAACGGCACGTTCAATTTCGGCATCACGGACGCCAACGGCGAGAACCCGTGGCAATCGACCATTCTTTCGTATGACGGCAATTCCAACGGTCTTCTGCCACAGCCGTACACTCAGGTCTTGCCGACCGATTACGTGAGGGACGGCCGCATGGTCCTCGACGCAGGGGCGAGAATCACCATGGCCGTCACGGCTCCGACCACGCCGGGGCTTTATTACCTCGTCGATAACGCTACGCCCGGATACAAAGCCACCGACCCATTCTCGGTGATGACGATCCGGGTCGAAGGCGATCCCGTGACCGAGCCCGCACCCGTCTTCGGCCAGACCGGCCCGATTCCGGATGTGTTCGACGCTCCGGCGGACCATACGCGGGATATCGTCTGGTCACAGGACAGCTCCGGCCCCGGCGGCACTTCAGCGTTCAAGATCAACGGGTTCACTTTCCCCAACGGCCCGATGATCTCGCTTCAGGCTGGCCAGGTCGAGGAATGGAACCTCATCAACGTGACCGGCAACGATCACGTCTTTCACATTCACCAGCTCGACTTCGCCGTGGTCGAGGTTAACGGCATACCGATCGATACGACCGGGCAGGGGACATATCCTTATATTTCGCTTCGTGACACGATCAACATCCCTCCAAGAAGCACGGTGACGATCAAATTCCGTGTCACGCCTTTCGAAGGCAAATATGTGATGCACTGCCACATCCTGCCCCACGAAGACGGCGGCATGATGATGTCGGTCATCTCGGGGCCGGATATGGACGAGCGCCGAGTCGCTCTTGGCGCAGGCGTGGGCGAGGGCGGCGGTGTCCTTGTCCAGAACGGCGATGAAATGCAATTGGGTCGGCTCGATCCCCTGCCCAGGAGCTGGAAGGGCGGTGTGGCCACGGCCACAGGGAATCTGTCGGGCGATCTGACGCAGGAAATCGTCGCCGGCGCTGCCTCTCGCGGGTTTACGAGCGACGTCGTCGTGTATGATGGCACCTCGCTTCAGGAAACGCTACGGTTCAAGGCATTTCCCGAATATCCGCACGCGGGCGTCAGTCTCGCGATCGGCGATATCGATCACGACGGTCTGGGCGAAATCATCGTGGGTCGAGTCGGGCCTGGCCCGAGTCTGGTGCGGATCTTCAAGGCGGACGGCACGCTCTTCCGTGAACTCTCCGGCACCGTTCCAGGCCGGTTGCCGAACGGCGTGAACGTCGCTTCGGCCGATTTCGACGGCGACAATTATGATGATCTCGCAATCAGTGCCGGACGGGGCAGCGAGCCACGCGTGATCGGCCTGAACGGTTTCGAACTCGGTATGACCGAAAACTGGCGAGTCGTGAAGCTATTCGATTTCGTCGCGCCGGGTGGCCGTAAGGCCGGTGCCCGCATTGCGGCAGGATATGCGGATCCTTCGACTGTGCCAAGTTATGCGGCGAACCTGGTGACGACTGCGGCGGCTGGCAGCCAGAACGGCAAGGTGTTCGTCTGGAACGTCGCGACACCGATGAACCATGGCATGTCGTCCATGAACGCCTCCGGCATGGCCGAAATGGCATTGCCCGAACCGATGCTGATGGCGACGCTTCGCCCCTTCAGGCACCGGATTCCCGGCGGCCTGCGAGTTGCCGTTGGCCGACTCGGTTTTGACGGTACACCTGTCGTCGTATCCTGGGCCTCACCGCATCGTGTGGCTTATGACACCACGCAGGGCGGCATGAGCGGGGGGATGTGAGCGATTCAGGATTCGGTGAGTTCCTCGACACCGCAGTTTCTGAGATAATCGAATAGACGATCGAATCTCGCGGGATCTCGAGTTGGGTCCTTGTCCGAACCGGGCGGGACCCATATCACCATGCCGTAACGGGCACGAGTGAGTAGGACTCGGTATCGGTTGCGAATATAATCGCGCTCGATAACTTTATGTGAATTCTGCCATTTCGATCCTTTGAATTTGCGATAATTCCATCCGATATTATTTTCGCATGGAGTCAAGTCACCGCCCCAGCAAACTCCTACCCAGTCCAGTTCTAGTCCTTGGCATTCGAATTCGGACGCAGATACTTCCAGCATAAAGCTCGAACGCACATCGTCTGGAGGGGCAAGGAACCATTTTTCGAATGCGTACCCCATTCGGAAATCAGTCGAGTTTTCGAGCCCATATGCTCGAAAACGCTGGTCTTCGGATGTGGCTACCAAGCCACATCGCTTGTCAGGTTCGCCACCTGAGCGAGCACGTAGCCATGCTCGTGCTGAATCAAGATTCCTCGTCATTACGATTGGAAACTCTTTCGAATCCGGCATACATTTCTTGGCGGTCTCAGAATTGATATCAAGCAGGCTGTTGACCCAACTTGCGATTTCTTGTGCTCGATGACTACGAACGCTGACGGTCAAATGTGCCGAGTTTTCGCGTCGAAGTTCGAGACTGTCTGGTAAGCCATTTCGAAAAAGATGATGACCTGAAACGCTTTGACCACCAGAAATGACTTCCGGCGAAGCGACGACTGCCCATTTTTGATTCGCATCAAGAACGGCATTTCCCCATTCTTCCAGCCCCGCTTCACCGAGATAGATTTCCTGCCCACCACCTACCAATGCGACGATTACGGACCAATCTTTCGTGCGTTCCATGACTTCCAGCAATTCTGAAGGCTCGGAACGATCGACTTTCTGCTTGCGAAACATCTGATCTCGGTTCCATGCACGCTGTGCTTCATCAAAAACGACGACATTCTCGTGTGGAATCTCATTCGGATTTTCCCGGTGATGTCTCAAAAAGTGGTGCACGTTTTGAATGAAAGTCGAGACTTCATGCTCAACCTCCTTCTTTTTTCGGCCTGCTCGATGCTGATTCGTTATCAAAGCTTCACGAACGATTTTGACCAAAGGACCGTTTCCAGAAAGAAATATCCCGGAACGTCCGAGGTGGGCACGGACTTTAGGGTCGTGAACCACGTTCAACCCCGTTAAAGTCTTGCCAGCGCCTGGTACGCCAGTAACGAAACAAATACACCGTTTCGAATTCGTCTTCGCATCCAATATGACATTCGCGAGCATGTCCGTCGTCTTTTCGAGATTATCCGCGTAAGCATGCGAAATTTCACGAACGCTATGGTTGCCGTAAAGTCTTTCCGCTGCTTCGATGATCGTAAGTGTCGGGCGATAAGGCGACTCGATCCATTTCAGAGGCTCGATTCGATTTCGAAGTGCGTTCGGCGGCAACTCCCGACTAATGCAACGCGCAATCATCAACCCCAAATCCGTTGCGTTTGTCAATGTTTCCTCTGCGACGACTCGGTCGATTGAATCATGTTCTTTCGAAATGCTCGCCGGTGCTTCGCTTGCACAAAGAACAGGGAAGATCGCTCGATCTGAGCTTTCTGAATGAAAGTCACGCAAGTTCATCACATAATCAATGACTTGCCACTTTGATGAAGCATCATAAGTCGAGGTCCCGATTTTGAACTCGATCACGATGATTCTGTCATTCGCAAGAATGATCACATCCGGGCGTTTCTGCCGTCGAGGTATCCGATATTCCAAAATGATGTGATACGTCTTCGCATCAGGATTTCGAAGAGTCAACTCTCGTAACGCATTCTTGAGAATTTCGATCTGCCGATTCCAAACACTGAACTGGATAGAGAGTTGTGTATCGATCCCACTCTTTTCGATCGATTGGACGAGAATGCCAATGATCTGATCTACATTCGTATTCAGAAATTCAGCGACAGTCGAATCGAAACTCATCGAAAATCCGGATCTTCATCAACACAAAGAAACGAGAATAGTAGTTGGGGCAGGTGTTGCCTGCCCCAACTACTCAATAATATCATCCCTGCTTCAGCAGCTGCCGCAGCACGAATTGCAGAATGCCGCCGTTCTGGTAGTAGCGGATTTCCTGTGGCGTGTCGATGCGGACCCTGGCTTTGAAGTCGACGGTCGAGCCGTCGGCTCGTTTGGCCTTGATCGCCAGGAGCTTGCCGCCGGAGAACTGGCTGTCCAGCATTGTGGGCAGGCCGGAGGTTTCGAAGATTTCTTCGCCCGTCAGCCCCAGGCTGGCGGCGTTCTGGCCATCTTCGAATTGCAATGGCAAAATGCCCATGCCGACCAGGTTCGAACGGTGGATGCGCTCATAGCTTTCGGCGATCACCATGCGGATGCCCAGGAGCATCGGGCCCTTGGCGGCCCAGTCGCGGCTGGAGCCTGAGCCATATTCCTTGCCGGCCAGGACGACCAGCGGCGTGCCCCGCTTTTTGTAGGCTTCGGAGGCATCGAAGATCGACATCACTTCGCCTTCGGGCAGCAGCCGGGTCACGCCACCTTCGGTGCCGGGAGCCAGCTGGTTCCGCAGGCGAATGTTGGCGAACGTGCCGCGCACCATCACCTCATGGTTGCCCCGGCGAGCGCCGTAGCTGTTGAAATCTTTCGGCTCGACACCGTGTTCCACCAGGTATTTGCCCGCCGGGCCATTGGCCTTGATGTTGCCGGCCGGCGAGATGTGGTCTGTCGTGATCGAGTCGCCCAGCACGGCCAGAACGCGAGCCCCGGCGATGTCCTTCACCGCGGAAGGTTCCATCGCCATGTTTTCGAAATAGGGCGGGTGTTTGACGTAAGTGCTCTGCGTGTCCCATGCGAAGCGATCGCCGGTGGGCACAGCCAGACTGCGCCAGTTGGTGTCGCCCTGGAAGACTTCGCCGTATTCCTTCTGGAACATGCCGGTCTGGACGGAGTGGGCGACCGTCGCGGCGATCTCGGCCTGGGTCGGCCAGATGTCCTTCAGATAAACGTCCTTGCCGTCCTTGCCTTTGCCGATGGGGTCTTTGGTCAGGTCGACGTCGACCGAGCCGGCCAGGGCGTAGGCGACGACCAGCGGCGGGCTGGCCAGATAGTTGGCACGCACATCAGCATGCACGCGGCCTTCGAAATTGCGGTTGCCCGAAAGCACCGCGGCCACGACCAGGTCATCGCCCTGAATCGTTTTGGAGATCTCTTCCCGCAGCGGGCCGGAATTGCCGATGCAGGTGGTGCAGCCGTAGCCGACGACCTGGAAGCCGAGCTTGTCGAGCGCGGGTTGAAGGCCGGCTTCGGCGAGATAGTCGGTCACGACCTTCGAGCCGGGGGCCAGGCTGGTTTTGACCCAGGGCTTGGACGTCAGGCCCTTTTCCACGGCCTTTTTGGCCACGAGGCCGGCAGCCAGCATGACGGACGGGTTCGATGTGTTGGTACAGCTCGTGATGGCAGCTATGACGACGTCGCCGTTCTTCACCGTACCGTTGGCCGATGCCGTGGCCTGAGTGCCCTTGATCTTGCGGTAGTCGGCTTCGGCTGTGCGATAGCTCGACTGCACGCCTGAGAGCAGCACGCGGTCCTGCGGCCGTTTGGGGCCGGCCAGGCTCGGTTCGACGGTCGCCAGGTCGAGTTCGAGCGTGTCGGAATAGGTCGCCGCGGGGGTGTCCTTCGTGTGGAACAGGCCCTGTTCTTTGGCGTAGGCTTCCACCAGCTTGATGAGGTGGGCCGGGCGGCCGGAAAGCTCAAGGTATTTGAGCGTTTCGACGTCGATGGGGAAGATGCCGCAGGTGGCTCCATATTCGGGGGCCATGTTGGCGATGGTGGCACGGTCGGCCAGGGGCAGGTCAGCCAGGCCTTCGCCGTAGAATTCGACGAATTTGCCGACGACGCCCTTCTTGCGAAGCATCTGGGTGACGGTCAGCACCAGGTCTGTGGCCGTGACGCCTTCCTTCAGGCTGCCGTAAAGCTTGAAGCCGACGACCTGGGGCAGAAGCATGGCCACGGGCTGGCCCAGCATGGCGGCTTCGGCCTCGATCCCGCCGACGCCCCAGCCCAGCACGCCCAGGCCGTTGATCATCGTGGTGTGGCTGTCCGTGCCGACGAGGGTATCGGGATAGGCCAGCGGGCCGCCAGCGGCCTTTTCGTTCACGAAGACGACGCGAGCGAGATATTCCAGGTTCACCTGGTGGACGATGCCGGTTTCGGGCGGGACGACGCGAAAGTTTTCCAGAGCGTTCTGACCCCAGCGGAGGAACACGTAGCGTTCCTTGTTCCGCTGATATTCCAGCTCGGTGTTGGTGGCGAAGGCGATGTTGGAGCCGGCGGCGTCGACCTGAACGGAGTGGTCAATGACCAGTTCGACGGGCTGCAGCGGGTTGATCTTGCCGGGGTCGCCGCCCATGGCGGCCATGGCGTCGCGCATGGCGGCGAGATCGACGACGGCAGGCACACCGGTGAAGTCTTGCAGGAGGACACGTGCGGGCGTGAAGCTGATTTCGTCGGTCGGCTCGGCGGTGGCCTTCCAGGCCGCGACACTGCGCACGGTGTCGGCGGTCACGGTGATGCCGTCTTCGGTGCGGAGCACGTTTTCCAGCAGGATTTTGATCGAGAAGGGCAGGTGGGCGAGGTCGAAGCCCTGCTTTTTGAGAGCGTCGAGCCTGAACAGGCGATAGCTCGAACCGTCGACCGAGAATTCGCCCAGTGCGCCGAAGGAATTTTTCATGTGAGTTGGATACCGGAATCGGGAACAGCGACAGATTGAGACCGGAAAATCGAAGCTAGATCATAACATGCCGCTGCCTCGAAAAGAAGGAACGGATTCGGCGAAGTGGCCGGGGTGGTCTGTTGTCCGGAGTTCCATCTCGCAGAATCAGCGGAAGTGATTCGGGCAAGGGTTCGTCGAGCTGGTCGGCGCAGCGATGCTGGCACGAGGTTAAGTCTTTCGGTATGTGGGGATGAGTCGATTCGGGATGTGGAGAAATCTTGTAGATCGTGCGGCGAAAGGCTGGGTGTGCGGCTTTCTCGAGAACTTACTGTATAAGCTGGATTCATAATACGATTCAGTCTTTTTTCGAAAAATCTTCGCAAAGCACTTGAAGTGAAAGGCACCGCCGGTTAGGTTCAGAAAAGCCGCCATTCTCGCGGTGAAAACGAGCAAAAATCGGTTCCTGCCTGACAACTCCCTCCACTCGCCTAGCGTTTTCCGCAACACGGAGATTCTATGCGCGTTCCCGCCTCAAATTTCTCAGTCCGCAAGGAGTCATCCATGACACTGCGTCGAAGAGCCTCTCGAGGTTTTACCCTCATCGAGCTTCTGGTGGTCATTGCGATCATCGCCGTACTGATTTCGCTTCTTCTGCCTGCGGTGCAGTCGGCGCGTGAAGCCGCCCGTCGTGCCCAGTGCGTCAACAACATGAAGCAGATCGGGCTCGCTCTGCACAATTACGAGAGTTCCAACGGAGCCTTCGCTCCGGTCAAACTCATGTCCGGCAGTTGTTCAGTGCCGAACAAGCCCTACAACATGCCGCAGGGTTCGGTTCTGAACACGACCGGGTTCGTGCTGATTCTGAACTATCTCGAACAATCGGCGCTTTACAACGCCTATAACTTCTCGCACGCATCCAGCAATGCGGCCTGGAACGGCGGCAACACGACACTCATCGGCAGCCATTTCGTGAATTCGACGGTTGTCGGCTCGCTCGTATCCGCTTATTCATGCCCTTCCGACACGGAAGAGCCGGTCTGGAATTGGGATTCCAGCGGTACTGGCCCCTATGCCATGGCGAACGCCAGGCGCAGCAATTACGTCCTCATGTCGAGCCGTTATACGGAATACGACTGCCCGACCAACGCCATGCCGCCCAGGGACCAGATGGGCTACTTCTACACGGATCTGGCGATTTCGATCCGCGACGTCACCGACGGCACGAGCAACACCGTGATGGTCGGCGAAACCCCGAAAATGAAGTGGAGCTGGGACTCGAATCGCTACTTCGGGCCTTATTGGGGGGCCGGGGCACATACGTCGACGCACGGCGTCGTGTACCCGCCGACACATGCCTGGGCGCCCAACAGCGTTCCGAACGCTCCCTGGTACGACAACCGGTTCCCGCCGAACAATGCCAAGCTGATCTATGCCTGGCGGATCGGCAGCAAGCACCCAGGCGGCGTGAATATGACGATGGGTGACGGCTCGGTGCGTTTCATCAAGAACACGGTCAACGTGTACACATGGTGGGCACTTCAGACGATTTCGGCAGGAGAAGTCGTGAGTGCGGACGCATATTGATCATGGCACGAACGTTCAGGGGTGCGGCGACGCAGTGTCGCCGCACCTCCTCAAGTTCGACGCTTCGAATCCAATCTTCAGAACGAAAGGCGAACTCGTATGCCTTCCGAGATCAGAACCGTTCGACACATCGGTGCATTCGGCATCTCCGTATTCGCCCTCTGCCTTTCGATGACGTCCGGTTGCAAGACCGAAGAGCCTCCGCCGGGCCCACCCAAACTTGTCCCGGTTTCCGGCACGATCACCCACGATGGCAAGCCTCTGGCAGGTGCGATCGTTCAGTTCAACCCCTCCGGGCTGAAGGGCAATCTCTCCATCGGAGAAACGGACGAAAATGGCAAGTACGAATTATCGCACATGAATTTTCCGGGTTGCTCGCCCGGGGAATACAAGGTGGCGGTGAGTCTTACGATGACGACCCAGGGCAAACCGGTCACGATCGCCCAGCAGTCGGCTCTCTCGCCGGATCCTTCCACGGCAGGAGCGAAGGAAGTCATTCCCGCCAAATACAGTTCTCTGGGAGTGACGACCATGACGGCTACCGTGCCTGAACAGGGCGGTACGTTCGACTTCGACATCACCGGTCCGTTCATGGATCCGCCAGTCGCCCAGCCCGCCAAAGCACCAGCGGCGGAAGCTCCGGCGAAACCCGCAGCCGAAGCGAAAATGCCATGAGTCCGATTCCGAAAATAGCTGGGACCGATCAGGGAATATCGATGAAAACGAAACACTCAGGAGTGATTCGCATGCGTGCTCACACAGGCCGATACATGTCTTTCGCTATTACAGCGGCCTTTGCGACGTTTGCGGCCGGCTGCGGTGAGGGTGGCCCGCCGCTCGTGCCGGTTCAGGGCGTCGTCAAGTTCGAAGGCAAGCCTCTCGAAAATGCGGAGCTGACCTTCGCCCCTGATCCCGCAAACAAGGACGTGACACCAGGCTCCGCGATGACGGCCGACGATGGCACCTACAAGGCCCGGTATCAGTCACGATTCGGGCTCGCCGAAGGGAAATACAAGATTTCGATCCGCAAGATCGAAGTCAAGAACGACGCCAAGATCCCCGAGGCGATCAAGGGTGACCCGACCCAGATGGAAATGCTCGGAGCCGTCAAGCAGTCGTTGCCGGACAAATACGCCAAACTCGACAAAACGGCTTTCACTATCGAAGTCAAACCGGGCGGCTCCGATCCGTTCGATTTCGAACTCGACGCAAAGGGCCGCTGAATCCGGTCAATCGCATCGTGGACTCAGATCGTTCCAATCCGAAAGCCCGTCGTTTCGTGAGAAACGACGGGCTTTCGCTTGATCGACCGATATCTTTCGAAACTCATCCCACGAACTGCACGTCGACCCTGTGCGGGATCAGCCCGGCCTCGGCGGCACGGTCCAGCAGGGTCTGTACGGCTTTGCGGCCGATCGGGCCGTAGTCGACTGTCCACTCATTCACGTACATGCCCACGAACTTGTCGGCCAGGGCCGGGTCGAGGTCACGGGCGTAGGTCAGGGCATAATCCAGGGCTTCCTGGCGATTTTCCAGGGCGTAAACGATCGATTCCTTCAGCAGCCGGCCGATCGTGTCGACCGCCTCCGGGCCGAGATCCTTGCGGACGACGTTGCCCCCCAGCGGCAGCGGCAGCCCTGTGGTTTCGTACCACCAGAATCCGAGGTCGACGAGCTGACGCAGGCCCTTGTCCGGGTAGTAAAGCTGGCCTTCGTGGATGATCACTCCGGCGTCATAAGTGCCGTCGAGAACACGGTCGATGATCTGATCGAACGGTACGACTTCGACCGGAGCCTTTTCGCCGAAGCACAGGCGAAACGCAAGATACGCCGTCGTCAGCATGCCCGGGATGGCGACTTTCACTTTGCCGGCGCGGATGTCGTCGAGGGTCAGGTCAGGCTTCGTCGTGATGACCTTCGGGCCATACTTGTCGCCCATCGACGATCCGGAAGCCAGCAGGGCGTATTTGTCAGCCAGGTGAGCGAACGCATGGATCGAAACGGCCGAGACTTCCAGCTCGCCATGGCGGGCACGGTCGTTGAGCGTCTGAATGTCTTCGAGCTGATGCACGAAACGGAGTCCGCACGTGTCGATCTTGTCGTGCGTCAGGGCGTAGAACATGAAGGCATCGTCGCTGTCCGGGCTGTGTCCCACACGGATGACGGTCTTGTCTGCGGTCGCGGATGTCATGATCTCGTCTCGAACCTTCGGATGCGGTGGCTGCCGATCATCCGTGCCAGGCACGGATTCGGCGCGAAGTCGAAAGAGTCATGATAGGCAATTCCAGCCGGAGCGTACAGAGTGGGCGTATGCGCCGAGAAGTCGTCCACGGAATCGACGGTCAATTCCGATCGTACAGGATCGATCTGACGATCGACCGGACGGACTCGACGACGATTTCGATCGGAGCCCCCGCATCCGCCAGCGTTCGCCAGTGTTCCTCCGGGATTCCAGGCGAAGGGGGCTCCGGCCGATGGAACGCCCCCGCATGGCCACCTGTTCTGGCCACAGGGATAACTGGAAATCCCTTTAATACAGCGACTTCCGCTTCATGTTCCGTGCCCGGCCCGCCTTCGATCATGAGGTAGATCTGGCCGATCCGTCCCAACACTTCCCGGCGATCTTGGAAATCGAATCCCGCACCGATCGTGACGCCACTTTCGCAAGGCCCTGAGCCACGAGGAAGTAGGTGGAACAGCTTTTCCGGTTTGGCCGATTTGATTCGTGTCGCAGCAAAATATTGCCCGAACGTGAGGCCGACGCCGTCCATTCCGCCAGTGACAGCGACGAGATCATCCATCGACGCCAGATCCATGGCGATGGCTTCGCAAATGCGGCCGCTGTCCGCGCCCCAGAATTTCGTGCTGCCGATCACCACGAGCCGCGGCCCTGGCGATATCTGGCGGAGTACGGCATTCGTCTCTGTTTCGTAATGATCGTTCATCGTTCTCTCGCTTTCGTCGGGCCGGACGACAAACCCGTCGGATGCGTTTAAGTTCTTATGGAATCGGCACCGAATCATACTCGATTCCTTGACCTGCGATCGCTCGGAAATCCGCTGGGCGGTGAATCGAATTTCCTCTCGGAATCGCGTTATCTCTTTTCTTGCCATGGATCAGCAGAACATAATGTAGTCTCCTCATCAGCAGATATGCCTGCCGGATCTTCGTTCATCCTGGTCCACCCGCCTGTTCGAGTATCGTCATGAATCGCCTCACGCCGGAACTCATCGAACGGTCGCTCACGCGGCGGGGCCTGATCCGCTACGGAACCGGTGGCCTTGGGCTCACTCTGGGCGGTTACTGGCGTGCCGAGGCGGCATCCGAGACGCTCGTCACGAGCCGCCCCGTGAAGGCATGCATTCTCGTATTTCTTTACGGCGGGCCGAGCCATATCGACACTTTCGACATGAAGCCCGATGGCCCGGCCGAGATTCGGGGCGAATTCCGCCCGATCCAGACACCCGTCCCAGGCCTGACCGTGTGCGAACACCTTCCGCGCCTGGCCCGGCTCATGGACAAAGTCGCCCTCGTGCGTAGCGTCACACATCAGGCCCGCCTCCACGATTCAGCATCCATCCATGCATTGACCGGACGGCCGCTGGAAGGGCCGGACCGGGAGCTTTTCGAGCCTCAGCCGCAAACGACGCCGAGTTTTGGCGGGGCACTGGCTTATCTCAGGCGGACGGAGCGGATCGAAACGCCCCATGCCATCGTTCCGTTCCCCTTTCGTAACGTGCATCCCGTGCCGTGTCAGGGCGCGGGGTTTCTCGGTTCGCAGTATGACCCGCTGGTCATCGACGTCGATGCCACGAAAAAACGCTATGACGCTGAATCGCTCAGCCTCGCTCCGGGGCTTGATCGATCTCGCACCGAATCGCGGCGCAAACTCCTGGAATCGATCGATCCGCAAGCGATCGGATCGACCCGGTGGCACAGTCAAATCGCCAAAGCCCACAGGCTTTTCGCTTCTGTGAAGATGCGTGAAGCTCTGGATATCGAACGTGAGCCGGCCGCCGTGCGTGACCGCTACGGTTTCGGCAAACCGGCCGTGCCAGTGGGCGAAGGCGGCGGTGGCGGCAATGGGGCGGAGATGGGCATCGCCCGGGAAATGCGCGGGCAGAACGTGCTCCTGGCACGTCGGCTGGTCGAAGCCGGCGTTCCGTTCGTGAACGTCAACGACTTCAAGCAGCAGGGCCAGAACTGGGACGCCCACTTCAAGTGCTTCAATCAGCACAAGAATTTTCTGTTGCCCCAGGCCGATCAGAGTATCGCCGCGCTGATCGAAGATCTCGATGCCCGGGGCATGCTCGACGAAACCCTTGTCGTCGTGATGGGCGAATTCGGGCGGACACCCAAAATCAATGGCGACGGTGGCCGCGACCACTGGCCTGACTGCTACACCGTCATGTTCGCCGGGGGCGGCGTGAAGGGTGGTGCAGTTTACGGTGCCAGCGACCGGCAGGGGGCCTATCCTTCGCGCGATCCGGTCACGCCGGGCGATATTGCGGCCACCATCTTCTGGCGATTCGGGTTCGATCCGGCTACGGAGATTTACGACCAATTGCAACGCCCGCACCGGCTCGCTTCAGGCGAACCGATCCGGGCGATTTTCGAATCGGCTTGATTCAGGCTGACAGGGCTTGAACTTTCAGCCCGTCGGTTCCACCTGATAATGGCGGTTGATGAAGTCGTTCTGAATCCAGAGCAGTTTCGTCAGGGCCCGGATCGACTTCAGCGCCCGGGCAGAATCGATCGGGGCATCGGAGATCGTTTCGATCAACAGGTCCGAAAGCATGCCCATCAGGGCGTTCATCTGAACGATCGGCACTTCGATCTTCGAATTCCCCGCATGGGTCGTGTGGATCTTCCCGACCATGTCCAGATAGGGCACCATTTTCGCGTCGCACGGTTTCGTGAGAATTTGCGTGAGATAGCGCTGAAGGTGCTCCTTGCGGAACTTGATCTGCGGGTGATTCGCGTCAATCTCCGCCAGGCTGGCGGGCACCTGGCCTTCGAAGCCCGACTGGCGGTCGACGAAGTGCCGGGCCGTGGCGTCGAAGGCCAGCAGCTTTTCGTAAGTGCGTTCGACGATTTGCGGAATCATCGGCCCCAGAAAGGGGCCGATGGCTTGAACGGCCGAGGCATCCGCCGGAGTGAATCCGATGAACTCCGCCAGGAATTCGAAACGGTAGACCAGGTCGGATTCGAGCCGCGGTTCTTCGATGGTTTTCATGGTCTGCGTCAGGGTCCTCAGGCGCTCAACTGAACCAGTTCGCTGGGCGGTTCGGATTCGATCAGTTTCAGATCGAATTTTTCCTGAAGGATCTTGAACACATTCGGTGTGATGAACGCCGGCGGCACGGGGCCCAGGCGAATGCCTTTCACGCCGAGAGCCAGCAGGCTCAGGAGCACGGCCACGGCCTTCTGCTCGAACCACGAAAGTACGATCGAAAGCGGCAGGTCGTTCACGCCGCAGTTGAAGGCCTTGGCCAGACCCATGGCCACCTGAACGGCGCCGTAGGCGTCGTTGCACTGGCCCATGTCCAGCAGTCGCGGCAGGCCGGCGACGGTGCCGTAATCATAATCCCGAATGCGGTATTTGCCGCAGCCGAGCGTGAGGATGACCGACTCGTGCGGCGATTGGCGGGCGAGCTTGGTGTAGTAATTCCGGCCGAGTTCCGCGCCGTCGCACCCGCCGATGACGTAAAACCGCTTGATTTCGCCCGCCTTGACGGCTTCGACGACTTTGTCCGCCAGGCCCAGAATGACGCTGTGGTGGAACCCGATCGTCGATTCCTTCACCTTGTCTTCCGGCAGCGGCTCGAGTTTTTTGGCCATGGCGATGACTTCGGAGAAGTCGTTGCCCTTGATCTTGTTGCCGCCAGGCACAGCCGTCACGCGAGTCGTGAACAGCCTGTCCTTATAGGTGTCCGGCGGAATGGTGATGCAGTTGGTCGTGCCGAGGATCGGCCCCGTGAACCGGGGGAAGTCCCAGGCCTGGTTCTGCCACGCGCCGCCGAAATGGCCCGCCAGATGGGGGAACTCCCGCAGCTTCGGATAGCTGTGTGCCGGCAGCATTTCGCCGTGCGTGTAGACGTTCACTCCCTGGCCGGCCGATTGGACGAGCAGGTCGTAAAGGTCGACCATGTCGTGGCCTGAGACGAGAATGCCCGGGCCAGCCTTGGTGCCTTCGTAAACGGTCGTGGGTGTGGGAGTTCCGAATTTTTCGGAGTGGCCCTGGTCAAGCAGTTCCATGACGCGGACATTCATCCGGCCGCATTCCAGCACGAGATCGAGCAGACTTTCGAGGTCGAAATTGACGTTGGTGAGCGTCGCGAACAGAGCCTCTTCGATGAAGGCGCTGACGGCTTCGTCCGACTTGCCCAGCCGCCGGGCGTGGTTGGCATAGGCCGCCATGCCCTTTACGCCGTAGATGAGGATTTCCTGCAGCGACTGCATGTCCGGGTCCTTGCCGCAGACGCCCACATCCGTACACCCGATTCCGCTGCGCGTTTGTTCGCACTGGTTACAGAACATATGCTCGTTTCCCCTGGTTGGACCTGGCTGAATATTGCGTCGATTCGGAATGCTCGGGATAACTGGATCTTGATATCCCGATTGGTTGGTCATGTTATTCGAGTATCGAAAGCCGGTCAAGAGTTCTTTAGGAAAATTGGATCCGGATATCGCCAGAAGTTTTCCGGAACGAATTCCGATGGCGTAATACTTTTCGAATCAACGGATTCCGGCACTGGTGCCTGATTCGTGTTTTGATCTCAGGAATCTTATTTTCATCGAACCATCCGAAACCGACTCAGTGCGAATTCACCGGGCAGAGGAGATCGGAGTCCCGGGATTCGCTTGCATCGATAATTTCGCGTAACTCTGGAAACCGAAAAAAGCCCGGCCCCCGTGTGAAGCGGGGGCGCGCGGCTCTGGAGGAGGGAGTCGTCAATCTGCTGTCATTCGGAACCGTCGTTCGCTGACATCGGATGCAGGTTGCCCAGGGCGCAATCCGTTCGTCCCCTGCTTCCGGTTTCGTCAGTCGATCACGCCCAGCGGGTCACCCGCCTGGCCACTGCCGACGTTCTTCCGTGAACTTGCCTGGTACGTGATCCGGCTCGACGAACCGGATCCGTTCGGCGTCCGCCAGGCGCTGGTCTTCGAGGCCCCGGGTTCCTTCCCGCCGGATCCGGCCGGTGCTTTGCCGCCCGGCGATTCGCCTGGTGGAATCACTTCCAGGCGAGGTTCTTCCGGCGTCGATGGATCAGGCTTCTTGACCGTCGAGTCGATCCCGTTGGTCGGCTTCGGCGTATTGTCGAGGTTCGTCATCGGCGGTTTTTCCATGATCACCTGCGGGGCTTCCGCCGGAGGTGCCAGGTTGTCGATGACGCTGGAAGAAGATTCTTCCCTGCGGGGAGTCAGCCCGGACGTGACTCCTGCTGAAGGCGGTTCGAGCGGAGTTTTGGAATCGCCGAACGAGGGCACGACGGATGACGTGGTGCCGCCCTGGCGCGGTTCCAGGATGATCGGCGGTTCGCTCGGCGTTTCGGCCGGGGTCGACTCGCGTTGCTGGATGATCCCGCCCTGCTGTTGCTGGATGATCGCCCCCTGTTCCTGCTGAACGATCGCGCCCGGGGTTTCCACAGCGGTGTAACCCTGGTCGACGACGACGGACTGGGAACGGGTCGTGCTGGTCAAAAATCGGGGTCGCATCGAAGTGCGGCGCCCGCCATGGCAGCCGGACAAATTCAACGCGCAAGTGATGCCTAATGCGATGGCCGGTATACGGAGAGATTTCGAACGCCAAAGGCGTCCGAACGGGGAGCTTCTCATGGTGTGATGCCTTGTTGCTGTCGCTCAAAATGCGGGCCGTCACGATGTCGGGTCGCGAAATCGGACGCCCGCGAATGCTGTTCGAGCCTTCGATGTCGTTTCATTGGGAAACTTAGCCGAACTTTAGGGGGCGTGGCGGGAAAACAGGTCCGGAAAAGTCGCATGCAGTCGCCAGTTCCGGCACGTTCGTCGCCGTCGATCCGCATCGCGAAATATTTTCGGAAAAGATTCAAGATTCGGGCTCGTGATGGAGCAACGCTCCGGCCCTGACGGATGTTCCGTCACGCTTGGCAAGCGCCGGGCCGAACGGTTATGCTGAACGACTCAGTTTCGCGCGGCCGCATCGAGGAACGATCCGGCCAGGTCCATCGAGGGTCGTCATCGCTCATGCCCGCGTATCATTTTTCCCGCATCGAAAAGAAGTGGCAGCGTTACTGGGACGACAACAAGACGTTCCGGGCGGTGGACCTCGTCGCGGGCAAGCCGAAGTTCTATGCCCTGGACATGTTCCCCTATCCCAGTGGCGCGGGGCTTCACGTCGGCCACCCCGAAGGCTACACGGCCACGGATATCCTCTGCCGGTTCAAGCGGATGACAGGCCATAACGTCCTGCACCCCATGGGCTGGGATGCCTTCGGCCTTCCGGCGGAACAATACGCGATCATGACGGGCACGCACCCACGCGTGACGACCCAGCAGAACATCGACAACTTCCGCCGCCAGATCAAGTCGCTCGGTTTCTCTTACGACTGGGACCGGGAAGTCGATACGACCGATCCCGGCTATTACAAATGGACCCAGTGGATTTTCCTGAAACTCTTCGACACATGGTACGATCCTTCGCACGCCTGGACCGATCCCGAAGGCCGGCAGCGCGTCGGCAAGGGCCGGCCCATCGCCGAACTGCCGATCCCCGAAGATTGCCCGGAGCCTGAAGCCTATCGCGACGCCCACCGCCTGGCTTACCGGGCCGAAGTTCCCGTGAACTGGTGCCCGGCCCTGGGCACGGTTCTGGCGAATGAAGAAGTTAAGGACGGCAAGTCCGAACGGGGCGACCACCCGGTCGTGCGGCTGCCGCTCAAGCAGTGGATGCTACGTATCACGGCCTACGCCGAACGGCTGATCGACGATCTCGAACTCGTCGACTGGCCCAAGGCGATCAAGGACATGCAGCGCAACTGGATCGGCCGCAGCGAAGGCGCTGAAGTTGACTTTTATCTCGGCGAGCCGAAAAGCCTGCACGAATGGGCCCGCCAGCGAAGCGTGAAGCCGTTCCCGGAAACGCCGGGCGACGACGTGATCCGCGTCTTTACCACGCGGCCGGATACGCTCTTCGGCGCGACGTATATGGTTCTCGCGCCCGAGCATCCTCTCGTGGCCAAGCTCACGACGGCGGACCGGAAGGAGGCCGTCGAAGCCTATCGCGCCGAAGTCGCCGCCAAGAGCGACATGGACCGGCTGGACGCGACCAAAAAGAAAACCGGTGTGTTCACCGGCGGTTATGCCGTCAATCCGGTCACTTTCGAACCGATCCCGGTGTGGATCGCCGATTACGTCCTTTATGGCTACGGCACCGGTGCCATCATGGCCGTGCCGGGGCACGACGAACGGGACTTCGAATTCGCGAAAACGTTCGACCTTCCGGTCATTCGCGTCGTCGCCCAGGACCTGATGGACTACGACAAGCCTCTCGCCGCAGCCGAGACCGAAGACGGCCTGGCCGTGAATTCGTCCAACAACGAATTCAATTTGAACGGTCAGCCGACCGCCCGGGCCAAGCGGCTGATCGTCGAGCAATACCTGGCCGAAAAGGGTGTCGCCCGCCTCACCGTCAATTACAAGCTGCGTGACTGGCTCTTCAGCCGCCAGCGTTATTGGGGCGAACCGTTCCCGATCCTGCTCGACGCATCAGGCCGCGCCCACCCGGTGGGTGAGGACGAACTGCCAGTGACCTTGCCTGAACTGGCCGATTTCAAACCCTCCGGGAAGCCCGAGCCGCCTCTTTCGAAGGCGATCGAGTGGGTGCGCTATTCCGATCGCTACGAGCGTGAAACCAACACGATGCCCCAGTGGGCAGGTTCGTGCTGGTATTACCTGCGATACATCGATCCGAAAAACGAGAAAGCCCCGTTCGACACGAAGCTTGAGAGCTACTGGCTGCCTGTCGATCTGTACGTCGGCGGTGCCGAGCATGCCGTGCTGCACCTTCTTTACAGCCGTTTCTGGCATAAAGTTCTGTTCGACCGTGGCCTGGTGCACACGGCCGAGCCGTTCAAGAAGCTGATCAACCAGGGCATGATCCTGGGTGAGACGGAATATACCGTCTATCAGGACGAAGCTGGCGGGTACGTCAGTGTCGACGAGCCCGTTCACGACGAAACCGGCCCGTTCACCATGCGGGCCGGCCAGCGCGTGCCGCTGAAGCTGGTGCGCATCGAGCCGGACGCCGCCGTGAAGCAGGGCGATAAGTTCGTTCTGGCGGCCGATGCGTCCGTGCGTGTCGATGCCCGGGCCAACAAGATGTCCAAAAGCCGTGGCAACGTGATCAACCCCGACACCGTCGTGGACGAATACGGGGCGGATTCTCTGCGGCTTTACGAAATGTTCATGGGCCCGCTGGAAGCGACCAAGCCCTGGAGCATGAAGGGTGTCGAGGGCGTTTCCCGTTTCCTGGCCCGCGTCTGGCGGCTCGTCGTCGACGACATGGCCGAAGAGATCCGCCTGGACGCTCGCGTTCAGGACGTCGAGCCCGACGCCGAAACGGCGAAGCTCCTGGCCCGCACGATCGCGGGCGTGGCCGACGATTTCGAAGAACTTCGCTTCAATACGGCGATTTCGAAGCTCATGGAATTCACCAATTTCATGACCGCCCGCGATGTCCGGCCGAAGAAGGCGCTGGATGCCTTCGTGCTCGTTCTGGCACCCCTGGCGCCACACCTTGCCGAAGAACTCTGGGAGATTCTCGGCCACACGACCAGCCTGGCCTACGAGCCTTGGCCCGCCTTCGACCCGGCCCTTCTGGTCGATTCGGAAGTGGAAGTCGTCCTCCAGATCAACGGCAAGGTCCGTGGCCGTGTCGTTCTTCCGGCCGATGCCGACGAAGCCGCCATGAAAGCCGCCGCGCTGGCCGACCCGAAAGTGGCCGCCCTGATCGCGGGCAAGACGGTTCGCAAGGCGATCGTCGTGCCAGGCAAACTCATCAACCTGGTCGTGGGCTGAGTTCAGCGGTCCGTGCCTGGCGCACGGTCATCCCAAGCGAACACGCAGGAACAGGACCGGAGATCGCGCCATGCATGGAACCAGCCCGTTCACCCGACTCATCCTCGGATTCCACGACCATCAGCCGGTCGGTAACTTCGACGGCGTCTTCGCCCAGAATTTCGAGCAGGCCTATCAGCCCCTCGTGAGGACTTTCGCCGAATTCCCCGGCGTGAAGTTCTGCCTGCATGTGTCCGGGCCCCTGTGGGAATGGATCGAAGCGAACCGGCCAGCGTTTTTCGACGAACTGGGCGTTCTCATCGAACGCGGCCAGATGGAAATTCTGGCCGGGGCATGGTCCGAACCGATCTTGCCGATGATCCCCCGGCGCGACCGGATCGCCCAGATTGCCATGTTCCGCGACATCATCGCCCGCCGGTTCGGCGTGTCTCCGCGCGGAATTTGGCTGGCAGAACGGGTCTGGGAGCCGGAACTGGTCGAATCCATCGCCCGGGCCGGTATCGAATACGCCGTTCTCGACGACTATCACTTCACCCGCGCAGGCCTCTCGCCCGACGCCCTCGGCGGTTATTTCCTCACCGAGGATCAGGGCCACGTGCTGCGGCTTTTCCCGAATTCCGAGGCTTTGCGGTATCTCGTCCCCTGGCGCGAGCCGGAAGCGGCGGTCGACTATCTGCTGAAACTTGCCGAATCCGGCAGCCCGAACCCGCTGGCCGTCACGGCCGACGACGGCGAAAAATTCGGCGGCTGGCCAGGCACGAACGATCTGATCTACGGCAAACACTGGCTGGCCCGCTTTCTGACCATGATTCAGGAGCAGGAAAGCCGGATCCGCACGCGCACCTTTGCCGAAGCACTCGACGAACTGCCGCCCCTGGGCAAAATCTATCTGCCCCCGGCCAGTTACCGCGAAATGACCGAATGGGTCCTGCCCACCGATCGCATCGAAACCTATCAGAAAGCCGTGGCGAACCTCGAGAAGGCCGACGCCGGATTCGCCGAACCGATCCGCCCGTTCTTCGCCCCCGGCGGGTTCTGGCGGAATTTCCTGGTGAAGTATCCCGAAGCCGCAGAAATGGCCGCGCACATGCGCAACGTTTCCGACACCCTGGCACGGATCGATCGCCAGGCGAACGCCGCGCGGAAGCCCCTGCCGGCCGAAAAAGCCGCGATGCTCGAAGCCGTTCGCAAGGACGTCTTTCGCGCCCAGTGCAATTGCCCTTACTGGCACGGCGCTTTCGGCGGCCTGTATCTGCCCCACCTGCGTAACGCCGTCTATCGGCACATGATTCTGGCGGAAAACGGCATCGACGCCCTCATCGCTCCTGAGGGCGACTATCTCCGCTGCCTCGAAGGCGACTTCGACGCGGACGGGCAGACCGAAATCCGGCTCGACAATCGCCACGCGATCCTGTGGATTGACCCGGCCCAGGGCGGCCAGATTTACGAAGCCGACGACCGCCGCACCTCCACCAATGTGCTGGCTACTCTCAATCGCCGACCCGAACCCTATCACGAAAAGGTCCGCAAGGCGGCTCAGGCTCCACCGGCCGACACGCCCGAAGGCCCCTCGAACCTGCACGATCGGGTGACCCTCAAGCATGAGGGCATGGATTCTCTGCTCGTTTACGATACGTATCCCCGCAAAGCACTGGTCGACCATCTCTGGCCCGCGACCGTGACGGCGGATCAGGTGATGCACAACCGGCAGGAGTCTCTGGCTGACCTGGCGAACGCGGCTTATGTCGTCGACTCGATCGACAAATCGGCTGAGAAGGTCAGCCTCAGCCTGTCATGCGGAAAGCGTATAAATCATAACGATTTCCGAGTCTCCAAGTCGGTCACTCTTCCCCGGCCCTGCAGCTGTTTCGACGTGAACTATCGGCTCAGCGGGCTTTCGGCTCTGCCTGACAGCCGTTTCGCCGTGGAAATCAATATCGCGGCCATGGCGGGGCAGGCGATGGACCGTCAATTCATCGACGACCGGGGCCAGAAACTCGGCACGCTCGACTCCGCCCTTCGGATCGTTCGACCTGCAAGTTTGACCGCCGCCGATGAATGGGCGAACCTGGCGATCCGAATCGACTGGACGGAAAATCCGCCGGACGAAGTCTGGACGATGCCGATCCGCACCGTCTCCAACAGCGAAGGCGGATTCGAAGCCGTGTTCCAGAGCACGGCGATTTTCGCGGTCTGGAATGTCGGTGCGAACGGGGCCGACGAACGATCATTGCAATTCCGCTGGTGGTTCGAACGGCTGCATTGACGTCTCGCTCGGCGGGATTGCCCCGGGAGAATCTTGTGTTCGACCGCGTCTTTGCCGGTATAAGTGACCTTTTCGAAAGATCCGGTCAGCGGCCGGCCGCCCGTTTCCCATTCGAAACATGGCGATTCGAACCCGGCGATTGGAACGATCTCTGGACACGGGCCGCCAACATTCATTTTCCTGACGAAAGCCCCGGCCAGCGAGTTTCATTTTCAAGGAATATCGCCGAATCGGCTATTGCCCACACGCCGGCCCCCTCAGGCATGACCGGTGATTTTCAAGGCTACAGGTCCTATGAGCCGGGCGACGATCCGAGAGAAGTCGACTGGCGAGCGACCGCCCGAGCGCGCCAGGCCATGGTTCGGCAGCGTTCGTGTGAAGGCCGCCGGCCCGTGGCGATCGTCGTGGACGTTTCGGCCAGCATGTGGCTCGAAACGAAGCAGGGGCTGGATGCGATTCGACCGATCGACATGGCATTCGAAACCGCGGTGTGGCTCTCGGCTGCGGCAACCTTGCGACAGTCGCCCCTGGACGTAATTCTGGCGAGCGATCGAGTCGAACTTCATCTGGCTCGAATGCAGGGGCGGCACGCGATTCGGCACATCGTTTCGGCAGCGACTGCATTTCGACCGCAACATGCCGCGACTGCCTGGGCCGATGCCGTGACTGAAGCGAACCGCTTCAGGCCAGGCTCGTACGTCTTCTGGATCAGCGATTTCACCTGGCTGCCTGACCCTGTTGCATTTCGCCGGGCGTTCGGCCATGTGCAATCGCTCGGGGTCCGCGTCGTTTCCGAACAGTCCGGTTTCGAATCGTCGGGCGGTCTGGTTCGCGATGCCGAAACCGGCGAAGTCGTCGATGCATCGCGATGCATGCAGGGCCGTTCGCTTTCCGAAAGAGTCAACCGCTGGTCCGTGGAATCGGCAGTGCCTGTGCTCGATGTCGATGTGCGAATCGAACGCCCGGAATTGCTGCTGGCCGACTGGCTTCGCGGATCTTCAGCGGCATCCGGATGGTCGAAATGAACCAGCGATTGCATATCGGTCCACCGGCTCCGCCGCCGTCCTGGCAATCCGAACCGCTTGTCGAGAATTCGACTCGGGGTTTCGGATCTTCCGCGAATCTTGTTTTGCTCGTCGTTCTTTTCGGACTCGGCTGCGTCATTCTTGTCGTTCTTTCAATCGGGATCCGAAATCGATGGCGATTCGATTTGCGTTCCGAAGAACGTCGACTTCGAGCCATCTTGGCCCGGCATCCACGGATCGGATCGGCTGCCGCCTGGCTTTCGTCATCGGCGATCGAAAAACGGCTCGACGCAATCGGGGCCGATGAACCGACGGTTCGAACGATCGAGCGTCTCAAAACGATCGAAGCCTGTCGATTCGGCCCGGGGCGTCTCGAATGAACGTCACCACTGGAATTTCCAGTCGGCCTGCGTCATTGCGATTCGCGTATCGCCGAGGGCTTTCGGCACGTTCCGTTCGACGATCTGGCGAATGGTCTTCGTCTCCTGGATCGCGGCCCAGCCGGCTTTCGAAAATGTCTCTTCCTTGAACACATGTTCGGAGAGCAGGGGATTCGTAAAGGCCTGCGAGAAGGCGTCCACCCCGACCATCGACAAAATCAGTTGCGGCAGCGGCGAATTCTGCACATGGTCTTCCGCGAAAAGACCCGTGTAAAATTCGACATTCTCCGGCCTGCCGTATTTGTCTTTCAGGAACGACGCGACGTGCGGGTCGGTCGAAATCTCTTCGAAACTGCTGGGCCGGGTCAGCGAGCAATATTCGCGATAATCCGAATAGGACGCGAGTTGACACAAACGTCCCTGTTCGATGGCGAATCGCTCGCGTGGCAAAATGGAATCGCTCGTATTGAAAACTCCGAGCCGGGCCGCCTTCATGGCACTCAGGTCAGCGAAGCCCTGAGCCAGGCCGGTTTCGATGACGATCCGGTTATTCAGAAATGTCGCCTGAACTGGATATGCTTTGCCACCAAACGTCATCACTTCGGGCACGAGCGAATGCCAGCGATACAGAAGGCTGAATTCGGTCGTGATCCAGTTCGGCTTGTTCCAGGGGGCCGTCCAGGCGAAGGTCGGGTCGGCCATGAACTTGATCGGCCGCGGATTGATGTGGTTGATGTACTCTTCGACGACGATCTTGATGAACAGCACGATGACGGTATTGCGAGCCGTCTGGAAAACCCGTTCGTCGTCCCACTCCGGATAAGCGCGTTCCATTTCACCGGCCAGCCGATTATGTTCGCGCAGAAACAGCGTGTTCATGAACGAGACGGACGGCACGGCGTTGGCACGGTCGCCGCCGATGGCGAAAATGTAACGCTTCATTTCGTCCGGCAAATTCGAAATGCCCAGCGGCGGGTCGAGGGCTTCGAATTCGGGTTTCACATTGCCCGAATCGTCGAACAGGAATGGCGGGAATTCTTCTTCGCCGGCGGCCGTCTGCAGCCGCTGCGAACTCAGCCGCCCTCGCTGGCCGGCCTTTTCGCTGAAATGGCGCAGGGCGTATGTCTGCTCAGTCGTGCGGCCATACAGCGGACACATGTCGATCTGATTGTTCGACGTATTCTGCTTGCGGATCGGGTCGAGCCGGTCGGCCGTGTCGCTGGGCATCTTCGTGCGCACGAAGCCGTCGGTCAGGTACTGTGCGAACGCCGGGAACAGGCATGTCGACTTGTCGCAGAACCGGACTTCTCCCCGGCGCGCGAAAATCTGCACGATCTCTTCGACTTTCGGCGAGGGATTCTCCTGGTTCGCCGGCAGATCATTGCGGGGCGGCAGGTGCCGCGCGCTCCAGCGCGTGTCCGAAAGCCCCGTCCATGCCGTGTAATCATGCGACATGCTTAAGGGGTGCGGCCGCCGCCGGCAAGCATTGATCACCCGCTCGATCGCCAGTCGATTGACCGTCATCGGAGCGATCGCCCCGGCGACCTGTAGCAACCGCATTTTCAGACTTTCCAGAGCCACTTCTCGAGTCTCCCGCAAAGGCAATCAAATCGTGCAATTGCGGGAAGTTTGGCTGATGGGTCAGGTCAAGTCAAGCGAATTGTCGAAAAGGCAATCGAAAGGCGGATCACCCCAGAATGCCCTTGATGACCTTCGCCCCTTCGACGCCCGAAAGCCGGGCATCCAGCCCCTGGAATTTGTAGCTGAACGCGTTGTGGTCGATCCCCAGCAGGTGCAGCATGGTGGCGTGCAGGTCGTGCACTGTGGTGACGTTTTCCACGGCGGCGTAACCGAGTTCGTCGGTCGCGCCGTAGATCATTCCAGGGCGAACGCCGGCGCCGGCCATCCAGAGCGAAAAGGCCTTGTTGTGATGGTCCCGACCGGCCGAGCCCTTATTCGTTTGCGACATCGGCGTTCGGCCGAATTCGCCCGTCCACACGACCAGGGTGTCGTCCAGCATGCCCAGCCGTTTCAGGTCTTTCACCAGCGCCGCGCAGGCTTTGTCGGTTTCCAGGGCCTTCTGCGTGACGCCTTCGCGGACGCCGTTATGGTGGTCCCAGTCCCGGTGATAAAGCTGGATGAACCGCACGCCGCGCTGGGCGAGCCGCCGTGCCAGCAGGCAATTCGAAGCGAACGAGCCGTCGCCCGGCGTGCAGCCGTACATTTCCAGTGTGTCTGGCCGTTCGTCGCGAATGTCCATCAAGCCCGGAACGCTCGATTGCATTTCGAAGGCCAGCTCGTATTGGGCGATCCGCGTCGCGATTTCCGGGTCGTCCACCCGCTTCTGATGCATCCGGTTCAGGGCGTTGATGGCGGTAACGTCGGCCGATTGGCCATCTTGATCGACCCCGTCCGGGCTCTTCAGATAAAGCACCGGGTCGCCCTTGCCGCGCAACTGCACGCCCTGGAAACGACTCGGCAGAAAGCCCGCCGACCATTGTCTCGCGGCCACAGGCTGCGGTGGCCGACCGACACCGGTCGAAATCATCACGACGAAGCCGGGAAGGTTATCAGACTCGCTGCCCAGGCCATACGTCACCCACGCACCCATGCTGGGCCGGCCCGCGATCTGCGAGCCGGTGTTCATGAACATGTGGGCCGGGTCGTGATTGATCGCGTCGGTCGTCATCGAACGGACGATGCAGATGTCGTCGGCGATCGAGCCGATGTTCGGAAAAAGATGGCAGATCTCGGCCCCGGAGGTCCCGAATTTGCGAAATTCGAACTGCGGCGCCAGGCACACCAGGGCCTGCCCCTGAAGCTGGGCCAGTTGCTGGCCCTTGGTCATGCTCTCCGGCATCGGCTGGCCGTCCATTTTGGCCAGGGCCGGCTTGGGGTCAAACGTTTCCAGGTGCGAAGGGCCGCCGGCCATCGTCAGCCAGATGACCCGTTTCGCCTTGCGCGGCAAGGGCAGGGGATCGATCACGCCCTTGCGGGAATTGTCGGCCCCGATGGCACGCGGGTCATGCAGGCCCGCCAGAGCCACGGCACCCAGACCCAGGGCCGACTTGCCGAGGAATGTCCGCCGCAGCATTTGCCGGGCCAGCCTGTCGGCATAGTCCATGTTTTTCGAAGTGTTCATGGTGCGTCGGGCCTCAGGGACGGGTGATCGTTTCGTGAAGGTTGAAGAGGACACGGGCGATGTGCGTCCACACGGCGATATCCTGCACGGCCAGGCCATCGCGATTCGGGCTTTGGCCGGCTTTCGCGATTGCATTTGCGGCGGCCGTGTCGTCGGCATAATGCGACCGGTGCCGGTCGAGCAAAGATTTCATGGTTTTCAGCTCGTCCGGGTCAGGCTTGCGCTGAAGCACCTGCCGGACGGCCCAGGTGATTCGTTCGTCATCGCTCGCAGTTGGCAGATCGCCCAGGATCCGGTTCGCCAGGCCCCTTGAAGCTTCGACGAAAGTTGGGTCATTGAGCAGGACCAGGGCCTGCTGCGGCAGGTTCGAACGTGTGCGCTGGGCGGTGCATTCCTCGCGGCTGGGGGCATCGAAGGCCAGCATGGCCGGGTGAGTGAACGAACGCTGCCACCAGACATATAAGCCTCGCCGATGCTGCGCGGGGCCAGTGTCGGTGTCATAGCTTCGCACGGGGAAGTTCAGATTTTCCCAGTATCCTTCCGGCTGATAGGGTTTCACGCTCGGGCCGCCGATGTACATGTCGAGCAGGCCGCTGACGAACAGGGCATTGTCACGAACCAATTCGGCATCGAGCCGCAGGGGCGACTGCCGGGCCAGCAGGCGATTATCGGGATCGATCCGGCGCAGTTCGTCGGTTGCGGTCGAAACCTGCTGGTAAGTCTCGCTGGTGACGATCGTCCGAACGATGTGCTTGACGTCCCAGCCGCTATCCATGAATTCGCAGGCCAGCCAGTCGAGCAGTTCGGGGTTCACGGGCGGTTCGCCCTGAGTGCCCAGGTCGTCCGTCACTTTCGAGATGCCATGGCCGAAAAACTGAGCCATCAGCCGGTTGACGAACACGCGGGCGGTCAGCGGATTTTCGCGGGAAACGAGCCACTTCGCCAGATCAAGCCGGTTCGGTACGCGGCCGTTCGAATCGGGCTGGGGCAAATACGACGGAAACCCGGCCGAGACGACTTCGCCGGTTTCGTCCTGCCAGTCGCCCCGGTGCAGCACACGCACGACCCGCGGCGTGTCCGATGTCGTGACAAGGCAACGTGGCATCGTGGCGGTAAGGGCGTCGCGTTCTTTCTTCAACTTCGCGAGTTCGGCGCGATCTTCAGGGTGACTGAGCGCTTCAGCCTTGCGAAAGTAGGCCTGGAGCGTTTCGCGTTCTTTCGCGGAGCGGTCGCCACGGGCTTTTTTGAGAGCCTCTCCGACGACTTTTGCCTCGGCCTTCGCGGCTGGCGTCGCCTTGTCGTCTGGCTTCAGCGATTTCAGCCGTTCTGCGCTGCCGGTGATTTCCGCTTCCCAGCGTATCTGCTCCTGATTCAACTGCGGCTCGATACGGGTTTCGATCTCCCGAATCCGGTGTTCGAGATCGGCCAGCTTCGATTCGTCTTCCGGCCGGGGCACTGGCATGCCGTCTTCGCGGCGGCCGACATCGGCTTCCCTGACGTCGGCGAAAAACGCGCCGAGGCGGTAAAAATCGCGGGTGGTGAACGGGTCGTATTTGTGGTCGTGGCATTGGGCACAGCCGGTCGTCTGCCCGAGCCAGACGTTGCCGACGGCTCTCACCCGGTCGGTAAGCATCCTGGCCCGGTAATCCATCGGCTGCGCGCCGCCTTCTTCGGTCGTCAGCAGGAGCCGGTTGAAGGCCGAGCCGACGTGGGTCTCCGTGTCAGCTTCGGGCAGCAGGTCGCCCGCGATCTGTTCGATCGTGAACCTGTCGAACGGCTTGTTGTCGTTGAACGAGCGAATGACCCAGTCCCGATATGGCCAGACGTTTCGGGGGTTATCGCTGTGATAGCCGATCGTGTCGGCGAAGCGGACCGCATCGAGCCAGCCGATGGCCATGCGCTCGCCGAAATGGGCGTTACGTAATAATTGATCGACAAGTCTTTCGTATGCTTTCGGATCGGGATCCGCAACGAACTTCTCCAGCTTGTCGGGCACGGGCGGCAGGCCGATCAGGTCGAAAAAGGCCCGGCGGGCGAGCGTTCTGCGGTCGGCTTTGAGCGAAGGCTTCAGGCCGGCGGATTCGAGCTTTTTGCGGACGAGAAAATCGATGCCGTTGACGCCCGCGGGCACGGCCGGTTTGACGGGCGGCTCGTAGGCCCAGTGGCGTTCGTAAGGTGCCCCTTCGGCGATCCATCGGGCCAGCAGGGCCTTCTGGCTTTCGTTGAGCTTTTTGTTCGCATGGGGCGGCGGCATGACTTCGTCTTTATCCGCCGAGCTGATCCGGGCGATCAGCTCGCTTTCGCCGGGGGCACCGGGGGCGATCACTTTGGCGTCGATCGCGGCCTGGCGGTCGTCCAGGCGAAGTTCGGCCTCGCGATGGTTCTTGTCGGGCCCGTGGCAATAAAAGCAGTTGTCCGAAAGGATGGGCCGGATATCGCGATTGAACCGGACCGGTTCGCTTTCTGCGGAGTTCTGGCCGAAAGCGGCTTTCGGTGCCGACATTACGCAAGTCAGAACGATAAGCGCCGAAACCGGCACTTCATACGGTATTCGTATCATTCGCATCGGATTCACGTGGGATCACTCCCGGACTCGCTTCGGAGCGACGGGGCTTACTTTGTTCAGGCGGGTCAATAGGCCATTATAACCGTTACGACGTTCGTTCGGAGCAAGAAAATCATACGTAAATCGTCTGAGGGCTGAGCCTGGCGATCGTTTTCCCCCCGGCCGCTTACGGATTGCCTCCCGGACGTGTCTGTGCTAAGGTTAAGTTTGTCGAATCCGGCCGCTGGATACCGTTCCCGCCTCGTTCCGGCCGAACCGAATCGCCCCCTCGTCCGAAAATCCGATTTCCCCGCCGCCAGGGAGCTTCCTGTCATGTTGCGCTGGATGGGCAGACCGAGCCGCCTTTGCGAAGGTCTTTCGCGGCGTGAGATTCTGCGCGTCGGCGGGCTCGGCATCGCCGGCGGATTGTCGACAGGCCAGCTTCTTGCCGCGCAGTCACAAGTCGCCGGTGGTTTGCGGCCGAAGGCCAAAAACTGCATCCTGCTGATGCTCACGGGAGGTCCGCCGCAGCATTCGACCTGGGACCCCAAGCCGGACGCCCCTGCGGAAGTGCGTGGGGCGTTCGCCCCGATCGCCACGAATGTGCCTGGCCTGTCGATCTCGGAACTGCTGCCACGCACCGCACGGCATGCCGATAAGCTCTGCCTGCTGCGAGCCATGAGCACCGACGATAACGCCCACAGCAGCTCGGCCTATTACATGCTGACGGGCCGGCCGCACGCGCCGAAGAATTTCGAAAACGCCAAGCCCGGCGCACCCAACGATTTCCCCAGCCTCGGCGGCATGGTGATGGCCGCCAGCGAAATGCAGGGCATCCGGCTGGGCGCGTTGCCCGGTTCGGTGACGCTGCCGCAGCGCGTCGCCAATACCGACGGCAGTGTGTGGCCAGGGCAGGACGGCGGCTTCCTGGGCCGGGCCAGCGACCCGTGGCTGATCCAGTACGACGCCCGCGAGAAATCGCCGAAAATCGCGGAGCTTCAGTTCGATACAGGCCTGGAGCCGCATCGGGTCTCGGCGCGGCGGGATTTGCTCGACCATCTCTCCCGCACCATGAGCCGGCTCGCCGAAAGTGAGGCGACCGTCGATCCTTATACGTCGCGTGCCTGGGAACTATTGACCCATCCGACGGCCCGGGGGGCTTTCGATCTCGGCCTTGAGACCGATGCCACTCGCGATCTTTATGGCCGAACGCCTTTCGGCCAGAGCGTGCTGATGGCGCGGAGGCTGGTCGAATCAGGTGTGCGGCTGGTTCATGTGAACTGGTTCCGGGGCGAGGGTGAGCCGGACATGAACCCGGTCTGGGATTCGCACGTCGACGAAACCAACCGGCTCAAAAATGTCCTGGTGCCGCCGCTGGACATGGCCTTGAGCGGCCTTCTGGCCGACCTTGAGCACCGGGGGCTGCTCGACGAAACGCTGGTGGCCGTGGTCTCCGAATTCGGCCGAAGCCCAAGGCTGGACGGCAACGGCGGTCGCGGGCACTGGGGGCACGTGTTCAGCGTGGCTCTGGCCGGTGCAGGCATCCGGGGCGGAATCGCGTACGGTGCTTCGGACGCCCAGGCCGCATGGCCGAAGGACGGGCGCGTGTCGCCGGAAGACCTGCATGCCACGATTTTGACGATACTTGGCATTCCGCCGGAAACCGAGCTGACCGATCCGCTGGGACGGCCGATCGTCTTGAGCCGGGGCGAGCCGATCCGGGCCATTCTCGCCTGAGAACTTGCGGGAATGACGGTTACGGTGAATTTCCCGATTTCGGGAAAGATTTGCTTGTTTTCAGGAATTCGCTTGACATCGAATGTGGGATTGACAAAAATTTGACATGGCTTGGAGAGCCAGATCTGTGAATGGACATCGCGGACAATTACTCAAGGAGGAGGTGCGGCATGTCGGACCGTCGCACGAAAGAGCGTGAGCGAGTTTGGGGTCGCAGGCCTGTAATTCTGCGATTCGATTCTGGTCATCCCCGTCGCAATATCGAGCCGGAGACCCCGATCCTTTCGGAACGGGCCACGACGGATTTGCTGGCCGCTTTTTTTCAGAGCGTGATTCAGACCGACGGCATCGATCCGAACCGATCGAGCGGAACCGTTCCGCCGCCCCGAACCCGAGGCTGGCACGTGGTCGAACCGGGCGACAAAACGGCTCAACCGGTACGCAAGCCAGTCAATCTGCAACAAGCCGAAGAAGCTGGCGAATCGGCTTCCGCCGCAGCGACAGCGACGGAAACCCTGTTGGCCGATGAGCCCCCTGCAAAGCCCCGGCATCGTCCGTTCTGGCGATTGCAGACACCGCACCTGTTCCTGAACGTGATTTCGCCGGACCGGTCGTCTTCCTGAGGGGATTCGGCACCGAGCCCAAAATGAAGCCGCACCTGCATGGCCTCAGTCAAAGCCCATGCGGAAAGCAACCCGTAACGGACACGTCGAAGATTCCGGCTGACGAATCCGCCTGACCGTCCTATTCTGCCCAATCGATCGTAATCGCCGATATTCGCACGACGGACGTGTTCGCTACAGGCCATAAGTCAGCTTCAATTCGAACCCAAAAGCCCGGGTGGCTTTGTTGCTGTAGGGGGTACCTGTGGGTATGCTTTGGACGTCATGGATGGGTGAAGGACAGGCCAGCGACGCGATCGCGGGCCGATCGCCTTTCCCTCCCTCAAACTACGAAGCGACGACACCAGTTGAATTGACCTGGGGAGTGGAATTATGACTTCCGATCGATTGCGCTGTGCGGTCAGGATGGAAACGACGGCGCGGTCCCGTGGGAGTGTCGGAGCGACATTGGTACCCACGGCCTATGAACCGAACTACGAATACCCGCTGATCGTCGGTTTTCATGGTCGCGGCGGGAACGAGATGCAGGCCATTCGCTGGCTCGAACGCATCAGCGACCGCAACTACGTGGGCTATTGCCCGCGGGGTCACGTCCCTTTGGAACGTGCCGGCCGTTTCGGCTGGAGCGACCAGTCCCGGGAAGGCCGGGGTACCAAGCCCGCATTCGGCAATGGTTCGGTCGGTGACCGCTTCCGCATGATGATTTCGTCTCAGATCGACGATCCGACGATCGCGGGCGAATTCGCCGTGCTCGACCAGATTCGCGTGCTCGGTGAGGAAATCGCCATCCACCCGAACCGGATTTACCTCTTCGGTGTCGGCGAAGGGGCTTCGATGGCCTATCGTCTGGCGCTCAGCTATCCTGACCGCTTCGCCGGTGTCATCGCCATTCAGGGCTGGCTGCCGAACGATATCAGCTACCTGACACGCTTCCACGAATCCCGGCGGCTCAAATTCCTGGCCCTGCACGGCGCCTGGGACGAATCGCTGCCTCTCAACGAAACCCGTCGCCAGATCGATCGCCTTCGCGACGCCGGTCTCGATGTCGCCTTCCAGACTTATCCCTGCGAAGGCCAGCCTGTGGCACCCATGTTCGACGACATCAACACGTGGCTCATGAGCCAGTTCCGCTCGACCGTCGGTTGACACCTGGCTGATCAACCCGGGCCAGAATGGCCGGTTCGATCCACACACCATGCGAAAAGACCAGGCCTGAAAGCCTGGTCTTTTTTCGTGTCGTGCGTAAATTGCGCAGCTTCCCGGCTGTCGATCAGCGTTCCGTCGCCTTGCGGAGTTTCGGCTTCGGCTTCGCTTTTTCGGCGGCCACGTCGGCATTCAGCAGTTCCACGGCCTTCATCAATTGCTCGTCCTTGCCGGCGGGCATGTCGCCGGGGGCTGGCCAGATCGTCACGTCCGGAACGGCGCCGTTAAGTTCCATGTCTTCGCCCGTATCACGCAAATACCAGCCCCGGAACGGCAGACGCAGGAATCCGATGTCGGTGATGGCCGTGCCGCCGGTGCTGATCACGCCCCCCGCGGTGGGCACGCCGACCAGCTTGCCCCGCTTGAGCGTTTTGATCGCGTGGCTGAAGATCTCGGCATTCGAAAAGCTGTTCTGGTTGCACAAGACGATGATGGGCTTGCGCCAGGTGGCGAAGACCATGCGGTCATGCGGATAACCCGGCGTGCTGCCGCCACGTGGAACCGTGAAGGCGTGCACCGGCTGAGTCAGACTTGTCAGCAGAAGGTCGGCCGTCGAGCCGCCGCCGTTCTCGCGGACGTCGATCACCAGCCCTTCCTTACCGGCTCCGGCGTCATACAGGTCCTGTTCGAATTGCCGGAAGCTCGTTTCGTCCATCGCCCGAATGTGCAGATACCCGAGCGTGCCGCCGGAAAGCTTGTCCACAATGGCCCGGTTCTTGTCAATCCAGTGCTGGTACAGCAGCCGGCCAGCCGACCGCACGGAGATCGGGCGAATCATGACCGTTCTCGGGTCACCTTTTTCAGGAGCGACTTTCAGGCGGATTTCCCGGTCAAGCGGCCCATTGAGCACCTCCGTCAGATCCATCGACGGATCGACCGGCCTGTCGTCGATCGCCAGGATCGTTTCGCCCGCGCTCAGACGGCTGCCGGCCTTGTCCGCTGGCGAATCCTTCAGCACGTCGCGGATCTTCAGCCCCGGGCCCTTGTGGGAATTGTCGAATCGAACGCCGAAATACGCCGTTTCCGGCCGCCAGCTCGGTCCGCCGGCTGCCGGGTCGTCCGCGTTCGGGTCAGGCCTTGAAGCGACTCCCGGGAAAAATCCGAGGTGCGAACCGTTAAGTTCACCCAGCATCAGCTGGATGACCGTCGCCAGCGTGTCCAGATCCGGGGCCGAAGCCGCGGCGTCGGCATATTTGCGGCGAATGGCGTCCCAGTTCCGGTTGCCGAGCCGTTCGTCGTACCAGCGGTCGCGCATCGTTCGCCAGGCCTGATCGAAACCGGCCCGAAACCGCTCGGAACGCTTGACTTCCTGCAGTGCCCGGACGCGATACGACGACTCCTTGCCCCCGGCGGTCAGCGAACCCGGCGCACCGTTGGCCAGCCAGACGATCTGGTTGCCCGTCTCCAGCCAGCGAGCGCCGGTACCGGTCGTGGCCGTGAGTTTCGTGGGCTTCAGATTTTCCGGCGGTTCGATCGTGTGAGTGCCTCGCTGGCCATCGATGGTGGCGCTGAAGGCCAGTTTTTTGGAGTCGGCAGACCAGAACAGCCCCGACTCGGTCGTGTTCGGAATCGTCACTCGGCGCAGGCGCTGGGGAAGCCCTTCGAAGTCGATGACCACTTCGACCGGCTTCTTGCCCGGCTCGTCTTTTTTCGGCTCGTCCTTCTTCTCTTCAGGCTTGTCCTTATCGGCATCTGCATCGGCTGATTTTTTGGCCGGTTCGGAAGCTGGTTTCGCGGCGTCCTTCTTGCGGGCCGCCTTCATTTTTTCACGGGCTTTCTGCAGCTTGCGGTCACGGGCCGACTGGTCGTCGTCTTCTTTCCGCAGATGCACATAGTAAATGTCCGATTCTTCGGCCATCCTTCTGCCAGTGAAGGCGATCGTTCGGCCGTCGGGCGACCACACCGGGTTCGAGTCATTGTCCGGATGGCGCGAGATGTTGAAGGGGGGCTTCGAACCGTCGATCGGGCGAATCCAGATATCGGAATTGAAGTCGTCGTCGGAAACGGCGTAGACGATCCACTTACCGTCCGGCGACCAGTCGAATTCCGGAGCGTTCCAGCTTTCCATGAGCTTTTTGGGTGCTGAGCCGTCGGCTTCGGCGATCCACAACTGCCCCAGGCCCTTGATGAAAGCCAGTTTGCCACCGGCCGGGCTGAACCGCGGGTCGCTTTCGGATTCGGCGTCGTTGGTGATCCGGTCCAGCGTGAATTTCTCGTTCTCCCACCAGGCTTTCGATTCGTCCGCCCGGCGTGCCCGCCACAAATCGATCTGGCCGCCGGTCTCGCTCACGAACACCAGCGATTTGCCGTCCGGGGCGAATACGACGCTCCGCTCTTCTTCCGGCGTTGCCGTCACGCGTCTCGGTTCCGTCAGTTCCGTGTCCATCACCCACACGTCGCCACCGGCGATGAAAGAGGTTTCGAGCCCGTCGTCCGTAAATGCAGCCTGCGTGGCTGAGGTCAGGGCACGCCGTTCGACAGCCGACGCGATGGCATCGGCCGTCTGGCGGATTTCGATCTTCTCCGGAGTCGCATCCGGTTTCGCAAGGTCCAGCCGATACAGGTCAAACAGGTGTCGAAAAACGATCGACTTGCCGTCGCGTGCCAGGCTGGGCTGAACGACAAGATCGTCGTCGAAGCTGGTCAGCGGCTTGTCGTCAGAACCGTCGAGATTCCTGCGCCGCAGGTTCATCGTACCGCGATGCAGGCCGACGTAGTAAAACCCTTTGCCGTCAGCCGTCCAGATCGGCGAATAGGCTCCGGCAGGCGTATCGATCAGCTTCTTGAACGTCCTGGCTTCGAGATCATAATGCCAGATCCGGGGAGCCTGTGACCCGGTGTAGCCCTTGCGCCACCATTGGGTTCCTTCGCGAACGAAGAGCAGTTGCCGTCCATCGGGCGACAACTTGCCCTGGGTGCCGTAATCGTCGAAAAGCAGCGTTTCGGCGGCCCTCGTTTCGACGGACACCTTGAAGAATCGCTCCGGTTTACGCCAGTAATGGTCTCGGGCCGCGGAGGTGAGCAGGAATTTACCGTCCGGGAACCAGTCGGCCAGGGCGGATCCGCCCGTGTGAAACGTGATCTGCCGGGCCGGGCCGCCTTCCGCGGCCATCACGAAAATCTGGGGCGTGCCTTCGCGATCGCTCACGAAAGCGATGTGCTTGCCGTCGGGCGAGAACTTCGGTTCCCTGTCCTTCGCGGGGTGTCGCGTCAGCGGCGTGGCGTTGCCGCCTTTGGCGTCGACCTTCCAGAGATCCCCGTGCCAGGCGAAAACGATCGTTTTGCCGTCCGGCGAAAGAGCAGGCTCATTGGCGAGCTTGATCGCCTCCGGCGACTGTGCCAGAACGGCGGCCGCCCAGAATCCGAAGTGGATCGCGCAAGCCAGAACGGTCGAGTTTCCGATCGGTCGAGTTCGCATAATGATTCGTGTGCCCCTGATGCAGGATCGATAAAGCGCGAGCGGAAGTTCGACGAAACGGGCTTTGTCGCATTCATGAGAATTTAACCTGATCCGGTAATCTGGGGCAAACGTATCGGTGCGTCAATACACGCCGGTCATGCGGCTTGTGTCGGTCATTCGTGCGAACATGAAGCGAGGACCGATCAAGCTCCAGTGGGGTCGACGGGCACAGGTGTCGTGGCCGTTGCGCAGCCCTGGTGTTTCGAACGCAGGGTCGAATAAAGCAGGGAAATCATGATCCCCAGCGAGATGCACATTGCGGCGGCCAGCCGGGCGCGTTCGGTGCCAGGCATGGGTTCGTTGGTTTTGTCCGTGGGCATCAGGATCGCGCCCAGGAATTCGAAAGCGACGGTTCCGAGAGTCGCCCCGACGGCTCCGGCCAGCGTCGATTCGATCGTACCGGCGGTGCCACGTTTCCGCAAAATTCCGAAAAGCAGGCCGATCCCCGCACCGATCGGAGCCCAGAGCCCGAGGTGGATGAGCAGAGGCATCGTCAGGTCGAGCGATCCGGGGTCACGATCTGACGAAGCGGCGAAGGCGGGCATCATGACGAATGACGGAGCCGCGCTGAGTGCGACGACGCCTGCGAAAGCTGCGATCGAAGGCAGAACGGGCGGGCATTGGCCACGTGCCGCGAGTTTGGTGGAGAGGATCGTTCCCACGGCCAGGCACAGGCCGAGTCCGCCATAGACGAGCGCTCCGTTGATCGAATTGACGCGGACGGTTTCTGCGTTCAGCTCGGCGAACTGATAAGCCTTCGAAGAGATTTCGAGGGGCACCGTGGCGTATTCGCGGTTGCTTTCGCCGATCTTCCAGCCCGCGAAACCGGCGACCGCCGCGGTGAGCAGGTAAAGGAAGGCCGCCGCCGCGCCGAGTTTGGAATTCGTCAATGGCTGATGTGTGAATATGACTTGATCATTATGCATGGCGAAGGTTCCGAAATGAGCGGTCGCTTGCCGAGAACCTATGTCCTGACGGCACTTGCGAATCGAGCGAATGAGTTTTTCGACGGGATTGTGGCGAATGGATCGGTCTCGAATCGAGTCCGGTTTCAGGATAGTCGAATACGTTCGGCGAGGGAAGTAGCGAATGGAAATCCGCCCGAGTTCGACGGGCTTTCACGAAAGTTACGAAGAAATCGAAACTTCGACCAAGGGAGATATGGACAAGAGCCGAACGGATCAATAAGATTTTGTGTATCGGGAAAATCTATCGATTTTTCCGAATCATCTGATCGTATTCCCGTCCATCAACTCTAGGCCTCTTCTGACCGGATTTCCGCGGTCGCGCAATGTTTTATTGCGTTGCCGTCCTCCCCGGGGATTTCGAAGTCAGGTAAGGAACTTCTATTGATGATTCGTATCGCTAAATCGTGTCTCGTCGCGTCAGTGTGTGCCATGGCTCTGGGTTGCGGCGGTTCGGACGAACCGAGGCTCAAGGCTGTGGAACCCCCTGACACCCCTGTGAGAAAAGGCGAAGTTCCCAACGACGTCAAATACAAGGGCTCGTCGGGCGCGATGAAGAAGAACCCCGGCGCCGATTCCTGAGCATCGGCTTCCGTACGTCCCCAAGTCTTCCGGAAGGAGAATGACATGCAGAGAGTCAAGTTCGCAGCACGTCGCGGCGGTTTCACGCTGATCGAGCTGCTGGTCGTCATCGCCATCATCGCCGTCCTGATTTCCCTGCTTTTGCCAGCGGTTCAGTCGGCACGTGAGGCGGCTCGCCGCGCTCAGTGCATCAATAATCTCAAGCAGCTCGGCCTGGCCGTCGCCAACTACGAGTCAGCCAACGGTGCTTACCCGGCCTCCTACGGCGCCCCACCCTGGAACGGCACCTGGGGTTCGTGGAGCCCGCAGTCGATGATGCTCGGCTATGTCGAGCAATCGCAGGTTTACAATGCCTGCAATTTCAAGGTCGTCTGCCATGAAGGCGACGCCATGAGCATGATCAATCAGACCGCCGTCACGCTGCGGATCGCCAACTTCCTGTGCCCCTCCTCGCCGGAACCACGCGGCACCTACTGGGGCAAGCCGCGCCCGGGCAACAGCTATTTCGGCTCGGTCGGCGCCACGCTGAACTGGGTCGGCAATATGGGCAGCGGCCGTCCGAACGGCCTGTTCATGTTCGGCGGTGCCGGCAATGACTGGGACAAGGTCAATGCCATCAAGATCGGCGACATCACCGACGGCACGTCCAACACCATCGCTTTCGGCGAATGGAAGATGGGCGACTTCGACGAGAACAAGCTCTCCCTGCAGGACGTCATCAAGGCCGGGGCTCGCCCGGGCGGCGAAGATCCCTGGGGCAACCCTCGCGCGGCCATGCCCGCCGGCGCCACCAACTTCAAGTCGTGGCTGAACCTGTGCGCCAGTCGTGCTCCCGGCTCCGTCGGCAGCTGGCAGGACAACCAGAGCCACATCGGCACCAACTGGAATCAGGGCATGTTCGGCTGGTCGCTCGGCAACGTGCTGCAGCCGCCCAACCCGCCCTATCCCAACTGCCGTACCGAAACATGGGACGGTGACTTCGACCAGCCCGGCATGTACGGCCTTTCGAGCTACCACCCCGGCGGTGCCAACGTCGCCTTCGCGGACGGCTCGGTCCGGTTCCTCAAGAACACGACCAACGAACGCACCGTGTGGGCCCTCGGTACACGCGATGGCGGCGAAGTCGTCTCCGCCGACTCGTATTGATCCACGTCCCTCTGGCGGATCGACCTTCATCGACTCCGCGAAAGACGTGATCTGACCATGACAGGGCGGCGTCCTTGCGGCGCCGCCCTTTCCGCATTGGGATACGCGGATGGACTCCAGAAGAAAACTCCGGAAAAGCCTGTTGCCCCTGTTCGTTCTCCTGGCCTGTGCCGCATGGTTGATCGTGCCATGGAAGTACTGGTTCGGGCCTTCGGCGAAACCCGGGCAGAATCGCCCGAGAGATCGTGCCGAGATCGCCCGCAGGATGCTCAGCGCCGGCCGGTTCGACGAAGTTCTTCGCATCGGTTCGCAAGTTTCGCCCGATGCACCCGAAGCCGCCGAGGTTTACGCCCTCGTCGGTCAGGCGTTTCTCAGCCGCGGCGAACTCGGCAATGCCCGCAAGGCGCTCGAAGCCAGCCTCGATCGTAAACTCGAACAACCTGAAGCCCTCGAATATCTGGCCGCGATTTATCTTGCCTCAGGTGATGCCGTTCGCGGCCTTACGCTGCTGAAACTCGTCTCCGAACTTAAGCCGGAAGCCTTTCGCCCCTGGCTTGCCATGGGCAAGGTAAGGCACGACATGGGTGAAACCGCCGAAGCCGCCAGGGCCTACGAAGAGTGCCTGAAGCGTAATCCGCCCGCGGAAGAGACGCGGCAGGCTCGTAAAGGTCTCATTCGAGCCATGATGGACGACAACCGGCTCGCGGATGCCGAGCCGGTCATCGCTGCTGCACTCCACGCCGACCCTCAGGATGCCGAACTGATGGGCCTGGCCGCTCTCTCCGCCCAGGCCAAAGGCAACGCGGCTGAGGCCGGTGAACTCGCCGAAAAATGCCTGGCCATCGACCCGGCGAATTCGGACGCCCTTCTGGCTCTGGCACAAGTTCGCTTCCTCGAAGGCGATCCCGCGACCGCCGAGGGGCTCCTGCTTCGCGCGGACAAAGCCCGGCCCAATCAGACTTCCGTCCTCCAGCTTCTCATGCAGGCTCAGTCGCGCCTGGGCAAATCCGAAGCCGCCGCCGAAACACGCAATCGCTTTCGGAACGTGACGGAACGGATCGACCGCATGGACAAGCTCTCGAAACGCATCAGCGCCGAGCCGGAAAGCCCGCAGCCACGTTACGAACTCGGCATGGAAGCGATCGCGGGCAACATGAAAGTCCTGGCCGAACAATGCTTCAAGGCCGCGCTCGATATCGACCCAACCTTCGAACCAGCCCGCCGAGCGCTCGAGGAAATTGCGAAACAGCCAGCACAGGACCCTGTGCCGGCCGCTCCTGGTTCCTGAGATGTTTCGGCCGCTCTGGATTACGGCTCAATTCGGGCCAGCGGCAGCCGCGGCCCCGGCCGCCTGAGGCAAGGGGGCATTTTCTTCGTCACCGCCGCGCTGAAGGATCGTCACCATATAAACCACGTAGATGCCGATCAGCAGGATGCCACGGCGTCGGCCCAGCCGGCCCGATTTGTCCGGATACGCCATGCCGATCACGATCGCCCCGAAGGTCAGCGCCGTCATCGTTTCCAGAAACTCGGTCGGAATCGGGTGAATGATCGCCGCCAGGGAAACGATGAACAGGCCGTTGAAAATGTTCGAGCCCAGGATCGTCCCGAGGCCGATTTCGTCATGACCGCGATAAAGCGAGATCAGCGTGGTCGCCAGTTCCGGCATCGTCGTTCCGATCGCCACGATCGTCGCACCCACGACGAAAGGGTCAATGCCGAACGACTCGGCGATCCGGCTCGCCCCGTCGACGATCAGGTTACCTGACAGGAACAGCAGCACCAGGCCGGTTACGCTCAGGCCCAGCATCTTCCATGGATGAAACGCCTCTTCCGACTTCGCCGTCGATTGCCGCATCCGGTGCGCTTCGGTCAGCGTCACGACGAGCCATGTCAGGAACATGCCCAGCATGAGCAGGCCATCGATTCGCGAAAGCTCGCCGTCAAGTGCCAGCACAGCCATCAGCACGGGCGTCATGAAGGCGACCGGGAAGTCACGCCGGACGCTCTCTCGCGGCGAATTCATCCCCGCGACGATCAGGGCGATCGCCAGGATCAGGGCGATATTGATGACGTTCGCCCCCAGGGCGTTACCGAACGCGATCTCCGGATGCCCCGAAATCGCCGAATTGATCGACACGGAAAGCTCGGGGCTCGACGTCGCGAACGCCGCCACCGTCGTCGCCACGATCCGGGGCGCGATGCGGGCCTTCTTCGCCACGCTCACCACCGCCTTGACGAAAAACTCGCCACCGACGCCCGCGCAGATCACACCCAGAAGCATAGATAAATAGGCATTCATCGATCGATCTCCAGCACGACCTTGCCGACGAGCTTGCGTGAGCCGCCCAGCGTCGCGTCTTCCAGAAACTGATGCGCCTCAGCCGTTTCCGACAGACCGAACCGCTTGCCCACGATCGGCTTGAGCTGGCCGGTCGCCGTCCAGCGGATCATGTCCTCAGCGGCTTTCGCTTGTGCTTCAGGGCCGTAAGCCAGCATCGCGAACCCGTGCACCGACAGATTCCGTGGATAGAACTGGCCCAGCGGCGGGAACATCGGCGTGGCCGTACGTCCCGCCATCACGAGAAATCGCCCGCCCCGGTTCATCAGCGGGAAGGCTCGGGCGAAGTCCGGCTCGCGCTGGGTTTCGAACCAGACGTCGATCCCCTCCGGGGCGAAGGCCGTCACGGCGTCGTCCAGCCCCGCACTGGCGTAATCCAGGGCTTCGTCGGCACCGAGAGACTTGCACAGGGCTCGTTTCTCGTCCGATCCGGCGATCGTCACCACTCGGGCACCGGCCGCTTTAGCGATCTGAATCACCATCGACCCGACCCCGCCCGAGCCGCCGGAGACATAGACCGTTTCGCCGGGCTTGAGCCGTGCCTGATCGAACAAACCCAGGTGGGCCGTGATGCCCGTGAGAGCCAGGGCGGCCAGGTCGATGTCGGCGATGCCGATCGGGCTTCGATACAGCCACTGCTCATGAATCGTCGCGATTTCGCAAGCGGTGCCCTGGCGGCCGAACATGCCCTGATTTGTGCCCCAGACTCGTTCGCCGACGCGAAACTTCGTCACCTTCGCCCCGACTTCGACGATCTCGCCTGCGAAGTCACTGCCCGGAATCTGCGGCGAATTCAGCGGCATCGCCACCGTGCCGGCCCGGATGTAAAGGTCGATCGGGTTCAGGGCCGATGCGGCCACGCGCACACGCACATGATCGTCCGGCAATGGACCGGTCGGCAGCTCGCCGACACGAATTTCCGAGGCCGGGCCAGTCCGTTCGAAATATGCCGCTTTCATGGTCGTTCTCTCCCGGTTCGCAACGGTCGCCACTCTACCCGGTATTCGCCGGCAGTCCGATGAAATTCAGCCTTTTCGGATCCCCACCTCGACGATTTCGCCCGTGACACGCACGGGATACGTGGCCACGCGGGTTCGCGGGCTGTCCATCCAGCAGCCGCTCTCCAGGCTGAACCGCCAGCCGTGCCAGGTGCATGTCACGGACTTGTCGTAAACCACGCCGTCGGCCAGCGGTGCGCCCTTGTGCGGGCAGGCGTCGTCGATGGCGAAATACTCCCCTTCGGTGCGAAACACGGCGATCACGCGGCCGTCCACTTCCACGGGCACACCGATATTGTCCTGAATGTCCGACAGCCTGCACGCGGGGTGGTAAACGAAATCGTCGTCGCTCATGGTCCAGCTCGTCGCTCGAGAGATTTTTTGTGAATCGAAGCCATTGATTCGGATGAAGGCCGATAGCGACAATCTAACCTCGGCTTCCCTGGCGATGCAATCCGCGGACTCCTGCTCAAAGACATGAACCCGAACGAAGAACGGCCCGTCGACAAGAAACTGATCTGCGTCTTCTGCGGCAGCCAGGCCGGGGGCCGCAAAATCTACGGCGATTCCGCCGATGCCGTGGGCGAAGCGATCGCCCGCGAAGGCCTGGGGCTCGTCTACGGCGGCGGCAAGATCGGCCTGATGGGCCGCGTGGCTGATGCCGTCCTGGCCAAAGGCGGGCCCGTCGTCGGCGTGATTCCTGATGTCCTCCGCACCGAAGAACTTGCCCATGAGGGTGTCACCCGGCTGGAAATCGTCGAATCCATGCATGCCCGCAAGGCCCGAATGGCCGAACTGGCGGGCGGATTTCTGACCCTGCCCGGCGGCATCGGCACGTTCGAGGAATTCTTCGAAATCGTCACCTGGGCCGTGCTGGGGATCCATCGCAAGCCGATCGGTCTGCTCAATGTCGAAGGCTACTTCGACCCGATCCTGCGGCTCCTCGGCCATGCCGTCGAAGAGAAATTCCTGCGGCCGCAGCACCTGGACCTGATCCTGGTCGGCGACGACCCGCAGACGCTCGTCCGCCGCCTCGCCGCCCACGAACCCCCGTCCGTCGGCCCTCTGTGGCTCGACCTGAACGAGTCATAAAAAAGACCCCAGCGCGAAATTCGAGTAAGCCGTTGTCCGTGTGAACGACCCGGAAGCGAAAACGACGGAGTGCAGAAAACGAGCCGGAAGCGTAAGCGACGGAAAACAGAAAACGAGCCGGAAGCGTCAGCGACGGATTGGATTGGATTGGATTGGATTGGATTGGATTGGATTGGATTGGATTGGATTGGTCATTCCGGCAGTGACTGATAATATCTTTCGAACCATAAAACCAGTCGTCGGCGATCATTTCCGTTCGTCGGAGAATCGCTCCGAAATCGTTCCGTCGCTGACGCTTCCGGCTCGTTCAATACATCGCTTCCGCGATGTGAGAACGGAACGCGACGTGAAATGAAAAAGAAAAAGTGCAGGGGGGCGATGTAGGTCGATCCCGTGCGAATTGCGTGAACGACGTGAAATGGAAGCACCTCACGGAGTGAAGAATAGCTTCCATGCGTTTGCCGAGACAGCGATTCCATCGCTGAACGAAAGTTAAGAAGTTGTGTTCGCGAAAGCCGAGGCTCGCCTTCGAATTCCAACGGGTTCGAATTGAGGGCGGATCAGTGATGAAGGGAATTCAGATTGCCGAAGGTCGGAATTTCCGGAAGATCCAGAGGCTTCCGAGTCCGAGTACCAGCCAGGTCGATGGCTCAGGGACCGGTGCGACGGGAACGAGTTTGAACACGTGTGGGCCATCATACGTCGGTTGACTCAAATCGTATCCATATCCGACGATCTCGCCAGTGTCGTTGATGTCTGTCCCTGCTTGAAGTAGCCACTGGCCAGGATTGTCGACGAGCGAACTCAGCAGCATGGCTTCCGAATTAATCGATGCATAGTATATCGCTTTCCTTTCGCCTCCGATCCAGCCTGTTCCGACCATCTCGTCGAGTCCGTTTATGCCAAGCAACGAATAGGTATCGTTCCCAACGACGGTGGGGAAGTTAGTCATTTGGCCTGTCGACGTTTCGAAAACGAATTGCGACCCCACTTTTGTGAAGAGCGCCTTCCCAGACGAAGAAAATGTATCGAAGGAAGCGGTCTTCGGGTCGATTCCCGCTAGAAGATTGACATCGGATCCATCTTTTTTCATTACGTATTCGTCCGGTGGGTTCTTGTAGCTGATGCTACGCAGGTACTCGCCCTTCCGGTACAATTTATCGGTGGAATCCAGGGGCATGCCTCCAGCGTAAACCGTTCCGTCGGACAGCCATAGTAGGTTCGGATTTTGGATGTTGTGATCATACTTCGAAGCCAAACCTAAATCCTCAAGCCGATAACGAGGCAGCATCGAATCGGCCTGGGCTTCGGGGGAAGCCAATGCGCCGAACAGGCACAGGGCCAGCAGGCCGAGGGTTCGGGTCATCGATCGGTCGGGCTTCATAACCGGTTTCTCCTGAGGGTAGTGCACGGCATTTCCGGAATCTCCAGCGGAAACCACGAAGCCCAATCGCGGGCCGAACTGCGAATGACAACCGTACGGAACCCCGGCTTTTCGCCGGAATGAACCATTCGTACCGAACCGACAAGCCAAATGTGAAGTTCAGGAAAGACTCGATCGGCCCAATTCCGTCTCGGGCCCCTGGTGCATGTGCAAGTTATCAGTTTCGCCGAATCGGTCAACGCGGGTTTGTCAGAGTGTCGGCACGAATGACCTTAAAGCAATGCAGCACAAGAAACTCCTATGCAAGGGGTGCCCGAAGGGCGGGGTGGTTTCTTCGTAAGTGGAGTATCACCCACTCATGCAGAACCCCCTCCCCGCTTCGCGGTACTCCCCCTTGTCAGGGGGAGAGCTTATGTTTCAGCCGCGTATTACCTTAAATCCGCGAAGCGCAAATGACTCCCCTCCTTTTCAAGGAGGGGTGCCCGAAGGGCGGGGTGGTTTCTTCGCAAGTAGAGTATCACCCACGTACGCAGAACCCCCTCCCCGCTTCGCGGTACTCCCCCTTGTCAGGGGGAGAGCTTATGTTTCAGCCGCGTATTACCTTAAATCCGCGAAGCGCAAATGACTCCCCTCCTTTTCAAGGAGGGG
>WGMM01000044.1 GCA_016125085.1 bacterium
CTTGTAGAACAGCGTGGGCTGGATCTGATGCTCGTCGCACAAGTCGGCGACGCTGACGCGATCGATCAGGTGCCGACGAAGTATGGCGACCTTTTCGTCAGCCGAGTAGTTTTTGCGGGCCTTTCGCATGGAACGGACTCCAGTCGATTCCAAGCCTGAATCGATACGAAATTCGCCAGTTTTAACTTTTGAGGAACAGAATCGAGCTGGTGAAAGCACGCAGTCCGAATACTAATTGTTGTAGAAAAAGATGAGATAGACGTTTCAGGAATTGCGCAGTGCAATCCGCCCCTTACTGCCGCGAATTCACTGGTAAAACCCTAGAAGACTCTCGATGATCGAGGTCGTACAGCGACGGCATGGGGTCGTCGCACTTGAGGACAAATGATGATGAAAGATGAGATTGACGCCTCAGGCGGTGATCGGTTACTGACCCCCGATCAATTGGCGTCTTTGGTGCCTTCGCGCCGAAAAGGCCGAAATGCCACGGCCCAGACAATACGGCGCTGGATGTTCCAGGGGTTGCGAGGAAAATTTCTCCGCTACACACGCGTAGGATCGATTCCTTGCACCAGCGAAAAGGCTTTGTCGGAGTTCTTCTCGGAATTGACCCGCGACGACGAAGCCCGGCGGTTCGTGCACGTGGACAAACCTGCCAACAGTCCAACCCAGGCCGCGAAAGCGGCGGACAAGCGAACTCTCCATTTCTCCAATCGTGCTAAGGAGCTCGGAATATGAATCCAGTGTTCGAACGGCTTTGCCAGATCAGGCAAAGCCCTTGGCGGCCGGAAGACCCGGTTAGCCACACGCAAATCCTCGGTACTGGAGCGAAGCGTTCGCTCCAGGCCGGTTTCCAATGCGAAAACCCAGCGGCTGGTACCCGCTGGGCAGAGCAAGTCCCAAACTCCTGCGGAAGTGAGGCTTACATGTCCCAGTATATCCGATCGAGATCCGATCAACAACCCGGAACACCGACGTCCCGGACGCTGTTTCCCAGCGATTACTGCAGCTGTCGAATGCCGCGTGCATCCCAAGATATCAGGCGCATGCTTCACTGCCAGCGATGCCACGGCTCTGCCCAGGATTGTCGCCGCGTGGAAGGAGGCACCGACAATGGCTAACCTGCAAGGTTTCGATGCCCGCAACTTTCCTGCGTTCGGATTCCGTCCGTTGCCGGATGGTAAATATGTCGCGGTCATCATCGGGAGCGAATTCAAGACGACCCGGGACGGCTCAGGCGTCTACCTGGAACTTAAGTTCCAGGTGGCCGAGGGAGAGCATAAGGGACGAATTGTGTGGGCCAGACTGAATCTTCAGAATCGGAGCCCTGAAGCCGTCAGGATCGCACAATCCCAATTGTCTACGATCTGTCATGCGGTGGATGTGCTTACGCCACAGTCTTCCGAAGATCTGCACTACCGGCCGCTGGTGATTCGCGTCGTCTGCAAAAAACGCACAGAAACCGGCGAGATGGTCAACGAAATCTGCGGTTACAGCAAGCTCGTGCAGACCCCGCAAGACTACGGGCCGGTTCCCGACACGCCCTGGAATTCCTGATGCCGCTATGCCTTTACGGTCCAGCCCCGACGGGCTGTGAGCGGAGGGCGATGGCGAATCGTATCCATTCAGAGCCTGACTGATCCGTTTTCGGGCAGTCAGACGCTCTCCCGGAAATCCGTTTTCGCACCGCCGACAGGTGCGTCGTGTGGGCATTTCAGTCTCCGCGACGCACGTCGGCTGAGAAAGCTACAGACCGAACTCGAACTTGCGGCGAATCCCGACCTCGGGACTCGTCAGCGGAGAGGGTCTGTTTCTCGAAATTCCACGCTTCGTGCCTTCACATTCACGAGCGATCTTCGCTCCAGCCACAGAAAGCAAGTGACATGATCCTTCGTCCGTATCAACAAGCCACCAAAGACGCGGTCTACGACCATCTTCGTTCCCGTCGCGACAATCCTTGCGTCGTGATCCCGACCGGCGGTGGCAAGACTCCGGTCATCGCTGAGATCTGCAAGGAAGCCGTCACACGCAGGAACTGGCGTGTGCTGATTCTCTCGCACAGCAGAGAGCTGTTGCAGCAAACCGCCGACAAGCTTCAGGCCATTTGCCCCGAAGTCGAATTCGGTGTTTTCTGCGCCGGTCTCGGGCAGCGAGATACCCGGCAGCCAGTCATCCTGGCCAGCATTCAATCGGTACACTCGCGTGCCTGCGAACTGGGCCGATTCGATCTGATCATCATCGACGAAGCGCATCACATTCCGCCAGAGGGAGATGGGATGTACCGCAAGTTCCTCGCCGAGGTCCGGCTCATCAATCCGCACGCTCGAGTCGTCGGCTTCACGGCGACGCCGTTCCGGTTGAAAACCGGCCCGATCTGCACGCCCGCCGGCATCCTGAATGCCATTTGCTACGAGATCGGCGTCCGCGAACTGATCGCGGGAGGCTATCTCTGTCCGCTGTTCACCAGTGAATCTGACACGACTTTCGACACGACGTCGATCAGGGTTCAGTCAGGCGAATTCGCGTCTGGGGAACTCGAAAATCTGATGGACGACAACGTGCTCGTTCGTGAAGCGTGTGAAGAGCTTGTCCGGAAGACAAGCGGGCGACGCAGCGTCCTGATCTTCGCTTCAGGTGTACAGCATGCACAGCATATCGTCGAAGTGCTCAGAGCCGACCATGGGGTCGAATGCGGTTTCGTCGACGGCTCGACGCCGATAGCGGAGCGGGATGCGACGATCGCATGCTTCAAGTCCAGGGAACTCAAGTACCTTGTCAACGTCGGCGTGCTGACCACAGGTTTTGACGCGCCTTGTGTCGATGCCGTCGTGCTGCTCCGGCCGACCATGTCGCTTGGGTTATATTACCAGATGGTCGGCCGCGGCTTCCGGATCGATCCACGCAAGCTGGATTGCCTTGTGCTCGACTTCGGCGGCAACGTACGGCGACACGGGCCTGTCGATTCGATTCGGGTCGAGGAGCCCGTCGTTCGCCAGGAAGGCACCGCTCCGGTCAAACCCTGTCCTCAGTGTCAGGCCTTTGTCTCGGCCGGCTTCGCGATCTGCCCGCATTGTGGATTCTTGTTCGATCCGCCGGAAAGACAACGGCATGAGGCTCGGGCAAGCGAGGATGCGGTACTGTCTCGCGTATACACGCGAACGAGGTACCGGGTCGAGAATGTTCGGTATCGGGCCTATACCAAGGTGGGGGCGGGACCGAATGATCCGCCTACGCTCCGAGTCGCTTACTGGGCACCCGAGATCGACGATTACATCGTTGAGTGGATCTGTTTCGAACATCAGGGCTACGCCCGACAGAAGGCCGTCGAATGGTGGACACAACGTTCGGCAGCCCCAGTGCCGAATAGCGTTGACCAAGCCCTGGCCATCATTCACGAACACGAGATCGCTGCCGCGCACGCCATTACGGTACTGAGGGTGCAAGGCGAGATATTCCCGAAAATCGTCGGCTACGAACTTGGTCCGCTGCCTACTGGCAGACCCTTTAGCGGGATGCCATACCCAAGCCAGATCTCCGATCTTGGCCAAACCGTCGATTTTGTGAACGAACAGCCTGAGTGACAGGACCTAGGAGTCGCGTGTCGGCCGCAATAACGGCGTCATCGGCACGCGGCTCCGGTATCGAAAGAGATGGGTGAAATGATCGAGACAGCGATTTCGTATTTCGAAGCCGGCCTTTGCGTTCTGCCAGCGAACCTGAGTTCGAAGCGGCCGGCCCTCAGCAGTTGGTCCGAATTCCGGACGAGGATGCCGGAGGACGGAGAAATTCGATCCTGGTTCGCCGGTGCGGAAGCCATCTGCATTGTAACCGGTCCGGTATCGGGCAACCTGGAGATCCTGGACTTCGACCTTCAGGGCGAATTGTTCGATGCATGGCGGGCCCTTGTCGATAACGAAATGCCCGGTCTCTTCGACCGACTTGTGATCGAACGTTCGCAATCGGGCGGCCGCCACGTCGTATACCGCAGCGAGGTGGAGATTCCAGGCAATCTGAAGCTCGCAAAGCGAAAATACACATACGATTCCGATGAAGAAGTCACGATCGCCGGAAAAACGTACCGTCCACGACAGGTCGGCGATCACTACGAAGTCACGCTGACGCTCATCGAAACCCGGGGCGACGGTGGATTGTTCCTTTGCGCCCCGAGCCCCGGCTACGAACTCGTGCAGGAGTCGTTCATCGAAATACCGATACTGACCGCCGAAGAGCGTGAAGTACTCATCGAAGCCGCTTGTTTCCTGACGGAAGTCCCTCCGCCGGAGCCTGTCGAAACGATTGTTTCACTTGAGACGGACCAGGGACGTCCCGGCGACGACTACAACCGGCGTGGCGACGTGCGAGCCCTGCTACGGCAGCACGGCTGGAGACACGCTCGAAGCGACGGCGGCAGCGAATACTGGCGTCGGCCAGGCAAGGCCACCGGTTGGAGCGCCTCCCTGCGAAACGGCTTGTTTCACGTGTTCTCGACGAACGCCGATCCGTTCGACTCGGAACGATCCTACAGGCCGTTTTCGCTCTACGCCCTGCTCGAACACGACGGAGACTTTTCCGCAGCGGCTTCGGCCCTGCGGCAGGAAGGTTTCGGTCTGGCGGGCGTGCATCCCGATGTCGATCTTTCAGGTTTGATGCGGTCGAATCCGACGCCAGGCATAGCGCCCGAAGTGGTCTATCCCGATCCGGGCCCGATTCCGGACCAGCTCTTGAGAATTCCGGGTTTTGTCGGTGACGTCATGGACCACACACTGGCGACGGCGCCCTATCCGAATGTCGCTCTGGCGTTTTGCGGCGCGCTGTCGCTTCAAGCGGTCCTGGCCGGACGAAAGGTCCGCGACGAGGGCGACAACCGCACAAACCTATACATTCTTGCGCTGGCTCACTCGGCGGCCGGGAAAGATCACCCCCGCAAGGTCAATGTACGGATCATGCAGCGAATCGGGCTGACCAACGCCGCGGGAGACAAGGTCGCTTCCGGCGAAGGCATTCAGGACGCTCTGTTTCAGAATCCGGCCATGCTCTTCCAGACCGACGAACTAGACGGCCTGCTACAGTCGATCAACAAATCTCGCGATGCACGTCACGAAAGCGTCATGACGACCCTGCTGCAGATGTATTCGTCGGCCAACAGCGTTTTCCCCATGCGACGCAAAGCCGGCAGAGAAAATCCAGGCAGCATCGATCAGCCGTGCCTCGTGCTCTTCGGGACCGCGATCCCGAGGCATTTTTACGAGGCTCTGTCCGGCAGGATGCTGACCAACGGGTTCTTCGCACGCATGCTGGTTGTCGAGAGCGGTCCGCGTCGTGCAGGCCAGGAGCCGAGGATCGTCGATCCGCCGGAAAGCGTCATCGAAACGGCACTCTGGTGGTCCCAGTTCAACCCGGGCGGCGGCAATCTCGAATCCGAGTTTCCGCATCCGATGATCGTACCCGCGGACGACGAAGCACGAGCCCTTCTGGCCCAGGCGAGGACGATCTGCGACGGGGAATACTCTCAGGCTGAAGCCCGTAAGGACGAGGTCAGCATGACCGTCTGGGGACGTGTGGCGGAACAGATCCGCAAGCTGGCACTGCTTTATGCCGTAAGTGCCGATCACCAGAATCCCCGGATCGATGCCCCGGCGGTTCGGTGGGCTACGGCGTTCTTGATGCACCAGGCCAGGCGGATGCTGTTCATGGCGCACGATCACGTCGCCGAAACACCGTTCCATGCCGAGTCCCTGAAATTGCTCCGGAAGCTTCGCGAAGCTCCTGGCGGGCAGATGACGCACAGCAATCTGCTCAGACGGATGAAACTCGATGCCAGGACTTTCGCTGAACTGATCTCGACACTCGAGCAACAGGGCGACATCGAAGTCGTCACTGCGGAAACTTCAGGTCGGACGAATCGGACCTATTTGTTGAAGTCCGGATCCGGTCCCTCTACCGGCGGCGCTTCGTGAAGATTGACGTGACGTGATTCGCGGTCCGGGCCGGCTTTCGTAATCGAGTAAAATCGAAGACGCTGGCCCGGACAGGTTTGACCGGATCGCGATTCATGATCTGCACGGAGGGTATTTCGAGATTTTGAACTCGCGAACGCCCGATTTCAGGAACCCGTCGATCGGTATCGGAGTTTACGTCATGCAAGATCGGCCGGAAGAACTGGCTGTTCGTGGGCAGCCAAACCGTCGGCGAGCGTGCGGCGGTGCTGCTGAGCCTGGTGCAGAGCTGCAAGCACAATCAGATGGAACCATGGGCCAGGTTGCGTGACGTTTTCGATCGCCTGCCGAGGCTCAGCCCGCATCCGACCCCCGACCAGCTCGACACGCTGCTCCCGGATCGCTGGCTGAAGTCGCACCCGGACTGCATCTGGAAGATCGACCGCCTCCGCAAGCAGAGCTGATGACGCATTCCGGCACGTTCATGATCAGGATGGATCCGCACGGCTGGAATGTGTGTTTGACCGGACGGTTACCAAGAAGCAGAATCTGCCGTATCGCACCAAGCTCGACCACCTGGCAGACATGCTCCGCACGCTGTGCGAATCGCACACTCGCCGCAAGTGCCGGCTGCTGGCCGATGCGGCCCACGGCGTGGGCGAAATGATCACGCGGCTACCTTCGAATTGCGATCTGATCAGCCGCCTGCGCAGCGACGCGAGGCTGTTCCGGCCCGTCGAAGCCGTGCCGCCGAATGCCATACGCAAAGCTGGCCGACCGCGATTCCGGGGCCCGGAAATGGACAAGGCGGCGGTCTTCGCGAAACGCAAGCGGCGGTCGGCCGCCACGCTGACCTTGTACGGCAAGGCGAAGAAAGTCGAATGGGTGACGGTTCTGGCCTGCCTGTATCAGGCGCCCTCGCGGCTGCTGCGAGTGGTCATCGTTCAATTTCCGGAAGAAAAAGGCCGAAAGCCGGCGCTGGTGACACTCTATTCGACCGACCTGGACATGAGCCCGGCGGAAATCATTGAGGCGTATTGCCGACGTTGGTCGATCGAGGAGACGTTCCAGGACGCCAAGGGGCATCTGGGTCTGGACGAGCCGCAATGCCGAAGCCGCAAAGCGGTGAAGCGGATGGTGCCGACGATTCTGTACCTGCATGCGATTCTGTGGCTGTGGGCGGGCCGGGAACGACTTGGGCGTAAGGCGGAGAAGCGCAAGGCGCCGTGGAACCGATCGACGGTGAATCTGTCGATGGGCGACATCCTGGAAATCGCACGAGAGAAACACCTTGCGGAAATGATAAAGTCAGATGAAAGCAGTGGGCCGAACCTGCGAAATCTCACCATTTCGCTTGGCCAATGGCTCAGAACGGCGTGAGAAAGTGCGAAAGTCGAGTCACAAGAGCATATGCCAGCTACTTCGTTTTACGGCCATCTGCGTTTTCCGGACTGTTTCTTGCTCAGCGGGGAGCGAGGTTCGACATGAATCGATCGTCGATTCAACGTTTCGAAGGCAATGCGATTCGTTTCAGGCGAAAATCGGCAGCGCCGGCTGTAACCGGCGATGCCGATGTGCTCACACGAAATGAATTCAATCCAAGGTCGGCGAAAGGACGTAGATACCACCGTAGAGGGGTAGGCCGGTCGTATTGCCTTCAGGGTATGCGAGCCCGAAGATAGAGGGAGCGCCAGCGTGGTTGATCGATCCGTCCAAGTTCCGTGGAGTGGTCAGCATCCCGCTTTCGTATAGATTCGGCAAAGCCTCGTCGTACTGCTGCTGCATGGCCGGGGCCATCAGATCGCGGAAGCGGCAAGCGACGAAGCCCGGGAACCGAATCCAGGACATGATATGAATAGGATTCGAGTTGAGTTCGGTGCCGACCGCCAGCGGTACGCCACCAACGATCTGACTGTTGACTTTGACGAAAAAGCCTGGCTCGATCGATGCGGGCAGATCGATTTTCGTCACATTGCCCCAGGGATCATGGGTCACGAAATAGTCCATGCGTCGATTGGCGCCTTTGACCTTGACGGTCGGAACCTGCTCAAGGGCCGCGGAGTATCCGTTCTCAGCCACTTCGACATTCCAATGGTTGTAAGCGTTGCTTGCGATGAACCTCAGCGGATAGACATTTCCATTCAACTCGGCCTTGAGGAAGCGAGTGCTCGGATAGAGACCGTCGGCGAATCTTCCGAAAAGCATTTGGGTCGACCCGAAATGCTCATAACCGGTTCCGTCGAGTCCGACGGGAAGCGTCGTTCCGTCTGCGAATCGAATGACTCTTGACCCATCACCGAAATAAACGAGTGCATCGCCCTGTTCGTTGAGCGAACTGACGCTGCCAGAGACACCGTCCACGCCCAGATCGGTCAGGTCATAGCCGGTGAGCGTGGCGTTGGGGGTCAGAAGAAAAGGCCGGGCGATGCGGACACCGTTTTTGATTCCGATTCCTATGACCTGCCCGCGATTGTTGATTCGGGCCGCACGGAGAAGATCCCAGGGTTCGCCAGCTGGAATGAGGTTGTCGAGATTGAGCACTTGCCCGTCGGGTGTGAGAACCGCGGCGGCTCTGTTCTCGACCGTGGCGATTTGCTGACCTGACAAGTCGACACGCACCCGAATAGCGCAGAAGCCCAGGTCGTTGACGTCGCTGAACTCCGTCAAACCTGCCACGGACACGAAATCGAATCGATAGTTGAAGCCGGGCAGTGGCGGGGCGGAGGCGGCGGATCGCCGCCGGGCTTTTTGCCTTTTTGAGCCGACGCGGTGCCAGCGAGGGTCATGATCGCGATTATGGCCAGAGTGAATGACCATGTCTTCCGAAGAGCGAGTTTAGTCATTGAGACAATCTCCTGTCGTATGGGTCGAAAAGTCCCGACCCGAAATGGTGTGAATACCACAATGGCAGATGCATCCGAAAAATCTCATTCATGAGCGAGTGCAAGCGGTCGTTCGATTCCGCTGGCAACCGAAGATTCGACCTGAGCTGGTCCTCAAGCGGCGAAGGCTCCTTGAAATGGAATGCGTTCGAAATTCCGCTTCAGAGTACCGAAGCTTTCAACATGGCGACGCGCGTACGATCGAAAGTACCCGCGACGATTCGGGATTCGAAATTCAGCGATCGAAATTCCATCGCTAGAATCGCGGGCAAAGACTTCGAGGTTATGTGCTCTCCAGGGTTTCAGTGATTGGGGGCGCCGAATTCCGCAGCGAGAAGTTTCCTGGCGACGTCATTACGAAGTTCGTTGAGTTCGCCGATGAATGGCTCGGTCTTGTCCTGCACAGCCGATTCGAAACTTTCGCGTGCTGATTCGAAATCGCAGGCTGCGATCTGGAGTTTTGCCAGGGCGTACCAATAGACACCCGACTTGCCGTTCCAGTTCGCTGTCATGCCCCCGCTCCTGCCAGTCTTGCTTTCTTGAGACCCCGATGGAGTTACGGCCCATCGGGATGAGATGCCGAAGATGATCGAATTCCGTGAACTGTTCATGGTGACGCCCTTACCCGGGATTTCCAGAGTTTCACCTTGCCGGCGTGGTCGCAAGAGGCCAGCGTCGATCCGTCGGGCGACCAGGCCAGTGCATTGACCTGCTCTTCGTGGCCTTTCAGGTCCAGCAAGTTTTGCAGGGTCAATGGATCCCAAAGGCGGATCGTTCTGCCCATGCCCGCAGCGGCCAGAACTCGGCCGTCGGGCGACCAGGCCAGACTGCGGATTTCGCTGTCCTCGCTGTGTATTCGAGCCGTTTCTGACATCGTGGCAGGGTCGAGGAAGCTGATCATGCCGAACTTATCGCATGCTGCCAGCCTCGTGGCATCAGGCGACCAGGCCAGTGAAGTGAACTGAGTGGGGCCCATATAGCTGCATTTCTCGATTCTAGTAGCGACGTCCCAGAGGCGTACGGTGTGGTCGTTGGAAGCTGAGGCAAGCCATTTGCCATCCGGGCTGAAGGCGACCCAACGGATCTTGTTCGTATGACCTTCAAGATTGCCCAATTCGTCACCGGTTCTACCATTCCGAAGGAGAACGATCTTGTCGTCTCCTCCGAAGGCGAGAATCGAGCCGTCCGGGCTGAACGTGACGGTGCGATCGAAGCCCGTCGGATTATCGACCGTCTTGAGCGGCTTCCATGTTTCGAAGCGTGCGATGTCATCGACGCTCCAGAGTTTTGGAGTCGTCTGTCGAGAGAACGCGCCTGTTGCGAGGCGCTTGCCGTCAGGCGAGATTGCAAGAGCAGACAGCATTCCCACATGCGGTTTGCCTGAAGTGACGAGAATTCCGTTGTCCAAGTTCCATACACGGATCGTTTTCCCTTCGCCCACATCGTCGCTGCCGCTGATGAGGAATTGACCGTCGGGTGTGAAACTCAGTGACCAGGCTTCGGACGTATGCCCGGCAGGTTCGACTGGTTGATCTCCGGGGAATTTCCATCGCTTGATCGCAAGACCGTTACTCAGAAGCATCGTATGGCCATCGGCAGAAATGAATGGCGTTGCACTCAACGGCTCCGGCCTTCCCGGAAAGGTCGCGACTAAATTACCCGTGCTCGTGTCATGGACCTTCAAGGGGGTCTGGCCGCCCGGGATCCCCCACGTCGAAATCGCGACATGCTCGCCAGCGGGGGACAGGGTCACCTTGAAGCTCACTTTCTCTCGATCTTTGCCCTCGACCGGGATCGTTCGTGTCGTCCGGACGGAGCGATTCCAGACGAACACATCATTCGATGAATTACGACAGACAATCGTTCCGCCATCATGCGAAAGCCAGCCGTCTCGAATGAAGAGATCCTTGCAATGCAAACGATCGACTTCCTTACCGCTGGCGGCCTCGAGAACTACGATGTCTTTGGACACGTTCGAGAAGTGAACGAGATACTTTCTGTCCGCTGACAAGTCGATCCAGTCGAGCCTGTCGCCTTCGAAACGGGCAATCGTTTTCCTTGCTCCGCTGAGAATGTCGATCGCCGAAAGGACCCCCGGGCTGTTCACGGTGAAATATCGGCCGTCAGATGTCTTGCAGATGGAAAGGCTTTTGGTGTCTCTGTTCAATCGTTCGGGCCGAGCCGGATCGGAATTCAGGTCGTAGAATTTCGTAACGTGATGTGTAAGGCCTTCCAATGCGCACTCAATCGCCAGAATTCCGCTTTTCGAATCGAAGTCAATTCGATTGATCCAGGCGTCTTCAATTCCATCGATGCTCGCCAGGCGCTTCCCTGTGGCCAGATCCCAGACGAACGCTTCACCGAAATATCCACCAGTTGGTTCGGAAGGACCGGCCGCCGAGACAAGCATGCCCCCATCGTCGGATACGGCGAGCAGTCTGACAGGCCGCGAATGGCCGCTCAGCGTTCTCACGACTTTCTCTCTTAAGGTATCGACGATGACGACTTCCCCCTCTTCGGACCCGAATGCGAACTTTCGTCCGCCTTCCAGTTCGATGAATCCGCGCACATAGCTGGAATGCCGCGGATAGACGATGATGTCCCTGCGCGCGTCAGTCCGAAGATATCCCCAGACGAAATCCCGCTGGTCGACACCATCCGGACCCGGGCGAATTTCGTCCAGTATCTCCTGTGCACGTTCGTACTGGCGGGCATCGAGGGCCTCGTTCGCATCGTGCAGGCGGGCCGCGTAAAGATGTCGTTCCGAGATCGCCAGCCGCTTTTCGGCCAGCTCTCGTGCGGTCTCGGCCTGTTTGCGTGCCTTCTCGGTCTCTTCACGCGACTGTATGGCTTCGTTACGCGAAATTTCGCCCTCTGCGAGTGCCGTTTCGGCATGTTCGAGAGCGTTTTCGGCTTTGCGTTCGGACCGAATCGCTCGAATGGCCAGCAAGGTGCTGGCAGACGTTCCTGAGACAAGAGCGAGGCTGAGCAGCCCAGCCGTCGTCAAGGCAGCACGATTACGATCTGCGTATTTCCGCACCCGATACCAGGTCGACGGCGGGCAGGCTTCCACAACCTGATTGGTGCGGTACCGCTCTACATCCGCCGCGAAGTCGGTGGCAGTCTCGTAGCGCCGCTGACGGTCCTTTTCGATCGCCTTCATAACGACCCAGTCGAGTTCGCCCTTCATAGTCGCGCTCAGCCGCCTGGGGTCGACTTTGCGCTGGAAGGAAACGCTTGAAATCGAGTCGCCCAGTGTGCTCAGACGGACGCTCGGTCGGGGCGGTTCTTCCTCACGGATGATCCTTCGCATCTCGTCGAAGGCAGCTTTTTTCAGCGATTCAGAGTCAAACGGCGTGGTACCTGTCAGCAGCTCGTAGAGCAACACACCGAGGCTGTAGATGTCGCTGCGGGTGTCGACATCCACGCCCGAAAGCTCGGCCTGCTCGGGGCTGACGTACAACGGTGTGCCGACAAACTGGTGGAAGCCGGTAAACAGCGTCTTGTCCGTGAGGCTCTGGCCCGTGGCCTTGGCGACGCCGAAGTCGATGACTTTCGGAACTCCGACACCGTCGATGATCGTCACGAGCACGTTCGAAGGCTTCAAATCCCGATGGATCACACCCTTTTGGTGGGCGTGCTGCACGGCCCTGCAGACGAGGACGAAGAGGTCGAGCCGGTCGTCGATAGAAAGCTGCTGCTGGTCGCAATATTCGGTGATCGGGGTTCCGCGGACGAGCTCCATGACGAAATAGGGGCGGCCGTCGGGCGTCATGCCGCCGTCAAACACGCGGGCGATATTCGGGTGGTCCATCATGGCCAGGGCCTGCCGCTCGGCCTCGAAGCGGGCGATGACCTGCTTCGTGTCCATGCCGGGCTTGATGACCTTCAAAGCCACTTTGCGACGCACAGGAATCGACTGCTCAGCCAGCCAGACAGTGCCCATGCCGCCTTCGCCGATGGGTTCGAGGAGCTTGTAGGGGCCGATGGAAGCTGAAGGATAAAGGTCAGATGAAAAGCCCTGGACCATAGCCTTGTGTACGGCTGGCTCACCGGCCTTGGATTCCGGCGGCAATTCGTCGAGGCGATCACGGGCTTCGAACAGAGCGTCGATCTCTGTCCGCAACGAAGAATCGTCGCCGCAGACCTCATCGAGATAAGCCGCTCGCTCATCGAGCGACTGAATCTCGATTGCGCTCAGGAAAATCGATTGCTCGGATTTCCGGGGATGCATTGACGAACCTCATGCGATACGACGTGCGTTGTCGATGTCCTATGCGAAATCGGACCATGGAAGCGGAAACGAATTATCGAAAAAATTCGCGAATATTACCTCGGTCAGGACCGATCCAGCTCACGCTTGAGCCAGACCCGTGCGTAAGACCAGTCATTTCGTGCCGTACGTTCATCGATTCCGAGAATATCGGCAGCTTCTTTTACGCTGATCTCCAGAAAGAAACGCATATGAACGACGTCGGCAGCGCGAGCGTTCACCTCCTGGAGCTTCATCAGTGCCTCGTCCAGGTCAAGAAGTTCGTCCGTCGACGTATCGATTCCCAGCAGGGAGTCGATCAACTCGCAGCGAATCATCTGGCCGCCGTACTTTCGTGCTTTTTTCCGGCGGGCGTTTTCGACCAGAATCTGGCGCATGGCGTTTGCGGCCGCAGCGAAAAAGTGGCCGGGATTCGACCAGTCGCGACTCTCACCTTCCGGCCCGAGCAACCGCAGATACGCTTCATGCACGAGCGCTGTGGCTTGAATGGTCTGTCCTGGTCTTTCGGCGGCAAGGCGTGCTGCGGCCAGACTACGCAGTTCGTCATAAACCAGCGGCAACAGTTCCTCGGCGGCCATCGGTTCGCTGGATTGGAACGCGGAAAGGATTCGGGTAAGGCTGGACATGTTGCGCCCTCGCGAAAACCGTTTTGTCCGGAAATTCGGTTCGGACAGACAAGTATCCACCAAAATGACTTCCTGATCCAGAACTTTGCACAAAACCTCGTAACTTGCTTGCGCCAAGCGTTCTCCGTCTTTCCTGCCTCGCTGATTTCCTGGCACATGAATCGTCACTCAATATTTTTCGAAAAATTCCAGCCCGCTTTGGGTCACGATTTTCGCATTGGAGTCGAACGGCACTTCAAGCACATCGCCTGAATCGAAGTCCTGGTCACACGTATTCGGGAGTTCGAGGCGAGAGGCTCGACTTCGATCATGGCTCGGCGGCAGGTCTGCTGAGATTAACCGATGGGCGGCTGAAGGGGTAAGTACACTCGTGCAGCGAGCATTTCACCATGCACAATCACTAATGCATCAATTTGCAGAGTTTCCAGTCGTCAGTCGATGACGGAGAATCAGCGAAACTACTTGATCCAGGCTTAACAGGAGTAACCCATGAATCGGCACCTCATCTTGGCTTCAATCTTCACGACTCTTTTCGCGAATTTCCCGAGCAGTACTCACGCGGACCACAATCCCGCATGGGATCGATTTGACGCAGCCTTCGGACCGTATGGTAACCACAAGAAGGCTTGGTTCTTCAAGGGCAACAAATTCATCAAGTATGACCTTAAGAAACAGGAGGCAGTTTACGGCCCGATCCCGATCAGCGACGCCTTCGACGGGATGACGTTCATCGACGGCATCGATGCCGCATTCAGCCGTGAAAATAAGGCGTGGTTCTTCAAGGGCAACAAGTTCATCAAGTACGACCTTGATGAAAAGGTGGCTGATTACGGCCCGATCCCGATCAGCGACGCTTTCGAAGGGATGACGTTCACCGACGGCGTCGATGCCGCATTGAGTCATGGGAACAAAGCGTGGTTCTTCAAGGGCAACAAGGTCATCACTTACGACCTCGATAAGAAGAAGGCTGATCATGGCCCGCTACCGATCGGTCGCGTTTTTCCCGAAATGAAGTTCACGGACGGAGTCGATGCCGCTTTCGATTATGGCGACGGCCATGCAAGGTTTTTCCGGGGGAAAAAGTTCATAAAGTACGACCTCAATGAAATGAAGGCAGCTCATCCGGCGACTCCTGTTTCCACTGCATGGAAAGGGGTCTGCAAGCCGCAAGTCATTTCGCCGCCCCGGGAGGGCATGAAGGTCAAACTGCCGATCAAGGCTTCCCGCGAGACCGCAACATGGACCATCGACGCTCAGGGAGGCGTGACCTCAGCGATCCGGTACACGGTCGGGCCGGGCAATGGATCCAAGAGATATTCGACGGGGCTCATTGTCGAGTTCGCCGACGGTCATATTTACACCGCCAGCGCCACTGAGACGATAGGTCGGCATTTGTATGAAACAAGAAGGGGAACAGAGGAGAACAACAACCACAATGCCCTTCCTATCGATCATCTCAAAGACATTCGTCGCGTCTATGTGAAGTACAAGGTTGGTCCCAGCGGTCCGGGTACTATCGAAGAGGAGATCCAGGAGGCGAAGAAATGGGTGAAGGAGGCAGACAAGATCTATAAAGAGTTGAAGGACACCGACCTGGTGCGTGATGCGGTGACTTATTCCTCCGGAATTGGTGGGTGAACTCAAGAAGGGGGCGTGCGGCCGGGGCATTTCTTTTTGCCCCGGTCCCCTGGCTTCGTTTGAGCCGCAAATCCTCACGCTGCGTCAGACCCGGCTAGCCGAAGTGGCACCTGGCATCATCGATCTCTCGCTCAGCGGTCCTGGCCGCTGAGCTTGTTCGTCAGGCCGATTATTGGACTTTCTGCTGAGCCGGCCGATTCCTCTTCCTCGCAAGAGATTACGAATGACATCCGCAAATGCCGGAGAGCTGGCACCTCCTCGCGACGAATGAAATCCGCTCGCGAGAGTCCTCGAGAAAGTGAACAACTGGATCAAACAATAATTCAGCCTGATTCTCAAATTCGCTCAATAGTTCTTATCCTATCGGATCGAGTGTTTTACGCCTTGTCGAGTTCGCACCGACGACATCAGCACTCAAGAATTCGAAATAAAACACGCCCGCTTCCCGGCACATTTCTCGCATTGGAGTCAGGCGACTCCTCCATCACCTCGATGAATCGAATACCTGATCACACCTTCGGTAATCCAAGTCGACAATCAGGTCTTCGATCACAACGAAAATCATCGATTCCGTTGAGGATGCATCCAGGGCGATTGGCCTTCAACACCCGAATCTGCTTCAAGGACTTCCTTCCATGCCGCAAAAGCTATCGCGTCAAAGGTTCGGTCGAAATCGCCGATGGTTCCTTCCTGACCAGTTCGGACTCGAAGAACGCCATTTGCTCTCTGCCGCCAATCTCGCGGGGGCTTTCAGCCAAGCGGAGGAAGTCGTTTCGATCCGTAAATCGAACCGGGCCAGGCTACTCGAAATACGCGGCACATCCGGCGCTGATACTGTCGAAATCGGCCGCTCCGCCCGCGGGTTCGTCACCCTGACGATCGACGGCGTCGTCCGGTCCGGTGACCTTCGCGACCGGGCCTCGTTCGACCGCCGCCTTTTCGGCTTGCGGGTCGACCGGCTCACCTCCGTACGGCTCGTCGGCGACGATCCGCACGATACCCTTATGCTCGACACCGTTCTCGGTTCCGCGGCCCGGCCTGCGAGAATTCAGAGCAGCGTGGTCGCCATCACCTCGCCTCTGACGCAGTTGGGTACTCTGCGGATCGAGGCCAGGTCGATCACCATCTCGGCCGCCGTGCGGGCCGATTCCATCATGCTGTCGGCTGCCGGTCTACTCATTGTCGAAGCCGGCGGGTCGCTCTCGGCCTCCAGGTCGATTTCCCTGAACGCCGACCGGCTCGTTCAAACGGGAAATCTGGCCGCGCCGGCGATCTCCGTCTCGGCCGCCGTGCTCATTCGCTCGGGCACGATCACATCCCCAGGCGGGGTCGTCGAGGCCACTTTCACCGAAAATTATGTCGCCACAAGGGATGCGGCGATCGATGTCTCCTCTGCGACAGGCACCGGCGGAACGATCCGGATCGACGGCGGCGAATCCGGGCACCTGTTCAATTCCGGCACGCTGCGGGCCACGGGCGGCACGAAGGGTGGCGAAATTCGCGTTTCGGGCCGGGATGTCGTCTGGGTCGGCGGCGGGGCCGACGTTTCAGGCGGCACTTCGGGCGGCCTGATCCATGTGGGCGGCGGCTGGCAGGGGTCGGACGCGACAATGTCGAAGGCCCGCTCTCTGCAAGTCTCGCCCCATACGGCTTTTTCGGCCGACCGGGGCACCCTGGTGCTGTGGTCGGAGGAATCGACGACGAACCTGGCCGCCATCACGGCCCCGGGCGGTTCGGTCGAGGTGTCTTCGAAGGGCGTTCTGAATCATGCGGGCAGGGTCGATGTGGGCGAGTCCGGGCGGTTCCTGCTCGATCCGAAAAACATCGTAATCGCCGACAATGTGATGGGCGGCGTGCCGATGTTCGAACTGGTCAACCCGACCCCGAACGCGAACGACAACTTCGGAGCGTCGATCGTCCCCTTGTCCACCGGCAACGTGGTAGTGACCGACCCGGGCGACGACGCCGTCGCGACGAATGCGGGTGCGGTTTATCTCTATGAAGGAGCCACGGGGGTGTTGATCAGTACGCTGACGGGGTCGAGGGCGAATGATGGGGTGGGCGGTGGCGGCGTGACGGCCCTGACGAACGGGAATTTTGTCGTCCGTAGTACGAACTGCGACAACGGTACGGTCGACAATGCCGGGGCGGTGACGTGGAGCAGCGGCACGACGGGCGTGTCGGGTGTCGTGTCGGCCTCCAACAGCCTGGTCGGATCCACGGCGAGCGATGTGGTCGGCGAAGGCGGAGTGAGGACTCTTACGAACGGGAACTATGTCGTTACCAGTCGATTTTGGGATAACGGGGCGATCGTCGATGCCGGGGCTGTGTCATGGGGCAACGGCGCGACGGGCGTGTCGGGTGTCGTGTCGGCCTCCAACAGCCTGGTCGGATCCACGGAGAGCGATCTGGTCGGCAATGGCGGCGTGACGGCCCTTACGAACGGGAATTATGTGGTCGGCAGTCGCTTATGGGACAACGGGGCGATCGTCGATGCCGGGGCGGTGTCATGGGCCAATGGCACGACGGGCTTGACGGGTGTGGTATCGGCGTCCAATAGCCTGGTCGGATCGACAGCGAGCGATGAAGTCGGCATCGCTGTGACGGCCCTTACGAACGGGAATTATGTGGTCGCCAGTCGCTTTTGGAATAACGGCGTAATCACCGATGCCGGGGCTGTGACATGGGGCAATGGCACCTCTGGAATGACGGGTGTCGTGTCGGCCTCCAATAGCCTGGTCGGCACCTCGTCGCTAGATTTAGTCGGCATTGGCGGCGTGAAGGCCCTTTCGAACGGGAATTATGTGGTTAACAGTTCCTTATGGGACAACGGGGCGATCGTCGATGCCGGGGCGGCGACATGGGGCAATGGCACGACTGGAATGACGGGTGTCGTGTCGGTCTCCAACAGCCTGGTCGGATCCACCACAAGCGATCAGGTCGGCTCTGGCGGCATAACGGCGCTTACGAACGGGAATTACGTGGTCGGGATTTTGTACTGGGACAATGGAGCGATCGTCGATGCCGGGGCTGTGGCATGGGGCAATGGCACGACTGGAACTACGGGTGTGGTATCGGCCTCCAACAGCCTGGTCGGATCCACGACAAGCGATCAGGTCAGCTTTGGCGGTATAACGGCACTTACGAACGGGAATTATGTGGTCGCCAGTCGATATTGGGACAACGGAGCCGCCACCGATGCCGGGGCAGTCACTTGGGGCGATGGGACGACGGGAGTTACGGGCGGTGTTTCTGACTCGAACAGCCTGGTCGGAACCTCGGCGAACGATCAGGTCGGTAATGGCGGCGCAACCGCACTGTCGAACGGGAATTATGTGGTCCGAAGTTCGATCTGGGACAATGGAGCTGTTGTGAATGCCGGTGCGGCGACATGGGGCGATGGTACGATCGGCGTCACGGGTGTGGTTTCAACCTCGAACAGTCTGGTCGGAACCACGGCAAGCGATCAGGTCGGCTCTAATGGCGTAACAGCCCTTACAAACGGAAATTATGTCGTCCGAAGTATGGACTGGGACAATGGTCCGACCTTATTCCCCGGTGCGGTGACCTGGGGCAGCGGTACCGACGGGGCTTTGCTCACCGGCCTGATTGGTGGAGCCGTCAGCACCTTGAATTCGATCGTCGGCACAACTGCTAACATCCCAGTGGAAGATTCCGTCAACGGCACTTACCTCATCCGCAGTTCTTCGAACGGCGGTGCGGTTTATGTCGGCCTGCAAACACCGCTGCCCGGTGGCGTGACCTTCGCCTCGAACGATGCGGCGACATCGAATATGAGCCCCGGCTTCGTCGCCACGCCCTTGTCCGCCGGTTCGTCCACAACACTTCAGGCCAGTAACGACATCTCCCTTGCGAACGCATTGGCCGTCGATAATCCTTCGGGGAATGGCGGGGATCTCGTGCTACAGGCCGGCCGGTCCGTGAACCTGAACGCCGACATCACGACCGATGACGGCAACCTGACCGTGCTGGCGAACGCCTCCGCCAGCGATGGCGTCGTCGATGCCCAGCGAGATGCCGGCACGGGCGGTGTGTCGATCGGGCCGGGAGCCTTGATCAACGCGGGCAACGGCTCAGTCGCACTGACATCGGGAACGGCCACGGGGCTGACCAATCGCACATCGGGTGGGGTGGTCGTCGACGGCACGATCACGGCCGCTACGGTGGCGATCGTCACGTCCGATTCTGGCAGCGGTTCGCCCGACGTGGTCGTAAACGGCACACTCAATCTGGCGGGCAATTTGTCGATCCAGTCGGAAGGCTCTGTCAGCTTTGGGCCTTCGTCGTCGGTCACGGGCGTCACGGGCGGCTCGATCGTGACTTCGAACGACCCGGTCAGCTTCGAGTCGCACTTCGTTCAGCCGCCCAGTTTTCCGTTTGCCACGGGCACAGGCTCGATCAGTTTCGCCGATGACTGGGCCGTCGGACCGCAGGTGGCGACGCTCAATACGAGCGTCGCGGCAAGCGTGGCCGGCAATTTGTCGATCGACGGCGGAATCGTTCTGGCGATGAGCGCGGGGGTCTCGGTCAGTTCGACCGGCAGTTTGACCGGTAACGGCACCTTCCTCGGGCCGGTGAGCGTGGCCGGTGGATTGGAGCCTGGTAACGGGGGCTCAGGCGCTGGCAACGGCCTTCTGAACCTCGCCACGGGGGCTCTGACCCTGGCAGGGACCACGACCGTGACCATGAACGGCACATCGAAGACGGCATTCGACAAGGTCGCCGCGATCGGCGTGAACCTTGCCGGGGCGACACTTTCGCTGGATCTTTCGTCCGCCACCTTGAACGTGGGCGATTCGATCACGCTGGTCGACAACGTCTCGGCCTCGGCCACTTCGGGCACCTTCGCCGACATGGCTCAGGGGGCTCTCTTCACGGCCAATGGCCACACGATGCAGATCAGCTACTCGGGCGGCGACGGCAATGACGTGGTGGTGACCAAAGTCGGCGACATTACGGCCGATTTTTCGATCGCCCGCAGCGGCTTTTTCTACGTGATCGCCAGTGACACCTACCGGCAGACAATTACGCTGACGAATGTTACGCCCACTGACAAAAAGCCCTGGACGTTCAAGTTCGTCGGTCTCCCTGCGGGAGTGTCGGTCGTCGGCGGCACACATGACGGATCGGACTGGTATCTGAATCTCGGCGACGCCTCTGTCCCGGCTGGAGGTTCGCTGGGAACCCCGGTCGAGTTCGTGGTGCCTTCGGGGAACGCGTTCACCTACACGCTGGAAGTCATCGGCGGCTGAATTCTGACAAACCGCATCGAACCGTCCTCTCCCTGAGCGGTGATACGCCAGGGGGCGGGCCGGGTGGCTGTTTTGTCTTTTCCAAATCATCGAACGAGCATTCAGAATGAGGAATCCGAATCCCATGCGACGCTTGCGAAAAACGGTACTGACGACAGCGGCGATGCTTGTCATCGTTTTGGGAGCCACCGCCGCCCGTGCATTGGAAGTGCTGGTGACGGTCGATGCCAGCTCTGTCGCCAACTCGACACCGGGGTCACTGAATTATCAGTTCAGCGCCGGCAATCCCACGGCCCAGACGGCCCAGGTGGTTGTGAGCGATTTCTCGTCAACGGCGTTGAACCTGGGCGGAATCACTTACACCAACAGTGCCTCTGGCGGGCCGCTGCCGGCGGACGTGACGATCCTCAACAACCCGGCCGTTCTCAGCAATCGGGCCAACCAGGCCGTGACCTTCGGCGCGAGCAGCAGCATGAGTTTTTCGCTCACGTTCACAGGCAATGCACTGACGACGCCAAGCACGGCAGATTCGACCTTTTATTTCAGCCTGCTCGATGGAAGCAACCAGTCGATCTTCGGTGCTTATACCTTGCCGCACCTGACGATCACCATTCCGGCCAGCGGCTCAGGCGTGCCGGTGATTTCGTCGATTCCGCTGATCACGGCCGTAGTTCCCGAGCCGGGCTCGATCGGATTGACGACGATGGCCACGATGGCACTGGCCCTGGTGCTGAGCCGGAAGACGAGAAGGTGCAGAGATCGCCAGCGTGACAGATGATTTCGAGGTTGCATTCCCAGCTGATCAGACACCTTCGAGATGGAATGTCATGCCGTCCCGGTGGAGTCCGCCAAGTGAGGATATCCTTCCTTCTTTGACGCCATGCTCTCTGATCGATTTTCGGTCGATAACGCAACCTCCGCCGCTCACGGATCACGACTTCGACCCCTTCCAGGTTCGACCACGATCCGAAAGTCCGATAGCTAAAGAAAACCCTCGCACCTGGTCTACCCCGAAGGATAGCCCAGTACGAGGTGCGATATGAGAGAAAACGTGCTCTGTCTCTTTCGCTGGATCACGCCCGCATTGCGGGGGCGCTAAGTTTGAGTTCATCGATCAGCGAACTGGCTTCACGCATCGAGAGGTCTTCGATCCGGTCCACGTCGAATCGTTCCCTAGCAATATGCAGCGGGTCGATCCGCTGGCGGAAGGACAGCGAAAAGATCGCACGCAGCTGGTTCTGCGTCGCGGTTCCGGCATGACGGCGTTGCTTCGATTGGGGGCTGTTCCTGTCGGAAACGGCCAGGGCACGGTCAGTGTTGCTGCCCACCGAGTGTGATCCAAAAACTGGTTTTTGGATTTCGTCGACCTGTCTCTCTAGCGATTCGTTCCTGCACGGCCTGGTGGCAGGCATCGTAAGCCTGACGCACTTTGCGGCGGAATCGATCGGGGTCGGTATCGATCCAGGCGTGGTCGACTTCGGAGTTATCGGTGGTTCCCTCGAGAAGGTCCAGACCGTACATAACTCTGTCTGCGGCTCTCACTGGCTCTTCGCCTTCGTCTCGTGGCTGCTCATGCTCGCCGCGGTTTCGTTGTGGGCCTTGCGAATCACGGGACGTATCGAAGTCACCAGGCTCGTTTTCGTCAGCGTTTCCTTGGCCTGCATCGAAACGCCCTGGTGGTTTTCGGCTTCAACCTATTTGCTGGCTAAAGCTTGCGTGTTCGCCGTGCTTGCTGTGATCGCAGGTCCGCGGCAAGGCGATGCGAAACGTTTCGCCGGAATTGCGGCTTGCACGGCCCTGGGCATGAGCTTCTCGGCGCTGGGGCTGATGGCCGTCGTCCTGGGAGGCCTGGCCACGCTCGGCCGATTCGGCCTGAAAAATGCCACGATCGTCGATCTCGCCGCACTGGCCCGCGGTTTTCTGGCTTACCGGTCCTTCGCCCAGATCCTGGGCGGAGAGATCGTATCGACCGAAACCACCCGATTCAGCCTCCAGGGTTTCGCCTACGCCCTGGCCGTGCCCGGCGGCGTGGCGGCACCTCTGTTACTGGGTCTCGATGCCCATGCGGTCACCGGCTGGTTTTCGTTCGTAGGCGGCATTGCCATCACGATCCTTCTGGCTGTGCTTCTTATGCGATCCCGAGGTTCGTTTTCGCTGCGGTTCGATCTGGCGATGATGGCGATCGTTCCCTATCTGGCCATTTACCCAGCCAGGGCGGCTCTGGTTGTGTCGGGAGCATGGACTCAGCCCGATTTTCTCTACTTGTGGACTTCGCGGTATCACCTGTTCATGACGGTCGTTCTGGCCGTCGGCGTGGCTGTGGTCTTCACGAAATTCTTGGATCTCGCGACCTTTCACGGCTTCCGGATCGCACGAGTTCCGAACGTTCTCGTCATGCTGGGTTATGCCCTTCTGCAAGGCCATAACGCGGGCCTGATGCGTCACGTCGAAAACCAGCCTGCTCAAGCTCCGACCCTTGCCGCCCTCATGCGGCTGGAACACGTCGCCACAGCCGATGGCATTCCGATCGATCAGATCCAGCGCGTCATTCCGGCCGTACGCAGAGGCTGGAACGCCTCGGTTCTGGAACTTCGCCCCGACCGGTTCCACCACGTCATGCTGATCGCAAGGCGGGGAAGTTCGGCAAGCATGAGCCAATCCAGGATGTCGGATGCCGAGGCGACACGGCTGCTGATCGAACGCCTTGGTCTCCAGGACTGGCGTACGCTCAACGCCCACCGGCTGACGAACCTGGCCCCGAATGTCATTCCGAACGGCGTGAAGCCGGTCACGAAGGAACCGGTCGACTTCGCTTTCGGAAGATCCAGGCAGGTCAGCACGTACGCTTGGGAAATCGTCGAGCCGTTCGGCCATGTCGAGTTCTCGCTGGCGGGCCTGTCCCCGTCTTCGATCGTGATTTTCCAAGACATCCATGCCGCGGGTACGGTGCACATCGAGTGGACGACCGAGGAGACGTTCGACGGTCAGCGAATCGCCGAATACGAGCCTGAGCCTGCCCGCCATCGCCCGGTGCCGGAACGGATCGTGTTTCGTCCTGCCGACTTCGTGACGGATCGTGCGATGGAACCGACCGGTTTCACCGTTCGTTTCCGGATCCGATCGACGAGACAGGGTAAGTTGAGTATAAGGCGAATTCTCGTCGGCGAAGATTCCACAAAGACCCCGTAATCCGGTCGCAGAGATCGATCGCCACTCATGGGGTTCTGCACGCAAAGCTTTTCCAGTCAGGGCGTAAGCTGTCCAGTCGTCAGAAAAGAATCGACACGCGTCTGCGAAGAGAGTCGTGCGGGTGGCATGTCGTTTCCGGCCTTACGGAGACCTGACAGGCATACGAAGGTCCGCCAGCTGGCAGTCATCGATCCGGTGGAACACGAAATCGGTCCCGGGGACTAGGTCGGCTGAGGACAGCCCAGAACGAGCTTGAGCCGTCGTCGATCAGAAGGCTGCCTCCCCGATATTCATCTCGGACAGCAAGCTCGCAGAACGATTGAGATCAACCGGGGGCGACATAGGGCCGGGATTCGATTTCTGGCGGTTCGCAGCGCGCGATTGTCGCTCGTGAGCCCGCAACGCAGTGGCGGCCCCTTCCCGGCCCAGTAACGGTCTTGGATCGAATCGGATAATCGCGGTTCTGGATATTCAGGCTCTCTCCGACTTACAGAGAAAAGCCCCGGGCCATGCGGGCTCCGACTCATCGTGCACATGCACCCGATCATGCATCGAAAGTTTGGGGCCCGGGGGCCGGGTTCAAGACGAGCTGTAGCGGCAGGGATCGCCATGGTCTGTCGAGTGCTCAAGTTGCCGCTGGGTCGAGATTCGGTTTCGGTGAAAAAAGAACCTTCGGTTGTCCAGGGCCAACGACCGAATCCGGATCGCTCTTAGTACATCGGTCTCGTGAAGCCTGAGAGCAGTCATCGTATCCACGTTTCGGCCCTGGGGCGGATTTACGGATATGACCGGGATCGGTGTCCGGGGGGGATTCGTTTTTGGACCGTCACTGGCGGACAGGTTGGGGTGAAAGAAGTTGCCGGGGGGTGAAAGAAGTTGGACCCGCCAACCTGGTGTGGGGGGTGAAAGAAGTCCGTTTTTGGTGAAAGAAGGGTGAAAGAAGTTGGACCTCAGATCGGCTCGGCCAGGGGTGAAAGAAGTTGGCCAGAAAACCCGCAAGCTAAAGTTTTAAAAAGACTTACAACTTCTTTCTTCTTTCACCCGGGGTCGCGCAAACGTTAGATATTTAACTACTACTCTCTCTTTCTATACTTCTTTCACTTCTTTCACTTCTTTCACCCCCACCCGCGCAAACCCCCTTTTGGGGTCTCATTTGTGTGCGTGCGCGAGGGGGGTGAAAGAAGTGAAAGAAGTTGAGCCGACTTCGTTGGGGTACCCGACAACGAATCCCCACCATGACCTATGTCATTAAAATGGACAAGATTATCCGGGATTCGCCCGAGCCAAGTTGGACAACGGCAAGTCTTAATTGAGGTGACAGCGTCTTCGGTCTTCGACAACCAATCTTGACTGCAACAGGCCCCCCGGGCCCCCGGCCCCCAGACATCGTACAGCCGGGGTCCGAGCCTTCATAGAGCTCAAGGCTCTTCGTTGTCGGTCACCCCAAGGCCCAGAAGAGAGCCGCGAACGATCCTCCTGCGACCAAGGCAACGCAACGGCAGGCCCCGACCCCGTCTATGAGGCGATCACGGTCAGGCATCGCGTCTGCCATGCCGAGGTGAATCTGGCCCGAACCAGAGCCTTCAGATCCTACGCTCGAAGGCGTTTGGCGAAAACTGTCGAACGCGCTACCATGGAGTCATGGGCGTTCTTCACGAACGCTTCTCAGGGCCAGGGCGAGGATTACCGTTTCCTACTGAAGGAGTTGCCGTGTGAATTACCGGGTCATCGAACTCGAACCGCTTCCCGAAGGCATCTCTGCCGAACAGCTGCACAACGCGATCGAACGTCGGAGAGGCGTACACGAACTCAAAACCGAGGCTGCGACGTGTTTACGTGGCATGACAGCCTACGAAGCACCGGGCTCGATCCCGCTGCGGTCCTACTACGAGTACCTCGGCGAGGAGCTTGCGGCTGCCCGCCGCTCACACGAATTCGTGCGGCGGACCCTGCTCGAACAGGTCCTACTGAGCAAACACGCGATCGCGGATCTGCATCTGCGGCTCTCGATGGCCAATTCGGTCGAGGCCACCGATGCCTACTCCACCGCCCTGGCCCGGCTACAAAGCGGGCTGCTGCGGAGCCTGCAGAGCCTTGCCGAACTGCCCCTGGACCCGGATTACGTGGAACCTGAGGGCAATTTCCAGACCGAACGACAATTCATCGAGCAACATCTTGTCACACCGGGATCAGCAATCGAACCAGAAACCAAGAAGGACGAGGAGAATAACGGAGATGGCGACACCAGAGTGGCAAGTAACGCGACCGGACGCCCCGAACCAGCAGTTGAAACCGAAGAACCCTCGCCGGGTCGAAGCCGGACGGCGGAACCGTCAACTTCGCCGTGGTCTCACCGATTCGGGCCGCCAGAGGCTCCAGGAGGCGGCTTTGCGGGGCCGGCCATGGGAATGCTCCACCGGCCCGAAGACGCCGCAGGGCAAAGCCCAGGTCGCGAAAAATGGGTTTCGCGGCAGGACCGTGTCCCGGCGGGCACTACAGCGTGAACTGAAGCCGTTCAACCAGCTGATCGCCGATATACAGAAGCGGCTTCGTGATCTCCGCAGCTATGCCATTTGATCCGATCCGGCCTGCGGCTGACCTGGCTGACGATTCGTAGCCCGGCATGGAAAGATGCTCTGCCTGTGGTCAGCCAGGCCCAGCACGATCGCCAGGGGCGGCGGTAATCGTTGTCCGGAGTAGATCCGACCTGACAGAGAAGGCTACTCAACTTGCGAGCCTGATGCGTCTGCCGATGGAACCGGGCCGTGGTCGTCAAGGAAGTACGATCACGGCCTTGATCATTCGAAACCAGCGTATTTATCGAAGGGACAGAATGGTGTCGGTATCATTCGGAATTATTTCGAATGTGCGTGACTGTGCGCGAATGAACCGCACTGCAGTATGACCTGAGCGAACGTCATGGTTCGAAACCTCCGAAATTGCGTCGCCAAAAACCAGTTTTTAAACTCACGGTTTCGAATGGGCTGAATGCCCTGCAACGACTTTAGCGACGACTGGGGTGTCAGACGCAGGCTTGCTATACAGCTTTATTGCCTTGTTTCTTGCACGGCAAGGCGGTCTCGGATCGAGATGCAATTCGCCGGCCGGTTCTTGGCAAATTCGCTTGACTCTCACTCCCAGATGCCAATAATGAAATCGTGGAAGTTCATCAGTTGCCACAGTGCGGTTGCGTTAAGGAGCAGGTTCATGGCAGATCGAGCTGAGAGTCTGGTAATATCCGATTCCATCTTCAGAGCACTTCAATCGGATGTCATTTATATGGACCCGCGAGGCGTGAACGTTGCAGGACTCCCTGGTCCCTTGGGCGGTGATCAGAAGGTCGAAGCTAAATGCGATGACCTGCTTCCCTCTCCGCAACGATCGTCGAAGCCCCGCAGACAACAGGATCGCAAGGGGCGGGCGGCTCTCACATCGACCGCATCTCGATCTTGAATGTCTCGACACGGGCCACTTCATCGTGGCTCATCCGTTATTGCCGCGACTCGGTACTCGAACGGTGTCGCAGCATCGAGGAGAGAAGGACAAGGATGTCCTCGATGCCACTCTCCGGGCCTTTAGGGAATTTCATAACGGACGCACGAACTTCCCTTGCGCCCTTGGTGGATTCGCGCTACGCTGGAACTGATTGGAAGCCCGCCTTTCGCCGCATGCATGCGAAACGCGACTGCAACGCCCAGGCAGGTTTCTACTTGCCGGGCTTTACATTTTGACACAGCATCATGATGTGGAGCTACGAATGCGAACGATCGAGATGGAGATCGAAATCCACCCTGAGCTGGAGAGCTGCCTCCCAGCCCCTTCGGATCAGCAGCTTGAGCAGCTTCGAGAATCTCTGCGTACGGACGGCATGATCAGCGGAGTCATCCCGTGTTCGATCGCTGAGCTACCAGGGAAACACTTCATCCTGGACGGTCACACTCGGTACCGGGAAGCGATTTCTCTCGGTATCGTTCCGATTATCGACACGGACGGGCTCCAATTCTTCGAGACCGTCGCGCAAGCTGTCCAGTGGATCTGCAAGTTCCAGGCAGCCAGGCGGAACCTGACATCCGAGCAGTACAACCTTCTGCTGGGCCGCTTCTACAAGGCGGTGAAAAACGACGTTGGGGCGAATCAGCATACGAGCGGGAGGGTGGATCAAATTGAACCACCCTCTTCGACGGCCGAAAAGGTCGCCGCTGAATTCGATGTGAGTCCCTCGAAGGTGAAACGGTCCTCGTCGAAAGTCGATAAGCTCGAATCGCTTGGTCTTGATGCGGCCGTGATGGACGGCTCGGTCAAGAACGCCTCGGTGTCAGTTCTCACGAAAATCGAAAAAGCGATCGCAGCCGAGCCGAAGCGTAAAGACGAGATCATTCAGGAGGCGATCGAGGCTGCCAAGGCGAATAAAGGCCGGTTGCAGGCACCGAAGCAAGCTGTGGATCCCGAACACGAGTTCGAAGACGACGAACCGGACGATCCGGCAGCCGAGCCGGCCATTGCCGAGTTTTCGGAGACGATCACGACGTTGATTCATCGGGCACGTCGCGAGTGGGACCCTGAATCCGTAGCCCAGCTCAAGAAAAACTTGCTCGACGCCTTCAAGACTCCGCTGCGGGAAATGCCACCGATCATCCCGGCAACCGTAGCCTGAATGGTCATTCGCCCGGTCGGTCATACCGGCCGACCAGGTTCCTGACCTTGAGTAGGACGGCCAGTGGTGTCATCGCCTTCCCGCAGTCGTCTGCCCGATGTCATTTCCCCGAACGCTACCCTTGTCTTGACCACGAGGTGTCACCATGTGCTGCTTGTGCGACGAGTTCTTTGACGAATGCTCCTGCTTCCCTCAGCCAGACTCCTGCGATGCCATTGCGGTGCGAGTTCGGCCTGCTGTGCAGAAACACCTCAGCCGGAATCAGATACGACGGATCGAACGCCTGCATAGCGAACTGATCGAGATCGTGCCGTTGCCGCTTCAGGACTGGATTTTCAGCATCTCGTTCGATCCGGATCCCGAGCAGTCAATCCGTAGCGACGAACTCGTTCTCAGCGTTTTTCAGCAGATTGCTGCCAGGACGGAACTGAATCTCGAAAAGAAGCGCGATCTATACGAACACATCGGCTTGATCGCACAGGGCCACCATTGCGTCGATCCGCAGAAGGATATCTCTGCTGCCCTGCCCGACTCCGCGACCATCGCGGCAATGTGCCGCCAGGCTCGTGAGACCTTCGCCGTTTCGAGCGACGCGTGATGTGTTTCGTGCCCGTTCTGGATTCGCAGAGAGGGCTCTCCGAACTTCTGCCGGTCGATACGGAGATCGATCGGCGGGTCGGGTCCGAAATGATCAACATCGATGAATCACGCAACTCTTCCTGAATGCAATTCCCAGGATCGGAGATCGCGACCATGGAATTGGAATTGATCCAGACACCGCCGATGTTGTCTCGTTAAAGGGCGAAGGCTCAGTGGCCGCAACAGGGTGGCACATGGACAGGACGATTTTCACCACTACTTTCGAATTCCATTCGGTCCCCGCTTATATCGCGTGAAGAAATCATACTTGGAATTCAAAATTCGGGGGCAAAGCCCTTGATCTTGGCGATCAGTCGCATATGATTTGGGTGCAGGTGGCTATTTCAACTCAGCCACCTTTTCACTAGCATCTGGAGGTTGTTTTGCAAGACTCCCCTCGTCCTCAAGTTCTGGTGGATCCCTATGAAAGGGCGTGCCGTGCTTATTTCGACCGTGCGAAATTGGCAGGCTATGCCCATGTCGATCAGCCGTCAGAATCCATGAGCGGTGAAGAGACGATCGAAGGCAAAACCTATTTCGTCCTTCGGAACAGTCGTGGACCTCTCGATATCTTCGAGATCGGTACCGATGGGCGTCTCTGGCATAAACCGGATTTCGATCTCGACAGCCTCGAAGCGAGTGGCTGAATCAAGGTCGTATTTCGGCGATCAGAGCCATGCTCGACATGATCGCCGAACGAGGTCGTCCTGGATTTGCGGTTCGATGTGAAAAGACAAACTGGCACGAAGTGTCGCTTCATCTGGCTTGTTAAAAACGACTGACGTGGTGTGGATCCCGTCGAACCGATAAGCAGGGCGGCACGATGCCGCCCTGCTGCTTTTCATGCTCATCACCTTCTTCCGGATGTTGGCGTCCAGAGCGGATTGCCGAGTGTGCCCGGCTTGCCCGTCGACATCATGATGCCAACCTCCGTGCTGTAGCTTACGGTCTTTTCGTAATTCGTCATGAGGTCGGGGACGCCTGCTCATCATCTTTGCCAGGCCCCCTCCTGTCACTCAAACAACTGAGGAGCAAGGGAGCGAAGACTAATCGCCTCGAACCCGGGATTCGTTGACGCCGGTGGCCTTATTCTGCATGGCGGAGAACATGCCGTCAGTTAGACTGACGCCAGGCCGAACATTCCCCGGTTGCCGAGAATGCGGGATCGGGAGAATACCATCCGGCTGCCGGACGATAATCCAGCAGCCATCCTGGGGTACCGAAACGGGCTGGACCTGGTGACGAGTTTGCCCTCTTCACTATCGAACATGACCTCAGTCACCCTGTTCGGTCGCGGTCAGCGAACGGTTGGAAGTGCCTCACGACTTCTGTCTGGCCTGTTACTTCTTCGCGGCGTTCTTCTTTTTCGCGGCGGCTTTGCCGGGCTCTTCGATCAGGATCGCGTTCGCGCGGCGGGCTCAGGCATCCCACTTGCCGGCAAGCTCGCGAACCAGTGCCGGGCGGTCGGCAGCGAGGTCGTGGCGTTCCGTGCGGTCGGCTTTCAGGTCATAAAGTTCCCAGGCACCGTTTCGTCCCAGACGCACCAGCTTCATGTCGCCTACACGGACGGCGGCGTTGCCCTCATGCTCCCAGAAGAGTGCTTCCCGTTCGATCGGGTGATTCGCGAAAGCCGGAACGAGACTCCGGCCTTCCATCGGCAGGATGGGCTTGCCGCCGAATTCGGCCGGATAGGTGGCTGCACCGACATCCACGCAGGTGGCCATGATGTCGATCAGGGGCGCGGGCTGGGATCGCAGTTCACCGCGTGCGGAGATTCCTTTGGGCCAGTGGGCGATCAGGGGCGTGGCGATGCCTCCTTCGTGGTTGAAGTGCTTGTACCGGCGAAACGGCGTGTTCTGCAGGAATGCTCACGACTCGCCGCAGAACCAGTCCGAATCGGCCTTCGTCGGGTCGCCCACGGTGCGACCGTTGGGGCCCGCCTCGGCATTGCCGCCGTTGTCGCTCATGAACAGGATCAGGGTGTTATCGAGAACGCCACGGCTTTCGAGGCCCTGCACGAGATCGCCGATGGCGCGATCCATGCGGCTTACGCAGGCGGAATAAGTCGCCATGATGTGGTCGAACCGGTCCTGGTCGTCGGCGGCGAGTTCGTTCCATTCGCGAATGACGGGTGGGCGATTCGCCGGTTCCCAGGCCTTGTCGACAATTCCGAGTTCGACCTGGCGGGCGTGGCGTTTCTTCCGCAGGGCATCCCAGCCTTCACCGTATTTACCGCGAAACGGCTCAATCGCGTCGGCCGGTGCCTGAAGCGGGAAGTGGGGCGCATTGTGTGCCAGGTACAGAAAGAACGGCTTGCCGGCTTCGCGGGCTTCGTCCACGAATTTCAGGCCGAAGGTCGTCCACAGGTCGGATGAGTACCAGTCTTTCGGCAGACAGGGATCGTCTATGGTGAGCGATTCGCCGTCGAGGAAGAGTTTCGCGTTTTTCGATCCGGGGAAATAGAACCCGCCCGCGGCCGCGCTCAGACTGCGGTCGAACCCCCTGCCCCATGGTGTCACGCCGTGGTTCTGACCGACGTGCCACTTGCCTGCCATCGCCGTGAAATAACCGGCCGGTTTCAGGACTTCCGCGAAGGTCAAGCACTTGTCGTTGAGGCGGCCCCGAAAACCGGGCTGGTTTTTGTCCTCGGTCATGTGGCCGACACCCGTCTGGTGCGAATAAAGGCCCGTCAGCAGGGCGGCCCGGGTCGGACAGCAGCGTCCGGTGTTGTAGAACGGAGTGAACCGCAGCCTTTCGGCCGCGAGTCGGTCGATGTTCGACGTCTGAGCTTCCGTATTGCCGAAGCACGAAAAGTCTCCCAAGCCTATGTCTTTGATGAGGACGATAAAGACGTTCGTAAGCGGACCTCGGCTTCGGGAATCAATCAGTCCGGAACGGAACGGGAAGATTGTCAGAACTAACAAAATCGCGGGCAGTGATAGGGGCAAGCCCAACAACTGTCCATGTCGGACAGGATGAGGGAGACGATAAGCTCACGATTTCGACCGAAACCGGTGCATGGGACTTATGAAGCGGAACACACCACAGAACATGATCAGCAGGACGCCGATGGGCGTGCGGCATCGATAGAAATCGCTATTACTTATGGCAAGTGCGGCGGCACCTGAATCCGATCTAAAAACTAGTTTTTGGATTGCCGATTCCGACCTGTCCGCGAGTTCGATCACCATCTTTCGCGCCTGGCCCTGACGCTCGCTTCGCCACCTCTCGACTCGTCGGACTGGCCGGTCATGATCCGCGTGGCCCCAACTGCGTAAGGGGCGAATCGAGTGATTCGTATCGAGACGTGCCAGTATTTTATCTGGCGCAGTGGCAGTGTCAATCGTTACGCTCGTTGGCATTGCCTGGTCCCATCCTTGCTTCGCGTGCCGGCTCCTTGGTCTCTGGCAGCGTGATCCGTAAGGCAGTCGAACACCCAACTCACTAACCCAGCGAACGCCAGCCCTACCAGAGTTCCGCTCAATTTCGAGAACCGGTCCGGTTTGAGGCCTGGACACTGGAGCATACTTTTGTGACGGTTGCGCAGGTGGAGGTGGTTCCTGGGAGTCGAAGGTCAGGTGCTGGCCCTGACAGAAGCCACCACCGACAGTAGCGCCGGCGGGTTGCGCACGTTGTGGCTGCTGGCGTCTTCCAAGTTGCTGCTGAGGAACACCGTCGAGATGGCGATTAGGTCCGACGAGTCCTCGTGGTTGTGCTTCAGCTTCGCCAGGAATTCGCCGACGGTTTTGATCGTTTCCGCCTCGATGATCTTGAACTGGACGAGCTTGCCCGGATCCTTGCCATGATTCCACAGGTCGTGGTGCCCGAGCGAAATGCCCTGGATCGGATGCTCGTTGGTCGAACCGGTCAGAATGATGATCACAAGCAGTATCGAGTCGGTATTAAGAGCCAGATGCGTGAGGTCGAACATCAGTTGGGCCCGGCCAAGAATGTTGGCGGCATTGGCGATATCCTTCGGCGGTTCGACTTTCACCTTGGGCTTCGGGTTTTTGGTCCAGGCTTCGTCGCTTGCCATAAGCTGTTCCAGCTCGCGGACACTGGTTGTCTTGCCCTCGGTTATCCGGACTCGTTTAGTGTGAGACTCGCATCGTTCGGGGTAGATTGGAATGCCCCCCTTGATGCGAAAGACTTTTTCTCATGGCCAAGGTCTCCGAATTCTCTCCCAAGCATCGCTCCCAAGAAGTGCTGGCTCTGATTCGTCGCGAAGAGCCAGGCTCTGTTCTTGCCCGCCGGTTCGGCGTTTCCGAGCCGACGCGCTACCGCTGGCGCGATGAGTTTCCCGCCAATGGAAAAGCCGCTTTGGCCACTCGCAAATCGGCTGGGCAACCCAAGGCCAGACATATCTACGAACGTGAACGGATCATCGGCGATCTGACCATCGCATATCTTGTAGCCGCAACTTTTGCTGGTGATTCGCAATCGGACCAGCTCTCTGGCGTCGTCTTGGAGATTCCCGTAAATTAGAACCCTAATCCGTGCGCATCAGATCTCGGAAATTCAAAACAGATCTACGCCTGATCCCGTGCATTGACCGGAAGCCATAGTCTAACGTGGGCGTAGCGTTCTTCCGTTTCCGAAAGATGTCCGGTCAGTAAAGTTCGATATCGTCAAGCGAATAGGTCCAAGTGCATGAGCGATGTGACGCGCGTCCTCTCAACGATTGAGCATGGTGATGACCAGGCAGGCGATCGCCTACTGCCGCTCGTCTACTGTGAACTTCGAGAGCTTGCCCGTCAGCGGCTCGCCAGGGAAAAACCGGGGCAGACGCTTCAGGCTACCGCACTTGTTCACGAAGCGTATCTCCGCCTCCTTGGGCCTGAAGGCCAAAGTATTGACTGGACCAACCGCGCTCACTTCTTCTCCGCCGCGGCCGAGGCCATGCGCCGGATCCTCATCGAAAACGCCCGCCGCAAAAGAGCCGACAAGTACGGCGGCCAGCTTCAGCGACAGAATTTCGAAGCTTTCGACATCGCCGCACCGGCTCTCTCCGACGACATCCTCGCCCTCGACGACGCCCTGGCGAAGCTCGAAGTCGAAGACCCGGTCAAGGCCCAGCTCGTGAAGCTCCGATACTTCGCCGGGATGACCGAAACCGAAGCCGCCGACATCCTCGGCATTTCCCTTACGACGGCTCAGCGCCATTGGCGTTACGCCAGGGTTCGGATGCTGAAATGGCTGAAAAACGCCGACGAAGTCGATGAAATATCCTGAATTCCGCAAAATCGCTGGTGTTATTGGCCTTCGGATTTCGCATGAGCTTTCGGAAGGTTTCGATGAAGGAACCCGCGAAGTCAGAAGGTATCAGCCATGAAACAGCCCGAACCGGATCTTGAGGAACTTTTCTTCGCCGCCCTGGAAATCGAAAACCCGGCCGCCCGTGCGGCGTTTCTTCAGCGTCATGCCGTTAACGAACGCGCCCAGCGAGAGATCGAAGAACTCCTCGCGCTTGACTCCCTGGCGAACGGCTTCCTCGAATCGCCGCCGCTCTCAGTCCCTCAGATCGACTTATCGGTCGATCAGCAGGCCGGCACGAAGATCGGCCCGTACAAGCTGATCGAACCGATCGGCGATGGCGGCATGGGTATCGTCTGGATGGCCGAACAAAGTGAGCCTGTCCGCCGCAAGGTCGCGCTTAAGGTCATCAAGCCCGGCATGGACACAAAACAGGTCCTTGCCCGGTTCGAGGCCGAACGCCAGGCCCTGGCCATGATGGACCACCCCAATATCGCCCGCGTCTTCGACGGCGGGACCACCGCCCAGGGCCGGCCGTTCTTCGTCATGGAACTCGTCCGCGGGATCCCCATCACCGATTATTGCGACCGCGAACGGCTCGTTGTCGAAGACCGTCTCAACCTCTTTATGCTCGTCTGCCGAGCCGTCCAGCACGCCCATCAGAAGGGAATCATTCACCGTGACCTGAAGCCCACGAATATCCTCGTGACGGTCATTGACGGCGAGCCGGTGCCCAAAGTCATCGACTTCGGCGTGGCCAAGGCCATCGGAGACTCCCTCACCGATCGCACGCTATGCACAGGTTTCCATCAGTTCGTCGGTACGCCAATGTATATGAGCCCCGAGCAGGCCGCCCTGTCGGGCGTGGACATCGATACCCGCAGCGACATTTACAGCCTGGGCGTTCTGCTTTACGAACTTCTCACCGGCACCACTCCATTCGATTCGTGGACGCTCAAACAGGCCACCTTCGACGAGATGCGGCGGATGATCCGCGAGGACGAACCGCTACGGCCAAGCCTGCGTCTCAGTTCGCTGGGCGACACTCGAACGACCGTGGCCGATGCCCGACGATCGGAGCCGAGACGGCTAGGTTCGAAGCTGAAAGGCGAGCTGGACTGGATCGTGATGAAGGCGCTGGAGAAGGACCGGAAACGGCGTTATGAGTCATCGGGCGATCTTGCGGCCGACGTCGGGCGTTATCTGAGCGGAAGCCCGGTTGCGGCCGTGCCGGCAAGCCGGACTTACCGATTTCGCAAGTTCGCCCGTCGGCATCAGGTCTTTCTTTCGACCGTCTCGGTCGTGGGGCTGACACTTGCTTCAGCGACCAGCCTGAGCACATGGCTTGCTCTGAGGGCGATCCGGGCCGAACGGAATTCCGAAGCCTCCCGCATCCTGGCCGAACACCGATTGCAGTTCTCGGAACGGCATCTTTATGCATCTCGACTGCGCGATGCGCGGAAAGCCATTGACGACCGCCAGGTCGAACTCGCTCAGGAGATTCTCAAAGACGCCAGCACATCTGCCGAGGGCAATGACCTGCGAGATTTCGCCTGGCATTATCTGCAGGGTCAAGCCACCAGGGACATCGTCGTCTACCCGGATATCGTGAGCTACCAGGGCCATTTCGGCAGCGTGCGATCGCCGATTCTGCTTGAGGGTGACCAGCGGATCGCGTACGACAATGGAGCCGGCGAGATTGCGATCGTCGACATGGCCACCGGCCAGCTCTCGGACGTCCTGAAGGGGAATTACCGCCGGGTGGAGGCCCTGGCGGTATCTCCCGACGGCCGCACGCTCGTATCGGCAGGGAAATCCACGGAGTCCGACCAGACCAGCGAGGTCCTCATCCGGAGCATGCCTTCCGGCGCAATCGTGGGAAGGTTCGATATTTCCGCCATCGGCTTCAAAAGACTCAGGATCTCAAATTCGGGGCGCATTCTCTATCTCGGCACATATACTCGAGACGGCATGATTTTTGACTTTCTTTACGACATTGGGTCCGACCCGGCCCACTCGAAACTGCTCGGCAAGTACCCGTACGGCGAATTCACGTTTCCGACCGGGGACGACCAAGCCTTTCGTCACCGGCTTGGAGCCAAGGTCGAGAAGGTCGATCTCATCACCGGGAAAGTCCGCAAATTTGCCCTGCCACGTTCCGAAGAGATTGCCTGGTGCGAAGTTTCGCCAGATGGAGCCATTTTCGCACAAATCGATGGCGGCCGAAGCGATATCGTTCTGAACGACACGGCCACCGGAGCCGAAATCGACCGGATCCATGCCTGTGAGGCGATCTTGTCCGGAACGAGCTTTTTGTGGACTTCCGATCATGCCGCAACCGTGGTAATGCAGACCGCATCGAAACGGATTTTCATCTGGGACCGTACAAGCCGAACCACAGCGATGATCGTTCCGGAAGGTACGGATCGCGAAGAATCGAGTGTCGTATGCGCTCTCTCGGCCGATGGCCGGTACCTCGCCCTGACGACCTGGGGTATTCCCGGCGGGCAGACGCCGGTTCGTGTTTTCGACGTTCGAACAGGCGAGGTCGTGGCGACCTTCAGCGGGCGGCACGATACGATCCATGAAATGAAATTCGCCCCGGATGGCCAGTCGATTTACCTGATCGGAGGGCATGCGATCAAGCAATGGAAGCTGTTTCCCGCCCCTTCCATAGAACTGGCCGGCCATCAGGACGAAGCCTGGTGTCTGGCATTCACGCCCGACAGCCGATATTTGTTGAGCGGTAGCGATAATTCGGACGAACCCAAGACTCTCAAGCTCTGGAGCGTCGCGGGCGGTGAACTCGTCACCTCCGGCCGCCCGCATCTCGCGACGCTTTCGACAATGGCGATATCGCCCGATGGTCAGCGGCTGGTTACGGGGGGCTTGATCGAGAAACGAAACTTGAGACTCTTTGACATCAGCTTCCTCACGGACGCGAAACGCTGGAAAGACGGCCGCTCTCTTCCCGGGCGATCGAGCCTCGTTCGTACCGTGGCCTTCAGCCCCGACGGAAAAACCCTGGCCAAATCCGGTGACGATCGCAAAATCCACCTGTTCGATGGCTTTACGATGGCAGCTCGGGCTGTGCTCTCAGGGCACACCGATAAAGTACGCCAGATTGCCTTCAGCCCCGATGGCAAGACCCTGGCGTCAGCCGCCAATGACGGCTCGGTGCGACTTTGGGATCTTGCCTCGCGCAGTCAGATCGCTGCCATCGAAGGCCCGCGACCGTTCACGACGCTCGCATTCTCGCCGGACGGCACGACGCTCGCCGTGGGTGATCAGACTGGCCTGATCCGGTTCCTTGACCCCGTCACATTATCCGAAAAGGCCCGGGTCTTCAGCGAGGACAGCGAGCTGCGGTCCGTCGCATACTCGCCCGACGGCCGCATTCTGGCCGCCGCCGGCATGGGCAAGACGATCCGCCTTTGGGACACGCTGACCCACCAGAACCTGCTCGACCAGAAAGGCCACGAGGCCCAGATCAACGCCCTGGCGTTCTCACCCGACGGAGCAACCCTGGCCTCGTGCGACCACGCCGGCAAGGTCAAGCTCTGGACCACGAGACAAAGCCACCGTGATCGCGGCCAAGATTGACCGGAAATGCTTGGGATGCTTCGTTTCAGGGGCAGCCGGAAGAATTTCGAAATAATCCGAAATCAGCCGAAGCGATTCGCTGCCAGATTTCGCATTGATTAACGAAGCGATCCGGCATCCGTCTTCGCAAGCAACCTCAGGAGTCATCGCAAATGTCGAACATGCACAGAACTCTCAGCCTCTTTGCCACTGCCGTGCTTCTGACCTTCGTCACAAGCGAAGCCCAGGCCCAGATCGTGAAACCATTCAAGATCAGCGGCTCAGGCTCTGGGCCCTTCGGCGTTCCGCTACCGGGACAGCCCGCACGGCCTCACTGGGTCGTCGGCGAGGCGACTCACCTCGGCCATCACTATGGCGAAGGCACGGTGCAGACGCTCTCCGTCGACCCCGTCTCGCCTCCCGGTACCATCACCGGCCGGTTCGGCAGCGGCAGCCCGTTCGTCTTCACCGGAGCCAACGGCGACAAGCTCGCGTGCGACTACGGTGACCAGCCGGGCAGCTCAGCGAGCGGCACTTTCGTCCTGACGATCCTTGACGTGCTGGGAATCCTGCCCGACGGGAGCCCGATCCTGCTCGTCGAGGCCCTCTGGACAGCCGATTTCGTCGTGAAGCCCGCGATGAGCACCGGCCGGTTCGCCGGCGCCACCGGCGGCTGGGTGATGTACGCCCGATCGGAGCCGTTCGTCCTCGGCAGCGACCAGCCTGTCTTTTACAGCTGGGAGGGCACGGGACAAGTCCAGCTCAATCGAGGACGAAGATAAGGCGGAACCCGTCAGGACCGTTGAGTTCCAGGAAGCGGCTTTTCGCCCTGAGCTGGATTCTGACGCGAACGAACCGGAACGGCGGGGACTACCTGAAAAGACTCCGCCGTTCTGCCAGCCGTAGATTTCGAAACTGCTGATTACCGGGAAAACCTCAAACGAAACCGATCCGAGGTACAGACCGATGCGTCACAAAGGTGGATTTACGCTCATCGAGTTGCTTGTCGTCATCGCGATCATCGCTGTGCTCATCGCCCTGCTGCTTCCGGCGGTGCAGTCCGCCCGTGAGGCGGCGAGGCGTGCGCAGTGCGTGAACAATCTGAAACAGCTGGGACTGGCGATACACAACTATGAGTCGATCCACGGCACGTTGCCGATCGGGCGAGTCTGGACGCCTCAGCCCGGTTTCCCTTTACCCGGGTTTTTCATGGGGCCGCAGAACACCAACTGGTTTACTCAGATCCTGCCTCAACTTGAGCAACAGGCGCTTTACGACGCATTCAATTTTTCGATCGGGCTCGAGGGGGTTCCCGATTCGACGGGAATGCCTTCCGGATTCTCCGTCAATTCCACGGTCTTCGGTACGAAGGTTTCATCGATGCAGTGCCCCAGCGACGAGAATCGCCCGCTGCGTGTGACATGGCCGACCAACGGCCGGCAGATCGTCGCACCTCGTGGAAACTACATGGTCAGTTGGGGCAATACGGTCTGGAGTCAGCTGAACTCAGCGGGCGGAACTGCGACACGCAACCTCCCGGTCTTCCACAGGCGTTCGGCGTTCGGTCACCAGTCCGTGAGGCTCGCCGGCGTCACCGACGGAACGAGTTCGACGATTTTCACTGCCGAAGTGCTTCAGGGTGACGCAAATGACGCCCGGGGAGCGATTTGGACTCTGGCGAGCGTCTTTATGACCCGCTTCACGCCCAACGGCACGCGGGATTTCTACGGCGTGGCTGATCCTTCTGGTGGCGGGGGGGACCGGCTGGGAGACGGGTTCTGCGTGAGCGACCCTACCCACAAGTTGCCGTGCATCACGGTTCCATTTCCTTACTACGATTACTACCAGGCCGCAAGAAGCCGTCACCCTGGTGGCGTCAATGCCTGTTTCGGAGACGGCTCGGTGCGTTTCGTCAAAGATACGATCGAGGAGCAAGTCTGGGTCGGCTTGAACTCGATCTCAGGCGGTGAGGTGATCTCCGCGGATTCCTATTGACCTCACGCTTCCTTTCGTGGATCCAGGATTTCCGATGACACGCTCCGAAACCAGGAACGATCTCGATCGACAGAGCGATGCGACCAGATCCTTCCGAACCGCGACAGTCGCGGTCACCTCAGTTGCCGAATCGACCGGGGATTCTCATCCGACCACTTCGCCCGGCCTCGATGCAACCCTCCTGCACGAGCGTTTCCGGATCGGCGCCAGGCTCGGCGAAGGAGGAATGGGTATCGTTTATCGTGCTCGCGACAACCGCGACGGCCGTGAAGTCGCCCTGAAACTGATGAAGGGCAACATCGTCGGAACGGCACGCCGTCGTTTCGAACGCGAGTTCCGGTCACTCGCGGCTCTGAGCCATCCTCATTGCCTGAGCGTTTACGATTACGGCGAACTTGCCGGCGGCCCCTTTTTCACCATGGAGCTGTTTCCCGGGCAGCCGATCACGAGCCTGATTTCAAGGCCGCTGGCCGATCGTTTCGAACCGCTGCTGCAATTGACGCACGCGCTGGATTACATTCACAGCCATGCGATCGTCCACCGGGACGTGAAACCATCCAACGTGATGGTGCGGCTGGCGGCTCGCGGCGACGGAACGGCGCACTTCGAAACCCGGCTGATGGATTTCGGTCTGGCCAAGTACTATGGCGTTTCGTCCTCGCTTTCGGCTGAAGCAGGTTTCGTCGGCACGGTCGCTTACTGCGCCCCCGAACAGGTCAATCTCGACGAACTCGATCATCGCGCCGATCTCTATTGCCTGGGGCTTGTCGCTTACGAACTTCTTGGCGGCCGGTACGCGTTTCCGGAGGCTCGACTGGCCGGCATGCGCCCGCTTCTGCAGGCGCAGCTCAATGAAAAGCCCCGCCATCTTTCGGAAGTCAATCCGGAAGTTCCTGCGCCGATCGCCGAAGCGGTCATGAAGTATCTGCGAAAGTTACCACGGCGACGCCCCGATTCCGCTGCTGCATTGCGCGCTGTGATCGCTGGCTATCTTGGGATTGATGAGCGAAGCATCGTTTCTGGCGTATCGCTCGTCGAGTTGCGGCCACGTCTCTCGGTGACCGGATTTGTCTGCCGGAGCAAGGAGCAGGAAGCGATCGGCGATTTGTTTCAGCGCAGCCTCCGTCCGTCAAATTTGGCTGATCAGGAGGTGCCTCCATCACTGGTTGTCGTAAGTGGCGAACCTGGCATCGGCAAGAGCACCGTGATGCAGGAAGCGGAACGCATCGCGCGCAGGCACGGATGCCAGGTTTTCGAGGGGCGATGCTTTGACGGCAACCTGTCTCCATTCCAGCCGTTCGTCGAGATTCTCCGCCAGCTGATCGCCGAGATGCGACTTCAGGAACGGAACGAGGCGGTAGTCCAGGCCGACGACGACCTGACGGGCACACACGTCTCCGACATGCCGGAGCGAGCCCTCGTTCGCTTGCAGGCGATCGTCAAAAACTATCGCGGCGAACTGCTCCGAATCGCTCCCGAGTTGCGTAAGTATCTCCCCGGCGAAGCGTACCATCAGGTCGACTATGGGCGTGAAGCCGACTACATCCATCGCGCTCTGTCGGCATTATTTCTCGAAATCGCTACGATCCAGCCGATCTGCCTGAGCTTCGAAGACCTGCAATGGGCGGACAAGAGTTCGCTCGATCTGCTCCGCCACCTGGCAGCGGCACTTGCCGAGGCCCGGCGACCGGAATCGGATCGCTCCACGGTTGTACCGCAGTTGATCATCGTTGCCTCGGCCCGAGCGGGCTACGACCAGCTCGAGTCTTTGATGGCTCAGCTTCGCGACCGTCGGCAAGTTCATGAGATTCGCCTCTCGCTGCTGGTCGAAAGCGAGACTCGCGAAATGATCGCTTTGCGTCTGAACTGTCTGCCCGAAGAATTGTCCGATGACCTTGTCGCTCGGGTCCACCAACTTTGTGGCGGCAATCCGTTCTTCGTCGCCGAAACGGTACGTGACTGGTACGAGAAAAACGCAATCAGCCGAAGCGATAACGCCTGGGTACTTTCCGCAGAAGCGGCGGATAGTACGGATCTCCCCGAAACCGTGCGGGACGTGATGCGTTTACGGCTTCAAGGTCTACCGCCCAAGGTGCAGCAGGTGATCAACGCGTCCGCGGTGATCGGGGTGTTGGTCGAGATCGACTGCCTGAAAGAAGTCTTGCCTGACTTGAGTGAGACGGATGTTCTCGACGCGATCGATATGCTCATTCCACGCCGTGTGTTCCGCGAAACAGGCAATGCCGGCCGGGTCGAGTTCGTACACGATCTCTTGCGAGAAATGCCTCTCGCAGACATGACGGCCTCGCGACGCCGGAGTCTGCATAGGCGAGTCGGCGAACTGCTTGAGCTTCGACGTGCGACGGGCCAGTTCGTTGCGCCGGCCTTGCTCGCGGAGCACTTCCGAAATGCCGATGAACAGCTCAAAGCGTTCGGATACGGTATGGAGGCTGCTCAAGCCGCGCTCGATGCTTACGCCTTCAATAACGCCGTGACCCATCTGGAAGATGCACTGAAGCTGCAACCGGACAACGCTGAATCCGCGACGCTCTATCGGTTCTTCGAAATGCTCGCCACAGCCCACAGCGCCTCCGGCCGGCTCGACGAGGCGATCTCGAATTACGAGAAGGCTCTCGAACATGCGACGAGCGCAATCCAGAAGGGGCGAGTTCATTACGGGATCGGCGAGGCATACCATCGGAAAGGTGACTTCGAAGCGGCGACCCGGTTCTTTGGACGAGCGCTGTCCGACGTGGGATTCCCGCGTTCGAATAGCCGCGCCGGACGATTGCTTGATATGTGGATGACATCCGTTTACTTTCACCTTCTTCCCCACTGGTGTCGGCGGCCCGTCAATGGTCCTGATCGAAATGAGCGGATCGGGCTCGCCATCTCGACCTATCTGCGGCTCTGCCAGATTAACGGGCAGAGAAGCACGTTCGAATACACGCATAACACTTACAAAATCGTGGGGTTCGCGAAACGATTGAGGAGCCCCGAGTTCGTCGCCATCGCGTATTCGAAATTGGGTCTGAATTGCGGGATTTTCGGATTGCATCGGCTCGGAATGGCCTTCATTCAACGAGCCCGCAAGGCTGCAGAGACGTCTTCCCGTGATGACCTGAAAGCGATGGCCGAGGGGCACATCGGTGGCGCTCTCTACTTCAGCGGGCGACTCGACGCCGCGGAGTCGCACCTGCTTAATGCGATCCCGGTTCTCGATAAGGTCGGGGACTGGTTCGGTTTCTTCTCGCATCACACACTCAGACACCTTTATTCGGTGCGGGGCGACTTCGCCGCAGCGATCGCTGAGGCGGATCGAGAGATCACGACCGCCACGACCCGAGGGGACCGGGAAACACTTTGCTGGGGGCAATACGGCAAGGCCGACGCCCTGGCGCGAGTCGGCCGTATCGTGGAGGCCAATGACATTGCACTTCGTGCGGTCGAGGAACTGGCTTCATTCCGATCGACGACCGAAGGGATCGCGCTTGGCGTTCTCGGCTTGGTCCGTCTTCAAGCCTCTGACTATGCCGGTGCCCGTGAAGCCTTGGAACGTTCCCGGACACGCCTATACAAGAGCGCTTTCGTGGTCGAGTTCTCAGGACCGACATTTCCGCTTCTCGTCGAAAGTCTTCTGGGACCTCGATGGTTTATGCCTGAAACTCAATATGGTCCCGGGCGAACCAGCGCCAGGAAGGCGTGGCGCGAGGCCCGAACTGCCCGAGCTATCGGCAGGCTTTACCCGAACTATTGGCCTCACGTTTTGCGTGTCAGTGGCCGTGCTGCCCAAGCCCTCGCGAAAACGAACAAGGCTGCTTCATACTTCGAACGCTCCATCGTATCTGCCGAAAAACTCGGCGCCCGTTACGAGCTAGCCCGCGCCTTGCTCGACGCCTCCCTCGTCATCCCCGACCGTGCCGAGGAATACCGCCGTCGTGGCCAGCAGTTACTCAGCGAAGTCGGTGGTGTCATCCCGGAGGCCGAAAGTCAACTTTTCTGATCTTCATTTCCACCTTTCCCGCAACTCGAACAAAAACGGCCTGTGGGACGTGGAACGGAACAAACTTATCGAAGACCTCACGCCCTACTACGGCGCGTGGGTCACGCCCAACGCCGACCCGATTTAGCGACTGCTGCGAAAGGTAGTCGACAAGACCCCGGACCACAGCCTGCGAGGCGATCTGGCCGGGTGGGAGAAAGTCGTCGAAGGCGAAGTGCGGGCCATTTCCGAAGTGCTCAAGGACGAGAATCTAGTGTACGTCAATTCCACGATCGACTTCGGCCGCACGCAAAGCCTGAACGGCCAGCGAGTCCGTCTGCCGCGCGAATCGCTGCGGCACAAAACTGCCAACTACCTGGGCGGTGCCTTGCTCTTCGCCAGCCTGATGGAGGCCAATTCGCTGAACCCAGGCCTGGTCTTCGTGCCAGGTCATGCCTTGGTGGCATGGCAGAAGCTGCTGGTGGATTTGGAAGACGACACGGACACCGATCTGCCGAAAAACTGGGACTTTCTGGAAAGGACGATGCTCATTTCCAACGATTCGTTCGGTTGTTCGATCGCCAAACGAGGTAAGCGGAAAACGCGCCTTGCGATAGCTCGAAGAGGTTTGAGTGAGGTTGTGCGATCGCCGAAAAACCGATTCCAAAAACTAGTTTTTGGATCTCCGTTTCCGAACGGAATACACGCCCGATTCTATCTGTCCACATCAAGTTCGGACGAATGTACGGACGTCCTTTCTTACCCGTCATGTCGCGAGGTCGGGAATGCCCACACCGTGACGAGCTGAGAAACCAAGAATGGCAGGATTCGGATCGAGCCTCGGCTTGAGACCGGTGTGGACTTTCACGACATCTCTCGTTTCGCTTCTTCGCCTAGTCCCGGCCGATCCTTGATCCCCGTGTGTGTCGAAATCAACCGCGTTATCCGCCGCGTCTTGCGAAAATCCAGCCGACTTACCTAGCGAACTCCAGCCCCGTTAGCGTTCCGGTCGAGTTCGAGTACCGGCCCGTTTCGATGCCCAGGTGCAGCAGCATGCTCACGTAAAGGTTGCACAAGGGCGGAGGCTTCTGCGGATCGAAGGCCATGTGCTCAGGCGACCGATTCACCGCAGCCGAGCTGAAGGCCATATGGGCCATGCCATAATCAAGCCGGTCCTGGAGCGTCTCGTGCTGAATACCGATGAGGGGCTAGACTACCCGTCGATAGCAGCAACGCGGTCCGGTCGTTCGACTGTGAGTCTATCCCGGTCAAGGGCGAATGGTCGATCGCCCATCCGCTCGATTTCGTCGCGGCGAAGACGTGGCATGACTTTCAGGCGGAGTGTTTCGCCAGCGAACGCATTCAGCCCTTCAGGCAGATTTTTCGGGAAGTCTACACGCTGACGCCTGCCGAAAAGGAGGACAGCGATAAGTCGCACCGCTATTCCGGCCACCAGCTGATCGAAAACCAGGCGAAGTCGCTGCTCGCCGGGCGGGGATGGAGCACGCGGGAAGAGCTGACGAGGCTCTATCGCGCCGAAGGCCTGATCGTCGACCTCGCGCTTGACCACGGCTACACCACACCCGCCGAGGCCGCCGCGCCGGCCGAGGGCAGGTCGTCTTCCGCAAGCGGGGCGAATGGAATCTGGTTCCGCTGGAGGCCGTGCCGCCCGTGACCTTCAGCGAGGTCATGAGAGACCTGGACCTGGCCGTAAGCGTGGCGCATGTCGACGGCGTCGACCCCGAGGCGACGCAATCGACGATCGATATGCGCCGCTCGCTGCTGGAGGAAACCTGCCGGTTCCTGAAGCTGGACAATGTCCAGCTCGATAGCAAACATGCGCTGATCCAGGGCGAATACGGGCACTATTCGGTGCATCTGGGCTCGGGCGTGGTGCCCAAGCAGCCGGGCGGTTCGCTGTGCGTGGTCGCGGTAACGGCGCAGCATCGCGGCCGCCTGTTCCTGCCGTTCGCGGACGACGACCCCCGCACGGCCGAGGTTGTCAGCAAAGTCCTGCTGCTGGCCCGCGACCGGGAGATTCAGGATCCGACGATTCTCGAACAGATCGCGGCCCGCTGATCGCTGCTGCCAGGGGCTCGACGCTTCTAAAGACCTGGGCAACCAGATCTCGCATTGGTTCGACGCATGGTCAGAGCAGAGTTCCAAGTCACAACAACCGGTCGATTCGTCCGCCTTCGATGAAATCGCAAAACACTACATCGGGGATGAATTTCGGCCATTCGAGTAGGAGACTCGTACACACTGCATTCATGGCCCTGATCCGCATGTTGCATGTTCGACGCGATCCCTTCGTCATTCTCCGGCAGCCTGCCGAGTGACGATCGGCACGTATCCGAATTCGAGGCCCTTCGGCGGTGTCACGATTACGGCCGGGTCGAGTTCGGCAAGAGTGCCGACGGTTGGCGGGGGAAGATATTCGCGGTCCTTCGTCCAGTGCCGGTGCAACATCTCGACCCGTTTCTGAAGGGCCTCCCGCTCGTCGCTGGTCAAATCGGCATGTCGCAGTGCCGGCTGGTCGACGAAGCGGTACCAATAGAAAGTCACCACACTGCCATCGCCGAGTTTCGCCGCGAACGGCCCGGCAGCCGGGCCTGGCGTTTTCCAGACGCTGGCCGCCTCTTCGGGCGTCTCGTACGGTCGACGATCGAGACCTCGGCGTTGCGGAAACTCGACCTTCGATAAGCCCGTCTCAGCTGGAACGTCTTTACCGGCGACGACCGTCCAGCGATCCTTGCCCGCTGCGTCTTTGTCGAGACGAAAGTACTCAGGCAGGGTGATCAGGCCGTTCGTCTTCATGACAAGCTCTTCGGACCACTTGTAACCGTACGTATTGTCGTCCAGGGCTATGGGCGTCGCGAACGTGTTCCAGGCCAACGGAACTCTCTGTTCCCGAGCCGTTGCCGCCGTTCCGTTTCGGATCGGCCGCAATGAAACCATGCCCTTCCATGTTCGACTGCCCGGCAAGGATGAAGAGCTTGATCGGCAGGTTTCGGTCGGCTTTGGCGGTCGTCGCATACTCTCCCCGAGTCGGATCGTCCGCAGTACCTTTCAAAGGCAAAACTGCCACGAGTGCAGCGACGAGCAAAGAGGCCCAGATGCGATTGTGTTCGATGCCCATCATTTACCTCTCGTTTGCGAGCAGTCGCGATATCGTCTTCAGCCAAAATCGTACGGCAGTGGGTCAGAACTCGCCAGCAGCCAACGGGGCGAGCAGCCTGAATCGCGCGAAGCCAGTATGTCAATCACGAGATCATTGACTCCCTGAGTGCCCAGGTCAGCATTATGGTCCCCGAATTTCCGAAACGATATCGAACAATCCGACATAGAAGATCGAGCGTCTCCGCCCATCATTCACCGCACCCTCAAACGCTCCTTCCCGTTCATCCCGCAGAATCGTGATCTTCGCCGAAGCCATGAACGATCTTACCGTCACGATCTTGATCCGGCTGGCATGGCCGGAAAATAATGCGTTACCTTTCGACCCGATGCCTTTCCTGAATCGTGATTCTCCTTCGCAACCCGTTTCGAACGCGTTGTCTTTCGGCCCGAGGATATGATGGCAGACGCACCCGATAACGAAACCCTGAACGAAACATCGACGCCCAAGACCTACCTCGCCAGCGTCGTCTGCCAGGTGATTCGCACCCGCGATCTCAGGGACAAGGGCCAGATCCAGCTGCGCTGGTCCGCAAACGGCCGGTTTTTCCCGCCGTATCTGGTGCCTGTCGACAAGCTCGAAACTTGCATCGCCGACGTTCGTCTCGCGATTCAGGACATCGTCACCTCGCTCGAAAACGCACCGGAGATGCTCAAGAGTCCGGGCGAAATCATCGATGGAGTGTCACTGAATACCCTGATCATAGAATTGGCAAAGGCCGGCAAGTCGCTCTACGACAGATTGCTGCCGAAGGAAGACGCCACCCAGCGCGAGATCGAAAAGTGGCTCAAGATGCTCGCCGCCGAAGACCGCGTCGATACAGTCGAGATCCAGATCGACGACGAATGTGCCGATGACCTGACCAAACCCCTCCCGACGATCCCCTGGAACCTGCTCTTCGACGACAAGCTCATCAAGCCCGCGGAGCTCCTCGCCCGGCTCAATTCGGGCGCAGTCGATGACTGGGGATTTTTCTGGGGTGCCAAGTTTGACCTCTCCTGTGGCAAGAACGTCAACCCCTTTAAGGCTGACAGCCCGATCGACCTCGAGACTGTGACGCTCGTCGTGATGATGGACGAAACCATCCTCGCCAATCTCCACCAGGACACGAACACCAAGGTCGAATTCGAAGATCTCCTCCAGCGTATCGACGCTCTCCGCGACCCGGACTCACCGGCCGGCAAGATCGTGCACCTGATGCACGACATGGCCTCGCTGGAGAGCTTCATTGAAGAGCGGAACCAGACACCCGACGTCCTCTACTGGCTCAGCCATGCCAAGCCGGACAGCCTTTTTCTGGAATTCCTCGATGGCCGCGAAGGTGAAGAAGTCACCGTCGACCGGCTCGCCTCCACTTTCGCGGCCGCCGAAAATCCCAAGCGGCTCGTGGCCTTCCTGAACGGCTGTCAGACGGCCGAAGCCTCGATCAAGGGTTCGTTTCTCAACGCGTTCCGCAAGTTCGACTTCTGCGACGGACTGATCGCGACCGAGCGGGAAACGCTGGACGTTTTCGCCCACCGCTTTGGCATGGAATTCCTCGAGTCGTTCTTCATCCGGCAGTTGCCCCTGGGCCGCATCCTGCACAACCTGCGCCGAAGCAGCCTGCCGCTGGGTCTGCTTTACGGCACCTACTGCCCGCCGAATATCCGCATCGTCCGCAAGAGCGACATGAAGGCCGTGAAGCGTTCGGCCCCTTATCGCATCGCTCCTGAACTGGGCGCGTCGCTTCGCAAGCTTTCGGCCGCTGCTCTCACGACCGCTCGCGAAACCCGCCTGGCCAACGCGACCGTCAAGCCACCGGCCCCGCCCCAGCCCTGGCCTGACAAG
>WGMM01000036.1 GCA_016125085.1 bacterium
CAGGCCGCACGGCCTGGGTTTTTCGATTTCGAATGTACGAATTCCGTTTCCGAACGGGATCGCCCAGACCAGCGAGAGCGACGAACGCCAAAGTCGAGCCGGGGATGTGAATCCCCGGGTGCGAGAGACCAGGCGAGCTGCGTTGGCGGATATCGCAATCGAGTCGCACACACCCGGCCGGGGCTGATCATATGCCGGGCGGTTCACTTCGTCCCGCATCCGTGGACTCACGTCCACGGCTCGACGCAGTCGGTCTCAAAACTCCGGCCCGGCGTGCCACAGCCGCACGGTGCTGTCGTGGGCGCAGCTCACCAGGGTCTTGCCGTCGGGGGAGAGCACCAGGGCGTTGATCTGGGCCTTGTGGGCCTGCACGCGGAATTTCTCCGTGCCGGTTTCCAGGTCCCACATCATCAGGTTGCCGTCCTTGTCTCCGGCGGCCAGCGTTTTGCCGTCGGGGAACAGCAGGATCGCCCAGGGCTTCATGCTGGGCATTTCGAAAAACCGCAAATTCGCACCGGTTTCGAAATCCACGACGAAAAGGCGGCCGTCGTGCGCGATTCCGGCCGCGGTTTTCAGGTCGGGCCCGATCGTCAGGGCCTGCGTCAGGAAACCCGTGTAGAACTCCCGGAGTTTCGAACCGTCGGCCAGGTTCCAGATGCGGATCCAGCCGTCTTCGGTGCTCGAAATGAGCGTATCGCCGTCGGCCGAGAACGCCAGGTGCAGGACCCTGTCGATTCCGGCCGGGAAGTCCCGCACGACCTCGCCGCTGGCCACGTCCCAGACGACGCATCGGCCTTTTTTGTCGCCAGCGGCGAGCCGGCTGCCGTCGTGGTTGAATTTCAACGCCCGCACGTTGAGATCAAGGCCCTTCAGTTCGGCCGTCATGCGGCCAGTGGCCGTGTCCCAGAGCCGCACGTTGGACGAGTCGTCCAGCGCCCCCGTGGCGACGACCTTGCCGTCCGGGTCCATTGCCATGACCGAGACGGTCCACCTGTGCGCCTTCACGGCCCAGAGCGTTTTGCCCGTGGCGCGGTCCCAGGCTTTCAGGGTCGGGGCGTCGCTGTTGTCGTCGGTGCCGGTGATGATGCGGGCACTGTCGGGCGTGAAGGCCGCGCACCAGGCTTCGTCGTCAATCTCAGCCAAGGTTTCCGGGATCGCAAATTCCCGTTTCGGCCACCAGCGGAAGAGCTTGGTTTCGTGGCTTCCGTACAGGAATTCCCGGCCGGTGGATGCGTATAATCTTGAGTATTCAGGGAACGACGGATCGATCACCTGCTTTTTGGTTTTCAGATCCCAGGCCAGCCAGCGCCCGCCCAGCCCTTGCTGATTCCCGGGCGTGAAAAGGGTTCCGTCGTGTACGATGGATTCCATCGAATTGATCGTATAATTCTTGCCGAAACCAGGGTCGGCACGGTCCAGCTCCAGCGGTGTCGTCTTCCCCGATTCGAGATCCAGCAGGCCGATCATGCCGTTCTGTAGCAGGCCGTCTGTGCCGCCCTGCTTGCCAATGAGGACCAGGTTCTTCGCAGCCAGCGGCCAGAAGAAGAATTCCCGATCGTAAGGCACCGCGTGCGTCAGGACAGGATCGCCGCGGCCTTCGAAGCTCGCCTTCCAGCCGAGAATGCGCGAATGCTCCTGCCCCTCGATGCGGACGATCGTTTTGAGGAGAACCAGGCCGTTCTCTTCATGAAACCACATCTCTCCCCATCGTGCCTCGCCGGTATATTTCAATTCTCTGCGGTTCCGCGGATCCCGGGTATCGACCAGATACAATTTGCCATTTCGGTTGACAGCGAGGAATTTCTTTCCGTCTTCCGAAAACTTGAACCAAAAATAATCATCGCCCAGCGACAGTTCTTTCGAAGTCCGGTTCGCGAGATCGTCCTCGCGCATGACGAACGGTTCGTCCCCCTTCTGCCGGCCCCAGACGAAGAGCGTCCCGGAATCCGGAAAGAGCTGGGTGTTGAAGTCTTTCCCGACCGGCGGGACGTTCTCGACATCGATCGTCTTCCGTTCCGAAGTATCCCAGGTAGCGACATGGAAGGCGGGATGACGATCCGGGCCTTCGGGAGACGGAACGACAATCCTCGCGTAAATTCGCCGCCCATCGTTCGAAAGACCGGTGTCATGGACATGGTTGCCTGGATATGCCGAGAAATCGATCTCACCCGCCAGGCTCCAGTCCGTCGTATCGAAAATCTGCAATTTGTGGATCGAGTTCACGACCATCAGCCAGCGACCGTCTCCCGGATTCCAGATTCGTTCGACGACGCTCGTCCGGTCCTCCCGCGGAATGAGTTCCATTTTCTCGCGAGACTTCCGCCAGAGGTATTTCCAGACGAACTCGCGGTCGGCCTCGCCCGGGTCGATTTCCGTCAGGATCTGCTGGGCAAGCAAAACGTTTCGGTCCGCGATCGCGGCCTGGGCGTCGAGCAGTCGGCGGTCGTAAAAATAGCGCTGAACGAGCCGGTTCCGTTCGTTGGCCAGTTTCAGGTTGACTTCCGCCCGGCGGGCGTGATCTTCGGCCTCGCGTTCCTTGCTCACGGCCATGTCCCTGGCCTCGGTCAGTTCGGCGTTGACGTGCCACAGTTCACGCACCTGATACGTCTGCAGGCCGATGATCGAAACGCCCGCCAGCATCGCCACCGTGGGTGCGGGATTCCTGCGGCACCAATCGACGGCCTTTTCCGCACGTGGCACGGGGCGTGAGGCGATCCTCTCGCCGCGGTGGAATCGCCTCAGGTCTTCGCGCAGCTCGGCCGCCGAGGCGAACCGCTTGTGCGGCTTCTTCCGCAGGCATTTCTCGCAGATCGTCGCCAGGGGGAGCGGCACGCTCGAACGCCGCGAACGGACCGGCTCGGGCTGATCGCGCACGATCTTGTCCATCAAGCTCACGCCCGAATTTTCCGAAAACGGCATCGAACCAGTGAGCATGCGATAGAGGATCACGCCCAGGGCGTAGATGTCCGTGCATGGGCCGACCGCGTCCTTCGACCCCTTGATCTGTTCCGGGGCCATGTACGGGATCGATCCGACGATGGCACCGGTTTTGGTGGCGCTCAGGCCATGTATGTCCCGCACCCGCGCCAGGCCGAAGTCAGTGATCATGGGCTGAATGAAGGTGGCCGATTCGTCGACGACCGTCCTGAGCAGAATGTTGGCCGGTTTCAAATCGCGATGCACCACGCCCCTCGTGTGAGCATGATCGATCGCATCGGCGATGCGGATCGCCAGATCGACGGCGGTGTCCACGGAAATGCTGTCTTTCCGCGATTTCAGCAAGCCTTCGAGCGTCGGCCCTTCGACGTACTCCGACGCGATGTAGGGGATGCCGTCGATCTCGTCGAATTCGTGCACCTTGACGATGCCGGGATGATCCAGCCGGAGACCGGCCCTGGCGTCACGAACGAAAGAATTCTTCACTTTCGAATCGAGAATCACCTGCGGCAGCGGCAGCTTCAGGGCCAGCGTGCGGCCCGTGCGCGTGTCCCGGGCCAGAAAGACGACGCCGAACGCGCCGACGCCGAGCTGCGAATGCAATTCGAAAGGCCCGAACCGCTCCGCCCCCGTGAGACCCGCCAGAAGATACGAAGGCAGGTTCCGCAGGGGTGGGTCGGAATCCTCGCCGCTTTCGCGGGCGGCCTTTTCCTGGATCTTTTTCCGGATCTGCTTTTCGAAATCGGATAATTCCATGACGCCGACGCTTTCGAAAATGGTGGCAAATGCCTGAAGAAACCCGAACGCAGGAAGCCGGTCCGGGCTCGAACGCACCGGACCGGCATTTCATGATCGTCACTCGTACGGAGGCATGACCTCTCTGAGGAATTGCATGGCCCGGGCGTAGCGCTTTTGGGCACAGGTTTCGGTAATTCCGAGGGCGATCGCCACATCACGCATTTCCATGTCGTTGCCCAGCCGCAGCTCGACGACCCGCCGCTGATCCTGCGGCAACCGGCTCATGGCCCAGGTGAAGGCGTCCTCGCCGTCGACCAGATAACCAGGCTCGTTCGCGGCCCTGCCATGCGGATCGGAGACGGGCGTCCCTTCGGGCGGCCAGCCACCTGACACGACTTGCCGCCTGAGTGCGAATTTTCGGCGGGCCATCCTGATCTTGTTCAGGAGGATGCCGGTCAGCCAGTTTCTGGGGTTCCTGATCTCCGGCGAGTCGGGGATCGACATCAGCCGATAAGCGCTTGCGAACGCGGCCTGAACGTAATCGGACGCGCTGCCATCGACCCGGAGCGATGCGCCGATCGAGGCTCTCGACACGCTGATGAGAAAAACCCAGTGCGACTCGAGAGACGGGCGTTTCTCTCGGCCTTTGGCGTGAATCACATGAGTGGGGGCGACCAGAACGCTCGATTCGGAATGCGCGGAATACATCGGCAAGAGGCCCTCAAGACCTGCGCGGAACGGAACGGAAAACTCACACGTGAAGGAAAGGGATGGGGGGGACCCGGACTCCGCCGGGACGACGAAGACGAATGTCGAAGAAAGTATGTGAATCGATTCAAGATCTGTCAATCTGTCCCGGACGGAATCGACCGGCCGAAAACATTTTTCGGATTTCTTTCGAAAACCTGTCCGAAACCGGAGCCGGAAGTGCACTAGTTATAGGGATACTACGATCGTAACGTTTCGATCGTGGGCGGACACGGATCGTTCTTCAGTCGTCGATCGATGCGTCACCTGCGGATATGCTTCGCTCGGCCAGGAATGGCACATTGCACAACGGGCAGGCCACTTGGGACCGAGCAAAGTATCAATGATGCCAACCGGTCGTGAAGATCGCGAACGAGAGGTTCGAAATCGATTCGATCGGCGGCTTACGGTGACGAAGAACATACGAGTCAAAGCGCCGCGATGATGGCTGACAGGCTCTGAGTCGTCCTGCAACGGAGTTTCCCCATGTCCAGTCGAATGGTGCACAGAGCGGCATTCGCCTTCGGTTCGATCGCATTTCTCAGCGCCTGTATCGTTCACGCGGAAGCCCGGCCGATCGAGGCCGCCGCGTCGAACGTCGATCCGGACACTCTCCATTTCCTGTACCGTACGCCGTTCGCCAGCTCCGGGCTGGTGGAAGTCTATCTGGGCATGGGCGGGAAATATGTCCGAACGACACCGTTCCGCCTCGCCAGGTATGAGCTGCAAGGGGACGGCAAGCTTCTGACGATCCACTTGAATGTCGATCTGTCCGAAAAGGATGAACGGGCGATCGAGTCCCAAATGGAGCAGAGCATACCGAAGGTGCACGGAGCACCATCCGCGGTGAAGGCGAAGAACCTGATCTGGATGACGCCGTTCACGGTGACGGTCGAGGTGCGCGACCCGCTCGGGAACAAGGTCGGCGAGTCGACCCAGCAGAACGTGACCCAGGGGCAGGGTGGGGTTCGAAAGGCGATCTCGATCGACCCCGAATCCGGCATGAGCTTCCCGGTCTCGCTGCCGTCGGCCGTCAAGCCGGAAGAGATCGGGCGGTACCGCGTGGTCGTGAAATCGAGCTACGTCGTGAAAACCGCCCAGGCCCAAACCGCAGCGTTCGAGGCGACAGTCAGCGACGGAATGACAGTGCTCGAACGGATACTCGGCGGCAAGCCGAACGCGAACGAGAAGCTGCAACCGGGGGACCTGGTCACGCGGGACGCTTCGCGCGAGCTTCCGGGCATCACGAAGCTCCAGACGTACGGGACGACACAGCTTTCGTTCCAGACACAAGAGACCGAACTCCGGTCAGCGACCGCCGTGATCGACGACATCGCCGAACTTCGCGGCCGACTTGCCGCTCTCTCCGCCCGTCTGGATGCAGCCGAGGCGGCGAATCGAGCGACGGACGACATCGCCCGAAAGGCCGCCCGGGATGGCGAAGACTTCCGGAAGCTGATCAACGAGCGGAATGGATCCCAGACCGAAAAACCGGAAAAGATTCAGCGGAAAGTCGTGTCCTATCGGATCGATGACCCCGAGCGCAACACGTTTTACGACGTCTTGCGGGCCGACGTTCACGGGGCTGGCCTGATCGTCATCAAAGCCTCTGGCGAAGAGCCTTACGTGCGAGTCACCAGGCTCGGCTACCTGGTCGGCGGTACTTTCACCCAGCTCGGCCAGGACGCCATCTTCGCCGGCGTGAGCCCCGGCCTTCGGTCATTCGTGGGACATGATGTTTTCAAGGTCGGTGTAAGCATTGACGGGGTGAAAGACATCACGGTGTTCGGGTTCGGTGATATGTGGTGGGAGACGGGATCCGGAAATGCCAGGCGTTCGGATGAGGACAAGGCTCTTTTGCAGCTTCTCTACCCCAGGGATTCGCTCTATTTTTTTGGGAACGTGAAAAATGGCCAGATTCTCGCATTCAAAGGGAGTATCGGAAGCAGGTTCCCCATGGGGGCGGTCTCCTTCGGCGATAAAACGCCCGATTACTTTACCGTCGGCGATCAGCCCGGCCCCGACGGATTCTGGTTGTCGGTACATCCCGACTACAAGGCTCGCACGTTCTATGTCGGCAAAGTCGTCAACGGCAAATCGACGCTTTACGAGTGCAAGAACGGTGCAGCGAAGGCGATGAAGGAAAATTACGAAATCGGCGAGGGCCCCGGCACTCTCGTCAACATGGACCCAGCCAACGGGTTCTGGATCAAGGCCCTTTAAAACGTGCGACACCGGAGCCGAGCCTGAATAAGGGGGTCAGGAATGCTCCTGCCCCCCCTTTTTCGTTCTCGACCGTGCCGGATCCGACCGGCCGGCCCGAAACTTTTTCCGGATTTATTTCGAAAACCTGTCCGAAACCTGCGCTGAAAGGTCACTAAAAGAGATAGAACTGGCGATCGAAGTGTTTCGATCGCAGCAGGACGAAGCATGCACAGGAGTAAGACCAGGCGTTCCTGGACACAAACGGCAGCGGACATGAAAATGTCCGGTCATACGTTCGTTCGAAAGCTGCAGATCGACTGAAACGAAACCGCATCGAAATAATGCGTACCCCAATGGGTCCGCACAGGAGATTCATCATGTCTCGCACCGTCCGAAAGATGTTCTTTGCCAGGATTCTGCCCACTGTTCTGTTCTTCGCTGCAACTGCAGGCGTTCACGCCTCGGTTCCAGGTGTTCCGTACCAGATTCCGAGCGGCTTCGAATCGTATCCTGCCGGAACGCTGATCACGTACGGCGGTATCAATTACGTCTCGCAGGGCAACGGCACGATGCTGCTGGCCGCGTCACAGCCGCAGCAATACACGGCCCCTCAACCCACAGTGCCTCTCAACTACATCCCACCACCCAACGGCGGCGTGATCTATTACAACAATCCGCCGTACACGTATTACAACAATCAGCCTGTGGATCCCTATCGAATTTACAACGACGTGAACAGGATTCAGCAGGACCAATGGAGGATTCAGAACAGTCAAAACAACCTTGCCCGGGATATCAACAACGGCAACTGGGGCGGGGCCATTAATGACTTCATCAACCTGAACAACGCCAATCAGCGCCTGATGCAGGATCAGCGGCGATTGAATTGGGACACGAATGGCGGATATAACCGCTACGGCTGGTGATCCGCCGGCTTCGAAATCGTCGCACTCGATCGGCGAACGCTCTTGCATGAGCTATTGAGGAACTGCATTTCGTGATCGGTCCGGGAGACCGGCCGGTCACGAAATGGCGGGTCTTGTGATTTCCATCCTGATATTTTTTCGGATTGGAGGGACCGATGATCCGACTTCGCAATACCATTCGATGTTTCTTCGTCGCAGCCGCCTTGATCGCTGTCGTTTCGATGACTCAAGCCCGAGCACAAGCTCCGTTGCCTGGGGTCGCTTACATCATCCCCGCGGGTTTCGAAACCTATCCGGCCGGCACGCTGATCACGTATGGCGGTTACCAGTACTGCATCCAGGACAACGGCACGATGATGTTCGTGGAGCCGATTCCGAAGCCAAAATTCTATCCGAACATCACTTGCCCGGGGTGCATCGGGATTCAGAAGACCAATTGGTACGAAATCTTCCGGGTTGACCGCCCGTTTTCTGTCGATGAATTCTTCCGCGTCAAATCGAAATCGTATAACTGCTTTCTTCCGCTGCAGGGAATGAGCATATGAACAGCGCATAACGCCATATATCGCCCATGTCCGATTTCGGAAATCCGGTTAATGACGGAGTACCGTCGGTCATGCGGTGCCGGGGCGAGCGGTGATCGCACCGCCTCCGGCCCGCTTCGAATCAAAGCTTCCCAACCTTCTCCGCCATCCGCTCCAGCGCGTGCACGGCCTGTTCCAGGCGTTCGTGATCTTCGTGATACATGTGCGTCACCTGGCGCGGCAGGCGCTTCGCGGCGTCGCGGATCTGGTCGCGGGCGCCCACCATTTGCGAGAGCACCTTGCCCTTTTCGCCCAGCTCGCCCAGGCTCTTGCCAGCGGGCACGGTCTTGAGCAGGGCCTCGATTTTCGTGTCCCACTCGGCCAGCAGGCCCATCCACTTGGGGCCCTCGGTCGTGTGGTTCCGCTTCGGGTAGGTCGGGTTCTTCGGAATGGCCGGGGCAGGGGTCGCGGCGGCAGGGGCCGGGGCGGGCGTCAATTCATGGGCCATCGTCGTGAAAACTCCTTCGAAGCTCGTTGCGCGTGCGGCAGGCGGGCGTCATTCCGGCTCGGTCCGTTGGCCGGGTCGCTCATGCGCCTGCGGGTTACCCCTATTGAATCGGATTTCGGCCGGATTGTCGAGCCGGTCATGGGCAAAACGGAGAAGTCGAGCCGTGGACGTAAGTCCACGGATGCGAAAGAAAGCCAAACCCCGACACCAGCGAAAGCGACGAGCCCCAAAGTCGAGCCGTGGACGTAAGTCCACGGGTGCGCGAGACCAGAAAAGCTGCAATCGCGATTTCCGCAATCGATCGCCGTTCCCACGGCCGGGGCTGAACAGGCGCCGGGCGGTTTCACTGCCGTTCCGCATCCGTGGACTCACGTCCACGGCTCGACTTCGTCCTTCCCGCCTCGATCTTCCGGGCGCGCGCTTAGCGGCGGGACCCCGCTGCCGCAAGCGGGGCAATCCGCGCGGGCCGGTCAGGCTTGACGCCGACTTCGGGCGATCAGGGCCATCAGGCCCGTCGCCAGGGCGCCCAGAACGTACGTCGAAGGCTCGGGCACGACCGTGGGGAAAGCCAGAAAGCGGGGAGCGATCACGGCGCCTGTGCTCCAGCTGAACTGAAAAACCCCGTTCGCATCGTATTTGGAGATCGTCCTGTTGATGACATTCGCCGCATAGAGATTGCCGGATGAATCGAATGCCAGACTGATGGGGAATGTTAGCCCCGAAGAAATGAATGGCGAGCCTCCAATGTAGGTTCCCGCCGAATCGTAACGCGTGATCGTGGCGGTACCGACATTCACGGCATAGAGATTGCCGGACGTGTCGAACGCAATCCCGTAAGGGCTGCTCAACCCCTGACCAGAAGGGACGAAATCCGTCCCGATCCGAGCGCCCGAGGAATCGTAACGCGTGATCGTTTCGCTGACGTTATTCGCCGCATAGAGATTGCCGGACGTGTCGAACGCAAGGCCGACGGGGTTGCTCAGCCCCTGGCCCGCGGGGACGAAATCCGTCCCGATCCGATTGCCCGAGGAATCGTAACGCGTGATCGTTTGGCTGTTGATATTCGCCGCATAGAGATTGCCGGACGTGTCGAACGCAAGGCCGGTGGGACCGTTAAGCCCCTGGCCCGCAGGGACGAAATCCGTCCCGATCCGATTGCCCGAGGTATCGTAGCGCGTGATCGTGTCGCCGGAGTTGTTCGCCGCATAGAGATTGCCGGACGTGTCGAACGCAAGGCCAAAGACGTTGTTCAGCCCCTGACCCGCGGGAACGAAGATGCTCCCGGAGGCCTGCACGAGCGCACTCGTGCCCAGGCTGATGTCATACCGGACGATCGTATCGTTATCCATTGCAACGTACATGTAGTCGACCGCGCTGGCCGGCCGCACGCCCAGGCCGAGACCGAAAATGGCCAGAACCGACGCCAGCCGAATTACGGCGAAAAGGCTGCGGGACATAGGAAAAACTCCTGGAGACACTGGGAAAATCGAGCCCGTGGCATACGATCGTACAGATGTTCTTCGAACGAACTCGCGGATCAGAATATCAGAAAACCATGCATATCTGCAAAAGCCGAAACACACGATTTCTTGCGAAGTCGAGCCGTGGACGTGAGTCCACGGATGCGAAAGAAAGCCAAACCCCGACACCAGCGAAAGCGACGAGCCCCAAAGTCGAGCCGTGGACGTAAGTCCACGGGTGCGCGAGACCAGAAAAGCTGCAATAGCGATTTCCGCAATCGATCGCCGTTCCCACGGCCGGGGCTGAACAGGCGCCGGGTGTTTCACTGCCGTTCCGCATCCGTGGACTCACGTCCACGGCTCGACTTCGTACTTCCTGCCTCGATTTTCCGGGCGCGCGCACAGCGGCGGGACGCCGCTGCCACTTCAGGGCAAAACACACCCGGCCGGGGCTGCCTATATGTCGGGCGGTTTCACTGCCGTTCCGCACCCGTGGACTCACGTCCACGGCTCGACTTCGTCCTTCCCGCCTCGATCTTCCGGGCGCGCGCACAGCGGCGGGACGCCACTGCCACACTTCTCTACAGATGACGCATCCTGCGTAGAATCCCCACGGTCGCGAACCGGTATAGTCTTCCAGGCTTGATCGCTTCGGATTCGCCCGAAGGCGGTTCGATTTCGCCGCAATACTTTTAATATCAATAGGTTAAGATCGTTTTGCGAAACGGAATCGGGAAGAGATTCGGAGGGTCCGTCGCTCACGCTTCCGGCTCGTCGGGAATGCGTCCGTCGCTCATGCTTCCGGCTCGTTACGGAGGGGGCTCGAACGTCGGGCGGATTCGACGTAAATCACTGCTGATCCATCAAGTAAGAGCGTTTTGCGAAACGGAATCAGGAAGAGCTTCGGAGGGTCCGTCGCTCACGCTTCCGGCTCGTAGGGAATGCGTCCGTCGCTCACGCTTCCGGCTCGTTACGGAGGGAGCCAGAACCCTGGGTCGTTTCGACGTAAATCACTGCTGATCATTCAAGTAAGAGCGTTTTGCGAAACGGAATCGGGGCCTGTTTTCCCTTCGTGGTCTTCATGTCCTTCGTGGTGAGCCCAAGTTCGGAATTGCGACGGCAAGAGACACCACGAAGGACACGAAGACAGGGCTGGAGAAAGTGTCGTAAGTCGTTGTGCCATCATTTCGGAAACGCTGTTTGCGAAACGGAATTCTGACGATCGATCCGCAGGAATCGGACGATCGCCGACGAAATCCGCGTCGTTCCGGCGATAGTGTTTCTGGCGGACGCGTGCCTTCGAAGCTCGTGGCACGGGATCACGGGGCGATTTCGGAATGGGGCGGGACGACGCGGCCGGTTCGTCTCGAACGCTCAGGGGGATTGTCACCGGACTTTCCGATCGGCATGATCAAGGACATCCGCCGCCACTGAGTCGATTGACCGGAATCGGTGCGGCTTCCTGCTCATCTTCACCAAGACCTGACTGACGAGGCCACTCTGATGCGCACCGGTATCGATCGACTCCCGAAGAGGCTCGGACGCTTCGTCCGCGCCGGCATGGCCTGCTGCCTGATTTCGGCCGCCGCCGTGAGCGCCCTGGCCGGCGAAATGCAATTCGAAATCCGCCGCGCCGCGGGCGTGCATCCCGAGCCTTTCACGGGCCGCGTTTATGTCATGCTCGGGCCGAGCGGATCCCGCGCGCCCAAGAACGGCCCGAACTGGTTCGCCCCGCAGCCGATGTTCGCGACAGACGTCGACGGCTGGGCCGCTGGCGACGCCGTGACCCTGGCCGACGGGCCGAAGCTGGTCTCGTTCCCCGCGCCGCTGGGCAAGCTGAAGCCCGGCAAGTATTCGGCCCAGGCCCTGATGCGCATCAACCCCGACACCCACCGGCTGGGCAACGGCCCCGGCAATGCGTTTTCGGACGCCGTCGAAATCGAAATCGGCGAAAATGCGGGCCTGGTCAAAATGGAAATCAAAACGGTTCAGCCCGAGGACACGTTCCCCGACAACCCGCGCGTGAAGCTGGAGACGCTGGAAAGCCCCTCGCTTTCGAAATTCTACGGCCGGCCGATCAAGCACCGGGCCGCCGTGATTCTGCCGGAAGGCCGCGACGCCAAAACGGCGCTGCCGAGCATGTACATCATCCCCGGCTTCGGCGGCGATCACCGCTCGGCCCTGCGGATGGCGGGCAGGGGCGGTGCGATGTCGTTCGGGTCCGACCTGGTGCGCATCGTGCTCGACCCGGACTGCTTCACGGGGCACCACGTCTTCGCCGATTCGGCCACGAACGGCCCGCGCGGGCAGGCGCTCGTCGACGAATTCATTCCGTATCTGGACAAGAAATACAATTTGATCGCTGACTCGGGCGCCCGGTTCGTCAATGGGCACTCCTCAGGCGGCTGGAGCAGCCTGTGGCTTCAGGTGACCTATCCGGAAACCTTCGGCGGCGTGTGGAGCACGAGCCCCGACCCGATCGACTTCCGCGATTTTCAGCAGATCGACATCTATGCCGCCGGCGAGAACATGTTCACGGACCGGGCCGGCAAGCGGCGTCCGATCGCCCGCGTGGGTGCCGAGCCTCGCGTGTTTTACGACACGTTCTCGCAAATGGAAGAAGTGATGGGCCCCGGCGGGCAGCTTTATTCGTTCGAAGCCGTCTTCAGCCCCCTCACGGCCGACAAGGCCCCGGCGCAGCTCTGGAACCGCAGGACCGGCGAAATCGACCTGAAGGTGGCCGAAGCGTGGAAGAAATACGACATCGGCCTGAAGCTGCGTGACAACTGGGCCACGCTGGGGCCGAAGCTGGGGGGCAAGATCCACATCGTGATGGGCGATATGGACACCTTCTACCTGGAAGGGGCCACGAAGCTGGTGGCGGCGATGCTCAAGGAGCTGGGGTCGGACGCCGATGTGCGGATCGTGCCGGGGCGTGATCACAGCAACGTGCTGGACCGGGAACTGGCCGGGCGGATCGATGCCCAGATCCGCGAAACCCTGAAGCGCAACGGCTTCGAACTGCCGGCCAAACCGGCGGCAGAAGCCCCGAAGGCCAAAGCCGCGGAATGACGGCTGGCCCGAATTGAAAATGAAAATGAAACCTGGCGGAACCTGGATATGACGAATCACACTGCCGAACCGCATGCGAAGGCCGTCATTTTCGATATGGACGGCGTGCTCGTCCTTTCCGAGCCGCTGCTCACGGAGGCCTCGATCCGCCTGTTCGCGGACCGGGGCTTCACCGTCACCCGCGAGGAATTCAAACCCTTCACCGGCATGGGCGAGGCCCGGTTCATGGGCGGCGTGGCCGAGCGGCACGGCATTCCGTTCGACCCCGTGGCCGACAAGGAGCGGCTTTATGAGCTGTTCCTGGAAATGATGCCCGGCCGGCTTCAGCCGCTGCCGGGCGTGCCGGGGTTCATCCGCGAATGCAAGCGGCAGGGCTTCAAGGTGGCGCTGGCTTCAAGTGCGGATGACGTGAAGGTTTACCCGATTCTCAAGCACATCGGGATCGCGCCGGAGGAGTTCGACGCGATCGTGACCGGATCGGCCGTGGCCCGCAAGAAACCGGCGCCGGACGTGTTTCTGGAGGCCGTGCGGCGGCTGGGCGTGCCGGCTTCGAGCTGCCTGGTGGTGGAAGACGCCCTGGCCGGCGTGGAGGCATCGATCGCCGCGGGCTGCCGGACGCTGGGCCTGACGACTTCGTTCGCGGCCCAAGTGCTGCGTGCCGCGGGAGCGGACTGGACCGCCCCCGACCTGGCCAGTGTGCCGCCTGAGGCGCTGGCCTGGTGAACCGGGGCGGGCGCAAGCCTGTTTGAGGGGAAGGGAATCGCCATGCCGAATCTGGACCGCGACGAATACATCGAACAGGCCTATTTTTTCGCGGCCATTCGCGAGCGGCTGGCGGACGGCTATCCGGCGCAGGAGATTCTGGCCAGGATCGGCGAGGAACTGCTTTCGACCACGAACCTGCCCCGGGCCGTCAGCTATATGCAGGCGGAGTGCAAGCTGACGGGGCACATCGCGCCGGCCATGCGGGCGATGCCCCACTACTTCAGCCCGTTTCAGACCTTCGTGGTGGAGAAGGCGGAGGCCGAGATCGGCCGGTTCGACTTCGACCAGGCACTGCTGATCCTGGAGCGGGAGGCCCGCTACCGGGCCGAGGGGGCGACGCCTGCGGGCATGTTCGTGTATCAGTTCGAGGCGATCGCCCGCAACCGGCTGGGGTATCGCGACGGCCTGCGGGCCATGGCGGGCGACGATCTCTTCGACGACGACTGGCGTGAATACATCAGCACACTTTTGAGCCGGCTGGGGGACGTGGACTTCGCGGACCTGATCTTCGTGCGTTCCGAGTTTTTCCTGAAGGAACGGCGCAAGAAGGACCCGGAACATCAGCCGAAGTTCCCGATCCTGTTCGGCGAGAAAGAGGGCAAGATTGCGCGGGCGCACCGGGGCAGGGATCCGGCGTATCTGTTTTCGGCCCTGCAGCGGCAGCTTGGGTATCCGGAAGTGCCGAGGCCGAAGCGTTACAGCGAGGCTGAGGCGAAGGTGGTCGCGCTGGAGCAGCGGGTGATCCAGCTGGAGAACCGGCTGAAGGTGCTGGAGAACGAGATCAACGGCAAGGACGTGGACTTGAGCCAGGTGATCGTCAAGCCGGACGAGACAGCCGGAGTGCCTGCGGGCTGGGGCCGGAAGGAGACGAAGCCGCAGCCGCCGAAGCCGGCCCGGGAGTCGCCGCGTGGTGAGGGCGGCGAGCCCGAATCGTGGGATTTTCATTATCCGCCGCTGGGCTGAAACCCGCCACGGGAAGTATCGCGGCCGTCGTGCCCGGTCACTCCGACTTTGTCGCCGGAGGGGCTTCCTGGCCTCCGGAAGCGGCCTTGGACCGGAGGAATTCGGCCTTGAGCAGCGGAGCGGCATCGCGGAAGAAATCGACGATCGTCTGCTGCTTTTCGTTGGTGATGGAATCGGTGTCGATCAACAAGGCCTGGATCTGGTAGTTGGTGTAGTTCTGCGTCTGATTCGAATCCGGTCTTGTGAAGAACGCTTCTCTGGTGAGGTCAGGGAGCCCCCTGAGCACCATTGAGATCCGGTTGGAAAGACGGTCGCCCGCGATCCGCAAGAGGCCCGACTGCCCACCCAGTTTCATGTCGGTGCGGAGGAATTCGGCCGGTTTGTACAGCCGCCACTGACCGTCGTCGAGAAACGCCGAATAGACCATGACGGCTTTCTGATCGATGCCACGCGACATGGTCGAGACGTTAAAGGGAAACTCGGGTGTGGAGCCGAGGGCTTCGGCAGGAATTTCGGCGACGCGCCATCCGCCGAAATCGTAGCAGATGTTCAGATCATGGAAACCCTGGAACGGGTAGTCGATCGACACCTGAACGACCGAATTGCCCTTGGAGTAAAGGAAGCTTTCGGACCTGGAGCCGAAGGACATGGTACGTTCGGTCGATTTGGTGCCTTCCGGCAAGAGTGTCCAGTCGCCGATGGAGCGTGGCGGATCGAATGTGTTGCGTGATTTCCGGGTGAGTTCGTCGAGCTTTTTGAGCCGGTCGTCGCCGCGCGCTTCGAGAGCCTGGAAGACCGGGTCATCGGGGTTGGCATTCGCCGTGCCAAGATATCTCGGCAACTGGAAGGCGGAAAGAGCCGTCATGGGAAGGACCATGATCGCCCAGATCGCCAGAACGACCAGGCTGGTCTTTTTCAGTGGCGAAGCCGCCACAAAAGGCCCGGTGGGGATCGTGCGGGAATCGCGGGATGAAGACTTGCCGTCGGAAGCGAGCTTGCGGCCACGTTTGGAGGACTTCAATTGCGGCAGCTTTATCCGCAGTTTCCTGGCCAGCCATTCCGTAGGGAGAATCCTGGAAGCCCGCAGTTCGTCCAGGACGACGTCCCAGCTGAGGGTGAGGAGGAGCCCGAGCACGAAGACCACGATCCCCAGGATCTCATGCGGCCAGCCGTCGAGCAGGTTGATATCGCCGGTGATTTTGGCCACGACCCCCAGACAGATCCGGATCACGTTGAGGCTGATGTCGAAGACCAGGGCACCTGCGAGCATGAAGAACGTGCGGATCAACCCGCGTTCGTTCCATATCGAATAGAACAGGGCGAAGGCCAGAATCGAAAACATCGACTGAATGCCGCTGCAGGCCTCCTCGACCAGAAACCGCTGGCCGTCGACTTCGAGCGTATTCGTGTTGACGACATGAAAAATCCCGAACAAGTCGAGCACCCGGCTGGCGACCGCCACGGAGAACTGCTGCAATTTGAGCGTCAAAGCCAGATCGAGCCCGCCTGGAGGCGGCGTCATCAGCATCAGCAGAAAGAAGACCGGTATGACTCGCCGCCAGAGCCCCCATCCACCTGTCGCATAAAGCACCATGGAGAATGTCAGGACCGTCGCGATGCTCATGATCGTCGAGTTGCCCACGACATAGCCGAAAAACAGGCATGGCAGGCTGATCAGACCCAGCAGCCCCGCAATCGCCGGCCGGCCGGGAACGAGACTGCCTTCCTCCATCGTCAGAAGGCGATGACGTACCAGAAAGATCATGCCGAACACGAGAATCGGATAGAACTCGTAATGCGGCCTGGCTTTCAGGATCGCTTGCCAGGGAGCCCACAAGGGCAGCAGCAACACGGCCGCCGCAATCATGGCGATCCCCGGATCGCTCAAATTCAGCCGCCTGGTTCTCTCGTTGAGCGTCGCCGTCGACATGTCCGCCCTCGTATCCTGTCCCGTGGGCAAGTTCCGTCCGACCACAATTCCTGCATTTCCGGCTCAGCCTCTCACAGAGACGAACCGCACGGCGGACCTGCCACAGATCTCGTAACTTTCACTCACTGCAATCATCATGACGGCTTCAGGATAGGACTTCAAGCCCACGTTCCGACAAACGACGTCGCCTTCATCGCCGCGCGCACGCCAAAAGCGACGAGCCGTCCGCTTCGCCACCCGCCAGAATCCGCCTCTCGCTGAAGCGGAACAGGGCGTTCATCCCCCATCGCACCGGCATCGCGGGCGGCCGCACGTATCGCTCATAAATTTCCGAATTCGAAGCACTTCCGTACCTGACCGATCGTCGTCGCGACAACCGCGCCAGCGGCACCAGCCACGGCCAGCATGACATCACCCGGATACGCCCGAACAAGCCGGACCCTTCGATCATTCCCTGAAATTCCTGCCGCAGATAACGCCGTTTGTGCCCCTGAACCGTGTCGAACTCAGACCACAAATCAGGACGGGCCGGTACCGTCAGGATCACCAGACCACCAGGACGAGCCAGACTGGCCAGATTGCGCAAAGCTCCGGCATCATCGTCCAGATGCTCCAGAACGTCCAGTGCCAGCACGGCGTCAAACCGGCTCTTCGCGGATTCCGGAATCGGCCCCGATTCGATATCGCCCAGAATCAGCCGCCGTCCAGGCTTAGCCAGCTTTTCCAGACCACCTCGACCGATATCCATACCGGTGACATGGTGACCAGCACGTTCCAGGTGATCGAGCGTGACGCCCCAGCCGCATCCGACATCCAGAACCTGATGGGCCCCCGGGCCGAGTTCCCGGTCGATCAGGCAGGAAACGAGCCGGGCCCGGGCCAGCCACCACGGATGACTCGCCACGTGATGCCCGAGCCGCTCCAGAATCTCCTGCGGCATGCGTTCTTCGGCATCTTCGACCGCCATTTCCGACCAGACTTCGATCATGCCGTCGAATCTCCTGAGAACGGAGGGGCAGGACCAGAGCCCGCAACACGCCCATGCCTGCCCGCGACAGAGGCGACCACGGCCACGGGCCTGCGCTTGGTCTCCAGAAAGATCTGCCGCAGATACTCGCCCAGAATGCCCAGCGCGATCATCTGCACCGAGGCCGAGAACAGCACCAGCGACGCCAGACTGGCCCAGCCCCGGGGCGCCGTGCGGCCGACCCAGGCATCGGCCAGAACCCAGATCATCAGCCCCAGCGAAACGGCCAGATTCAGCCCACCCAGAAGCGTGACCAGTCGCAGCGGCAGCGACGAAAAGCTGATCAGCCCGTCGAGGGCCAGCCGCGTCAGCTTGACGAGCCCATACTTCGACCGACCGGCCGTGCGAGCTGGCCGGTCATAAGGCAGCTGCACCTGCCGGAAGCCCACATAGGCCCGCAGGCCGCGATGGAACCGGACACGCTCAGGGAACGCGTTCACGGCAGCGACGGCACGGCCCGACAACAGGCAGAAATCGCCCGAATCGAGCGGCACCTCCACTTCAGCCAGCGCCTGATAAAGCCTGTAAAACGCCCAGTAGGCCAGCCTTTTCGGGGCCGATTCGCGGCGCTTCGCCCGCACGGCGTGCACGATGTCGGCCCCGTCGCGCCAACGGTCAATCATGGCCGCGATCAGCTCCGGCGGATCCTGCAGGTCGGTGTCCATCACGATGGCCACGTCGCCGGGCAGGGGCCGTTCGATCATGCCCAGGCCGATCGTCACCGCCGCCTGATGCCCGAAATTCCGGGCCAGCGTGACCACCGTCACGCGCGGATCGGCCCGCGCCGCTTCGGCCAGCCACAGCGGGCCGTCGTCGCGGCTGCCGTCGTCCACGAAGATCAGGCACCAGTCCGAAGCCGCGGCATTCAGAACGGCTGAGAGCCTCCGGTGTAATTCAGGCAGGTTCTGGCGTTCGTCGTGCACGGGCAAGACGATGAACACGCGAGGCTTCACCCCGGCACGATGGATCTCACCAAAGTCGTTCCCGGGAATGTTACCGGCCGTGCTCCTGTCGGCTCCGAATTCCATTCGGCGATCTCCTCTTGCGACAGGTCCTATTCTATCCATGAGAAGGGTCTGGCCGATACCGGATCGGGCCCGATCCGGGAGGTGTCGCAAAGACTTCGCTCGATCGGGAATGACGCTTCTCAATGCTTTTCCCGGCAGCCTGCGATCTCTTGAACGGTTCTGCCCACGAATGGAGAATGTCGACACCGGCTGACAAGTCGTCTCGATCGGAACGCATGGCCTGACTTCTGGAGGATGTCGATCGAGTCCGCATTCCTCGACGAAATCGCGGTACGAAGCGTCGGGCCATTGCAATCCGTCCGTCTTGTCCGAAGGGTAATTCCGAATGAACGAATCGATGACGGACAGCCAGGATCACGTCCATTCGGATCGATCGATTCAGCACGTCATCCGCTCGGCGGCTGTCCGAATTCTCTACGGTGCGATGCTCTTCCTGTTTTTCTTCCGGCTTTTCGAGTGGGTTCTTGTCTCGATCTTCTATCCGGCTACGATCGATCTCGCCTTGCACGCCGTTCGATTCGACTATGCGATTCGTCATGAGATTCCTGCGAACAACCCCTGGTTCATTTCGTCGGGCCTCATTGCGATCGTTCGGTTCGTAAGACTGCTGCCTTTCGAATACCGAACCCTGGCCGTCCATGCGATCGAATACTTTGCGCTGCTGGTCTTCTTCGTGTCGATGCTCTTCTGGAGCCGGAAAGTATTTTCGACCCCATGGCCCGCGGTTATCGGTGTCACATATCTCATCAGTCGATTGTTCGAAATTCCGTGGTATCAGATATTGAATCGAGACGGGTTCGCCGCACTGTTCGTATTTTCGAGCATTTTCGCGGCGGGGTTTTCCGAATCACGGCTCGCCGTCGCACTTGCGGGAACGCTCTGGATGCTCGGCTTTCAATTTCGACCGCAAACATTGCTATTCCTGCCGTGCATGACACTCGCAAGGCTCTTTCATTTCCGGTCCGCTCGCCCCGATCGCAATGACTTCGGCAGAGCCATTGTCGAAACGGCATTCGGACTCGCCACCGGTTTCGTTCTGGTCAACGTGCCTCTCTGGTCTCTGGGCGGATTTCCGGACTACTACGTCGATACTTTTGGCTTTATGCGACAAGGTGGTCATAACGGCACGTCGTCATTTTCGCTGGTACTCCGAAATTTCGTCGGTCTGGCCTTGAACCGCAACGACCTCCCCTACGCATTGCTTCTTCCGTCGCTGGTTCTGCTCAGCTCATGGTGCAGGCTCAAGCAATGTCTCTGGATCCTGACTATTATCTACGCCCTGCTGGCTTCGCTTCTTTGGGTGTCGGTAAATCCTGTCATCATTCTGTATCACTATCTTCCGGTTTACGTGGCCGAAGCGATCGCTCTGGGATCGATCGCCGGATGTTCATTCATGATTCATCCAGAAATTCAGTTCTCCCCGCGGATTCTGGCCCTCGTTCTATGCTTCGTTCTCGCTATGAGTTTCGAACCTGTTATCGATGTCCCCAGGACGGTCGAACGCTCCATAGCCAAATTCAGGAGCCATGACTACTCGACGATCATGGTCTATTCGTCAGCCAAAGGTACCGAATATCTGCCGGAAATGTGGAAAACGGACCCTTCTTCGTTACGAGAGTTTTTCGATTTCCTGGGCTCGAATGTCGATTCCGACACCATTCCGGTGGAATTCATCGACCCGAAGAAACTTCTGTATCGCGGATTTCTGAAAAACCCGGGCATACTCGGTAATGACACATCCGTTACGAGCTTGCGCGGCATCTTGTACTTATACGGGCAGGCATTTTTCCTCAATCGGTTCGCCGAATTCGAAAATCGTTTCGTAACGGTACCCGACGCTTTCGTTATCTGGGTTCCGCAAGACTGCGACGAAGCCACGTACCGATCCCGCGGCATCGACTATTCCGATCAAATGCACTCGCTCTTCGAAACGATCCGGACTCACTACGAACCCGTGGCCCGGTTCGGCGAAGTCGAGATCCGGAGGAAAAAACCGTCGTCGGAACAGCCAGGCCCTGACAACCCGGATCAAGGCCCAAAATCGAGTTCCAGAGGGGCATTTCCAGGCCTCCCGCGAGGAATGCCCTGAATCGAAGCCACACACGGCAATGGCACCAGGCAGCGAAATTGCCATGGCATGCATGAACCATCACGGCTATAACCATCGCTGCGGGCAAGCGGATCGATCCGTTTCGGCCCCGATCGTCCGAATCGCGAACAGGCGGCCTCGCACTTCTCAAGGACGCACGGTCATGGCCGATACGCCGGAAAACTCCGAGGATTCGCGGAATGCCGGGAAACCGGCCCGCTCCGGCAAGCCCCTGGCACGGATGGGCCTGGATCACGGCATGAGCCAGGTTTCGCTGGTCGAAACGGCACTCTCGCCGCTCGACTACCAGCCCGGGACGCCCCTGCGGCACGTTTCCGAATTCGTGTATTACGATTCCCAGCGCCAGCGCCGCACAGGCACCGTGACCGTCAAGGCCCCCGGCGGCCTTTCGCCCACCGACGAACTCGTGCTTTACGGCATGCTGGCCATCACGTTCGCCGACCCGAAACCCGTGGCCGAACTGACCGCCACACCCCATTACCTGTGCCGCCAGCTCGGCCTGCCCATCGGGGGCGACCATTACGACCGGCTGCGGGAATCGGTGCACCGGCTCAGCGAAGTGGTCTATCGCAACTCGGCCTGGTGGGACCGCCAGCGCGGCCAGCACCGGGACGTCGGCTTCCACTTCCTCAGCCACGACCTGCCCACAGCCGACGAACGACGCCCCGAAGAACAGCGCCGCGAACCCTGGACGATCCTCTGGGACCCCCTGTTTTTCCGCCTGATGGACACCTCACGCGGGTTCGTGTGGTTCGACTTCGAAACCTTCCGGGCCCTGAAAAACCCGGCCGCGCGCCGTGGATACCTGCTGCTGCGGAAAATCTTCCACCACCGGGAAACCACGCCCCGGTTCGACATGTGCGCCTTCGCCACTCAGCAGCTCGGCTACGCGGCGGGCCTGGAACCGAAGTCGATCCGCCAGAAGCTCAAGAGCCTGATCGCCACCTGGCAGGAGCAGGGGATCGTCGACCCGGACGCCGACCCGGACACGTTCTTCGAACGCCAGGGCCCTGGGCAATGGACCCTGATCCTGCGCCGGGGGCCGAGATTCGCTGAGCCTGCCGCCCGGCCCAGCCTGCCGGCCGCGCGTGCGGCGGATCATCCGTCGTACGAAATCCTGAGTCATCTGGAGCTGACGCACCAGGAGATCGTCGAGATTCAGACACGTTACCGAGACCATCTGGTTTACGTCGTGCGCGCAGCCCAGATTTCGCAGTCCATGCAGCGGCAGACGGGCAACTCGACGGATGCCCGGGCGATCTTCCGGGAATATCTGGAACGGATCGACGCGCGAGGCGAAGACGCGATGGCCGAGATCGAGCGGAACCGGTCTCGCACGATCTACGAACGGCGCAAGCAGGAAGCTGAAGAGGAATGGGCGAGAAGGGCACAACTTCCGGAGCGTGCGGACGAATCGATCGCGGAAGCCGTGTTTCGCCATACGTTCGAATTTCCGGACTTCGAGACCTGGCAGGCGGGCGAGGAATCGGGTCTGTGAACATTGACAGTTTATCCCGTATCGACCGAATCGCATCCCGAATGGATTGATTGGCTTACACCATCAGGACCGATTCCGAGTGATCTTTCATACATGCAGGATCATTGGCCACAGTGAATGCGTCTATCTACTGGTCTATAATCTTTAGACATCCCGACCTTAAGAATCCCTGTTACGCAAGTCTATCATAAATTCGACCGTCCTGACGGGTTAGGGCACGGCCGCATCGATGCAGCTCGCCGGGCAGAAAATCGCCTCGATTGGACGGAAACCAATTTGCAGGTTATGTTTGTGTAGAACTTGAGATCCGCAGGCAGCAGACCACTCAAAAATCGAGACCGGTTCCCTCAAGATTTCAGCCTGGCGACTTGGCCACAGCGTTACCCTTCACACCGGCCAGCTTGGCCATGGCGTTACCTTTTGATCGCGTGCCGAAACGCAACATCCAGCCAGATTTCGCTTTGCGCCGACAAATCCGGCCCCTTCAAAGTAAAGATAAGACTATCAAAGAACAACAACAACGGCCAGGCCCGCCGCATACACGATACCTGTCGAAATGCGGACGGAAAGATGTTGTTGTTGCCGATAACGTATTCAGGACTCAGATAACGTAAGAGGAAAGTTACTCGCGTAAACGTAAAAAGAATACTTACGCGAATCATCCGCCGCATATTCCTGTGCGAATGCCCAAGGTTGATTCGTTCTTCAGAGCCTGGGGAATGGAAACCCACGGTTCCGTATGAGAGACGCAGTCGGTCAGGTCGAAGCCTCGCTACTCCGGAGCCCTGGCTCAGGGCGGACTCGATTCGATTCGATGTATCGATCGACAGGGCCTTTTGCCCCTTTTCACTTGGAGAGGAACAGTAGGACCCGAAACCAACGAATCAATGCGGAAGTTCAACGCAGGAATTATGACCGGTTCGAATTCGGCGAACGATCGGGCTGTTCGAAATCCTGGAATCCCGGGCTCGAGACCGATGCGTTCGTTTTGTGAACCCGATTACGGCGTGAAGCGAAATCCGGGAACTCCGGGCCGAAGCCTGCTGGAATTATCCGGGAGGCGAACCTGATGGGATTCTTCGAACGATCAGACCGTAGCGAATGAGGCAAGGCCCAGGCTTTGCAGATGCCAGTCTCCGTTTGGGTCCCGAAATGCTCCGGTCCGCTGGCGTTGGGTTTGGTCGCCTTGATCCGGACGGCTTGGCTTTGTGGTTCTAAAAAAAACGAAGAGCGGCGAATCAGCCGCTCTTCGTTCGAATTCATGGGATCGGATTTGCCGTGGTCGTGGGCCAAAAAGTACCCGTATCAGACCTGACGGGGTGGTCGGGGACCACATTCGGTGGGGGGAGGAGCTTTGGGGTCGACCAGTAGCGGGCTGACCTTCAAGGTGGTGTTCGACGTTCCGGGAGTCTGCGTTCCGACCGGCACCAGGTTGCCGCTCACGGTGGGCTGAACGATAACCGTCGAGTTACGTGCGGATCGCTTCAGGATTTCGATCAGCGTCGAGTTCGCGGGTGTCTGGGCTGATGCGCTCATGGCGCTACCGAATGAGACGGCAAAGGCCATCATGACCACACGGCGTGTCATCATTGGAAACTCCTTGATCCGAAATTGCCTGCCAGTGAATCTCGGTCGCCATGTGCGCACGGAGACCCTTTATCACATATATCGGCATATTATTCCTTTCCAGCACAGCAGTTGTCAACCAATTTCCGCCGATCCCGTCCGAATGATGCCGATTCGCACCATAAGCTCGATTATCGGACGTCGCGGGACGGGTGATTCGCTCCCCCTTTCGGGTAGATGCCGCTGCCGCTGGCACTCTCTCAGCGGCGGGATGCTGCTTTCGTTAGTGAGAATCAAGAATGAATCGCGTGGCGGACGGCAGATCTTCGGCGATGTGGGCGGAGGCGGCGGCCACTTCGGGGGCGGTTCTCGACGATTCGCCGTAACCGGTGAGGACCAGGATCGGCCGGGCTCCGACGTTCATGCCGAGTGCGACGTCGGCGGGCTTGTCGCCGATGACCCAGGACCGGGCCGGGTCCAGGCCGAGATCGTCGCAGGCGCGGCGGACGAGCCCGGGCAGCGGCTTGCGGCATTCGCAGGCCTGGTCCGGGGCGTGCGGGCAGTGATAGATCCCGTCGAGGCTGACGCCGCCATCGGCCAGCGATTTCTCGAGATGGCGATGGACGATGGCGAGCTGGTCTTCGGTGAACAGGCCCCTGCCGATACCGGACTGGTTCGTGACGATCACCAGGGCATAACCGGCCTGGGAGAGCTGCGAAAGGGCCTCGATCGCGCCGGGAAAAATGGAGACTTGGGCGGGTTCGGAAAGATAATGCCGTTCTTCGATAAGCGTTCCGTCGCGGTCCAGAAAAATGGCGGGTTTCGGCATGGCGTCCTGCGTCCGGAGTCGGTTTCCGTGGTGGCGAAGGCGAAGCGGGCGAAAAGCGAATCAGCCGGAATCAAGGCCACATGGGGCGATGTTTCCGGCTGATGCGGTTCTTGTGGAGAGTCCAGGCGGTCAGGCTCAGACGCTGGCGCGGTTCCGGTGGCGGCGATAAGCCAGACCAGCCAGACCGATGCCCATCAGGACGAAGCTGGCCGGTTCGGGAACCGGAACGAGCGATGACGAGGTTTCGAAGGCGTCGACACCCATGTAGCTGCCGTACAGTGTGACGTCCGGCGTGTAGAACCGGAAGGCGACGCGGCCCGTGGTGGCGGCACCTGTGTAGGAGAAGCTGTACTGGGTCCAGACTTCAGGCATGCCGGTCAGGTTGAAGGTCGGGTTGATGTCCACCTTCAGGTCGGTGAAAACGCCGACCGAACCGTAGCTGCCGCCGATGCTGGTGCTGGCGCCGCTGGTGCTCAGGCGGGCCTGCAGGGCGTTGGCGTAGCCGTTGATGTTGCCGGGGCCATCATAGCTTTGCTGGCGGGCGTAGAAGCTGAAAGTGTCGCCGTTGTTCAGGGTCAGTTCCGGCGAGATCAGCCAGGTGTCGATCTGGCCGGTCGAGCCGGTCGCCAGGTAGGTGGCGGCGGCGTAAGACGTGGGAGGCCCGTTGAACGCCGGGAACGAAAGGGGGCTGCCAACCGGGGGCGGGGCAAACGGATCGACGCCCTGGTACCAGTTCGGAATCGAGCCGCCAGGGCTGTTGTTGTTGGCGACGGCCCAGCCCGCGGGTACGACCGTGTCGAAGTTCTGAACGTATGCTGCCTGGGCCGGTGCCGCTGCGATGGCGAACATGCCTGCGATGGCGAGGCATCCTGCCGCGGCCGACCTGGCGAATCTTCCGAAGATGCCGATCATGTCGTGAGTCCTTGCGAAAAATCCGTTGATGAAGGTGATGTCCGTGACGATCGTGTGGCGTAGAAGACGGCGGATATGAGCCGTCAACATCGGACCAGCGAACGAATAGCGACGATCATGACAAACTTCCTGACGTATGACAACCGATTTTGCGCGATTCCGGGCAAGTTTCGATCGAATCGACCGATTTCGTTGTTTTTTCGACGCAATTCGTTCGGTTCGAATGGGCGGCATCTGGCCGCTTCGAAGCGAATGAGAGACGGTGGCGCAAGCTCCGATTCGGTTCGATCATGCACATTTGCGTACATCGGTGAGCGTGTTTACCGAATCAGACACGTTCCGGGGCGGGCCGAGCCCTGGACATGTTCCTGGTCCCCGGCCCGGTTCCGTTCGTGATTCCCGGTACGAATCGTCTGGCCGGTTTCGATAGTGCCTATCGTTCCGGCCCGGTTCCCGCCATAATCGATCATGTCGGTTTGTGGACAAATCCACAGCCATTCATCGAGAGGTTCGCACCGCATGAATGACATCGAACCCGTGATCGCGGCCCCGAGGGCCAGCCGCAGTTTGCTCGCCACTTCGAGCGCCCGCCGCGACGCTTTTCTGGCGACGGGCCTGATCGTACCGAACCTGATCGACAGGGCCGGCGAAACCGGCCGCCGCCGGTTCGTCGAATTCTTCACGGCCAATATCCGCAACCCGAACACGCGCAAAGCCTATGCCCTGGCCGTCGGCGAGTTTCTCGCCTGGTGCGACCGCCTTGGTGTGGGCGATCTCGAATCGATCGAACCGGTTCTTGTGGCGTCGTATGTCGAGCAGCTCCAGAATCGCGTGAAGGCCCCCACGGTGCGTCAGCATCTGGCCGCGATCCGGGCGATGTTCGATTATCTCGTCACAGGCGGCGTGATCCGCCACAACCCTGCCGCCAGCGTGCGCGGGCCGAAGCACGTCGTCCGCAAGGGCCTGACGCCGGTGCTGACGGCCGACGAAGCCCGCATGCTGCTCGAATCGATCGAGACCGATACGGTTCGGGGGCTGCGCGACCGGGCCCTGATCGCGGTCATGGTCTACAGCTTCGCCCGGGTCGGAGCCGTTCTGGGGATGCTGGTCGAGGACTTTTACGTCGAAGGCCGCCGCTCCTGGTTCCGGCTGCATGAAAAAGGCGGCCGGCTGCACTGCGTGCCCGCCCACCACAAAGCCGCGGATCATGTGGAAGCTTACATCCAGGCTGCCGGAATCGAATCCGACCGCAAGGGGCCCCTGTTCCGGTCGTTCGGCAATGGCGACGTCCTGCGACGCCGGGCCCCCGACCCGACCAGCGTGCTGGCCATGATCAAAAAACGGGCCGCCGGCGTGGGTTTGCCGCCCACGACCTGCTGCCACACGTTCCGGGCCACGGGCATCACGGCCTATCTGGCCAACGGCGGCACGATCGAAAACGCCCAGGCGATCGCGGCTCATGAATGCCTGACGACGACCAAGCTGTATGACCGCACGGGCGACGCTATCACGCTCGACGAAGTCGAGCGGATTCTGATCTGACCTCCCCTCTCCTGATCGATTGCCCGGAACGGCACGTAATCCACCGAACGTACGTCGGCAGGCCGAAATCCGTTTTCGCGCGGCACGTGTTCGAAACGGCCCGCTTTGAGCTATACTGACCACTCTGCCGTATCCCGGCTGCGGCAAGGCATTCGCCGTCCCGAACCGCGCGTATCGCCATCCGGAATCGAACGAGGATCCAGGCTGAAGACCATGCAAGACCTTTTGCCCTACGACCGACTCGCCGCCGCGCTGGGCCCCGGCGTTCTCAAGCGCCTCGGTATTTATCCGATTCCCGACGACCTCGTCCTTTCCGTCGTCATCCCGGTCTACAACGAACGCCACACGCTCCACCTGATCCTCAAAAAAGTCCGCGACGTTCCGATCAAAAAGCAGATTATCCTCGTCGACGACTGCTCCCGCGACGGCACCACCGACCTGCTCCGGGAAATGCAGACCACCGACCCCGACCTGACCATCGCCTTCCACGAGGTCAATCAGGGCAAGGGCGCGGCCCTGCGCACTGGCTTCAGGCTGGCCACCGGCCAGATCGTCATCGTGCAGGATGCCGACCTGGAATACGACCCCTCCGAATACCCCCGCCTGATCGAGCCGATCCTCGACGGCCGGGCCGACGTCGTCTACGGCTCGCGGTTCATCGGCGAAACGCACCGGGTGCTGAACTTCTGGCACTCCATGGGCAACCGGTTTCTGACCTTCCTGTCGAACATGTTCACCGACCTGAACCTGACGGATATGGAGGTCTGCTACAAGGTCTTCCGCCGCGAGGTCATCCAGGCCATCGACCTGAAACAGAACCGGTTCGGGTTCGAGCCTGAAGTGACGGCCAAGGTGGCGCGCTTCCAGGTGCCGCCGCTGGACGGCCGCCCCGCCCGCCGCTGCCGCATCTACGAAATGCCCGTCTCCTACGACGGCCGCGACTACGCCGAAGGCAAAAAGATCGGCTGGAAAGACGGCGTCCAGGCGATTTACTGCATTATCAGGTATGCGATGCGGGATTGAGGGGCCACGAAGAAATGTCTTGGATATGAATCAGAGTTCACTCTAAGGGCGTCATTGGCGACAATGCATAGTAAGGCCAGTAATCTGGTGTTACTTGCTTGATCGTTGATGGGTAGAAACGAGGAGGAAAATGTTCGAGGAAATTAAAAGGGGTCGTACTTACTCCCGTCCGCAATTAGCTGAATTATGGGGCTACTCGAGCTTTCACGCCCTAGCGCGCGGAGTCATCACACCGCGAGGATCCAATAAAATAATTTTATTCGTCACGGAAGAAAAGCAGCAAAGGCAAGAGCAATATCAAAACAGCTTGATTGCCGATAAACTATTATGGGAAGGACCTACAGATCATTTTGCAGAGGATCGAATGATATCTGCTTCCACTAAAGGTGATGAAATTCATTTGTTTCACCGTAATCGGCATCACTCAGACTTTACTTACTTTGGGCAGATATTTATGCAATCGTATCAATTGTTTTCAGATAAACCAAGCCGATTTACTTTTTCGATTGAGAAGTAAAATCGGAGTTGCGTTAAAGTGACAAAATTCAACATGAGACTACGAAAGAATAAGTTTCAAACTACCCTGCAAGTGATTCACATTGATTCGAGATTTATCATCGATAAGTCAATGAATTGCCTATCTCATTGCTATATAATAACTTGGAGGTGTTCTCGATGAAATCTCCTCTATGGTCACGCGACGAACTTCTGGCCGTCTTCGCTCTCTATTGCCGCCTGCCCTTCGGCAAACTGCACCAGGGCAACCCCGACGTGATCGAACTTGCCCGAAAACTCAGCCGATCGCCCAGCGCCGTGGCAATGAAGTTATCGAATTTTGCCAGTTTCGATCCCGAGCTTCAGCGCCGTGGCATCAAGGGGCTGAAGAACGCCGGACGGGGCGACCGCGCCCTGTGGGAAGAATTTCAAGCCGACCCGGAACGAATCGCTTTCGAAAGCCAGCAGGTTTTCGAACCGAACGGCGCGAACGATCGAACAATCCATCGGCCTGCGGTACCCGATCATTTCGAAATCGAATCCGATGAAATACGAATCACCGAAGCCGAGCGAACCGTGCGTGTTCGGCTGGTTCAAAACTTCTTCCGCAAGGCTGTGCTTTCCAGCTATGGTGATAAGTGCACGATCTGCCGATTGCATTTCCCGGAACTTCTGACCGCCAGCCATATCATTCCGTGGAGCGTGGATGTCCGCCGCCGGGCCGACCCGCGCAATGGGCTTGCCCTTTGCGCCATCCATGACCGGGCTTTCGACCGGGGCCTGATCGGCCTCGACGAATCGCACCGGCTGCTGCTCTCCGATCGTTTGGCCGACGAATCCCATGAGCCGGGCATTCACGAAGCCGTTTTTCAAGCGTTCGCCGGCAAGCCGATCCATTTGCCTGACAGATTCCTTCCCGACCACGAAGCGATCGAGTATCATCGCAATCATGTATTTCTGATTAGGTAACATCCGGCCAGGTAATCATGAGGCGATCCGATGGCGAAGATGATCCGTATCGAGCTGTCCGATATTGACTTGGGGCAAACGCTGGACGCGCTGGATACCCGGGCCGAAGCCTATGAAAAGACGGCCGCTTACTTGGACGGCGAACCGCTCGCATGCAAATTCTTCCTTCCCGAGGAAGTGAACGACTCCTACGAAGCGCGCCGGATCGCCGAGCACTTCCGCAGTATCATGGCGAACATCCAAGAGCAGTGGCGGCGTTGAATCGGCTGGAATTCTGGAGTCGAGCCGTGGACGTGAGTCCACGGATGCGAATTCGAAGTGACCTGCTGCGCCTGGACAGGGACGCAACCGCTCGATACCGAACGCCGACTGGTCCATCGCATCCGTGGACTCACGTCCACGGTTCGACGAGTGATCCTGGATATTGATCTTTTGTACACATTCGGTTATGATCTCCGTATAGGTATGATCGAACCGGTTCGGGGCCGTTTGCCGTAATGTCGAAAACTCAGGGAGCTTGCATGTCCGTCTGTCCGTTTTCGGTCGTCGAGTCGCGGTGGTGGTCTTCGGGCAATCACAGTGTGCGCGGGCTTTTCGAGGCTGTCGCGGCCATTCATTACGACAACCCTTCGGCCTTCGCTTATGACATGTTCGCCGACCGGTCGTCGCTGCGCACGGTTCTGGGCATGCGCGGGGGCGACGGGCGGACCGAGGTGATCTATCTGGCCAGCCATGGCGATGAGTCGCACATTTATCCCAACGGCTCCGACGGTATCGGCCGGGCCGAGGTGCGGTCGGCCATTGTCGCCGCCAATGCCGGCGGGCAGATCAAGGGGCTGTTTCTGGGCACGTGTCTGACCGGCAACACGGAAATGGCCAGGTTCTTTCTGGAACGGTCCGAGACATGCCTGGACTGGGTCGCCGGTTATGGCCGGTCGGTCGACTGGGTCGACGGCAGCGCGATCGACATGATCTTCTTCTCCAAGCTGGCCCAGCTTTACGTCGCGAACGAACGTAAACGTAAAGCGAAACGCGACTCACCCCGCGGCATGGCCCATGCGGCGGCCACGGCGCTGGTGAAGCTGGTTCAGGGCGCCCATTCGGCGTATGGGTTCAACATCTATTTTCACGAGAACAACCGGCTGACGAGCATGTTCAGCGAGTGAACGGTCGGCCTGGCGCGTCGTGGGAGCGTGTGGAGCCGTCAGTGGCTTCGACGAGAAGGACGAAAACGGGTACAGTCACCCGCAAAGCCGGGAGCCAGTCCCCGATTACTCCGAATCGCGGGTCGAAATCCGGATGACTTAATGCAACTCCTGTCTCAATCAGACTTCGTGCTCTTCGTGTCCTTCGTGGTGGTTCCGTCGGCAGATCGATCTTCTTCGGGCAAGACGATTTCACCACGAAGCTCACGAAGAGAAGGCAGAGTCGATGACAGGGTCAGGGCATGCGATCGGTCGGCTCAAGCCGATATCGGCATGATCGTTCGTTTCGAGGGGTGTGTGGAGCGGCGGACTCGGGGCGATTGGGTGCCTCGTTCGTCCTTTCCATTCCTCGGGCGGCTTTCGATTCAGACGCCGCAGGCTTTCATGAGGGCGTCGTCGGGCCGGCCTGAGATGCGGCGGTAGAGGTCGTCGATAAGCCAGTGGAAGACGACCTGGTGGATGCTTTCGACGACGCCCATGTCGTGGATATCGACGTGGAAGTCGTGGTGGGCGATCTGTTTGAGCTTGCCGCCCGAGAAGCCCGTGATGCCGATGGTGCGGAGGTCGTGGGCGTTGGCCCATTCGACGGCCTTGAGGATGTTGGGGCTGTTGCCGGAGCCGGAGATGGCCAGGAGCAGGTCGCCGGGCGAGGCGTAGCTTTTGAGCTGTTCGACGAAGATACGGTCGTAGCTGGTGTCGTTGGCCCAGGCCATGATGGCGGGTGTGTTGTCGGTGAGGCTGAGGATTTTCAGGCGTTTCTGGTTTTCGAAGTCGCGCAGGGGGCATTTGGCGAGGTCTTCGCACAGGTGCGAGGCGTTCGCGCCGGAGCCGCCGTTGCCGATGACGAAGACCCACCGGCCCTGTTCGTAGGCCTGGTGGATGAGGTCAGCCATGGCCTGGACGGGTGCGAGATCGAGGCGTTCGATTTCGAGTCGAACGCGGTCCAGGTAGGCTTTCAGGTCGAGTACGGCACCGATCATGGCGGGTTCCTTCCCTGGGTTTTTCCGGAGCGGGGCGGATATTGGCCCGTTCCGGGATGTGGTGTTTGTCGATCCATCGGAAATGCGATCAACCGCAGCCGAGGCCCTGCCCCGCCGCGGTGCTCAGTCGACGCGGGCGTAATCGAGCCCCAGCAGTTTGCCGACTCCGAGTTCGGCGATGATTCGCAAGGCGTGGACGGCTTCCATCTTGTTGATTTTGGAAACGCCGGCGCGGCGGTTTTCGAAGATGATGGGGGTTTCGCCGATGGTGGCGCCGGCCTCACGGCACCAGTAGAGGATCTCTTCCATGAACGAGTAGCCGCGTGATCGGATCTTGTCGAACGGGATGCCCCGGAGCGTGGCGGTGCGATAGCAGCGATAGGAGCCGCTGTTGTCGCGGGAGGTGAGGCCGAGCCAGAACCGGGCGTAGGTGTTGATGCCGGTCGACATGAACTTGCGTTTGAGGTTGAACTGTTCGCCCCCGATGCCGCCGCCCTTGATGTAGCGCGAGCCGATCATGACGTCGTAGCCCTGTTTTTCCACGCCGGCGACGAGTTGGGGCAGGAAGCGGGGCGGGTGGGAGAAGTCGGCGTCCATATTGATGATGGCGTCGAACCCGTTTTCGATGGCGTAGCGCATGGCCGTGAGCACGGCGGTGCCGAGACCGAGCTTGCCCGGGCGGTGGAGCACGTGCACGCCGGGCAGTTCGGCGACGAGTTCGTCGGCGATGCGGCCGGTGCCGTCGGGCGAATTGTCGTCGATGATCAGGATCTCGGCCGAAGGCAGGGCGCGGCGGATCTCGTGCACCAGCGGCGCGATATTTTCCGCCTCGTTGTAGGTCGCGAGAGAGATGATCGTGCGGAAGCTCATGCGCTTCACCATGCGAAGTCAGTGCCCACCGGCGGGCTTAATCGATGATAGAGACCGGACTTCGGCCCCCGCGCCGGTAAGGACGATTCGACCATCTTCCCGATTTTCCCGAAACTGACAAGAGCAATCGAGCGAACCCCGCTCCATAGCTGCCGCCGGCCCTTACGCCCCGAACCGGCCCAGGGCGATGAAAAGGGGACGGGGGTCATTTATCCGCTTTCGGACAAGGTGTTTTTCATGGTCCCTAAAAAGACCCCCGTCCCCTTTTCTGTTTGTCCCCTTTTCTCTTCCAGCGTCCGGCATCGCATGTGGGTATGATGGTCGTGAACGACGATTGGAACCGTATTCCGGGATTCGGTGACTCCGCGCCATGACTGACGTTGACCCTTACGACCTGAACCGGTTCGTCGATGCCCAGGCTGGCATTTATGATCAGGCCCTGGCCGAATTGCGTGCCGGCCGCAAGCGCACGCACTGGATGTGGTTCGTGTTTCCCCAGATCGCGGGACTCGGATCCAGCGAAATGGCCCGGTTCTATGCCATCGCGGATCGCGCCGAGGCGGCCGCGTATCTCGATCATCCGCTGCTTGGGGCACGTCTGCGCGAATGTGCCGAAGCGATGCTGGGTGTCGAAGGCCGCACGGCGCTTGAGATCCTCGGCAGTCCGGACGATCTCAAGGCCCGTTCGTGCATGACCCTGTTCGCCGATCTGGCGGAGCCTCGCTCGCTGTTCCATCAGGTTCTGGAGAAATATTACGCTGGCGAGCGGTGCCCACGGACGCTGGAAATCCTGGGCGGGGGCTGAAGCGGTCGATGGCGGGGCCGGGTTCACGTCGATGACGCGGGACCGAGCGAGCCTTTTTCAGCGTCAGCACTTGAGCGGCTGCGTCACAGGCTTATTTAGGAGACGTATTGGCGTTCGATGAGGGGAAGAACGGCCCTCGTACCGGCACGTGCCGCGAGGTTCATGATCGGGGTCGGGACGGTACGAAAGCCCTCTTCCGGCGCGATCGGCACATTCCGTAACCAGAGACAAAAAACCGGATTCGTGAACTACTCTATTCATGCATACGTTTGCTAGGATCCTAAGTAGCGACGTCGCGACCTTTCAGATCATCAGGGACATGTTTTCATGCGCAAGGCACTGATCACCGGCATCACGGGGCAGGACGGCTCATACCTCGCGGAATTCCTGCTGGGCCGGGGCGATTACGAAGTGCACGGCCTGGTGCGCCGGGCCAGCACGATCAACCGGCAGCGGATCGATCATCTGACGCGCAACCCTGCCTATAAAGACAAATTCCACCTGCATTACGCCGATCTGGGGGATGCCTCCAGCCTGCTGGCCGTGACCGAGCAGGTCGAGCCCGACGAAGTCTACAACCTGGGGGCCCAGAGCCACGTCCGCGTGAGCTTCGACCAGCCGATCTATACGGCCGATTGCGTCGGCGTGGGGGCTCTGCGTCTGCTCGAGGCCGTGCGCATCCTCAATCGCCGCAAGCCCGTCCGCTTCTACCAGGCCTCCAGCTCCGAAATGTTCGGCGCCGCGCCCGCGCCCCAGGGGCCCGACACCCCCTTCCACCCACGCAGCCCCTATGCCTGCGCCAAGCTCTACGCCCACTGGCAGACGATCAACTACCGTGAATCGTACAACATGTACGCATGTTCGGGCATCCTGTTCAATCACGAATCGCCGCGGCGGGGCGAGTCGTTCGTGACGCGCAAAATCACGCTGGCGGCCGGGCGGATCAAGGCCGGGATCCAGAAGGATCTGGTGATGGGCAACCTGGATGCCTGCCGCGACTGGGGCTTCGCGGGCGATTACGTGAAGGCCATGTGGCTGATGCTGCAGCAGGACACGCCGAAGGACTACATCGTGGCCACGGGCGAGACGCACTCGGTCCGCGAGTTCCTGGAGATCACCTTCGGCATGCTCGACCTGGACTGGAAGGACTTCGTCAAGTTCGACCCCCGCTACACGCGGCCGGCCGAGGTGGACGTGCTTCTGGGCGATTCGTCGCGTGCCCGCAAGGATCTGGGCTGGACGCCCGAGGTCGACTTCAAGGGGCTCGTGAAGATGATGGTCGAGCATGATCTGGACCTGGCCTATCGCGAAAAGCGGGCCATGGAAGTCTGAGATCGATCGCGTCGCAAACTGGCCCGGGCGGGTTCTCCGCATGAGCCCGCCCCTGGCGTTTCCGGGGGTTCGTACGAGATGAGCGAAACCGCGCGGGAACGCACGGAACCGAACGTGCCGGCGGATGCGAGCCACGGACCGTTGAGGCGTCCGCGCCGCCGCAGGCGGATTCTGGCCATCCTGCTGCTGGCGTCGCTTGCCGGGCTGGCGAGCGCCCCGATCTGGGCCCCGCCGCTTTTGCAGCGCTATGCCCTGCTCTTTCGGGTGAACGATCCCGAGCCATCCGACGCGGTCTGCATTTTGCTCGGCGGCTTTCATGTGCGGCCGATGCGTGCCGCGGAGTTGTATTTGCGCGGCTATGCGCCGAAGATTCTGATCGTCGATTACCCCGACGACATTTTCTACGGCAGTATGGAAAGCCAGCTGGCCCTGATCGTGGCCCGGCGCTGCGGCGTTCCGGACAGGGATCTGGTGCGTGTCACTTCGCCCGTGACGAGCACCGCGGAAGAAGCCCGGCTGTATCGCGAATATGCCGAAAAGAACGGCCTGAAAAGCCTGCTGATCGTGACGACGGCCTTCCACACGCGGCGGGCCCGCTGGATTTTCGACCGGGTCTTCGCCGGTTCAGGGATCCGGCTTTCGTATGCCGCCGCATTCGATCCCCATGTGAACGAACGGAACTGGTACACGAGCGACGAAGGCCTGGTAACCTACTTTTCCGAGACCGTGAAGACGCTGTATTACTATTTGCGGTATTGAAGTCGTGGGTTATTCGAACGAACGTGCTCGAATTCATCGCAGCGAGCCAGACATCCGTGAGTGATGGGCCGAACCGACCGTCCCTGCAATGGCGTTGACGACGCGCGGGATGCCTTCCGGGGGATTTTCGTCGGTGACATCTGGCGAAAATCGACGTAAGTTCATCGGACGGGTGAGATGAAAGCACGAGACAGGCGAAACGAGCAGCAACCTTAACCGATTCCGGCGGAGTGGATCGATGGCACGGAAGAAGCCTGAAAACAAGACCCTCATGCCGGGCCTTCCGGCGGAATACGCCGAGTTCCTGGAATCGCTCAAAAACAGGGTTCGCCAGGCCCAGACGCGGGCGATGCTGGCGGTCAACCGTGAGATGATCCAGCTTTACTGGGAAATCGGCCGGGAAATCGTCGAGCGGCAGGAACAGGCAGGCTGGGGCCGGGCCGTGGTGGAACGACTGGCGGACGACATTCAGAATGCCTTCCCCGGCATGAGCGGGTTCTCGCGCAGCAACGTGTTCCGCATGCGAGCGTTCTACCTTGCTTACAAGACCCCTGAAATTGTCGCACAGCCTGTGCGACAGCCGAAGGGTTCGAAAGTCGCACAGGCTGTGCGACAAACTGACGAAGATTCGGCACCAGAGCATGTCGTAAATCTCCCCTGGGGGCATCATATCGTTCTGATTCAGAAGGTTAAGGCGACAGACCAACGCCTCTGGTACGCCGCCAAAGCCCTGGAACATGGCTGGAGCCGGGCGGTATTGACCGTCCAGATCGAGTCGGACCTGTTCGGCCGGCAGGGCAAGGCGGTTACGAACTTCACGCAGACCCTGCCGAATCCTCAATCCGACCTGGCCCAGCAGTCGTTGAAGGACCCCTACCTGTTCGACTTCCTGACGCTGGGCGAGGAAGCGGCGGAACGGGACCTGGAAAGTGGCCTGATCGACCACGTTCAGAAGTTTCTGCTGGAACTCGGTGCCGGGTTCGCGTTCGTGGGCCGGCAGGTGCATCTGGCCGTCGGAGACGAGGACTTCTACCTGGACCTGCTGTTCTACCACCTGAAATTACGGTGTTTCGTGGTGATCGACCTGAAAATGAAGAAATTCACGCCCGAGGATGCCGGCAAGATGAATTTTTACCTTTCGGCCGTGGATGCACGGATGAAGCACGAGGGCGACGGACCGACGATCGGCCTGATTCTGTGCAAGACGCGTGACCGGATCACGGCGGATTACGCCCTGCGGGACATCGCCAAACCGATCGGCGTGGCCGAATGGCAAACGAAGCTTGTGCAATCCCTGCCCGAAACATTGAGAGGAAGCCTGCCGAGCATCGAGGAAATCGAGGCCGAGCTTGGAATCGAGGAATCATGATGAGTCAGGAACGACCGTCGTTGCTGGAAGGCAGCGTCTCGAGGGATCCAATGCTTCCCCGTTCGTCGCGGACCCAAAGCGTAAAATTCGACTGTGTTGTGACCATCCCGACGATCGAAATCGCCAGGCGGATTTGTCCACTTCACGGTGAACCAGCACACCCCGTGGCGAAGAGGGAGGAAGGGATTTTTTCGTGCTGCTCATGGCGGCATTTGTGGGGTTTATTTGGCATACATTCCAGATCATCGCTTCCGGTTTTAAGGCCAGCAAGACCACGGATCCGCCCCCAAGCCCATCGCCCCTACCAGACAGGAGTGATCAGACCCGGGTCCCCTGCCCGATGTGTGCGGAAATGATCATTCCGGAAGCGAAGATATGCCGGTTTTGCAAGTCGGAAATCAGGAAGGATTAGACAGGATCACGGCAAAGCAGTTTGGCCTTGCCGCCGTCTCATCACGGCCAGCGTCAGAGCTGCGAGGGTGGCGAGAAGGTGCGTTGAAGGTTCGGGGACCGACGTTGCGGTGATGGTCGCATTGAACTGGGTTGAGTCGTAGTTATAGGCCGACTTCGGAGCGATGAGGAAATTGATCCTGTCGCCAGGGCTTACCGAGACATCGGAGATGATGAGTATTCCTGTTCCGCCACCGTTCGCGATCGTCCCTGACGCCAGCGTGAAGCCGCCACTATTTCGTTCGACATACCAATCGATCCCGTCGCTTAGATAAGGTTCGACAGCGTTATTGTCGAGATCCAGAAAGCTGAACTGTATTGTGGCGATTGCGGCCGAAGACGAAAGCCAGCTTACGACCGCCATACTGTTTTGTCCGGGATGCATCAGCATCGCACCGCTCGGCCAGACGAACGAAGGCCCCGCCGTAAATGTTGCGGCCGATCCCGTTCCATTGACACCGACTTCCGGATTGTCGCCACCAAGGGTCCAGGCGTTAGGACTTGTCGGCGTCCAGCTTCCGACCGCCGGTCCAAAATTCGGAAGGAGCGGATAATTCCCGTCTCTCGTCGTGCCTGCACGGTAGCGATACGACCAGGCCGAAGAATTCGTGTTAGTGGTGCCCGAAAAGTCGGTCGTGGCGTCATACACATCCGCTGCGAAGCATGACGAAGCCAAGGCGAAGTGCATCACGACAGCGGCGGAAATACGCGATAGTTCTCTAATCCGAAGGTGCATACCGTTTCTCCGATCCCTCGATTCCGAATTGATTCGAAACGATTTTCAAAGCACGGTTTAGTATACATGTATTCAGGATCGCACGCAAGAGACTACCGTTTTCGCCCCTCCTGCTTCTTGCGATACGCCAAAGGCGGTATAGACCATCACCAGTTCCCGTCTTCCCGCATCGCCTTCACGAGCTTGTTCCATGCCGTGCTTGGCTTAACGGGACACCCCACCTCTCTCTGGACCCTTTCGGCGACCTCCAGAAAAAGACGCTTCACATCATCCTTGGACATGTCGCCCATTCGGTCAGAGATGCAGAATGACAAGTGCGCATCAGCAAGGGCTTTGTTCCACGGCGGCGAAATCTGAAGCATCTCCCGATCTTTTGCGTACGCAGGATCGGAGTTGTTAGCCCCGTTAAGATCCAAATAGCAGACCTCCATGAACTTCATGAGTGCCGCTCGGCTAAAACCCTCTTGAGTCTTTGCTTTGTCTAGTAACATCCCCTGCTCAACTGTGGCGTTTCGATACAAACCCCATTGCCATCGTGTGGCGTATTCTCGACGCTCGCGTTCCAAGGCTAAAAAATTGGAACGATTTTCGACGTCGATCACGTCGACTGAAGCAGCGGAAACGTCTTTAATAGCCGCTCGCAGACGAACGCCTTCAAGGTACTCTTTGTGTACCAGCTCTCCGATTCCGATTGCCCGCTGCTCGTCAATCGTCTGAACCCATTCTTCGCGGATCTTGACCCAGACGTTGTAGTCTTGAACGCTGCTCCTGCTCCGCGACTTCTGGCCGCAATGCTTGCACGTTGCTTTTTTGGATTCCTTGCCGCAATAAGGACAGATGTCGGACGGGACGCCCAAAACGATATTCGGATCATCGATGAGAAGCGTGGAGAAGTACGGAAATCTCCTGTAATAAGCCAGACGCTTATCTACCTCACGGTCAAAGTCGAAACCTTGTGATAATGGTTGCATTGGATCGTATGAGAACGGAACTTTCGGTTCTTCCTGCTTGCGATCCTCGATCCGAATGGCGGCATCGACCTTTTTCGCCAAGGGCACTTCGACCGACTTCCTGATCGGCTCTGTCGGCTTGCGATCCTCGACCTGAATATCAGCTCCAGCCGTTTCCGTCCCAGTCACTCTGACCGCCTGTCTGATCGTTTCGGCAGAAACGTCGGCAGTTAATTCCTCGACAGGCGAATTCGCCGTTTCAAGGTACGCTTCGTATTCGGCTTCACCAGGTACGACAAACTCGCCATCACACTTTGGGCAACGGTCTTCAATGCCGATTTCCGCGACAGGCGATCGAAGAGAACTGCCGCAAAACGGACAGTCGTAGATAACGACAGGTGATCGAAACCAAGGCTTGTGAATGCGGATTGTCATCTACCGTAATACCCCTAAGACTGAAACCGATTCTATCTCGCCCACGCCCCGCGACTCTTGCGATACGTCCACGGCGGAATCGGCGACTTATCCGCCCATAGGCCCCGGCGTGCGGCCCGTGCCTGGGCTTCTGCGGCTGTTCCGCTCCAAGTGAAAATGGACAAACGGCCCTGTCGATTTATACTACGAATCGACTGGAGTCCGTCCCATGCGAAAGCCCGGCCAAACCTACGTTGCCTGCCGGAATGCCGCGACTCTTCGCCGTCACCCGGATCGACCGCCTCGGCGCTGACTCATGCCCGCGAACTGCGGCGGTTCCAACCATGATATCATCTCGACCGGCGGAAACGCTTCTTCGACGATCGTAGCCGCTCCCACCGCTTCCCGGTTCGATTCGGACCGGATAAGATGTTCCGACTGATCCGCGAACGCCGCAACGATCGGAATCGCCAGGCTGATTCGCACGAAGTCATAGTGAACCAACCGTCACAACCTGAACGGGAATCGATGGACCGAGCATCTTGTTCGAAGACCGATCCGTCGTCCGTCCCCCTGTGCGTCGATCTGGACGGCACCCTGGTGCGGTCCGACACGCTCTGGGAGACGATCCTTCAGCTTGTGCGACACCGGCCTGGCTCGATCGTGCCGATCATCGGCCAGTATCTGCGCGCAGGGCGTTCGGCGTTCAAGTCGGCGGCCGTCGATGCCCTCGTCATCGACCCCGCCACCCTGCCGTATCATGACGACGTCATCGCCGAAATCGGCCGGGCACGTGCCGCGGGCCGGCCCGTGCTGCTCGTGACCGGGGCGAACGAACGGCTCGCCCATGCCGTGGCTGAACACACGGGGCTGTTCGACGGTGTCATCGGCAGCCGCCCGGGCAGCAACAACACCGGCCAGGACAAGGCCGACGAGCTTTCGCGACGTTATGGCCTGCGCCAGTTCGACTACTTCGGCAATTCGCACGCCGACCTGAAAGTCTGGGCCCAGTCGCACGCCGCGCTGGTGATCGGCTCCGACCGGCTGAAAGACCAGGCCGGGCAGCGAGCACCCGTGACGTTTCACGCGCCCGCGGCCACCGTGAGCCGGCCGCGCGCGATTCTGCAGGCCCTGCGGCCGATGTGCTGGCCCCTGGATTCGCTCGTGATTTTGCCCGCGCTGGTGGCCGGAGACGTCGGCAGGATCACGATAACCTCTTTTATTGGGGTGTGGTGCTTCGCCGCCGCCTTCCGCATTTTCGGCCAGCTGACCGACCTGCCCGCCTTCCGCAAAAGGCCCGATGCCGCCCGCCACCCCTTCGCCGCCGGCAACCTTCCCCTCAGCCAGGGCGTGGCCATGGCCTGCTCGCTGGCGATCATCGCCATGCTGATCGCCGTCGTCGGGCTGCCTGCGCGAGTTCTGGCCTTCGTGGCAGCGTTCGTGGCTGTTTCTGTGCTCCAGATTCACTTCGGCCAGCGTCGCCCTGCGGTGTTCGCCGTGGTGCTGGCCGCCCTTCGCCTGGCCGTCGGCTACGAAGCGGCCCGGGCCGAATCGACGGGCCCCGAAACCCCTGCTCCACCGTCCGTTACGGCCGCTCAGACTTCCTGGCGGAATTGAACGTCTTCGACACCCTCGGCCCGGATCATCTCGGCCACCAGGTCGGCCGGCGACCGGCCGGGGTTCAGTGTTACCCTGTAGGTCAGGTCCATCGACGCCCCTTTTTTCGCCGAACCGGCCGAGATCAGGTCGTGCCGCAGCGTGACGGCGGCCAGGGCCGTGTCCACGTTCAGCCGGGCCGCTTCGCTCTGGCTGACACGGAACGACAGCAAGGCCGAAGGAGCCGCCGCTGGACTTTTGCCCGGCGGCCACAGAAACAGCGCCGTGATGGCCAGCACGATCAGGCCCGTGACGGCCACGGCCATCAGGTTCGCGCCAGCCGCCATGCCGACGACGACGGACATGATCACGAAGGCCGTGTCCTGCGTGTCGCGCACCACCGTGCGGAACCGTACGACCGACAGAGCCCCGGCCAGGCTGAAGGCCCGGGCGATGTTGTCGCCGATGATCTGGGTGGACATGGCGATCAGGCCCGCCAGCAGCACCAGAGTCGTCTGGAACGTCGGGGGGACTTGCTCGCCTCGACGTGCCCAGCGGTTCATCCCGGCGACCACCACGCCCATCGCCAGGGCCGAAGCGATCCTCAGAGCCTGAGTCGTCGAGAAATCCCAGGTGCCGCTTGCCGTCAGGCTCGTGAGCCAGCCGTTCATGCCCGACCTCCTGCCCAGGGAGTAATCCCGGTCATTTTTTCGGTTCCGCCTTGCCGGGATATGCCTTGAGATACGCCCGCCGCTTGTCCGCGAAGGTCCGCAGGCTCATCACCGGCCGGCCCCGCCCAGGCCCTGCCTGGCCTGGCTCAGCCACTGGGGGAGCATCGGCCACGGCGGCCTGAAAGGCCTCGTACGTGGACAACTTGCGGGTGTCTTCCTTCACGTAGGGGTCGATCAGCTTCGCCTGAGCGGCCACGATGGGTCCAAGACGGTTCCAGTCAAGCCACTCGTCGGTGATCTGATTGACCAGTTCCAGATACCGGGCCTTGTATTCCGGCACTGCCAGCAGCTTGCTCCGCAGCGGTGTGCGCTGGTTATCCAGGCCGACAAGAGGGTCCAGGTCAACATTGCCGCCACCCGGTCCGCCGGGGCCGCCAGGACCCATGCCCGGTCCGCCGAAGCCCCTGCCCTGCTTGCCCTGCGGGCCGCCCCGCTGCTGCTTCTGCAGCGCGCCGCCCTGAGGTCCGCCGAATCGGCCGCCTCCGGGTCCGCCCGGGCCCATGCCTGGCCCGCCTCGCCCCATGCCGGGCCCGAACATCATGGCCGGGCCGAAGGCTTCGTTCATGTCGTGCGGGATCACGTGGAACTTGCCGGCACCGTCTCGGAACAGGCTGAAATCGCTGGCGCGAGTCCAATAGCCGTCGCCGTTGATGAGGGCGTTGTCGAGGGCGAGGAATTTCAGGACGCCTTCGACATCCAGAATCGGCTCGATCGCGTCCTTCAGCTCGTCAGGCGGGGTTTCGTCGAGTACGCGGCACACTTCGATCAGGGCCTTCCAGTCCTTCTTGCCGCCCGACTTCATCTGAAAGCGGCTTTCGTACTCTTCCAGGTCGTCGCCCACGTAGCGCAGGCCGCCGTCGGCGCCGGGGTTGCCGCGCACTTTCCAGCGGGCGCCCTTGTCGCTGCCGTAGTTTTCCGTCAGGAAGATCTTGTCGAACTGCTGGGCATTGGCGTAAAGGCCCCAGCTTTCGCCGTTGATGACGACGTGCACGAAGTTCGCCTTCGGTGCCGGAATGTAAGCCCGGGCGATTTTCGAATAAAGCACGGTGTGGAGAAAGCTGGGGTCCTCATGCGAATTGAGCAGGTTGAGAGTCTTGTATCCGTAAAGCCGCTGGTTTTCGTCCGAGAAGTCGATGGATACGTTCAGTGACCGCTTATGACCGGCGCTTACGCCCATATAGGACGACATGCCGCGGAAATGGACGCCCACGCCCGGATACTTCTGCCCGTCCACCGTCATTTCGGCGGGCACTTCCACATCAGTGCCGTGGAATTCCTCCAGCTCGGCTTCCCAGTCCTCGTTTTCGAAATTGAGGAACACGGTCCGGACGATGTCATCGTCATATAAGCCCTTGTCCGGGTATTGTTTCACGTCCTTCGGGCTGACTTTCTTGCCCGGCGTGGCTTCCGGCTCGCCGCCGCCGAAGCCGGGCGGCCGCATGCCGCCCCGCGGGCCGAAACCCGGCCGGCCCCGGCCTGGCCCGGCCGCTCGCTCTTTTTTCAGCTCGGCGCGGGCGGTCTTGCGTTCTTCGGAACTCAGAGTGCCGTCGCCGTCAGCGTCGTAATCGGCGGCGATTTCACGGTCCGCGCCGAAGCCGGGCGGTCCACCGGGGCCACCAGGTCCGCCCGGGCCGAATCCGGGGGGCGGTCCGATCCGTGCGTTGATGGCCTGAGCCAGGGCCTGAAGTTCGATGCCGCCGGCCTTTTCGGAGTCGGCTTCGGCGACGGTCTTCGCCGCGAATTCGGCGGCTTCGTCGGCTGAAATGGTCTTGTTCTTGTCCGTGTCGGCGAGTTCGAGCAGTGCCGGGGCGATGAAGAAGCCGGGGCCGACTTCAGGGTCGCCTTCAGGGCCAGCGTACTGGTTCAGGGCACGGGCGAGCGATTCTTCATCCAGGCCCTTTTTGCCCTTCGGCGTGCTGGCTTCCACGAATTTGCGGGCACCGGCTTTGGCTTCGGCGGGGCTGAGCTTACCGTCGCCGTCGGTGTCGCCGGCTTCCAGAATGCGCGGGGCGATGAACATGCCCGGCCCGAATCCGCCTGGCCCGCCGGGGCCAAAGCCGGGCGGTCCGCCCGGGCCCCCGAACCCGCCAGGCCCTTGCGGCCCGAAGCCGGGCGGCCTCCCGGGCCCGCCTTCCCGGGGAGGACCGTCCTTGCGGAAATCCTGGGGCCCGGCGAAGGCCGTACTCAGGCCCGGGAAACTGCCCTGCCCCCAAAGACCCAGCGAAATCGCCGCGGCGCCGATCGCGGCCGAGGATGCCAGAACGACCAGCGGCCGACCTTTTGCGAACCGTTTCGAAAGCGAATGGGAGAGTCGCCGAATCATCATGCGTGTCCTTCCAGGCCGTGATCGGAATCGCCGTCATCTCCGGCGCTTCTTCACCGGATCTTCACGATCATCCTACGCGACCGGTTCCGGGCAAGCGAGTATCGGATCGTATCGTGGCCCCGAAGCGGTTTTCGGATTGAGGCCCATCTTCCCGAATCAGGAAAATTACGATAAGAATTTATCGTAAAACGATAAGAAAAGGATTACGATCGAGTGGACAGCGAAATGGGGTTATCGCTTCGTCGCGAGTGAGATCGAATCCGGGACCGCTTCGGAACAGAGAGGACAGATGCGAAGAATATCGACGATAATCCTTCAGGGCGTCATCCTGCTCATCGGCCTTGCCGTTCTCGGGTTCATGCTCTGGGAACCACAAATTGAGGGCAGGAACGCGCACGCGACGAATTTCGAAATCTATTTCGGAGATCCGTTCCTGGCGTATGCGTATCTCGCGTCGATTCCATTTTTCGTGGCGCTTTACCGGGCTTTCGAGCTTGTCGGATATGCAGGTCGGAACGAGGCGTTTTCGCCTGCGGCCGTCAAGGCTTCGAAGACGATCAAATACTGCGCGATCAGCCTGATCGGGTTCGTTCTGGGCGGGGCGGTTTTCATTATGATTCAGGAGAGCGACGATCGAGCTGGCGGGGTTTTCATGGTCGTGCTCATCATGTTCGGTTCGATCGTAGTCGCCAGCGCTTCGGCGCTGTTCGAACGCGTCCTCCGAAGCGCGGCGGAATTGAAATCCGAGAACGATCTGACGGTTTGACGAGACGTTCATGGCAATCATCATCAATATCGACGTCATGCTGGCGAAGCGAAAAATGAGCGTCACCGAGCTTTCCGAGAAAGTCGGCATCACGCTGGCCAACATTTCGATATTGAAGAACGGCAAGGCGAAGGCGATTCGCCTGTCGACGCTGGAAGCGATATGCCAGGCCCTGGAATGCCAGCCGGGGGACATTCTCGAATATGCGGATCGAAAAGAGACGTAATCATACCCTGATCGGTCCGGGCGATCGTCGGGAGCGATAATCATAAAGATATGCATATCGGCGGGTTCGACCGAGTCCAGGGCACTGCCTGCTCCCCGGGCTTGCGCCCCCTTCGGAAAACCTTTTCCGCCCACCCGCCGCCAGTGGCTTGACCGACAGTATTACGAATGTTAGTTTCTTCATACCGTATGACGAACGGGCAAGTTCGTGTGACGATTCACGAGACCCGAAGGGGCGGACGCATGAAGGCACGCGGCGAATCGCGGCGAGGGTTTACGCTGATCGAGCTGCTGGTGGTGATCGCCATCATCGCGGTGCTGATCTCGCAGCTTTTGCCTGCGGTGCAGTCGGCGCGCGAGGCGGCCCGGCGCATCCAGTGCGTCAATTCCCTGAAGCAGATGACGCTGGCACTGCACAACTATCACGATACCCACGGAGCCTATCCGGCCGGGTACTGGTACAAGGCCGGCTATGTGTGGGGCGGGTTCGGCTGGGCGGCTTCGACGCTGCCCCAGATGGAACAGGCGAATCTGCACAATGCCATGAACATGTCGCTGACGGCCTGGCACGAGGCGAATCAGACCGTGGCCCGCACGCATATGCAATTTTATTTGTGCCCGTCTGACGAAACCTCGCAATTCGGCTTTCTCGAACGGTATGACATGCGGTTTTCCATGGCCAGCTATGTCGCCAGTTTCGGACCGGGCGACATGGACGAAGACCCCACGGACATGCGGGGCGTATTTTACCGCAACAGCCGCACTTCGATTCCCATGATCTCCGACGGCACGTCGACGACGCTGGCCCTGGGCGAGCGGCACAACGGCAAGTTCGGAAAACACGACGCCCACAACATGAATCACGCCGTGGCGGAGACAGTCTGGATGGGTGCCATCCGGGAACTGCCGGACGATGACCACGCCCATACGACCCTTTTCGAAACCGCCAGCCCGCCCAACAGCCCGGAGATGACCGACAAGGACTGCGCCTGCCGGCATCCGGGCATGTGCAATTTCTCGTTCATGGACGGCTCGGTGCGGGCCATCAAACACACGGTCGATGTGCGTGCGTTTCAGGCGTTGTCGACACGGGCCGGGGGCGAGGTCGTTTCGGGCGACTCATATTGAAATCGCACCGTTTTCGAAATCCGCTTGCTTGATCCATGTCTGGCGGTTTCGAAATCACGGTTCTTCGAAATTCAGCCGTTCCTTTTCGATCACCAGGGGCCGCTTCTGCACCTGGGTGAGGATGGCGCCCACGTATTCGCCGATGATGCCGATGAAGAACAGCTGCACGGCACCCAGGAAGAAGATGCCGATGATCACCGGCGCCGTGCCGAGGGTGAACTGGTTCCAGAACACGAGCTTGGCGATGAGGTAGGCGAAGGCCACGAAAAGGCTGAAGGCCGACAGGGCGAAGCCGAAGAGCGTGGCCACGCGCAGCGGGATGCGCGAATGGTTGGTGATGCCCAGCATGGCCATGTCGTAAAGGGTGTAGAAATTGTTTTTGGTCAGGCCACGACGGCGCTGGGGCTGGCGGAAAGGGATTTTGTGGATATCCAGGCCGATTTCGGCGATCAGGCCGCGGAAGTAGGGATAGGGGTCGTCGATCCGGCGGAGGATGTCGAGGACCTGGCGGTCATAAAGACCGAAGCCGGTGACATGCTGCATCAGCTCGACCTGGGAGATCCGCCCCACCAGGCCGTAGTAGAAGCTGCGCAGAGCGTACATCACGCGTGATTCCTCGGACTCCGTCTTCACTCCCACGATGACCTTGAAGCCCTCTTCCCACTTGCGGAGGAAGTCGTGGATCATGGCCGGCGGGTCCTGAAAGTCAGACGCCATCTGGATGCAGGCTTCGCCGGGGGCCTGCATCAGGCCATAGAACGGTGACCGGATGTGGCCGAAATTGCGGGCGTTGAAAATGGCCATGATGTGCGGCGACTCGGCGGCCATTTCGCGGAGCACTTCGCGAGTGCCGTCGGTGGAGGCGTTGTCGATGAACAGGATCGAGTGTTCGTACCCCGGCTCGGTGGCGAAGACTTCGTCGATGGCTTTGGCCAGTTCGCGGACGTTCTCGACTTCGTTGTAGCACGGGGCCAGCACACAGATGCGCTTGCGGGCAGGGGCGTTCGGATCGGTCGGAGCGTTGGGATTCGACATCATGAACCTGGTTTGCCGGGCCGAATGGTCGTCAGCGGTCGAGAGCGGCTCTCATTCTAGCGATTTCCGTCGTGTCGCGGGGCCCCTGCCCGGCGGCCTTCCGGCTTCGCCCGATCGAAAAATCCGGAATGCCTGGCGAATCGATCGTGCCGCCAATGCCCAGTCGATTCTAGGATATGTTGTGCGTTTCGGCGCAGTGTCCGAAATCAACACACTCGATCTCGATTTTTACGGGGGCGCTCCGGATGCCATCGCGTTCGTTCCGATCCGCATTGCCGGGCTGGGTATCGACGACGGGCCTGTACGTTCTGACTTACGTCACGTACCGCTGCGGAGCGATCCGCAGGAAAGTCGCGATCCTTAACGAGTGCGTGAATCATCTGGCGTGGCTTCGTGATCGATTCGGCAGAACGAACCTGCACGCGCATCGCGAATCGCTCTGGAAATCGATGATCGGCGAGATGCAGGAGGGCACGTGGACGGTCTACGAATTCGGCGTCGCCTGGGGTTACACGACCGATTTCTGGCTGTCACGGGTCGGAAACTCGGTCGAAAGCTGGCACGGGTTCGACCGCTTCACCGGTTTGCCCAGAGGCTGGCGCGATTTGCCGGCGGGCGAATTCGACGCGGGAGGAAAGACGCCCGCGATCGACGACCCGCGGCTGCACTGGCACGTGGGCGATGTGGAGCAGACTCTTCCGAGCGTCCCGATATCACCGCACCGCAAATGCGTTCTGTTCGACCTGGACATTTACGAGCCGACGGCGTTCGCGTGGGAATACTTGCGTTCAAGCCTTTCGCCGGGGGATCTGGCGTATTTTGACGAATCGTTCGACACGGACGAGCGCAAGGTCATCGAGCATCACGTGCTGAAGGACTTTCGCCTGGAACTGATCGCAAGCACGCCGCTGGCCAGCTGCTTCCGCCTGGCGGAGCGGATTTCGAATTGATCGAGTTCCAGATGCGAAAAGGGGACGGGGGTCATTTCTCGGAAATGACCCCCGTCCCCTTTGATTTTGTGACGGTCATAGCGGATTTCGTATCCGGCCGCCTGCCATTTCCTGAATGAACACGATTCGATCGATATTTTATCCCGCAAACGCACCGATCATCATTACTGATACGGGATGTTTTCTTGCAACCGAACGCGAAAGAGCCCCCACCAATTATGAACGCTCACCCTGAAAACACTGGCCACGCCCCCGGGCCCGAGGCCAATGCCCTCAAGCACGGCTTTTGCGCCACCAAAATCGTCGACCCCGCCGTCCGGGCCAGGGCCAACGCTCTCCGCGACGAACTCGTTCAAATCCACGACCCCTGGTCGCCTGAAGAAACCGATGCCATCGACGATCTCGCCCAGGCCCTCGCCCGCCTCGAACGGCTCGAAACCGCCATGGATGCCAACGTTGCCGACGAAAAGTACAGATCTGCCGAACATTACGACAAACGC
>WGMM01000056.1 GCA_016125085.1 bacterium
CTGGGCGGTTCGTCCAGCGGAGTCCAGGTCACCGATAACACATTGACTGGATCGCCGGCAGGCAGCGGCACAGGGCTGAGCATCCTCGCCGGTGCTCACACGGTCTCGGGCAACGAATTCACGGGCCTGGCCACCGGGATTCTGCTGAGTTCGACAACGCCGAATCTGATCACGACAACAAACACCTTCACGAACGACGGCGTCGGCATCGACGTGACAGCGGGTACGGGCCACACCATTTCGGACCAGAGTTTTTCTGTCGCTCTCGGCCAAATCGGAATTGCGGTCGGAAAGGACTCCACGGACGTTTCCATCGATTCGAACACGTTTCTGGGCGCCCCTGCCGGTCAAGGTACGGGGCTGTCGCTTTCGGTCACACCGAAGAGTTTCAGCGGAAACATATTCGAAGATCTAGCCAGAGCCGTCGTTGTGGATTCGGCGACTCCCGTCGTGATCGCCTCGAACACATTACCCAACACGTTCGAAAATAACCTGGTGAATTTTGTGCTCGCAGGCGGAGCACACCAGTTGAGCAAACAAACATTTCACTTGGAAGCTGGCCAGACCGGCGTGATTCTCAAGGAAAATGCCGCCGGTTCGATCGTAAGCGACAACTATTTCCTCGGAGCGAACGGAATTCAGGTCGGTACCGGGATCGTAATCGAGACGGCTGAAGATCCGGACATCACAGGCAACACTTTTCAGAACATGGCGATCGGACTGGAAATTCTAGCCGGTAGCCACAACATTTTCCTCAATCGTTTTCTCGATAACGGAATCGGAATCCGTATCGCTGCTGGCGACCTGGACACTCAGGACATTTACGGCAACGACTTCCAGCAGAACGGAACGGGAATCGAGCTTGTCAGCGGAACGGCCCTGATCGGCAAGGACGGAAGTCCCAACAAATTCGATGGTAATACTACCGGTATATTACTGAGTTCGGCCGTTGCGAATTCGATTTCGGCTGCCAACACTTATTCTAATAACGGCGTCAGCATCGACGTCGCCGCAGGCCCGGGGCACACCATCTCGAATCAGACGATCGCGTCCGGAGCCGGTCAGATCGGCATCCGGCTGGGCGGTTCGTCCAGCGGAGTCCAGGTCACCGATAACACATTGACTGGATCGCCGGCAGGCAGCGGCACAGGGCTGAGCATCCTCGCCGGTGCTCACACGGTCTCGGGCAACGAGTTCACGGGCCTGGCCACCGGGATTCTGCTGAGTTCGGAGACCGCGAACACCCTGGACCTGTTGAACACCTATTCGAACAACGATGTCAGCATCGACGTATCAGCGGGTGCGGGCCACACCATCGCGAATCAGACGATCCCGGTGGGCGTTGGTCAGATCGGCATTCAACTTGGCGGAACGGCCAGCGGATCCGTGATCTCCGTCAACACGTTGTCGGGATCTCCAGCGGGCAGCGGTACAGGTATTCGCGTCGGAGCAGGCAATCACACGATTTCGAGCAATTCGTTCACCGGCAACGCAACAGGCCTTTGGATCGATTCCGATACGTCCTTGACGTTGTCGGCTGCGAACAATTACTCGAATAACGATTATGGGATCAAAGCGACCAAAGGTACGGGCCATACGATCTCAGCGCAGCAGATTTGGGTCGAATCTCTCAAAACCGGTATTTATCTGGGTGACACTGTCGATGGCGTGCAGGTTTCCGGCAACTCGCTGACAGGATCGCCTCCGCTCGGAAACGGTACGGGGCTTGAGATCGCTGCAGGAGCGCATCAGGTTTCCGGAAATGCATTTTCGGGTCTGGCAACCGGAATTTTGCTCACGTCCACCTCACCGAATTCGATTTCTGTAGGGAACACCTATCAGGATAACGCCCTGGGGATTGACGTCGCCGCGGGCCCGGCACATACCATCTCGAATCAGACGATCGCGTCCGGAGCCGGTCAGATCGGCATCCGGCTGGGCGGTTCGTCCAGCGGAGTCCAGGTCACCGATAACACATTGACTGGCTCACCGGCAGGTAATGGCACAGGGCTGAGCATCCTCGCCGGGGCTCACACGGTCTCGGGCAACGAGTTTCACGAACTCGAATTCGGGATCGTCGTGACCTCCGGTGGTAACCAGACAATTGATGGTGGCAACAAGTTCTGGATCGGTTCGGGGAAGACCGGAATTGTCCTTCAAGCTGTGAACACCGGTTCGACGATCGCGGGCAACGAATTCAACGGCAGCCCGGCCAGTTCGGGCACGGGCATTTCGATCGAATACGGTGCTCACACGATCTCGGGCAACGAGTTCACGGGCCTGGCCACGGGCATTCTTCTGAGTTCGACAACGCCGAATCTGATCACGACAACAAACACCTTCACGAACGACGGCGTCGGCATCGACGTGACAGCGGGTACGGCACATACCATCTCGAATCAGACGATCGCGTCCGGGGCCGGTCAGATCGGCATCCGGCTGGGCGGTTCGTCCAGCGGAGTCCAGGTCACCGATAACACATTGACTGGATCGCCGGCAGGCAGCGGCACAGGGCTGAGCATCCTCGCCGGTGCTCACACGGTCTCGGGCAACGAATTTCACGAACTCGAATTCGGGATCGTCGTCACCTCCGGTGATAACCAGACGATCAATGGGGGCAACAAGTTCTGGATCGGTTCGGACAAAACAGGCATCGTTCTCGATGGGAACAACAATGGTTCGACCATCGCGGATAACGAATTCAATGGCAGCCCGACCGGTTCGGGCACGGGCATTTCGATCGAAAACGGGTCTCACAACGTATCGGGGAATCACTTCACGGGCCTGACCACCGGGATTTTGCTGAGTTCGACAACGCCGAATCTGATCTCGACAGCAAACACCTTTACCAACAATCAAGTCGGTATCCGTGTACTTCGAGGAGCAGGTCATACGATCGCGAATCAGTCCCTAACGATAGGGCAAGTTTCGGGATCGATGCAGACTGGTGTAATCGTCGGTTCCGGAACTTCAGACTCGATCATCGATTCGAATAACTTCTTGGGCAGCCCGGCCGGCAACGGCATCGGGCTTGTTTTGTCAGGCCCTGTGAAGAGCGTCGTCAAAAACGATTTCAAGGATCTTGCGAAGGCAATCGTCATTAATTCGGCGACGGCGGTCGTCATCGACAATCAATTGTCCGGTAACACGTTCGAGAACAATGGCGTGACCTATGTTCTCGCTTCCGCGGCACACCAGATATCGAATCACACATTCCTTCTTGGTGCCGGTCAAACCGGAATTCTTCTGGATGCTGAGGCCGAAGGGGCGAAGGTCGGGCCGAACAACACCTTCCTCGGCATAGGCACACAGAATGGTACCGGAGTAAAGATCATGACTACCGTGGATCCGGATGTCTTCGGCAACACGTTCGAGAATCTGGCGATCGGGGTCCAGATCGAGGCTGGGAAACACAACATCTACGACAACACGTTCACGAATAACGAGCGCGGAATCGTGATCGAAGCGGGTTCCCAGAAAATTTTCGATAACGTTTTTTCGCTGAACGATACAGGCATCCACGTGATCGGCGGAAGCGGACATCTCATCGAAAATCAGGACATGCTCGTGGGTCCGGGTGGTGTGGGAATCGAGATTTCGCAGACTCCTGACAATTACGATCCCCAGGAGGTCACGATCCGTTCCAATTCTATTAACGGGATATCAGATCCGAGCGGTTCACTTTCGGGCAATGTCGGGGTGCTCGTAACGTACGGGGATAATCACCAGATCGTCGATAATTCGATTCTAGGCCTGAACTATGGTGTTCGTGTCTCTGACGGACCGGTGACGAATATCGTCGTGCAGGGTAACACGTTCGATCGCTACGACGACGGGAATTCGAACCTGTATTTGCTGGGCACAGGTGTCTCGATCGACAACCTTAATGGTGCAGTGGTCAGCGTTCTTGGAAATACGATTCTCAATGCTCTCGAATACGGCGTAGCCATCGGTATCGGCGAACCAGTCTCCGGAAAGACCGAGATCCTTGGCAACACGATAAATACCAGTTGGACGGGTATAGGTGTCGGCTCTGGAAGCTCTGGCCTGACGATCGGATCGAATTCACTTTCGGGAAATCGTTTAGGGGTTCAGGTCATGGCTGGGGCCTCCGCTGTGAAGATCCTCGAAAACACCGTTGTTTCGAGCGTGAGTCAAGGGATCTTGGTCGGGAATTACGATCCTGATAACCTGGAATCGATACAGGATGCTGTTCGTCCAGCCGGTGGATGGTCAACCAGGGACATCGAAATCAGCCGGAACAATATCGGTTGGTATAAGGGCACTGACAACTCTCCGATCGGAGCTGGAAACGGTTTGGACGGCGTCATCGTCGCACAAACCGAAAACCTTACGATGCAAGGAAACGTGGTCCGGGCGAACGGCTATTCGGCGAATCCGGCTCTTGGGCAGTTCACGTCCGGGATTCTGGTGATCAACCCCGGTAATAATGTCTGGATCGTCAATAATAACGATGTAAGTGCTTCTCCGGACGGATCGGTTCGCGGCAACGCCTTCTTCGGCATTCGCCTGCTGAATGGGCCGACAATGACCGGCTTGACGAGCCTGATCGTCATGGAGAATACGGTGTCAGGCAATGGTGGTATGGGGTATGACGTTTCTGCTCCGACCGTTCGGAAGTACCTTACCGCCGGTATTCTGCTACAGGGGCAGTCGGGTTACTCGACGACCCTGGCATCCCCAGTGCCCTCGGGCTGGTATTTCGCGAAGAACAGACTCGGAGTCAACACAGAAGGTACGGCCAGGGTGGTCGATCCAGTGACAGGCCGAAATCAGATGGACGGAATCCTGATTCAGGATGCGGCCTTGAACATCGTCACAGGAAATATCGTATCGGGGAATGAGCTGAGCGGTATCGAGCTGCTTTCCACCTGGGATCAGGACGCTTGGAACCGTAATCGCCCCAAAACAAGTCAGCCGCCGGTGTACGGCGCGAACTGGAACCAGATCACCGGGAATATCGTGGGGCTCGACGCGAACGCCCTTGAGCGTATTCCGAACTGTTTCGACGGTATTTTCGTTCAAAACGGTGCGATGAATACGATTCAGGGAAATCAGGTCGCCGGCAACGGTGAACTGGGAATCCAGGTTTACGGGACCTGGGCTCAGGGAAATCAAGTCCTCAATAATTCGATGGTCGTGAACGGTATCGTGAACGGCCCGAATTCGAAGTACAGCGTCTACTTCAATACGTTCAACAGAAATACGAACAGGAAAGCTTTCGGAGTACCTGCGGGATTCATCTACAACAAGGCATCGAACAATAACGGAGTTCGCCGTGCCGAGTCAAGCGCGACGAACGCACCATTCAAGTTCGATAACGACGACGACCGCCTGAGCCCGTGCGATCCAGTGCCAGGAACAGCCGGATCCTCTTCGAAGCCAGTCGTGAAAGTGCCGATCAAAAAGCCGAGACCAGTTGCTCTGAACAAGCCGGTCGTGAGACCCTCTTCGAAGTCACCGGCCGCCGCTGTCAACTCTGTTCGCAGTGCCGCAGCATCACAGCCTTTTTCCAACAGGCCTTTCGCGAGTTCGAAGAATCCAGGTTGAGTTCGAAGAAGGACCGCGATATTCGTTGCTGTTGAAGTACTTCTGCTAAGGTGGCCTTGCGTTTCGATCCGAAACGCAAGGCCCCATGCGTTTTGCGATAGATTAAGCAAGAAGGCCAGCGAGTAATTCCAAACCATTGACTGGGAAGTATCGGCACCGAATAATGATTGTGCCTGAATTTGGTTTGGTCACCGAACGCATGAGCGGTTTGGGCAGGCAAGCTTCGTAGTCGTTTGCGCGGAGATTCACTATGCTTTCGTTCCAATGGTCACGTACGGTGCTTTTGATCTGTCTGATTCTTGGGATCCAGATCGCATGCTTCGGTCAGGTGGCGGATCAGCCCGGGGTGAATCAGGTCGATACGAATGTCGAGTTGACGCGGCGAGCGAATTTCCCCCGTCTCGTCTTCAATCGACTGGGGCACGTGGCACCGATAAATAGTCTTAGTTTCGATCCGAAGGGTGAATACTTGGCGAGTGGCGGGCAGGATAAGGTCGTCCATATCTGGAAAGTCCCGAAGGTTGGCGAACCGGGGGGATTGAAGCTCGTGACGTCGATTCGCCCGAATCAGACACCGAACGGCGGCGAGATTCGCTTCATTGAGTGGATCACTCGTACCGACCAGGGAAAGTCCAGTTATGACCTCGCTGTCGGCGGGGCGGGTTACATGTCAACTCGGGGTGATTTTCAGGTTTTCAGGACCAGGCCTGGTGCTGAGAGCCTTTCGTTCGGTTTGACTGAGCATATAATCAAGGATTCGGAATCAGACAACTACGAGAATACGTCGGACCCAGAGCAACGTCGGCAATATCTCGATAACTTTAAAGGGCATTTTCATCCGCTTACATCGGCGTCAGTTTCTCCAAATGGCCGTTTTTTTCTTACACATCAGGAGTTCAGTCGCAATGAGGTCGCAACCGGAAAGAAAGATCGTTCCGTCGTCTGGCGCGTATCAGAAGATGGTAATTCGTATCGGCATGCTTTAACAATCGATTCGGACAAAAACATCGTCGCTGGCGTTTTCGCGGATGATGATACGATCGTCTATGTCACGGATGGCGGTAATGGATCTTGTCAACTTCATCGACTACAAATTCAGCCTATCATAAATTATTCTACACCCAGAGAATTCATGATGAATGAGCCGATTGTAGATTTAGAGGCCTCGCTTAATGCGAACGTTATTAGATTTGTAGACAAAACTGGAGGTGTTCTCGAATATCGAATGGATAATCTTCAGCCCGAGATTCTATATGAAAACCCTGACAAAACGAAAAGAAACTTCGAGGTTATGGCGCATTCTCAAGATCATCGTTTCGTTGCCTTGCTTTTTCATGGATCGGATTTGAAAAGTAGTGATGTGGTATTAATTGACACGAATCGCCCTCGCGAGGTTCATGAATTCTCAAGAGCAGGAATTTTATCGGCAATGGCATTCCATAGCGATGGCAAGCGGCTTGCGATCGGTGGCGGGCCAGCGAACGATATTGCTTTGATCGATGTTGAAAAAATACCGGTTCGTGGAGGCGCAGGGGCGGTTGAATTTCCAGAGTTCGCGAATACCGGTTCAGAGATTGGGTCAGCGATCGTGGAAGTCGGTTTCGAATCCCATGACAAGGAACGTGAATTTCCGCGGATTCTCTACCGGCACAGCAATAAGCCAGGTAATGTGGGACCTGAATGGCTTCGGTTCGACACGCAAACGCGAAGAATCGATAATATCGAGAATCCACCAGATCAACGAGAACGAGGACAGTTTCCGGATTATCAGAGATGGCAACTCATTCCATCTCGAGCCCCTGACGGTAAGGCGATCTTGACTGTTAAAGGTCCCGAGGGCCAGAGCGTCACTCTTAAAGACGTGGACACGAAACTCTTGGGGCATGTCACTACTCATTCATTCATTCCGCCCAATATTGAAGCCGGACATCCAGAACTCTCAATCGCAACGAGCTATAGCGGTGGCAGGATTCTGATCCATGACCTTCATGAAGGAATTCTGACGCATGAATTGATGGATCATCAGACGGCTGTTCGATCTCTAGCTGTCTCACGAGATGGAAGATGGCTACTCAGCGGCTCAGCGGATCAATCGATTCGTCTTTGGCCACTCGCTGGAATCGATCGCAAGCGAACGCTCGGAGCAACTTTCGTCGTCGATAATGGAAGACTTGTCGTCGATCGTGTCGTGCCTCGCAGCTTCGCAGAGCGTGATCTCCAGCTAAAAAAGTTGGATCGAATCGTCTCTGTCATTATCAATGGGAAAAGTCTTTCCGAGCCAATTACACCTCAGAGCATTGATGCCAAGATCGACGGATTCGAAAGCCGATTTGATGTGAGGATCGATCTGGAACGCGATGGCAAGAAGATCAGCACACCTTTGACTCGAATGCTGGATAAACCATCTCTCGGTTTTTTTCCATCGGTCAAACGCGACTGGGTCTTATGGGCTACTGAAGGGTTCTACGATACGTCGATTCTTGGTGACGAGAATTTGCTCGGATGGCATAGGAACAATGTTCGAGTGACGAACGCCGAATTACCAGTTCTTGAAAAAGATGCGACCTTCGAACCGATTTCTCGATATGAACCCCTGCTTCGCAACGAGAAATTAATAAACGACATTCTGGCAGCGGCGAATCCAAGTATGGAAATGCCGACCGTTCAAGTCGATACCCCACCTAAAATCCTCGTTTCTGATGCTGTAGCCCCTAACCAGCCTTTGGAAGAAGATGTCGTTTTGGATTTGGCCGAAAACGATCGAGCGACACTTCGAATTCTGATTCAGGCGGATTCGAATCGAACTCTGAAGGACGTCGTGCTTCGCCAGGATGGCGTTAAGCTGAATATAGTCGATCTTCCTCCCATGAAACAGGAATTTCCATTCGAACGCGTACTGGAGTTGAAGGGGCAGGAGTCCAATTTGTCCGTCGAAGCGACGGACGACTTGGGAGTAAGGTCATATCGCTCCGTAGGGCTGACCAGAAAACCGGTGCCTCAAGAGCCCCCGCCGGCTAAGCCCAGGATTGTCCTTTTGACCTTCGGAGTAGGGGATTTCGTCAATTTGCAAGATGGTAAAGGGGATATCCCCTATGGCGATCAAGATGCGAGCCTGATCTTGGATAGCTTCGGCCGCCGCCTGCAAAACGATGCGAACTTCGAAGCGCAAGAGATCGCTTCTGTGGAAATGGTCGGCGACAAAGCGACCAGGCTCGATTTCGCCTCGACGATCGATCAGTTGGTCGCACAGAAAGAAAACGGCGATCTCAAACAAGGTGACACGGTCATCGTCAATATTTTGACCCATGTGCTCGTGAACAAATTTCTGACACCAGTCGACTTCGATGGCGGGGAGAAGAGCGGCTTTGCAAAAGAGAGGCTGATTTACGGACTCCAGGCCCTGGCGGAATCAGGATGCCGGGTACTGCTGATACTCAACGGCTTTCATGAAGATCAAGTCATGGGCTTCTCTTCCAATTTTAAGGAAATGGTGAGAGAGCTTGGTCAAAACGGTGTCTTCGTTCTCTATGCGGACGAAAACGAAAAAAGCGTGATCGCAGGCGATTCTCACTCGATGACCAAAGCGATCGTGGATATATGCGAGAACGAATCGAAATTCGCAGATCTGCCGTTGGACGAGTTCGCAGACAAAATTGCAGAAAAGACAGAGTCCTTATCAGGTCGAAAGAATAAACCTCGATTGAAATCGCCTCCTTATCTCGGAACAAGGGTGGAACGGGTGAAGCTGTTTCGACCCGAAATTCAGGAGATCAAAAAATGAATCGAGGCCTTAAGCATGTCTTCATCTCGATCTGAAATCTGAAGAGTCCCGGTCGAAATCGACCGGGACTCTTGTAGAACGGGATTTTCTTGATTCATTTCCGACTGGATCAGAGATCCTTCGGCAGGGGAATTCCCGTGCTCTCCGAAGCTTTGATCAAAGATTCCGCTTTAGCAGGGTTGGCGTGAGGCACTCGGGGTGCCATGGTCCGACTGATTCCTCGATCGAAAGATGAAGGAACATGAGATGTAGCATCAGGATCCGTTGATGGAGAGAAAGGCCCTGGGGTCGATGGCTTCGGAGGTACAGGATTTTTGATCTCTACCTTCTCGGGCTCGGCCTTGTCTTCGCTTAGGCCGCTATCACTTGGCCCGGTGTCATCCAATACTCCACTGCGGCGTGGAGAGTCAGGCATATTATTTTCGGCTCCTGGAGGTTTCGGCGTCATCACGTAGGTCGGGCACATCAAGTTCCCGGCGATCTCGCCTATCTCGCGGAACGTCATGACACCATTGAAGAAGACCAGTCCGTAGAGCGGTCCATTGACCGACGAGGGCGGAGGTGGTTGCGGGCAGTTGGGGTCTGGGCCTCCAGGCATGCCCGGCTGACCCTGTTGCACACCCATCGGACTCCCGCCGCCGTTGACGGCAAATCCGATATACCGCCATCCCTTCAAGTATTTTTTGGTTCCGACCGTGTCGAAGACCGACTCGTAATATCCGATCGGCACATTGTTGGCTGCGACGACCATTTCAGGCATTTTGGCCGGATCTCCGCCAGCGGGTGGCGGGGCATCTTCCTTCTTTTCGTCACCACCGCCACCACCACCGCCGCCTGGGCCTGCCGAAACCAGGTTCCAGCCGTCCTTCAGCTGAACGGCGGCACGGCCACGAGTATGAATCGAGTATTCTTCCGAGTAGTCCGGAAGTTGTTCGACTTTGAGTTTGACCATGCGGCCGAGGGGATCGGCGGGCTCGACCAGCAGATAGGGCTTGGGACGGTAGTAACGGATGCCGTTATCGCCGTCGTCAGGGTTTTTTACGACGCGTACGCTGCCAAGACCGCCGCCTCTGCAGCCGACCAGTGTGGTCAATGCGATACAGACGGCGAATCTCAAAACAAATCGGGTCATCCTGACCTGCTCCTTTCATTGCCCTTCCTGGCTTACGGCATCCTGCCTCGGCTTCGAAGGGATGGTCTTGCCGATGTAGCTCGACCACTTGTTATTCAACCCTAATGCAACCGGTGCGAGAGAATTACCGACTCGCAGCGGTATGAATCGTAGTATCATTATCGGCTGCAAATGGCCTGCTGATGACAATCTTCGGCAGCGGAACGCAAACTTTTTGGCTTGATCGAATAAACGATTCTCGAATTCAATCCGAGCCGATTTCAGGCTCGATCGGCTTTGAGAACTGGTCGATTGGCCGACATTCCGAATTGTATTTCAGGTCGCTCCTGATTTGAGAATCAATGCTTGAGCGGCATATGCTGAAAGCCAATCGAATACCATTCGAACCGATTGCCAGGCCAGGCTAACTTCGTATAATGATGAAATCAAGAAAATCCGGAGTGCCTTTTGCAAGGTCACCCCGGATTCGATTCGAACATTTCCGGTTAGATGATAATTACCGCAGATAAGCCTGTCGAATCTTACCGCTCACTGCTTCACTGTAGTCATTAGTTCACTTGCGGAAGGATCGTAGGTGGCACGTTGCGGAGCGCGCCGCCACCGAAACGCCAGTTGAACTGAACGAGGAACTCGCCGTCGAAGGGCCTGGGTCCGCTCACGGGAGTCGCATAGCCGATAGTGCAGACGCCGCGATAATCGGAGAACAGAATATTCAGCCCCCAGGTCATATTGCAGATGAAGCCATAGCCGTAGGGATCGGAAAGATCCCACTTGCTGTGGTTCAGAGGTATGTTCAGGTGAAGCTCATAGCTGGGTACCAGGGCTGAGACAAAGGCTGACTGGTCCTCGGTACGGTAGAGGTAATATCCGAGCTGATTGTCGATGTACATGACGGTGGGCATTCGGTGGTCCATCGGTACGCCGATGGACGTAATGCCCTGAAGGAAGAGCGACTCGTCAGCGGATCGCAGAATATGGCCCAGGAATGGCTGGATTTCGAAGGTGTTCGCCCCGATGACTCCCGGAAAACCTGCAAAAGTCGACGGCCCGGTGGGAGTATCCAGGGCGAGGCCAGCGACGAGCATGTTGCCGTTTTCGGCCTGGAGAATCTTCGACTTCATGTAGATCGAAAGGTTCTGGAAAGAAGTCCTGGTCTTGTTGTACTGGGTGGCGGTTTCGCTCTCCATGGTGAGAGTGTTGACCGGGAGCCTGAGGCCCACCGAGGTCCAGCGGTCGAAAAACGTTTTCTCGATCCCGTATAGCTGGTGGTAGACCGTCGTTCGTGTGATTTGTGAGCCTTCGCGAACGTTGATTTCTTTGTTCACGTTGGCGAAATAGTTGAACGAAGCGTAAACCCGGTCAACCGGCTCGACGTTCATGTTATCCGAGATTTTGAAGCCCCGGGCCGCGAACGGAGCGATGTTCGTGTTGAAGAAAGGGCTTGGAGGAGCACTTCCTGGTCTCAACGGATTGAGCGATGCACGAAAGAAATGCGGTGACATGTCCCCCGCAATGTTCGGGAGTGCTCCGGCAGATGCGAGTTGAGTTTCTCTAATAGCACTGCCTGTGAGAGGCCCGTCCTCGAAAGCAGCAGGAACCCCGGCATCTGCCGTAACATCCGTTAGACCATCACCGGGTGCGGCAGGCTGATAATTCGAAGGGTACTGCGCACCTGGCTGATTCGTGGTGTTAGGAAACGGCGTGGTCATGCCGAAATCCTGGCCAGCGGACTGCTCCGAAGGCTGTCCGATCGCTGGAAGGGCCTTAAGCTGGCCAGCAGGTTGAGGGGGCATGTAAGGCTGATAAGAACTGGGGAACGGAGTTCGTCCCGCAGGATAGACGTCGGGGACCTCTGGTGCCGGAGGCGGAACCAACTGGGCCTTGGTACTCAGGGTTGGGACGGCAAACATACTGACCATCAAACACTTGCGTATTAGGTACATCGCTCTGCCTCCCGAATCCTAGGATAATCACTCCTAGAATATTCGTTTAGAATGATCGCACCGGAAATCGGTGAATATCAGATGTATCGACTTTGCGGGAGTTAACGCTTTAGACGGAAGTTCGGATTTTTTGTCTTGTCCGGGCATCGCTTTCTCCAGTTGTCCATTCTTGTAAGACGAAGTCAACGACATTAGGATGAGCCCATCCATTTCGAGCCGACTTCGCATCGCTCTGCTTCGAAAAGTGGTAACGATGTGGGTCGTTTAGACAAGTCACACGGTTCAGGCTTCTTCCGGGGCGTTCACGTAGAGGAATATCAGAGATGTCTCTTTTCGACGATTTCGAGATCGAAGATCTTCTCAAGCCAATCAAAGACTCCAAAAGGCCGAACGATGTCTTGGGGATCGGAGTTTGTTCTGGCGAAGCCTTCGACCTCAAGTTCAACGAAATCATGGATATGGAACGCGCGCTTCTCAGTATGGGGAGCGATCATGGCAAAAAGCCCCCTGACGGCAACGGAACAAATAGCGAAGGTGATAGAGATTCCGAAATCTGGAAATTGGAAAAGAGTTTCGCCCTGGAATACACTTGGATGGATTTGTACAAGAGATGCAGAACTTATTTAAAAGACGTCGGTAAGGATCTGAGGATCGCGTTCTGCCTGGCGGAATCCATGATATCTGCGGGTTCCGATCGAGGATATGGAGCAGAAGGGCTGAAGCTGGGCCTCGAAATGCTTGCGTCATTCATCGAACGCTATCGAGAGACAGGCTACCCCAGACCGGATGCAGAACACCCGGACGAGTTGAATTGGGCAGATGTTTACGACCAGTGGTCCAGGACCAAAATGATTCGAGTCGGCACAAATCGCAAGGGGGTAAGCCCTTTTTCGTTATGTGTTTTGAAAATGAAGTTCATCGGTAACCAGGAAGTGCCTGACTCGATGCTGTCATATTTACAATGGCAAACGATAAACGATATCGAAAGAACTGAGATCTTGTCGAAGGTCGATGTGCAAAACTTGCGGCATATTGATTCGATTCTCTCCGAATGTCAGGATCTTGCAGACGGATTGAAACTCATGGATGCTGATAATGGACTTCTTTATGATCTGAAAGACTGCATCTCCTGGATTCGCAAGGTGACGGAGGTCCCGGAACAGGACAAATCGGATCAGGATCAAACAGTCGTTGCACAGGGTTATGCGAGTCCATCAGATCAAAGGGATACAACTCGCGATTCATCGGTCGATGACGAACTCGATGATCAGGTCGAACAGAATTCCTTGGGCAACAAATCGGAAAGCGATGGCTTTTCGGGCAACGACATTGTCGATATCGATTCTGCGCTAAAGGCTATCGCAAAGGCTGCTGAATTTCTGAGAAACGACAATCCAGACAATCCTACAGCCTACTTGATCAGTCGTTGCGTGGCTATGGGGCGTTTCTACAACGAAATGGGACTCAGCACTGATGCGAATTGTAAGAACTTTGTCACTCCAGAGACATCAGTACGAGTATCTCTGAACCAGAAGTCGAAAAACAGCGAATGGGATTCTTTGATTGAGGAATCGGAAGCGACTATGTTCGAACCGGCAGCTGCAGGTTGGCTTGACTTGCATCGACTGGCGGACACTGCATTGCAGGAGAGCGGTCGAACCATCTCTCAAAGAGCGACCCGAGCGTTTTTCAAAGCCTGGCTTGCGGAATTCCCAAAGTGGCCAAAAGCAATTTTCATGGACGAAACATCGTGTGCTTCAATTACGACACAGGAATGGCTACGACGAAATTTCGTGAGTAATGGCAACCATGATAAGAAGACCGAGCGAGAGCCGGTCAAGTCCGAAGCATCGCCTGTCGAAGTTTCAGCCTACCAGATGGCTCAGTCTTCGCTCCGAGATGGAAATTGGGAGAAAAGTCTGGAAATCATGGTTATGGCCATTCGAAAGGCCGAAAATGGCAGAGATAGATTTATGAGACGTCTGGAGCTTGCCGAACTGTTATTGCAAAAAGAAGAACCTGAAAGGGCTTTCGCAATTCTCTCGCAACTCTATGCGGAATTCAAAACACATGACTTGATGCTCTGGGAAGATAATAGCCTGATTTCAAGGCTGTTATCAGCCGTTTATCGCAGCGTTACGGATCCGGACTTGCCGATTGCCAGGGAAGTTATGGCACGTCTGATGAGCGTCGACCCGATAGAGGCCATGCGTACAAGTAACGATCTGACATGATGCTTGATTACTACAGTCGCTCATTGAATTATGCGGGATGCCCTCTTGTTCGATAGTGATTGTATCGGGAATTCGCTGTACTGTTTCACCCCAAATGGCACTTTCGGCAAGTGAGTGACGTGGTTCGTTTCCGGGTATATTGACCGATGGTTTCTCACCCGGAGACTCGAACTGTTCCGCTCCAAGTGAAAATGGACAAACGGCCTTGCCGATTTATACTTCAAATCGCCAAGAGTCCGTTCCATGCGAAACGCCCGCAAAAACTACTCGGCTGACGAAAAGGTCGCCATTCTGCGTCGGCATTTGATTGTTCCGCTCCAAGTGAAAATGGACAAACGGCCTTGCCGATTTATACTTCAAATCGCCAGGAGTCCGTTCCATGCGAAAGGCCCGCAAAAACTACTCGGCTGACGAAAAGGTCGCCATACTTCGTCGGCACCTGATCGATCGCGTCAGCGTCGCCGACTTGTGCGACGAGCATCAGATCCAGCCCACGCTGTTCTACAAG
>WGMM01000029.1 GCA_016125085.1 bacterium
CGACAACACCGGCACGCTGACCTCGACCCGGATCACGGGCCTTGGGATGGGCGCCGCCGGCATCACCTATTCCGGCCTGGAATCGCTCAACGTCAACCTCGGCTCAGGCGGCAATACGTTCAACGTACAAAGCACCAGCAGCACGACGACGACCACGGTCGACACCGGCGCCGGTACGAACACGGTGAACGTCGGCAGCGATGCACCCTCGCCCACCGGCAACGTCAACGGTATCGCGGGCAAGCTTGTAGTCCAGGGCGGCTCCGGCAGCGACAGTCCCCACCTGTTTGACACTTCCGACAGCGACGCGAACACCGGCACGCTGACCTCGACCCGGATCACGGGCCTTGGGATGGGCGCCGCCGGCATCACCTATTCCGGCCTGGAATCGCTCAACGTCAACCTCGGCTCGGGCGGCGATACGTTCACGATTCTGAACACCTTCACCGGGACCACCGTGCTCAATAGCGGCTCTGGTTCTGACACGGTGAATGTGCAGGCTGTCCACGGCACGACAACCGTGAATACCGAAGCCGGACAAGACACGATCCATGTCGGCAGTCTGGCTCCGGCGGTCGGTGGGACTGTGAACCAGATCGCCGCCGCCCTGGCCATCAACGGTGGCGACGGAGATCCCGATACATTGAACGTGGACGACACGGGCGATGCGGCTCCGAACGATGGTGTCCTCACAGCGACCACTTTGACCGGCTTGGGCATGGGGGTCGGAATCACTTACGACACCGTGGAATCGCTCAATATCTCGCTGGGCGCGGGCGGCAACTCCTTCAATGTCAAGGCCACGAAGGCGGAGACGGCCACGACGCTCAACAGCGGCAACGGAAACGACCAACTCACCGTCGATTCCAACGGCGCCTTGCCGAACGGAACCGTGGATGGCGTGGTCAGCAGCCTGACCATCGATGGTCAGGGCGGGTTCAACGTTTTGACGGTGGAAGACTACAGCGACACCACCGGCGACCTGGTCCACGTCATGCCGACCCAGATCGGGGCGGCCCTGGGCGATACCTTCTTCGGTTCCGGCGGTTTTCTCACTTATGCCGGGCTCGACCAGGTCACCCTGAACATGAGCCAGGCTTATTTGCCGGATTCGATCTACCTGACGCCGAGCCGCCTGGGCACGGAGTTCTTCATTCGTGGCCGGGATCCTCAGACGCCCCTGCAACGTGACCAACTACCGGGAGATGCACTGTATCTCGATTTCACGGGCTTGACGGCAGAAGAGCGGCTGGCCGTTCGCCTCAATGCTACAGGGCTCAGCGACCCGGCAGACCCCGTATTCAACGTCTGGAACATCCCGGGGCACAGCAGGGTCAACTATAAGCAGATCGAGAAGATGAACCACGTTCAGACGCTGGCCGTCGCCGCCGACGTCAGCCAGGAACCGTGGGTCAAGGTCATCGATGCGGAGACAGGTCTCGAGAAGTTCAGCTTTCTGGCGTTCGACGCTGATTTCAAGGGCGGCGTCCGGGTCGCGGTGGGCGATGTCAACGGCGATGCCATCCCTGACATCATCACGTCCGCGGGGAATGGGGGCGGACCGGTCGTGCGGGTGTTCAACGGTGCCACCGGGGTTCGCTTCACCGAGCCCATTGGGGAATTCCTCGCCTTCCAGCCGGGTTCGAATACCCCCGTCTTCGTGGCCGTGGCCGATATCGATCTGGATGGCCTCGCCGACATTGTCACCGGCTCCGAATCCGGCGGCGAATCCATCGTGAAGGTCTTCGACGCATACAAGCTTCTGACGGGACAGGCCAATCCGGTGGTTTCCCAATTCTCGGCCTACGACCGTAGCTTCCCTGGCGGCGTAAGGTTGGCAATTGGCGACCTGAACGGAGACGGCGTGCCCGACATCGCCACCGCTCCCGGCTCCGGTAAGAATTCGGAGGTCCGGATCTTCGCAACCAGTCTCAGTGCGGATCAGTCGACGGTCACGCATTCGATGCTGTCCTCCTTCCCTGCCTTTCCGAAATACAATGGCGGCGTCAACCTGTCCGTCGGTGACATGAACGGCGACGGCCGGGCAGACGTCGTGGTCGGCACGGACTCGGGCAGCAAGTCCCTGGTCCGCGCCTATGATGGGGCCACGATCCGCGCGGGTTCGCCGCCCACACTGCTCTTCGAATTCGAGCCCTTTGGCTCGGAGTCCGGCGGCGTGAGGGTGGCGCTTGTCGATCTGGACGGCGACGGCGTCAACGAACTGGTCGTCGCCTCCGCTCGCAACGGCAGCAAGGTCAAGCCGAAAGCATTCAAATTCAGGACCGGCGGACTAACGCCCGCAGCGATCGATGCCTACTTTGCCAGATATGCCACCGACCCTCGCATCGTGGGCTCGATGTATCTTGCGGGTGGTAATTAGGTGACCGTCAGGTGAACAGCATCTTCTCACGCGTGGTAGCTTGCCATCCGTGGTTCGGACAAGTTCGCACCTGTGGAAGAGTCATGCGAATGGGGTCAAGCGGCGAAATTCCTCGCACGGTTTCGGAGAAGCGGCGGTTCTGGCGTAAGGTCATCGATGGTCATGCCGGCAGCGGTCTGTCCGTCCCTGACTGGTGTCGGCGGCGAAAGGGACCAGATCTTCCAGGGCGAACGGATGCCGGCGGCGATTCTGGACCTCCTGACGCACCATTCGCACATTTTCGACATGAACGGCGAAAGCTATCGCTTCCGCGAGTCGATGAACAAAAGGAAGGGCCGCAAGGCCGAGTGAAAGACGCGTGAAACAGGTCCGCCGCTCTTGCCCAAAGCAGCCAAACTGACACCCCGGGTGGGGCAAAATTAGACGCTCAGGGTGGGTCAATTTTCGATGCTCATTTCCAATTGAGCATGCTGCAGCGACGGGGCATCGAAACGGACCGGTTCTCGAACTTGACCGGCACATTCATGCGGCTGGAAGACGTTCTCGGGGATGGAGAAACTTGCCCGCGTATCACGCTCGCGCAGCGGCCATATATCGGCCGGGCGCTTTGATTGCATTGCCACCGTACGGCCCGGGCTTGACTATGTTCGGATATCGAAGATGTCGAGGCGAGAGCGGCTCAATCCCTCTTCGCTCTGGAATCTTCGTACCGTTCAGGGTTGAGGCTTGGGCTGGTCGGCCGGCCTGGCGAGCCTGGCTCGCCACTCGGCGACTTTTTCCATCTTGCCCCAGGCCTCGTAAAGCTTGACGACCTGAACGGAAGCTTCTGTCAACTGTAGCCTTCCGGGCGGAGGGATCTGGGCCTCGCGGGCCTTCATTCCCTCGTAGCCGGAGACGATCAGCGGCTCGGACTCGGCGTATTTCTTCTGCCCCATCAGGGCCGCTCCGAGCAGGCTGCGCGTCGCGTAAGTCGTCCACTCGTCGGGTTGGAGGTTTTCGCGAACTACGAGGCACTCACGAAGGACGGGCTCGGCTTCGGTCCATTTATCTTGCTGTATCAGGCTCAGACCGAGGGGGGCCAGGAGGGCGGCCATGCGGAAGTTGTCGGGCTCGGTCTGCTTTCGTAATTCTTCGAGTGCGTCGCGTAACGAGGGTTCGGCTTCGGCACCGCGGCCGAACTGATTGAGGAGGTTGGCAAGGTCACGTGTCAGTTCGAGGGTCAGGAAACCGTCTGGCCCCTGGAATTTGCGATAGCCCTTGAGCGCCTGACGGAAGAGGGGCTCGGCTTCGCCCGGCTTCGAGATCGCCAGTTGGTGGGCCCGCATGTGGATGCCTTCGAGCGTTTCGGGATTGTCCGGATCGAGAACCTTATCGGGCGTCGGAAGGCGATTAAGGAGTGAATCGACCTGGGCCCAGAACTTGTGCCACAGCTTCTGCTCGTCCGCGGGTAACCTGGCCAGAGAGTCGGTCTCGCGGATCACCGCCAGATCGGAGTCCTTTTTCCAGAACTGGAGGGATACGGCAATGGCCGGGAGGTCCTGAGCCGGCCCGGCTTCGAGTTGCCTGCTCGAGGCGGCCAACTCGGCCTGAAGCCAGTCGAGGGCCTTGCGGCGGAGTTTCGACTTCGTCGCGTCATTGACCGGCGTTTCATTCTTGCCTTGTCCGGCGGCGGCCAGAGCCAGGAGTTTTCGGACCTGGTCGTAACCCGACACCACCGAGTTCGGCTTGTCGAAGATCGCAATCGCGCGTTCCCAGTTCCCTTCGGCAGCGAATCGCTCGCCGATGACGAAACTCAGCTTCGGATGACGTTCGACCAGATCGTCGATGGCTTTCCGGTCGCCCACAAAACCCGGGGCGGCCGCAGCCATTCTGGCCCAGAACTCGTGCAGGCCATATCGGACCAGACGATCGTGAGGCCCATGGCCTGACCGCTCGCACCAAAAGCGAATCTGAGGCAGCAGCAATTCCCCGGGATCTTTCCCGTTTCGAGCAAGCTGAAAATCCACGAGCCTGAGTTGGAAGGCGAGACAGATTCGCCAAGCGAGCGGTTGATGAGGTCCGCCGTCGGAAACCAGCTTCTGCCAGAACTCGACGGCCTTTCCGAGAACGGCATCACGCGAGGCAGGGTCGACTGCGGCGGCGACCGAGATGCGCTTCTCCTGAACCGTTGCCAGCCGATACTGCGGCTGGGCCTTCCCGGGATCGGCCAAAACGATCCCTTGCCGGATCTCGATCGCCCGGTCGTAATGCGCAATGGCCGTTTCAGCTTGCCCGCGGCGGCACTGAATGTCGCCGAGGATCTCCGCTTCGTCGGCGAGTACCGGGTCAAGGCCTCCCGCGGGCTCCATCGCCATCTTGATCGACCGGGGGAGCCCCGCGGTATAGATCCAAAGATCATCGACCGCGCGGTGAAGCTCACCGTCATCCCGGGTCAGATTCTTCCATGGCAGGGCCTTGGCGATACCCAGGCTCGGATTCCAGCCAGCGGTGGCGATCGTCACGCCATCGGGGCTGGCTGCGACGTTGATGGCATTCGAGGGTGAGAAAAGTTCCTTGCCGATCCGCCAGTCCCAGACTCGCAACTTATCTCCGCACATGAAAATCCGATTGCCGTCGGGGCTGAAGACGGCGTGACGAAACGCGTCTCCCGGTCCAGCCTGGGTCGAGGAACGCATCGTCCCGAGAGCGGTATCCCACAGAATCAGTCTCGAAGGCGAATTCTCCGGTTCCGCCACGAACGCCAGTAGATCTCCGTCCCGGTGAAACACGGGTATGCTCTGGTTTTGATTCCAATTCGCGGTTTGTGCAGCACCGAACGGCCCATCGAGACGATTGAGCAGTCGCCCGGTTGACACGTCCCACACTTGAAGACTGGTGCTCGTCAAAAGGGCTGCCCGCGTGCCGCCGGGATTGACCGCCACCACACCCAGGCCATGCACTTCGGGAACAGTCAACCGTCGCTTCGAGGCGACATCGAAAACGGCGACTTCCTGGTCGAGACCGGAAACCACGAGGACTCGGCCCGAGGCGTCGAACGCGGCATGATAGGAGCGTGCAAATTCAATCGTCCGTTTCTTGGCGAGCGTCGTTTCATTTCGAAAGACGTCATAGAAATCTAGCCCTGTTTCGGTAGCGACGACCAGTTCGTTCGTTTTCGGCTCGATCAGGAGGGCACGACCCGCGTATTCCCCGACGGCCTTCAGAGGGAACGATCGGTAAGTCAGGTCTTTCGTGCGAAAGACCTGGAAATTCGATCTCTGCGGAAACAGGAGGGTGGCGCCGTCATCAGCGAATGCGACGATCTCAGCCTGTGCTGAAGCGGGTTCAGCTCTCGTTCGGATCGCGAGTTCGGCAGCCAGTCCTGGCGTCCAGCACTTGAGTAACCCGTCGGTCCCTCCTGTGACCAGGCGGCCGTCGGGGAATCGTTCGAACCCGCAGATCCGCGACCCGTGCGACAAAATCTGGCTTCCCCCATCGCCATCGCGGATCGTGACGGTCCCGTCATTGCTTCCGGCGAGCACCACGTGCGATTGCGGATCAAAAGTCAGGTAGTCCACGTATCCGGAATGTTGGAATTGAAAGAAGGGCCCTCCAGTAGAGTTTCCTGACACGGACAGAGCATCCGCATGGACCATCTCACCGAATCCGGAGTGCAGTACGGGTGTCGCAGGTCGGATGGAAGTCCCGTACCTGGGCAGGATCGGGTCCAGTGCGTGTGTGTGGCTCAGTTCCTGAGCTTCGTAGAGCAGAACCTCGGGGTCAGCGGCGGACCGCCCTTCGAAACCGATGAAGACGTCGTGTACTCCCACATAAACACCCGCCGAATCCACGACCAGCTTCAGATCGCCAGAGTGACGTACCGGAGGCAACACCACGGAAGCTGATCGCAACCATGTGCCCGTGCGAAGTCGCTCGAGAGTTCCCACGGATTGAGTTTTCTGCCCAGGCCGGGGCTCTACGAAATGGAGAATGTAGAAATCGTCTCCGCCAGGTCCGAACGCGAAATCGGTGATACCAGCCCTGGCGGCTTCGTGCTCGATGCGGCCCTTCTCGATTTCCAGAATCTTGAAGGAAGGCTGGGACCTGTCGGAAGAGCCGACGCAAACGAGGCGGTTCCGAGGATCGAATTCGATTTTGTTCGCTCGACCGGTTTTCTGTCGCCAGAGTTCCTTGAGGGTCCAACTGTCCCACAATGCGACGGTTCCGTCTTTTCCGGCAGTCGCCAGGAACCGTCCGTCCGATGATGCGGCGAAGGTATCGAGCCCACCCTGGTTCGTCTGCAGGCTCCATCGTTCCAGGGGACAGCGGGCCATGAGGTGCCCCCACTCCCAGCCACGCAACTCGGGCTGAGCCCCCCAAAGAATGTCGGCCGCGCGATACCTTGCCTGTGCATCGCCCTGAAGCATCGACTCAGCCAGCTTGATCGTCGAACGGTAGTTCTCACGTTCGGCAGTCTGTTTGTCCGCATCGGCTTGCTCTGCGATCAGCTTCGTTTCCTTTTCGGCGGCCTGGGCGGCGTTCAATGCCTTGTCTGCCTGCAGGCGTGCTTTTCGTTCGGTAGTCGCCGATTCTGAGAAACGGCTTGCGGCCACAAGGGCCGCGACCGATCCCAGGACGAGCATTCCCGCAAGCACCCCGCTCAGAAGAGCGATCTCGGGGTTGCGCCGGACCGTCCGCCAGAATCGTTCCGGAACGCTCATTTGCCGCGCCCGGATCGGTTCGTCAGCCAGGAACCGCCGAAGATCCTCGGCCATCGAGTCGGCCGAATGGTAACGACGTTCCCGGTCCTTTTCGATCGCCTTCAGGACGATCGTCTCCAGGTCGCGCGGGATTCGGCTGTCGAGCGTACGAGGGCGGGGCGGCTCCTGATTCTTGATCTGCTCGATCAGCTTCAGTCGGTCCGACTCGTCGAACGCCGGCCGGAGGGTCAGAAGTTCGTATAGAGTCATCCCGAGTGCGTAGATGTCGGCCCGGAGGTCGCATTCCCCCTGGAACCGGCAAGGCGGCATGTAGCGAAACGTGCCGAGGACATCGCCGGTCTGGGTCAGCCCGTCGTCTTCTCCTTTGGCGAGGCCGAAGTCGGCGATCCAGACGACCCCCGCCTGGTCGAGCAGCAGGTTGCTCGGCTTGATGTCGCGGTGGACGATGCCGTTGGCATGGGCGTAGGCCAGCCCTTGAGCTGCCTGTCGGCCGATCTCGGCCACGCTCCGGTAGAAGGGAGCCAGTCGGCCCGAAAGTCTTGACGTCGAAACTTGACTTCCCCCCGGCAGCAATGCGGTGGGTCCCGGCGTCGTGGGAGTTTCGAACCCTGCCGGCTCACGATCCGAGAGGACGTCAATCGAAGTGCTTGTCGTGTCCCGGGTGATTCGCTCGGTCTCGATGGTTGAGGGCTCTGCGGACGACAAGATTCCGCTCGACGGGATCTCCCACTGTGTCGCGAACTGGCCATTGACGAGCGAGCGGGCGACCAGTCCGATCTCCGGGTGTAGAAAGCCCTCCTCCACGGCCTCGGACGGTTCGTGGCGTTCCACCAGGTCAGTCGTTCGCCCGGGATCGCGTAGCCGGGCCAGTTCATCGATCACCTTGTCGAGCCCCTGGCCCTCGATGAACTGCATCGCATAGTAAGCGAACTCGCCGTCGCGGCTGACTTCGTAGACCGGGACGATGTTCGTGTGGTGCAGCCTCGCCGCGGCCTTCGCCTCACGGCGGAACCTCGCCAGGGCCATGCGGTCGCCTGCGACATGGTCGGGCAGGACCTTGAGGGCGACTCGGCGGCCCAGGCTCACCTGCTCGGCTTCGTAGACCACGCCCATGCCGCCCCGGCCGATTTCGCGGAGGAGACGGTAATCGCCCAGCCGCTTGTCGATTTCCGGCAATTGCGGAACGGCCCAGGCCTGGGTCTCGTCATCGAGTGCAAGGTCGCGCTCGAGCCTGATGAGCGCCGGCAGAAGCTCTCGAATCGGCCCGGCAAGTTCGGGATGGCGGGCGGCCAGTTCGTCGATGCTTGGCCGCTCCCCTGCCCGGTAACGTGCCAGGAAGGACTCGGCGACGACCTCGAAGGGGTCAAGATCGGAACTTTCGGAACACATCACTCGTCCCCGTCGACGCCCCCGGGCAGGTCGGCCAGAATTTTGCTGAGCCGCTCCAGTGCACGCGTGTAACGTTTGCTTGCCGCTGCTTTCTCGATCCCGAGAGCGGCGGCGGCTTCGACGTTGGTCATGCCCTCGTAGTGGCGCAGCACCAGGATCTCCCGGTCGATCGGATCCATACTGTTGAGTGCCTCCTGCAATTGCAGCTTCCGTTCGGCTCGCACCGCCGCCTGGACCGGGCTGGTCAGTTTGCCGAGCAGCCGTGCCGCCAGTGCCCCGGAGCTGACCCCCGGTATCGCACCTCCGTAAATTGAGACCTCGCGTTCGACGTTGCGGCCAGGCCTTCCCAGATAACGCCGGTGGTGCTCAGCCACACGTTGACCCACGAGAAATCGCAACCAGATGTAGAACGGGACCGACGGATCGCGAATGTATTCTTCCACCCGCCTGATGGCATCCAGATAACCTTCCTGGATCACGTCCGAGGCGTCGACACGTCCCTGTAACCGCGGGTCCAGTCGCATCGAGACCATCGTCTTCAAACGGGCGCGATAACGACCGAGCAACTCGACGATCGCCTCGCGATCTCCAGCAGCGGCACGGGCAACGAGGTCAGGAATTTGGCCTGGGGGGGAAGACATATCGTCAATGTTAAAAAGCGTTTACTGCCGACCACAAGGCATCAGGGACAATCCTGCAGATATTTTTACGTATCCAGGCTGAATCCGATTTTGGCCGACATCATCCGGTCATTTAGACTTGTTCTCCACGCATCCCATCTGTCGTCGTCACAGGCGTGAGTCACTCGGTGGTTGGGCTGGCTTGCCTGGGTCACCCCGGTTCGAATCGGAGGGAGCAGCCGTCGCATCATCCCGTTCGCCGCAGACTCGCACGTTGGGCGAGATCGACAAGTGCCGTCAAAACGACATCCGAACACACGTTTTTCTTCGAATCGATGTCAGGTTCGGTCATCACCGTGCCGAAAGCAGCGAATTCGCCGAGGGCAGTTCGAACGTCGAATTTCACTTCACAATCGACACGCGACCGGCGCCTGACCAACCGGCCAATGTGTGTCGGTCCGTGACAAGGCGGCTGCCTCATGAACCACTTGCGAATCAGATCATCGAATTGCATCAAGACTCAACGAGTCCTGAAGTCGAAAAGGTCGAGCTTGACGGCGCTCGCAAAATCCACATAAGTCTATACTTTTTTCTCGTTTTGTGATCCCGTAAACGCGTCAGGAATAGTAAGATCACTTCAAGTCTATTTGGAGAGTTGCAACCATGGCCGACGCGAAACTGTGCCCGAACTGTGGTGCGAAATATCCTGTAGATTCTGCCGAGGGCAAGGAGCATTGCCCTCAATGCAGTACTCATATTTCGTCTTCGGGTGACAGACCATCGCGAACGAATCCCGAGACGATTTCGGATTTCGCCCGAACGGTCTCGATGCGACAGCAGGAAACCGTAGACGATCGACTGTCGACGACCATCGGCAACTCGACTTCGAGTACCGACGAGACGATCGATCCGGGCGGAAACCGATCGTCGCAGGAACGTTCGAGCGTTCGAGCGGTGCGTTATTTCGGCGACTACGAAATCGATAAGGAACTTGGTCGTGGCGGTATGGGGGTCGTTTACAAAGCCAGGCAGGTCAGCCTGAATCGACCTGTCGCTCTGAAGATGATCAAGGCCGGTGTCCTGGCCGACGAGTCTGAGTTGCGCCGGTTCCAAAATGAAGCTGAAGCCGTTGCGCTGCTCGATCACCCGGGAATCGTGCCGGTCTATGAAGTCGGCGATCACGACGGTCAGCGTTATTTCAGCATGAGGCTGATCGACGGCGGCAATCTCGCCGAAGAACTGGGGAAGTTCGAAAACGATCCTCGGGCCACCGCGGCTCTCCTTGTAGAAATCGCCGAAGCCGTACAGCACGCCCACTCGCGAGGGATTCTGCATCGCGATTTGAAACCGGCGAACATTCTCATCGACTCTGCCGGTCATCCGCATATTACGGACTTCGGCCTTGCCAAGCGGATCGAAGACGACCTTGAAATGACGGCGACCGGGCAAGTCATGGGAACGCCCGCGTATCTCTCACCCGAGCAGGCGCTGGGACACAAGGGCTCGATCACTACGGCGACCGACGTGTATGGCCTTGGTGCGATTTTCTACGCCCTTCTCACCGGGAAAGCCCCGTTCACCGGTGAAACGGTGTTCGAAATGCTCGACGCGGTTCGAGCGCAAACGCCTGAACGTCCGACGAAATACAACGCCCGGATTCCGCGCGATCTGGAAACGATCGCGCTCAAGTGCCTGGAAAAAGACCCGCGGCGACGTTATTCCTCGGCGCAGGGGATCGCCGATGACCTGAGGAACTGGCTCAATTCGCGACCGATTTCCGCCCGCCGGGTGAGTGCGTCCGAACGAGCCTGGCTCTGGTGCAAACGCAGGCCGACCGTGGCGGGCCTGGCCGCGACGGCTGTGCTTGCTTCCGTTTGCGGAATTACGGCGGTGATCGCCGTCCAGGCCCGAGCGAATCAGGCGCTCATGCGCAAGAACGACGATTTGAGCCTCGCCAACTCGCGGATCACGATGGCGAATTCCAACCTGTTCGCCGCCAACGAACGGGTCAAGGAACGCTTCGAGCTCGCCAACGACGCGATCAGGCTCTTCGAAGGAGAAGTCGGCGAAGACCTGATACTCAAGGAAGATCAATTCAAGCCACTTCGTGATCGCCTCCTTCGGAGTGCGGCCGCCTTCTATACCAAGCTCGAAGAACTTCTCAAAGATCAGCCCGACGATGCGTCCCGCAAAGCCCTGGGAGACGCATATTTTCAGCTTGGTGAGCTGACGGAAAAAATCAGCGATCAGGCAGCTGCGCTTGAAATTCACAGGAAGGCGTTGGCCGTCCGTCGCGAACTGTCGTCGTTGCCGAAAGCAGAGACTGCCGTCAAGCTCGACATGGCGAGAAGCCTCAAATCGATCGGAATGCTGCAGAAAAAGTCCGGTGATGTGCCCGGGGCAAAAGTGACGCTCGAAGAAGGGATGCGCCTGGCGAAACAAGCCGCGACGGATTCGAAGGGAAACGAGGAAGCCCAGCGCGTATCCGCGATGTCGCAGCATTATTATGGCACGGTGCTCGAAGATTCCGGCGAACACGACGCCGCTCTCGCGCTCAACGAGCAGGTGCTCGGGATCAGGCAGAAACTGGCCGATGCTCGTCCCGACGATAGCCAGCTCCAAATGGAATTGGCGAACACATACAATAATATGGGATTGAATCTTTCCGGCCTGGGAAAGAAGGGCGAGGCTCTCGATTCTTACCGCAGAGCCGAAGCGATCTATCAGAAACTCGCGGACACCTACCCGAATGTCCCGCGATTCAGGAAAGATCTGGCGGATACGATCTCGAACCTCCAGCTGATGCTTTCGAATCTCGGAAAAACGCGTGAGTCGCTCGAGCAGGGGCGTCGCGGCCAGGCAATCCTGGAGAAACTGATTCAGGAAAACCCGAGCGTGACCGATTATCGGCGCAGTCTGGCCATGTTCCACCACAATTGCGGCGCCAGGTTGCGGGAACTCGGTGACAATTCCGCGGCGATCGATGATTGCAAAGCTGCCGTGGAAATTCAGGAAAAGCTCTACGAGGCCAATCCGACAGTCACTCACTTTCAGCAGGACCTTGCCAATACCCTGGGAGCTTTGGCTGTCGCCCAGACCCTGAGTGGCGACAATGCAGGCGCCAAGACCACCTTTCGCAGGGGATTGGAGATCAAGGAGAAGCTCGTAGCGGCGAATCCGACCTTCTTCGCCTTTCAGTCCGAACTCGTGACGACATCCATCAATTTCGCCGAGTTTCTTAGGAAGCAGAACGATTTTCAGGAGTCGCGTCGAGCGTATGACCTTGCGCTCGGGCAGATCGAATCGGTCCTGCAAAAGAAACCCGGGAACGCCGAATTCTCCATGTACCTGGCGTACGGCCTGCGCGGACGCGGGCTCGCCCGACTTGGTTCGAGTGATGCGGCCGGTGCGGAAGCGGACGTGCGGCGGTCGATGGGTATGTGGGAATCGAAGGCCGAACCCGATGGCTTCGAATCGTTTCAAACCGCCTGCTGTCACATCGCTCTGGCCAAACTCGCCGGTTTGCCTGGCTCAAGCATCATGGCGACCGAGGCGACGGGCCAGCTGGATAAGGCGATGGTTTTGCTTCGCAAAGCTTCCGAGAAGGGCTTCCGCGATTTGGGAGAGTTCCGTGCCGAGACATCGCTCAGCCCGGAACTTCTCACAAGGGCGGATTTCAAGGCTTTCATGGATGAGTTGGCGGCCCCGGCCAAGCCGAAAGTGCCTTGATCGAATTCACTCCGAAGTGAACTCCGGGGGGCCGGATTCCGAATCCGGCGCACTCAAGATCCGTATTGGCCTCTCCTGAACTGAGAGCGCATTCGTTTCGGCCGCGCTGAGCGACACGATGCCACTCGCTCAATCCGTTCGCTGCCGGGCAGTCGCTTTCGCTTCGGCCCTCTTTGCGATGAAGTACACGGACAATGGATTGATCGGGACGACCTTGTGACGCGCCCGGGCCAATTTGGCCTCGCGAGAGTAGTAGATCTGACGCACCACGGACGCTTGCGATTCGCCGTTCGAAAGTCGCGTAATCCAGGTCGACAGGCCTTCCGGTTCCGGGCGCCGGCCCAGGGAGAGCTTGTAAAGCGAGGTCACGAACGTGACCGGGCCATCGTTCGGCTTGACTTCGAGGGCTCCCGGGACGAACCGGATCGTATAGTTGCTGGCCGTCGCGCCCGAGGGAGTGATCGCGTAGCTGCCGACGGGACTGGAAGCCGTCGCCAGTGTGTTCAACCTCGCCGGCGTAGTCAAACTCGCGGCGGTGTCGCCATTGACGAAACCCGAATAGACGGCCGAAAGGCTCGGCACCGGCACCCCGAACAGCTTGGTCGCGTCGTTCGCCGACACCGTCAATGTCGCCGGGGTGACGCGGACGACACCATCGACGAACTTGATTTCGTAGTCGGTAGAGGAAAGACCGCTCACTGCGACCGGGTAGGTACCGACGGAACTTCCCGCCGTCGCGGTCGTGACGAACTGCAGCGAGCCTGAAAGCACGATTGCATCTTCTCCCGGCGCGAAACCCTGGTACGAGGCCAGGAAAGCCGGGATCGGCTGACCGTAGACCTTGCTCAGGTCGCCGGCCGTGATCGTCAGCGGCGCGGGGTTCACGATCAATGCGTACGTGGTCGACGTACTCGTCAGATTCGTGCCGTCGCCTGTATAGGTGGCGGTGATCGTGTGCGTTCCGGCGTGGAGTGAGACGGGAACCGACACGACGATCTGGCCGTTCGTCAACACGGCGCTGCCGATTCTTGTGGTGCCGTCGTAGAAAACGACTTCACCTTGTGGGCTGTCGGGGCTGAGAGTGATCTGGCCGACGGACGCCTTGAGAATCACCTGCTGACCGTAGATCGAAGTGCCGTCGAGGGCCGTGGATGTCACGACCGTCGTCGTACTGACGGTTGGCATGACCCTCCACGTGAACGAGACAGGTTGACTGACGTTACCCGCCAGGTCCTGGGCCTTGACTAAGAGTGTGTGGGTTCCGACGCTCAGGTTCGCGAAAACCGCGGGGTTGGTGACGGTGCCGAAACGTCCTCCGTCCAGGCTTGCCAGGTAGATGAGTTGGGACGAATTGGTGACGGAATCGCTTCCGCCGAACGTGAACCTTGCCGTCGTCTCGATCGTCTGTGCGGGCGGGCTCGTGTCGATCGAGACGCTGGGAGCAAGTGTGTCGACGATCACTTGATACGACGACAGTCTGCTGCCTGTTTCGTCGTTCACCGTAATCGAGTTCGCACCTTCGTTCAGGTTCCGCACCGTGAACCACGTCGCTCCCGACGCCACGGTGCCTGCAAGCGCGGAATTGAGATAGACGGTCTTGGTCGAGCCGGGCGGCGTTACAGGCAGATGTATCGTGGCCGTCGTGCTGTTGGTCTCGCCTGCGGGCTCCAGGGAATTGAAGGCCGAGAAAGTGTACATGAACAGCTCGAAAGAGCCGTGGAGAGCATGGTAGTAGGCGGCCGGGTTGTAGTTTTTCGAGTCGCGATCGAGGAACGACGGGTCGCTGGTGTGGAACGAATCCACTTCCACGGTGTACGTACCGGTCGAAGGCAGCGTCAGGTCGAAGATCGACGAATCGGAAGGCTCGAACTGGTCGTCGTTGAAGGCGATCACCTCGCCGTTCGGGCCGAAGATCCTGAGTGTCGTGTCGACCGGGTTCTTGATCGACGAAATCGAGGCCGACTTCACCTGGAAGCTCATGACCTGGCCAGCCGCGCCGCTGAACGTATAGTAATTGGCCCTTGTCGCCGTGTAGGCTTTGCCCGTAGCGGGGTTGATGATCGGATTGCCGTTGCCGTCGAGCACGGCCGCCGAGCCGCCGAGATAACCGTTGATGTTGACGGCGGAGACGTCGAACGACTTGTTAGCGTCGAAGCCGGTCGTGATCGGGTTCGGTACGTCGAGCGTGTAGAGATTCACTGGCTGGGCGGTGACCGTTCCCACGCCTGTGAGAGCGACCGGGCTGGTCACTTCCGGGGCCGCTGCGACCGTCGGCGCGGGCATGCCGGTCCAATTCGGGTTCGACGGGTCGGTGGTGTTCGAGGCCACCGTCGTTCCGCCGCGGATGAACGCCAGGGCGATTGCGTCGCGTGCACCGAGTTGCGCCAGCCCGGAGGCGGCGTTGGCCAGACTCGATCCCACTGACGCCGGTGACGCCATCAAGTCCCCCTGCGTCGTGAAGGCGCCCGTCTTGCCTGCGTAGGCTGGGTAATAGCCGATCGCTCCCGGCGGGTTCGCGATCCCGAATCCGATCGGGCCGAGCGAGCCCGAGTGCTCCAGACCAAGCGTGTGCCCCAGTTCGTGTGCCGCGATCGTGATTGATACGTTGACGAAATTGGACAGCCCGTTGAACGAATGATCGGACGAGTCGGGGACCAGTCCCGAAGCCGAGCCCAGGAAGCCGTTCGCATCGAGCAGCATCGTCGTTGTCTGGTTCAGGTTGCCGAAGTCCACCTCGTTGGAGAAGCCGCCGGCCGAGGGTGTGCCGAAGATGACGGTTGGCCCCGATGTGTAGCCGGATCCAGGCGAAGTGACGATAAGACCCGTCACCGTGAGGACCGGCTTCGCAGCCGCGATGGAGGTGTAGCCGCCACCGGTGAGCGTGATGGTGGGGAGCGAAGTGTAGCCCGTGCCCGGATTGGTGAAGTTGATTGCGATCACGCGTCCGCCGGAAATGACCGCGGTCCCTACCGCGCCCGAACCGCCGCCGCCGCTGATCGTGACGGTCGGTGCCGAGGTGTAGCCGGAGCCGGAGTTGGCGATGACTGCGCTGGAGACGCCCAGAACCGCGGTCGCCGTCGCGCCGGAACCAGTGTTCAGCGTGATGGTCGGGGCCGAGGTGTAGCCCGTGCCCGCGCTGGTGATGTTGATCGCGGTCACCTGCCCGCCAGTGACCACTGCGGTCGCGGTTGCACCTGAGCCGCCGCCACCGCTGATCGAGACTGTCGGGGCCGACGTATACCCCGCGCCGGAGCTGGTGATTGCGATGCCCGTGATCGCTCCGCCCGAAACGATGGCCGAAGCCGCCGCCCCGGCACCGCTGACAAGGCTGACCGGCGGCGCCGAGGTATAACCAGAGCCGCCACTGATGTTGAACCCGGTGACCGCCCCCTGGGAGAGGACGGTCGTGGCTCCCGCGCTCACGCCGTTCGAACCCAGGCCGGTGTTGAATACGGCCGTGTTATTGAAATAGATCGTCTCGTAGCTGCCCGCTCCATTATCGTACACGGAGCTTTGGAATGCAGGGTCGACGAGACCCGCCAGCGTCGTGACGTCTTCGGGGGTCAGGTTGATCAGGGCGAGCTGTGCCTGACTCATGCCCTGAAGCTGGGTGATCTCGGCCGGATCGAGCGTGAACTTCACGAGCGAGCCGAACTGGCTGTAGATCTTGCTGATCCCCGCGAGAACCGCCTGCTGCTCGGCCGCCGTGTAGTACCCGTTGCCGTTGTGGAAAATCTGGCTCGAGCTCACCACCGTGGGGGCGAACCTGGTGAAGTTGAGCGCGACGTACTGAACGTTCGCGGTCGCGGGTGGAGCAGCCTCCAGGGCATAGGGATTGGGGTTGTCCGAAGTGCCATGCCGGATCCGGGTCGAGCTTCCCCCACCCGTGATGCTGTCGCCCGCGGGCGTGCCGATCACGTTCGTGAAGGTGCCGCTGGACGGCAGGCTAAGCTGTAGATTCGCGTTCGTGCTGACCACCTGCGAGCCGGTGGCGGCCAGGTCGAGCTTGATTCCGCCGCCCTGGAAGTTCGAAAAGTCGAGCGTGTCGCCCGTCACGCCGGTCGGCACGTTCAGGACGATGCTGCCGAACTCGATCCCCGAGGATCCGCCGACGAAGAAGAACGTGTCGTCCGGGCCGTTGCCGCTGAACGTCCCGGTGAGTGAGGCGGGAATCGCAGTCCCGGCCGGGAGACCCAACAGGCCGGAGTCTTCGATCACGAACGTGTTTCCGCCATCCGATCCCGTGACCGTGAAATTGGCTAGCAAGCCGCCGATCAAGGTGTTATTCGACCCATGGGCCGTGACGTTCACGCGGAAGGCCGAGGCCGCGAGGCCGCTGGCGATCCCGTTCGTCACCATCGCCAGTTGGCTCGAATCGATCGACTCGATGAAGAGGCTGTCGGTCCCGATGTCGAACGTCGAGAGTGGCCCGCCCGTCGCCTGGTTGCCGCTCCCCGGCAGCGTGACGTTGAGCCGGAAGTTGCTCAGCAGCGATCCGGTAAGGATACGTGCGGCACCGGTGGCACCCTCGGTGTGGAGGAACTGCTCCAGGATCGCCGGGTTCGTCTGGAGGAACTGCTGGAGCAGCGAGGGTTCGGCGGCGAGGAACTGACTGAGCAATGCCGGATTGTTCAGGAGGAACATCTGAAGCACGGCGGGATTGGCGGTCAGGTACTGCGAGAGCGAGGTCGGGGAACTCTGCAGGTAATCGAGCAGAGCGGACGGATTCTCCTCGAGATAAGTCTGCAGAGCCGCGGCATTGCTGACCAGGTACTGGGACAGAGCTGCCGGATTGCCGGCGAGATACTGCTGAAGCAGCGTGCTGTCGATCGCAAGGAACTGTTGAAGGACGCTCGGATTGGCCGTGAGGTAGGTCTGGAGAGCCGCGGGGTTGGCCGTCAGATACTGCTGCAGTCTGGCGGGGTTCGCCATGACGTACTGAATCAGGATCGCCGGGTTGTCCGTCAGGAAACTCGACAACGCGGCCGGGTTGGCCCTGATGTACTGGGCGAGGGCCGTCGAGGCGCTCGAAAGGTATTGCGCCAGAGCCGTGGGGCTGCTCGCCAGGTATAGCTGCAGCAGGTTGTTCGAGGTGCCCTGCCACGCGATGTATGCCTGCAAGTCGCTGGGGTCGGCGGTCAGGTAAGCCAGAAGGCCAACGGATCCGCCGCTTTGCCATGCCGCATTGGCTTTGCCGTTGCCGCTGGTGGTGTCCCAACTCAGGAACGCGTTCAAGAGGCTGCTGTTCGACGTCAGATAGGCGCTCATGCCCGCGACGTTGGCTGCGAGGTAAGCCTGTTGCGAGGCCGGCGAACTGGCGAGGTAAACCGCCACGATGCCGCTGTTGCCGGTCAGGTATGTCTGGAGCGAAGCCGGGTTGCTCAGCAGATACTGCTGGAGAATCGCCGGGTTACTTGCCACGTAAACCTGCATGCTTGAAGGGTTGGTCGCCAGGTAGGCCGCGAGAGTCCCCGCGCCGTTCGCGGCGACCGCCGCGGGATCGCCCGTGAATGCACTGCTGGCCAGATAGGCGCTCAGCAGAGTGCTGTTGCTCGTCAGATAGGCGCTGAAGCCCGCGGCATCGGCCGCCAGATAGGCCTGCAGGCCCACCGGGTTGCTGACGATGTACTGGGCGATCGCCGTGGCGTTCTGACTGAGATAGCTCTGCAGGGCCGATGCATTCGCTTGGAGATATTGGGCGAGAGAGGCCGGGCTCGAGGCCAGGTAAGCCCCGAGAACGTTCGGATTTCCCGTGAGGAAAGAACTGAGCAGCGTCGGATTCTGCCGGAGATAAGCCTGCAGCGCGGCGCCGCCGTTCGGGGCATTCGGATTCGCCTGCAGGAACGCGGCAAGGGCCGTGCTGTTCGTGGCGATGTAGGCGCCGATGCCGCCGGAGTCGGTGTTGAGGAAGGCCGCCAGAGCCGTCGAATTGCTGGCGATGTAAGACGCGACCGATGCCCCGTTCTGGCGCAGGAATGACTGCACAGCAGCTGGGCCGCTTGCGAGGTACACCGCGATGCCGGTCGGGTTCGACGCGAGGTAAGCCTGCAACGCCGTGGAGTTGTTCGCGATGTACTGCGCGATGACCGCGGGGGCTTGTGCCAGGTACGCCGCGAGTCCCGCGGGGTTCGACGCGAAGTACGACTGAAGAGCGGCGGGGCTCGAAGCCAGGTAGGTTTGGAGAGTGGCTGGATTGATCCCGAGATAGCGGCTCAGAAGAGCGGGATTCGCCTGAAGATACGACTGAAGCGCCGCCTGGCCTGCGGCGTCTCCGCTGCCGTAGGCCGCCTGCGCGGCGTCGTTGCCTGCGATGAAGACGCTCGCCATGGCCGAGTTCGCAGCGATGTACGCGCTGATCCCGGCCGAGTCTGCCGCCAGGAATGCCGAGATCGCCGTCGGATTGCCTGCGAGCCAGGCCGCAATGGCCGCGGAGTTTTGCCGGAGGAACGCCGCCTGCGCCGAGGCATTGCCGGACAGGTACTGCACCACCGCGGCGCTGTTCTGTCGAAGATAGCCCTGGAGTGCGGCGGGCGAGTTCGAAAGATATTGCTGCAGGACCGCTGGGCTGCTGCTGAGGTATCGCTGCAGAGCCGCCGGATTCGAAGCGAGATACGTCTGAAGTGCCGCGCTGTTGGCGGTCAGATAGGTCTGGAGAGCGGTCGGATTCGCGGCGATGTATTGCTCAATTATCGTCGCATTCGTCGAGAGATACTGCTGAAGTGCCGACGGGTTGCTTGTCACGTACGTCTGCAGAGCGGCGGCGTTCGTCACGAGATAAGTCTGAAGCGTGGCCGGGTTGCTGGTCAAGTATTGTTGCAAGGCCGTGGAATAACTGGCGAGGTAACCCGAAAGCCCCGTCGGGTTCGCGGCGAGGTATTGCTGGAGCCCGGTCGGGGCACTCACCAGGTACTGCTGGAGTATCGAAGGATTGCTCGCGATGAACAGCTGAAGCGAGGTTGCGTTCACCTGCAGGAAAGCGAAGAGCCCGGTGGATCCGCCCTCGAGATAAGCCTGTGAAGCACTCGGGTTCGCTCTCAGATAGGCGCTCGTGGCCGTCGGGTTCGAGACGATGTAGGAGCTGACTCCGTCCGAGTCCGCGGCGAGGTAAGTGAGCGCGTTGATCGGATCGCCCACGATGTACGCGGCGATCGAGGCCGCATTCTGCGTGATGTAGGATTGCAGCGCCGAAGAGTTGGCCACCAGGTAGGATTGAAGGGCCGACGGACTGGAAGCCAGGTAGGCGCCCAGGCCACCCGGGGCTGCATCCACGAATGCCGCAAGGGCATTGCCGTCTCCCATCAGGAAGGCCTGAAGCGAGGCGATGCCGCCGTTGAGATACGCCGATCGCGCGGCCGGGTTGGTTGCGAGGAACGCGTCGATCGTGCTCTGCGGTGAAGCCGAAACGAGGTAGGCACTCAAACCTGCCGGGTCAGCCGAGAGGAAGGCCTGCCGCGCGGCCGGAGTGCTGGCGAGATACGCGGAGACTCCCGCGCTGCCTTGCTGGAGGAAGGCCTGCCGCGCGGCGGTGTTGCTGGCGATGTACTGAGAGACGGCCCTCGCGTTGGCTTGCAGATAAGCCGAAAGCGCGCTCGGATTCGCGGTGAGGTACGACTGCAGCGAAGTTGAGTTTCCGGCCAGGTACGTCTGGAGTGTCGCCGGATTGCTCGTGAGGAAGGAGCTGAGCAGAGTGGGGTTCTGCCGGAGATAGGCCTGAAGCTCGGCCCCGCCGTTCGGGGCATTCGGATTTGCCTGCAGGAATGCTGCGAGGGCCGTGCTGTTCGAGGCGATGTACGCGCTGATGCCGCCTGAGTCGGCATTGAGGAAGGCCGCCAGAGCCGTCGAATTGCTGGCGATGTAAGACGCGACGGCCGCCCCGTTTTGGCGCAGGAACGACTGCTGAGCGTCCGGTTCCCCGGCGATGAACGCGGTCACGGCCGCGGAGTTGGCAGTGAGGTAAGCGGATGCCGCGGCGGTGTTGGTCGCCAGGTATTGCGCCACGGCGGCCGAGTTTCCTGCCAGGAATGCCTGCGCCGCGGCGCTGTTGAGTACGAGATACTGAGAGATACTGGCAGGATTGCCGCGGAGGAACGCCGCCAGGCTCAAGGCGTCGCCAGCCAGGAATTTGGCGATCCCCGCCGCATTCGCCTGCAGGAATGCCTGCTGAGCGATGGGCACGCTGTTGAGATAACTCTGCGCCTGGGGCCCGGTCGTGGCCGCATAGGCGTTGACGATCGCGGTGATGGCGGAATCGGAGCTTTGGATTACCGTATTGCCGCCGCTGTAGGCCTGGACGACTGCCCCCGCGGCGCCGAAGACCTTGTTGCCGCTCCCGACGATCAGGACATGCGTACCTGGAACGGCCGTGCCGCCGCTCACCACCGCGGGTGCGGCATACAGGGTCACCCCGCTGCCCACGACCGCTTTCTGGAACCGGCCGCCGAGCACGAGCGTGGCAAGCGACCCCGTGACGAGCAGGCTCGGGTCAAGCAGCGACTTCGGGTCGGTGCTCCCCGGAAAGCTCAGCGGGGTTTGCACGACGTTCGGCGTGTTCAGGTTCACCACGAAGGTGTCGCTCGTGATCTTCCCGCCGGTCGCCGTCGGTACGGACACCGGTTTGGTGTTGAGTGCGATGAACGTGTTGTCTGTGCCCGCGGGGTTCAGAGTCAGGGCACCCAGGAAGCCGTTGACGATATTCGTATTGCTCGCGGCACCGCCGTTGACGACCAGGTTCGCGAACCGCGCGCTCAAAGGTATGATCGCCGTGAAGTTCTGATTCGGGCCGGTCACGGCCGATTCGTCAGGGTTACTGTTGATGGTGACCGTCGCACCGACGGGCAGGCTCTCCAGATTCAGCCTCGCGGCGTTCGACGGAACCGTCACGGTGGCCTGGGGTATGGTCCGCTGGGTCGCGTCGCCGGACGTGGTCGCGGCGGGAGCTGGCGGAAGAAGGATCAGCGTGTTGGCGTTGTAAAGGAAGCTGAGGCCGGCCGGCAGCGACTTGGATCCGAAGTCACCGGCGATCGAACCGAACGACAGCGGCACGAACGCGTTATCGTCGCCTGGGGCGAAACCCGCGGCCAACGCCACGTTGAGCGTGCCGTTCAGCGAGGCGGCTCCGTTCACGTAAAGCTGGCCGTAGTCGATGCCACCGACCGTGCCTGCCAGGGATATGTCGATCGTTCCGGTCACTGTCTGGGTGAAGCTCCCGCCAATGACGATCGATCCCGTCGGGTTGACCCGGGCGGAGCTGGTCACATTTCCCCGGATCAGGCCGGAACCGGTCAGCGATCCACCGTTGACGATGACTGAGCCGGTGCCGGTCATGATCAAGGTCGTGAGGAAAGTGGCCGTCTCCTGCCCGCTCATGGCATCGAAAGCGAATTTGCCGGCCGATGTGTCGACTGTCGCGCCGCTGCCGACGCTCAAACTGTCGATGGTCTCGGTCGTGTTCCCGGCGTGCGTCACCGTGACACCGTTCGGGATCACGACTTTGGGGATCACAAGCGGGTTCTGGCCGGGCACCGCGTTCCCGACCCAGTTGCTCGCGGTGTCCCAGTCGTTGTTGCCAGCATTGCCCGTCCAGTACACCACGGGGTGGGTGCTCGTGCCGATGAAGTCCGAGGGGAACCAGCCCGCGCTGCCGTCGGCTACACCGATCAGGTTGCGGCCCAGGGAGGTAATGAACTTGTCCTGGACGTCGGGTGCGGTTCCCGGGTCAAATCCGCCGCCGCCGACCGCCGTGTTCCCGGCGACGACCGAGTTGTTCAGGGTCTGCGAGCCGCGGTTATCGAAAAGGCCGCCGCCGGTTGCGGCGGAGTTCCCGGTGACGAAACTATTGGTCAGGAAGGACCGGCTGTCGTTATACATGCCGCCGCCGTTGATGCCGGCGGTGTTTTCGCTGATGGTACAGGTCGTCAGCCGGATGAGCCGCCTGTTGAAGATGCCGCCGCCGTCGTTGATGGCGGAGTTCCCCTTCACGGTGGTGTTGGTCAATGTCATGCGTGAGAAATTGTAAATGCCGCCGCCGTCCAGGGTGGAGTTCCCGACGATGGTGCAGTCCGTAAAAAACTCGAGCCCCGCGCGGTACGAGTAAACACCGCCGCCCTTGTTTTTGGCGGTGTTGCCGCTGATGGTGCAGCTGTTCAGCGTGGTCACGTCGGCGTCATCGTAGCCGAATTGTTCGTCGAACACATACAAACCGCCGCCTTTGTCGCCGCTGGAGTTTCCGCTGATGGTGCAGCCGGTCATCGTCAGCGTGCCGTACTGTTTGAGGATGCCACCGGCGTTCCCGGCAGCGGTGTTGCCGCTGACGGTGCTGTCTGTCAGTGTCGACGTGCCCCGGAAGTTGCCGAAACCGCCGACCTCCGAGGTGGACCTGTTACCGCTGATGGTGCAGTCGATCAGCACGGCCGTCCCGAAGTAGTTCCCCATGCCCCCGACGAAGCCGGCGGTGTTTCCGCTGATGGTGCAATTGGTCAGGGTGATCGTGCCGCCGGAGTTCGAGACTCCGCCCGAGCCGGAGGCGGAATTGCCGCTGATGGTGCAGTCAGTCAGTGTTGCTGTGCCCCTGTTGTACAGGCCGCCGCCATTCCCGGTGGTCGAACCACCCGAGATGGTCAGGCCGCTGAACAAAGCCGTCACCCCTTCATCGACCTGGAACACCCGGCTCCGCCCGCCGCCGCTGACCGTCACGCCGCCCGCCGGGCCTGTGATCGTCTCCGTCCCGGCCTGGTTGCTCAGCTCGATTTGGCCGAGCGTCAACGAGATCGTCTGACCGCCGGTGAAAACCGCCGGGTCGAAGGTGATCGTCTGGCCTGGGACCAGGTTGGCGCTCTGGATCGCCTCGCGCAGGCTGGTCGTCCCTGAATAGACACTGGATGTGTCGGCGGTCGTGTTGACCACGAAGCTCGGGGCGATCACCGTCAAGGTGACCTCCGGGCTGGTGATGCCCGCCATGGATGCAGTGATCGTGCTCGTGCCCAGGTCCAATCCGGTGACGGTAAAGCCGCTGAACGCCGCGACCGAAGGCGTGCCTGACGCCCATTCCGCTGATTTGGTGATGTCCTGAGTCGAGCCGTCCGAGAACGTGCCCGTGGCGGTGAGTTGCGCCGCCACACCGAGTGCGAGCAAGGGTTTGCCGGGGGACAGCGCGATCGACATAAGGGCGAAGTTCGTGAGGCTGAAGTCGGCCGAATCCGCGGTTCCACGGAAGGTCGCCGAGACGATGTAGCTGCCGCCGACGAAGTTGGACGCGGCCACGACGCTCGCATTGCCGTCGCCGCCGATGACCGCCGGGCTCCCCGTGAGGGTCGCCGATGGACCCTCGGTCGGCGCGGTGAAAGTCACCAGCCCGCCCGCGACCGGTTCGCTCGGGTTCGATGCCGTGACCGTGACGACGAGGGCGGCGGAAAACACGCCACTGGCCGTCTGGCCGCTCCCCGAGGCGATGGCGAGGGCGAAACCGCTCGACTCGAAAGCGCCGATGTCCACCACGCCGCTCCTGATCGAGCCACGCTGGTCGGTCGCGGGTACGCTCGCTCCCCCGGCTCCGGCGTCAAGCGCCGGACTGCCGGGCAAAAGGGGCATCGTCTGCGTCAAACCGCCGTAATAGCCCAGTGGCGCCAGCATCGCCTTCAGCGGCACGCTGCTTGATCCTCTCAAGTCAGACCCGACAAATCCGGAGCCGCCATTGGCGACGCCGATCAGGTTGTAGCCGGCGGAGACGATGCGGCCAGAGAGATCGCTTGTGAACTGAGAGCCAGGTCTCACGTTGCCCGCGACGATAGTGTTGGTCAGCTTGGTCGTGCCGTTCGATATCCCGCCGCCGCCGCTACTAAGGCCCGTGTTGCCGCTCACGGTGCTGTTGGTCAACGTGAGCGTGCCGGCGCCCTGGTTGAAAAATCCGCCGCCATACTTGGCGGAGTTGCCGCTGATGGTGCTGTTCGTGAGCGTGAGCGTGGCCAGGGGGTAGTTGGCCAGGCCGCCCCCGAGGCCCTTGGCGGAGTTGCCGCTGACGGTGCAGTTCGTCAGAGCGGCGGAACCGACGTTGTACAGGCCGCCGCCGTTGTCGTTGACGTAGCGAGTGTTGCGATTGTTGAAGCCGGCGCCGTCCGCGGCGTTGCCACTGATAGTGCAGTCGGTCAGAGTGGCTGTGCCGAGGTTGTACAATCCGCCGCCGGCCCTGTCGCCCTTGCCGGAGTTGCCGCTGACGGTGCTGCCGGTCAGGATGACGGTGCCGACGTTGAACAACCCACCGCCACTCGAGGCGGAGTTGCCGCTGACGGTGCAGTTCGTCAGCGTGGCCGTACCGATGACGTACAGGCCGCCGCCGTTTCCGGAAGTCGTACCGCCCGAGATGGTCAGACCACTGAGGGAGGCCGTCGCCCCTTTCTCGACCTGGAACACCCGGATCAGCCCGCCGCCGCTGACGGTCACGCCCGCCGCGGGGCCAGTGATGGTGACAGCCTCCGTTGTGTTGAGCAACTCGAGCGGGGTTCCGGTCAGGGTGATCGTCTGCGCTGAGGCGAAGACGATCGGATCGAAGGTGATGTTCGACATTCCCAGGGAATCGTAATTGGCGAACCCGACCGCCTCGCGCAGGCTCAGGAGGCCCGCGCCCGGGGCCAGGGAGTCACTCGTCGTATTCACGACCAGAGCCGCGAATCGTGTGCCCGTGTTGGTCAGGGCGAACGAGGTGGTGGACAGACCGCCGGCGGATGCGACGAAGTCATAACTGCCGAGAGCGTTGTTGGGCGCGGCGGTGATGGTGGCCCGGCCACCGGCGATGACGGTCGACGGAACCGAGGGGACCGCCGTGGGACCGTTGAAGGGTTTACCGCCGAAAGAGATCACGCCGCCGTTGACCGGTTCAAGCGGGTTGTTGGCCGCCACCGTCACGGTTAGTGGCTTGGCGAACGCCGAACCGATGTTCGCATTTTGCTGGCTGCCGGCGGAGACCGTGAGGGTGAAGCCCTCGCTCTCGAAGGCGCCGATGTCGACGCCACCCACCCGGCTTACCCCGCGCTCGTCGGTCGCGAGAACGCCCGCGACGCTGGTTCCGGCATCGATCGCCGGACTTCCGGGCAGAAGAGCCAGGGTCTGATTCGGCCCGCCGTAGTCGCCGAGGGGGACTAGCATCGGGTTCAACGGCGCGGCCTTGCTGCCTGTCAAGTCGGTCGTGGTCCAACCCGTTTTGTAGCCTACGGTCGCAATGCCGATAATGTTGTAACCGCCGCTGAGGGGGTAGCCCCTCACATCGGATTCGGCATTGGGTCTGGTGTTGGTGGTGATGTTGCCCGCGACGATCGTGTTGGTCAGCGTCATGCCGGTGGACGACGTCGGCGAGAAACTGGTGGACAGGCCGCCGCCCCCTCGACCGGCGGTGTTTCCGCTGACGGTGCAATTGGTCAGCGTGGCCTGGCCGGAGTCGGCGATGGCGCCGCCGTACCTGCCGGCGGTGTTGCCGACGACGGTGCAGTTGGTCAGGGTGGCTCTTGACCCGCCACTGTTCCAAACCCCGCCGCCGACGCCGGAGGCCGTGTTTCCGCTGACGGTGCAGTCGGTCAGCGTGAGCGTGCCCTGGTTGTAAACGCCGCCGCCACTTACGCTGGTGTTGCCGCCCGAGATGGTCAGCCCCGAGATCGACGCCGTAACGTTCGAGTCGACGTGGAACACTCGGCTCAACCCGCCGCCGCTGATCGTCAAGCCCGCCGCGGGGCCCGTGATCGTCATCGTCTCGGTCGTGTTGCTCAACTCCAGCTCGGCCCCGCTCAAGGTGATCGTCTGGTGTGTGCTGAAAACGGCCGGATCGAAAGTGATGCCTGAGATGCCCGTGGAATCGAGGTCGAGTAAGGAGATGGCCTTACGCAGGCTCATGAGGCCCGAGGTCGGAGTGAGGGCGTCTTGCGTCGTATTCACGACGAGTTTTGTGAAGGGCGTGCCGGTATTGGTCAGAGCGAACGACACCGGGGGCGAACCCGTGAGTGATGCGACCACCGTGTAGCTGCCAAGGGCGTTGTTGGGCGCGGCAGTGACGGAAGCGAGGCCCCCCGAGATCACCGCCGAGGAGGACGAAAGATACGCCCTGGCGCCATCCACCGGGTTGACCACGAAGTCGACGGCGGCGCCGTCGACCGGCTCGACCGGGTCGTTGGCCGTCAACGTCAGGCCGAGGGCGTTGGCGAACGACTTGCCGATGTCCGCACTCTGCGGGCTGCTACCCGCAACCGCCTTGAGAATGAACCCCTGGCTTTCGAAGGCACCGATGTCGACGGCCCCGAACCTGCGCTTCCCGCGCTCGTCGGTGGTGAGCACGCCCGCGCCGCTGGTTCCGGCGTCGATCGCCGGGCTCCCCGGCAGAAGCGCGACCGTCTGTCCCGTGGCGCCGTAGGTGCCCAGTACGGGATTGCCGCTGGCATCGGTCGGGAAGATCGAGGACAGCGAGCGTCCGACGAGATTTCCGTCGACACCGTCCGTCAGCCCGCCGGCCGTGTTCCCATCGCCGATCAGGTTGAAGGTGCCGTTGACAGAGCCGCCGATGTCCGTGGGATCGCTCAAGCCGTAGCCGAACACGAAGTTGCCGGCGACGATGGTGTTGGTCAGCGTCGCCGTCCCGGAGTTGAACACGCCGCCGCCGAGGCTGCTTTCGCGGGCGTTACTGCCGACGAAGGTGCAGTTGGTCAGCGTGACCGTCCCTGAGTTGAACAGGCCGCCGCCGGAAAGGGCGGAGTTGCCGCTGACGGTGCAGTTGGTCAGCGCGAGCGTGCCCTGGTTGAGCAGGCCACCGCCGTCGTAATTCCCCGAATAGTTCTGCGGCGACCAGCCGTTGTAACCGGCCGAGGCGCCGCCGTAGCCCGCGTTGCCGCCGGTGATGCTCAGCCCCGAGATGGACGCCTTGACGTTCGGGTCGATCTGGAAGACACGACTCTTCCCGTCGGCGTTGACCGTGACACCCCCCGCCGGGCCCGTGATCGTCGTGGTCCCCGTCGTGTCGCTCAACTCCAGCAGTGTGCCGCCCAGGGTGATCCTCTGCGAAGTGGCGAAGACGACCGGGTCGAACGTGATCGACTGGTCCCCCTCCAGGAGGTTGGCCAGGTTGACCGCCTGGCGCAGACTGAGCCGGCCGGCGGCCGCCGGGCCGTCGACGGTCGTGTTGACGACGAGAAGTGAGCTTTGCCTCTGAAAGGCACCGATGTCGATCGGGGCGTCCAACGCGAAGCCGCGCTGATCGGCCGTGACGCCGCTGGCGGTTCCCTTGCCGATGGCCGGACTGCCGGGCAAGAGCGGCATGGTCAGGGTCGGTCCGCCGTACGACCCCAGAACGCCGAGTCCGGGGTTTGCGACGCCGACGATGTTGCCGTTGGTCCCGTTGATTAGACCTCCCGAGCCCCCGGTACCGATCAGGTTGTGAGAACCGGTCACATTGCCCGAAATGTCGCTGGTATTGCCGGCGACGATCGAGTTGGTCAGCGTGGTCGTGCCGCCAGGGCTATATAAGCCGGCACCGGTCGCCCCGGAGTTGCCACTGAACGTGCAATTGACCAGCGTGGCATTGCCCGAGCTGTTGAAAAGGCCGCTGCCCCTGGATGGGACGACGCCGGTCGAGGGGGTTCCCTGAACGAAAAGTTCGCGGTAACCGACGTACGCATTCTGGGGCAAAGGGAAGGAGAACCGGATCGCGGCCACATGACTGGCGAGAATCCCTGTACTGCTGGTGAGAAACGCGGCCGTATCGCTGGGACTCCCGTCGAACGTGGGGGTGGATACGTCACTCAGCACCTGGAACCTGGTCGGGTCGAGCACCGTGGAATAGAGCACGGTGTAATCTTGCCGGCTGTGGCCCGAATCGCGCCAACCGGCATAGGTGTTGATGTTCGTAATGTCGTAACCCAGCGGGTTGGTGCCCGTGTCCAGGTTGTACGTGATTTGCTCCCCGTTGATGAGGATCACGAGATCGGGGTTCGGCCCGGGGTCATCGGTCAGGCCGGGCGGACCGAACTGGCCGTCTTTCAGCATGGCGATGCCGCCCGGGTGGAGCCCTTCCCCACCGGAGAGATTGAATACGTTGCCGACGACGTTCGTACTGCTCAGGCTCGTCTGAAGGAGCCCGGACGTGGGGATGGTAAATCCGTCGCTGGAGCCCGCCGAACTCAGGCTCGGCACCCCCGCCACGCCGGGATCGAGGTAAAAGTTGCTGCTGACGGTGCAGTTGGTCAGCGCCAGCGAACCACCCTGGTTGTACGTCCCTGCACCGTTCAAGGCAGAGTTGACGCTGACTGTACTGTCGCTCAGCGTTGCCGTGCCCCGGTTGATCAGGCCACCGCCGTCTTTCGCTGAGTTGCCGCTGATCGAAGAACCGGTCAGCGTAAGCGTGCCCAGGTTGAAAATGCCGCCGCCGTCGTTGCTGGCCGTGTTGCCGCTCACCGTGGTGTCGATCAGCGTCGCGATGCCGCGGTTGTACAAGCCGCCGCCGTCACTGCCGGAGTTGCCGCTGACCGTAGCGTCGGTCAGCGTAAGCGTGCCCTGGTTGTAGAGGCCGCCGCCTTCGCTTACGCCTTGGCCTCCAGCGATCGTCAGTCCCGAGATCGACGCCGTTACGTTCCGGTTGATCTGGAACACCCGGCTCAGTTGGTTGCCGTTCACCGAGACACCCGCCGCGGGGCCGATGATCGTCGCGGCACCCGTCGTGTCGGTCAGCTCGAGCTGCGAGCCCGACAGGTAGATCGTTTTCGGGGTGGCGAACACCGTGCTGTCGAACGTGATCGTGTCAGCGCCCGGGTTCGAATTCGCCTGGCCGATGGCCCATCGCAGCGATCCGGGGTTGCGATCGTCCGTCGTGTTGTACACCGCGAATGTGGAGAGCAGCGTGCGTTCTTCCAGCGCCAAAAGATTCGGACGCAGTCCCAGGCGTTGGCCCCTGCGGGCCTTGACCGTGCCGCGCCCGAATCGTCGCTGATCGCCTGTCCTGAAGTAACTCATGCTGCTGTCTCTCTGATGTTCGTGGTAAACGACATGTGACCGACAGCCTCGCCCCTCGCCCTTACGAACCATGAACCGACAGGCAGGGCTGTGCTGTCTCCAAAGAAGAGCGGGTGCGGCCCGCCATGAGGATCAGCGAATCGAAGCGATCCTTACGAACCAGGAATTTCGGAATTCCGGGGACGACCGCTCACGTGCGGCTCCCGCAGCTCCGGCGACACATCAGCCAGCGCCGCATCGGGGACGACGAACGAGTTTTCCAGCAATTTCTCGTCGTCGTTGATCAAGTCCGGATATCGCCGGCCCGGCAGCACGGTCACGGCGAAGACCTCCTGCACAGCGGTCTCGAAACGCAAGAGAGCGACGACTTGCCCGGAAGTCAGGTCGATCACGCAGACGCCGCAGGTTCTCTCTTCTTCGGGCAGCCGCTCGGTAATCGGAATGCCGCTGAAGACCGCGCTTTCACGCACCTGGGAGAGGCCCACGAAGGCGAAATTCCCGGCGAAATCCACGCCCCGCGTGAAGCCTGAAACTTCGGCGATCGGCTCATACTTGCCGGTTCTGAGATCGATGTAGCCGAAGGTCCCTGCGCCCGATTCGCACACCCAGAGCCGCCCGCGATACCATCGCGGCGAGTGGGGCATCGAAAGGCCCCGCGTGATCACCTCGCCCGAGGCTACGTCCATGACGATGCCGCCTCTCGCCTTGTTCGCCCGCCAGCCGGCCGGCGTGTCCGTCTCGCCCAGCGCCGTGACGTACTTCGGCTTGCCGTCGAACATCCCCAATCCGTTCAGGTGGCATCGGTCGGTCGGCTCAAGGGCCGAGACGAACGGCGGCCGCCAGCGGGGCGTGAAGCTCGCGGACTTGTCGATCGTGCAGAGACACGAGAACCGCGTGTTGACGGCCCAGAGTTCCTCGCCGCTGCCCCAGGCCATATCGTGAATCTGAATGTTGCCCGTGAAATGGGCTGACCGGGGCAGAAAGCACGCATCGTGCCGACCGGTCGGTTCCAGCCGCGCCGCCACTGCCGGGACGTCGACGTATTCCCACACATGTATCTGCGTGCCGACCGCCAGGCGGTTGCCGGCCACGGCCAGGCCCATGGGTGAGTGAAAGGCGCGGAAGTGCGCGTTGAGGTGATCTCCTTCGTCGCGGACCAGCACGAGCTTGCCGGCCTGATAGGTGGTGACAAGGAGCGACGCGCCGATCTGACGCAGAATCGCAGGGAAGTTCGCCGTGTGAACCGCCCGAAGTTGTATCGCGGCATCCGCCACGGAGAGTTCCGGTTCTGGCATCGGTTCGGCGATTGAAGCGGCTGTCGTCATGATGTCATGCCTGCATTCTTAGAAAAGTTCGAAGTCGATTCTTCGGTGCGTGGATCGCTCACGATCGCAGTCAGAAGCCTCCCATGTGCCAGAGACAATAGAGCCCGGCCTTCAGGCCTCGAAGACATCTGTTCCGGACGGGGAAGATCGAACGCAAAACCCTGCGAGGAAAGGGACTTCAGTCAGCAGGTCGCAGCGATCGTGTAGCGGGACTGCTCGACCGCTTGCGACCCCGGGAAATCCCTGGTCTTCATTGCCAATGCTCTCGTCCCGGCTCAGAATTGCCCGTTCGAATCGTGGTTTCAGGCGAAGCTCGGACACCATGATTCAGGAGTTAAGCACCTTCTCTACACGGGCCTGAATATGAGTACTGACAGCCCGGAATGAATCGAGACAATCTTCCAGAAGAAAAATCTGATGCCGCCCAGCCATACATGAAATTCGCTTTTTTCGGCTGAACCTTTGCGGCACATCGCCTCGATTCGAACTCGCCTGGGTTCGTCGTTCCTTCGTACTTGACCAGGTAAAAATGTCTGGATGCTTTATTGCGGCTCGAAGCACATCACTCACTTATCGAAAGTGCCGCTCGCGGGGAAACGGGACCGGTTCGTAATGCGCGTCGAACGAAGGGAAAACCGATCGCAATCATGATCGAATCATAATCCTCGTGGGCGTCGCGTCACGGCCACCCGTGGCTGACGGTTGCGTAGAGGCTGAAGCCTGAAAAATCCGTTCGAAGCCGGTAGCTAAAAACTGGTTTTTTGGAATCGACTCTTCGTCGATAATAGTGCATCGAGAAGAGCACGTTACGAAGGTTGTGCGGGTACGTGGCCGGGACCATGTCGATGCGCCTTTTCACGCGTCAGGGTTACGGAATGCCGATTTCGTAACGGCATGAAGGACGGTAATCTGGTCGCATTGCGGGAAGGCCGGAGGTCGACGGGAGAAGGTCCCAGGAGGACCCGATATCGGTTCGATGCCGGCGGAAGGCTGAGGGACGGACATTCAAGGAGCGTTCGGCCGAATTCAGTCCGGAACGGGATGGTTCGATCTTGAGACGAAAGCTCTCGATGTCCTTCTTGACGGCATCTCCGAAAGCGTCGAAGAAATACTTCTCCCGACTGCGCCTTCTGTCTGCCGATTTCGCTGAACCGGTCGGAGGACCCCTGCGATGAACGAACTCGACCTGTTCGCTGCCGCGATTGCGATCGACGACTCTCGCGAGCGTGATGCCCTGCTGGATCGTGAATGTGCCGGCCGCCCGGAGCTGCGCCTGCGGCTCGACGAGCTGCTGGTCGAGCACTTCCGAATCGACCCGCGATCCGATCGACCGGGCTGCGAGCCGACCACGTCTCTTTCCGCAACGGAGGCTGGAGATATGGGCACCCAGATCCGATGGAAGCCGGCCGACGACGTGGAGATGGACAAGACCTTCATCGATCGGCCGCAGGATTATGCCGAGCCGGGGATCTTCGGCCCGGGCGATCGCGACAAGAACGAGCAGGCCGGCACCGTCATCGCCGGCAAGTACACGCTGGCCGAAGTCATCGGCGAGGGCGGCATGGGCTCCGTCTGGCGGGCCCGGCAGACCGAGCCGGTCAAGCGGTTCGTCGCGGTCAAGCTGATCAAGGCCGGCATGGACTCCCGGCAGGTCCTGGCCCGGTTCGAGGCCGAACGCCAGGCCCTCGCGATGATGGATCACCCCAACATCGCCAAGGTGCTCGACGGGGGGCTGCACCAGGGCCGGCCCTACTTCGTGATGGAGCTGGTCAAGGGCATCCCGATCACCGATTATTGCGATCGGAAACGGCTCACCCCGAAGGAGCGGCTCGATCTTTTCGTCCCGGTCTGCCAGGCGATCCAGCATGCCCACCAGAAGGGGATCATCCACCGCGACATCAAGCCCTCCAACGTGCTGATCGCACTTTACGACGACCGGCCCGTGGTGAAGGTGATCGACTTCGGCGTGGCCAAGGCGACCGGCGGAGCGCTCACCGATCAGACCCTCGATACCGGCTTCGGCGGCGTGGTCGGCACGCCCCAGTACATGAGCCCCGAGCAGGCGACGTTCAACAATCTGGACGTCGACACTCGCAGTGACGTCTATGCCCTGGGCGTTCTGCTCTACGAGCTGCTGACCGGCTCACCGCCGTTTTCCAGGGACGAACTGGAGAAACGCGGCGTCCTGGAGATGCTGCGGGTGGTGCGTGAGGAGGAGCCGCCCCGGCCGAGCACGAAGCTCTCGACGGCCGATGCGCTGCCGTCGCTTTCGGCCAACCGGAGCACCGTGCCTTCGAAGCTGGCGGGCCTGCTGCGGAACGAACTCGACTGGATCGTGATGAAGGCGCTGGAGAAGGACCGGTCACGGCGTTACGAGACGGCCAACGGGTTCGCGGCCGACGTGCAGCGATATCTGGCGGGCGAGGCGGTTCTGGCGCACCCGCCGAGCACTGGCTACCGGCTGCGGAAGTTCGCGCGAAAGCACCGGGTGGGGCTGACGACGACGGCGGCGCTGGCGCTGCTGCTGGTGGCGGGGGTGGCCGCCAGCACCTGGCAGGCGGTGCGCGCCACGCGGGCGGAGGCGGCTGCGCGGCTCGCGGAAGGCGTCGCGGTGCGGGCGCAGCGGGCCGAAGCCGAGCGAGCCGAGGGCGAGCGGCTCGCCAGGCTCGACGCGCAGGCCAGGAAGGCCGAGGCCGAGCGAGCGCAGATTCGCGCCGAGGCGGGCGAGGCACTTGCCGGCGAGCGGCTCGTCCAGGTCGAGGCCGAGAAGAAGAAGGCCGAGGAGGAGCAGCAGATCGCCCAGGCGGTGAAGGTCTTTCTGCTAAATAAGCTGCTGGCCCAGACCGACGTGAGTCAGCAGGCCGACGCGCTGCTGAAGGCGGGCGGCACGGCGACCGAGGCGCGGCCGAACCCGACCATCCGCGAGCTTCTCGACCGGGCCGCCAGGGAGCTGGCGCCGGACCGGATTGAGCAGAGCTTCCCGGGGCAACCTCGGGTCCAGTCCGAGATTCTCGCCACGGTGGGCAACGCCTATCGTGGCATCGGCGAATTCCCGGCGGCGATCGAATTCCTGAAACGGTCCGAAGCCTTGTGCCGGCAACACGGCGGCCCCGAGCACCCCAGTACGCTCAACAGAATGCACCTTCTTGCCCTCGCGTATGAAGCCGCCGGCAAGCCGATGCTGGCCGTGCCGCTCTTCGAGGAAACCCTGAGGATTCGAAGGGCCACGCTCGGCCCCGAGCACCAAGACACGCTCAATACGATGAGTTCGCTCGCCGGGGCGTATAGTTCCGCCGGGGAGGCTGACCTGGCCGTGTCGCTCCACGAGGAGACCCTGAGGATTCGAAGGGCCACGCTCGGCCCCGAGCACCACGACACCATCGCCGGAATGAGCAACCTCGCCCTGGCATACCGCCACGCCGGGAAGGTGGACCTGGCCGTGCCGCTCGCCACAGAGGCGTTGAGACTGACGAAGGCCAAGCTTGGCCCCGACCACCCCGATACGCTCAGCGGCATGAGCAATCTCGGCATGCTGTATAAGGTCGCCGGGAAGCCGGGCCTGGCACTGCCGCTCTACGAGGAGGCGTTGAGGCGACAGAAGGCGAAGCTCGGCCCCGAGAATCCCAGCACCCTGACCACGATGAACAGCCTCGCCGCGGCGTATCTTGACGCCGGGAAGGCGGACCTGGGGCTGCCGCTCATGGAGGAGACCGTGAAGCTCAGGCGGGCCACGCTCGGCCCCGAGCATCCCAGGACTCTCGACAGCATGGGCAACCTTGCCCTGGCGTATAACATGGCGGGGAAGGCGGACCTGGCCATGCCGCTCATCGAGGAGACCCTGAAGCTCCGGCGTGCCACACTCGGCCCCGAGCATCCCAGGACACTCGACGGCATGAGGATCCTGGCCGGCACGTATAACGCCGCCGGGAAGGCGGACCTTGCCGTGCCGCTCTACGAGGAAACGCTGAGGCGACAGCAGGCGAAGCTCGGCCCCGAGCACCCCGACACGCTCACCACGATGGCCAGCCTCGCCGTGGCGCATCTCGCCACCGGGAGGGCGGACCTGGGCCTGCCGATCTTCGAGGAGACCCTGAAGCTCAACAAGTCAAGGCTTGGTGCCGAGAATCCGAACACGCTCATCGCGATGAACAACCTCGCCGGGACGTACAATGTCGTCGGGAAGCCGGACCTGGCCCAGCCCGTCGCCGAGGAGGCGCTGGAGCTCGCGAAGGCTGCGCTCGGCTCCGAGCACCCCATCACGCGCAATGCCCAGAATATACTGGACTTGGCGCGGCGGCTGCTGGACGCCGAAGATCGGTATCGACGCGAGCGGGAGGCCCACGGGCCCGGGCACATCGACGCCCTGCTCGCCCTGCGTGACGTAGCCCAGTTGAAGCTGGGCCGAAATCAACTCGACGAAGCCGAGCGGCTTCTCGACGAGGTGCTCAAAGGGATCGCGGACCGGCCGGCCGATGACACGGCGCGGGCGCCCACCGTCGACCTCGTGGTGAAGTGCCTTGCCGCCCGTACCAGGACGGATCCCGACGCATGGACGGTGTACCGCACGAAGTCAATGCTCGGCGGGGCGATGCTCGGCCAGAAGAATTACGCCCAGGCCGGGCCGCTGCTCCTGGCGGGTTACGAGGGGCTGAAGCAGCGCGAGTCATCAATCCCGGAGCCGGCCCGGGCCTGCCTGCCCGAGGCGCTCGACCGCCTGATCTCGCTCTCCACCGCCACGAACCAGCCGGACGAGGTCAAGAAATGGCAAGCCGAGCGGGCGAAGTACCCCATGGCGAAACCCGAAAGCCTGAAATGAAGCCCGACGACTTCCTGCCGCAGGTATACGAGGAGCTTCGCCGGCTCGCGGCGGCGAGGATGGCGACGGAGAAGCCCGGCCAGACGCTCGACGCGACGGGGTTGGTCCACGAGACCTTCCTCAAGCTCGGCGGCGACCGCTCGTTCGCCACCCGGGCCGACTACCTGAAGGCCGCCGCCGTCGCCATGCGGCGGATCCTCGTCGATCGCGCTCGGGCCCGCAACGCGGCCAAGCGCGGCGGCGGGCGGCGCGTCGACCTCGAATCGCACCACCTCGCCATCGAGCCCGCGGCCGACTTCGAGACACTTGACGCCGCTCTTTCCCGCCTCGCCATCGAACACCCTCGCATCGCGGAACTCATCCAGCTCCGATACTTCGGCGGGTCGACCCTCGCCGAGTGTGCCGAAATCCTTGGCGTGTCGGAACGCACGGCCGACACGTGGTGGGCTTACGGGCGAGCCTGGCTCGCGGTCGCTCTCAAGGATGACTGACCCGAGCGTGCGTGACCGACGGAGTTCAGGCATCTCACAGCCATCGATCGCCCCTCATGACGCGACCGCAACATCATCGACTCGCACGGCGAGCCGTATGGAGGATGACCTGGTGATTGCCTGGAATCGATCTTTCGGATGGACCCTTCCGGGTCATCCGAAGGCAGGCAATAACACTGACCAATATCACGGTCGCCATGCTCGGCTCGAATTCGCAACCGACTGACGAGCCACAACTTCTGATCGACTTGACGTCCTTCATCGATGACATGGGCCGTGGTGCTTTCCCCGCTGCGGCAACCGGGATGCCCAGACGCCGAGGAACGGAGGGCTCACTTCATGTGGGCCGTGGTTCACAACGGGACTGAATCGCTGCCGTGGAGATTGTCGGGGTTCTCCAGGCGTCAGTCGATTTCTGTTCGGCCGATCCGCTCGATTGACGACGACTTCTTGGGTGCCCGCACGGTCTTCACCCAGCCTCATGAGCTTGCTCGTCGTTCACTGGCATGAGGTCGCGCAGCGATCGACGTCCAAGTCGCAAAGGCTCGCGAGATGCTCTCGCCGGCACTGCAGGCTGGGCTTCGCGGCCTGGAGAATTACGCCGCCGATCTTTTCAGGCGGAAGGGCCGTGACTGACAGCGCTTCAGCGTACATGGCCACGTCGGCGTGGTATCATCATGCGAGTGGCTTGCGCGTGGCCGGGCTGCTGAGCTTCGGCGTTCTGCGGTGGAGGGCGCTCGGATGGATTCGCAGGTCGCTTACCCTCGCCTATGGCAGATGTTCGGGGCGTTCTTCCACCAGGACTGGGACTTCGAGGGTGACGACTGGCCGGACCTCGTCCGCAACTTCGCCGGCGTCAAGCCGCAGGCGGAACTGGACGCCACGGCCGCGGAACTGGACCGGCTCCTGGCCGATCTCCCCGACGATGCGGCCTTGGACCGCGAGTTGTACGACGTGCTGGGCTGCTCGTTCCTGCCGCGGCCGGACCTCGGTGGGCCGACGGTGCGGGTATGGCTCGGGCAGATTGCCACGTTCCTGCGCGGCGGCGCACAAGACGCCGAACCAGGTGCTGCATCTGACCGGCGAGGCATATAGGCTTTCCCAGGGTTCAAGCTCCCTCAGCCCCGTCGGCAGGTGAGCCAGGTCGTTAGGTGCCAGATGGAACTTCCAGGCGAGCTCATAGCCAAGGCATCCCGGCGAGGAAACGAATACGCCTGGGCGCCAAGCGATTTCCCGGCTGTCCTGTCGAGAGCTGAGGAGCTTGGATTCGCTTGTTTGGGCGGCCAGTTTCAGTTTCGGACGCCAGATGCGACCTGCGAGATGTACTGGCTAAGTGCCGATGCGGCTGAAAGGCGGCCCGGCGAGTCGTGGCAAACGTACGTGTCACGCTCATCCGCAGAGGTTCTCGATCATTTCAGTTCGTTGCTCAAGACCACTGACTTTCGCGCTGAGGCAATGAGCTGGCCGGACGTGCCGGAGTTGTCCGGTGTAAGTGCTCAGCCAGAGCCCCATCTGTGCTTTGTCGCATACTTCGTCAATAAGTGACCGGCACCTGACTACTCGCTCAAGCGTTAGGCCGCGCGAACGAAGCCGGAAATCGCAATTCATCATCTGCGGAAGCGGTTCGGAGAAAACCGGCACAAACTCGTTGCATCAGCCGGGCTTGTTGGTCAAATTGAACGAATCTCGCAGTTCGTCCGCAAGAACGTGCCTTACCCGGCGCTTCAGCGGCCCCGGTCCGCTGAGCTTGTGCGTTAGGCGGCTCGGGTCGCCCCCTTCGCGCATCGGAGGTTTATGTGGGCAGCCGGGCTTCTGTTTCTGTCCGCGGGCTCATGCTCGTCGTGGCCTTGGTCGCCATCTCGTTCTGGGCGTTCGATACCGTCCGGATGAACCGGCGGTCGGAGCGGTACCGTAGCTACGCGGCCTACAACGATGAGATGGTCCGACGTTGCCGCGACATCGTTGCGATGGATCCGATCGAGCGAGCCAGGAAGTCCGTGGAGGCATACGACGACCCTTACCTCTTTAACCCCGCCTGGACGAAGGAGATGATCTCTTACCATTCGAGGGTGCGCGACATCTTCGCACACGCGGCCGAGCACCCGCGTGAGCCATTGCCACCACACCCGCAGAACCCGTGAGCAAGGCCGGGATCATCAAACCTCGCGCTGCAGCGGCCCCGGCCCGCCGCGACGCAAACAGTGCTTCATGTAAGACTTCCCTCGGCGGTCCGGTCCGCTGAGCTTGGTCGTTATCCAACAGAGATTCAATGACTCCCGAGCAATTCAACGAGGCAATCCAAATGCTTCGTAGTACCGACCCAATGACATACGAAGACGGCTACCATTGGCTTCAAGGCGACAATCTCATCCAATATGCTCCACAGATCGTTGAGATACTGCTATCTGAAGACGATCCCAACATACGGGCTAAGTTTGTGGAGCTGGTCGGTGATGCAGACCTGCCAGAACACATACCACTGCTCGTTCAAGAACTGTCGCACACAGCCCACGAAGTACGATCCTGGGCATACAATCAACTCTCACTTTCAGAACATGAATCTGCGAGAGCCCAGGCGGAACGATACCGACAATCACATCCAGATGAAGACTTCTACTAACGGATATGCTGGATAACAATCGGTTCAACCGGTGCCGCGGGCCGCGCGGTTTCTGATAACGATGTGGGTTGGCCGTGGCCCGGTTAACCGAAGCGTTAGGTGGTTCTCCCCGATGCTGGCCAATTGGATCTTCACCGAGAACCTCCGGCCCTTCCTCATATCACTCGGCTGGTTCGTCGGCTATGAATTCGACCCGGATGACTGGACGGCGATCCGCTACGGCATCGAAGCCACCGATCAGGAGGCCGATCGTTGGTTCGAGTATGAGTTCGCTGGCCGGCAACGGGCCGCTTTCCGGCTCGCTTGTGATCCCGGTACTTCGGTCGTTCACGTCCGAGTCGAAGTCCCTGCGGCCCTCGTCCCCAAGGTTGAGGCTGCAATCGCCATCTTCTAGGAGTTCCGCATCCAGGCCTACTCCTAACCGCTCGCTGAAGCCGGCCCCGGTACCGCCGTGGCGCTCGATGGTCGTGCAAAAGTTCCTCTCGGCGGTCCGGTCCGCTGAGCTTGTTCATTAAGCCGGTTGAGGACGCAGGGGATGGCGAACCGAAGCTTGATCTGCCCAATTTGTGGCATTATGCAACGGGTTGCCTGCGAGTCGCTCCGGGGTCCTGTGGGCATTGCACCCTGGCCATCGCATTGTGGGCGGCCGATGCTGATTCTTGGCTATCGGCAGTCTCAAGCGGCGACGCAACTCACAACAGTCAAGCGTATCCGGTGGGTTGCCCTCGGTGGACCAATCCGCCAGGGACGCGGGCGCAAACGGTGGTTGCCCATTCTTTCCGAGGATCGACTGGGTGAGCGGTTCCCTTCCAGTTGAGCCTCCTAAGGCAGGCCGATCCAGGTGGGTTGCAGCGGACCCATCTGTGCAGATCGGCTGGGTTCGTTAGATTGGCTAGTGTCACACCCGGCAGACTGATCCGGAGAGCTTGTCGTTCGACTGCAAAGGGCTTCGCGTTGGAAAACCTTCGACAATACGGGCTGGTCCACATCCGGAAATTGCTCCTCCCGCCCGCTGAGTACGATGGGTGGCGGGTCAACAAAAGGCATCCGGCCGTGGGCGATATGGGTGCACTACTCGAAATTCTGACCGCTCCCGGCCTTCCGGATCGGTATGTGGTCGAGTCGTCGGGGCCGGACGGTGTAACGGTGTGGCTCGGGGACTTCGCGGCCGAGGAGCTTGAGCCGTTGGGTAGTGGTGTCGCCGAACCAGACGCCTCAGCAGACGGCCATGGCTGACAGGTTTCCGGGAGTTCGTAGCTCACTCAGCCCCCGCTGTCGATGAGCCTTGTCGTCAGGCGGAAGGTATCGATGCTCGAACGACAGCTTGCACATCTGGTTTTCCTGCGTCGCGGTTCCGTGCTTCTGGTCAAGCGGCCCGAAGCCGACTGGCGTCAGCTCCAGGACGAATACGACGGATTCATGACGTCGCTTGGCCCCTGGCCGAAAGAGGACATCTGCGAGTACTTCTCGATCGAGTACGGGCCGGACGATCGCCGTTGGCCATTCACACGACCGGATGTTGCGGAGTTTATGCGGGCGACTGACCGACTTGTGCTGGAGTCGTGATCCTGGTTGAAGCCGTCGATGTCCGTTTCGGACGTGTTCAGGAGGTCCAGGCACAGAGCCTTGATCGGATTCAATGCCTGGACCGTAAACGGCACTCAGACATCAGCCAATACGCTCCATGGCCAGCCGTGCCTGGGCCTCGTCACGCTCGGCGTAAATCTCGGTCGTCGCGAGCGTTGAGTGGCCCAGGACCGCCCGTGCGACTTCGATCCCGAACTCGCGACGCAGGTTGGTCGCGGCCAGGTGGCGAAGCTGGTTCGCGTTCCAAGGCGAGACACCGGCTTTTTTGGCGGCATAGTGTATGGCCCGGTTATAGGCCTTGGCATCGTAACACTTGCCTGGGTTTCGCTTTGGTGCTGTTTTTCGCCGGTCGATCTGCTATGGCTGAACTTTCGTTTTCCGTTCCGCCCGCATCCTCTGATTGCGAATACGATCCGAGAGTTCCGGACTGAAGACAAAGGCCTCCGGGACGTCAGGCCGCAACCAAGGATTCAGGATATCCTGAGCCGCCGGTCCGAAGTAAACGACTCGGGATCGACCCATGTGCTGGGTTTTGTGCGACTGTGGTAGATTGGCCCAAACCGATTCCGACATGTCCAGGTCGGCCGTGCGCAAACGGCAAACCTCGCCTGGTCGAAGGCCCGCGAGTCTCTGAAGATCGACCATCGCCATGATCACCGGTGATGCGTGCGGGCGGATCGCTTCGATGGACGCCTCGGAGACGGCAGTGACTTTACGAGGCTCACGGGCTTCGCTACGGCCCGCACGTAAACCGGGAATGGCTTTCAAGGCCATCAGGGTCTCAGGACGAACCAGCGATTCCGTCACACCCCAGCGGAACATACGTGTGATACGAGCAACCTGCTTGTTGATCGTCGTACGTGCCCAGCCCATGCGGATGAACTCGGCACGCAACGTCTTCAACTCGGCCGGACCGAAGTCGTCGACGCAGATCGAGCCGTAATATTTTCGCAGAAGCTTCAGAATGTACCTGATGCCATCGACTTCGGAGGTGGGCTGTCCGTCTTTGACGTAGTAGCCAACGGCGTAGTCGTGATAGCGAACAGCCAGTTCGGTGATGCGAACTGTGCCATCGCTCAGATTATCAGCCAATGTGCGAGTGGCTGCTGCGGTTCGGCGGGGTTTCGGCGTTTTGCGGCCGTCGTTGAGCCACTGAGCGAGAATTCGTTCGTAAGCCTCTTTTGATTCTTGGCTTCCGTGCGCACCCAGGTGGATCTCGCGACCGTTCAGGATGACCCTGGCATATTTGCGCTTGTGGCGCAGGTATCTCGGCACTCTCATGATGTTTCCCAAGCCTCTGGAACTTGGGGATTCCCCAACTTTCCGAGCCATTCCGATGGCTATCGCCTCGTGTCTGGCTCCGATGTAAGTTATGAAATCTTAACGCTTTCCAGAGAGTGGAGACGATCGGGATCGAACCGACAACCCCCTGCTTGCAAAGCAGGTGCTCTCCCAATTGAGCTACGTCCCCTTGTGTAAGCAAGAATATAGTCGATCCTTCCGGGTTTGACAATGTCATTTCGTCCTGGCGAGCGGTTAATGTCTCTTTGTCGCGGGCTTAAGGCTTTCTCGAATTGGGTCTTGCGTGATTCGATGAGGTGCATTCGTTTGTGTCTTGCGAGCGGGTGAGCGTCCGCCGAAATGTCTTTACGATCGTTTGCTTCTTTTCGATGTCGTATGATAGCATCTCGATGCGATCGTCAGGGACGTTCCAGTCTCAGGGTCAATGGTCTGACGCCATATTCCGGATGAGATTCGCCGCATGAGTTCGCTCGAAGAGTTGGACATCGTCGCAGTCGGTGCACACCCTGACGATGTGGAAATCGCGTGTGGCGGCACTTTGGCGCATCTGGCCAGGAAGGGATATCGTGTCGGGATCGTCGACCTGACCGATGGCGAACCGACTCCGCTTTCGCCCGGTCCGGACGTCCGGATGGAAGAGGCCGCACGTGCGGCGGAGGAGCTTGGTGTCGCCGTCAGGCTCAACCTGAATCTCCCGAATCGCCGTCTTTTCGACTGCTTCGAGCACCGGCTCGCTCTGGCGAAGGTGTTTCGCAAGTATCGTCCGAAGGTTGTCGTCGGGTTCGGCGGCCGTACGGTCATGGCATCGCCTGACCATTACCAGGCGATGCTCATTACGGATGCCGCCGTGTTCTACAGCAGGCTCACCAAGTGGGACGAGCACTTCGACGGCCTCCAGCCCCACACGATCAGCAATCAGCTGAGCTTCCCGATCGCTCTGCACAGTCTCGATCTGCCGGAATCTTCGGGATATCTCGTTTCGGACATCGGCGACTGCCTCGAAGCGAAGCTCCGGTCGATCGCGTGTTACCGCACCCAGTTCCCGGCAGGTCGCAAGCGGGTCTTCGCAGTCGTGGAGGCGATGAACAGATACCACGGCCAGATCGCGGGATTCGAAGCCGGCGAGATCTTCCTGACGTACAGGGCGATCGGGACCGACGATCTCATGCGCTGGGCGGCACCTGCTTTCGCCCGCGGTTGAATTCCTGATCCGGTTTCGCAGCTAAAGGTCGTCAAGCGATGAGCATTCATCTTGTTGCCGGGGATCGAGAGGAATATCATAAGAGAATGAGTGCTGCATCGAATCCTCGGTCCACAGCGGTATTTGCCCAGACGAAGCAAGAAAGTTGACTTTTCGATGTTCGATCGCCTATGGCGCAGATTACGAGGATCTGAAGCTGGCAGAAAGTCAGGCGACGCACCGGTACGTAATGAAGACAACTTGTCCGAGGACGCGGATTCGGTCATGTCCGATCTGACTCTCGGAGTCATCGGCGTCGGTTCGGTTTCGATCTGCGGCAACCATCGCGAACATAACGAAGATAATCTATACGTTTCGGACATACTCGACCGGCTCCCGCTTTATATCGTCGCTGACGGCATGGGCGGCCAGCTCGGCGGCGAATATGCGAGCCGCATGGCTGTCGAAATCATCCCTCGCGAAATTCGCAAGCGTCAGGTCGGCGAATTCCGGTCCTCGCAGATCCGCAATGCCATCAGCGAAGCGATCAGCCAGGCGAATCACGAGATTCTCGCCTCATCGCACATCCAGCCGCAGCTCAGCAACATGGGCACCACGGTGGTGCAGCTGATCGTCCGCCGGGGCCGAGCGTTCGTAGCCGGAATCGGCGATTCCCGCTGTTACCGCTACCGCGCCCGCAGGATGGACGTCCTCACCCGCGATCACTCCATGGCCCAGGCTCTGGCCGAGGTCGGCACGATCCGGCAGGAAGACGTTCCTTCCCATCGGTACAATCACGTTCTCTATCTTTACCTTGGCAGTCGGGAAGTCGATCGCGGGGCGACCGAAGTGAAAGTCCTCACCCTGCTGCATGGCGACCGTTTTCTGCTTTGCTCCGACGGTCTCTCCGGCGTCGTCTCCGAAAAGGAAATGGCCGAAATCCTTTCGTCCGAACCCAACGCGCAGAAGGCCGCCGAACGGCTCGTCGAGCTCGCCCAGACCAACCGCTCACGCGACAATATCACCTGCGTGATCGTCGATATCGGCCACGTAGGCGACTCGCAAACGAAGCTCGACTCTCCGCCGGTGCCACCACTCGCCGGGGGCTGATGCCGGCCTGGTAACTCTCCGAACTCTATCTTTCGCGTGCGAATCAGGGCCAGTTCATGCTCGAGCCGCCGCAAAGCACCGCACGGACATGGCTCGACTGGCTCGCCCTGGACGGCTGGCTCGACGAAAACGCCCTGACCCTCGCCCGCGAATGCCTCGACAAATCGGCCGACCCGGTCGAAATGGCTTCGATGCTCGTGCAGGAAGGGCTCGTGACGCCGTTTCAGGCCAGGAACCTGATCGCCGGTTCGGCCCCCAGGCTCGATTGCGGCCGATATCGCATCCGCAAGCGGCTCGGCAAGGGCGGCATGGGTGAGGTGTTCGCCGCCGAACCGCGGGACCGCCGCGATATCCCCGTCGCCATCAAGATTCTCCAGATCGACGAATCGATGCCGCCCGAGGACCGCAAGCGGCTCGAATCCCGCTTCCTGCGCGAAATGCGGGCCGGCCGCGACGTCACCCACCCGAACGTCACCCGCACCGTCGACTTCGGCCGCGACGCCGACCGCTTCTTCCTCGTCATGCCCAGGCTCAAGGGCCCCAGCCTCGCCGCCCTGATCGAGGCCAAAAACCGCCGGCCCGAACTCAAGACGATCGTGCGCATGGCCGCTCAGATCGTCTCAGGGCTCGAAGCGATCCATCAGGCCGGTCTCGTGCACCGCGACCTCAAGCCCTCGAACATCCTTTACGACGGCCACAAGAACTGGAAGATCCTCGACCTGGGCCTGGCCAAGGCCCTCGGCGATCGCTTGAGCCTCACCCGTCCGGGCGTGATTCTCGGCACGCTCGACTACGCCGCCCCCGAACAGCTCAAGGATGCGACGAATGTCGGATCTCCAGCCGATTTTTACGCCCTCGGCTGTATCCTTTACCACGCGTTCAGCGGCGAGGTGCCCTTCGATGGCGGCGACGCCGTCAGCAAGATCTATCGGCATCGCATGACACCGCCCGAGCCGCTGCTGACTCATCGGCCTGATCTGCCCGAACCGCTGGCACATCTGGTCGACAGCCTGCTCCGCAAGGAACCGGCCGAACGCCCCGCCGCCGCGACCGTGCGTTTCGTTCTGGAGGAATTGCTTCAGGGCCGCGCTCCGGCTGTCGATTTTTCGAGCGGGGCGAAGGGCCAGTCTTCCCAGCCGCAAAACCTTGCCCAATCGCCCGCACCTGCCGCCGCCGGTTCCGCGACGTTCGCGGACGAAGCCGACTCCAGTGGCGAATCGTTCCCTGACGGTTTGCCTGAGGATGAAGGCGGCAATCAGCCCTGGATGGCCGAATCCGTTTCGAATTTCTCGATCGCGCTGGATGAACTCGATATCGAAGAGATGGACACGGCGGAAGCTGAAGGACAGCGTCGAAGCCGGGATTCACGGCTGGTCGTGCCGCAGAAATCCAAACCCCGGCCTGTGCTCAAGCGATCGCCCGAATTGCAATGGGCATTGCAGGCGGCTCTGATTCTGCTTCTTTCGGCGAGTTTCTTGTGGTTCGTGGTTTCGTTGCGTGCTTTATGGCGGCATTTGGCAGGTTGAGTGCGTCGTTCGCCTGAAATCCCGATTCCGAACCCCTTTCGACGCACCCTGTACCTGTGCATGCGTTCTCGCATACAATGGTCTTGTCCGTAAGTGTCCGAACCTCAGCGCCGATCGGAGCGAACCAGCCAGTGGCCAGGCGCCGAACCGCCAGCGAATCGCTATCGCCCCCCCTGCTCCCCGATGCCGTGTCGGGGCTCGGTCACTTTCTGCCTGTCGTGGCCGACTGGTTCCGTCAGTCGCTGGGCACCCCGACCGACGCCCAGGTTCAGGGCTGGAACGCCATCCGTGCCGGGCATCATTCGCTTATCGTCGCCCCCACGGGATCGGGCAAAACTCTCGCGGCCTTCCTGGCCGGGCTGGATCATCTCTGGCGCAGCTCCGAACGCCCGAAAGGCGTGCGAATTCTTTATCTTTCGCCGCTGAAAGCCCTTAGTCAGGACATCCGCCTGAACCTGGAAAAACCCCTCGCCGGCGTCTCGGCACTGGCGAAAACCCGGGGGATCTCGCTGCCTGAATTACGCATTTCGGTGCGAACCGGCGACACGCCCACGGCCGAGCGCCAGGCGCAGGCACGCAAGCCGCCGGACGTATTCATCACCACGCCTGAATCGTTGCATTTGATTCTCGGCAGTTCCGCCCGCGCGATGCTCAAGCCCGTTCGTTGGGTAATCGTCGACGAATTGCATTCCCTGGCCGGTCAGAAACGGGGCACGTTTCTTTCGATCCTGCTGGAACGGCTGGAGGAAGAAATCGGGGCCGAGCCGCAGCGCATCGGGCTGACGGCCACCGTGAACCCCCTCGAAAGCGCCGCCCGATTCCTGGGCGGGCATCGCTGGGTCGAACCGGCCGGCAAAGGGAAGAAGGGACATTTCGAGCCTCGCCCGGTCTCGATCGTCCGCTCTGTCGCCCCCAAGACTTGGGACCTGCTCGTCCAGCGTGCGGCCGTCGACGACGATCCCGACGCCCCGCGTTCCATCTGGCCCCGGCTCGAAAAGGATCTGCACGCTCTCGTTCAGGAACACCAGTCGACCCTGATCTTCGCCAACGACCGCTTCAGCGTCGAACGCCTCACAGCCCGGATCAACGCCCTGGCGGGAGAAGAACAGGAAATTCCGAATCTTCCCGAAACCGATAATACGATCGATTCGAAGGCTGAAAATGCGATCGAAACTGCCGGCGATTCGAAATCCGAATCCGAAGATCCTTCCGATAGCATCGAAGCCGCCGATCATGCGAATTTATCGGATCTCGAAGCGGACTCCGCCGCATGTGTGCAGGCGCATCACGGTTCGATCGCGCTGGATCGCCGCCGCCGGATCGAAACCGATCTGAAAGAGGGTCGGCTCAAGGGCGTCATCTGCACGGCTTCGCTCGAAATGGGCATCGACATGGGGGCTGTCGACCTCGTCTGCCAGGTCGGGTCTCCGGGTGAAGTCGCGCGCGGGTTGCAGCGTGTGGGCCGTGCCGGTCACGGGGTTGGCCAGGTGAGCAAGGGCCGATTCTTCGCCAAAACCACGCCCGACTTGCTGGAAACCGCAGCGCTCGTGCACGCGATGTCGCGCGGCGATGTCGAACCGCTGGCCATCCCCCGCAATTGCCTGGATATCCTTGCCCAGCAAGTGATCGCCTGCGTGGCCGTGCGGCCCTGGAAGCCGAAAGACCTGCTGCGGCTGTTCCGCCGTTGCGAGCCCTATCACGGGCTTTCGGACAAAGCCTTCGAATCGGTGCTGGAAATGGTCGCCGGGCGGTTTCGGGTCGAGGCGGTGCGCGACCTCAAGGCCCGGATCTTCTGGGATCGTGTTCGCGACGAACTGATGCCGCTGCCCGGCACCGCATCGCTCGCGATGACCGGGGGAGGAGCGATCACCGACACCGGCCAATATCCTGTGAAGCTCGGCGAAGACGGCCCGACGCTCGGTACGCTCGACGAAGAGTTCGTGCTGGAACGCCGCAACGGCGAAGCCTTTCGCCTGGGCAGCTCCACCTGGCGAATCGACCGGATCGACCCGGACAATGTCGTCGTCTCGCCTTCGAATCAGGGCGAACTGGCCGTGATGCCCTTCTGGCGCGGTGAAACGGCCCGACGTTCGGCCACGCTGGGCCGATCGATCGGCCAGCTTGTGCGCGCTATCGCCGAGCGTGCGGACGAAGAATCGGCAATGCGTTTGCTCACCGACGATTGCCGGCTCGACACCGCTGCTGCGCAAGACCTTCGGCGCATGATCGACCGCCAGGTCCGCCTGTCCGGTGCCGCGCCCGATGACCGGACGATTCTGGTCGAAGCCTTTCGCGACCCCGCCGGCGAGGTCGCCCTTGCCATCATGAGCCCCTGGGGCGGTCGGCTGCATCAGGCCCTGAAGCTCATATTGCAAAGCCGGATCGAAGAACGTGTGGGCATCAGGCCCGCGGCCCAGCACGCGAACGACGGCCTGATCATGCGACTGCCACGTGACCTGGAGGACCAGCCGCCGCTGGACATTCTGGACGGTCTGACATTCGACGAAGCCGAACGGCGGCTGCAGGCCGAACTTGCCGACAGTGCCCTGTTCGGCCTGCGATTCCGCCAGAATGCCTCACGGGCCCTGCTCTTGCCCAGGCCTGATCCGGGCCGGCGCACACCGTTGTGGCTGCAAAGGCTGCGTTCGAAGGACCTGCTGGGAATCGTGCGGCAGATGCCCGATTTTCCGATCGTGGCCGAGACGGCGCGCGAATGTCTGTCGCAGGATCTCGATCTCGACCTTTTACGTTCGGTACTCGATGGCATCGTCTCAGGCGAATTTCGGGTCGTGAAACATGTCGGAGAAGCCGCGGGCCCGTTCGCGGCCGATCTTATGAACCGGTTCGAACGCAAATTTCTTTATGAATGGGACGACCCCCACCCCGGCGGCAGTCGGTCAGCTTCGCGACCTGCCGATCGTTCGCAAGGTCCGCTGCTGGATGAGCTTCTGGAACCGGCCGTGGTGGAACGGCTGGGGCGGAAGCTTGCCGAATCGATCCACCGTCCGGCCCGGTCGGCCGAAGAACTGGCGGAACGCCTCAGCCGCCTGGGCGATCTGGCCGCTGGCGAAGTTTGCGACGAGAATCTCGTTTGGCTGCGCGACCTCGAATCGCGTGAGCTTTGCAGGTATTTGCCTGTTCGCGGCGATCATGGCTTGTGGATTCCGGGCGAAGAATTCGGCACTTATGCAATTGCATTTCCGTCGCTCGGGATCGCGCCTGGCGGCGGATTTCGTGCCGGTGTGGCGGATGCCGCGCGCTGGCAGGCGATCGACGCGATTCTTGGCCGGTTCGTCAAATCCAGGGCCCTGATCGCATTGGCCGAAATCACTGACCGATACCCAATTGAGCCGACGCTGGCGGCCGAATGGCTGGGCCGGCTGACCGATTCAGGCGGCTTCGCCCGCGTTCGCAAGCTGGGCGAAGAAAACGGTGAAATGGTCTGGGCCGAGACGGACCGCCTGCGCAGCATGATCGGCCAGAGCCTGGTGCAGCGGCGGCAGGAGGTGCGGGCGATCGCGCCGGATGCCTGGGCCGCCTGGGTGGTGGAGACTGCGTTCGCCGAGAACCCGGGTCAGGCAGAATTATCTTCGCCGATGCACGAACTCGAAAGCGTGCTTATGCCGCTGCAGGGCTGGGCGGCCACACCGAAGGAATGGCTGGAAGAGATCCTGCCCGCGCGGTGCTCGGCGCAGGCGATCGCCACCATCGACGACCTGCTGGCCGCGGGCGAATGGGCCTGGGCACCGATGCCGGGCGAGGACCGGACCGAGGCCCCGCGTATCGTGATCTATCGCCGCGACTTGCCCCCGCTTTTCGGTCCGCCGGATCCCTCGACCGAAGAGGATAACGAATCGGCGTTCGCCATTCGAAATGCACTTTCGAATGATGGGCCGGCAACGGCCCAGCGGCTTGCCGAACGCACGGGGATGTCTTTGGCGGCTGTGAAAGCTGGGCTCAAACAGGCGGTATTGCGTGGCCTGGTCACCAACGAACGCCTGCGGTTTCTGGACCGGTTCCTTTCGGTCGATCGAGACAGAACCGGTTCGGCGAAGTCCATTGAAGCGACATCGCGGGCTCGATCCGGCCGCAAGCTCAATAACTTTCGGGCTCTGCTCACGCAGCAGGGGGTCGGCGTGGGCGGAGCGTCATCTGGCCGACGGCCGGCATTGGCGGATTCGGTACCGGTGGAGGGCCGCTGGCGGTGCATGGATGCTGGTGCGGCATCCGGGCGAACCGCATCCGAAGATCCGCTGGCATTCGCTGTAGCGATTCTGATCCGCCGCTATGGCATCGCATGTCGGGAAACGGCCAGGTTCGGCACCCCGGGCGTGCCCTGGCAGGAATTGCTCGCATGGATGGAGGCCGCCGAATGGCGCGGCGACCTGCGCCGGGGGTACTTCGTCGAAGGACTTGCGGGAATGCAGTTTACGACCGACGATGTGGCCCGCGATCTGACGCTCTTCGCCGAGGCTGCCGGTGCAGATGTGACGGATCGAAGCCCGCGTTTCCGCTGGCTTTCGGCCGTCGATCCGGCGAATGTCTACGGCGCTTCGGCGCCGCTTGATTTGCCCCTGATCGAAGGGGGCAAGGCCCGTCTGCCACGAATGCCCGGCAACTCGATCGTCCTGGCCGACGGGGCCCCGGTCTGGATCGTGCAGGAACGGGGCAAGCGTCTCACGAGCCTGCCTCACGCATCCGAAGCCCTTCTGAAACAAGGGCTTGCTTGCTTTCTGAAAATCTTCATGAAATCCACTCCCAAATGGACGGTGACGACGCTTGACGACGCCCCGGCCGCTACGACACGCTACGCGGACGCCCTGATCGATCAGGGCTTCTTCCGCGACGGTCTCTCGTTGACGATCTACCGCGGGCTGATTTGAGCAGGGTCGATCGCAATTTCGAAAGCCTGGGTTCACCGATGTCGAATCACGCGAAGGCCGGGAATGAAATACCATCGGACAATACGAGCAATTCCGAACCCGAAACGCCCGACGCATCCGTGGGTGCGGATCACCCTCGAAGCGACGCGAATCCTGTTCCGCCGGAGTTTGACTGCATCGTAATCAGCGACTTGCATCTGGGCAGCGAAATCTGCCAGGCCCAGATGCTTGAGGATTTTCTGGAATGGGCCGTTGCGAATGCCAGGATGCTCGTCATCAACGGCGACATTTTCGACGATCTCAATTTCAAGCGTCTCAAGCGTCATCATTTCAATTGCCTGCGGGTGATCCGTCGCAATACGGACCGGGCGGACCTGCGCGTGATCTGGATCCGGGGCAATCACGACGGCCCGGCCGATATCGTCAGTCACATCGTGGGTGTCGACGTGCTCGACGAATTCGAATTCGACAACGGCCAGACACGACTGCTGATCTTTCACGGCGACCAGTTCGACACCATCGTCTCGGGCCACAAGGGCATCACGGCATTCTTTTCGGCCATCTTTCGTGGCCTGAAACGCATCCTGCCCGGAGACTGGGCACGGGCCATCCGCCGGTTTTCGAAAAGCTTTCAGCGCAATTCCGACGCAATTCGCCGCGGGGCCGTCGCCGAAGCCCGCCGCCGCGGTTGCCCGGCCGTCACCTGCGGCCACACGCATGCTTTCGAAGATGTGGTGGTCGACGGCGTACGATACATCAACACCGGCACTTGGACGACCGCCCCTCCCTGCCCTTATGTGACGATTCGCGGCCAGCGAATGGAACTGGCGTTCTGGCCGCCCGTCGAACTTCCTGTGGAACCCCTCGAAGCTTGAAGTTCGGGGAGTCGAAATCAAAGAGGCCGGAGCGCGATGCCCCGGCCTCGTTCGATAGTTCGGATCCAAGTCGCCGGGCGAAAGTCATTCGCCGGCGGCGGCCGTCGTCGTTTCCGGTCCGGTGGCCGAAATGCGAACGGAGACTGCCGATTGCAGAATCAATTGCAACTGGCTGTCGCCGGCCGGGGCCCGGTCGGTCGCCATCGTTACCACGTTCCAGCCCTTCTTCAGCGCCAGAGGCAGCGGGTTTTCGTTCAGGCGGCCGTTGGGGCGGGTCTGCGGCGAAGCGACCTTTTTGCCGTTCAGATACAGTCGGGTCGGCCCGGAATGGCCGGAACGCAGGGCGACGGTCTGATCGACCGGCGATTCGACCCAGAACGCGGCATAAGCCCGGCCCGGGTTGGTGCCGAACTGGCCCCGGAGGTTCATCATGCCCGAACTGGCGATGTCGAGGGCGACCCAGCCGATCGTTTGCCCGTCCTGACCGACGAGCGGCTTGCGCACGTCCGGCGCAGCAAGAGAGACGCTCTTGCCGTCCTCTTCGACCGGAAGCGGGCCCACAGCCATCAGGCGGGTGACACGCGTGGCCGTCTTCAGCGATTCCTGGGCCGGCTTGTCTCGCAGGAACGCCAGCAGGTCTGCAAGTTCCTTCTGCGAAAGATCCGCGACCAGGCCGACGGGCATCAGGCTCACGTTATCCCGCTGCTGCTCTTCGATTTCGGCCACGGGCACGCGGATTTCCTGGCCCGAGGCTTCGCGCAGGACAAGCGTTTCGTTGTCCTGGCTGACCTTCACGCCCGAAAGCACGCGGCCATTGTTCAGGGCCACCTTATAGGCTTCGTAGCCTTCTTTCAGCTCTTTGGAAGGTTCCAGGATCGATTCGATCAGCTTTTCCACCGAATAACTCTGGAAGGCCCCGGTGAGTGCCGGGCCCACATTGCCGCCGATGCTCTCCATCTTGTGGCACGTGGTGCAGCGGGCTCCGCCTTCTTTCAGAAACACGCCCATACCGGCCCAGGGATCGGCCTTGCCGACTTCCGCCGCAAGGGCGATCCGGTCAATCGACTTGATCGATTCCTCGATTCCCTTTTCGATCCGGGCCTGAACGGCCTGGTGCTCGGGCGTGGCGAATTTCCGCAAGGCCGCGAGAACCGTCGGCGCGTCACCTGATTTCAACTTGCCTTCGACGAACAGGTTGCCCAGCCGCAGGGCCGTTTTCGGCTGCTCGCCGAGTAGCGCCAGAGCGTCGGCCCGCACTTCTTCGCTGGGGCTCGTCAGGGCCTTTTCGAGGTAAGGAATCGCACGGTCCCGGTTCGATTCGGCCAGGCCACGCAGAACCGCCACGGACCATGCCGTGTCCGTTCCCGAAGCGTCCGCCGCTTTGGCGATCAGGTCGAAGGCACCCGCACCGGTCGTCCGCAGCGCTCGCAGCACCGCAAGTCGTTCAGCGGCGGATCGGTTGCCGTCGGCCACGCGGTCGCCCAGCTTTTCGGCCAGCTTGGGGAACCTGCTGTCGGCGGCGTATTCGGTCGCGGCGACACGCACGGCTTCATCTTCTTCGTCCAGCAACCGGGCGACCAGCTCATGAGCCGGAATGCCCGCCAGGCGCACGTTCTGAAGCGTCGCCAGCTCGATGCGGGCGTCCAGCTCAGGATGTGCCTGCACGAACTGCACCAGCTTCACCGTGGCCACGGGGATGTTCAGCGGAATGTCCTTGAACATTCGCACGAAGACGAGGCGATCGTCGGCCGACAGGTTCGGCAGAACGACCAGGTCGGGCAGGCGCCGGGCGGCTGGTTCCGTCCGCATGGCCGAAAACACTCCCACTGCATTGCGGCGACGGCTGTCAGAGCCCAGGCGGATCGTCTGCGCCACAACTTCCACAGCCGTTTCGCCAAGCCGTTCGATGGCACGAATGAAAGCGTCACGAGTGGCTACATCAGCCGAAGCGTTATCGTGCAGCCAGTTCAGCATCGCTTCGCCGGCCCGGGCCGGGTTGTCCGTCGCGTGCCGGCCGATCGCCAGGGCCAGTTCACGCAAGACCTGACCATTGGTTTCGCTGGCCAGATGCTGCTCCAGATGAGGCACGAATTCAGGGCGGCTTGCCGTGGGTTCCCACGAGATTGCCTGTGCCGCCAGCCGGCGTACCTGAAATTCCGGATCGCTCCAGGCCGCTACGAGCCGGCTTTCCACTTCGCCGTTCCAGAGCTGACGAATGCCCTGAAGACCCAGGCAGCGGGCCCGCACAGGGGCCTGGCCGTCATTGAGCAGGGCCATCAGCGCGGCGCGAGACTTCTCGCCACGCTCCACCAGCTCTCGCAGGGCACGGTCGGCCTGCTGATAATCCAGGCCTCGCAGCATGCCGATCAGCTCGGCTTCTGACGCTTTCTGGACGTGCGTCCAGTCGTTGCGGGGCCGTACCGGGCGTGCCGGTTCGGTCGAAGTGCCGCCCCAGGTCAGCTTGTAGAGGCGGCCGAATTTGCCGTCGCCCCAAAGCCGTCCGGCACCGCCGGAATTCGAACGCCAGTCGAGCACGTAGATCGCACCGTCCGGGCCGACCACGGTCTGGCACGGGCGAAACAGGTCGTCGTCGGCCGTCATCAGCGTCAGTTCCCGGCGCAGCACGTTCGCGCCGCCGGCTGGCTCCACCTCATAGGCACGCACGAGTTTGCGGAAGACGTCGGGATAGATCAGCAGGTCGCGAAACCGGTCCGGAAACGCCGTGCCGTGATAGACGGCCAGGCCCGCCGGCGCGCCACGGCCGGTTTTGGCCACGATCGGCAGCTTGCCAGGCAGTTCGCCGTCGACGGCGCCCCGGTCGAAGTCAGGCCGGCAGCAGAACGCGCCCGGCAGCAGCCGCCAGCCGTAGTCGCCTTCTTCCACAGGATTGATCAGCCGCACGCCCTGGAATTTCGAGCCGTCTTCGTTGTCGTTGTCCACGATGAAGGCATCGAACCGGCTATTGAAAGCCAGGTCGCGATAAGGATTACGGAAGCCGAGGGCGAACAGGTTCATGCGTGTGCCGTCGGGCCGGCCGCGGAAAATGCCGCCACAGCGCGAGACTTCCACCCGCGAGCCATCAGCCCCGACGACGTGGTTGTCGTTATCGCCGGCGGTCAGGTAGAACCAGCCGTCGGTGCCCAGAGTCATGCCCGAAAGCCAGTGGTGGTAGAACCCGCAGAAGCCGTCGGCGATGATCGTACGCGTTTCGAAGCGGCCGTCGCCGTCTTCGTCCGACCATTTTTCCAGCCGCCCGACGCAGGTCAGGTACAGGGCACCCTTCCAGGGGAAGATCGATGAGGGCATCTCGGCACCGTCGACGACCACCTCGGAGTGTTCGTAAATGCCGTCTTTGTCACGGTCTTCGAGCCGCTTGACGATGTCCATCGTCGCCTTGCGCCGGCGAGTGATCCGCTGCGTGCCGCCTTCGGGCAGCTTGATCGTGTCGAATGTGTCGTACATCCGGTCGGCCTGGCGCCATTCGGCGACGTACAGCCGCCCCTGGTCGTCGAACGCCATGGCGGTCGGGTCGACGATCGCCGGTTCGGCGGCCACGATCTGCACCTTGAAGCCCGGAACGGCGTAATGGCCCTTGAGCCGGGGGTCCTGATCGCCCAGCTCCACCAGGCCTTCTCGACCTTCGGCGGGGCCGACCTGGGCGATCGCGTGCGTGCTGAACAAGGTAGAAACGAGGCCGATGGCGACGACGAAGCGACGTCCGGCCACTCTGGCGAAGCGTTGGAGAATCATTTTTGTGACGAGTCCTCGGGCATTTCGGGCGGGGGAATCCGCAGCGGGTATCCCGTTAAAGTAATCCGCGCGTGCCGCGATCGCAAGAGAATGCTGGTCAATGCCGAACGAAAAACGGCGACTCCCGGATGGGGTCGCCGCTCGATCGATATCGCTGCGTAGCCTGGAGAGTTCGCCTCTCCGATTCACTTCACCCGTTCGAGATACTCGCCGGTGCGGGTGTCGACCTTCACCTTGTCGCCTACCTTCATGAACGGCGGCACCTGGATGACCAGGCCGTTCTCGCAGGTGGCTTCCTTGTACTGGTTCGTGGCCGTGGCGCCCTTGATTTCGGGCGGAGTGTCGGTGATCACGTATTCCATCGAAGCCGGAATTTCGACCGAGACGGCCTTGTCGTCGATGTACTTCACCATCGTCTTCGTGTTCGGCAGCAGGAAGTTCAGCGAGGTGCCGAGAATGTCCGTATTCAGCGGGAACTGGTCGTACGTTTCCATGTCCATGAAAACGTGTTCGTCGCCCTGGCTGTAAAGGTATTGGAATTCTTTGGTTTCGACGAACGGGACTTCCAGGGTGTCAGCCGAGCGGAACCGCTTTTCGATCGTCGATCCCGACTTCAGGTTCTTGAGTTTCGTCTGCACCATCGCGCGCAGGTTGCCGGGCGTGTGATGGAGAAAGTCGACGACGACGAAATTCACGCCTTCGATCGTAACGACCTGTCCTCGTCTGATGTCGTTGGCCTTGATCTGTGCCATGGTTCCTGTCCGTCAAGGGAATCGGCGGGCACGGCCCCGTTCTTGTGTGGCCTTGACCTTGCCGAGCGTTGTTCCATCCCCGGCCGGTTGCCGGGGCGATCTGATCCGAAGACCGATATCATAACGCGCATCGCTCGAATTCTCTACCCACAAGCCGGATCGGTCCGTTCGATCGCCGAATGGCTTCATGCTTTCGCTGCGGCACCAGGGCTTCATTGAAGTTGACTTGATGGATTTTCGATCTATACTTACAGATGTGGTCGGCGATGAAATGCCACCCGGCACGTACAAGGGGCGATTCGTGAAGGCCCGGTTTTCCCGCGACATCCTGAAGAGCATCGGCCTGGCGGCCTGGTTCGCCCTGTCGAGCGTTCTATCCGTGTCCGCGCAGGATTTCTGCCGCCCGGATCATGACTGTTGCCAGGTCGAAACCAAAACCTGCTGCACGCCCGCGATTCCCGCCCCGACGCCGCATTCGGGCCCCGATTGTACCTGCAATCACGCCGGTCCGTCGCAAACCGCCCGCCCTGCAAGCTCGGCGAGCGTACGTGCGGAACAGCGTAAAGAGCGGTCGATCTCCAGCGAGGTCTCTGAATATCCGCCTTACACGCCGAAGATCGCGAATTCGACAAGTTCCTCTTCTCCCGCGACTTCGGTTCCGGTCTCCGTACCCGTATTTCGCCTGACGTCCCGCTGGCGCTGTTGAATCGCTATTTTCCGATTTCGAAAATTCCAGGCTGAGTCATGTCGCTATGCCCTGAATCATGGGCCGCGTGAATCGTCTGGATAAGTCAAGGTGCAATTCGCTCCGGCCACTTTCGATATGTCGTCGAACGAATCGTCAGCCGCGCTGGCGAGCCACTGGGCCGTGCGCGAACTTTCCGAATCGATTTCGAATGGTCCGATGCAATTCGAATGCATCGACATGAAGGAGAATTTGCGATGAGTATGATCGAAACACGTCGTCGGATGATGTTCGGCGTTCTGAGTGCCCTGGTTTCGGGCCTCGCTTTGTCGTCCATGGCCACGGCCGCCGACACCAAAGCCGCCTGCTGCAAGGACGGCAAGTGCTGTGGTGAGAAGGCCTGCACGGGCGACTGCTGCAAGTCAGGCAAGTGCACGCACGATTGCTGCAAGAAGGCTGAAGGCGCGGCCTGCTGCAAGGACGGCAAGTGCTGTGGTGAGAAGGCCTGCACGGGCGACTGCTGCAAGTCAGGCAAGTGCACGCACGATTGCTGCAAGAAGACCGAAGGCGCGGCCTGCTGTAAGGACGGCAAGTGCTGCGGTGAGAAGACCTGCACGGGCGACTGCTGCAAGTCGGGCAAGTGCACGCACGATTGCTGCAAGAAAAAGGCCGCCTGAGTCGGTCGAGATCCTGCATAGGATTCGATCGGATTCTACGGCGTCAATGAAATGACCTGGTCGGTTTCGCCTGAAAAACAGGCGAAGCCGGCCTTTCGATTTCGGGAACTTCGAAGGCTCTTGGCGAAGCCGGGAAGCAATGAGACTGCAATTCGACAGCCGGTCGTCAGAATTCGATCGATCCGGCATAGAACGAAGCGATCGATTCCGCGTTCGCTGAGGCGGCTGGCGGCGGCGGGGCCAGATGCCGAAATGGCCAGCGGTCGACATTTCGTAGAATCGAATAGCCGATAAGGATCGCCAGAACCGTCCAGGCGATCCATGGGCGCCTGAAGCGGTCAGGCCTTGCGGCCATGATGACCAGGACCGGAATCGCCATGACCGCGAGCGCGTTGTATTTCAGAGCCGTACCGATTCGGCCATTGAGCAGATGATGCGATGCCCGGGTCGACCCGCAGCCGGAACAATGAAGCCCGGTGAATTGCCGGATCGGGCAGCCGGGGAAGATCCGGGATCGTTCCGGATCGTTCCGCGCCAGCACCATCGCGCCGAACAGGATGGCAAAAGCGGCCAGACCGTTTCGGGCAGACCGCTTCCACGTCATGCCGTGGTTCATTGCACCTTCTGGGATTCTTGCAGGAAGGCGAAAGCGATGTTCAGGAAGATGACGATGAATCCGAGGATGAAACTGATCACGATCCATTTGAAGGCGTTATCGGACGCCTCCTGAGCCCCCTCGATATCGCCCGCCAACGCCTTGTTGTTCACCCTGGTGGCATAGACGAGTGCGACGATGCCGAACGGAACGCAGCAAAACAGGGTGACCAGAACCGCCTGGGTCATATAGTTGGGAATCGTGACGGCCGGGCCTCCCAGGCCCGAGGGCCTGATCGCTTCGCCGCAGCCCACGCAAAATTTGGCTTGATCGGAGTTCTCGTATCCGCATTTTCGACAAAACATGGTGGAAGCCTTCTTTCTTACTCAGCTGCGATTTCGGAGCAGTTCCAGAACGAGACCCAGGATGAGGAAGCCGAATAGAACCGTCCCGAACATCCCCATCACCAGACCGAAGATCGCCCGGCCCATCCCGTGCTTTTCCGGGTTTCGGCGAATGTCACGAATCGCGAGAATGCCTGTGATCAGAGCCGCGGGTGCCGGCAGCAGCAGAATGGAGACGAGTCCGAGGTATCCGGACACGATCGCCAGCCCGGACCGGCCGACCGGCAGCAGCAGCCGCATGGCGGCGGAATCGTCACCCGTCGAAATGACAGGTCGCGCGGTATCGTGCAGGTTGTACCCGCAAGCTGTACATCGATAGTTATTCTCGAGGTTCTTGACTCCGCACTTTTCGCAATAAATCGTCGGTGCCGCTGGTTCCGGGCTGAGTATTTCGTCGCTTTCCGCCTGATCCGTGATTTCTTCGCTCATGTGAGATCACCTTACGAAACTGGCCAGGGTGACATGTGGAATTGCAATCGTATTCGCTGAAGATTCCGCGCAACGGCACAAACGCATCGAACATGTGATGCTGAGGGATTTCGAACGGATTTGTTTTCGAAGCCCTCACAAGCCCGGTATTCCTCGAATTCTCGAACAGGAAGGTCGAAAATCTCTAAGGAACCGGGTCGAACGGTCTCAGAGTATCCATGCCCCGTGAACTCCACAAGAGTCCACAGAAAGATTTTTGCACGGACTTGCGTCATCGACCGATCCGCATTTTCCAAGGGCAAGATCGCAGGATCGCCTGACTTATAAAGCCGTGAACATAAGAAACTGCGCTGCCCGCACGATCGCCCGCCGCTCCGATTCGCTGACGGCTCCGCCTCGGGCGGCCAGGTCGCGGATTTTGTCGAGCGTACGTTCGATCGTCGTTTTCTGCAGGCCGCCCAGCTTCAGGCCGCTTTCGGGCGAGCGGATCGCCTCGAGCACCGAGGCGATCACCGTCAGCTCCTCAGGGGCCGGTTCCGGCTCTTCTTTCCACGAGCCGGGATTCGCGTCGGACGCGGCGAGGGCTGCTGTTTCGCGGATCAGTTCGGCGATCTGGTGCAGCTTGTCGTAATCGATCGTCTCGGGCTTATCCTCCGGGGTGTGATAAACCTCGCTCTCGCCGGTGGAAAAGAACAGATAAGGAACCTTTTTGGTCATGAACGGGCCGTAATCGCTGCGGACACCCACAAGATCCGTCCCCAGCAGCCCCGCACGGACCGACCTGTCGGCCGCCGCGGACGCGATCCATCGGCGCGACTGCGGCAGGCGTTCGCTCCCGATCACGAAGACCCATTCCCGGCAGATGCCGGACAAGCTCCGGCCGATCATGTCGGCCGTCATGAACAGCCGGATCCGGTCCAACGGCACCGGCGAATTCGCGGCGAAATGGCGTGAGCCGAAAAGCCCGAATTCTTCGAGGTCGAACGCCACGAACAGCATGCTCCGCTTCGGCCGGTTCTCGGGCCTGGCGAACCAGGCCGCCGTTTCCAGCAGCATCGCCACGCCGCTGGCGTTGTCGTCGGCCCCGGAGAAAACGGTCGCTTTGCCGGCTTTCGTGCCGCCGCCATTGTCTTTTCCGGTATCTGCCCTGGGCGCGGCCGTGCCCAGATGGTCCCAGTGGGCCGAAAGGATGATCCATTCTTCCTTCAGGGCCGGGTCCGATCCTTCCACCTTCGCGGCCAGATTCGTGCCGATCGTTCTGCCTGAGGATGCCTGCACCACCGGCTGACGATACCCCTCGGCGAAACCGGGCTTCAGGCCGGCGGTCAGGAAGCTTTTCTCGATGTATTCGATCGTCGGATTGGCCGTTCTGCCGCTGCGTCCGCCGAACGGATCGGAAGCCAGCGTGAAGACGTGCTTGCGGAGTCTCTCCGGCGAAAGAACGTCGCGCGTGCCGGGTGCCGCATGCACCGGCTTGGCCTTGCACGCCAGATCCTGCCCCGTCGCCGGCAATGCGCATGCGGTCGAACAAGCCGCGAAGTACAGGAAAATGCCTGAAATGCGGCGATATATGTCGAATGCCGATCGGTTGAAGTGCATCGTGACGAGTCCTTTCGATTCGACCGCCCGGCCTGACCTTGCGACCGGTGTGACCGTTACCGCCGGATCAACCCCAACGGCCAGTTGCGAGCGGTGCGAATTTCCTTACCGTGACCCTGCCGCCGCGCTCGATGAATCTCGTGAGGCGATGGATATTGCGCCCGAACCGAACGTGACTTTCGCATGGAGGTGGATTGAGATGTTCACGACCCGTACCCGTGTCGGCCTGGCTGCCCTGGTGCTGATGAGCCTTTCCGGCATGGTGCAAGCCGCCGATTACGACAACTACATGCACTGGCCCTACGTGCCGCCCCAGGTGCCCGGCGCGGGTGCCAACTACCAGCAGCTCTACGACGGCTGGTACCTCTACCCCCGTGAGCAGCGTATCGTACCCCAAATTCAGGGGCCGCTCTACCGCAATTACTACGGCGGCAAGAAGGACGGCTGGTGGTTCGGCCGCAAGGACAACGAACACCGCGACTGGTCCAACAAGAAGTGGTACAAGGGCTACCACTTCTACCTGGACGTCTTCTGATCGAAGCCCCTTGCGGGCTTGATTCGGACACGCACCGGGGCGGTTCCTCGAACGAACCGCCCCGGCATTCTTTCGCGCATCCGGCATGGTTGCCGAATCGGCGAAATCGCCCGAAATCCAATCACTGGTGTCGATTCCGCACCCCTTTCGCTTGTAAGCCCCTTTTCCCCGCCCGTATATTGTTTTAGTGAGACTCTGCCGTCTCGCCACGATCGATCCGGTCGATCGGTTCGCACGAATTGGCCACACTTGCACCGAGAGAGCGACCACCACCGATGAACCGAGTGATGATCGATCCTGCCGCCGATACGCCCCGCGTCATCGTCGTCGAACGCCGTTCGCTCCTGTCCCAGTTCGGCGGTGTCTGGTTCGTGGCCCTGCCTCTCATCGCGGCTTATTTGATCTGCCGCGTCCCTTACGACGATTCCGAATCTTCGGCCGCCCAGCTTCACCTGGGTGACAATTCCTGGCAGCACGCCACCACGCCCGTCGCGAATCAGCCGCCGGCCGCCGACGCCGCCCGGCCGCATGTCGAGCCCGCGACGGCCATTACCGTCGCCGCCGAAAAATCGCCGGATTATGCACCGGTAGCGCCAGTGACGACCGCTGAAGCCCCCCGCCCTGCCCAGCCGGAAGAGCACGCCCCGCCTGCCGAACCGGCCGCCGAAAAGCTGCCGATGGGTGTGGTCGTGATCGAATCGCCCAAGGCCGGGGCCAACCCAGTCGCCGTTTTCGATCCCGAAGGCAAAGCTCTGCAAACGAACGAGCCCCACCAGGCCGAAAACCGCACCCTCGAAGCCGCCCTGAAATTTGACGGCGGCCAGCCCACAGGCGACGAAACCCGCAAGGCTCTCGAAGAAATCAACGCCGCCGCCGAAAAGGCCCGGATCGATCGCGAACGGACCGAGTCGCTCAAGCCCCTCATCGAAATCCACGAAAAGGCCCAGACCGAAGCCCGCGAAGCCAAAAAGGCCGATGCCCAGCGCCGGCAGGCCGCCGCCACGCGTGAGGCATTCCTCGGTGGCATAGGCACGGTCCTGGCCTCCGACGCTTCCGTGCCCCAGCAGGGTCGCCAGATCGACCTGATGGTCCGGCGTGAGCTCGATGTCGTCGACTTCAGCCCCTTCCAGACCATTTTCAAAAAGCTCACGACCATGCGGGCCTCGCGCGCCAGCAAGCTCCGTTACCTGATCAACCAGAACGTGCCTGAATCGCTGATCCTGTCGTATCTCATCGAACTCGATTCGAAGGAGATCGGCAAAAACGGCGGCCCGCGCGACCGCGACCACGCGATCGTCCGCTCCGCCCAGCTGTTGCTCTCTAACGTCAAGGGCAACTGATTGGCCTGCGCCCCCTGCCGGTTCGCATGTTCATTTCGCCCGGCTTCGAATTCTCCCGGAATCGTTCGCATGACATCCCTTTTCCTCGCCGTTTCCTTCGCGCTCGCCGCCGTGGCTCAGCAGCCTCCGCATCTGGCCCGTGAGGTCGAGTCGGGCCTGGAACTGATTCGCTCGGGCGATGCCCTGGCCGACTCCGGCAAAGTCAACGAAGCCCAGATCCGCTACCACGAGGCCATGGAACGCATCCTGCCTTCCGTGAGGGGCCTGGCCCTGAAGCACCCTGTCAAGCGTGACGAAACGCCCAGGGAACAGCTCGGCAAAGTGCTCGTCGACGAGTGGGAACAAGATGTCAGCCCCGAGAAATTCCGCCGCGACGACGCCACGTGGAAAACCCTCGGCCTGATCCCGCCCGAATTCGACCTCAAGGGGGCTTACGTCAAGCTGCTGACCGAAGAAGTCGCCGCCTTTTACGACCCCAAGACCAAAACCATGCACCTGATCCGCGAGCCGGAAGATGAACCGGCCGCCGACGGCAAGGATAAACCCCTCACCAAAAAAGACGACAAGCCCCCCACCCTGCTCGAACTGATCATGGGCCCCCAGCCCAAGTTCGATAAGGACGGCGCCCGCATCGTCATCGCCCACGAGCTGACTCACGCCTTGGGCGACCAGCACTTTGACCTGGACGCCATGCTCGACGCCGTGAAGGTGGACGACGACGCCGCTCTCGCCCTCTCAGCCCTTATCGAAGGCGACGCCACCCTGACCATGATGGCCGTCGCTCAGCAGGACTGGACCGGTACCCAGATCGTCGCCATGCCCGCCCAGGGCCTTTCCCGGCTCGTTCGCTGGTTCGGTACGTTTCTGCCCATGATGGGCGGCACCACGGCCCGCAACTCGCCACCGGTCATGTATCAGTCTCTGCTGTTCCCCTACGTCAACGGCCTGGTCTTCTGCGCCCACCTCACCAACGCCGGCGGCTGGCCCGCTCTCGACGCCGCTTACAAGAACCCGCCCCTCTCGACCGAGCAGATCCTCCATCCCGAAAAATACGCCGGCCCCGAAGCCGACCCGCCCACGGCCATCGACCTGGGCGAAATCCGCACCCCCGAAGGCTGGGCAGACCTGGGCCGCAACTGCATCGGCGAGCTGACGATTCGCATCATGCTCGCCCGCCAAGGCGGCAATCAGGCCGCCGCGGGCTGGGACGGCGACACCCTCGCCGTCTTCGCCGGCAAGGACGACCCGAAACGCCTGGGCATGGTCTGGCTGAGCACCTGGGACACCGAAGCCGACGCCGACCAGTTCGCCGACGCTCTCCAGAAATACTGGATGCCGACGGACGAGCCCGCTGCCTTGGTTCAGCAGGGAGCCGCCCCGACGACCCGCACCATCACCGGCGGCTTCGTTACGACGACTGGCAAGGACGTCCTGGTCGTCCGCGGCTTCGATGGCCCTGTGGCCAAAGCGGTCGCGGAAGACGTGATGAAGAATCACAAGAAGCGGGAAAAGACGTTCCCGAAAGCCAATCCGCCGAGACCTGTCGGGGCGTGATACTGTCGCCCGAAGCGAATGGGGAACCTGCGAAAGAACGACATGGCCCATTCGAATCGATCGCAACGGATTCGGTCTTTGGCGATCGGTTTCGCCGTGTGTTCCTGTATCGCATGCAGTTCGCCGGCCCTTTTCCGAAACGTCGGCGCGCTGGTCGTCGCGGCGGCGATTCCTCTGGCCGTGGGCCTTTTGGGCCTGAGGCGGCTGGCCCATTACGATTGGCTTCGAGCATCGCTCGCGGGAGCGTCCGTCGGGCTGGTTCTCATCTTCGCGTATGCGTTCAGTCCGCCGGTTCTCGAACGCATCGGGCATGAATTCGGCTGGCCGGGACGGTCTTTACGCATGTGGGAGAATTTCACTGCACCGGTTTATAATGACTGTTGCCGCGAACCCTGGTTCTGGCGGGTTTTCGAAATCTGGGACACCTGGACTGCCATGATTTTCGAACGGGCCCGATTTTCCGTCAGACGAATTCCTGTCGTACAGATTTCGATTCTCGGGGTTTTGTCGCTCGGATTTCGATATTTGCGTTCGACCGGGAAGAAGCCGTGAATGAGCTGCGGATTTCTCTGTTCATCGCTTGCGAAGATCGTAAAATGCAATAATCATCGGCTCACTGCGGTCCGGAACCGGAGATCACCTGCCTTTGCCATTGCTCAAACAAGCCACATGCATTCGCTACGAATACGCGGACCGTTCGGAGTCCTGCTGGCTGCCGGCGGGTTCTGACTCTCCCTCGCCCACGCCGACCCGCCGTATTACGCTCGATGTGACGATCGAATACGAACCCGGCGACGGTTTCATTCTGGCTTATTCCGCACGCGAAGATCCGACATTCGCCTACGACGACTGGTTCGGCAGCCTTTCAGCCGCCGAAGCCGCCGCCGAGGAAATGTTCGGAATCGGGCCGGATCGATGGGATAAAGCCTGAAGATCCCGTCTGCCGTCCATTCCGTTTGCCGGCTCGGTGGTGTCATTGGCTTGCGCTTCGCTGCGCCCTTCGAATGCCACATGCCAGTCGATATCGGGTGACTCTGAAGGGGTGCGTGCCTGACCTCGTGGAGCGATGGGCCATGACGAACGATCCGAAATCGAATCCTGTCCATTATCCGCCCGACCGCCGCCTGCGAGTTCGTATTCGGACATCGTATTTATGCATGATTCTCGCTCTGGCCGCTCTTCCGGTCGCAATGGCCTGGGTGCAATATCTCGTTGCAGGTCTGCCTGAGATCGGTAACCTGCCGAAATTGCCGGACGAAGCGACCCGGGCTCACCATTTTCCCGGCTGGCTCCGTCTCACGCATTACGTGAATTTCATTTTTCTCGTCCTGCTCGCTCGCAGCGGTCTTTCGATATTGATGGATCATCCTCGTCTCTATTTCGACGTTCACTGCACGCCCGGCAGCGACTGGGCGAAATTCACTCCGATCGAAGTGCCGGCGGATCGTGTCTGGACTGCCAAGGACGATGCCCGCTACATCTCGCCCTGGCTGGCACTGCCGGGTTATCGTCACACCGTCGGCGTCGCCCGGCACTGGCACCTGCCCGGAGCCTTGATCTGGTTTCTCAACGGCGTCATCTTCGTGACGCTCATGTTCGGCACCACGGAATGGAAACGTCTGGTGCCGACATCATGGGCCGTTGTGGCTGAAGCCTGGGCGATCTTCGTTCACTATGCGACCCTGCGCCTGCCGCCTGAACCCGACCCGCTCATCCGCTACAACGCGCTGCAGCAACTGAGCTACTTCACGGTCGTTTTCGTCATGGCGCCACTTTCGGCCCTGACCGGACTGGCGATGTCACCTTCGATCGATAACCGGTTCCGCTGGTATCCGCGACTTTTCGGCGGAAGGCAATCGGCCCGCTCACTGCATTTCCTGCTGCTTGTGGGATATGTCGCGTTTCTGATGATGCATGTGACGATGGTGTTCGTCAACGACCCAGTCCGCAACTTCAACGGCATCGTATTCGGCAATGACAGTGAGCGTCTTCTCGGGCTGATCTGCGGCCTTGGCGCGATTTCGGCGATCGTACCCATCTGCATGGTCGCTCACTGGTTGTCGTGGAATCGGCCTCGTCAATTGCAATATGCCGCCGGGTCGGTTCACGCAGTGCTGCGCTGGCTGACGTTCCGCCTCTGGAAGCCCTGCGTTCGATATGCGGAAGATGACATTTCGCCGTTTTTCTGGCCTAACGGCAAAATCCCTGTTTCGGAGGAGTGGACGACACTCGCCGCCGGGAACTTCGCGGATTATCGACTCAAAATTGGCGGCCTCGTCGATAACCCGGTCGAGCTTTCGCTGGACGATTTGAAATCGCTCGGCCGTCAGGAACAGATCACCATGCATCATTGCATCCAGGGCTGGTCAGGCATCGCGCATTGGGCCGGTGTGCCCTTGGAAAGGCTTGTCGAACTCGTCAAACCCCAGCAGGACGCCAAGGTCGTCGTGTTCCGATCCTTCGGCGAAGGTCTCTATGGTGGCGAATATTACGATACCCAGCCCATGGATATCGCATTGCAGTCAGAGACTCTCCTGGCTTGGGAAATGAATTTCCAACCATTGCCCCAGCTCTACGGAGCACCGCTGCGGCTGCGTGTGGAGAGCCAGCTCGGTTACAAGATGGTGAAGTGGATCAGGGCCATCGATTTCGTCGACAGCGAAAAGTCGATCGGCAAAGGTCATGGCGGCAAGAATGAGGACGACGAATATTTCGACCTGATACCTGAAATTTAAGGCCGCCAGCCTGGCCAGAGGTGCCTCGGCTTTTTCCCGACTTTTCGTCTATACGGGATCATGCACAATACGGGTGCAGCGCGTAGAAAAACGCGGGGCGTCCTGATAACGGAATCCCCGCGTCTTCGCATGATTCGAAACCGATCGATCAATCGCCGGCTGCGGCTTCGGCCTTCTTCGGTTCAGGCGATTCCGACTTCTTCGCCTTCGCTTCCTCTTCGGTCAGAATCGGGCGGCGCGAAGGCTTGCGGGGGAACTTCCCATCCATGTTGGCGGCGTTCCAGATCATGGCGGCCATGATCGTCGAGGCCTGCTTCAGGTCGTCGGCCTGAAGGCGGTCGTAAACGTCCATGTTCGAGTGGTGCGTGCGCGGGTCATATTCGATTTCGTCCTGAATGAATTGAAACCCGGGCAGGCCGATGCCGTCGAACGACAGGTGGTCGGTGCCGCTGGTGTTCGAGGCCGTGATCGTATTGGCCTGAAGGTCGACGAACGGCTGCAGCCACTTGCGGAAAACGGGCCGGGCGGCCTCGTTGCCCTGCAGATAGACGCCCCGGATCTTGCCCGTGCCGTTGTCCAGGTTGAAATAGACCTGGAATTTGTCGTATTCGCCGGTCTTGACGATCGGGGCCGTGGGCGCGGCCGTCGGGCCGAAGAAGCTGTCGGTCGCCCCTTCGATCGCTCCGAAGTGCTTCTTGACGTATTGCCGCGAGCCGTGCAGGCCCTGCTCTTCGCCCGACCAGAGGGCGATGCGGATCGTCCGCCGCGGCTTCAGGCCCAGGGCCTTGATGATCCGCACGGCTTCCATACCCACGGCACAGCCAGCGGCGTTGTCGGTGGCGCCGGTACCGCCGTGCCAGCTGTCCATGTGGCCGCCCAGCATCACCACTTCGTCTTTCAGGTCGGTGCCGGGGATTTCGGCCACGGTGTTGTAGCCCATCATATCCTTGTCCTGCACTTCGACGGCGATTTCGAATTCGGCCTTCACCTTTTCGCCGGCCTTCACCATGTGAGCCAGACGATTGAAATGCTCGACCGTCACGACGACCTGCGGCAGAGTCTTCGGGGCGTCCTTGTCATGGGCGTTCTTGCGGGCCGGCATACGCGGCTGGCCTTCGCCGCCGGCACTGGTCGATTCCGGCTGAGCCGGCTGGGGCACGCTGGCCGATTGCACGAAGAATGTGCCGCCGTCGCCCTTGAAGCTGGTTTCGACCATCACGGCCGCGCCTTCTTCGATCAGGAATTGCAACCGCTTCGAAGTGAAATTGCCCTGATTCCGCACGCGGTTAATGACATCGTTCGCCTTGGCCTTGGCTTCGTCCTTGCCGGGCTCGCCCTTCTTGACTTCGTCCTTCTTCGATTCATCCTTGCGGGCGGCCTTGCCCTGGGGGAATCCGCCGCGGCCGCCGCCGCCAGGCGTGGGCTCAGGTGCGTTGGCCAGTGCCAGCAGTTCTTCAGGCGTCTTGCGGTGGCCGGGGGCTTCGAACAGGGCTTTCACGTCACGCGGGCTGCCGATCAGCACGATCGCGCCCTTGAGCTTGCCCTTGAATTCTTCCAGGCCTTTTTCGTCGGTGGCCGTCAGGTGCACGACGGGCCCGGAAACCTTGCCGCCGGTGCCGGGCGACCAGGCTTTCGGCAGGCCGATCAGCGGGATGCAGACCGGTTCGGTGACCTGGGCCGAGAAGCTCTTGAGCGTCCAGCCGGTGCCGAACGGGCCCCAGGCTTCCAGGGCGGCGTTCTCCAGGCCGAATTCGGTCAGTTTTTTGGCCGTCCACTCGTTGGCGCGCTTCATGCCCGGCGAGTTCGTCAGCCGCGGGCCGATGACTTCCGTCAGATAGAGAACCGTGTCCATCACCTTGGACTTGTTCAGGCCTTCTTCGCGGATCTTGGCGATCGTCTCGTCAGCTGCCTTGGCCGGCGCAGTGCCCTTTTCCTGCAGGATCTCCAGGCCTGAGCCCGGGATTTCCGCATGGCCGTGGCCATCGTGCGGATCGTCGTGGTTCTGGGCGTTGGAATAGCTCAAAATGAAGAAGCTGGCCGCGAGGCCCAGGGCGATGCCGCCGGCTCGCCCGAAAATACGTGAAATCATGGATCGAATGCCCCCAGAATCGCGCCGCCGGTCAAGGCACGGGTGTCGATGAATCAGGATGTGTCGCGTCGTTCGATCGTCCGGTCGGAGTTCGTGTGATCAGCATACCGAGATGTGCCCGGGAATTCATCGAATTTTCTTCGTTCGGTTTCGATTCGAAGGGTGAATATTCCGAATTTCCGCCTTCCCGGTCGCTCCGGTCCGGACGGCTTCGGAAAGTCCAGGGCCTGACGTCCAGCGATAGGTCAATCCGCGAGTGAATCAGGCGAACGAAATGCCAAAGACGATTCCGTTCACTCTCGCCCCGTTTCGGGAAAAAATCCGCCCCCAGCCCGCCGAACGGCCACATCGCCCAGCAGGTCACGCCACATCCGGTACGGATCGCCGAACACGTCCCGGCCCAGGTCCCTGTCCGCAAGGGCCGAAGCCAGCACGTTGACGCCGGCCTCGATCGTAAAGGCATTTTCCATATACAAAATCCGAGTGCCAATGGCTTCCCGGCCGATCACATCCATGCATGCGGCGATCTCGATGCTGTCACGCCGCGCGAATCCCACGCCGCACACGCCCACGATCGCTTCTGACCAGAGCTTCGGGTCGCTTTCGGCCGCGCAGCTTCGTAAGCCCTTCACCACCGATTCGAAAACGGCCTCGCCAGCCGCCGTGAGCACCTTGTCCAGTTCGCCCATCACGGGCTGCATCGCCGTTCGCACGGCATCCGGGGCCGCCTTGCCTGTTTCGGCCCAGCCTTTGGCCAGGGCGGCCAGTGCCGAAAGCACTTTCGCCGCCGGGGCCGCCACTTCGGGCGGCAGGTCCATCGCCGCCTGCTCGACCGCCTGAGCCAGCGCTGCGGAAAGACGTTTCGCCGCTTCGATCTTCGGCCCGGCATCGCCCGCCCGGGCCAGCCGCGCACCGGTCGCCTGGGTCGCGATCACGCCATGCATCAGCCCTTTGACTTTCGAAATCCAGCCGATGGGCGCGTACGACCGCACGGCTTTGCCATGCTCGACTCGCCAGACTTCCCCCGTGCCGATAAGCATCAGCACGGCCAGCGGGCATTCGGCCAGAAGTTCGGCCCGGTTCGTGCCGTAAAGCTCGCGAAAAGTCGCATTCAGGCGGGCCGCGTCGTCGGCCACGTTCGGCTCGGCCGCCGTCGTGTTCGCTGACGTTTGCCCTGCGCAGATCATGGCAGCCAGCGTGCCGCCTTCGATCAGAAATCCGCGGCGGTCGGTTCCATCGGTTCGATCCGGTTCGCTCATGACACTGCCTCAAAAGTGAGATTCGTGGCACGCGAACCGGTTCGAATTTCCCGGTTCGCCTTACGCCACCGTCGAAGACCGCTTGCCGCCGGTTGCGGGGGATTTGTCGGCTGAGTCCTTGTCGGATTTCGTGGGGAATTTCAATCCGCGCGTCAGGATCGCGAACGGGTTGTCGTCCGACTTCGCCGACTTCGACTTCATGTACAGGTAATCGTCGTAGCGGCACGGATAGACCGTCAGCTTGCCGTCTTCCACTTCGATCACCTTGTTCGCCACGGCACGAATGAAGTGCTCGTCGTGCGAAATGAAACACAGCGTCCCTTCGAAACCGTCCAGAGCTTCTTCCAGAATGTCGCGGCTGGCGATATCCAGGTGGTTCGTCGGTTCGTCCATCATGATAAAATTGTGCGTGACGGTCAGGATCTTCGCCAGGCACAGGCGGGTTTTTTCGCCGCCGGAGAGATTGCCCACGGCCTTTTCCACGTCGTCGCCGCTGAAAAGGAACGCCCCGAGGGTATTCCGCAGCGAGCCTTCGGAGGCCCCCGGGTGCACGCTCCGCAGGTTGTCGATCACGGTGGCCTTCATGTCCAGAGCTTCCACCCGGTGCTGGGCGAAATAGGTCTCGAACACGTTCGAACCGAGCGTCATCGTGCCGCCCTGCGGCTTCTGCACGCCGGCCAGCAGCTTCATCAGCGTCGTTTTGCCCGCGCCGTTGGGGCCGACCAGAACGACTTTGTCGCCACGCTCGATCGCCACGCTCATGCCGCGATAGACGATCTTCGTGCCGTAGGCGAAGTCGATGTTCTCCAGCTTCGCAACCACGTGGCCGCTGCGTGGCGGCTCGGGCAGCTTGATGCGCACAGCTGAGTTGTCCGTCTTCGGCGCGGCGATCTTTTCGATCTTGTCCATCGCCTTCAACCGGCTCTGGGCCCGGGCGGCCGTGGCGGCGTTGGCCCGGTTCCGGTCCACGAAGTCCTGCATCTGCTTGAGCTTCTTCTGCTGGCCGTCGAACGACGCCTGGTGCACCGTCAGCCGATGCTCGCGCTGCGGGATGTGGTCGGAATAGTTGCCGGAATAGCTGTAAAGCTTGCCCAGCTCCAGCTCGACGGTGCGATTGATGACCCGGTCCAGAAAGTCCCGGTCGTGGCACGTGATGAGGATCGCCCCGTCGTAGCCCTGCAGGAACTCCTCGAACCACTTCACGGAAAGCAAGTCCAGGTGGTTCGTCGGTTCGTCCAGCAGCAGCAGGTCGTGATTGAAAGCCAGCAGGCCGCCCAGGGCCAGCCGCATCGCCCAGCCACCTGAAAGCGTGGCCACGGGTGCGTCAAGCTGCTGAACGCTGAACCCCAGGCCCATGAGGATGCTCTTCGCCCGGGCTTCCATTTCGTAGCCGCCGGCCGAGATGAACGCCTCGTGGGCGTCGTCGTAGGCGTCCAGGGCTTTGGGGTCGCCGGTTTCCAGCCCCTTCATCACTTCGTGCAGTCGTTTGTTGGCGATCGTCCAGGGGCCGAGGTGGTCGAGCATGTTCTCGAACACCGTGCCTTCCTTGAGCGGGTGGATTTCCTGCGGCAGGTAGCCGATGGAGCACTTCCGGTCGCGCATGATCTCGCCGGAGTCGACGGATTCGGTGCCCAGCAGAATCTTGAACAGGGTGGACTTGCCCGCGCCGTTCTTGCCGAGCAGGCCGATGCGGTCGCCGCGCGTGATGGACAGGTCGATGCCGTCGTAAATGGTCTGATGACCGAAGCGTTTCTTGCCGTTGACGAGTCGAATCATCGCGTGAGCCGGTCGGGCCTCTCGAAAAGGAAATCACGGTCGCAGTGCCGGGGAAGTGCGTCGAATCCGCCAGGCCGCGATCGTGAAAAGTGATCGTTGCGTAATATCATACGCGAAATTGATCGGAAAGGGAACGAATCCCGGGCTCCTTCGACACGAAAGGGATTGGTGAGAGCGAAAAACCGTCAGCGCTTCGCCCGGAATACGAGCCGGAAGCGAAAGCGACGGACGCGAAACGGAGTACTTCGAAGACCGGAGGAAATGACGAATTCCCAGGACTCGCTAATTCAAATCAATGTTCATCCACTTGAAGAATCACTGACCGTAGCTCACGCTCCCGTCTCGTTTTCGGCCGTGCAGCTGATTTCGAATGACATCTCGAAATCGGATCAAGTCGATGCAATAAGTCACAAAATTCGAAATCGGTCGATTCGAATTCGCTTCATGCGCAATCCGCCCACCGATACAGCCACGACCTCCCCTGCTTGCCGATCTGCTCGATCAGGCCTGATTTGGCGAAACAATAGGCCATCTTCTGGGCCAGATAGCGTTCAGCGCCCATTTCGGTGGCCAGGTCCAGGGTCGTGAAGTCGCCGCTCATCGATTTCGGCGCCAGGTTACGCCAATCGTCGGCGGTTTCGAAAAGGCGGCGCTCGACGATCTCCACCAGTTGCCGTTCTTCCCGCCGCCAGCCCTTGCTGCGCCAGCTTCGGGTGCGGACGGGCTTGCGCAGCTCCTCTTCGCGTGTCATCACGATTTCGAAAGAAAAGTTCGGGTGCGAAATCAGGTCGGGGATGCTCACCAGCTCGATGAACGCATGCTCGACACGGCCCCGCTTGGGCGATTTCCGCCGCGACGATTCGCCTGACCGCCCCGCCGGCAGCGTGACGATCCACTTCTCCAGAGCCAGTGGCCAGATCAGCCGCACCTGGTACGATTTCAGCAAATGGCGCAGCTTCGCCCTCATTGCGCCGAAGCTGGCGGTTTGAATTTCCAGCAGCAGGCCTTCGCGCACGATGTCGACGACGAACCGGTCGACGGGCACTTCGAAGCGGTCGCCCGGCTGGGCCGTCAGCCGTTTCAGATCGGCGTGCAGCGACTTTTCGTTGAGAAGGCCGATGACTGACATGGGGCGATCGTGTCCGTGATCGAATGACATCCTGAATCCGGCCGGGCCACGAAGGCACGTCATGTGCCTTTCCGCCGGAATGTCCTGCATCATAACGCGATTCTGACGGATTTGTCAGCCGAATTTCGAAAGCCGAAAGAAGAACCGGCGATCGAACTCTCCAAAAGAAACGAAAACGGCTGGCCCGGCAGTCATGCCGGACCAGCCTGATGTGAGTTACCTGAAACCGGACGAATTCCGGAATGGAATTCAGCTCAGGCGATGGGCACGAGCGGCGCGGAGGGCCGCCCATTTCGCCCGAACGGCCGCGATGCGAGCCGCGCGGTTGGCTGCAGGGGCGAGCGTCGCCAGCTTGGCGGGGCGAACCAGGGCGGTTTTCGCTGCCGAGGCTTGGGCCGAACCTGCGACGGCAGGTGCGGCTGGCGGGGTTCTGAGTGCGGCCGGTTGCTGTGTCTGCTGCCGGGCCACGATAGCGACGTTGTCGATGAGGGCCGTCGCGTCGTTGGTCGCCCCGATGTCAGCAAGCCCGATGATGTGCTGGCCGGCCGGCGCGGTGAATCGCACCGTGTAGCCGGTGTAATTCGGGCCGCTGGGAACCACCGTGCCGATGACTTCGCCGTCGAGCAGCACGCTGATCGTCTGCCGGTCGACGGAATTGCCACGTTTGCGCTGGGCTGCGAAGAAGCTCAGCACGTAATTGCCGGCCTGCAGGGTGACCTTCTGGCGAATACCGCCGGCCGCACCCAGAAGGGCGACCTGCTTGCCTTCCGGCGCGGGGCCGTTCTGCGCGGTGTATGTGCTGCCGTTGCCCGCGATACCGGCCTTGGCATTGAAATCCCAGAGGGTTCCGTCCGGATCGAGCACGAAATTCCCGGGCGGGGTTTGCGTCAGCTGTGGCGTTTCGAAACCCGAATTGGAAAGCGGATTGACCGGCGGCGCACCGGTGACGATGATCTGGACCGCCTTCGCCCCGGGGGCCTTGTTGCTGAGCACCAGCACCAGTCCGCGCGAAGATTCCATTTCCGTGATGATCGTACCCGCGGGAATGCCAGGGCCGATCACGTAGGCTCCAATAAGTGAAGGACCAGGCGGCTGAATTTGCCAGTATTTCGTCTCGTCCGTCAACGTTACGATCGTCTTGCCTGCATAGGGCAGCCTTGAATCCGTCGGATTCGAAATCGTGCCGATGTCCTGGATCATTCCGTACTGCGCGTTGCCGTACCATTTCTTCTGGTTCGGCAGATTGCCCAGGCCTGAGAAGACGATTTCGAGGTGGTTCGGATTCACCCGTTCCATTTGAGGCGTGTAGTTGCTGGCATAGGCACCGACGTCCGAAGTGTCGTCGTCCACGGAGAATCCGTAACCCGAAAGGCCGAGAACCTCGTGCACGAACCAGACGTAGGGGTCGAGGTTGTAGACGTTGAACTGCTGCCCGCCCTGCCATGTGGCCGGGTGCGGATACCACTGGGCTTCGGGGACCTTGGTGAAATCGTACACGCCGCGAAGGATCGACTTGATCAGGTCGCGAACGTCGGCTTCGATTTGCGAATTGCTGTCATTCGCATTCGGAATGTGGGTGACGTCGCAGCCGATCGTCGTATAGACCAGGCTCATGGCGGCGGGCATGATCGGATTGTTCACGGTGAATTGAGGAATCTGTGATTCCGCGAACATCGCCGCGTAGACCGACCCCGCGAAGGCCAGAGCCGTCTGCTGCTGGTCTTTCGTGAAGGTGAGCGGGAACGTTTTGGCGAAGCTGCCGACAGCCGCCGTCGCCTGGGCATTGCCTGAGATGACGACCGTGGGGGCCGAAGTATAGCCCGTCCCGCTGGCGGTCATGACGATCTGGGTAATGGTGCCGTTGTCGCCGACGACGGCCGTCGCCGTCGCCCCGCTGCCGCCCCCGCCCTGGAACGTGACCTGCGGCGGATTTTTCGGATCGTAACCGGAGCCGGCGTTGGTGATCGACACGCTCATGATGCCGGTCGTATCGGAAAACGCCATCGGCGTCGGATTCGCGAACGAGTAGCCGCCCGAACCGCCGGATGTCGAAACCTGGCTCACGCGGATCTGCTTGCGGTCGTCGCTGATGTACAGCACGATGATCGAAGTGCCGTTCGCGGGCACAAGTCCAGCGCCAGTCACCGACATGCCGACGGCAAGGCTTGCAGGCGCGGGCTTGCTGAGCTGAATCGTGCTGCTTTTCGCCGCGATCGAACCAGGAAGGTTAGATGGAGCCGTCTTGCCCGCGAACTGATCGACGTAGTATTTGGCCCAGGAATACCAGAGATTCGTGATGGCCGTCGTGGCGTAGTCGGTCACGGGCCTGTAGAAAATGAAACTCTGGCCGCCGGTCAGGGTCACCGGCCCTTTGACCGTGACCACGACGCCCGGCAGGTTCGGATCCTCGTTTTTCACGAAATTCGTGACCTGGCCGAATTCGGTCAGTGTCGAATTTTTGGCGTAGAAATCCAGCCCCTGATCCTTCCATCCTTGAAGGGTATCGAAAAAAGCGTCCCGAGCGGCCTTGGTCAGGAAGTCGCAGCGCAACGTCTGACTGTCGACGATGGCGCCCCCGGCCGTCGACTGAACCGGGCCTTCACCACCGCTGGAGAGCATCCAGCTGTTGTCTGGCCCATATGTGAAATACGATGACTTCTGGGCGTTCAGCGGGCTGTTGGCGAAAAGGTTCGCACCGCTGGGGATGTTCAGGATGCCGTTCGGATTGAAATATTCCGGCCAGCCGTGCGTGCCGAAATACTGCCCGATGCTCGCGATGCCCTGGTTTTTCACGAAGCTTTCGATCATGTACTGCATCGTGCCAGGCGTCGTCGTATTGCCGTTCGAAAGGTCCGAACCGGCCCAGCCATAATGATATCCGATCGTCGGCGGCGTCGGATTGCCCGGAATCGGCACCGGCACGTCGGTGGCTTCCATCGAAATCGGGGCCGTCAGGCTGTCGACGTACGAAACGTCGTAATTGTATTCGACGGTCGTTTCGGCGACCTCCTCTTCCGTCAGCCAGTGCGTGAGATAAGGCGCCCGGATCGTGAATTCGGTAAGCTGCGCCGGGGCGTCCAGCGCGATGCCCTGCGGCCGCGTCGCATGATAGAACATCATGAGCCCGGCCGATTCGTTGGCGCCGGCCGTAAACTGAGTCACCCACGAATCCGCCGTGCCCGAGACGGAAACGCCGCGCGTCGAGGTCGGATCGTACCGGAACGGGTTCGAGCCGTTCACGATATCGTCCGGCACCAGATCCTTGCCGTCAGTCGCCACATACATCCGGGCCGAATCCCAAAAGACGAGCGGTACGCGGAACGTCATGCTGGCGCCAGGCTTCAGGCCGAAATGCTGCCCCGTGGCGTCGACATATCCCACATAGGCCCGATATTCCTGATTGTGATAGTCCTGCGGATCGTAATAATTTCCGGGATTGTTCGGATTGAGATTCGACGGCAGTTGGCCGGTGTTCGCATTGCGCAGGATCGGAAAAATCGTAATTTCGGACGTGTTGGTAATGGTGATCGTCTTGAGGACGGGCGCTTCCGTGATCCCTTTAATGAAACTCGCTGGAGGCGCGGCCGGGTTCGTCGATGGCCCGCCGTTCCAGAAGATCGATCCCAGCGGACTGTCACTGCCGGCTGGCACATCGGCCGACATGAGAAGCCGGCTTTCCAGCTCGGCCAACCGCATGACGAACTGATCTCGAAACCGGTTGCGCCGATTCGGACGTGCCGGTTCGGATGCCTTCTGCCGCAGGATCTTCGGAAACGCCATGGAGTGAAATCCTCTTGTCGAATGTGAATTGCCTGAATCGAACCGCCGGCAGGATCCGCCTCCGTCGACAGATTTGCCGAAGTCCGCACGATCCCGTTACGTCCGCGAGCCGGAATGCCCCGGACCGGTCGATCGCTCAATAGGTCACGATGCTCATGATGCCGCCGCTTCAGTCGAAATTCGTCAGTAAATCTGTCGCTGCCGCCAGTCGCGAAATGCCGTGACGCCGCGACCGCCGCCCCCCATCGATTCATTCGAAAAGGACGTGAATCACGACGTTTCGAAACCCCGTCGACAAGCCTTGCCTTGATCGTGCACAGGCAAAAAGGCAGTTATTGCCTTCCATCCCGTGCCTGCTTCAGATCGCTCATCCCCGCCTGGCCGCTGGGCCTTGACGCGAATCGCATTTCTCACCGAAGTCCGATTCAAAGCTTGAAGCCTGGCTTCTGCTCAACCTGCTTCGTCTGGCCGGATGACTTCTCGGGTGGGTGTCGGGACTGCATACGCAAGGTTTGCGGATTGAGCAGATTCGGTCAAACACATCCTACCTTGAGAGACATGAACTGTCAAAGAACAAGAGTAAAAATGAACACATGCTGCATTTTTCGTTCCGTAGTGCCGTAAGTCTATGCCATTAAACGGTGTACGTGCCCTTCTTGCGGCTGGTCGAAATCGTTCTTCGATGCGAAGTTTCACGACTGGACACTCAGGATGCGCCGAATCGGCCTGACGTCGATGCAGACGAATCATGTGATCACGTGTTCACAATGACTTCAGGAATCGGATCAACTGATCCCTCTGTGCCTCGCCCAGCCTCGAAAATTTGCGGGCTGAGGCTTCGGCCTCGCCGCCATGTTCCAGAATGGCATGTTCCAGCCCGGGTGAGCGGCCATCATGCATGTACGGAGCCGATTCCCGAATCCCCCACAAGGGCGGTGTGCGCCATTCGTCGGCCCGGGCCGCGGAGTCCGCGTCCGCACCGGGATCGACCGCTATCGAAGTTCCGAACACCTGATACTGGCCAGACTCACGCACATCCGGCTTCATGTCATGCAGCAGCAGATCCGAATAGAGCCCTTCGACCCCGCCCAGATTCGGCACGTGGCATTTCGAACACTCCAGCTCGCGGAACAGTCTCTGCCCTGATCGTATCGATTCGCTTTCGACCCGCACAGGCCGCGGCAAAGACGCCACGAACGCCGTGATCGCGTCAATCTGATCCTTGCCCAGGTCCAGGCCCGGGGCCGCCGCTGCGGGCCCACGCGGATCGGCGCCCTGGTGCTTGTTCGGCGTCTCCAGGCCAAGTTCACCCGCGGCGGCCTCTTCGACGAACTCGCGCAGCGTCGCCTTCTGGCCCTTCCAGCCGAATTTGCCCACGCGGCCGTCCGCGGTGCGTGCCACGCGGCCGCCCATGCCCAGAAGCCGCTGCCGCGCCGCCTGATTCAGCAAAATCTTGTCGTCAATTCTGTCGATCGCACCAGTGCCGAAAAGGCTCGGCGTGTTGCGCTGGGAAAGATCGACGACGAAATCGCCGTGCGAGCCCGGCACCGTGCGGCGATAATCACGATACGCTTCATCTGTGCTGAACTTGTGCAGAACGACCGACGGCGACTGGCGGAAGCCTTCATGAACCTGGGCAAGCAGGGCCGGGTCGAGCCGCCGGGTCATCTCTTCGCGAGCACGCCCCGCGGCGTCATCGGCACCGTTGCCGAACCGGTATTCGAACCGCCCGTTCACGAACCGGAACGAGTACGAAAACGCATAACCGCCGAAGGGCGTGAAGCCGGCATCGGCCGGCCGAGCTGTGACGATGTCGATGTTGCGTGCGTTCGAACCTGCCCCGCCCGAACCGCCCTGATGGTGACACTCCGAGCAGCTCCGGGCGTTGAACATCGGCCCCAGGCCGTCCGCCCGCCCCTGGGCTTTCGGCAACGTCGTCGGTTCCCACACCCAGTCGAACAGGTTCCGGCCCCGGTCCAGGGCCGTCGCCCCTTCCAGGCCGAGCCGGTCATGCTGAGCCGATGCGGTGCCGCACACGAGCGTCGCAAGTGTCATCAGAGCGATTCGTTTCGCTGCCGCTGCGAGATGCGTCATCGGTCATTCACCTTTCGCAGTCTTCGGGGCTCGCCTTGGGATCACGGATTTTTCTTCGCTTGTCGTGAGTGCTTCCCTGTATCGTAACATTTCGCAATCGTGACGAAAGCTTCGCACAAGCCGAATTTTTCGAAGCCTGATCCGATCCGTCGCGTTCGCCGTGTGCCCCCGAATTCGTGCTTGAAGCTGGCTTGCCGGCGATCCTGCTCCAGGTCGTTGACCCGTGACTGCCGACACGTCATGCTCAAATCCTGTACTCCGTGGATCGGAAATCCGGGCCGATCATGCGGTCCGTTCTTCGGAACGGTCCAGTCCCATGAGATAAAAAGGTTCCGGGGTCCTGATCCCGGTCCGCAACCCGCATCCATCACAACCGGCGATGAATCGACATGAAATACGTCATCCGTCTTTCGCTTTGCGTTCTGATCGCTGCATTCGCAGCCGGAATTTCGAACACCTTGAAGGCCCAGGAATTCGATAACGCCGCGAAAACGAAAAAGCAGGCCCCGGCCAAAAAAGCCGGCCGGCCGATCGTCCTCAATGCCGATGACGTTCCGGCTTTCCCGGCACCTCCTGAAGGCTGGGACAAAAAGCGGGACGGCATTCCGCACGGCAAACTGGAAATGATCAAGTACGAATCGAAGAGCGTCGGCACGACACGCAAATTGAATGTCTACACGCCGCCCGGGTTTTCGAAAGAGAAAAAATATCCCGTGCTCTACCTGCTCCACGGGATCGGCGGCGACGAGCTGGAATGGCAGCGGTTCGCCAAACCCGAAGTCATTCTGGACAACCTGATCGCCGACGGCAAGGCCGAGCCCATGATCGTCGTCATGCCCAACGGCCGGGCCCAGAAAAATGACAGGGCCGAGGGTAATGTCTTCGCCTCAGCACCTGCTTTCGCCGCTTTCGAAAAGGACCTGCTCGAAGATGTCATTCCGGCCGTCGAATCCCGGTATCCCGTGATCGCGGACCGTGAGCACAGGGCCATCGCGGGGCTATCCATGGGCGGCGGCCAGGCACTCAATTTCGGCCTCGGGCATGTCGGCACGTTCGCCTGGGTCGGCGGATTTTCGTCCGCGCCCAACACCCGGCCGCCAGCGGAACTGATCCCTGACCCGGAAGCCCTGAAGCGATTGAAATTGCTCTGGATTTCATGTGGCAGCAGGGACAATCTCATCGGCGTCAGCCAGTCGGTGCGCGCACACGCGAAAGTGCATGGAATCGAGCACGTCTGGCATGTCCCTCCTCATGGCCATGATTTCGACGAGTGGAAGCAGGACCTCTACTGGTTCGCTCAGAAGTTGTTCCGATGAACCTCAGGCTTTGCAGCGGAAGCGGCTTTCCGCCGCTTCCGCGAGAATCGTCGAGACTCCGATTCCGCGCCATCAACCGGTAATGCGATCGTCACGCCTTCTCCGCCAATACCATTTGTGCAGCTCCACGGCCGGCAAGATCGACAATGCCAGCCCGATCGCCACGCACCACATCGCGGGTGTCACCGGTTCGACGTGCAGGACCCGCTGAAACCACGGCGTATGCATCGCCATGATATGCAGGCCGAGCGCCAGTGCCGCCCCGGCGACCAGCAGTGGATTCCTCAGTGGAGAAATACCGAGCGAACTCGCGTTTTCGCTCCTGCAATTTCCGATATGCACGTTTTCGAAAAGCACCATCAGGAGCAGCAGGTGATTCCGGGCCGATTCGACCGGATGTCCCGATTCGACCAGCGCCACGAAAAGGCCGAATCCCACGCAACCCATTACGGCCGCGCCCACGGCGATCCGTTCGATCATCAACCGGTCGAAAATCGGCTCTGACGGCGGCCTTGGCGCACGCCGCATCACGTCGTCCTCGCTCGGTTCGAAGGCGAGAGCTTCGTCCTGAATGGCCTCGGTGGCCACATTCAGCCAGAGGAGTTGAAGCGGCAAAAGCGGCAGCGGATAGCCTCCGAGCATCGCCAGGATCACCAGCGCCAGCTCGCCGGCACCCGTCGAAACCAGCAGCACGATGACCTTGCGGATATTGTCGTAAGCGATCCGGCCCTCTTCCACGCCAGCGACGATCGAAGCGAAATTGTCATCGGTCAGCACCAGGTCGGCCGATTCACGTGCGATGTCGGTGCCTGAACGCCCCATGGCGATCGCCAGGTCGGCCGCCTTGAGCGCCTGGGCGTCGTTCGCTCCGTCACCCGTGACCGCCACGAAATGGCCTTCAGCCTGAAACGCCCGGACCAGTTCCAGCTTCTGCGTCGAGGACATCCGCGCGAACACCCGGGCCTTGGCCAATCGAGCCGCATCGTGCCCGTCCCGCATTCGAATTTCGAATGTGTCGCCCGTGACCACGACCGCTTCGGCTCCGTCGGTCAGCCCCAGATCGGCCGCGATCGCCTGTGCCGTTTTGGCGTGGTCGCCCGTGACCATCACCACGCGCACCCCGGCGCCGCGGCATCGCCGGATCGCCTCGCGAACGCCCGGCCGTGGCGGATCGATCATGCCTACGGCGCCGAGATATTCCAGATGCGCCGGCGAATCGGGCAAAGTGCCTGCGCCCCATCGGCCCGGGATTCGGCGATCCGCCAGGGCTATGACACGGAATCCCCGTGCTGCCAGCGAATCGGCCGTGGCTTGATGTCGCGCCCGGGCATCAGGCTGCATTTCGCACATTTCAAGTACGCGTTTCGGCGAGCCTTTCACGCACAAAAGCACGGTTTCATTTTCCGGCAATGCGTGCCAGGTGGCGGCGAATCTCAATTCAGGCTCATAGGCAATGCGGTGCAGCAGCGTCGCGGTTTCGATCGAAGTGTCGATCCCGCCCATTTTGCGACCCAGAACGAGCAATGCCAGGTCGACGGCATCCCCGTGCCGCTGCATGCCTCCTTCGGAGTCAGGTGTCAGTTCGGCCTCGTTGCACAGGACGCCGGCCCGCACGATGCGCCGCAGCGCCGCGTCTTCGTTCCGCAAGCGTCCATTCTCGTCCGTCACCGTCCCTGTCAGGTCGTATCCTTCTCCAGAGACGTTCCAGAGTGCGTTCTTCCCGCCGTCGTCAGTGACGAGAATGTGCTTGACCGTCAATTCGTTGCATGTCAGCGTGCCGGTTTTGTCCGTCGCCACAAGCGTGCACGAGCCAAGAGCCTCGACCGCGGCCAGACGGCGAACGATGACATTTCGGCGCGACATCCGCATCGTTCCGATCGCCAGGGCGATCGTCAGGGCGATCGGCAGCCCTTCAGGCACGGCGCTGATCACAAGAGCCACGGCGAATTGAACCGCCGCACGCAGCGATGAGCCCCGAAACGCCAGCTCGTAAGCCGCGATGACGGCCGCAACAGCCGCGACCGCGAGTGCCACGGACCTCGCGAACCGGCGCATCCGCTGCACCAGCGGCGGCACTCCGGAGCGTTCCTGTTCGAGGCTTTCGGCGATCCCGCCGATTTGTGTGGCTGACCCCGTCGCGACGACGATCGCCGTGGCTCGGCCGCGGGCGACGGTCGTCCCGGCGAAGATCATGTTGCGAATGTCGCCCAGGGGCTCGCCGCCCGTTCCGAGCCAGGCCGCGTCTTTCGAAGTGGCGATCGACTCGCCCGTCATCAGCGATTCGTCGGCCGCCAGAGACCAGCTCGAAACGATGCGTGCATCGGCGGGGACGACATCGCCCGACTCGACCCGGATGAGATCGCCGGGGACGATCTCCCGGGCGTCGATTCGCAGCGGCTTGCCGTCACGCTCGACGACCGCCTTCGAACTCATCAGCCGCTTCAGCCGCCGCGCGCCCCGCTCGGCACGAAATTCCTGTGCGGAACCGAGTGCGGCATTGAGCGCCAGAACCACGCCGATGAAGGCCGCGTCTTCGAATTCCGACAGGGCAATGGCCAGGGCCGCCGAACCCATCAGAAGCCAGATAAAAGGGCTTTCGAACTGGTGCAGCAGAATTTGAGGGAATGTCAAGCCGGGTGATTCATGGATTACGTTCGGGCCGGATGCTCTCAGCCTTTTCGCCGCTTCATCCGCACTCAGCCCCGCGGGTGGCGAGTCCGTCCGCCGGCGGATTTCTTCCGCTTCAAGGGTGTGCCAACCGTTGGCCGTACGCTCGCTGCTTCGATCTGTCGGAAATCGTACCGCTTTCATCACGGTGACATTGTACGCCAGAATGCCGCCCAGGTCGATCGAAAGCTTCCGGCCTCGCTCGATTCTGAAAGCGTCCGTTACCTGCCCGAATCGGTCGACACCTGACCCTTGAGCCGAAAGAAGATAGTCTCAGCTCCAACTGCGCCTTCATCTCCAGCTTTCGCCTTCTCCGGCTTTTCGATTCGGATCGAATTCGCTTTCGATGGCGAACGGTCTTTCGACCGCTTGCGATTATTTCGATTCCCGCCTTTTTCGTTCGATCCGGCCATGCCTGCGCTGTAGGATCGATTTCGTCATCGAATGCGAAAGGCGTTCGCCATGAGCGAAGAATTCTCGTTTCGCGATATCGTCGAACTGGCTCAGGACGTCATCATCGTGACCAGGGCCGAGCCGTTGGACCCGCCCGGGCCTGTCATCGTCTACGTCAATCCTGCATTCACCCGCCTGACCGGCTACACCCGGGAAGAGGCCATAGGCCAGAATCCGCGCATGCTTCAGGGGCTCGATACCGACAGGAATACGATCCACGAGATCAGGGCGAGACTCGATCACGACGAGCCTCTGCATGTCGCGATCGAAAACTACGCCAAGGACGGCCGATCCTACTGGCTTGACCTGAGCATCATGCCGCTGCGAAACGCATCGGGAAAAACGACCCACTTCGTTGCGATCGAACGCGACGTTTCGCTCCAGAAAGAGCTGGAACGCCAGCTTCGGGAACTTGCGATACGCGATCCCCTGACCGGCCTTTTCAACCGCCGCAAGTTTTTCGAATCGATCGACGAATTCCGGGCACGTTTCGAATCCGATGGCGTTCCGTTTGCGGTCATCGACCTCGATATCGACCTGTTCAAGTCCGTCAACGACTCCTTCGGCCATGATACCGGTGACAAAGTCCTTCAGGAAATCGCAAGTGTCCTTCGTTCGCATTGCCGGCCGGAGGATGTACCTGCGCGTATGGGTGGTGAGGAGTTTTCCGTCATTCTCGACAATGCGACGGCACCCTTCGCTTTCGAAATCGCAGAACGCATCCGCAAACAGGTCGAAACCATGCCGATCCTCACGCCTGCAGGGCAGCGGTTCGTCACGGTCAGTTTGGGCGTTGCGCTCACCGATACACGAGACCCCGGCCCGGATCGATTGACGAAACGGGCCGACGAGGCTCTGTATCGATCCAAACGCGAGGGGCGTAACCGGACGACCTTTCGCCCATATGGCGAGGTTTCGGATCCGCCTTCGCAAGAACCCCCTGCCTGATGACGCGAGCATTCCCCCGGATCGATCGCGACGACGCAACCATCGCACCGGCACAGCAAATCAAGAGTTCGCCCGCACCAGCGGATTGGCGGCTTGATTCGATCCGCGACTCCGCTCGTCATCATGGCGTCACTGCGGAGGGGGCATCATGACGATCGCCGCCACAATGAACGGAATGCTGGCCAGCATGCCCAGGAAAGGCTCCTTCGCTTTCTCCCAGTACGAGACGATGAAAACCAGGCCGGCGAGCGGGATGAACATGGTCGCCAGACCCCACAGGATCGAAGTCTGGAATGCGAGGACGATCATCTTGATGCTGAAGTACAGGTTGATGATCCCGCCGGTGAAAAGCAGAGCGAGGCCGACGATTTCCATGCGAAGCTCCTGAGTTCGTTCGCACTTTCGCAAAGAAAGTGGATTATTTTCGATATGAGGTCACACTTGAGAACCGCTATCACGATCACGCGACTTGACTGGCCGGAAGAAGTGCGCACCATGCCCGCGAAAACAGGTCGCGAGCGAGATCGATTCCTGCACCGGTTGCCGCGTTTCTGACAGGAAATCGGCCGCGGGATCCCTTTACTATCAGAGGGAAATTGCCCCGGCAGCTTAATTTCATGACCTATTACTCATAACCCGCGGTCCAGGGCGAAGCAAGCTCGCGGGACGGAAAAACCGTAAAATCCCGGCGGAGTACGTTTCGATCCGGATCACGGTTCGATGCTCAGGGATGACGTCTTCGGCCCCGTCTCCGCCTCCGATCTTCCGGAATCCGTTCGACCGGCGAACCGTCTTCGGAATTCGCGGTTTTCGATACCCGAATTCACTGGCGGCTTACGGTCGGTCATCTATAATGGATTGGTTCCCGCCATTCGAAGCCGCATCCTGTCGCCGTGCACGCCATGTATTCGACCTGCTCGATGTTCCGCCGTGTTCGTCTCGCGACGCTTGTCGCCGTGGCGGCCGCATGCTTTTTTCGATCGAACGCGATTGCGGCTGATGCGCCCGATTTCGCCCGGGAGATCCGGCCGATCCTGAGCCGCTGCATCGCGTGCCACGGGCCGGATACGCAGGAAAACGGCCTGAGGCTCGACACCGCCAGTGGTTCCCGCAAGCTGAAGGCGATCGTTCCGCGCCAGCCGGAAGCTTCAGGCGTTATGGCCCGTGTCACTTCCACCGATCCGGACGATCGCATGCCGCCGCCCGATTCAGGCGCGGCCCTCACGGCGGAGGAAGTCGCCCGGCTTCGTGCCTGGATCGCCGCCGGGGCCGAATTCACGCCGCATTGGGCCTTCCGGCCTGTCGCCGATCCGCCCGTTCCCGTACCGACAGCCGGGGCGCGGGCCAATCCGATCGATGCCTTCGTGCTCGCCCGGTTGGAGAAGGCCGGCATCGCACCTTCGCCCATGGCCGAAAAGGCCACGCTATTGAGGCGAGTGAGCCTCGACCTGACCGGCTTGCCCCCGACGCCGGAAGAACTGGCAGCATTCCTGGCCGACGGCCGCCCGGACGCTTACGAGCGTCAAGTGCGCAGGCTGCTGGCTTCGCCCCATTACGGCGAACGACAGGCCCGCCACTGGCTCGATCTGGCCCGCTATGCCGATTCGAACGGTTACACCATCGACGGGCCCCGCTCCATCTGGCCCTGGCGCGACTGGGTCGTGCAGGCCCTCAATCAGGACATGCCCTTCGACCAGTTCACGATCCGCCAGCTGGCCGGCGATCTTTTGCCCGGTTCTGACGAATCGGCCCGGCTTGCGACCGGCTTCCATCGCAATACGTCGTTCAACGAGGAAGGCGGCACCGACCCCGTTCAATTCCGGGTCGAGAGGGACGTCGACCGCACCAACACGACAGGCACTGTCTGGCTGGGGCTGACGATGGGCTGCGCCCAGTGCCACAATCACAAATACGACCCGATCTCGCAGCGCGACTATTACCGGCTTTATTCCTACTTCGCCGATGCCGATGAGCCTGTCATGGCACAGGACACGCCTTCGACCGTCATCGAACGCAAGAAGCTCCAGGCCGAACTCGCGGCGCTGGAGAGCCGTACGAAACCGGCGCAGGAGCAGGAACTTCCCAGCGATGAAGAGATCAACCGCTACCGGTTCGCTGGCCGCAACCATTTCCGCCCCGCACCGGTGAAATCGGCCGTGGCGAAAAAAGCCCGGCTGGAGGTCTCGCCCGATTTCGCCGTGCTGGCTTCGGGCGACATCATTCCAGGCGAAACCTACACCATCCGCTTCGCCGCCCCGGTCGACCGCATCTCGGCCGTCCGGCTGGACGCACTGACGGATCCCTCACTCCCGAAGAACGGCCCGGGGCGTGCTTCGAACGGGAATTTCGTGCTTTCGCACATCAAGCTCTCGCAGGACAGCAAAGATCTCCCATTCGCATCAGCCGAAGCCGACATCGAACAGCAGGGCTACCCTGCGGCCGACGCGCTGAAGGGGCTGCCGGACAAAGGCTGGGCGATCAATCCAGGGCCTGGCGAGCCGCTCAACCAGCCCCGGATGGCCGAATTCGTGCTGGCCAGACCGATCGACGTGAAGCCCGGCTCGGAGCTGACGCTCACCCTCGTATTCTCCGAAAAACCTGCCGGGTACACGCTGGGCAAGTTCCGCATCGTGATCGCCGACGGTGCCCCGGAGTTCCTCGCCCTGCCGGTGAAGGCCCAGAAGCTCATCACCGATACGATCGCCCCCCTTGACCCGGCCGCCAGGCAGCAGTTCGTCGATCTGGTGAATCTCAAGGCCAACAAGATCGACCCGGCCGTCGCGGCTTTGCGAGATCGCCTGCGCAAGCTGAATGGAGCCGTCACGTCGCTGGTGATGGCCCCAGCCCCCAAACCCCGGCCCACACGCATTCATCAGCGGGGTGATTTCCTTCAGCCGGGTGATCTTGTCGAACCCGGCACCCCGGCCATGATCGCCAGCGATGACGGTTCGACTCACGGCCGCCGCCTCACCCGGCTCGATCTCGCCCACTGGCTGACCCGGCCGGATCATCCGCTGGTTCCGAGAGTTACGGTCAATCGCGAGTGGCAGAAGTTCTTCGGCACGGGGCTGGTCGAGACGGAAAACGACTTCGGCCTGCAGGGGGCCCTGCCCAGCCACCCCGAATTGCTCGACTGGCTCGCCCGCCGGTTCGTCGACGACGGCTGGAGCCTCAAGCGGCTGCACGCCCGGATTGTCACCAGCGAGACCTATCGGCGATCGTCCAACCATCGCCCCGACCTGGCCGACCGCGATCCGCTCAATCGGCTGCTGGCACGCCAGAACCGTCTGCGGCTCGATGCCGAAACGATCCGCGACAACGCCCTGGCCACCACAGGCCAGCTTGCCCCGGCGCTCGGCGGCCCGCCCGTTTTCCCGCCCCAGCCGGCCGAACTGTTCCAGTTCACCCAGAGCCAGCGGGGCTGGAAGCCCAGCGAGGGCCCCGACCGTTTCCGCCGTGGTCTTTACACGTGGATATGGCGGCAAAGCCGGCACCCGCTGCTGACGACCTTCGACGCCGCCGACGCCCAGACCGCCTGCACCCGCCGGAACCGATCGAATACGCCCCTGCAGGCCCTGCACCTGGCGAACGACCCGGTCTTCGTCGAACTGGCACAGGCCTGGGGCCAAGCCATCGCCGGCGACGGGGCTCTGGCCTCCGACAGGCAGCGTCTGGACCATCTCTTCGCCCGGGCCTTCGGCCGCCCGCCGGACGAAGCCGAGCGATCGGCGATCGTCGGCCTGATCGCGTCCGAACGAGCGACCGGCCGCAGCGAAGCCCAGGTGTGGACGACCCTCGCACGGCTGGTCATCAACGCCGACGAATTCATCACCCGCGAATGACGAGGTCACCTGGCATGAACCGCCCAAGCCGCGAAGCCGCCGAGCGTTCGATACGCGATCGCCTTCAGGTCGAATCGACTCGCCGCCACTTCCTGGCCGATTGCCGCGTCGGTCTCGGGGCGATGGCTCTCGCTGGCCTGGGCGACGCCATTCCTGCCGCAAGTGCCGCCGCGTCGCCGCAATCATCGCCCCTCGGCCCCCACTTTCCGCCCAAGGCGAAGGCGGTCATTTATCTGTTCATGGCCGGCGGCCCCAGTCAATTGGAGCTGTTCGAGCCCAAGCCCACGCTGAACTCCCTGCATGGGCAGGTCACGCCCGAGTCGTTCACGAAGGGCAAGCGGTTCGCCTTCCTCAAGCACGACGCCAAACTGCTCGGCACCAAAGAGAAATTCCGCCGCTACGGCCAGAGCGGCATGGATTTGTCCGAGCACCTGCCCCACCATCGGCGGATCGTCGATGACCTCTGCTGGCTGCGCGCCGTCAAGACGGACGTCTTCAACCACGGCCCGGCCAAAGGCTTTATGAACACCGGCTCACCCCAGTTCGGCCGGCCGTCGATGGGTAGCTGGCTCAGCTACGGCCTGGGCAGCGAGACGCAGGATCTGCCCGCTTTCGTCGTGCTTCAGTCGGGCCCTCGCGGGCCTCGCGGCGGTGCCGCGCTCTGGGGCAGCGGCTTCCTGCCGACGAAGCATCAGGGCGTGCCGTTCCTGAAAGGCGCCACGCCGATTCTTGACCTCGCCCCGCCCGAAGACCGCTCACGCGATGATGAAGCCCGCTTCTACGACACCCTCGGCTCGCTGAACCGCCACCGCCTTGCCGCCACGGGCGACCCGGAGATCGCCGCCCGCATCTCGGCCTACGAAATGGCCTTCCGCATGCAGGCGACCGCTCCGGAACTGGTCGATCTTTCCGCCGAAAGCCCCGCCACGCTGGCCCGCTACGGCGTGGAGCCCGGCAAGCCATCCTATGCCGCCAACTGCCTGCTGGCCCGGCGCATGGTGGAACGGGGTGTCCGGTTCGTGCAGCTCTATCACACGGACTGGGACCACCACGGCGGCGCGCTCGACCTGGGCGATTCCCTCACCCAGATCTGCCGCGAAGTCGACCAGCCCACGGCGGCCCTGATCGAAGACCTGAAAGCCCACGGCCTGCTCGATTCGACGATCGTCATCTGGGGTGGCGAATTCGGCCGCACGCCCATGGGCGAGAGCCGCGAAACCATCGGCCGCGACCACCACATCGACGCCTTCACCATGTGGGTCGCCGGCGGCGGCTTCACGCCCGGCAAGCTTTACGGCAAGTCGGACGATATCGGCTACGAGGCCATCGACGAAGTCGTGCACGTTCATGACCTGCACGCCACGATCCTGCACCAGCTCGGGATCGATCACAAGCGCCTGACCTACCGATTCCAGGGCCGCGATTACCGCCTGACCGACGTACACGGCGAAGTGGTGCAAGAGATCATCGCCTGAGTCGCTCAGTCTGATCAGGCCATATCCGCCGGACGATCCGACTTTTTTCGACCTCGCCACACTTCGACGATCGCCGCATTGTCCGCATCGCCCCAGCCAGCCGACTCCGCTTCGGTCAAAAGCCGGTCGTGCAGATCCGACAACGGCAAAACCTGCCCGGCTTCCCTGGCTGACTCCAGAATCAGCCGCACATCCTTATGATGCTGCCTCAGCCTGGCTTGCGGGCGATAGTCGGCTTCGATCATCTTCACGCCCTTGGCGTCCATCACCCGCGACCACGCCGCCGAAGCCTTCAGCACCTCCAGCGTCGCCGGCAAATCCAGATCCCACGACTCCGCCAGTGCCAACCCCTCGGCCAGGGCAGCCCGATTGAGCCCCAGGATCAGGTTCGAAACCAGCTTGGCCCTCGTCCCCGCACCCACCGGGCCCACGTGATGCACCGTGCCGCCCACCGCGGCGAACACCGGTCCGGCGGCTTCGAAGTCGCACCCCGCCCCGCCCACGATCCAGGCCCCCTGCCCGGCTGCGATCACCGCGCTGCTGCCCGAAAGCGGCGCGTCCAGATATCCCGCTCCGGCAGCCCTCAGCTGTTGTGCGGCAAGCTCAACCTCCTTCGGTGCCGCCGTCGTCGTGTCGATCACAAGAGAACCGGGTTTGAGCGAAGGCAGAAGTTCGTCGATGACGCTCGCCGCAATCGTGCCATCCGGCAGGCTGAGCAGAATCGTCGAACACCGCTGCGCGACGATGTCGGCACTTCCGGCACGCATCCCCCCCGCGGCTTCGAATCGCTCGACGGTATTTCGATCGATATCGAACCCGACGACTTCGAAACCCGCCCGCAACAGCCGCCCGGCCAGCGCCGAACCGACCAGCCCCAGGCCGATCAGGCCGATCCTCGACTGGCCTTCGTTGCGGTCGCCCTCAGATTCGCTCATGGTGGGACCGTCCCGTGTCTGATATTCTGTATCGAACCCCGGCATGCCATTGTGTCCATCGGCAAGCCCCGGTTCAACTTCGCACTGCCGCCTGCTCACCCACTTTCCGGCCTGCACGATGCTCTCACGACCACAGGACGGCTTACGGTCTGGCCCGCCCGATATTTCGGCCACTCCGGTCGATCCGCCGCATGGCCGGTGGCTGGTGCTCGCCTGCGTCTTTCTGGCCCTGGTGTTCGACGGCGTCGAACTCGGCCTCATGCCCGTGGCATCGCTCTCCGTGGCGCAATCGCTGCTCGGCACAGGATATACGCCCCAATTGGGTGCGGAATGGTTCGCCTGGCTCACGGCTTCGCTCATGCTCGGAGCTGCCGTCGGCGGCATCGTCTTCGGCGCTCTTGGCGATTCCAAGGGCCGCGCCACCGCCATGGCATGGAGCATCCTGTTCTATTCCGCCTTCGCCGGCCTCGGCGGGTTCGTCCAATCGATGAATCAGCTTCTGATTCTCAGGTTCCTCGTCGGCCTGGGTGTCGGCGGCGTCTGGCCGAATGGCGTCTCGCTGGCCTCCGAATTCTGGCCCTCGGCTTCGAAGCCCCGAGTCTCCGGCATCCTCGGTGCGGCCATCAATCTCGGCATTCTGGGGCTTTCGCAAGTCGCTCGCATTCATCCGATCACGCCCGGCTCCTGGCGCTGGCTCTTCCTCTGGTGCGCCGCCCCCACGCTGCTGGGGCTTTTCGTGGCCCGCCGGCTGCCGGAATCGCCCAGGTGGCTCGCTTCGAAAATGGCCCCCGAGAGTGGATCGAATGCCGCGGGATCCGCCAGAATCGACCGCCGAACGCTCGCCATCGCCATCCTTCTGGGCAGCATTCCGCTCGTCGGAGCCTGGGCCGCTTCGAAATGGATGATCCCCTGGGCCGATGCCGTCGCTTCGTCCACCATGCCCGGCTATAAAGCCACAGCGCAGGGCTATTGGGCCTTCGGTGCTTGCCTGGGCGGGTTCTTCGGGGCCATCGTCGCCGGCCGGCTCGGGCCTCGGCTTTCCTACGCCTTCTTCGGCCTGCTGGCGACGGCCTTCACCTCCGGCCTCTTTCTGGGCACTCGACCGCTCGAAGCCGCCTTCCTGCCCATGGTTTTCGTCCAGGGCCTGGCTGCGACGCTCTTCTTCGGCTGGCTGCCATTGAACTTGCCGCCGATGTTCGCCACGGCCAGTCGAGCCACCGGCACGGGCATCGCTTACAATGTCGGCCGGTTCGTCACTGCGTTCGGCGTGCTCGGTTCGAGCCTGCTCGTGCGCCAATTCGCGGGAGACTACGCCGCCATCGGCGCCGCCGCGAGCCTGGTTTATGCCTTGGGGATCGGTGCCGCGTGGCTTTATCCCGCTTCGCATTTCGAATCGGCCCGAGTGCTGCGTCAGGAGAATCCCGAATGAATCGCCGGTCACTCTGCCGAAATGCAATCGCGGGCTCGTTCGCTCTTCGTGCATGGAATTCGATCGAAGCGAATTCGCCCGGATGGTCGTTCGTCACCGGCGACGATCGCATTTCTATTCTTCGAAATGCCATGCCGATCGCTGCTTACGTCACCCGCCACCCGAAAATCCGCCGGCCGTTCTTTCAGGATATTTTCACTCCCGGCGGTATGCGAATCACCAGGCCCGTCTCGCCCGATCCGGCCTCCGAGTCCACCGATCACGATACGATGCATCCCGGGATCTGGCTGGCCTTCGGCGATCTGAACGGCTGCGACTATTGGCGTAACAAGGCCGAAGTGCGGCACGTGCGGTTTTCGAAACCGGTGACGGTGGAAAACGGCGTGCTGACTTTCGAAGTCGAAAATCACTGGCTCGATCATATCGGCACCGAAGTGAAACTTCGGGAATTCGCCAGATATCGATTCACTTCGATCGGCCCGGATGTCGTGCTCGATTGGAATTCGAAAATCCTGACCGATCGAGAGGCGATTCGGCTGGGGCATCAGGAAGAAATGGGCCTGGGCATCCGCCTGACACGGCCTCTGACCGTCAAAAATGGCACCGGCCGAATCGATTGCGGCAACGGCGGTGTCGACGAAAAAGGCACCTGGGGCAAACATGCGTCTTGGTGGGCTGCCTCAGTTCCGGCAATTTCGAAACCTGGCGATTCGAATCTCCGAAGAGGAATTCAGATCCTGGCGAAATGCGATCCCGGCGATCGCCCGTTCTGGGGCCACACACGCGATTACGGTCTGATCGTGGCGAACCCGTCGCCCCGGCCCGGTTCCGGAGTCGATTCCATTACGATCCCGGCGAGCATGCCCCTTGAATTCCGGTTCCGGATTCGGCTCTTCGATTCCGCGGATCCCGCATTCGCCGCCTGGGCTGACGATCACCCGATTCGAAACGCCTGATCCCATCAAGTGAATCGAATATCTTCGAAGGTGCATTCCCGTATCGCTTCGTTCGGCTCGCTCCCTGTCATTTCCTGCAGATTGCCCGGAGATTTTGCGATGGTTCGTCTTATGGGCCGGTTCTTGATCTGGACACTTGCGGCTTTCCTGATCGCTGACTCTTCCACCGCGACGGCACAAGCCCGGAAATCCAGTCGACCCGTTTCGAAACCGGCTCCGGTCGCAAATGCGAAAGCCGGTCCGAACCAGGATCCGCAATCGGCACCTGGTCCCTGGAACGATCCGGACGACGAAACCCTCTGGCCGAATGCCAGGAGCCATGCCAACAGCGACGAATGGCTCGCACGCAACCATGACAAAATCCGCAAAATGCAACCGCGCGTGCTTCTCGTCAACTTTTCCAACGAACATGACCGCGTACATCTCGACAAACTCGCCGCCGACCTGATCCGGGCCCTGGCCGATAGCAGCCGGTATCATGGTTACGACGATCCTGCCGCGCCCGCATTTCTCGATTATCAGGTCTTCAAGTTCGTCGACTTGCGCGACGAGGACCGCAAAGTCGGCGACAGCCGCCTGGTTCCGCTCAAGAATCCCGCGGCGAAGGAGGGTTTCAATTTCCGCTACACCGCCCTGTTCAGCCAGGAATTCGCCGCCCGAGTCGGCGTGACCGACCCGAAAAATCCCAAAAGGTTTCTGGATTTGAAAGCCCTGATCGACCGGGGCTACATCCATGAAGTCTGGTTTTTCACCTCAGGCAATGAAAAACAGGGCCCGCACATCGGGGCTTTCGAAGTCATCGAACAGAAACCGGTCTATGATGCCCGGTTCCGAAAAGTCCCGGGCCGCTGGGTTCAGGCCGGCAACGGCGGCGACGACGAACAGCTCTGGACCGGGCGGAGCGTCCGCATCGGCAATATCAACGCCTCTCGCGGCGTCGGCTGCTTCATGGAAAGCCTGGCGCATGGCATCGAGGGCATGTCCAACTCCCAGGCGATTCCCTATTTCACCCGGTATTTTCGCGAATATGCCGGCTTCGACCTGAAAACCCGCTACGGAGTGCCTTTCGACAGCCTCTACGCCGTGTCATACGGCAACAGGGCGATCGAATATCCCGACGCCAGAACCATGATCGTGACGCATGACGGCAAGCCTTACCGGATCGACAATTATGTCGCCACCGGCGGCAATGCCCACTTCCCGCCCAATGGCCGGTCGCATTATGACCTCAATAACGATCAGCCCGTCTTTTCCACGATCGAAGACTGGCGCATCGGCAGTGGCCCGGAAAAGCAGGATACTGCGAAGCCTTTCACGAACCGGGCTTTCGAACGCTACCGCACACTCGCCCCCGATTGCATGGGTGCCTGGCTCGTGTACTGGCGGCAGAACATGCCCGGGCTCGACAATCGACAGAATGACGACGCCGGCAAGCCGATGAAAAACTGGTGGCCGTTCCTGTTCTATTGAAATCGTCAATCAAAACGAATGTGCGCTCGACCGAAATCTCCGGTTTCCGTCGAATCCGGAAAACTCATCCTGATCGATCCGTTCCTCGTTCATTTTTCGAAATCCATGCTGGCCAATGCGCTGGTTCGCGTGTGCTTCGAATGATAGTGAAAATGGGCCAGGGATTTCGGGAATTCGAAATCCCTGTCGCTGGAAAGTCGGTGGCGACCGAATTCAGATCGAAATCACCCGCCCGCGAGCAGTCACGTCCCATCGGCCGATGAGTTTTCCGTTTTCAGCGACATAGGCCCAGTTATGAAGTGCGACGGTCGGACAAATATGCGACGGAACCGCCCAGAGCGGCGTGCCGACCGGAAATTTGCCGGGGTCGGAGCAGCGGATCACCAGGTGCTCTTCGGATTGACCCAGCGGCTCGGCATCCGGCAGGGCCAGAATTCTGGCCCGGGGCGGCGCCGGATCGGCCGCGACGGCTTTGTGGCCAAGGTCCAGGCAAAGACGGTCCGTTCCAGGTCGGCTGACGACGCGGGTCAGCAAATACACTGCCGGCGGGAACGGCAAGTCTTCGTAGCGCGAACCATAGCCCGAATCGTTGAAGACGAGCGTGCCCGGCGAGCACTGGATCGTCGGATCGTCGAGCACGAAGTGGGTCGGAAAGCTGGGCGACCCGCCAAGAACGAGAGATGGCACCGGCAGCCCGGCGGCCACCAGTTTGTCACGCAGGGCCAGAATCGATTCCTGGCCGGGGCGGGCCGTGGCCTTGCGCTGCTCGAGCTTTTCGTCGCGAATGTGACCGTCGTAACCATGCAGGCCCGCCGCGATCAGCGAAGGCGATTCGACGATCGCCTTGTAGATCGCGAACGCTTTGTCGCCCGGGGCGATGCCCGTCCGGTTCATGCCCAGGTCGACATCCAGATAAAGGGCGATTTTCGTGTCGTGCCGACGCGCGGCTTCGGCGATCTGGCCGACCATGTCCAGGTCGTCCACCAGAGCCGCGAATTTCGTGTTGCCGTAAGACCGCTGCAACTTGATGAATCGCCAGATGTTCGGGCCGACCAGCGGATACGACATCAGCACATCCCGGCCGCCGGCCGCCGCCGTCATTTCGGCTTCGGCGATCGTGGCGCACTTGTGCTGATGGATCCCGGCCGCTTCGCACAACCGGACGACTTCAGCCATCTTGTGCGTTTTGACATGGGGCCGCAGCCGATGCGCGCCACCGGCCATCTTGATCATCCGGTCAATGTTCGCGATGACCCGGTCCCGAAAGATGACGATCGAGGGACTGAGCAGTTCGGAAACGCAATCCAGGGGCGGAGGTGCATAGTCCATCGGAAACCGGGCTCCATCGGGCGGGGCGAACGTGAGGGATTGGTCAATTCAGCGCGGGGGCAGAAGTTCGACGACCGCCGAGGTCATCGCCCGAATACCGGTCGCGATCGCTGCGTCCGGAACAGGCAGAAATTCGGCCGAGTGCAGCGAAGGGAGCGGCTTGCCGCCCTTGCGGGCATCCTCAAGACGGTCCGGGGCCACTGTACCAAGACGGAACATGAATGTCGGCACGCCCCCCTGGCCATAAAGGCCGAAATCTTCCGCCCCGGTCGTCGGCTCGACGGCGACGACATTCTCGTCGCCCAGCGTCTTTCGAATCGCGGGCATCACACGGGCGACCAGGCCAGGATCGTTCACGGTCGGCGTAATGCCTTCGTCAATCGTAACTTCGGGCTTGGGGGCGTCGTGAGCGTGGGCGATCCCTTCGGCCTTGCGACGAATGGATGCGAGGAGCATCTCACGGGTTTCGTCTCGAAAAGCCCGCACGGTGAGCTGCAGCCGGACGTCGTCCGGAATGATGTTGTTCTTCGTGCCGCCGTGAATGGATCCGACGGTGACGACTCCTGCGTCGATCGGATTGACCTTGCGGCTTACGATCGTCTGGAGATCGACGACCAGCATGGCAGCCTGAACGATCGGGTCGATCGCGTTATGGGGCATGGCCCCGTGGCCGCCCCTGCCCTTGACCAGAATATTCACCGAAGTGCTGGATGCGAACGCCGGCCCGGCGACGAAACCGACCTTGCCCGCGGCGACATCATGCGCGACATGCAGAGCCAGAGCCGCCGAAGGCTTGGGGAACTTCTCGTAAAGACCTTCAGCCAGCATGGCCCGGGCCCCTTCGACCCGTTCTTCCGCCGGCTGGCCGATCAGGACGGCCGTTCCCTTCCAGGCATCTCGATGATCCGCCAGCCATTTGGCCGTTCCGATCAGGCATGTCATGTGAATATCATGCCCGCAAGCATGCATGACGCCTGTTTGCCGACCTTCGGCATCGGCGACGCGGACCTGACTGGCGTAAGCGGCTCCCGTGGCTTCGGTTACGGGCAGAGCGTCCATGTCGGACCGCACAAGAACGACAGGCCCCGGGCCGTTTTCCAGTACAGCCACGACACCATGCCCGCCGATGTTCCGCGTGACTTTCGCCCCGGTGGCAGCCAGCGCCTCGGCAAGCTTCGCCGCGGTTCGCTTTTCCTGAAGCGAAAGCTCAGGGTTGCGGTGCAGATCTTCGTAAACGACCTGCAGAGCCGGAACGTTCTTACCGAACCAGGCGGACGAATCTTCACCGGCACTTTTTTCGGCCCCGATGCAGGCCGATGCCAGGAGTATCTGGCTGATCGCAGCACAGAACGTTCCGAATCGGTTCATAGCCCATGTTCCTTCTGGAAAGCCATCGCCTTGGCGGCTTCGGCTTCAGGAATCCGACCGCATTTCACGTAGATTACCGAGAGGGCGGTGTAGCTGAAAGTATCGTCCGGCTCGAGTTCCACGACCTTTTTCGCATGTTCGATCGCTTTTTCGGCTTCGCCAAGATCGACGTAAAGCTTGGCGATCAGCCCGTGGCCGAGCGAGAAGCTGGGATTGTCCTGCAGTGCCTGTTCGAGAAGTGCGATCGCACCGGCTTTGTCGCCGGAGTCACGTTTATCGACGGCCTGATCATAGAGTTCGTCCGGAGTGGGCATCGTTCTTCCTGTCGCAAGGTGATGTTGAATGTCTGGGTTATTTCGGAATTCGCAACCGATCTTACACGGAGATCGGTCCTTCATGGACAAGTTCGGCCAGGGGACGTCTCGGGGTCGGCTTTTCGCGGGCCCTAAGCGCTTCGGGCAAGATCTCGGCGTGTGCCTTATGGCCGACGGCGATCATGATCATCGGATCAAGTTCAGCCGGCAAATTCAATGCCGATTTCGCCGCGATGTGGTCGAAACCCTGCATCGGATGTACGACGAGACCACGATGCGTCAATTCGAGGGCGAAATTCTCCCAGGCGGCACCGGCATCGAACGCATAAAGCCTTGCGGCTTCACCATTATGGTCGTAAGTGGTCTTGGACGCCAACAGAACCAGAGCGCCGGCTTGGACGCACCAGCTCCGGTTCGATTCGCCGAGAAGGCTGAGAAAAAGAGGCCAGTGGTCGCTCGTGCGATGGGCATAAAAAAACCGCCACGGCTGATTGTTGAACGCCGATGGAGCCCATCGGGCGGCTTCGAAGGCGGCCAGAAGATCCGACTGCGATACTGGCTCACCGGTCATGGCTCGGGGCGACCAGCGACGAGGTATGACTTCGAGAATCGGATGATCGACCTGACGCTGGGACATGGGATGCTTCTCTCTCGGACACTCTCGAGGCCATGTTCGCGACTATCGGAACGTGTTCACCGAAGTGTAATCACACGATCGAAGTTACTCAAGAATCGCGGAAAGCGGATGGTTGTGTCCAGTAATGAGTTCAGGAGCACCTGCTTTATCGTTCGGATCGGAGATGGAGAGTCGATGGATGCGGAATGCGGAGTCTCCGATCGCTGCACGCGCGACGGATTCGAGATGCCGATGGTGTGTCAGATAGATGACCTGTGTCGATTTCGCGAGTTCTTCGAAGAGGCGGAATGCTGCCGCGGCCCGGTCGTCATCGAAATTCACGAGAACGTCGTCGAAGATCACGGGAAGAGGGCCTTTACCCTTTCTTCGTCGTTCCATGAGCCGATTTCGAATCATCGCCACTTTCAGCGAAAGGAAAAGCTGGTCCCGGGCCCCTTCGCTGAGTTGATGCAAGTCAAGGTAATCCTGGTCCTTGGAGCGGATCGCGACGAGTTTGCGCTTGCCTTGTACGTCAGTCGTGATCACTCCTTCGAGGCTTCCGTACGACAAGGATTTCAGGTTGATCGAAGCATCGTCGATCACCTGTTGCCCCATGCGTTTACGATACGATTCCGCGGCATCCTTGAGAACCTGCATCGTCAGCTGGCATTTGAGATACTGGGACACGCGAGCACGAGTATCTTCGAAGAAAGCTTTCCGTCGCTGCTCAACGGCGAGAGATTCGGCCGATGTAACCGAATCACGGATACGCCTGGCTTCCCGATCGATCGCGAAAATGGCTTCGGAGATGCTGTCGCGAGTCGAGTTGAGTTTCTCGATCTCCGAACGGGATTCCTCGATCATCCGATTCGCATTTTCAGGCGCGAAATTCCGGGAATCTTCGATCCATCGATCGAGCGGTTCTTCGTTCCGGAGACTGTCGAGTCTGGCGAGTGCCTTGTCCGCCTCACGTTTCTCGGCGTTTCGGAGAGCGATCGTTTCGAATCTCTCCTGAGCGGCTTCCGGTCGGTCCGCTCCAATCTTGATGCAAATCTCGGTAATGCGACTTTTGGCCTTTTTGAGGCTTGCAAGAGCGATCTCGCGGGCTTCGATTTCCTTCTCAAGGGAGGATCGGTTCCGGACAAGTGCTTTGCTCGACTCCCTTTCCTGGATCAATCGGTTTCGCATGGATTCGGCGATCCGAACCGGGTCGGATGATACTTCCGTGAAACGAATCTCGTTCGCGAGCGAATCCACTTCCATTTCGAAAGATCGAACTTCCTGAATATCTTCCTGTAGCCTGCTTCGTTCGGATTCGAGTCTTTTCGCTTCCTGAAGGATCGATGCGATCGAATTCGAAACGGTTTCGAAAGATTCCGTTCCGACGAATGAAGGAAATCCGCATTCGGTAAGTTGTTCCGACCAGGCGATCGTCGCGAGATCGAGCCGTCGATTCTCTTCATCGAGCTTCGCGAGATTCCGATCCACGGATTCCCGGCATTCGTTCGCACGGGCCGAACGGCTCTGGCGATCGGCATTCTCCTTTACGACCCTGTCTCGAAGCGATTGAATCTCCGACCTGCAAAGATCGAAGGACGAGAGGGAACCTCTATTCTCATCCAGGAGGGGTTCGACGACGTCCGAAACGCAATCCGTCCATTCCTTTTCGATTCGATCGATGGAGTCATTTATGGAATCCCGTTCTTCGATCAGTTCAAGGATCGATCGCGCCATTTCGGGCCATTGCCGAATTTCATCCGGACGTACCGGTTCGGTCTCGAGAAAACGAAAATGAGCGATCCAAGATTCCCTTGCCTGTCGTGTTTGCGCCTCGCATTCCGCAAGTCTTCGCTCGGCTGCTTTCGCATGAACTTCCAGGTCGAGGCATTCGCCCTGCAGTTTAACAGTCTCCAGGTGATCGCGGAGAACATCGGCAAGCCTGTCGGATCGTTTGGTTCTGGATTCGAATTCCTGAGCGAGATCTCTGTCATTGAGAGGATCGGAATGCGAATTGCGATCGTCGATCCATCTGGCTTTGACGATCATCCAGAGATCGTCTCTTTCCTTGCGGGAATTCGCCAATTCTCCAGGCGAAGGGATTTCGAACTCTGCGAGGCGATTCGCGAGAATCTCCTTTTTCTCATTCAATTCACGCGAGATCTTCTTCGCATCGTTTTCAGCTTCAAGACGGACCCGATTCATCGATTCGAATCGATCGGCGTCTTTGCCAGCTAACTCGAAATCGGGAAGTTTCAATGATTCGAAATCCGCGAGCGAGCCTTCCCAGAGCGGCAACGCATTGAGCCTGCTCGTGATGAGCCGATCGCACTTCGACCTGTTCTTCCGGAGAGAATCCAGGCTGCTCATTCGCTCCTGCATCGATTGCAGTCGCAAAAGGGCCGTGTCGATGTGAGCGACGTCGCGAGGTTGAGGGATTCGTGAAAGTTCTGACTCGGCGACTCGAAGCTGCATCTTCAGGGCATCGATCGCAGCGGTCGTTCCGGAAATGGATTCTTTCAGGCCGTCGATTTCTTCTTTTATCGATTTCAGCCGTTGAATTCGGGGATCGAATGGACGAGGCAACTGGGCAGAGTCGCAGGATTCGAATCCGAGCGATTTCAACCGATCCTCGAAATCAGACATTCCGATCGAAATCGCTTCCTGGCGTGAATCGAATTTCGACCTGATCGATTCGATCGCTGCTGATTTGCGAGCGAGTCTCTCGATGCGATCTCCGAACGAAAGCAATATCTCATCCAGACGTGTACTTTCGATCTTCTGCGTCAATTCGGCAATATCGGCTTCTGTGTCGGCGAGCCTGGACATGGCGGCTTTTGACTGTTCTTCCGCCTGTGCGAATTCCGTTCTCAAATCGTCAGAAACTTCAGGAAGATGTCCGAATGCCGCAATTCGGTCGGTTCTCTTATCCAGTTCGCGAATAGCTTCCTGCGAGCGGTTCAATCGTTCGAGCCGGTTCGAAACATGGCGTAGCTTCTCCAGCCTTTCGTCGAGCTCGGTTCGACTCCGGACTTCACGTTCGAGATCCTGCTGCAGCTGATTCCATGTCTGTGCCGTCGTCGTGGATTCGAGGAGTTCTTTTTGTATCAGGTCGCGTTCCGTTTTGACTTGATTGAGCGGCATTGTGGCCTTGCCGCGCGCGCCAGGGCGGAAGAGCTTCGAAGCGGTCAGCTCGAGTTCCTTGCGAACGACTTCGAAACGGTCGAGTTCGCCGAGCGATTCCGCGAACAGAATACGGGCGAAATCGCCCTCGCAATTCACGAGTTCGATGCCACCCTGCCGTAATCGCTGCTGGTCAAGGCCGAAGAGTCGCATGTATTGGGATGGCGTAAGCGCATCGAGTTCCGATTCGAAAAGCAATTTGGGTAATTCGGTCTTGCCGTCGAGGGTCGTGAGAGCGTCGCTGGTCTTGCGTCTGAGAAACGTGCCATTGCCTCCGTCGACGTTGCCGATTCTCGCACCGATAAGCAATTTGTTCGGCCGATGGACGAAGTCGTAATTGCCATCGGATTTCGAAAATCCGAAGAGAAGTCGTTCGATCGCTGCGAGCACGGTCGATTTTCCGGCTTCGTTGTTCCCGACGATCAAGTGCAGGCCGCATCCGGCTTCTCGAGGCGGGAAGTCGATGCAGTAATCAGTGAAATGTCCGAAAGCTTTCAAGTGCAATTCGAGGAAATGCATGGCGTTTCAGTCCTCGACTTCCGCTGATGTGGCGATATCCAGTCTCGATTCCAGTATTTCAGGAATCTCTTCGATCACGTCACGAATCGCATCCGGGTTCAAGATATCGATAAGTTCACCGCGTTCACTGTCATTTTCGAAATAGTCAAATTGTTTCCTGAGTTTCTGGATTTCATCCTTCGCCAGAAAATCGGCGATCCATTCGTCACTTTTTGCCCGATCATCGATGAAAGTCCGTAATTCCAACATCGAATCAGCCGACATTCGAGATGAAGCCGGAGCCGTAGAATTCAGCTCGACGGCTTCGATCCAGACGCGGCCCGGGCATGTCCTCGCGGCCTCGTTTCGGCAGCAGGCGAGCAGAGCCTCGTCTGCCCGTTCCAGAAGCTTGCGAAGCGATTGATGAACTTGCGAATGTCCGACGAAACGGATTCTTGCCGCCAGAAACCGGTTCGAAAGATCCTGGGCTGCTGTCGATATCGCATCGCCGACTGCGGCCCAGCAATCATCGATGTTCGAAACACCTGTCACGTCGACGATCACAAGTTCCCACCTTGTCGTGTCCAGCGCTTCGAAGCGTTGTTCGAATTTCGAACCGTCGTCGTTGAGGGCGATCAGCCAGGCTCCTTTGGGGCCTGTTTCACGAATATGCCTGCCCTGGAGGTTGCCGGGATAGAGTATGGGCATATCCCCGGGTCCTTCCATCCAGGAAGACTTATGTATGTGACCCAGACCCCAGAAATGGTATCGCTTGCTTCGCAGGTCGGCCAGTTCGCACGGGGCATAATTGTCGTGACCGTCTCGTGGGACTCCAGCGAGCGATGTGTGCAGCAGGCCAATCATGATACCGGTGGCGGAGTCGTTCGCCGGATAACGGGCGGCCAGATTCTCAGTGACCGCTTTCGTTCGGAATCCCTGGCCGATGACACGAACGCCTTCGACTGGTTCGTAGACTTCCGGGGAGTGGTCGTCCAGCTTCCGGAACCGATTCGGCCAGTTCAGGCTTCGTGAAATCTGGCTGGCGGCATCATGATTGCCCGAGATGGAAACGACGGGAATGCCTGATTCGGTCAGCCTGGCCATTTCCGAATTGAAATACAAACCCGTCGTAAAATCTTTCCAGTCGCCATCGAAGTTGTCGCCGCCGAGCGTGACGAAATCGACTTTCTCGCGAATCGCCCAATCGACCAGATTTCGAAGGGCATGCCGGGTGCTCAGACGAAACGCCGCAGGATCGATCCCGGCGGATTCGCTGCGGATGCCTTTCATCAGGCTGTCCAGGTGAATGTCGGCGGCATGAATGAAGCGAATCATGGCGAAAGTCTTCGGTAATCGGGCGTTCAGGTTTCGTGTCCTGGTGACGAGGTTCCAGTATTATGTATCTATGTTCAGATTGCAAGGGTCTTCGGAAAATCGTCCGAGATGGGTCTTCAAGCCCCTTCCAAATCTTGATTCGCGTTTTTCGTGCCGATCTTTTCCGCCTCGATCAGCCAGGCACCGGCGCGAAATTTCCTGATGAACCTTCCGGGGCCGAGATCGCGGGCGGATTCGGCGTCGAGACTGATGGCCTTGACGATCCGGAAGCCTGTAACGGCGAGGTCGGCGGCGAGTTCGTTCCAGGTGAAGCAGTGGATTCGCACACCCGGAATACCGCGATAATTCGCAGCACGGTTGCCGAAGTCAGGGGCTTTGGCGAGCCTGCGAAATGTGTCGCTTATCATCCAGCGGCGGCCCTGGCTCGTGGATTTCTGCACCCACCAGTTATGGGCGTGCAGAAGGAATTTACCGTTCGGGACCAACGCTGCGGAGATTCCTGCCAGGCATCGGCGGCGGACGGTTCGGTCCGGAAGCATGCCCAGGGTGCTGAAAAGGCAGACTGCGGCTTCGAGCGAACCTGCAGGAAGGAAATCGAGACGGGCGAGATTCGCCTGAACGGGAACGATCGTGCCGCCCCGCTCTTTTCTGCGGGATTCCTGCTCGATCTGAAGCGTCCGAAGCATCGGGCGGCTCAGGTCGATGGCGAAGACGTTCCAGCCCAGACCGGCCAGAACGGCCGAGGCCCGGCCTGAACCGCAGCCCAGATCAGCGACCACACCTTTTCCATGTCCCAGAACGGAAGCGATCCAGGTCAGGTCGACGGAACAGAGAGGATGGTCGGCGAAATAGGCGGTCTCTTCTTCGGCCAGCCGATCGCTCGTGGCGTAGTCCCAAAGCGACTGGGGCACACCTTCGGGCATCATCCGGCGGCGGATCGAAGTGAAACGACCGGTCGAAGTCACCGCAGTTCGGCTTTCATAAAATAGGTTTGACGTGTATCGCCCCGGGCGGACAGATCCTCGAGAAAGTCCGACCAGCTCGCTACGGCGTCGCCCTTGAATCGTGTTCGGCCGCCCAGCTTGATTTCGACTTTTTTGGAGAAGTCGAACTGGCGGGGGCTTAGCCACACATCCATCGCTTTCACGCCTTTGCTCATGATCTGTACCTGGTTCGATGCCGGCAGAAATCGGGCCTTGATCGTCGCCGGGTTGAGATTCTCGCCCATCGGGTCGACCGACTCGGGGGTCATGCTCTGCCCTTCGGAGAATTCGCGGATCACCAGGCCGTAAAACCGCTGGTCCCCTTCCCGGCCGCTTACGGCCGAGAACTCTTCCGTATCCACAGGTCTTCGACGCCCCTGCATCCAGTCGAACACTGCCGGAATCTCTTCGGGAAACATCTCCAGACCCCGTTTGTTGTACTGTACGTACGTTGCGTCCCAGTTCTTGAGCATCTGGCCTTTGACGAACGGCATGATCACAGGCTTTTCGCCCGGGGCGAGTTCGCCCTCCACGATATAAAGCGGCACGATCTGGTTGTTCGAACGATACGCAGGCACATATTTGGCCGGCAGACCACTGATGACGACGCCTCCGGCAAGGCTGTCCGGATGGGCCAGGGCATAATCCCAGGCCATGTCGCCGCCGCCCAGGGCACCGGCCACGAAGACGCGGTCCGGATCGATCGCCAGCCGTTTCAGGGCGTCGTGCAGGCAAAGCGTCACCGTGGCGTGCTCGCTTGGCGTAAAGTGATAGGCACCTGAATCCTGGAGATCGGGTGCGATGACGATCCAGCCCCTGCGGGCGGCTTCTTCCTGCCAGGGTTCGGCGGCCACATCCGGCGTTCCGCCCGGGTTGAGCACGACAATCGCCGGATATTGCCCAAGCCGGTGATAGCCGGGCGGAACCGTGATTCGATACTCGCTGTGCACCACGTTCACGTCGTTTTCCACGCGGTAGATCAGTGGTTTTCCAGGCACAGGAACGATCATTTTCGACGACGGCCGCAGCCGTTCGGCAATTTTCTGGGCCTCGGCGGCAAATAGGGGGCGATCGCCGCCCATCGCCGGAATCAGCAGCGATTGCATTGTCGATGCCGCCGCGGCTCGGTCGTCCGTTCCCGTGGCCCGGGCCCCTTTTTCGATCGCTTCGAAGGCGTCGGCAAAGGCAAGAGCCAGCGCGATGTCCTCCGTGGCCAGAGAGATCCCGCCGACCCAGGCGGAAAGTGCCAGCGCCCAGGCTTTTTTCGGATCCACCCCGTCCGGGTTGCGGGCATACTGGTCGAACGGTTCGAACAGGGCTTCGACCTTGGCCGGGCAGTATTCGAGAGCTTCGATCATCGCGGCCAGGTGCTTGGCCCCCGGGCCTGCGCCCGAGCCGCCGGAGTGCGATCCGTCGAATGCCGATTGCAATTCGCGTTGCCGCCGCGTGCCGTTGCTGATCGCCGCTTCGAGCTGGTCCATCGCCTCGGTGGCCCGGGTTTTCACCACGTCGCTGAGTGTCTGGGCCGATTTCACTGCTTCGGCAAGCTCCGGCTTCACCGATGCCGGCGGATGCCCGGCAGCCAGCCGGGCTGCGATGTCGTCCAGCGATGCCGTCACTTCCGCTTCCAGAACGCCCCGTTCGGCCGTCGCCAGATTTTCCGCAAGTTCCGGGAAGTCCTTCTTCAGGGCTGCCAGGGCGGCCCGGGCTTCCGGATACCAGTTCGCCTGAAGATAAAACCGCACCACTCGCAGCCGCTCGTCCTTCTCTTCCGGCGGAATCCGGTTCAACAGGCCGACGATCACCGGCCGGGGAATCTGCGACGTCGTAACCTGCCCCGTCCAATAGCTTTCCACTCCTCGCAGCTTGCTCGCCTTCGGGCCGATCTCGATCAGCGCCTGCGTCACCTGGTTGATCTTGGCCGCGTTCCGGGGCGGGCTGAAGCGGATGATGCGGCGGCCGAATTCGTCCCACGGCTCGCTGGTCACGCCCACCAGAACACCCGGCATCTGCCCGGCGGTGAAGCTGCCCTTTTTCGGCTGAATCAGCCGGAACGATTCCCACGCGGCCGAGCCTGCACCTGCGTCCTGCTTTTCGACTCTCGTAAAACGAAACAGTGTTCGCTTCACGCCATCGAAGGCACCGGCGATGACGCCATCCCGCTCGGCGTGCCCGACGTACGATTCGCCGGTCTTCATCGTGAACCGGTCGGCCCTGGCCTGAATCGGCAGGGCAGCCAGCAGGGCTGCCGTCACGGCCGCACAGGTCAGCCGACGGGCCACGGCGGTGTGGAAAAATGGGTCGTTCATGGCGAATCCGTTGAGTTTCAGGCGAATCGGCATGCGATTCCGGATCGGTCGGCTTCCTTCGGTCGTTTCCACCATTTTCCGCGACCAGTCCCCCAGGGGCAAGCCCAACAGCCGGGGAATCGGGCGATGCGACGGCCAGGCCGGTTTCGTCGACGCGTTCGATCAGCTGGACATTATCGATCGGGCGAACTTTTCGGTCGTATGATCGAACGTACGAAGGCCGCTTTTTTCGTTGCAGCCTTTCGATTCGCCTCTCGAGCCGCTCGGCATCTGAACGGCTATCGCGAATCCGCGCATGGGCAAGCCTCGCTTCGGCCTGAAGCACCCTGTCACGCAATCCCAGGCCAGTCGAAGCGGCACGGAACCGATCGCGACAATGTGCGTGTTCTTCGGCCAGACTTTCCGCCCGAACCGTCCATTCGCCAGCACGATCCGAAACATGTTTTTCGAGCCATTCTCGCGATACTCTGGCGTCAGGGGCTGACATTGAGAATTCGAATGCGGCTTCGAAATCGTCCGTCCCGCCAGCGGCGAGGCCCCTGCGAATCCAGGCCCTGGCGGATTTTTCAGGATCGCTCCGCGTCGCTAGCCAATGGCTCATGATAACCCTGCCCGGGGCCGTGATGGCGTCGACCGTCCAGGGCGACCCTTCGGCCATGACGAGGTCGCACACTCGGCCAAGCGGCAGATTTATGCCGCTTCGGGCAAACCGGGCGGCGGAGTCGGTCCAGAGGCTTGCGAAGAAGGTCGCCCCGAGGAACGTCCCGCCCAGGATGTCGCGGTGCACGGCCGGGTTCTTCCGCCAGCGGGCCACATCGCGATCGAATTCGGCGGCGGCGATGCGGTCGAAAGTGGCAGCGGCGGCCAGGGATTGCTCGGCTTTCATTTCGAGCGTCTGGTGTTCGAACGATGCCATTTGCACACGAACGACGGCGAGTTCGCCGACAAGGTCTCGCTCGTAGTTGTCCGAGGGCCGAAAACGGTCGCAGAGGTCGTCGAAAATCCTGTCGAAAGCGGGACGATCGGCCACGGGGATGACGTGGTCGCATTCGTACCGTTCGATCGGGCGATCTTCCTCGAAAACGTGGCCGGGTTCGAAGCCCATCAATACCTTGAGCTTCTCCAGTTCGGCGTCGTCATCGATCTCGCGTCGCGGGTTCATGGGATTTCAGGCCGATTTCGAACGGATAATGCAATGAAAAAACCGATTCACTTCCTTCGCTGATCGCCACCTTCAAGCGAAACGAAAGCGGTGCCTCTACAGATTCGTATCACGAATTCGCTGGATCCCGAAATCGGCGAATCGACCCAATCCATGAAAATCACGCCGTCAGGACCGGCAGGATCGTTCGAGTCCGGCTGATGGTCAGAGGCGGAATTGGGCCGGAAAGAAAATGGTGTCAGGAAAGAAAATGGTGTCAGTTCATTTTTCTTGAGAACCTCGGGAAAGAAAATGGTGTCAGTTCATTTTTCTTGAGAACCTCGGCAAGTTGCGATATCTTGATGGAATGCCAA
>WGMM01000024.1 GCA_016125085.1 bacterium
ATCAGTCGAAGCCGCCCCGTCGAACTGGATCGTGATCCGGTGGAGTCCGACGTCACCAGGTTGCGGAAACTTGCATCGAATCCATGAGCGGCGGATGCCGTCCGCATCCGTCAAAGCAAGGTCGAAAATGTAATCGGTTCCATCACCCCACAAAATCCACGGGTCAGGATTCTTGACCGAACCAGCCCCGGCGATTCCGCCTACGAGCGTCGTTTCATGCTGATAGAAAATGAAATTCCACTCGATATTCGAGTAGTTCCGCCACTGCGTGAAGAAGTTCGATCCGCCGTTGTTTTCGCCGGTCGCCAGCGATGCGTAAGGGTATCGACCGCCCATGACATTGCGGCGAGTGCGAAGCCCGAAGTATCCCGGACCGGTCGAGACTCCGAGAGCCGGGCGACTTCCGCCCGGTGCGTACGTACCGCCGCTCATAAACTCCGTCAGGTCCATCCGGTACCGCTCACGGTTCGTCACGACTCCGCCCGTTTTGACGGTGATCGTCGATCCGGTGTTCGTGTCGGTGTAGCTGGTGGTCGAGCAGTCCCAATACTTTGGGTGCTTCGTGGTCATGAAGGCGGGGCCGTAACTGATCAGGTTCGTCGCCTGATCACCTTCACCCATGACCGTGAGGTTATCGACCCCGCACCAGATCGGGCGACGGAGGTAATAGGCCGAATCCAACCCGGTCGCCGGAATGTAGAGAGTCCCGCCGCCAGCGGTTTCGATGGCATCTACGGCACCCTGGAACGCGGCGGTCGTCGCGTCTTCGTTCGTGAATCCTGTCAGGGCGCCATAGGTACGAACGTCGAAGAGCGTCCCACGATCTGGACCAGTGTAGGTGAGCGAGCTCCATGGCGTGAATCCGTCGCCGATTTTAATCCTTCTGGTTTCGGATTCGACTTCGACTCCGATTTCTCCCGGTCCAAGTACGGGATTCGCGGACGACCAGTCAGCGGCGGATCCACGAATCTGCTGCATTCTCTTCGACTCGGTCGGCATATCAGATTTCTCCGCCGTCAATGATGTCTGTGGGCAGGCTGTCAGGCGTCAATCCGTCAATGATGTCTGCGGGTAAACTGCCCGGAGTTCCGGCGTCAAGGCTTACGGATCCCGATGTGAGGTTGTAAGTGATCGGCAGAAGGACTCTGCCGAAATATCCGCTTGCGTTGCTTTCTTCAGGCGGACAAAACCCGGAAGCCTCACAGCACGATCCGAACAGCACGCGGGGGTCGGGGTAAGCCTGCATCACAGCGGAGACCGTGATCTTTGTATCTACGGGCGAATCGTCCACGATAATTGCGGAAGGGGTAATGGTCGTCGACCCGGTAATTTCGTATTCGTCGACCAGCGTGCCGATCCCGCCATCGTAAGGGATTGTCTCACGTTCGACCGTCACTGTGATTTTCACGTCCGGATTTTCGCCCTTGAACGCCTGAAGATCGCTCGAAAGCGTCATTCCGAAAGCGAATGGCGAACCGGTGTCTCCATAAGTCTGCGTCGTGATCGGCGAAGAGTCTTTCAGGATCGTCAGGCCGGGAATCGTGTTGAAGTTCACACTTTCGAATGTGAAGTCTTCGTTCTCGTAATCAAGCGTCCGCTGACACTCCTCGCACCATGCGGCAAGGTTGAGTTCAGGACCGGGTCCTGGGCAGCACGAGATTTCCACCCATTCCGCAAGCTGGCCGCATGCCAGAGCGGGAGATGCCACCGATAAACGCAGTGGCCCGGTTCCGCAATTGCAGATCAGGTCTTTCAACTGCTTTGCCTTGAGTTGCCAGCTCATCCATGCGCCGGCTGGGTTGCCGCACCCGCCGCTCGTGCGCGGGGCCGAGTTGAGAGAGAGCACCAGCTTGCCGAATCCCGTGCATGGATCGCACGGGTCGAATTCGTCAGGACCCCAGAAGCAGTCCGCGCCCCAGTCGAACTGGGTCCAGAGCAGGTTCACGGGGAACGGCCCCATGTCGCCCTGAAGCACGCAGCCCAAGTCGTCATAGCCGATCTTGATCGTCTCCTGAGTGCCCCACCGGCTGGCCATAAGATCCCAGCATCCGGAGCAGTTGACGGGCGGGTCGCCTGCGGGCAGGTCGATCCACTTCACGGTGATTTGCAAACACGTGATCGCTGTGAACCATGTCGGGCATGAGCAGGAGACCGCAGAGCCGCCATTGGCCTCGAACGAGACGCCGATACAGTCGGCGTCAGGATCCGGTAGCCATGTGACCGGGTCGCGGTCGCCGCCCCAGCACGGCACGTGGAAGCGGCCCCACGCGCCGGTAGATCCGCCGTTGGTCTCATTCGCCCAGACTCCGAAGGTTCGCGTGTCGCCCACCTTCTGCCAGATGTATCCGCATCTCTGGTAGACGGCGTAGGCGTAGGCAGGCACGCACAACGTCGTCGTCCGGGTCGTGCCGCAGCTATCGGCCCATGTCGTGGGCGGCTTGGGCGGGACGCCTTCGCAGTCCTTGTAGGCGTCGTAGGTTCCAAGGATCATCAGGCGGGTGTCGCCCGACTTGATCTGCACGTCACCGCCACCGGATGCGGCAGTGAACGTCCATTGCCCGGAAGCTCTTGAGCGGCGGGCCGTATAGACTTTGGTTCCCGCTGTCAGGGTGGCGTTATTGACCTCGAACGCAGGATCGTTGTCGACCGTTCCCGTGCGGTTCGTGTTCTTCCACGTGCCGTTATCGTGCGAGACTTCCTGCCATGCATAGCGGCGAGGGCTTGCGGCCGTGCCGGTCAGGCGGATGAAAATCTCCTCCTCGTCGGTGATGACCAGGTCTCCGCGGCGTTTGTTCACGCGCGGGCCGGAAAGATTGACCGAAGCAGGGGCGGTCAGTCGCTGGTTCAAACCGTCGCGGGTAATGCGTTCGTTCGGCCGGAATCCGTCGCGGCGGGCCATTTACGAAGCCTCCACCACGTTCGGCACGAAAGTCCAGTAGCCGTGTGATTTGAAGTCCAGCTTGATCGCCGTGAACCGGCCGGCCGCTGCCGAGACGCTTCGGTTCGAGAGTGCGGCCGTGCCCTCGCAGTAAAACCCGCCGGTCCAGAGCCGGATCACGGGACGTTCGAATCGCCCTGGCAGGTTCGAGCTGATCGTGTGCGGCGATCCGGAAGACTGAGGCACGTAGGCCTCGATCGTTCCGGAGACCGTGAACCCTTTGAAGCTGGTGAGCGTTCCGCCGCCGTGGCCGCTCGTGAAGTATTCGTCCAGGTGGATGGTTTCGGCCACCTCGAAAGATCCGGCTTCGGCGATCACTGAGCCGATCTGGACCCGCGAAAACGGGTAGCGTTTGCCCGGAACGAACGGGAGATTATAGAGCACCTCACACCTCCCATCCGTAGTAGAAAAGTTTTTTGTCGCCCTTCATGGCGTGATACTGATAAGGCCGGTTCGCGTCGGAGGAGTCGAGCCCGCGAATGACCATGATTGCCTCGGAGGCATCGCGCGAGGTCGACCCGGCCGGGGGTGTGGCGTCAGTGATGTTCCAGTCCCGTCCACGTCGCACGAAGTTGTGCGTGACCTGGAACCCGTAGGTTCCCAGGGAGTCGACGATATCCTCCTTTTCGGAGTTCACGTAGAGCACGCAGCCTTTGCCTCGCCCGAACAGAGAGACGTCGTCGTTGATCTTGCCCTGGATGTTTTGCAGGTGGTCTTCGTCGTAGGCGTCTTCAGGGATGAAGTCATAAACGACCTGGAACTGCTGCTCTCGCAGGATTGTGGGCACACCGGTGGGCAGGGCCTTGCGGCTCGCGTCACCGGCGGGGGGTGTGGTTCCTTTGGGGTGTGCCTCGACCACCGAGCCGGGCAGCTCCTGGAATGATCCCTCGAACGATGTCCGAACGAATGCGTGCTTTGCCTTGTAGCGGTTCCTGGGCCGCTGTCGCCACTCGAATGTCGCCTCATAGCTTTCCACGTTCTGGAAGACAGGCGAGTTCGATGTGGAGTCGGTGAACGGGTCGCCCGTGTTCTCTTTGTAGTTATCCAGTCCCTGGATCTGGGCCGTCATGATCACCAGGTCGGGATAGTAGGGGTGGACGATCCGGTCGCTGTAGGGGTAGCTCGCGCTGGCGTACCGGCTGACCTTCGAGGCCAGCGCGCGGGCCTTGTCGACGTCGGCCACGGTGGCCGGGATCCGCCACGAAGCGGTATACGACGAGCCATCAGGACCGCCGAAGACGTACTTGACCTTGCCCGGTAAGCCTTGCCAGCCTGGGAACATTTACAGCACTCCCGGGATAGCGCCGATGGGCTTGACGCCCGGCGATGCGTTGCCGGTGACGGTGGCCGCGATGGTCTTGAGGCTGCCGTCGATCGATTCGAGCCGCTTGGAGTCGTCCTTCGCGCCGGTCTGGCCGGGCAGGATGATGCCCTTGAAGAAGTCCGTGAACGACCCGGAGCGGGGGCCCTTGGCGGCCACGGGCGCGAACGGGCTGGCCATCGATTCGCCGGGGGCAGGGGGCTTGCCCTGGGATCCGGCTTCGAGGGTGGCCTTTAGGGCCGAAGAGTCCCTTGCGGTGGCCGCATCGGCTTCGGCGATGGACTTCCGGGCCTTGTCGATACCGTCCCTCATGGCCGGTTCGGTGTCGGCGAATGCCTTCGGGAAAACCTTCTGGACGAGGTCGATCAGCGAGACGCCGACCTGGAGAATCGCAAGCCGCAGGTATTCGCCGGGCGAGCGGATCATCGAGCCGATGGTCTGGAAAGCGGAGGCGATGAAATCCGCGGCGGAGATGAAGGCATCCGCGATCCACGGGGTGTACTGGAGAATGGTGTCTCCGATCGAGAACACGCCATTGAAAAGGCGGTCCCCGGCCGGGCCCAGCTTGCCCATGATCTGGTCGGAGAATGCCTTCAGGAACTTGTTCTCGAACCATGCGGCGGCCTGATAGGCCGGGGCGAGCGACTCGCCCACCTGGCCCATGATGCCGCCGCGCGCGACCTGATTCTGTTTGGTAAGGTTTGCCAAGGATAGGGAAGTGTTGGCAAAGTCGCCCTTGGCCGATGCCGTCTGCCGGAGGAATTCGTCAGCAGCGGCCAAGCCGATGGGCTTGCCGGTGGACCTGAGCTTTTCGACGTTCGAGAAGACGTTGAGCGATTCGACGGGGTTCATTTCGCCGCGCATCATGGCCTGGAACTTTTCGGCCACGACGCCGGTGTCCATGTTTCGCTGGGAGCCGAGATCGGCGAAGCGCTGCTGAAGTTCCTTGGCCTTGGCGATGGCTTCGTCCTGGGCGATACCCTGGCCCATGAGAGCGGTCGTAACCGATGTGATCCCGTTGAGGGCCTCGCCGAACGATTGTTGGCCGGCGGCCTGCATGTTGCGGGCGAAGTCGAGCGCCTGTCCGGCGACGTCCCCGAGCTGGACGTTCGTGGCGGAGATTTGCTCATTGAGGTCGGACGCCGCGAAGGCCGATTGATCCATAAACGACTTGATGGACTGGACGCCTCCGATCACCGAGCTGGTGCCGAGCTTCATGGCCTCGAACGCGGCCAGGCCGCCGAACGGGCTGGCGACGAACGCCCGGATCTGGCCGGCCGCAGCGGAAAGGCCGCGCGTGAGGGCTGACGAGTTCAGCCCAAGCTCGACGAAGATCTTTCCTACGCTGGCCATGTCATTTCCTCGAGAATCGCCGCATCATTCGTTCGTAGCGGGGCAGGTTGATCGTGCCCGGGGTGTCGGTCTGCTTCGCGGCCATGGCCTTGATCTGGGTGAGGGTCAGCCGTTCGATTTCGTGCCAGGCGAAGCCAAGTTCCACGAGCGGGGCGAAGACCTTGTCCCGCCAGTTCAGGCCGATTTGCGCTCCCCCAGCGGGTTGGTCTCCTGGTCTTCGCCGGGTTCGATGTCCCGGCCGCCGAGGCCCCAGCCGATCACGCGGCGGAGCTGCATGCGTGTGAGCGATTCGGCCACGTCCCGGGCCTCTGCCGCCGTGATGCCAGGCTGGTGGACTTCCAGCGCCATTCGCACGAAGTCGTTGCGGGCCAGTGCGTCGGTCATGAGCATTTGCATGGCCGGCACGGAGTCGACAGGGAGCGGCCAGTAGAGGTCTCGCTCGTAGGCCGGGATCATGAACGCCGCAATCTGGTCGGGCGACAGCCCCAGCTTTTTGGCCATGTCCAGATAGACGTCGGCGGCCTTGGGCTGGATTCTGCGAAGGTGGTCTTCGAGCAGGCCGTAGTGCCGAACGGTCAGCTCCGCGAAGCGATACGCACGGCCGTTGACCGTGAGCGTGAACCCCGCGTTGGTGAGCTGGCCGACGGTGAATGATTCCTGATCTGGCATGATCTCGCCTTACGCGACGGTGATGATCTTGGGCGTCCAGGTGAAGGTGTCGCCCGTGGCTTCCCACTCGACTTCGATCGTGCAGAAGGACCCACGTTCAACGGACGGCAGGCCGACACGCTTGACGAGGCAATCCGTGCCCGTGAAGGCGTTCCCGCCATAGGTGCCGGTCATCGCGAAGTGATCGCCGCGCGTGAACGGAAGGCTGACTCCGGCGTCCGACTTGGCCACGTAGATGGTGAACTTTCCGGTGTCGTCGCAGTCGCCGGTCTCTTTGAACGGGTTCCCGGAAAGCCGCTGGCCCTTGATGACCTCCGCGGAACCTTCGTGCGAGAAGTCTTTCAGCTCGAGGGCGACGGTGTAGGACGGGGTCGCCCCGGTGACGTTGGTGATCGTGATCGTTCCTTGCTTTCCGGTGACCGGCTTCCCGGATGCTGGCATGCGTCAGTCCTCCTGATTCCAGAGCGAGATAGTGACTTCGACGGAAAGTTCGTACCAAAGCGGCCGGCCTGCCTCGTTTCGCGGGATCGAAAAGTCTTCGATCCTGGCTGACGAGTTGGCGAGATTGTCGTGATCCAGCTCATCGACGGTTTTCTTGAACCGCCGGGCCATTTCCCAGAGCAGGCGGCGGTTCTCGTGGGCGATCGAGACGGAGAACCGCTCGGTCTCGAGCTTCGAGCCGGAGAGCGGCGAATCGTCGTCGGAATAGCCGGTGAAGACGTAGCCGGCGTTCGGGTACGTGGCCTGATCGGTCTCGGGAATGCGGCCGTTCCAGAGCTTCACGGCAGTGCCGACGGAGTTGGACCACGCCAGTTGGATCAGATCGTCAGCAAGGCTCATGGTTTGGCTCCCCGAACGGCCCGTTCCATCAGCGCCATGAACGTGGGATCGTAGGCCTTGCCGGCAGGAGCCAGAAACGGTCGCGGCTCAAGATTGTTTGGGGCATAGCCCAGCTCCAACGCTCGGGAGTATTTCGCGGTGCGAACCGACGGTCCGACACGAGTGACGACGCCGCGAAACGAATCCCTGGACTCGAACGTGATCGAGTTCCAGAGCGTGCCCCGCTGCCGGCGGGGCGGTTCGCCCGGCTTGGAGCGGATGACGTCGTAGTTGATTTCGTTCTTTTTGGCCACGAGTCCGCGGGCGGATCGTGCGAACGCCGGCCCGGAGTTTTGGCCCTTGAGGAACCGCCCGGAAGAGTCCCGGATATCGACCCGCTGGGCCTTGCGGATCACGAATCCGCTCGTCATGATCTCGCCCTTCTGGCGGATCTGATAACCCGGCCGGTTGATGGACTGCTTGACGTTGTCGCGAAGCTCCATGCCTGCCCGGCGGTGAGCCTGGCGGACACGCCGCTCGACGTCGTCTCCGTAGGAATTGAGTCTCATGCGGGCCGTGATGCGGGTGATGTCACTCACTGCGGCCCTCCCCGGTGTCGACCACCTGGAGCTCAAGATGGTCGTGCAGGTTGTTGGGGTCGATAGCTTCTTCGATCGTGCCCGCGAGCAGCAGCGTGCCTGCGTCGTCGCGGGCTTCGATCCAGCGGTTCGCCACGATTGCGATGTGATGCTCGCAGAGCACCAGCGTGCCGGTACGGACGAACTCCTTCGTGTCGCGGTTCACCGAGCCGGAGCGTGGGCAGACGATGCCGCGAACCGTAACCGGGTCGACGTTGCGGACAGTCGGTTCGCCGTCGTGCCCCGTGCCGTTTTCGCGGCGGTAGACGGTGATGGTGTGGATCAAGTCCTCGAAGGGGATCAGCACGTCATCGCCTCCGGTACTTTTTGAGGGAAGCGAGGATGTCTTCGTCCACGTCGCTGGTCTGCGTGCGGGCCTCGTACTGGATTTCGACGGATCCGATTTTCTTCGAGGTAACAGGTCCTTCCTGGACAGACCGATCGATTCGCCGTTTCGCCAGATTGGCGACGGCCAGCTCGACGGCCGGCGGGACCGGCGAGAACCCGCCAGAGTAACTCGCCTTTGCGATCCCGCCCGCGCCGATTCCGGGAGTGATCAGCTCACCACGCTCGTTCTCGAGCATGAAGCTGGTCAGGTTTCCCTCGTTGTCTCTTACGGTAACGTTGGCCGGCGTGATCGGGACCCGCCAGAGCCATGAGCGGCCGAACTGATCAGGCCGGGCCGTTTCGTCGACGACGGCATCGTATTTGAACCCTCTTCCGCAGGCTTCTTCGATGGCTTCCGTGGCCGCTTCGAGATAGGGCGTGACCTGCGTCTCCGGCAGCTTGGCGAGCGCCGGGGCGAGGATGCATGCCCGTTCGTATGTGACAAGAGAAGGCATCGAAGGCTCCCGAGGAAAACTGCCGGGCGGAGAGTGGATGAGACTTTCGCCCGGCCTGCGAACCGTCCTTGGTTAGGAAGCGACGCACTCAAGACCGGCACACCACCATGGCTCCATCTGCTTCCCGGTTTCGCGGGAGCGGGCTTCGACGCGAATCGTGCCGGAGCGGATCCACGGGTTCAGACGGACGGCCATTCCGACCCGCTCCACGACGTAGAAAGAGGCCATGTTCACGAGCAGGAGCGGAACCTTGTTCGTGGAGTCGTTGGCCAGCGGCATGAATCCGGAACGCACGATCGGCTTATTGAGCAGATCGGAGCCCCAGGGCTTCATGGGCTCGAAGAATGTTTGTTTGTTCGACTGGGTGAACCCGCCGATGACGTTGACCGTCGCCTTCCGCATGAGCCAGACGGCCCCGGTGTCGTAGGGGTCTTCCAGTGCGGAGTCGACCGAGATTACGTTGGCGGCCGTGAAAGTTCCCGACGAGCCGGAAGCCACCCGCGTAGGCTTCAGGGTTTCCGACGACTTGAGCAGGGTGATCATGCCCTGGATGGCGCCGTTTGTTCCGGAGCCGAGCAGGATTTTGGCTTCGCGGTCGAGGACGAACGATTCGTCGAGCTTGCCGTTGACGTACGACAGACAGCCGACCCAGTCCTCCGTGAGGCTTTCGGAGATGTCCAGGTAAGCCATCCGCGTGCCGACGGACAGTGAGACCTGCTCGAATGCCGGATCAGTCGCCTTGTGCTCATACTCAGGGAACCCGCCACCGCTCACCGTGGGCCGCTCGTTCACCTGGGTGACGCGAATGGCGCTGGGATAGTTGGCGTCCGTGGACGTCGAACGAGGCAGGTCGAGCTGCTTCGCGCTGGTCGAGATCCGCGTGCACATGTTGTACAGCGGCGAAAGGCCCGGCGGACGCTGCACAAGGTCGGGCCGAAACTCGTACGGGGCCATGAGCCCTGCCGAAGCCGAGCTGGCCAGGGTGAGATCCTTCACGGCAATCGGCATCATGTATTCGGGCACGCCGCGGTAGCTGCCGCAAAGGCCGACGTCGAGAATGTTCTTGTCGGCGTTGGACAGGTCTTTTCCGGTCACCCAGCGGCCGAAGGCCTCGAGATAGCCATAGCTGGCCAGGTCGTTATGCTTCGATTCGTCGAAACCCCAGGAAGCGGTCGCCCGCTTCTCCTGCCAGTTCAGGATTGCCTCGGCCGATCCGAGATTGCCCCGCATGCGGGCCACGGAGCGCGATTCCACGCCGTTGGACTTGGTTTCGGTGGACGTGTATTCGCTCGCGGCTTCGAGCTCGTTGACCTCCTGAAGCGCCTTGCCGTGCCGTTCCAGATCGCTCAGGATCTTTTTGCACTCGGTGGTGAGCTTTTCGGCCTCGGTGACGTCGGCGTCAGAGATGTGCTCCTTGCCGAGCAAAGCCTTTGCGGTGGCCTTCTTGGTTTCGTACTCGGCCCGCAGCCGGGCCTGGTTGCTGATCAGTTCTGTGTTACCGGACATAGCGAGAGATCCTCCGCAGTCGTGTTGTGATCCTTTCGGGCCGCGACGACCGCGGGTTCCGACAGGGACAGAAATTCCAGTTCCGCACGGAGTCGCCTCGCTCTCAGCTCAGCGCCCGTCTGCTCCGCAACCGGCACGGTTTCCGTTTCGACGGGATCCGCAGCCGGCGTCTCGGCTCCCGTCGACTTGCCTTGCGTTGCCGGCAGAGCACCGGCCGCCGCTTCGGCTTCTTCCTCAAGGTCTTCGATGCGTGCGGATTTCAGGATCCGCTTGATGAACGTATAGGCCTGCTTCAGGGCCTTCGCGTTGGCACCGCTGAGGACCGCGCCACGCTTGGTTTCGATGCCCTTCACCTCGAGCGTTTGGGCGTTGTCGTTCATGGGGATCCCCACGAAGCTGAATTCCGCCGCGTCGGCTTCGTCGATCACGCGAATCTTCCCGGGCTTGCTGAGGATGGTCATATCCAGCTCAGTGGGCTGGTAGTTGTGCTTCGCCCAGATCTGCTTCACTTCCGCGGGCGAAACGAACCGGTCCTTGAACACCTGGTGGCCGATCGAGACGTCGCCAAGCTCGCCCCCGAGGGCCTGCTGGCGCGTCTTCTGCCCAAGGTCCGTGGCGTTGAATTTGGCGACGGCGATCAAGCCGCTGGGATCCTCATAGGCCGAGACGACGTTTCCCACCTTCGCGGCAGTCGAGTGCGTGTGATCGAGAAACACCCGGCCCTTCGTGGCGAACCGCGAGATATGCTTCGCGTAGGCCCCCGGCACGATCAGCTCGCGGCCCCTGTCGAGATTCAGGAACGACGCAGCACGAACGCGAACGGTGCCTGTTTCCTGGGCGTCCTTCACGTCGATGACCGCTGCGGCCTGATGTCGTCGCTCGATCATTTCAATCCCTCAATTCCTCAATTGCTCAATTGTCCATTTTCCAGGCACGCCACGCAAGACGAACAGGCGGATTATGCCGAGAGATCGAGCGGTGCGATCTCGGCCGTGTTGGGGATGTACTGGCCACCGGCTGAGTAGGGGCGATCGAATACCACCGTAGATCCGTTGAGGGGCACGAAAACCGGCTTCAGGCTGCATCGGCAATGGGGGTGCAGGGGAGGGAATGCGATTTGACGGTACTCCTCCGGGATGATCCGCCGCCGCTCGGGATCGTCGACATTGGTGATCTTGGGGCCCACGTCGGTGGCGAACTTGTCGCTTTTCATGACCCTGCGGGGGTTGCCTCCAGGGCCTTTCCCGACCCGCTGGCAGGCTTCGCAGGCTCCGGGGGCCATGAGCCACTCGAAGCCGATGAGGTCGTCCAGCTCTTCGGCGGAGGCCCGGATGCCCCAGTTGGCCGCCCGGCTCGCCTCGGTGCGAGCGATGCGGGCCGAACGCCACTTGGCGGAGTCGTCGAAGTATTTGTCGAGCTGGGTGTAGAGATCCTTCCAGCCGCCTGTTCCGTCGTCGATCTCGCCCCGGATCAGCTCCGCGCGAATCGTCGCAATTTTGTCGGCCACTTCCACGCCGATCGTGTCGAGCGTGTCCTTGCAAAGGTCGAGCACGGTCGCCTCAAGGGCCTGCACTCGAGCCGGATCGCGGATGAACCAATCGTCGGCTTTTCGGAGGCCGGCACGAGAGCGGATCGCATTTCCCGACCTGGTGGCCACCGAGGCCATGTAGGGGGTCATCCGCCCGGTCAGCTCGTCGGTGAAGGCATCAAGATCTTTTCGCCAGACCCGCAGTGCCCCGTCTACTTCGCTGCGGACGATCGAGGCATTCACGAACCGCGCGTTATCGAGCAGCTTCCGCAATGCCACCTTCTGGTTCCGAATCACTCGGGACCAGGCTGATGCGATCGGCTGTCCGTTCGGTAGCCCGAAGGCGTTTGCTTCGGCCATTCACTTGTTCGCCCACTGCTGAAACAGAACGCCCTGTTCGGCCAGCGGGAACCGGGCCGCATTGGCCAGAAAGACTCGCTTCGCCTCGGCTGTCCAGCTCGCAAGGAAATTGTGGAACGCGGTGTCGGCCGCGAAAATCGCGGGCTGGTGGAAGCGGTATGCGTCGGCGTAGGCGTGCAGGTAGTGGCCGAATTCGGCTACCCCCGAAACCCAGTCGGAAGCCGGGACGAATGCCCCTGAATTTGTGTCCTCTTCCGCCGTCTTCGCTCCGGCCAGGTAGCCGGAGGCCTCGCCCACGATCCAGAATGCCGAGCGGTGGCCGCGCGTCTCCGCCGTCGGAAAGTAGGTGGCGTGCCGGTACCCCCGGGCCCGGACGAAGGCGTCGACCTGGGCCGTGGTCAGGCCGGGGTCAGTCAGGCGGTGGACAGTCGCGCCGTCAAAGCCCGCGGACGATCCGACGAGAAAGTGGGTCGTCTCGTGGGCGTTTGTGGGCCGGTCGTGGGTGGTGAATCGTTGCGGAGCTCTGGACATCACGAGGTCGTGAGTCGGAGACGCTGCCAGGCAGAGCAATGTGATCAGGGTCATTCGATTCCGAGTTCCTTTTCGAGCTTTTTCGCGTCCCTGGCGAGCTTGCCGGCGTCCTTCAGGATGTCGATGTCGACCCACGCGGATTGAAGCGAATTCCACAGCCGTTCGTTCTGCTCCACCAGGTCTTCGAGCACGACCAGAATCGCGTCGATCGACTTGCGGGCTTCCCTGTCAACGGCTCGCTTCTGCACTTCCGGCACGATCACCCCCTCTCCGTCTTACCTCAACTGTCCGGGATTTCCGGATAGTTGGCTCTCACGGCTTGTTATGGCTGTGCCCGCATAACGGGCACGGGACGGTTCCTTGGCGTGCAAGGTCCGCAATGCACGCTTCGATCTGTTCTGCGGCGTTCGCAGCCCAGACCGTCACGCACCCGGATTCCGGAGCGTCCGGGCATTCGGTGGACAGCAGGCCGGATGAGATGATGAAGTTCATCACTTTATCGCCGATTCCGCCGTCGCTCATATTCATTGCGATCGGCTTTTCGATCGCTATTGGGGCAACTTCGGCACGCGGCGAAAGATCATATTCCTTCACGATTTCGTTCGCCCACGACAACGCGATTTGCGCCGCGTCCTCAATTTCGCGGCCGTGAATGACCATTCGGCCATTCTCTTCGATCGCCTGCATATACTGGCCGGTTCCGGACATCTGCGAGGCGATCTCCCGCAACGCGTTCACGACATTCCAGGCGACTTGCTGTTCGTGATTGAGCGGTTTCATTCGATTATTGTCGCGGCTTGCGATTCTTGGGGCGGCTCGGTGGCATCGGTTACCCCAGCAGATCCGGGAACACGGTGAAGATTGTTGCCGCTTTGCCGAAGTCGTCGAGGATGTCGGGCTTCTTTCGATCGTCCTGCTGCCGCTCTTCGGGCTTCCGTTTTCGATCGTCTTCCGCCCACGGACTGAACGGGATCGGTGTCAGCTTCGGGATCTTTGCTGCCATGGATCACCTGTCAGGTGCGTTTCGGGGGCGGACATCGCGAAAAGACAGTTCCCTCTGCGTGCTTTTTCGGCTTCGGTCGCTCGTGTTTGGCGTATAACGGCTCATGGAATGGACTGGGAGACCACCTGCCGATAGCCCACAATGCGAAAAGCAGAGGGGAAGCCAATATCAGGAGCGGGCCGAAGAGAACGATGCAGCCCCCCGCGGCGACATGATTCGCGATTCCCGAAAGTTTTCTCTCGAATTCAACCCGGTGCGGCCTTGGTTGCATCGGTCACGCTGCCTTCTTCTTCGCTGGCCGCTTCCGAAACTCCCAGGGTGCCACGGGCGACTTGTCCGCCCACAGGCCCCGCTTTTCGGCCCGGGCTTTCGCCTCGGCGTCGGCCAGCTCGGTGTCCTTCGGGTATTCGACGTAATGCCAGGCGAGCCCGGCCCGGACCATCTCGAGGTTGGCGGATCGGCCTTCGGCGAAGACGGTGCCGATGGTACGCCCGTAGCGGTCCTTGCCATGCGTGACCACCTTCACCGTCTTGCCGAAAGCCAGCTCGGCCAGCTTTTCGCGGGCCTGCGTGCCGAAGGCCTGCGATCGCTCCGGGGCGTCGATCCCGTCGAGCCGCACCTTGACCTGCTCTTGGTTAACCAGGACTGTGATCGTGTCGCCATCGGTGATGGCCACGACCTTGCCTTCGATCTCGCCAGCGGTCAGGAGTGCGATCGACAGAATCAGCGGGAGCATGGTTGCCTCACTTGGAACAGTTGCCGTGATCGCACTTGGCCGCGGGAACGAAGATCACTTGCGGCCTGGGTGCGAACAGAGGAAAGAGCGGCCGGGGTGCGGCCTGGTGAATTACGACCGGCAGAGGCCGCACCGCTTGCGACAGCGGTGCCTGGGTTTGGCAGGTTCCGCCAGAGCATGCTGCGAATGCGGCGACGTAAACGATTGTTTCCACTTCGGTTTGCCTTTCAGCATCAAGAGACAGGTTACCACGAACAGAGCCCCGGCGAGAGCCGCCAGGGTGAGAGCGTTGCGAATCATTTGAGGTCCACCGTGTCGTCGTCGGGTTTTGCGGTACGGGACGAATCGAACGGGAAATCACGAGGAATTCGCGAGGGTGGATCGTTGCTCAGCTTCGCCATGCGGAAGTCGTGATCACGATCCAGCTCGCGCATCTCTCGCTCGTGGTCCATCTCGGCGTTCTTGCGCCGCCACTGGAACGAAAGGTAGATCGAAAGGACAACTCCAAACGATCCGATCAGAGTCGAAGCTGCTCCGGAAAGCTGAACGACGGCCTCGACGAATGAGATTTCGCGGGCCCCGAGATCGGCTTTCGCCATTGCGACGATGTTCGCGACGGCCGCCCCGAAATGCACAAGAGAAGCCGGGACAGACCAGTCCGCAACCTTTGCGATGATGTTGTCCAGGTTCATTTCGGATCTTCCCCGAATACCTGGTCAGCAACTTCTTTGGCGACGTCCTCGACTGGCCGACCGGAATAGGCGGACCAGGCTCCGACGAGAGCCGATGTGACGAGAGAGGCCATGAACGGCCCGAGCGCCGCATTGACCATCTCGGGGTGGCGTACGACGTAATCGATCGCCGCCGAGATACCGACAAATCCACCCGAAGCCAGCACGACGACGAGCTGCCGGGCATTGAGAAATCCGCGAATATTCACCGGCAAACCTCCGTAATCGTGATTCATGAGACAGGGGCCCCGGCCGTCCAGGGCCCCTCGGGGGTTGGTTTATTCGCCCGTGCCGGCAGGCGGCTGCGACGGATCTTCGGCGGGAACTTCAGGGACAGCGGCGTCAGGCACGATTCCGCGAACCTCGCCCGCGATCTCGGCCAGGGCTGCCTGAAGTTCTTCGGCAGTCAGGTCGCCGGCGGCAACCTGGCTTTTCAATTCGTCGATCTTGGCGGCGTGCTGGGCCGCTTCGTCGCGAATGGTCGCAAGAATCTCGCTCTTTCCGGCTTGCAGGGCTTCCTTCAGAGTCATAATCTGCTCCTCGCTTGGACCGTTGTTGACGGTCACGTTGAATACGAACACTCTGGCCCCCTTTACGAGACGCGGGCCACATCATTCAGGGACACGGTGAAACCGGCCCCCCAAAGCTCCTCGGCCCGCGAACCCGTGCGGACTCCGAGTGATTGGACGTAATCGACCTCATCCTGCGTCAGCACGCTGGCAAGAACAGCCTTTGCGAAGAAGCTGACCACCGCCGGATGATTGACGTAGATGCCCTCGGACAAACTCCGGAGGGTCGCGAGCAGTTGATACCACATGGTTCGCTCGGGCTCGGACTTGGCCGCGATTCGCTCGTGGCAAGCAGAGATAGCGAGAAGCATGTCGCCTTTAGGGACCATGACAGGGATGATCACACCCTGCTTGGGGGCGTTGAGCATGTCAGTTTTCTGGGTCGCTGTTTTGCCAGCATAGGCGGGCAGCGACAATTCGGCGATCAATTCGGCGTCGGTCATGGCGTCCCCCACTTGGAGCGAAAGTAGTTTTCGATCAGGGTAATTTCGCTGCCAGATAGAGGGCGGTCATAGAACAGGATTTCACCCGTATATGCTCGCCAGACCTGATTTCCCTGACAGAGGATCTGAATCGAGTCGCCATCCGATGAGTACGTTCCCGCTGCCGGTGATGTGCCGGTTGTCGCGACGCCATTGACGTTGGCGTCAAAAACCGCTGTTCCAAGATTCAGCCTTGCCCAAAGCCGGGTTACGACTCCATTCGTGATCGTGGTCGTAACGGTCGAATCTGCCGTGCCTGCTGATTTCCGCACGGCGACATTGTTTGACGATACTTGAGTGGTGAATCTTCGGTCCGTGTTGTTCGATCCGTAATAGCAGTTGAACGGGCCAGATGCGACCGCCGATCCGGCCACTTGCCTGAAAACGCTGAAAAGCGTTGCGCCCGTTTTATTGTTGAGCATGTTCGTGTTAAGCAACACTAGTCGCTTCACCACAGCGAAATCAGACGAAAGCACCGGACGCCCGTTGATCGAATTTGCGTCCGAGCCTGTCAAATAGGCCGGGCGATCGCCTGATATAGATTGAGCCACATTTCGCCCGTTGTCGCTCTTGTCGTTCCACTGGCTGACGTTTCCTGACCCGTCCAGCGTGATCGATGCGCCGTCGGTCGCGTCCAGCCACAGCTGGAGCCCTGAGATATTTCGGGGGCTGAATCGGCTCGCGAGGAGCGGAATGTGGGACCCATTCATCAGAACAGATGGACCTCTGGGTATGCCACGAAGATTTCCGCGATCGACGCATGGTTGGGAGTGTACGTGCCCGCAGCCGACGGTGAGAGCGTCAGAGCTCCATAGATCGTCGTCCCCGATGGGATGACGAAATTTTGCTCGCTGCCGTCGTTCGGATACCCGCCGATTCCGACACATCCATCCGTAAACGCACGGTTCAGCGTGACATCCCACGCACCCAGGTAAGACGAGACGCCGCTCGCTGAGAATGCAGCGTTATCACCAGACGCGAATGTCGGTTGAGCGGTCCAGAGATGAATCCGGAACGTCGGGAGGGTTGCGGGAAGCGATGTCCGCGAGCACGTCAGCATGATCCGGCGGATAAATCCAGAAGAGCGACCGACGTCCCACGAGAATGGAGTGACCGATCCGGCTGTCGCAGAGTTCGCGATGATGTCCCCGAGCGAATATGGGGTTCCTCCCGAGAGCGTTGCGATCGTCAGTGAGTTCGATGCCGGGCGAATGACTCGCCCCGCAGTGTTGACCGGATTCGTCGTCCCGACATCCGATCCGCCGACCTGAATACCGAACTTGCCGACGACTGCCGAACCTGCACCGAGCGTGACGTTCGGAAGCGACGTGACGACGACCGTGCCGATGGCTGCCGAACCTGCCGCAAGACCGACATTTCCGATCAGATTCGACCCGGCAGGAATCGATCCCGTCTGGGCGACGGGGAGCGGATTTCCCGAGCTGACGATATCGCTACCGGAATAGACGTGGACTACGTTCGACTTCGTGCCACCGGCAAGCTCAATGGCACGAATTGTGATCGGATCGCCATCGGCGTCCTTGATGTTGTAATTGCCTGCCATTAGTTCAAGCACCCCGCGTACATAGAATTGCGTGCGTCAGAGAAGTCGAGGGAAGGCGTGTAACCGTCGGGCGGAATCGGCGGAGCTGGCGTGATCGCACCGCCCCACAAAAACCAGAGGTGTCGCTTGATCGCAGCGCTCATGATTGCGTCCGCTGATAGGGTGCCGTGCCGCTGGCGACCTTGGCGTAGACGTCCTTCGTGCCGTCCGTGGGGTATGGCACGTTGGCGGACCACGAGGATTGTTCGCCCGAAGCCGCCGCAGGGTCATTCGCCAGGATCATGGCCGAAGTGCAGGTCAGAGTGACCGGCGTACCGGCCTCTGCGATCTTTTGAAAGCTCGTCGTCAGCGTTCCGTTCCCAGTTCCCAGCGGCATGGCTCACCTCATGGTCCAGTTGGCCCCGGCGCAGCGGCCGTGGCGGGAATGCGAATGGCGTCGGCGCCTTCCTGGTCGGTCGGGTCCATGCCGATCTCGGCCCGGAACTCGTTCGGTGAAATCCCGCCGGCGGCCAGGTCGTCACGCGCCCGCTTGTGCACGGCGTCGGTGTCCTCCCGCAGCTCCTCGAGGTCGTCGTAGATCCAGACCACTTCGTGCGTGTCCACCGAAAGACCGCCGTCCGTATCGGGCAGCAGGTCCATTTCGAGAGCTTCCTTGAGCACGTCGTGAAAGCCCACGACGCCCGTCAGGAACGTGCCCTGCTTCGCTTCCCGCAGATTGCTGTAGGTCTTGCCAGGGTCCGGCAGGCCGAGCACCATCAGGGCCGTGTTCAGGTTCGCGGCCACCCGCGCTTGTGCCCCCAAAGTGAGCTTGTCCAGGGCCATCCGCTCCGGCGTCGATCCCAGCTCGTCGACCCCCACGCTGGCACCCACCACGAGCACAGACCCACGCTTCGATCCGGTCGTGGCCGCTGTGGCGTCCTTCGTGATCCGGTCGACGACGTCATCACCGAGGAAGTCGTTCGAGTCCTTCTTCGAGATGACGATGCCCACGACGCCCCCATTCTCGAGGACGTCGGCCGTGTATTTGGCTTCTTCCCGCAGGGTCCGGAGATCGTCGTAGAAGCCCGCCCACTGGTCTTCGCCCTTCTCAGGGCATTCCGGGTCAGAGCCCAGCGAAATCCAGATATAGTTCTCGCGAACCAGGTCGATCGAGCCCTGCCGCCAGAATCGCGTCTCTTTCCGCCATGTAAGGCTCGAGACATCCACCGGCTCGAGTCGCTCCACGCGGCTCGTGGCCGGGTTCCGCACCTTCTTCACCACCGCGTTGCCCTTGCCGCGGATCCAGAGGTCCGTGAGGATCCGGTGGATCAGCTTCGTCGGCCGCGATCGGTTCCAGATCTGGCACAGCTCGGCTTCGGTATCCGGCTCGGCCGGATCGCCCGTCACCCTGGGGCGAACGGCGATCGGCGCCTTGTGTGCGTTCGATGCAAGCCATTTGATCGCCAGACGGATCACACCCACCTGGGCAGGATCCCCCGGGGTTTGAGTCCCGGAGCGGGCGATCGCCACGCCCATTTCGTCGAGGCTCAGTGTCCGCCAAGCGCCCGATTCCGTCCCCTGGTACCAGTTCTTCCGCTCATGGAGCGGCATGGTCCCAGCGTACGAAACCAGCGTGGAAATCGCGTCATGCGCTTGCGGAGCTGCCATACGAAACGCCCCCGGACGCCCGGAAAAGCCAATTGTGGGCGAGGCTTGCGGCGTCGACCTGGTCGTCCGTCTCGCCATCCTCCACACCCGTAAAGTCTACCGCTTCACCGATGAATTCCGCAATTGAGGAATTACTCAAAATCGCCACACGGCCCGCGGCAGCTGATCTGGCCAGCGGCATCGCCCTGGTGAGCTTCGACGTCGTCGATGGGACGTCGATTACCTGCTGCACACCTGAAAGGCTCACGCGAACGTAGTGGTTCACCCGCTTTCCGCTCGAGCCACCTTCCTGTTCGAGGATCACGGGCACGTTCGGGCCGTCGCTGATCGAAGTGGCCTTGATGATCGCGTCGACATCGCCCGGCCCCCACTGCCCGCGAACGATATCCACGATGAGGAACACGTCGATTCTCGGGTAGTAGTGCATTCGCAGGCCGACCGTCCAGTCACCTCCGCCGGCCGTCGTCGCACAGTCCCAAGCACGGCAGGCGATGTATCGCTCGTTCGGAAGCTCGCCCATGAGCCTGAACATGGTCCCCAGGAACACCGTGCCACCGGCGTCGACGAACTCACCGAACGCCTCCTGTCGAACCCATGAGAGATCGCCCAGCGATTCGACCGAGTCCGCGAATCCCTCGAGGTTGTAATGGTTTGCCCTGGACGTGCTCGTGACGTAGTTGAGATCCCCGCTGGCCACGAGATCCTTGTAGATCCAGTGCCGTTTCCCCTTGGGCGTCGTCGTGATCCAGCCCACCCCCGGAGATTTCCGCAGACGGCCCCCCATGATTCGCCATGTCTCAGGCTTCACGAAGCTCGCTTCATCGATCCAGAACCACCCGAGGTTCGGCCCCCGCAGCTTGTTCGGGTCGTGAGCTGACGCATAGTGCACGATCCGCCCGCCGGCCAGCTCGAGATACCGGTCTTTCTTCGATTCGCCCTTGAGAATCCCCGTGCCCCGCAGAGCGTCGCGCAATGCCGGCAGCGTCGTCTTGGCCATCATCGGGTAATCGGGCGAGACGATCATGCCCACCGAGCCCGGAGGCATCGTCAGGCACTTGATCGCCCCCGCGAACGTCTTGCCGGACCCAACGCCACCGATGAACCCGGTGTACTTTCCGGAGAGATTCCAAAACTCGACCTGCCGGTCCAGCGGCGGCCGGGAGAAGCCCAGCACGGCACGCTTCGCCTTCGCCCTAAGCATCCGCCTTCGGCTTTCGCTTCGGATTCCGTTTGGCCTTCAGGCCGGCCACGGTCGTCTCGGTCTTCGCCGGTCCCTTGGCGTGCTCGTTCACGGTCGGGATCCGGATCAGGATCGGCGATTCATCCGCTTCGTCCTTCTTCGGCCTCGGATCCTGAGCATAAGTGATCTTTGCGTAACGCTTTTTGAACTTGCGTTCCAGGAGCCAGGCGGAGGCTTGCCAGGATTCCGCTGCGGCCGTCGTAATGTTCGCCAGGTGCTGGGCTTCGAATTCAATCTCAGCCTTTTTTAGGGCGACACTTAGCGACACATCGTCGCGTCTCCAGTTCCGGAAAGCCGTTAGCGAAACACCAGCCCACTCGCAAGCCCGGGCAATCGTCAAGCCGCTCGAAACCATCTCGAGAACCTTCGCGGCAACGGCTTGACGATCTTTCACCCTGGGCATGCTCAATCCCTCATTTACTCAATCGATTCTATCTCGCATCAGCTTCGGCTGCTATTCCTGATCGTTCTGACGTAGCGATACCGATGTTTCGCCGCGTACTGATAGACGTGCACTGGCATATCTACAGCGGGAGTCGGGTTCGCCCCATCATCACAACGACAATTCGGATGAACTGGGGGAAGCACTCCGACAGGAGGATCCCGGACATTCGCCGGGATCTCGATCTCGTGGATCAGCTTCGATACTCGCATTTGCAGGCCGTCTTCAGGGCCTCCGACCAGCTCGACCTCGATCATTCCTGCCCCTTCCATCCGCACGCACGCCGGAACATTTCGATTCGATCCAGCATCACCGAACCAAGCTCAAACCTGAATTCCTCGACTTCGCAAAGTGCGTCTCGTTCTCTTTGGAGTTCGGCCTCGATGGCTTCGACTTTTCCGGAACGGCGTTTTGCTTCGGAATCAAGAAGCGTGCATGCGTCATCGATCCGCCCCTCCCGAATCGCATCGACCACGTCGTCCAGCCGCCCGACCGCGTTGGGGATGATTTGTTCGTCACTCATGGTTTGCCTCAAATTTGATTTCCTTGGGGTTCAACGGATCAAGTTCTCCGGGCCGAAATGATTCCCAGTCCGCAAGATCGAATAGCGATAGCTCGGAATGACATGATGGATGAAGCCGCCGCGTGCGGCATGGTCCGCCCTCGTACCATGTCACCATCGTCCGATAGTATTGACCACGATTGATCATTCCGTTGCATGCCCAGCAAGGGCCGGGAGAACGGCACGTGTGAAGCCGATCACTCATTCGTCGCCTCCTTTCCGCTTGTTCCACCGCTTGATTGATTCCAAGCGGCATTTGTCTTCCACTTCATTCGTTTCATACTCGCCGAATCTCACAGACACAAAAATCCCGCATACTACGCATCCGGTTTTGTACGCAAAACCATAGCAACCAATGGGAAGGGAATCTCGGTGCGTCGAAGCAGGACAGCCGCAGAACGGGCAGGGTTTAAGGGTGTCGTCACTCATTTGTCGCCTCGCTTTCCAGTTCTTTGATTCGTGCTTCAATTGCAATCGTCCCGTGCCCACCCGGCGTGTATCCTGCGGTGCGAATCGTTCGCAGCAGGGCCAACGCCCGCCGCAGCACCTTGACCTCGCGAGCCTCCACCACCAACCCCGCGTCGATGGCGGCGTTGAGGATGGCGGGAATGTCGTATTCTTCCATTGCATCGTTAATTTTCTTTGCGAGATCTTCGCTGATCTCTTCCGGCCTGATCGTCCCCATCACTTCCTCCCCTCAACTCGATCCATCACCAGGGCCAGCGCGAACACCGCCACGACGAACGCGAACGAGGCCCAAGTGTCGTTTTCTGTCCAAACTCCACCGGAACGATGGCCCATAAAGGCCGCTGGCGTGCCCGTGGTTGCGATCTCGCTGGCGTGGTGGATAGATTCCACCATCCGGGCGTCAATCGTCGCTCCTGCGCAAAATTTGGACGTTTTCATGATTTCGCCCCCGGCTGCATGGGTGGCGTGATGCCGGACTGTGCCGCCTGAGTCCGGCCCGACCGCTCCAGGTCGATCCCGGAGTTCACCACGTGCATCTCGGAATAGGTCAGCAGTTGCCCGGATCTCGCCAGAACGCTCGTGATCACGCCGCGATGGGCCTTTACGGACTCGATCAGTTGCAGGAAAGTGCTTTCGTCGATGTGCATCACTCCACTCCTCAGTTCTCAAGCTCACGAACGACGACCCGGATGAACTCCGAGTCGGCATAAACCTTCCGCACCGGACCGTCGACCACCTGAGAGTCGTCGGACCACACGATCCCCGTTAGAGCGTCCTCGGTCGACTTCAGGCAGTTCGTCCGGTCCCCGTTTCGCGTCGTCGGCCAGCGGGGAGCTGACTCCTTCAGCACGCCGGCATTCCGGCCCGTCCCAAAGTGCCCCTTTGGCCGAACGAACCCGAATTCCAGAGACAGCCACACCGGACGCTCCGTGATCTTCCACCCTTGCTCCGTCACCGCGCGGCTCGCGAAAAGCCGGATGGTCGCCACATAGGCCGCTTTGCCCTTGTGGGCGTCGAACATCTTCCCGTTGCGTCCGATCGCCTTCCGGTTGGAAGTCGCCAGGGCCTTCGCCGGGATCTCGAATGCCAGCGTCTGATTCATCTGCTGACCCCTTTCGCTCCGAATCACTTGATCCTCCGCAGATTCTCGCCAAGCTCCTGGGGGGGATATCCTTGGCCCAGCTCCTGGGCTTCGCCGTCAATCGCCCGCGAATCCTGCTCTCTGACCTCGGGAGAAACGTACTGGTTGGCCTTCAGGCGTTCGATGTGAAACGCCCGCTGGGCTTCGTAGACCTCGCGGCCACCGACCCCGTTGAAGTTGTCGTATCTGGCGTCCCAGGCTTGCATCGCCTGCTGGATCAGAAGCCCGGAAGCCAGACTTGCGGCCACCATCGCCGCGGCAGGAACTTTTTTCATCGCGTTCACTCCCATTCGTTCCGTTCGTCCCCGTTCGCATAAACCGCCAGTGCCATCGCCTCGGGGTTGAGCTGCGGCGGCGGGGTGGATTTGCTCTTGCGGCCGGCCAGCAAAGCGCGGGCCTCATCCACGGTCTGAGGCGGATTCGGCTGAACCGTCCGGGCCGTCGCCGTGCCCGATCCCACCTGCCGGGCCATTGACCGCACCGATTCGCGATACTGCCGCATCTGCTCCGCTTCGCTGGCGTCCGGGTCCACGCCGAACCGCACGAGGTTCGATCCCGCACGGGCCGAATCCTCCCGCCGTTTGGTGGATGCCTTCGCTTTCAGGTCCGGCCGGTTCGCCAGGCAGAGGTTCTTCCGTTCGTTCGCTCCCCAGAGGAACTGCCCCCGGCCGCAGTCGCAGTAGATCGCCCGGTTCGAGACTTCGCCCGTCTTTCCCCCTGGGAGCGGCAGGACCACGATGCCCCCATGGCAAAGTTCGCAGCCCGCGAAGTCGTCGGCCCTCACCGTCTGCACCGGCTCGCCCTCCGAGGCCGCCTGGATTTCGACGATCAGGGCATCGACCATCTTCGAGCCGGTCGTCGGCGTCTTCTCAATCCGCTCGTACAGGCTCGACAGTGCGTCGACTTCGGCGGGGACTCCGAACTTCCGGCACGCATGCAGCACTCGCTTCGCATGCAGCACGCCGGCCTCGGTGTTGAAGTCGATTCGGGCTGAATCGTAGATGTTGAACAGATCCTGAAGTTCGCTCAGGGCATCAGCCATGTCCGTCGGTGTCATGCCATTTCCGCCTTTCTGAGTGCGTCCTCGACCCGCTTTTCGTACTTCGCGACTTCTTCGGGCGTGCTCTCGCCCCTGGGCAGGAGTCGCCGGGCCGTCGCCAGCCCGGCCTTCGCCTTGATCAGTTCCAGCGACTCCCTCGGCTTCGCCTGGTGGCCGGCGTGTCCGTTCGCCGTCGGTGCCGGCTGAACCTCGGGGAGATCCCGGAAGATTTTCCATGCATAATTCGGACCCTTGTTCCCGCCCCGGGACTGGATGGTTCGAAGCGTTTCCTTGACCCGCCAGTCCGTCAGCGGGATCTCTTGAAATTGCACCTGGCCGATCCATGCCTCCGCACCAACGGCCGTGGCCATGCGTTTCAATTCCGCCGGGATCGGTTCAGGTTTCTTGCCGAGGTCGGAAAGAGCAGAGCGGCAGCCTTCGGCGAATGGGGTCGGCTTCGATTCTTCAGAAACGCTTCCGCTCTTCTCACTGTGTTGAATATTGTGTTCAAGAATTGTGTTCATTATTGGACCCGGAAGTTTTTCTTCCGGGTTACGTGGAAGTTTTTCTTCCGGGTTGGCGGAAGTTTTTCTTCCGGGTTGACCCGGAAGTTTTTCTTCCGGGTTGGTACCCTCTAACCCGGAAGTTTTTCTTCCGGGTCGTTGGAACCATTCGGGCGACTCTATCGTGAGAACACGGTCCCTCGAATCGCCATTTTCGATTGAAATGAATCCCGTTTTGGCAATGGCTGAAATATCATTTCTAACCGATCGATCCGACTTGCCCAGGATCGAGGCCAGTTTCGGATTTCGCACTTTGCACTTGCCAGTCTCGCCATTGGCGAACGTGCTGATCAGAATGAGCGTCCGCAACGCCTCCCCATTGAGGTCGGAAGTGATCCAGGACATGGGCACGAAGGCGTTGCGGGACATGTTTTCAGCCCCTCACGACCAGAGCCTTGAGAAGCCGCATCGCCCGGCGGTTTCCTTTCTCGGCCTCTTCCGCGAGGAACTCGTCCAGCTCCTGTTCGGCGGCCGGGCTGTATCGAACGTCGATCGGCTCGCCCCCGAGCTGCGAGACTTGCTCGTCCGTCAGGCCACCCAGGACTCCGGGGATCGACTTCTTCTGTTCATTGTTCCAGGCCCTTTCCTCCCAGTCTGGACGTCGTTTTCGCTGCACTCCAGCGCTGTCAAGGGCCGCGGCAACCAGCCTTCGCATCTGCCCCGTAATCGACCGGTTCGGATAGTGCTCGCGAAGCAGGGCTTGTACCTGGACTGTCTTCCCGTCGAATCGCTTCCGCTTGGCGGCGGAGACAATCTTCTTCATGTCGGATTTCGAAATCAGCGGTCGCTTCTTCATGCTGTGCTCCTCATTCGAAAAGTGATGCCTGGCCGGGCAGCTCCGCACGGAGATACCCACGGTTCGCGGTCAGTTCGTCGCAGATCCGGTCGACCTTCTGTTCATATTCGACGGATTCGTTCATCCAGCCCCGGTCTCGGGTTTTGAAATACTGTCGCTGGGCGTGACGCATTTTGGGCGTCAGTTCGGCCAACTTTTCGAGCAGGGCATACCGCCGCTCAAGATGCGTTTTCGCCATCGGTTTCGTTGCCTTTCTTTGGTTGCAACTCGTTTCGCAAGATTTTGAAAATCTCCTTCGATCCTTCGAAACCGATGCGTGCCTGGTGGCCTCTGGTTTCGATCAATGTGATCTCCAGCTTTTCGCCACTGGGGATTTCGACGATGAATTTCTCATTCAGGTCACGTGTCAGCACGAGCATTCGAAGGTCCTCCTTGATGCGGATGAAACCCCGCCCGGCTGTTTGCCGGAGACGGGCGGGGTTGCGGAATGTGGGAGGGACTTCCCCATCAGTCAGTGAAGCCACTCACACGCACGGAAAAGGCGGGATTTCACCCTTTCCGAAACCTGCGTCCGGCTTTCGAGGCCAGAACCAGCGGGGTCCGAATCCGCTGGCGACACGAGTCCGCAAGACTCCCTCCCGGCGAGAAGGGAAAGACGTGGCCGGGAATCGAACCCGAGGCCGTGCACGGCTGCACCTGCACACGTCGTTTGAGCCGCCCCGACATCGGGTCGATGGTTCCGCCGTTATCGGGCCCATCGTTTTCGCGGCCACCGGCTGGGCACTCCGCAAAGAACACTTCAGCCGAACCCAGGGGCGGGGATTCGAACCCCGATTTCCGGCAACCAAGCCGGCGTCCTAACCCTTAGACGACCCCCGATGCTTCCCGCACGGCCTTGCCACCGTGCTGGATTGAGTCGATACGATCGGATGGATCAGCGTCTCATAGTGCACCTCGCTTTCTGATGAATTTCGCAGAGTCATCACCGGGGGCCTCTCGTGACTTCATTTCCCGGTGCGGTGGCCGGGCGGGGCTCGTGGTTGCATATTGATCACTTTGGTTCGGTAAGAACCGCAGTCTCTATTTGCTTGGCTTTTTTGATCCACCGCTGTGCGGCTTCGAGAGCCTTCGTAAGCGTTTCAGGAGTTGGTGTAGACGTACCGTGAAAGTAGTCGATAAATTCAACACTCCACGGCATTGCCGCTTCTTCCCACTCCCTCAGCCGATTTTCCTGATCGGCAAGTTGCTTTTTCAGTGAGGCGATTTCGGCGTCCTTTTCCTTCACCTTGAACCGCGCCGTTTTTTCATATTCGGCGAGACAGTCGTTTTCTTTTTTCAGCTGGTCGATTTCGGCGTCACGGGCAGCGATGGCTTTGCCTTGATGTTGATAGAGCCAATCGTAATCGTTGTCTTTCTCCGTTCCGCTCCCCTTGAGCGTGGCCATCGTCATCGCCTCGGCATCGGATGGCTCAGCCGCGGCGGATTCGGGTTGCCAAACGCAATGCCAGTTATCCAAGCAATAACGCCAGATCGACCCGTCATCGAACAGAATGACCGGATATGGCGTATTGTCCTGGTTGTAAGCGATTTCAAACTGGACGGGCTTCAGACTCGGATCGGGTGCGGTTTTCATTTCGTTCCTCGTTTCATCGTTCGTGTGAAAAATCGGCCTTCCTTGGCCCCAGCCCGTCAGATATAAGCGGGGCGATCCATCGCGACCGGAACGCTCCGGCCCTCGTTTCGATGTCTCAGCCGTCAGAACCCGGCTCCGGGGATTCCAACTCCGCGAGCAGTTCCTTGCAGAACGGCTTGAGCTTCTGGATCACGTCATGCGACGAGCCGGGGATCTCGGTGATCTCGAGAAGCCTGGTCCGGTATCCGTTCGCCTGGCCAGCTCCGAGGATCAAACCCGCCTTGTGGGCCAGCGAATAGACTGCGGCTACAGCGGCCGACGGCATCACGAGCGACCGGTGCCCCTGGTTGCCGAACTCTTCAGCGGCGGCCTCGAACCACTTTTCGATCGCGGCCATTTTCTCGGCAGCGGTTTCGGACTTCTTCGCGGGCTTGGCCGCTGGCTCAGGTTGCTCTTGCGCCTCAGGCTCGGATTCCTCGGGTACGCCCAGGTATTCCTCACGGACGACACCGTTGGCTTCCTCGAGGTAACTGCGAACGTCGTAGCCGGCTTCGATTCCGACCTTGGCGATCGCATTCGCCTGGGTGTAAAACCCGGTCAGACCAGTCTGAAGGATGCCCATTCGAACCATGACCTCATAGACCCGCTGGAGCAGGTAGGTCTTGTCGGCCAGATCGGGCAGTCCTTCGGCCTCGTGCTTTGCAACGGTTTCGGAGCACCATTCCTCGATCTGTTTCACGGACTCAGCCAGAGGTGATGGCTTCGGCGCCGAATCACCCGCGGGCTGCGTCGGTGCCTTTTTCTTCGGTGCACGCTTCACGGCTTTCACAGCCGGTCTGGCGGTTTCTGCTGGTGTCTCCGGTTCTTCAGCCACTTTGGGCTCAGTCTCCGGTTCGATGTCGACGAACTCCGGAACTTCCGGCAAGCCGCTTTCGATCTGCGGTGCCGCTCTGGGCTCTTCGAACTGCGGCCGCAGCTCGGAGGTCGCCGTGTCCCGGTCGATCACCCGCTCGTCGTACAGCGTGGCCTTCGCAATGATGTCGGTGCTCTTCCTCATCATCTTGAAAAGACGACGAATCATCGTCTTCTTCGCCATTTCGTCGAAGTCGGTCGCCCAGGGGCCCGTCACTTTGCCCGACTTGTAATCCGTCGGTGCGAACCGCTCCATGTGCTGCACCATGTCGCCGAACGACATCACGTCGAACGCATGGCCGCCGTTCGTGAACTTGATGACGGCGTAATAAGCCACCACCCGGCCACGATCGCCCCCGAGGTAGGGCCGATGCACCAGCTTGTCGTCGAGCCCTTCTTCATAGAGGAACTCGTCATTAGCGTGCACAGCTTTAGCCGTGACGCTCTTGATCGTCTCGGTCCGATAGGCAAGCTCCAGCATGCCCTGATAGCCGAGCTGAAACGTCGCTTCGAACTGCCCCGTTCGCCCGTTCTTTCGCGGGATCAGATAGCAGTGTCCCAGCGGGGTGCACGGCTCAAGGCCAAGCTGGGCCGCCACCATCAGGGCACCAGCCAGCGAAGCGAACGTGCACTGATCCAGGTTGCGGACCTGCCGCATCGCTGTGACCGCGAGCCGGGCCATCCTGTCCGGTGTCAGGGTCTTTTGGATCGCCGGCGGGATGGCGTTGCCCAGCTCGCCATACATCGCCTTGATCATCTGAATCTTCGCGGCCAGTTCCGGAGGCGTCTTCGCGCCGTTGCCGTTAACCGCATTCGCAAGAGCCGTGCTCATCATTCGCCTTCTTTCTTGACCGTCAAAAATGCCTTGGTGATCACGAACCGCCGCGATTCGGACTCGATCCTGAATTTCGCGACGATCTCAGGGTATTCCGATTCCATTGCCTTCGTGTCGACCCTGCTCGACTTCGTGGCCTTCCAGGTCGCCGCGGGCTTGCCTTCGATCGTTCCGACCGTGCAATTGCCCAGGTAAGCCTTGATCCGGTTCTCCAGGGTGTCTTCATGCTCTTCGAGCTGCTTCCGTGCCGCCTTCACGCCGGCCAGCTCCGCAACCACCGGAGCGAGCTGATCCATGTCGATTTCGCCCCCGGTCGCCTCGATTCGTTTCAGCGTCCTGGTCGTGGCCTCATGCCCGTCCGCTTCCGGTGGAACTCCGGTAAGAACGTGCTTGTCCCAGAACTCCCTGGCCAGCTCGATCATGCGATCGAAAATCGCCTGGTCGAAGTCGACCACGAAGATGTCGATGTCGGTCTTCGGCTTGTAGAAGACGACGGCCTTCGCCTGCTTCAGACCCGAGACGCCGAGCTGCCACTGCATCTGGGCCAGATATGGGACGGGCAGTTCTTCCCAGCGATAATCGCGCGTCGTTTTCGCCTCGATATCAATGGCCTGGTCATTCTCGATTTCGATGGCGTCCAGGGTTGCCGAGGCCACCGGCCATGGCTTGAACTCATGGTGAGCCTGGAAGGAAACCAGCTCGGCCCCGGTTCGGTGCTGATACTCACCGAGGATGAGCGGTTCGAGCCACTTCCCCCATCGCATCGCGGCCGTCTCTTCGCCGTCCTCGATCTTCTGCGTCTTCCGCCACCACAGCGAGTAGGGCGACTCGAACGCATCATCAAGGCCCAGAAGGGCCGCGATGTCGGCCGAACCAAGGCGGCTCGACCTGGATTTCGGCATGTTGCCGTTGCGTACTTTTGCTGGTAAACTCATAGCGATACCTCATGGTTCGGTGATTCATAGGCCGCCGAAGCGAACTCGACACGCTTCGGCGGTTTTTTCGTTCGAGGGTCGTAATTGCGGCGAGCCAGGATGGCCACGATCCGCGTGCAGGTTTGCAGGGCCCAGGCGTGGGATTTCCAGCCGATCGCCGGGTAGTCGGCACAGTGCCGGATGTCGTCTCGGTAGGCCCCAAGCCACTCGTAAAGGGCGTCGGATTCCATGTTCTCGATGCCGATCATCGATCGCATGCGTTACCTCAGTTGATCGAAGGGGCCGTGGCGTGGACGTACCGCGCTTTGGGCCGGCTGGTCTGGATAGTGACGATCTCTTCGCCGCGGGCTTCGATCTCCTGCTCGATGAGCCCAAGATGGAGAACGGCCAGAGCGTGGTGTTCGGGGCCTCGAGACTTGCGGCAGTCCTCGCACTCGTGCAGGTGGTCGACGATGCGTCGGACCCTCATGTACGTGGTTGCGAGCGTGAAGTTATCGAGGTCGGCCAAGTCGGCCTTCATGCGTGCGGCGGTCATTTCCATCGGGCGACTCCTGAGAAAGATGGCGAACACGATCACCAAGCCCGGTAACGTCCGAGCACGAGACGAATCACGCTTTTCGCGCATTGCTTGCGAAGGTGCTTTTTACGGTCACCCAGGTTCGGGTCATAAGAAGGATTCCGTCCGGAAAGTATGTAACGGTCCCACTTCAGAGCGTTGTAAATCATGGTCCGCTCTGGATCACAGAGCCTGTGCGGATAGCGTTCCCGAAGACTCTTTTTCGTGGCTGGCATGGGCGACTCCTGAGAAATGCGGGGCGTCATGCCCCTGGGCGACGTTCCATCGGGATTTCGTCCCGCTTTCCCCTAGAACTAGGAATCCTAGAAGTTGCGTCAGACTTAAGACTTTCGAGGACTTCGGACAGGTCAAACCTCCACTGACCACCGACCATCTTTCTGGGGATCATGTCCTCGCGAATCATGCGATACACGGTCCTCGTTGAGACTTGAAGCCTTTTGGCGAGCTGTGCGGAAGTCAGCAATTCCACTGATGACACTGGTACCTCCCTTGAACTGCTAAGAATCTAACTTCTAGGAATCTTAGTTTCAACCCTAATTTTCTTTTTTTGTCCCAACTTGTCACAATCTGTCATGTCGATCATAATTACTCAGGAAAGGAGGCGGATTTGGCTACAGCAAACGCATCTTCGACGATTACGTTTGCGGTAAAGCCCCGAATCTATCGTTGGTGGTTGGGATTCCGGATTGACCAGCAGGCCCGAGGAATTCGTCTAACCGATCAGAAGATCGGAAACGAAGGACTTTTTGGAGCCATGATCTGCTGGTTGAAAGATCAGCCCCCGGACATCCAGAACCGAATCATCGACGAAGGTCTTGAGCTTTACAGGCAAACCCCTGAATAAAGTGGTACGTTGCGATGCAATCCAGTTGTTTTCAGCCACGCGACGGTTTCCTAAACCGAAGGTCGTTGGTTCGAATCCAACTGGACGTATCGCAAACACTTGCGAATCAGAAACTTACGCGCCCGTAGCTCAGTCGGATAGAGCAACGGATTTCTAATCCGTCGGTCGCAGGTTCGAATCCTGCCGGGCGTAATCAGGGAAAACAATGAGTCCCAGACACTGATGGGATGATTGTCATGAGTCTTTTGGTCGAATGTGATCATTCGACCAAGATCAACCTTCAAAGCTCCAAAAACTCTGTCCGACATCGATCGGGAGCATGGCAGGATTTTACATGCAAGGCGTATGGTCAAACGTCCCAGGGAATGTCCTTTCGCTCTCGCATCGGACTTCCTGGAGCATTGCGCGAGTCAGCTGTTCGATACGGCGAGCCATCAGCTCCAGGCAAACGGGGGCGGCACCGGTTGCCCCTTGATCTGGGGACGTACTCTCGACCAGAATTCGCGAACTTCATGTCGGACCACGGCGGTATCTTTGCCGAGCACCTTAAAAATCAGACCGGCATCGTTCGGCAACAGGCTCGCTCCTGAGAAACACGAAGTTTCACGATTCCATGTCGGCTGAATTTGCGAATAGATCGCTTCTGCGTTTTCGCGCGGAGTGAGCAGAATCACGTTGCCGAAGACATCGAAGCCGGACATGGTTCCGATCCCCGAGACGGGGAACTTCGCCGGTTCGATGACGAACCGTTCGACGAACAGATCCTGGCCGTCGAGCCTCCTGGCAGCGACGGTCGAAGAAAAGAGATCGAATTCGAAGGATTCGCCGGTTCCGTAATGTTTACGGCCTCCCGCCAGAATTTCGGAATAAATCAAAGTCGCTGACGCAGCGATGCGGATATTCGTCTTCGTCTGGAATCGGGAATGCCGGAACGGGATCACGTATTCCGGCAGATACTCCAGATACGCTCCTTCATGAAGCACGATCTCCTGCGTCTGTGCGGCATGGTTGGCATCCATTTCGTGGATTTTCGTCGCCGCCTGAGACGTAATATGGGCGCATGCATTTTCGCCGATTTCGAAGTCGATCGCGTATCGATCGCCTTGAAGAATACCGCCTGAGTTCGTGATCACATACACGACAGGCATTTCGGGCATGCCTTCGTCGCAATAGAGTGCCCGCTGAACCAAGAGAGGAGCACGCCGTTCGGAGAAACTGAGAATCGATCGGGTGCCCCGGTTTTCGAATTTGAGGCGCAGCATCGCCTGTTTTCCGAAACTTCCTGTGGGAAGCTGCCGGGGTTCGTCCAGATACGGGGCCAGTTCCGGGTCGATCGAATTCACTTCGTCGATTCCGGAAACTTCAGGTCGAACAGGACATTTTCTCGAATCAGTCGGACGAGTTCGTCGATGCCTTCACCCGTCTTGCAATTCGTGAAAACGAAGGGCTTCTCTCCTCGCATGAAGCGGGAATCGCGATCCATCACCTCCAGGCTTGCCCCCACATATGGCGCGAGGTCGGTCTTGTTGATCACCAGAATATCGGATTGCGTGATTCCCGGGCCATTCTTGCGCGGGATCTTGTCTCCCGCGGCGACATCGATCACGTAAATGAAGAAGTCGACGAGAGCAGGGCTGAAGGTCAACGTGAGATTGTCTCCGCCGGATTCGATAAGCACGAGATCCGTATCAGGGAATCGGGCTTCCATATCTCCGACCGCGGCCAGGTTCATGCTCGGGTCTTCGCGGACAGCCGTGTGCGGGCATGCCCCGGTTTCCACGCCCAGGATTCTCTCTTCTATCAGGATACCCTTGAGCGTGCGCTGCACATGCCTGGCGTCTTCGGTGGTGACGACGTCGTTGGTAATGATCAGTACGCGAATTCCCATGTCGATCAGCATCGGCGTGATCGCTTCGATGATGGCCGTCTTGCCGGATCCCACAGGGCCGCCGACGCCGATACGCGTGATTTTTTTCATGTCGATCTTTCCGTTCCGAATCGGTCAGTTCATGAACATACGCACATGCGATCGCACGTGCACAGATGCCGCCAGGTCGAGAATCGGCGCGAAGCCGGACATCTGCTCCAAATCCGCATTTGCGATTCGTTCATATGCCGATTCCGCATCCTGGTTCACGTCGAAAAGGACCGCCTGGGCGTCAAGGTAGTGAATCTTCATCAGCCGCAGCGATGCGCCCACCATCATGCCCGCCAGGCCATACTGATGCACGGCGAAGGCATCCTGTTCCGAAAGCCCCAGCGAGGCGAATGTCACGGCCTGGGCCACCGGATAGCAGCCCGGCGTGCTGCCTTCGCGGATGCGTTTCAGCCAGCGTTCGGAAATCGGGCATCCGATGACCCGCTGGGACATCTCAGCCAGTTTTCGACCCATGCGGACAGTCATCGTTCGCATTTCTTCGGCGAGTTTCCGGTTGAATATCGCCCGATCCGCCTGGTCGAGAATGGCGTCGTCGCCGGCACGAGCTGCTCGGAATGCGACCAGCAAAGCGATGCCGTCACCGGTCGCGGCCTGTTTCGAAGCGGTTCTGACGAACTCACGCAGCGACTCGACATCGTGGACGATCCCGAGTTGAACGGCGGATTCGAGCCCGTTGGAAAACGAAAACGAACCGACCGGCAAGAGACTGTCGCCGAATTGCAGCACCCGCATGAGCTCGGGGATCGTCGTCACCTATCCGTCTCCTGGATCAATGCTCGTGACTATGCTTTTCGTTCGTCGGATGTTGCGAGTGTGAGTGAGAATGCGAGTGCACGTGCGAGTGCGGCGTCGCATCAGCCCCGCCGAAAAGCCTGCGCGATTCGTGGGGAGCGAGATAGGGAATGACCTCGGAACCTGGGACGAAGTCGTAAGACACGCCTTCGAAAGCGTGCGTTTTCATGACAGAGGCCATGACTTTCCGATCCACCGTCAGCGGGACGTAAACCGTCGTCCCCTTCACGACCGCAGGCCAATGCTGGTTTCCCAGTGCATGGCCCAGTTCGATACTGGTTCTCACGAGCGTCTCGACCGGCTGACCCGGCGTCGTTTCCAGCTTCAGAACCATGACGTCATTGAGCAGTATCTTCACGACGATCGCCTGCCTGGTCGATTCGTTCCACGCGAGAATGTCTCCGTCGTGCAGATGCGAATTGCGATCCAGCGCGACGGCAACTTCCTGGCCACTCGCGGATTTCGACCGGAACCGGTTCTTCTGGGCCTGCCACTGGTCGAGGACCAACTCGTCACACCGGTCCGTTTCCAGCCGGGTTTTCCAATCCGGATCATCGACGTTTCCGAGAATGCGTTCGACGAGAATCATGCGGCTCCTCCTGGGTATTTTCCGATCGAGCCGGTTCACCGGTTTTCTCGAATCACGAGGCGAACTCGAATCGATCCGTTGAGATACGGATTCGCTCCGGGCTCCCGGTCCGACGGAACCATCGTCGTCATCCGGGAGAGAAGCGATCCGAATTCCACGCGTTCGTCAGCTGAAGAAATACAACTGATTCAGTGCGATCGATTTCGGCGGGACGACCGTGGCATGGACTCCGTCGACCGTTACCGCGAACGTTTGCGGATTGACTTCGATATTCGGCAGATAGTCATTGCGTATCATGTGCCGCTTCGTCAGTACGCGAGTCTGACTTACCGGTTCGACCATGCGTTTCAGGCCGTATTTTTCTTTCACGTTCGCATCGTACGCGGCTCGGGAGACGAACGAAATGCAAGTCTTGTCGATCGCCGTACCGGACGCGCCGAACATCGGCCGGTAGAACATGGGCTGGGGAGTCGGCAACGAGGCGTTCGGGTCACCCATGTTGGCCCAGACCACGAATCCGCCCTTGAGCACCAGCTTCGGCTTGGCTCCGAAAAATGCAGTCTCCCAGAGCACCAGATCGGCCATTTTTCCGGGAGCTATCGACCCGAGAAGATGGGAAATGCCGGCGGTGATCGCGGGATTGATCGTGACTTTCGCCAGATATCGCAGAACACGAAAATTGTCATTCCCTGGCGCGTCTTCCGGCAATTTGCCGCGGGCCTGTTTCATCGCGTCGGCGGTCTGGAAGGAACGCAGGAAAGTCTCTCCGATCCGGCCCATGGCCTGCGAATCCGAGCCGATCATGGAGATCGCGCCCATATCGTGCAGAACGCTCTCGGCGACGATCGTTTCCGCTCGAACGCGGCTTTCGGCGAATGCCACGTCCGAAGGAATTTTCGGATTGAGGTTGTGACACACCATGATCATGTCGAACAATTCCGCCACGGAATTGACGCCACATGGAAGCGTCGGGTTGGTCGAACTGGGCATGACGTTCGGCTGCCCGACCACTTTCAGGAGATCCGGGGCGTGGCCTCCGCCGGCGCCTTCCGAATGGTAGGTGTGGATCGTCCGACCGTCGAAAGCCGCGATCGAATCCTCGACGAAGCCGGATTCGTTAAGCGTATCGGTGTGCACGGCGACGGAAACGTCGTATTCTTCCGCAACGCTCAGGCAGCTTCGGATCGCCGCGGGAGTCGTGCCGTAATCTTCATGGATTTTGAAACCGGCCGCACCGGCCCGAATCTGTTCGACAAGAGGCGCAGGACGTGAAGCATTTCCTTTGCCCTGAAATCCCCAATTCACGGGCAGGCCTTCTGCCGCCCTCAGCATCATTTCCATGTTCCAGGGGCCGTTCGTGGTCGTGACTCCGTTGGTCCCGTCGGTCGGGCCGATCCCTCCGCCCCAGAGAGTCGTGATGCCGTTGGACAAAGCCGACCAGACCTGCTGGGGGCAGATCATGTGGACGTGCGTATCCATGCCGGCAGGGGTCAGAATCAGGTGTTCGCCCGTGATCGCATCGGTCGATGTTCCGGTCACGAGCCCCGGCGTGACGCCCTCCATCGTCGAAGGATTTCCCGCCTTGCCGATCCCCACGATTCGGCCGTTGCGGATTCCGACATCCGCCTTGACGACCCCCAGAATCGGATCCAGGATCGTGACGTTCGTGATCACAAGATCCAGGCAGCCGGCCTCCTGCGTCAGGTTATTGTCGGAGCCCATGCCGTCACGCAACGTCTTGCCGCCACCGTAGACCAACTCGTCGCCGTAAGTTCTCAGGTCTTTCTCGATTTCGACGTACAGGTCGGTATTGCCAAGGCGGATCTTGTCGCCGACGGTCGGTCCGTAAAGGTCGGCATACTGTTTTCGGGAGATTTTCGACATGACTGTCATTTCCTGCGAAGTTCAGGTTCGATCCACATGATTCACAGCCGCTCGAATCCGTGCGGTCAATCGGGTCGTGACTTGAAGCCCATTTGTCGCATCTTCGACATGGCTTCGTCATAATTCGGCCGAAATTGGGCGTCGGGACCTTCACCCGTCCACCCATCGACCAGGTTATTGAACCCGACGCAAAATTGCTTGCCGCTCATCGGGACGAGCGTCACTTCCTTCTCGTCGCCGGGCTCGAAGCGGATTGCAGTCGTCGCCGGGATGTCGAGCCTCTTGCCGAAAGCCAAAGACCGATCGAATTCGAGATAACGGTTCACCTCGAAGAAATGGAAGTGGGAACCGACCTGAATCGGCCGATCCCCCGTGTTTCGGACTTTCAGAGTCGTAGTCGGTCGACCAGCGTTCAGCTCGATCTCACCGGTTCCCAGAATCAGTCCGCCGACCGGTGCCTTCTGTGATTCCGAAGATTGTATCGGCGCCTTGGGGTGCCGCGCGAATGTCTTTCTCGATTCGAGATCTTTCGAGTTCGTGTCGTCCGTCATGGTCCTGGACTCCTCCGGAATTCACTTGATCGGTTCGTGCACGGTGATCAATCGGCTGCCATCGGTGAAAACGCCCTCAAGCTGCACGAATGGAATCATTTCAGGGACTCCTTCCATGACGTCCTCACGTGTCAGAACCTGCGCAGCTTCAGCCATCACTTCCTCGACCGTCTTTCCCTCGCGGGCACCTTCCAGAGCCGTGGCGCAGATGACTGCGACCGATTCCGGGTGGTTCAGTTTCAGCCCTTTCGCTTTTCGTCGCAGTGCGATGTCCGCCATCTGGTAGATCATCAGCTTTTCGATCTCACGTGGAGTCAGATGCATTCGTTTTTCTCCTGGAAGATGTCCTTGAAGATCGATCGACGAATTCGTTCGGCCCGATTGATGAAATCGGTTACGCCTCCGTGGATCGGATGAATTTCGCTTCGAGTTCGCTCAACAGGATAATGCCCCAGGCCGCGATGACGAAGGGGGCCGTCAAAGCCGGAATCCCGAGAGATTTCGGGAAGAACTCCGTCAATGGCACGCTGATGAGCGCCGCGAAAATCGGCAGAAGCAGTCCGGGACGCCAGAGAAAGATCGCCAGCGCCGCCAGCGATGCGTTGTAGCCGTAAATTCCCAGGCCGATCGCGGCCGAAGGATCATGATGATACAGGGAAAGACCAGTTCCGGCCGCCGAGCCGACGAACGCCATGACAGCGTGACGCCAGTCGCTGACCGCCAGCCCAGCCAGAAAGCAGAGACCGGTGAGGGCCGTCGAACCGAACATGACTTCAGCCAGGCCGGCGAACGTCGACTCGACAAGACTTTCCGACTTTGCGACCGCTACGGACGGGCTCGCGTCGCTCGAATTCCCGACGAATTCATGAGTCATCGAAAGTGTCAACCACGTCACGATGACGAACGGTGCCGTGTATACGGGAAGCTTGAGGAGGCCTCGTGCCGTTTTCGCGAAGGGAACGCACAAACCGCATGCCAGGATCATAAGCCCCCACGTCAGAACGCTCTGAGGCTGTAGGTAAAACGGCAGTGCGATCCCGACGAGCGCCGGGTTGTAGCCATGCAGGCCTGACCAGATCTCCGATCGCTCGTATTTGAGCAAGTACGCGACGAGCGGACCGATGACAGCTCCGAGGATCAGCCCGGCTGCCAGCCAGAGCGAAGTCAAGGCAATGCCGGCGAGAAACGCGAGCCCCGTCCACGCGTTCGACTGGAACATGATCTGGCCGATGCCCCTCAAAACGACCTGCAGGGGAGCGATCAGGCCAGATCCGCCACGGTTGATGATCGAATTTTCGGCAGACATCGGTGAACGTCGATTCGGTGAGACGGCTTCGTCGGTTCGCGACTGTTCCTATCGAATCTACATTACTCCGACAGAATGCTGAAGTCCACAATTATGGACCGACCGCTCAAAAATACCGGTCGCGGCTCCGGAATCGCCGGAATCACGAAAATGCGCAGGACACGCCCGCGTAACCCTTTGCGAAGCGCGGAACTCGCCGGATCAGCGAAAGGCGATCGAATCGGAAGCTGGTCGAAATCAAGAATTCCGCTCCTGCAACCGATAAATTCGATACAGATTGACAATGGAGTCCGGAACGGGCCTGATTCGTCAATTCGATCCTGATTCGCAAAACTGGACATGAAACCTCACAGGGAAATCCGATACGGGTTTGCCTCAAATTCTCGCTCGACAGCGTAATCGAAGCCGCTCATCGAAGCCGGTACGACCACGCAGCCGAGGCGCGCATGTGGCGGTTCCAGAACCTCCAGAGACAAGATCATGGCCAACACAACGCTTCGAGGTCAGCGAACCGCATCAGGTTCCGCCCAAAGGCTCGACTCCGACGAAACCCTCGAGGTTCTCGAGCAGTACCGGCCCGACATGAAACGGGTCGGGCGCTGGTCGGTCATGTTCGGACCGAAGTCTCGCTATGTTCTTGCCGCGATGCTCCTCTGGCCCCTGCCTGAATTTGCCCGTGGGCAGAATCCGGGAGACCCGTCGGCCCCGGCTCCTGCAGCACCGGCGACGATCACGAACGCCGAGTTGCTCGAGGAAATTCGCCGGCTGCGTTCTGAAGTCGTCCAGGTAAAAGAGCTTCGAGACGAAGTTCGTTCGCTTCGCGGTCAGATCGATGAACTCCGTTCGAAGCCCGGGACGGAGATCGCCCCGACCGCTGATGCGTCGGCGAACCCCGCCGGCGCTCAAGTCGTCGAAGGGTCACCGTTCGTTTTCGAGGATATCCGGTTCGTCGAGCCGCCGCCGGCGGTTGCACCGTTTTCCGCCCCTGCGACAGCCCCCGTGGCGAATCGCAGCGGAGCGCCGGCGGCCCGTGTCACGACGACCCACTCCGGAGCGAGTACGACCGAAACCGTCTATGGCGATCCGGATCATCCCGCCAACGACAACTTCCCGCTCAACGTCAGATACCGCTACAACTTCGGCACAGGTGCGCTGGGCGGCGGCGGTTACACTCAGGTGGGCGACGAAGACGGTGAATTCACGGTCAATCTCACCAATCAGATCACGCTCGACGGAACTTTCTATGACCGGCAGAACATGCCGACGATCGAACAGGGCTTCAACGTCCCGTTCGCCCGGACGTTCCTGTACGGCAATATCACGAAAAACTGGATCTATCAGGTCGGCACTCAAGGATTTCTCGGCCAGTTCAATCTTCTGGACGTTTTCGGAGCCTATCGCTTCGGTGACGCTTTGACCTTGCGGTTCGGCAAAGGATTGACGCCGCCCCTGTACGAATACTACGCATTTTCCCCGGCGATGGAGACGGTGATCACCAATTCGCCGCTTTTCCAGCTCGCCGGCAAGCGTCAGATGGGCATCATGGCCCTGGGCAATCTTTTCGACGGCCGCTTGCAGTATTGGTCCGGCATCAACAATTCCGGCACGAGCTGGTGGTACGACATCAACCGGAATGTGGAATTCAACGGAGCGTTGACATTGACGCCCTTCGCTCAGTCTGACTCGATCTTCTCAAGTTTGGGTGGCGGTGTCGGATTCTCCGCTGGCAACGACCTCTACCGACTGGACCCCGGTCAGCAAATCGCTTTCGTCAATGGCGCCGGCGAACCGACCACCAATTCGGAATTCGTCACATCGACAGGAATTCCGTTCTTCACGTACAACGAGGGCGTCATCGCGGATGGACTGCGGACCCGGATCGCCCCGCACGTGTTCTGGTACGGTCGATTCAGCGTGCTGGCTGAATACATGAATTTCAGCCGGGAACTGGCGGATGCCAATGCCAGAGGCCGTTCGACCCAGAACGGTTATTACGTCAATTTGTCGTACTACCTGACCGGCGAGCGCGATTTTCAGGGGAACGGCTTTCAGGGCTATTCGACCACAGCGCCTCTGCGACCGTTCCGGCCGAGTCGCGGGCAATTCGGTCCAGGTGCATGGCAGATCGCCTCGCAATGGGCTCAGTTGAACGCCGGCACGAGCGATTTCCGGCTCGGATTCGCGGATCCGGCAAAGTCGACGAACTTGCTGGACCAGATGATGATCGGCATCAACTGGTGGCCGAATCGATACACGCGGATGTCGTTCAACTACATCTGGACAGGCCTGAACCGCCCCATTCCGATCAACGGCCCCGATCCCATCGATACCTGGGGAACATTCTGGTTTCGATACGCCATGTTCTTCTGAGAATCATGCCGGATCCTTCCGTCGAAGAAATTGCAGCCTGAATCGAACAGAACCCATTATGTCCATGACGCGACGGTATGACCAGTCGCCACGCGGGCAGCGCGTGCATGCTTCGACGCCGCATGGAGCCTTGAAAACGCTGACATGAACCGCACAGCCATTCGAGCCGGCCGCGTTTCCGCTTGTGCCGTTTTCGATAGTGCGATGAGTCGCCTCTGTTTCGAATCCTGCGTCGATCTGCTGCTGTTGCCGACGTTATCCGAAGGCGATGTCGTCGGCATGGACAACTTGCCTGCGAACAAGTCGAAAGCGGTTGTGGAAGCCATCGACTCGATCGAGCCGTTTCGCAATTGGCGACGATCACGACCGAGTTGAAATCAATACTGATACGACCGAACCGAATCCTATTGAAATTGCGATGAATTTCAGCGGTTGCAGGCATTACGGCACGCTGAAAGGCCCAGAACGGTCCGGCGCGTGGCGATCACTTCTTCAGGCTGGATTTCAAGCCTTCAACCAGGCTTTCGAATTCCGCTTCGCCCCGGATCGGATCCAGATCGGGCTCGGTTTCCAATGCCACCCAGTCACGGTACCCTGAGCTGATCGAAGCCGAAATCGCCTTGATCGCCTTTTGAGCATAGCTCGATCGCAACTCCGTAGCGAGCCCCGGAACGGCCGAGCAACCTGCATAACATCGGGCCGTTTCGAACAGGATTTCGGGATCGCTCATATCCTTGCGATCATTAAAGCGGCTGGCGATCGCCGCGGCCTTTTCGTGCTCGCCCACGCGCGGCAGCACAAGCATCAGGTCAAGCTGACGGCGTTCGTTCTTCGGGTCCTCTTCCGCCTGCTTCTCGCGTATCGCAAGACACTCCTTCAGGTATTTTTCGGCGGTCGGCGACTTCGTCTCATATGACAGAATGCCGTTGCGAAGCAACGCGACACCCAAATCCCGCTGAAGCTCGGCATTTTTCGGATCTTCGGCCGCAAGTTTCCGGCTCAGTTCCAGGTTCTTTTCGTATAACGGCCGGGCGGTGTCCGGTTCGTCGCAATGGAGGCGGAAATCACCCAGGTTTCCGTATATGACGGAAAGTTCCCTCTGATATTTCAGATTCTCCGGATGCTCGCTGACCAGTTTCTGACGCACCGCCAGACAGTTTTCGCAGTCCTCGAAGGCTTTCTTCCGATCGCCGCTTCGAAAGTGCACCTCCGCGAGAGCGAGATACGCCGTCGACAGTTCCAGCGAGAACTGCTCATTCGCCGGCTGTTCGCTGGCGATCTCCTGACGAATTTTCAACACCTTGTCGAAATCGCTTGCGGCAGATTCCGGATTCCCCATGCGAAGGTGAACGACCGCCAGTTGCGTTGCAGCGGCGGCCATCGCCCGCTTCGCGACCATAGGATCGACTGGCCGCTCGCCGTTGCCTTTGGGGTTTTCGAGGATGGCTTCGTAAATCGCGATGGCCTTCTCGTAATATCCGACGGAGGCCTTCATGTCCCTGCGAATTTGCTGGCTCATATTCCCCAGCATGATGAAAGTGGCCGCCAGGTTCGCCTGCGACGTCGACCATTCCGGGTTCGCCAGTGCTCGTTTTTCCGTGATACGGTGGCAACGCTCGAACTGGTCGAACGCGGCCTCCGTATCTCCAAGCTGCATGAACATCTGCCCCATCTTCATGTGGGCTGCCGCCATGGTGGCTTCGGTGCTGGTCGATTTTTCCGCATGCTCTGCAACCTGCTTGAGCCCCGTCATGGCCGTCGCCAGCAGGTCTTTTTTGAGCTGCTGCGTTCTGGGGGCGTCGTCCAGCTGTTCCTGAACTTTGACGACGAGCGTCGCCAAAGTGTTCAAAGCAAGAGTTGACTGGTCGCTGGCGATTTTGGCGTTGGTATCCGCTACGCCACGCAGGCGTTCCTCGGATTTCGCTTTCTGCTCGAACCAGCGGCTTGCGATTTCGGCTGTCTGGCGAGCCTGCGAAATGCGGTAAGCCGCGACCGTGGAACCGATGGCCGTCGTCAGCAACAGGGCCACCAGAGATGCCGAAAGCACTGCGACCCGCGGATTCCGCCTGCCCCAGCGCAAAAGGCGTTCCGTGGTGCTGATCGGCCTGGCGTAGATCGGTTTGCCATCCAGAAACCGCTGGAGGTCGTCGGCCAGTTCGCCGGCGTCGCCGTACCGTTTTTCAGGCTCTTTCTGCAGGCATTTGAGGCAGATGGTCTCAAGGTCCGAAGGCACCTTCGGCTGAAGATAGCTCGGCGGCACAGCCTCCTGATTCTGCACCTGATGGAGAGTGTCCATCACCGACGTGCCCACGAACGGCGTGCGACCCGTGAGACATTCGTAAAGGATCACGCCGATCGCGTAAATGTCAGCCGGTGGGCCGATCTTGTGAGTGTCACCCTTGGCCTGTTCCGGAGCCATGTAATTGGGCGTGCCCATCAGCGTGCCGCTGCGGGTCTGGCCCGAGTCGGACTCCATCCGCTTGGCAAGCCCGAAATCCGTGATCTTCGGCACCCCGTCGCTGGTGATCAACACGTTCGCGGGTTTCAAATCCCGGTGGATCACGCCATGCGAATGCGCTGCGAACATCGCACGGGCCAGAGCTTCCACGAACCGGGCGGCATCCGATGCGGGCATCGGTTCCCGGGCGAGCTTTTCGGCCAGACTGCCCCCGGAAACGTACTCCAGCGAAAAGAACGGAATCCCGTCGTGTTCGCTGACTTCGAAGATCTGGACAATATTCGGGTGCACCAGCAGTGCGACGGCCTCAGCCTCGGTGAAGAACCTGGCGAGTGCCTCCGAGCCGGCATGCGCACCGGCAAGAACCATCTTCAGCGCCACGATCCGGTTCAGCTTGATCTGGCGTGCCTTGTAGACGACGCCCATGCCGCCCCGGCCGAGTTCGCCGAGAATCTCATAGCCCCGGACGTAGGGGAATTCCGTCGGCCCTGAATGGCCCTTCGGGCTGTCGACGATCGTCACACCCTGCGAAAAATTGCCCGAACCGAAGCCGGAATCCTCACCGAAATTCGAATCGCTTTCGACGAATAACTTCGTCGCTCCATTATCGGCGGAATTCGCGAATTTCAAATCTTCGGCGAATTGAGAATCGCCCGGGGATGGATTTTGCCGGCGATCTTGCAGCAGCCCCGAATCCTGGCCGTCGGCCACGACGATCGTATTGCCCATTTCCAGCGAGTCAGTCGAAACGTAGGCCAGCAGCGTTCCGGCCTGGGATTTCGATCCGCTGTCGCCGCCCGACGATCGCTGCGACGCATAAACGGATGCCATGCGACCGAGCAGGTGGCTCAATTTCGCCCGGGCCTCAACCGGCACGGTTTCGACGAAATCCACCGGATCGGGAATCACGCCGCCCGGCACCAGTCCGAACAGTGCAGCTTCGTACCGCAAGGCGGCGGCACGAACCTGTTCGTCGATCAAATCGTTCGAAAGCGGGCCGGACTGTTCAGGGCTCATGAGTCCTCACTCCCTCGCTCGCCATCGAACGTGATTCATGGCTGGATTCGATCCTGGATATCGCCGCTCGGAATATTGCTGCGTTCGAGGATCACCTGATCCCCGTTACCGACGAGAACCAGATCGTCTCCAGCGGATCCGCGGAGAACGTCGATCGAGGCGTCATCGATTACGATACCGTCACGCAGCAAGCCTGTCGACAGATTCCGAAGGATGTCCCTGCGGGACTTTACGGTCATGCCGTTTTTCCAGACAGCGAGGACCGCGTCGAAATAGGCGAGATTCACGTTCGCGCCACCCGCATCGTATTCGATCGCGTCATGAATCGTTCGCCCGCTGATCAACAAATCTTCACCGTTCGAACCGATCAGCGAATCCGCGCCTCGTCCGCCGATCAGAATGTCGAACCCCTCGTCGCCGGTCAAAGCGTCGTCACCGTCCAGCCCGATCAGAACATCGTCGCCCGCGCCACCTGAAATCGTATCGCGAGCCGAACCGCCGATCAGAACGTTGTTCTGGCCATTGCCGACAAGCGAATTCGCCGCTATCGCGGATCCTGTCGCATTTTCCCAATCCAGCAGCGGAATCTTCAGGGAAAGCCCGCCACCGACCGCCTGGGGAGATACGACGCCGAGATTGACGGTCACGCCCGTCGTTCTGGCGCTGAAGTCCAGCGTATCCATTCCCGAACCGCCCGTCGCCACCACGGAGCCGGCGGCGTTCGACACGTATCGGACAATATCGGCGCCCTCTCCACCGCTCACCTGATCGGACCCGCCGGAAAGTTCGAACACGTCATTGCCCGAACGACCGTCGAAAGAGTCGGAACCCGCACCGTCGAAAAACGTATTGTCGCGAGCGTTGCCGAGGGCCGTTCCGCCGGAAGCACCCATGCGTACGTCTTCGATCCCCAGCGAAGAACTCAACCTCAGGTTCAGAATGCCGGCGGCTACGACCTGCACGGAATTCGAAGCCAGGTCGACGTTCGCAATACCGCCCAGACCCGAAAAATCGAGCACGTCCCGCAAGTCGCGGCCGGTATCGGACAAGCCGAGAGCTTCAAGCCTGCTATCTTCCAGAATCAGATCCGTCCCCAGATTCCCGCCTGTGAACACATAGCGATCGTCGCCTTCGCCACCGGCCAGGACGTCATCGCCTCCTCGACCTTCCAGAACGTCGCCGCCGTCGGTGCGGTTCGCCGTGTCGATGCGATATACGAACAGCTCATAATGACCGGTTTCATTTTCGGCCGATACTCCGCCTTCACCACTGAAGGCACTCACTTCGATCGTGTAATTGCCATCCTCAGGCAAATACAGGTCGACGATCGCCGAATCGAATTCGAATTGATCGTCGTTCACGGCGCTGCCTTCGAACTGGGCCACGACGATGCCGTCCTTCAGCACTCGCACCACTGTGTCCAGCGTATCGGCATAACGGTCGGCCAGAATCCCGCGGGAGAACACCTCGAGATTCATCAGATCCCCGGCTCGTCCGGAGAACGTATACAGATCCTTCTGGCCCGCCGCCGAAATGTAGCCGAGAACTGTCGTAGCGGCCGCCGCGAGCTGCTTCGGCGCGTTCAAGCCACCAGGCATCGCCTGAGGAATATCGATGGCCACCAGATCGATTTCCTGACCGACGGCCGAACTGGCCGATTCCTCGACGAGCAGGCCATTCACGCCCGGCGAATCCGGCACGGACCGGGCATAAGCGAGCTTCACCAGTTCCCGTTCGCCGAACCAGGTGCTTGAGACCAGATCCTCCAGCGTGAACCCGGTCGCGGCCGGCGTCGCCATCACGTGATGATTCGTTTCGAAACCAGCTGCAGGGCCGGGATATGCCGGAGCGTAGCGGTCCAGGCCCGGAGGCGCGTTGATGCCGAACCCGATCGGCCCGAACGAGTCGGAGTGCCGTAAGCCCAGCAAGTGCCCCAGCTCGTGCGCAGCCATCCAGACCGAACTCGTGACGAAGTTCTGGCTCGAAGCCTCAGGCTGCCCCACGCCACCCAGCAGCCCATTGATCTGAACCGTCGCCCAGCCGTCCGCGTTCACGTTCCGGAAATCGACCTGGCTCGAATCGCCCCCGGGCTGCGGATCGTTCGGCTGCGAAAAACGGGACCGGTTGAAATATACCGTCGCAAATGTGCCGGGTGCCAGGCCGTCGGCAGTCGTACGAAATTCGAGGAAGCCGCCATTCGAACTCAGAAATCCCGCGTAAATTGCCTGAATGCCCGCCAGAATGCTCGCCCGCTCGGCGTCCGAATAGACGCGTTCTTCGACCGACGGATTGTCCGAAACGCCCGGCAACGGCACGCTCAACCCCGGCGAATCGTCGTTCGTGAACGTATCGAAATCCAGAACGACGATTTGCGTCCGGCCGTTCCAGGCCACGCCGGGGCCCATCCGGTCGTCGAGAAGATCCGTACCACGCAGGTCGTTGTTCCGCAAATTGCCGAGAATCGTATCGGCCTTGTCCGTCCCGATCACGTTCTCGATACCAAGGCCCGACGACAGCGTGATCGACAACCCCGCCGCAACGGCCTGATTCGCCGTGGATGCGAGATCGATCGAAACCGGTCCGCCCGTGAAACTCGAAAAATCGAGCGTGTCCACATCCGCATCGGGTGCCTCGGTCAACAAGATCGCAGCCTGAACGTCACCCGAGAACAGGAATTGATCGTTACCGCCGCCGCCGTCGATCGCAAGCATCGATCCCGTGGATACACCGATCACGAAGCGGTCGTCTCCGCCCTGACCGTTCACCGAAATCCCGGACTGGGTCGCCATCAGCACGAACACATCGCCCCCGCCGCCAGTCTCGATCACCACACCCCACAGATTCGTCCCTGCCAGAATCACGGTGTTCGATTCCGGACCGCCCTGGACGAAAATGTGCTGGCTTCCGTCGCCGTAAATCGCGAACAGGTCGAAAACCGCTCCGCCGGCATCGATCGTCACGCCGTCGCCGTAGCTCGTCAGCGAGCCGAAATCCGCGCCCGACGCGTCGATCGTCACGCCATCACCACCAGATCCATTCGACAGCGAGCCGAAATCCGCGCCGGAAACATCGATCACAACCCCGGAACCGCCGTTATTGAGCGAACCGAAGTCCGCACCCGTTGCATCGATATCGACACCTGAACCGGTGTTGGTAAGCGACCCGAAATCTGCCCCTGACACATCGATGCCTACACCCGAGCCGCCATTATTCAGCGAGCCGAAATCCGCACCGGAAACGTCGATCACAACTCCCGAGCCGCCATTATTGAGCGAGCCGAAATCTGCACCGGAAACGTCGATCACAACTCCCGAGCCGCCATTATTGAGCGAGCCGAAATCTGCACCAGTGGCATCGATTTCGGCTCCGTCGCCATAATTGACGAGCACACCGAAGTGGGCACCTGACAAATCCAGCGAGGGATCGGGCCCGGTGAGACCCGAAAAATCCGCACCGGTCGAGGTGCCGGCATCGATCAGGGCCGAATCCCCATAATTCACGATCACGCTGAAGACCGCGCCGGAAACGTCGATCGCGACACCATCGCCGTAATTCGCCAGCGTCCCGAAATTCGCACCGGAAAGATCGATGGCGGGATCCTGGCCGATCAGCTTGTCGAAATTCGCGCCGGAGGCATCGATTTCGACGCCCGATCCCAGGTTCACCAGGGTCGTGAAATCCGCGCCCGACACATCGATCGTCGAACCGTCGCCGCCGGTGACGAGCGAACCGAAATCGGCGCCGCTGACGTCGATATTCACTTTCAGGCCGCCAGCCCCGAGGATCGAGCCGAAATCGGCTCCGCCCACGATCGCATCGAACTGTTCGACCGTGACGCTCAGGAGCGTGCCGAACGCAGCCCCGGAGACATCGATCGTCACTTCATCTCCCGTGTTGAGCAGAATATCGAACGAAGCCCCGGAAACGTCGATCGCCACGCTGTCGCCGAAGTTCCGAAGCGTGTCGAACGAGCCGAAATCCGCCCCCGTCGGGTCGATTTTGATCGTAACGCCATCGCCCTGATTCGTCAGCGAGCCGAAATCCGCCCCATGGATATCGATCGTCGTTCCGCCACCCTGATTGGTCAGCGAATCGAAATCCGCACCGTCAATGTCGATCGTCGTACCGTCGCCGAGGTTCGTCAGCGAGCCGAACGCCGCTCCGTTGACATCGATCGTCGTGCCGCCGCCCTCATTCGTGAGCGATTCGAAATCCGCACCGCCGAGATGGATCGTCGTGCCATCACCTAGATTGATGAGCGTGGTGAAGTCCGCTCCATTGATGTCGATCGTCGTGCCGCCGCCCTGGTTCAAGAGCGTGGTGAAGTCCGCTCCGCTGATGTCGATCGTCGTGCCGCCGCCCTGGTTCAAGAGCGTGGTGAAGTCCGCTCCGCCGACATCAATTTTCGCCCCATCGCCCAGATTCGTCAGCGAGCCGAAATCCGCGCCGGAGAGGTCGATGATCACGTCTTTGCCCGAATTCGAAATCACACCGAAATCGGCTCCCGTGACGTCGATCCGTACATTGTCGCCTTCATTGCTCAGGCTCTGGAAGGCAGTGAAATCCGCACCCGTCAGGTCGATCGAAATGCTGGTGTCGGCCCCCATGTTGACGAGCGATTCGAAAATCGCGCCGGTGATGTCGATCTTCACGCCCGAACCGGTATTCACCAGGCTCGTGAAACTGCCGAAGTCCGCCCCGGAGATATCGATCTTGATGTTCGTCTGATTGCCGTAATTGAACAGGGATTCGAAATTCGCGCCGGTCAGATTGATCCGAATGTCCGCATCGCTTCCCTTGTTCGTGTAAGACCTCATCAGGGCACCGGAGACGTTGATCGTGTCCTCGCCCGTGATCCCGTCCGTCTCGAGATTTTCGAAACCGGAAATAAGAAAATGCACTGGTCCGAACGTCAATTCCGTGTCGGTGATCGTGATGACGTCGACGACCCCGGAAGTGCCCTTCAGGGCGAGCGTGTCGAAACCACCACGTGCCGCCATCGTGCCGTCGCCCGCCCAGCCGTCCAGCGAGAAGCGGTTATTGCCATCCCCGCCCACAAGATCGGCGAATTCCACGTCCTGATCCGGCATATCCACCCGGACGATTCGAACCACTCCCGCAAAAGCCAGTAACTGGCTCGCGTAAAGCTCGTAATCCGCATCGCCCGAAGGCGCGCCAGCGAGCAGAGCCGCCAGGCTGGTTCCAGGCGATCGATATGCCGATGTCGCCAGGTCGAACGATCCGGTCCCCGTCTGGATCAGCCGGTCATCGCCTGATCCGCCACGAACGAGGTTCACCCCCGTCCCGCCGACAAGCCAGTCATCGCCGCCATCACCGATGACCGTGTCATCACCGCCGCCGCCATCCAGAACGTCCGCTCCGTCGAACCCGACAAGTACGTCGTCACCATCGCCGCCCCGGAAATGGTCTGCTCCGGACCCACCCGTGACGCTCGCCGCGACCGCACCGGCGATGCGGACATAATTCCTGCCTTCTCCTGCCGTGACCAGAATTTTGCCCCCCGCCGGGATCGCCACCCCGGCCGCGTCATCACTTTCGGCCACAAGCCCAAGGACGATCGGCTGGACGACCCCGCCCACCTTCACGACGGTCTGGCCATCGGTTTCGACTTCGATTTCGTCGTCGCCCACCGTTCCGAGAACGACCAGATCGTCACCGACCATGCCCGCCGAATGCACCGTCGCGTTCACGGTCAGAACGGACTGCTTCGGATCGATGCCTTTGCCCTTGAAGCCGTTGTCTTTCACGACGACGTCAAAGGAATAATCCCCCGCGGCGACTTCGAACCCGGGGCTCAAACTCAGCAGCCCCGAAGCGGAATCGATCGAGGCCCAGGCCGGAGCTCCGGAAAGCGAATACGTCAGGACCGTCGAATCCGGGTCGGTCGCAGCGGCCGAAACCGAGACCGACCGCGTGCGGAGCACATGCGGCGTCGTGTCGAAATTCGAAAAGGTCGGGGCATCGTTCACCGTGTCCTTCACGAACACCAGGGCCGTGAACGCACCCACGCCCCCCTGAGTGAACCCGCGCACATACAGCGTGTGCGTCCCTTCGGAGATCGCCGCGGCGTCGGCCGCCGTGAGCTTCGCGAAAGCTGCTTCAGATGTCTGGTCGAACGCCCCGTCCGTCGCCGACATCGGCTTGCCACGCACGGAAGCGTCCGGCATGGTATCGATAAAATACTCGGCACCAGTGACTTGTGCCAATCCCGCCGAATCCTTGACCGTCGCCAGGACCCTCGGCGGCGAATTTCCGAGAAACGTGCTGATCGAAACGCCGCTGACCTCGGCAGTGAGCAACATCCGACCTTCGAGCATTTGGGGTGAGAATGACGCTTTGCGCCGGTTCACATTCCGGAACGATTCCGAACGTCTCGAAGAAATGACATGACGAAGCGCCGCCGCTTTGCTATTCCCGTGCCGATTCATCAGCTTTCTCGATTCCATGGATCCGGTCTCGTCGAAACCCCGATGCCGTCGCTCGCTTCGGAATAGTTTCTACGGCAATCACATCAATTCCATCAATACATCTGCAATCATCCCCGACTGGTCAAGTGCGTCGTTGACCATTACGAACGATGCAGCTCCAAAGTTCGATTTTTCCGATCCGTTCGTAAATTCTGACGCAACTCCGAACCAACTGTCAAATGGATTCTTCCGCGAGAATTACGGCTCGCCTCCGGGTTTCTTCCACCCCGAGAACCCACCACGTCCGGCCCGTAAATTCAAGCCGAATTCCACGCGAGGGCTGAATCCATCATGTTGACTTTTCGTAACGTAACTTTTCGAGCCGGGGCCATCTCTTCGAATTCGTTCTCTTGAGAACGGTTTCGTTCGCTTTCTGATCGCAAAATCATCCGACGATCGACGAACTTCCGAAATTCGCCCGTCGAAAGGATCGTCATGATCGATTCCCATTCATCATTCACGCATGGTCGGGCAGGCCGTTGGCCCAACCTCCGTCGAGAGGATTTTCCCAGGACCGTTGACTTTCCGGAACTTCCTGCTCATCCTGAGTCTTCCGCAAGCATGCACGTCACTCGACTTGCGACTCGTGCTCGCGGTCCTGCCTCTCGGATTTGCCGTTCGAATCCACCAATCCCGGGGAAGTTACCATGTCGAGCATCACGAATCTCGTACGCGCCGCGGCTTTGTGCACTTCGCTTTACGCCCTTTCCACGTCGGACGTTCACGCCCAGGCCACAAAAGCCCAGACCAAAAAGGCCGCGGCCAAGGCCGAACCCGCCCCGCGTAGACTCCCGCCCGGCTACGGCCAGCTCGAGCTCTCCGACGAGCAACGTGAAAAAGTCTACGCAGTCCAGGAAAAACATGCCGCCCAACTGGCCAAACTCAATCAGGACATCGCTGACCTGAGAGCCAAAATCTCAAGCGAAAGCGAAGCGATTCTCACTCCCGCCCAGCGCAATCAGCTCGCCCGGTTCCGCGCCGAAGGCAAATCCAAAACCAAGGCGGCTCCCAAAGACGAACCCAAGGCCAAATCCAAGGCCGACACCAAAAAATGACAGCTTGGCGAAACATCGGAATCGCAAGCGAGGGGAAGGGTGACACCATCCTTCTCCACGCTCGATTTCGAAACCGCGAGTGACATTTCATCCGAAACGCCCCGGGACTGAGCGATCGCCCGGGTCCATCAACCTGAGCGATTCCGCAAAATTCAGGATTCCCGAACATGCGACTTTCGAGCATCGCCCACTGCATTTCGATCTCGGCGCTTCTGACTTTGTGCTGCACGTTCCAGGGGCAGGCGTCCGGCCAGGAACAGATCGTCAAAAAAGACGTTCGCTACGCTAACGGAGGCGAGCAACGGCATGTGCTGGACATTTACGCCCCCGCCGGTGCGAAGGACTCCCCGGTCGTCTTCTGGATCCACGGAGGCGGCTGGCAGGCTGGCGACAAGTCGGACGTTCAGATCAAACCCAAAGCCTTCAACGAAAAAGGCTACGTTTTCGTTTCGACCAATTACCGCCTGCTGCCGAAAGTGCCGATGCAGGACCTTACGGCCGACCTGGCGACTTCGCTCAAATGGGTGCACGATCACATTTCCGATTACGGCGGCGATCCGAATCGAATCATCGTCGGCGGCCACTCCGCCGGTGCCCAGCTCGCGGCCCTTCTGTGCACGGACGAGAAATGGACCCGAAATGTCGGTTTGAACATGTCGATATTGAAAGCCTGCATTCCCGTCGACGGCGACACCTACGACATCCCGGCCATCATCGAAACCGAAGAAATTCGCCGCCGCGCCCACGGGCTCTCATTACCCACCTTCGGCCACCGTCAGAAATTCGGCAACGACCCTCTCAAACATATCGATTTCTCAGCGGTTTCGCACATCGCCAATAACAAGCCGATCCCGCCGTTCTACATCATGTACGTCGCAGGGCATCCTTACACGGACATTCAGGCCCAGACTCTCGGCAGGGAATTGAAAAAGGCCGGGATCGAAACCGTGCTGTACGGCGCGACCGAATCGACACACAACAAAGTCAACGCCGAAATCGGTAATCCCGAAGATCCAGGCACAAAAGGCCTCTTCCCGTTTCTGGAAAAGGCCCTGGCAAAACCTTCGAAATGAAACCGGGAAATCGATCAAGATTCGAACATGCTCCGGGAATGCCTCAAGATCATGATCGTGACATCCCCATGCATTCCATGAATCGCCGGACCTTGATTCAAGCCGGAATCCTGGCAGCTGATTCAGCTGCTCTGATGAAATCTCAAGCCAGTTCGGTCAACCCCCGCATCAAAATCGGCCAGATCGGGGTCGGCCATGCACACGCTTCGAAAATCACGGCATATCGCGATTCATCCGATTTCGAAGTCGTCGGAATCGTCGAGCCGGATCCCGACCTGCGAAAGAAAGCCGAATATCTCGCCCCATTTCAAGGCATGAAATGGATGACACGCGACGACCTGCTGGCCACGCCGGGCATCCAGGCCGTGCTTATCGAAACCCGCGTGCTCGATCTTCTCGAAAATGCCGAAGCAGGCCTTCACGCCGGAATGCATGTGCACATCGACAAACCTGCGGGAGCTTCACTGCCGCATCTGCGACGAATCTTCGAAATCGCTGCCCGCAAACGACTTGTCGTGCAGATGGGCTACATGTATCGTTACAACCCGGCGGTCGTAATGCTGCGTGAATTTCTGAAAAATGGCTGGCTGGGCGATATTTTCGAAGTGAACGCCGTGATGAGCAAAGTCGTCGATCCTCCCGATCGTCTGCGACTTGCCGAAAGCCGGGGCGGCATGATGTTCGAACTCGGATGCCACCTCATCGACCTTGTCGTCGGCATGATGGGCAAGCCCGGCAACGTGACCGGATTTTCCCGCCACTCGTCCCGAATCGACGATTCCCTGGCCGACAACATGCTCGCCGTGCTCGAATACCCCAAAGCCACGGCCACGATCCGGTCCTCGGCTCTGGAAGTCGACGGTTTCGCCCGCCGCCACCTCACCGTATGCGGCACTGGCGGCACATTTCATATCCAGCCCCTGGATGCCCCGACCGCCCGAATCACCCTGGCACAGAATTGCGGCAAATATCAACGGGGCACGCATGAAATCTCATTTCCGAAATACACGCGCTACGTCGACGATGCCGCCGACATGGCCCGGGCCATTCGTGGCGAAAAGCCTTTCGAATTCGGCCCCGAACATGACCTGGCCGTCCAGGAAACGCTGCTGCGAGCCTGCCGAATGCCGCTTGAATGATCGTATCGATCGAACACCTGAAGGCATGCGGGTTCCGGGATTCATGAAATGGCCGAAATGCAGGAGATCGCATCGATGAAACCGAGTCTGATCGAATCGATTCCTGGTATCATGACCGTCGCGATTCGCCATCGACCGGCGATCGCTCGACTTCATTTCCTGATTCGTTTCTTTACCATTCTTGGTTGCGGAGTTTTTTCGGGTTCGAACCGAAATGCAACAGCCGAACCTGGAAAGCCGGGCCAGAAAACCATCGTGACGGTCAGTCGAAGCGCCCCAAAGTGGCCTCGCAAAAGCGAAGGCGACGTGATCGAGACGAAAGACGGCCGGTTGCTGCTGGTCTCGATGGAGTTCGGCGGCGACGGCAGCGATTTCGCCACGACGCGGCTCGTGGCTCATGAATCGACCGACGGCGGCAAAGCGTGGTCCGGCCATCGCGTCATCACCGAAACGGCCAAGGGCGACGTCAACGTCTATTCGCCGAATCTGATCGAATCCAAAGACGGCGGCATTCTGCTGATGTTTCACAGACATCACGGAACAGTGAAACAAGCCACTTTCACACTTCATGTCTTGAAATCGACTGACGACGGCCGCAATTTCGCCCCTTTCGCGGAATTCTTCCCGAAAGGTGAGTTTCAACTTTGCAATGCGACCGTCAAACGCCTGAAATCCGGACGATTGCTGCTTCCGGTCAATGCCTCGGTGCCAGGTGATCACGGCCCGGCCGGCAAATACGCCGCGACCGTCGTCTTCAGCGACGACGACGGCCGCACCTGGACCGAAGCCTCCAACCGCGTCACCCTGCCGAAGCGGGGAGCGATGGAGCCCCACGTGGAGCAAACCCGCGACGGCCGTGTGCTCATGGTTATGCGCAACCAGCTCGGGTCGCTGCATCTTGCCGAATCCACAGACGAAGGCGTGCACTGGACTGAGCCGAAGAGCATCGGGCTGAAGTCGCCCGAATCGTGTCCGGAATTGGTCCGCATCCCGAAAACCGGCGACCTGCTGATGATCTGGAATGACTCGTTCGATCCCGGCTTCCGATCGCATTTCGGCAAACGAAGCCCGCTGACCTCGGCGATTTCGAAAGACGAAGGCCGCACCTGGCAGAACCTGCGAAATATCGAAACGGACCCGAAAAGGGCCTTCTCGAACCCCGGCTGCCGCTTCACCCGCGATGGCCGCGCCATCGTGAATTACTGGACTTGCGAATATCTCCCCGACTGGCGAATGCAGGACATCATCGACCTGAGAGTCGCCGTCATCGATGCAGCCTGGTTTTACGAACAAGCCGAAAAATCGCCTTGAATCCGCATTTCGTTTCGAAAGCGAATTCAAGGCTCAACATGGTTCGCGTTTCGAATTCTCGAAACTCAGAACGTCACGCGAACAAGTCGAATCCCCCGGCATACTTCTTCACGACATCCCGGTCCAGCTCAAGCCCCAGGCCGGGTTTGTCCGGAATCTCCAGCATACCGTCAGCGTCGATCTTCCAGCCGCCCAGCGTGATTTCGTCGATGAACGGCGAACCGGTCAGATATTCGACGAAATCGGTCGTCGCCACAGCCGAGGCCAAATGCAAATCCGCCGCCAGGCCGACCGCAGTGTTCCAGCCATGAGGTACGAACTTCACGCCGTAATCTTCAGCCATCCAGGCGATCCGTCGCTCTTCGCTGATGCCTCCGACCTTGGTCACGTCGGGCTGAATGATGTCGAACGCCCGCCGCTCAAGCCAGGGCTGAAACGCCTGACGACGCGTCAGGACCTCTCCGCCCGAAATCGGCACCGGCGACAGCTCGCGCAGCCGCACGAAGTCATCCAGCGAGTCGGGCGTGAGTGCTTCCTCGAACCAGGTCACGTCGTAATTCGCCAGCATTTTCGCCGTGTTCAGGGCCCATTTGTAACGACCGGCCCAATAGGCGTCGCTGCCGCCAGCGTCGACCATCAATTGACATTCCGGGCCGATCGCATCGCGCGCCGCCGCCACGATCGCCTCGTCGGTCGAGGCATTGCGCCGGCCAAAAGGCCCCCAGCCGATCTTGAACGCCCGAAAACCCTGAGCCTTCACCGGCAACAGATGATCTTTCATCCGCTCCGGCTCGTCCATCAGGAGCGACGCGTAAGGCCGGACGCGATCCCGATAACGCCCGCCCAGCAACCGCCCGACAGGCTGCCCCGTCGCCTTGCCCAGAATGTCCCAGAGGGCGATGTCGATGCCACTGATGGCATGCGTGATCGACCCGCCACGCCCCAGCCAGAACATGTGCTGGTGCAGCTTTTCGCTGACCCGCTCCGGCTCCAGGGCATTCTCGCCGACGTAAAGCGGCTCCAGAATCTTCAGGGCAGCGGCCACCAGGGCGTCGTTCGTGAACACACTGCCCAGGCCCACCAGGCCTTCGTCGGTGTGCACCGTCACCAGTGTGTGCACACAGTCCTCGGGCCGCAGCTCGTTGCTCCAGCCACCTTCGGGCGTGGCTCCACGTAGCCCCGCGCAGCGGATTTCCCGGATCTTCATCGCGTCATTCCCTTTCCATTTTGACACTTACGCCGAAAGACCACGGCCTTCGGCTCGAACTTCACGGCTTCATCCAGCGGAAAAATCGGGCGGGGGCAGCGCGTATGGCCCAGGTAGGGCAAGTTCGCGCTGGATGACCCCGGCGCGTCAACGCCGATCATCGCATCGCACCAGTCAGCATACATGTGCTTCTGGCAATGGGGCGACTTCACGACCACGGCGTCAAATCGCTTCGGATCCTGCCCGTGAGCGTAAAAGAACGAACGGTCGTACAGGTTTACGCCCCGGCTGCCGACGACGAGCGTAAACGACCCGGATTCGATGACGGCCGTACGTCCGGCTTTCCATTCCTCGCCGAACGATTCGCTTCGAAACGTGCCGTCGCTCAAAAGCCGTACTTTACCGGTGATCTCCACAGGCCGGAACCGGGCCGGATCGAGCGTCCCGCCAACCGTGGTCGTCACCATGCCGCCGATACCAGCCGCGAACGCCGCCTCGACCGCCGGGGAATCGACGATCGGTATCAGCGTGCGCCCCTGGAACCCCGCCTTCATCAGCACGTCAAGAATCGCGTTCGAATCGCCCGACGCTCCGGAACTCGTCGCGTCGGCAGCGTCCACCAGGGCGACGGTTCCGGTTCGGCCCTCGGTCTCGCGCTTTTTCAGAACGGCCGGCAGATCCGCCAGCTTCGCAAGAGGCACGAACATCTTTTCATGATCGGCCCAGAAGGTCTCGGCGATTTCGACTGCCGCCCGTGTGGCCAGGTCTTCGTCGCCGTCGGTCACCACGAAGGCATACGTCTGAAGGGCAGGCACATCGGTGAACGGATTGCCGATGAACATCCCGGAAGAAAGCCCGGCCGTGCCAGCTTCGTACTTTTGGGCGAGCCGGATCGATTTGCCGAACGCCCCGGTGGCCGTGATCAGCTCGTCGCCCCGCACCAGGGCCGGCACAGACACTTTGGCCGTAACCGGATCCACGTCGCCGGCCATGATTTTCAGAAGAAGCCGGGCCGCCCGCTGGCCGGTTTCGAAAAAATCGACATGCGGATAGGTGTGATAGGCCACGATGGCGTCGGAATGCTCGACCATCCGGTCCGTAAGAATTCCGTGCAGGTCCAGCGAAACGACGACCGGGATCTCTTCGCCCAGGATCTTGCGCGACTCCTGAAGCAGATACCCTTCAGGGTCCAGCTCAGTTTCGCTGGCCATCGCCCCGTGCATGCAGAAATAAACGCCATCGAGCGGCCCCGATGCCGCCGCTGCGCGGATCGCGTCCAGAAATTCCCTGGAAATTCTATGCCAGGCCGAATCGGCCAGTGTGCCGCCTGAAGTGATGAAGAACGCGCTGTAAGCGGGTACAAGTTCGACTCCTGGCTCGCCCCGGAAGACTTCGATCGCACCGCCGATTTCATTTCGGACGGTTTCGTGATAATCGATGATCTCCTGGCCGAATCTGATGCCGAAATCTTCGTAGCCGCTCTTGTTCGGGTTGAATGTGGAAACTTCCTGCTTGCATTCGGCGATCAGAATTCGCGGCATGGTCGTTCGTCCCTCAATCTGTCCAGTTCGCTCGCTGTCTGGCCTTCGCTCAGGTTCCCACGGCCGTTTCGTCCGCCAGAGCACGCCCCCGGTCGGCCGGGAACCACTTGACGATCGCCACGGAGAGAACGAATGCCGACACAAGATACACAATGCCGGTGCCGGTGAGCATCCGTTCGATACCGATCGACTTCTTCCACTCACCCACGGCCAGTGGCGCGAAGCCTGAAAGCATCGATCCGAAGAAGTTCAGCATACCCACGGCCGAAGCCCGTGCCCCGGAGGGCACCACCTCGAAAGCCGCCGGAAAGATATTGCCCATCAGGAAGCCGCCGAAAAGCCCGAACGCCGCCAGCGGCACGCTCGTGGACGCCAGGCTCGTACCCGCACCGATCATGTGCAGACACGGCGAACACAATGCCAGGCTTGCGACCAGCAGCCAAAGCCGCGCCGCCTGAGTGATCCTGGCCAGCCGGTCCGCAAGGTATCCGCCCAGAAACAGGCCCGCCAGCGAACCGACCTGCAGATAGACCGAGGCATGAAAACCGGCATCCGCCTGACTCAGCTCGAATTTTTCCTGCAGATACGCCGGCATCCACGAATAGAGCATCCAGAGCCCGAAAACGAACACCGGAAAGGCAAAACAGAGGGCCCGGTAAGTCGGCACCCCGGCCAGCCGCGAGAGCCCCGCCTGCCGTGGCCCGGCAATCGCCGGCTTCGGCTTCGAATCACCCAGATTCCGCAGAAACCGGAAGTAGGGCAGGGAGTAGATGATCCCCACCACCCCCAGGCAGAAAAACGCGCCCCGCCACTGACCACGGCCGGCCATCCAGCCGCCGAACCATGAACCGGCCACTGTGCCGGCGATCTGTGCCGTCGTCAGGATCGAAACCGCCCGCGATCGTTTTTCCACAGGCGTGGCGTCGGCCGTCAGGGCGATCGCGGCCGGCATATAGAGAGATTCGGAAATGCCCATCGCGGCACGAAGCGCAAGCAGCATCATGGCCGAAGTCGCCAGGCCGGTGGCCAGGGTCACGACGCTCCAGATCGCCAGGCTCGCCACCACCAGATTCCGCCGGGGGTAACGGTCCGCAAGATAGCCCGCAACCGGGCACCCCAGGCCGTAAACCCACAGGAACACGGCCCCGGTAAGGCCCAGCTCACGATCCGACATCGCCAGATCGGCCTTCAGCACCTTGAACATCGCGAACACCGCCTGGCGGTCGCAATAGTTCAGGAAATACGCCCCCCACATGAAGGCGATCAGCACGGGCAGGGGCGGCCTGGGCTTATCCGTTGTGGGCGATGCGTTCACGGCGGTATTCCGGCAGGGTTACGTTCGGGGCAGGGCACCAGTGTCGCAGATCCGGCGTCTGCGGACAACCGGGCCATTCGTCCCGAATTCCGCCAAGGTTGACGTCGCCCCTGCGTCCCGTTCTAATCGACGCGTGCTTGACAATCCCCGATCTCGACCTGAACTCCGAGCTATTGCCATGCCCCGCAGCCTTTTACTTCTCGCAGCCGCTTGCCTTTTCGTGTGCGGAATGCCGGCTGCGGCACGGGCTGACGAGCCACTCAAGCTCCATCCGGAGAATGGCCATTACTTTCTCTGGAACGGCAAGCCCACGATCCTCGTCACCTCCGGCGAACATTACGGCGCACTATTGAATCTCGATTTCGAATTCGACCGCTATTTCCGCACGCTACAGAAAGACGGACTCAATCACACTCGCGTGTTTTCTGGCACTTATCGCGAACTTCAGGAAGCCTTCGGCATTCAGGCCAATACGCTCGCTCCGGCCCAGAACCGCTATATCGCCCCCTGGAAACGCTCCGCCGAGCCTGGCTATCACCATGGCGGGAACAAGTTCGATCTGACACAGTTCGACCCGGCGTATTTCGAAAGATTGCACGCCCTGATGAAATCGGCGAAAAAACATGGCATCGTCGTCGAATTCACACTCTTCTGCCCGCTTTACAGCGATTCCGAATGGCTCGCTTCGCCCATGCGGGCAGGCAATAACGTGAACGGAATTGGTGATTGCCCGATGGACAATGTCCTCTCGCTCAAGCACCCAACGCTGGTGAAAGTGCAGGAAGAATTCGTGCGTAAGGTCGTCGCCGAATTGAACCCCTACGACAATTTCTATTTCGAAATCTGCAACGAGCCCTACATCAAGAACGTTCCCGATGAGTGGCAGAATCACTTCGTCGAGGTTGTCCGGCAAGCCGAAATTGAACTGCCCAACCGCCACCTGATTTCGCTCAATATCGCCAATGGCCGGAAAAAGGTCGAAAATCCGCCCGAGGGCGTTTCGATCTTGAATTTTCATTATTGCGTTCCGCCGGACGCCGTCGCCATGAATTTTGGTCTCAACAAGCTCATCGGCGAAAACGAAACCGGCTTTCGCGGCAGTCACGACTTCCTCTACCGCACCGAGGGCTGGGATTTTCTGCTTGCCGGGGGCGGGCTTTATAACAATCTTGATTATTCGTTCTCCACCGAGCATCCCGAAGGCACACTGCGTGGGTTCAAGTCGCCCGGTGGCGGCAGCCCGGAATTGCGACAGCAACTCGGCATACTGAAACGATTCCTCGAAGGTTTCGACTTTCTGCGTATGAAGCCCGCGCTAGGCGTCGTCGTCGCAACTTCGGTGCCGCTCTCTTCGCAAACCCTGGCCGAGGCAGGCGAGACTTATGCCATTTACTTCCACGTGCCTGTGCCTGACAAGCCGAAGAATCTGGCCGAAATGCTGATATCCGGCATCGAGGCTAAGGTGACAGTCGATTTGCCCGCGGGCCGTTATGTGGCTGAATGGATCGCCCCGCTCTCGGGCGAAACCGTGAAACGCGAATCGATCCTCCATCAATCCGGCCGGCGTGAACTCGTCACGCCGAAATTCGACAACGACATCGCCCTCCGTATTCTTCGCATCGGTAACGCCGAAAGGCGGTAAATCCGGCAACGCCATGCCCCTTCGCCCGTGGACTGCACTTCGGACGTCTCGTTCGTTAGAATGTCCCGAACCGACCGATGCCTCCAGATTCGATTTTGCCCCTTGCGAGAGGCCTATCTCCTCATGAATCGCCCAGCCCCTGACCGACGCTCGTTCCTGCTGGCCACCTCAGCCGCACTGGCGGCCGCGACCAACGCCCGACCGATGAAATCCGCCCATGCCCAGGATCCGTCCAAACCACTTTTCGCCTATGTCGGTACGTTCAGCTCGCCCCTGAGCGACGTTCTGCCCACTCAGGTCGATCTGCCGCCCGGAAATGGCCGCGGTATCCATATTTTCCGTGTCGACCGTGAAACTGGCGTTTTCACGCCCGCAGGCATCACCGAAATGGGCACCAGCCCGAGTTGCCTGGCCCTTTCGGCCGACGGAACCAAACTTTTTTCCGCAAATGAAACCGACCGCGTCGGGTCCGGCAAGCAGGGCACCGTTTCGGCTTTCGAAATCGATCCGGCCAGCGGCTCGCTGAAACTGCTCAATACGGTGCCCTCCGGTGGAGCAGGGCCGACTTACGTCAGCCTTCATCCATCAGGTCGCTTTCTGCTCGTCGCCAATTATTTCGGCGGCTCCGTGGCCGTACTGCCGGTCCGGAAGGACGGCTATCTGGTGCCCGCCAGCGACGTCAAGATCGACGAAGGGCCGATCGGCCCCACGAAGGCCGAGCACGCGCCGACCGGCAGCTTTGCCATCAGCGGCCACGACCGCACCCACGCCCACCAGATCGCGGCCGACGCTTCCGGCAAGTTCGTGATCCATGTCGATCTTGGCCTCGACACGATTTACGTCTGGAAGTTCGACGTCGAAACCGGCAAGCTCAAACCCGCCGAGCACCATAAAACCCAGCTTCCGCCTGGCGACGGCCCGCGCCATTTTCATTTCCATCCCAACGGCAAGTGGTTCTATTCGATTCAGGAGGAAGGCTCGACGATCGTCCTGTTCGATTGGGACGCCGAAACTGGCCGACTCACCGCCCGGCAGACGATTTCGACCTTGCCGAAAGGCTACGCGGGAAGCAATTTCTGCTCGGAGATTCTCGTCTCCGCCGACGGTAAATTCATTTACGCCGGCAACCGTCTGCACGACAGCATCGGAATTTTCGCCGTCGGGACGGACGGCACCCTGAGTCACGTCGACGACGTCTGGACTCGCGGCAACTACCCTCGCAGCTTCACCTTCTCGCCCGATGGCCGGTTCCTCTACTGCTGCAACCAGCGGGCCGACCATGTCGCGGTCTTCCGTGTCGACAAAGCCACGGGCAAGCTCGAATTCACCGGCCAGTTCGTACCGGTGGGCAACCCGTCGCATATCGTTTTCCGCGAAGTGCGGTAAAGAACCGACACATAACTTCCCCGATCCGCCATGGGTGTGAGAAAACATGGCGGACCGGTTCGGAAGGTTTCGAGTCAACCAATTCATCGGAACCAGCGGCGAACCAGTGCGAACCTTCGCCGCGGCTCCACTATTACGGAACGTTTCGTCACGCCAATTCGGCAATTACAACCGGACCGGAATCTCAACCACACCGCATCTATTTCACCAGAAATAGTTTACGGCTTTGCGAAAAATCATGCCGCCCTGGTCAGTTCATGCCGCTGACCTCGCCGGGTTCGATAACCAGCGATGACGGAAGATATGTCCGGATCCACGAACTTCGCACTTTTTGCGGAGATGGGAGAGATTGCAGTCATTACTGCGTTTCCCGGAGCGATGAGAAATTCGGCCACGGAGGCCTGGTGATCGCGATCCAGGCTGCATTTCGAATCTTCGAAGCCAGCCACATCCGCCATTCGATGATTCAACATGTCAATTCACCGATGATCCATCACGTTCGGTTCTTCGAAAATACACGGAAACCACCAGACGCCTCTCGTAGTTTCAACGGTGCCACCACTCGCACACATACCCATTCTTTGGCAAGCTCCGGCTTTTCCCGCCGGATCTTCTCCTGCAAATACCACGAAAGATAATTCCAGTTCTCGTGAACGAATTCGGCGTCGCGCCAGGCTGCCCCTTCGATCGTTCCCCGGCACCGGGCCGAGCCGCAACGGCATACGAACGGTTCGGCCGATGTCTCCATCGTTTCGTAGTCGAAAAGAAGTTCCTCGCCAGCGGCGATCGGCCTGCGCGCGACGACGACGATCTGCCCCTGAACGCCCACGTTCGGGGCACAGCTATGGTTGAAAAGTTCGGCATCGTCCAGTTCGAACACATTCTCCGATCCGAAATAGTATCCGTCACACACGGAGAGCGTGTGCGTGGCGAAATGGGGCAAGTTCTCGGCCATTCTCTCCACTTCAGAAGCCGAATACACCTTGCCGCCCCAGACGGCGACCATCTCGCCCGCCTCGAACGAACCTTGGGCGTAAATGCCTCGCCCGGAAATGGCCGAAGTCCGCGTTTCGCATTTCGGAGACAGAACCGAATGAATTCTCATCGTGACCCGGCTCTCCACTGGATGAATTTGACCTATCATCACGACCGCCTGACGGCGATCGCCGAAAAAACCTTCCGAGGCTCTCCGGCCGGTGTGGAACTAAAAACCCTTAGAGCCTGCGGAAGGTGAAGAGCCGGACTGCGTGCCGATCGAATCGCGGACGAATCGCCAGGGGAGCCTTACGGCATGCCACTTGTCGAGAACGTCTCGAGAATCGATCCGCCCTTCACCTGAGACGGAGCGTTTCGTGACGCGAAACGGCATTTTTTTTCGGAACGGTATCGGAACCATCTCGTCGAAATCGCAATCGATTACAGAGCATCGAGTTACGAAACCCAAGAAAAAGCTGAGATATCTTCCGGCTCCGATTCCCTTTCCAGAATCGCTCGATTAGAATACCGCCACCCTGACAAATTGACACCAGTCGCGTTCGCCCCGCGACCGATTTCGTCCGTGATCGCTTCTTCGCCGCCGTACTGATCGCTCGAAGATAACGCAATTCAGTCCACGTCTCGGGTTCCCTGTTCTCATACGCAAGTCGGAGTGAGCGGTTTCGTTGAAAAAGCATCGCGGCATTCGCCCGGCATGGCTTTTGCGTCTCGCCTGACGGCGCAATTTCACAGTGCATTGTCTTGAGGCAATCGTTCATGAAGATCCGCATGGGCCCCAAAACACGAATGTCGCTGATCCAGAGCATGAGAGGGCTCGACCCGGAAGGCTGGATGAAGTTCTGCCGGATCTATCAGCATCACCTTGCCGGCCTGGCTGAGCGGTTCGGATTCCAACCCGATCACGCAGAAGAGATTGCGGCTCGGGTGGTCCAGCGTCTATTCGAGGAATTTCGCAACAAAAGCACACCGATCGACGGCCCGTTCCGCAAACGGCTCTCAAGGCTCGTCCGCAGCGAAATGGACCGCTATCGCTACGAGCGACGAAGATTTTACGGCTACTGCCGAGGCTGGTTCTGGCCTGGTGCCCGCAGGGAAGAATTCTATTGGCCCGATGACCCTGATGCCTTCGCCGAAGAGGTCTCTGAGGACCTTTCGCCCAGGCTCAGGCAGATCCATGAGACCATCGAACAGATTCAGCGGCAGATCGATGCGGAAACCTGGGAAACGTTCTACCGAATTCGGATCATGAACGATGATTACGAAAACCTTTCGGCTGAATTCGGGGTGCCGAAAACCGTGCTCCGCAGCCGCGTCTACAGGGTCACCAAAGCGATCGAAAAGCTGACGAAAAATCTGTCGCTGGCGGAAATCGCTGGTCAGCAGGATGCCTGCGCCGGCGAACCCCTGAATCCCGACGGCGCGAATTGTCCTGAGGATGACGAAAATGCAAGACAGGTCGAACACGAGTGATGCATCGAACTGTCCGCTACTCGAAACATTGATTTCGATCCTCAGCGGCGAACGGGCCCTGAGCGAATCGGATCCGCTTCTGCAGCATGTCGAGTCGTGTCCTCACTGTGCGCGGTCCATGGACAATGTGATCGCCCACGGCGATCAGCGCATGGTCACTGCCGTTTCTTCCTCATCGGCGAACACCAGCGACCGCTTGGAGATGGGCTCGGCCGGCAATTTTCCGGCTTCAGGCGACCCCGGCCTGGATTCTACGCGAATTCCCGGTTTCCGGATCCTCCAGAGGGTCAATAAAGGCGGTCAGGGGATCGTCTACAAAGCGACCGAACTGGCGACGGGCGAATCCGTCGCCCTCAAATGGCTGCCGTTCTCAGGGGCAGGCGATTCCGAACCAGCCAATAAGGAAATCGCCGCGGCCGGCAGGCTCGACCACCCAGGAATCGTCAAGCCACGCCGGCAGGTCGACTGGTCAGGCCAGTCGGTCATCGTCATGGACTGGGTCGAAGGCGGCGACCTTCGAGACTTCCTGGACCGGAGCAAAATTTCGACCTCGGATTCCGTCGATCTGATGATCCGCATCTGCCGGATTCTCGAATACGCCCACGGCCGGGGCCTGATCCATCGCGACCTCAAGCCTTCGAACATCCTTCTGACCGCCGGCCGGATCGATACGCCCCGGCTCACCGACTTCGGCCTGGCCAAGTTCGAAGGCCCGCCCGGCGATTTCTCGACGGTCACGGCCGGAATCGGCACGCCCGGATACATGGCGCCCGAACTCGTCTCGGCGGATTTCGGCCAGATCAGCCAGGCGACCGACATCTTCTCGCTGGGCGTGATTCTCTACGAACTGCTCACGGGCGAGTTGCCCTTCGAAGGCAAGACGCTTTTCGACTTCCTCCGGCGCACCTGCGACGAACCCGCACGGCCGCTCCGCAAACACTCCAGCACAATTCCCCTGGACCTGGAAACGATCTGCCTGAAATGTCTCGCCAAAAAACAGGCGGACCGTTACTCGAACGCCTCGGACCTGCGGATGGATCTGGAGCGATTTCGCGAAGGCCAGCCGATTCTGGCCCAGCGAGCCAGCCGTATCGATCAGCTGATCGCATGGGCCGGCCGCAATCCGGCCGTGGCCGTATCCGCGACGGCGGCTTTCGTGATTCTTTCCGCGAGCGTCATCACGCTCTCGATCCTTCTGGAACGTTCGAGAGAGAGCCAGCGCATTGCCGAAAACTCGCAACAGGTGGCGGAGAAATCCAGACTGGCTGAGATGAACTCCAGGAAAGCTGCGGAGAATTCATTGAAGCTTGCTGTCGATGCCATGACAAACGCCGCGCCAATTTACAAGAGATTTGCCGAGAACTTGAACGCCGAAGATCACGAGCTGGAAAACTTGATCAAATCCGCAAACTTGAGTCTTTGGATCGGCGAAGGATCGTCCGATTCGAACGTTCGATGCGACAGCTATTTCAATACGCTCCAAATGGCCGCAGCGATCAGCCATTATCCCCAGAGTCTCGATCTCGCGGAATCCATCACGAAACGGACGCTCGAAAAATACCGAAAACTCAAATCGGAGCACGAAGACGAACTGAGGATGCGCTTGCGAGTGAGTTCCTCGAATGACGTTCTCACGTCGCTCGACACCGTCAATACCCGCATCGCGTTCTGCCTGATCGAACTGGCCAACATCGCCGGCAAACGCGTGACCCGCCGGCAGGCAGAACATGCTGAATACATCAGGCAAGCCGTGGAACAGTGCGAATTGGCATTGGTCGAAAACCCGACGCATGACGAAGCCATGTCCATGCTCGGGCAATATCTTGACGCCCGAACGATTGAACTTGTCGCGAATCGCCGGTTCGACGAGGCCTTGGCCGACATGCGCAGGGCGATCCAGTATCAGAAGCGGTTTCTGGACATCAAACCCTCAATTCTCGATCGGTATGCGCTTTATCATGGATCTCGGCAACGCATGCTCGTCATCCTCGAAAAAGCCAACCCCGGAACGCCCGAATTTCGCGACGAAATCCAATCCACTTGGAACGAACTCCGTCAGCTCGCAGCCGAAAAGCCGGACCGATGGAAAGAAAAATGCCTGTGGCTCATGAATTTCAGCAACTTCATCACCTTCGAATACGATCGCTCCGATCCTGACGGTTCGGCTCGCATCAGTGAAGAGTTGCTGGCGATCCTCGACCAATGCCACGATCTCGGAAACCGGGACGCGAAATACCGGATGATGATCTTCGCCTTCTGGCTCGACGACATCGCCAATCTCGTGAGACATGGCAAAATCGAACGTGCCCGCCAGGAATGCAAGCGAATCCTCGCCTGGCTGGATTCGCTCGGCAGAGCCGAAAAAGCCGATACTTCCCGTTGCATTTTCCGGCTTTTGTGTCCACTGCCAGAATTTCGCGATATCGACGAAGCACGACGAATCGCAAAGAGCATTTCGAATTCGGGAGCGACCGTTAGCGGCGATAAAGCCCGGATCATGAAATGGCTCGAAATCCTCGACAACGGGATTCCTGTCGAATCCGATCCCTCCGGATCATCGACTCGAGATGCCTACGCACTCTGGGTCGAAAACCACATCGAAGAGATCATCTTCGACCTCCTTTACCGAACCTCCGAAGGCCGAACTCACAACATCGCAGGACGCATCGAAGAATTATCCAGAATCGTGAATCGGAACCCTTCGATATCCCCGCGGTGGAAATGCCTGCTCGACGAAATCAAGGCCAGGGCGAACTCCAGTTCCCCATCCTCGAAGCCAGGAACTTGAAGCCTGCCCCGAACTGCACCTGCGACGACTCACTCATCTTCCGCCCGGATCGCACCTGCCATACTGGCAGAATAGCCGCATTGAACAGTACCGATTCCGATCCGACTTGCCTCTTCGAGTTCGGGATGCGAAAATTGATCAGCCGCGAACCGCTCGATATCGTCGAAGCCTGCCCCAGCCCCGGCTCGCGTTCTCTCTCCGCCAGACTTCAGCCGAACAGCGAAACGATGTACGCAAATCGAATGACCAGAATGGTTTCGCTCATGATGGCGATTGGGAGTGCCGCGTCTTTCGCAGCATCCTCAAGCGCTATCGGTGCCATCGACTTCGTCCGCGACGTCCGGCCGATCCTTCAGAAACACTGCTATGCCTGTCACTCGGCTGAGAAGGAAAAAAGCGGCCTCAGGCTCGACGTCAAAGCGCTCGCCTTCAAGGGCGGCAGCGGCCACGGGCCTGCCATCGTGCCTGGCAATGCCGACGAAAGCCCGATCTTCCTGCTGGCCAGCGGAGCCGAGCCTGAGCAGAAAATGCCGCCCAAAGGGCAGGGGCTCAGCGATAGCGAAGTCGAAACGCTGAAAACCTGGATCGACGCCGGTGCCGTGTGGCCCGATGGTATCGACACCGCGAAAGTCGCCGACCGCCGCGATCACTGGTCCTTCAAGCCTCTCACGCATCCAGCACTGCCTGAAGTCAAGCGATCGGACTGGCCCCGGGGACCCATCGACCGCTTCATCCTCGCCCGGCTCGAACGGGAAGGGCTCGCTCCTTCGCCCGCGGCTGACCGGCGCGCCTGGCTGCGCCGCGTTTCGATCGACCTGACCGGCCTGCTGCCGACTGTCGAAGAAGTCGATGCCTTCCTGGCCGACGATCGCCCAGGTGCCTTCGAGCGGGTCGTCGAGCGGCTGCTGGCCTCGCCCCGCTATGGCGAACGCTGGGCCCAGCACTGGCTGGACGTCGTCCGCTACGCTGACACCCACGGCTTCGAAGTCAACACCGAACGCCCGAACGCCTGGCCGTATCGAGACTACGTGATCGCGGCCATCAATGCCGACACGCCCTACGACCGGTTCGTCCGCGAACAGATCGCGGGCGACCAGCTCGGCAAGGACGCAGCCACCGGCTTTCTCGTCACCGCCGCGGCCCTTCTGCCCGGGCAGATCGGGGCCGACGATGCCTCCAAACGGCTCGCCCGGCAGGACGAACTTTCCGAAATCATCGTCAACACTGGCCAGACATTCCTCGGCCTGACCATCGGCTGCGCGCGCTGCCACGACCACAAATTCGACCCGATCTCCGCACGTGATTACTACGCCCTTCAGGGCTTTTTCGCAGGGGTCGACTACGGCGACCGCCCGATGCCCTCCCGCGAAGGTGCCGCCGCCCGGCGCGTGATCGAAGCACGCCTCCGGTCGATCGAAACCGAACTGGCCCAATTTGTTCCGCTGGCGAAATCGGGGGCCCGCAGGGTCAAGGTCAGCGCCCGCGAAAATGTCGAGCGGTTCGCCCCGGTCCAGGCCAGTCGCGTGCGCCTGACCATCCGCAAGACCAACAATCTTGAGCCATGCGTGGATGAACTGGAAGTCTATGCCACCACGGGCAAAAACGTCGCACTGGCTTCCGCCGGCGGCAAGCCTTCGGCCTCGGGCAGCAACGTGTCGCCCAACCGGCATGAGCTGCGACTGGTCAACGATGGCGAGTACGGCAATTCAAGCAGCTGGATGTCCAGCGCCATGGGTGGCGGCTGGGTGCAGATTGACCTGCCCGGCACTTTCACGATCGACCGCGTTGTCTGGGGCCGTGACCGCAAGGGCGAATACGGCGATCGCCTGGCGACCGACTACGTCCTCGAAGTCGCCACGGGCGATGGCCCCTGGCAAGCCGTGGCCGACGCATCCGACCGAGAACCGTTCGAAGCGAAACCGGCGAAAATGCAATTCGCCTTCGATCATCTCCCACCCGATCGTCGGGCCGAAGCCGAAAAACTGGTTCGCGAAAAGCGTGATCTCGAAAAAATCCTGGGAAGCTACGCGGCCGAAGGGGCGCTTGTCTTCGCAGGCGTTTTCCGCACGCCGGACAACGTGAAGTTGCTGGCCCGTGGTGATCCGGAGCAACCCAAAGACTCCGTCGCCCCCGCCGTGCCGGAACTTTTCGGCAAGATTTCGCTGGCTGCCGATGCCCCGGAGCCCCGGCGGCGTCAGGCGTTGGCCGAATGGCTGACCGATCCGGGCAACCCGCTGGTGGCCCGCGTAGCCGTAAACCGGATCTGGCAATGGCATTTCAGCACCGGGCTGGTCGATACGCCCAACGACTTCGGCCACTCCGGCTCGAAACCCAGCCATCCCGAGTTGCTCGACTGGCTCGCGGGCGAGTTCGTCCGCTCCGGCTGGTCGATGAAGCATATGCATCGGCTCATCGTCCTTTCGGCCACTTACGGGCAGTCGGCGACCATTGACCCCAAAGCCCGGGCGATCGATGCCGATACTCGGCTGCTTTGGCGGTATCCCCCGCGGCGGATGGAGGCCGAAGCCATTCGCGACAATACACTGGCCGTAGCCGGAAGTCTCAACACGAAAATGGGTGGCCGCGGCTACGACCTCTTCGGCTCGCGCGGCGGCCTCAACGGCTTCCCGCCGATCGAGAAATTCGGCGAGGAAGGCCGACGACGCCTGATCTACGCCCACAAGGTACGTATGGAACGGGACATCGTTTTCGGAGCCTTCGACTGCCCCGACGCCGGCCAGAGCCAGGCGATGAGAAAACAGTCGACCACGCCCATTCAGGCCCTGAACCTGTTCAACAGCCAGTTCACCGTCGATCAGGCTGAAGCCTTCGCCGCACGCGTCATTCGTGAATCGGGCGAAGATCCGGCCCGTAACATCGATCACGCCTTCCTCCTGGCCTATTCCCGCCACGCCACACCGGGCGAGATCGCCGAAATGCGGCCTTTTGTCCAGGAATACGGCCTGCCGGTGCTGTGCCGGGCGATTCTCAATTCCAACGAATTCCTGTTCATCCCCTGAGGCATCCCGGCCATGTACCCCCGCGCTGAAGACATTTCGCACAAGGGTCGCCGATGGCTTGACCGCCGCGCCTTTCTCGCCGATTCCGCCCACGGCCTGGGTGCGATCGCCCTTGCCGCCCTGCTGGGTGGCGACGGCCTCCTCGCCGCCGATGCAGACGAAGACATCTTCATCGACCCGGCCCGCCCCTTCGCTCCCAGGCCCGGCCACTTCCCGGCCAAAGCCAAAAACGTGCTGGTGATCTTCTGCGCCGGTGCCGTCAGCCAGCTCGAAACCTGGGATTACAAGCCCGAACTGATCAAGTGGGACGACAAACCGCTGCCCAACGGCCCGCCCGTCACCTTTCAGGGCCCGGCCGGCAACCTGGCGCGGCCGCAATATGATTTCCGCCCCCGGGGCCAGACGGGCAAGATGGTCTCGGACATGATCCCGCACCTGGCCGAACTCACCGACGACATCGCCTTCGTCCACTCCCTCACCAGCAAATCCAATACCCACGGCCCGGCAGAGAATTTCATTTCCACCGGGTTCATCGAAGACGGCTTTCCCAGCCTCGGCGGCTGGTTGTGCTACGCCCTCGGCAGCGAAAATCAGAACCTGCCGGCATTCGTTTCGATTCTCGACCCTCGCGGCGTGCCCCAGGCCAGCGTGAACAACTGGGGCCCGGGCTTCCTCCCCGCCGAATTTCAGGGCACTCCGTTTTCGGCCTCGGATCCCGTCCGTCATCTTGTGCCGCCCAAAGGCGTCAGCGATAAAGCCGATCGCGCCGCGCGAGACCTCCTGCGCAGGCTCAACGAGACTCATCTGGAAGCCAATCCCGGCGACGGCAAGCTGGCCGCCCGCATCGCCAGCTACGAACTGGCCGCGCGCATGCAGCTATCCGTGCCCGAAATCAGCGATCTTTCCACCGAGCCGGCCCACATCTTGAAAATGTACGGGGCCGACGATCCATCGAACAAAATCAAGGCCGCGTTCGCCCGGAATTGCATTCTGGCCAGGCGGCTGATCGAAAATGGCGTCCGCTTCGTGCAGCTCTTCAACGGCGCCTACGCCAGCGGCGGCGAATTGAACTGGGACGGCCACAGCAAATTGAAAGAGCAATACGACAAACACGCGGCCATTCTGGATCAGCCCGCCGCCGCACTCATCAAAGACCTCAAGGCCCGCGGGCTGCTGGACGACACCCTCGTCGTCTGGTGCACCGAATTCGGCCGGATGCCCATGTTCCAGAAAGGCGCGAAGGGCCGCGACCATAACCCCGACGGCTTCACGTGCTGGATGACCGGAGCCGGCGTGAAGCCGGGCGTCAGCCACGGGATCACCGACGAACTCGGCAAAAAGGCCGTCGCCGACATTCACCCCTATTACGACTTCAACGCCACGATCCTCCACCTGCTCGGCCTCGACCACGAACGCCTCACCTTCCGCCACAACGGCTTCCGCCGCAGGCTCACGAACGTCGAAGGCCACGTGATCGAACCGATTCTGGCGTGATCCGACAGCGACTTCGCCAGTCTCCGGCCCGACCGCCGCTCACCGGCTCCGATTGATCGATCCGGCGAATTCTGCTAGAAACACTTCGAATTCCGAGATGCGAAACGGCGTTCGCACCGGTCCACGATTCCCTGCGTCCGCACCAGGATCTTCCGCTCATGTCTGACTTTCTGGAAATCATCAACGACTTCCTCGGCATTAACGACGTCCAGTTCGTCGTTCTCCTCACCGCCCTCGCATTCGTCGTCACCTGGCCAGTCGGCCGGTTCGTCGCACGGCGGTATCCGTTCGAAACCCTCGAGATCTCGGGCGAAGGTATCGGGTCCTATTGCAACGTCGTCGGCATTCTCTATGCAATCGTCATGGGCTATGTGCTCGTCAATGTTTACGAAAGCTATTCCGCGGCCGACCTCGCCGTCGAAACCGAATCGGCCCTGCTGATCGACATCCTTCGCGACGCCGAGGGGCTCCCTGTCAAGGACGGTATCGCCCTCCGGCTGGCCACCTTGCGTTACATCGAATCGGTCACGCAGAAGGAATGGGCCCACATGGTCAAATACGACAACGCCCACCCCGAAACGTTCGATCGATTCTCGGATCTTTATCACATCGTGCGCTCGATCAAGTGCGAGACCGATGAGCAACGCATCTTCATGTCCGAAATCCTCAGCCGCCTGAACGACCTCTCCACCACACGTCATGAGCGGCTCGTGGCCTCCGGGTCGCGGGTGCCCAACATGCTCTGGGGCATGCTCATCATCGTCGGCCTGGTCACGCTCAATCTCTGCTTCTTCTTCCCGGTCGAGAACCCCCGGCTGCGAGTCTATCTGCTCTGCTGCACGGCTGCGGTGATGACGTTCACGACCATGCTCATCTATGTCATGGACAGACCCTACAGCGGCACGATCGGAATCCGGCCCGACAGCATCGTCGGCATCATCGACACGCTCAAGGCCAAGGGCATCGAATCGATGTTCAAGCATAATGCACTCGATCCGGCCGATCTCAAGGACATCGAAAGCTTCAAGAATCTCATGCAGTCGATCGCCCCGGGTGCTCCGAACCACGGCAACCGCCCCCGCATGATCCCGCCGCCACTGCCGAAATGACTCTCTGAAATGTAATCGAGACCGAATGAACAGGGGCGGAAGACGTGCAGTTTATGTCACGCTTCCGCCCGTCGGATTTTATCATTTACTGAAAGTCACTTCAGCGGCAGAAACCGCACGCAAACCGGCGTCGGCACCTTCACCGTCGTCACTGGTTTCGGTCCTGGAGTTCCGGTTGCCGAGTCGATCGCATGCACTTCGATCAGCCCCGTATTCTGCCCTTCGATCAACATCCATTTGCCGGAAGGCTCCAGGGCGAAATTCCGTGGAGTGTCGATTTTGTCCGACATGTAATTGCCGATTTCTTTCAGACTTCCGTCCGGCGCGACCGCGAAGCTCGTGATCGAGTGATATCCCCGGTTCGAGCCATAAACGAATTTGCCGTTCGGATGCGCCACCACCTCGGCCGTGAAGCTCTTGCCCAGATATTCGTCACCGAGGGTGGGAATCGTCTGAGTCGGCGTCAGCTCGCCCGTTTCCGGGTTCACGTCGAAGGCCACGATCGTATTGCCGATCTCGTTGATCACGTAAGCCCGCTTCGCGCCAGGGGCGAAAGCGAAGTGCCGCGGGCCTGAGCCAGGCTTCACGGCCACGTGATCCGGCTTCGCCGGCGTCATTTTGCCCGTGGCAGGGTCGAAGGCGAAGATCAGGACCTTGTCCAGCCCCAGGTCGGCCACATACAAGAACTTGCCGTTCGGGTGTGCGTTGATCGAGTGCGCGTGCGGGCCCTGTTGCCGCTGCGGGTTCACGCTGCTGCCGGTGTGCTGCACGAACGACGCGATCTTGCCCAGCGATCCGTCAGGTTCGATCGCCACCGCCCCCGAACTGCCGCCGCCGTAATTGGCGAAAAACGCATACTTACCGCTCGGGTCGATCGTAATGTGGCACGGCGCGCCGCCGCCGGTTTCCACTGCGTTGAGCAACTTCAAATCGCCGTTCGGCTGAATTTCGAATGCCGTCATGCCGCCCGTCTTTTTGCCGTTCTGTGTGTCGATCTCGTTCACGGCATAAACGTGCTTGCCGTCCCTGTGAACGGCCAGAAACGAGGGATTCGTCACATTCGCCGCCACCACCGGCTCTGTCGCCTTGCCCGTGGCGGTGTCCAGGTCGAAGCGGTAAATCCCTTCGCTCTTCGTTCCGTTGGTGTAGGTGCCGACGTAAACCCTTACGTTTTCGGCCATGATCGTGCCCGAAAAGGCCCCGAGAATCGACATCGCCAGCAGCGCCGGCAGTGTCCGTTCGTTCGAATATTTCATACGTTCTCCAGTGCGTTGACTTGACCGGTGCCATCGATCAGCGGAATCTCATCGATCGAAAGCGTAAGATCGCTTTCACCGGCCTATCAGCCTAGTCGCACGGAACCGCTGAGTCGAGCTTCTTCCGCCTCGCCTTTCTCACGGCGACGAATCGATTCCTGCGCCGATTCCGGTTATGTTGTTCGATATCGCCATCGACTATGGCCACACGAATTCACGACGCATCTTCAACAATCCGAACCGGGGAATCTCTCGATGTCTCAGAATCACAGCTATTTGCGATCGTTCGCCAGCCGTTGCATCTGCTGCCTCCTGATCGCCCTGCCGGCCGCCGCCGACCAGCCCCCAGGCTACTCGATCCCCACCCGCGATATCGACGCCCGCACCGACCTGCAGACCGTCGTCGACCGCGAACCAGGCCAATACCTCGGTCACCCCACGACCGTCCTGCTCGAAGACGGCAAAACGATTCTGACCGTCTATCCCAAGGGCCACGGCAAAGGGCCGATCCAGTACAAAAAGTCGGCCGACGGCGGCAAAACCTGGAGCGAACGCCTGCCCACTCCCGCCAACTGGACCACCAGCGGCGAAACGCCCACGATCCATCGTGTCGTTGACCCCGCCGGCACAAAGCGCCTGATCGTATTCTCCGGACTCAAACCGATCCGCACCGCCATTTCCGAAGACGACGGGGCTACATGGTCCGAATTGAAACCGATCGGCACCTACGGCGGCATCGTGCCCATGGCCAGCGTCGTCGAACTGAAAGACGCCCGCGGCCATTACATCGCCCTGTTCCACGACGACGGCCGGTTCATGGACGAGCCCATCCGCCCAAACCCCAAAGGCTTCTACGTCTACGCCATCGAAACCCGCGACGGCGGCCTGACGTGGAGCCAGCCCCGCGTCATCGCCCATCATCCGGACGCTGACCTTTGCGAGCCAGGTGCCATCCGCAGCCCCGACGGCAAAACCATTGCCGTCCTCCTGCGCGAAAACTCCCGCAAACATAATTCATTTCTGATCACGTCCACCGACGAAGGCCAGACCTGGTCCGCCCCCAAAGAGCTGCCCGCTTCGCTCACCGGCGACAGACACGTCGGTGCCTATGCCTCCGACGGCCGCCTGCTGATTTCATTTCGCGACACGACCCGTACCTCACCCACCAAAGGCGACTGGGTAGCCTGGGTCGGCACGTTCGACGACATCGTGAACGGCCGCGAAGGGCAGTACCGTGTACGGATCAAGGACAATCACAAATCGGCCGATTGTGCCTATCCAGGCGTCGAACGCCTGCCCGACGGCACTTTCGTCCTGACCACCTACGGCCACTGGACCCCCGGCGAAGCGCCGTATATCCTCTCCGTCCGTGCCAAACTGGACGAACTGGACAATGCCCCGCTGGCGAAATGAAATCGTCGCGGGACCGCCGAGCTCCAGCTCGGCAATCCGCAAGACCGCAAACCGAATCCTCCCCGGGACCGCCGAGCTCCAGCTCGGCAATCCGCAAGATCCAATTGCCCCGCTTCGAAAAAGCATGACGCCGCTTCTACAATGAAGTGGGAGCGGCGTCTCGCCGATCACGCGCGACCTGAAGGCTACGATTGAAATAACTCACCCCGCGCAATCTCACGAGCATCACCAAAGCTCGATGATCACGCGAAAGCGGTAATACGGCCCTGTGCTTCATTATTGCAAGTGAATCCGCACTTCGGGCAATCATCCTCCCAATGCTCAAGGTACGAAGACCACCCTCTCAAGAATTTCCCCACTCACCCCGTACCAATTGCACCTGCGGCCGTTTTAACTTGCCTGGCGGCGGAATCGGCTCAGGTGCCGCCGATTTCGCCTCGTCGCGGGCCTGCTCATAGACCTTTTTCGTCTCATTGACGGCGTCCACCTCCGCCTGGCTAACCACGCCTCGCGCTCTGAGTGCCTCCAGCCGATCCAGACGATGCTGCACACCCACCAGAGCCGTCGTCCAGATATTCGAACGCGCCATGCGTATCGCCTCAGCCAGGGCCAAAGACTCGGCCTCCTGATATTCACGTTTTCCCTGTCGCACTTCCAGCGCTAATCTTGCCGCAGCCGCCTGGGCCGAATAAAGCTTCTGCCTGGCGATCGCATCGGCCAGAGCATCGCCCGACCTTTCGAATTCCTCATTCGAAATCGCCCGCCGCTGGATCAGCCTCTCATTTAAGGCGTGACGCTGACGCATCAGGCTCGACACAGTCTCCGCCAGCCGGACACGTGGCTCCAGGTGCCCCAGCAGCTGCCGGAAATGCTCTTCCTCATCGAAGACCCGGTTCTTGTCCTCAAGCGATTTCGTATAAACCATCCAGCGCACCAGGCCGACCAGCTCCTCACGCTCAGCTGCAGCGATCGCCAGGGCGGCCCTCGTTTCCGCAACTTCCACCGCCGCTACGGCACCAGCGTCCGCCAGCTTCTTAACCCGGGCCGCTTCTACTCTCAGCGTTTCCAGCTTCAATTCGGCTCGCCCCAACGCCAGCCGCAAATCGTCGAGAGCCATGCTTCGATACATAAGCCACGGCTCATCTGCCACTTGCGCCATGGCATTCCCAATCGGTGCAAGCAAGACCGCAGCCAACGAAACAGCCCAAAGGCTTGAGATCCGTCCGCGCAGTCGGTAGCCTTGCGGCCATGGTACGAACGATATTTGCGTGCGGCTCATCCTCAATCTGCTCCCTCGTCACGCCATCGGCCCGACTCACATCCACCCACCATCATCGCTCAAGGACATCCCGATGAACAACCCGTTCGATCTTACCGGCCGCGTGGCCATCGTCACTGGCGGCAATGGCGGTATCGGCTACGGCATCGCACGTGGCCTGGCCCGGGCCGGAGCATCGATCGCCGTGGTGGGCCGGAATCGCGAGAAATCGCTCGACGCCGCAGCCCGGCTGGCCGTCGACTTCTCCGTCCGGGCCGAGGCCTTCACGGCCGATGTCTCCAACCCCGAGCAGGTCGGAGTCGTGACGGAAGCCATCCGCGCAGCGTTCGGCCGCATCGACATCCTCGTGAACAATGCCGGAATCAATATCCGCAAAAGGCCCGACGTGCTTACTCTGGAAGAGTGGGATGAAGTCCTCCGCGTCAACCTGACGTCCGCCTTCATCTTTTCGAAAGCCGTCTATCCGATCATGAAAGGGCAGGGGGGCGGCAAGATCATCAATATCGGCAGCATGACGTCCATCTTCGGCGCCGCCTTCGCCCCGGCCTACGCCGCTTCGAAATCGGGCATTGTCCAGCTCACCAAAAGCTGCGCGCTGGCCTGGGCCACTGACGGAATCCAGGTGAATGCCATTCTGCCCGGTTTCATTCGCACCGAACTGACCGATAAAGCGAAAGCCGAAATCCCGGAAATTCATGAAAAAGTGCAGGGCCGCACCGCCGCAGGCAGGTGGGGTGAACCCGACGACCTGGCCGGCACGGCTGTGTGGATGGCCGCCCCAGCGAGCGACTTCGTCACCGGCGTGGCCGTACCCGTGGATGGCGGTTATTCATCCGCCGTTTGAATTCCATGAATGCATTTCGAAATCGAACTGGTCGGGCGCGATACTTCGTCGCTCCCGGCCAGTCTCATTTCGTATTCGTCAGGCCGTCGGCTCGGGCGAACCTGAAGGCACTGGTGCCAGAGGCGGCAGTTCGGTCACCCGGCGCGGGCTTTGCGGGCTCGGCAGCCCTTCTTCCTCGGCGGAGACTTCCACCTCGTAATCGGCTGGAATGACCGGCTCGACCACCTTGCCGCGTGCATCGACGGCGCGAGGCAACGAGCGGCTCGGCAGCGGCGGCGTTCCGTGCACGACTTTCACTGCTTCCCGCTCATATCCCGCCTGCTTCAGCCCTGCGTCGACTCGAATTCGCTCGGCCGCAGGCCGGTTCGCACTCAGGGCATCGGTGCCCGAGGCCGGAACCAGCAGCAGAATCGCCACACCGACGGGAATCGTGGCCATATCACCCACCTCCATGCGGGAATGTTCTTGAAGTTGACCCAACCGCAGGCATTCTCGCCAGAATGCCCAGAATGTCAAGCCGCGTTTTTCCCCTTGAGGGTTCCTTTCAGGAGCCGCTTTCGAACTCGACCGTCGCCTGCGGATACTCGTCGAGCAGCTTCGCATAGACAGGAACGCTTCGCAGCCACCGCTTCAATTTCTTCTGACTCGCCCGCCGAACTTTCTGCTGGTATTTCGAATCGACGAACAGTGGTGTCCTCACCCAGGTGTCCCGGCCAGAGCCTTCCGGATGCTGTGCTCTGCTCACCATCATCGATGGCGAGAGCAAGAAAACGATCGGCGAAAAAAGCAATCCCAGGATGGCATAAGCACGAAAATCACGCGCACCCTGAAACTTTTCGGTCTTAACCAGAATTTCCATCACATCTTCCGTTTTTGATCCGCTGACGGCGCAGACGCCACCGGCTGGCAGTTCGCCACGATCGATCATCCCATTGATCTGGTCGATCACTCCGACTTCATAAGCCGCCTTGCCTGCCATTTCACGAAGTTTGCTGACGCTGGGCACTTGAACCTCAGCCCCGCACTGGCATTTCAGGGTCGATCCCGCCTGACCTGCCTGAACGTCGAAACTACGCCCGCACGTACAATTCAGAGCGAATCCCATGAAAACGACCTCTCTTCGGATGATACATCAATTCTTCGAAATCCCGAGGAAAATCCGACCCTCGAATGTCATCGATGCGATACGAGGCCTGGAAGATGATACCTATTTCCCGAACGCCATATTTCGAACGGATGATGGAAACCGGCGAGTCATGTCACCAGGTCGAACACGACCCCAAGATCTCCGCATATTCCCAAGAGTCTCCCAGAGATCACATCAGAAAAGAGTGATTCAGTCAATGGGATGGATATCTTCTCCGGACGTTCGACATCGACTTCGCACCTGCCCCGGTCGGCTTACTTCTCGATCTTCGCCCCGCAATGAGGGCAGTATGCCGCAGGGCCGAATGCGTAAGGAGTCAGAATGCAAAGGGTACACGACTCGCAGAACCGAATCGTTCGGTAATGCCAATACCAGAAACACACGAGAAAACCCAGAAACAGCGGCAGTAAGGGCATAGGAACGCCCAGCAGAAACAGGAAGCCAAGCATCAGAAAGCAATGGATCACGATGAAGGGAACAAGGAGACTTCGCTTATTCTCGATGCGGCCGTACTTGCCGAAATATGTCCAAATCGCCAGATCGATCAGACCAAAGACGAACATGAAGACGAAAATGCCGATACCAAGGGGCGAATCGAGATTCTTCGTCATCATCGCAGGTTCTCCCTTTGGAATCGCGATCAATATTCCGGATTCGGGTCAATCAAAACAACTTCCATTGAAAATGCAGCGACACACTTCCTCCCTCGATGTAGTCGCCGGAATCCGAAATGCGTTGAGTACGATTTCCGTAAGCTTGTGCGAAGGGATTCGCCATGCTTCTCAATCCAAAAGCGATCGGCTGACACCCTTGCCCGGAAACTTCACGCCATGCTCCTTCGCTTTCGCCTGGATGAACTCCCTGATTTCGCCCGTCAGACAGTCTGCCGGAATCGTCGAATAGACACCCCGGTCCACGAAAATCAGCAAGGCGTCGTTCAAGCACCAGATTTCCCGCAGAGCATTCCATTTGATCCGGCCCTCGCCGAGATCCGATGCGGATACGATGCCTTCGTCGTCGAAAACGAAATTCACTTCAGGCTTCGACATGCGGCGAAATGTGGCGAACGCCCTGCGATGATATGTGACCCACGCTGCGACAGAGACCCCGAACCCGAGAACGACCAGCACGCCGATCACGCCGAGGAACCAGCTTCGATCTCCGACGCTGATCAGATAAATGAAAACCATAGCCAGCAGTGCGAGGGCGACGAAATAGTCCAGCCCGAGAAATCTGCGAAGGAACTGCCTGGTCACCGACCGTATGAGATTCTCGGAATACATCGCCTTCGTTTCGAATTTCATGGTGGCCGACTCCTCAAAACGGCAAAAGGCCGAGAAGATGAATGCCGGGCGATCGTAACACAAGCGGTCGGTGCAGGAAAGGAACATGTTGAGAAACAGGCAGAATCCATGCCAGCGGTCGCACCAAGGCTGAAGCCAAACACTTCGAAAACACCGATGAAAACATGAATGAAAACTGGAGATACGGAATACGATGTCCGATCGTTTCGAATTCCGACTCCCGCCGCGGGTTTCATGCCTTATCGAACCTGATCGGATCCGGCGGCCATGAAAACGATGCGACGGGAGTCAGAGAGGGTGCGTCTTTCGAAATCAGATCAGCGCATCACTTCTTCATTCCGGCAAGCTCACTGGCCCATTCCACGAGCGTTTCATGGTAGGCCGGCGAGTATTTGCCGGAGCTGCCGCCGGTGCGGAAGCTGTCCATGGGCGTCGCGGCTTCGAACATGCCGTGGTCGAGACCGTTCATCGCCAGGAATTTGCCGTGGCCAGGGTGTTTCGAATCGACGATCGCCGCGATCCGGGCATGGTCGTCTTCGGCCGAGACGAAGTCCGAACGGCCCCAGACCGACAGCACATGGCCGTCGAAACCTTCCCACGCTTCGGCCATGTTCTTGCTGGCGAGCTGCTGGAAGAACTTGTAGCTGCGGCCGACGTAATGCTCGCCATCCGCGAAGAATTCGGCGATCCGTTCGGCGAGTTCCGGATGTTCTTTCGAAACTTCCTTCGGCGATTTGCCGGCCAGGAACAGCAGATAGCTCACGGCGGCGTCCTTTTTCAGGGCGGCGTCGATGGCTGAAGCCGGTTCGCCCGCCAGTTCCGACTGCCGGCGCACGTTCTCCAGCATATACTCCGGCCAGGTTTTCACGACGGTGCCATAGACGGAAATTCCTTTTACAGGCTCTTCGACCGCCATAAGCGGTGCCATTACGCCGCCCATGCTGTGACCGAACAGGAAGACATTGCCGGCATCGACGAATTCCGTGGCTTTCAGGGCTTTCAGAGCGGCCTTGTAGCCCGCCAGTTCGGTTTCGAAATCGACTTCCGAAGTCGGGCCGCCTTCACTGTCGCCCTGGCCAGGCTTTTCGACGCGGAACGTCACGAAGCCGGCTTTCGAAAAGGCTTCGATCATCGGCGCATAGCCATAGGCACCAGGCCGGATTTCGATCGAATAGCCGCCGACGCCCTGAATCAGCATGAGAGCAGGAAGCTTCTTCTCATCGCCGCCCGTGAGTCTTTTCGGCCGGGTCATAATCGTGCGCAGTCGCCCCGCGGGGATCGTGACACTGCCGTAAATCACTTCGTAATCGTCGTTTCCGGTCTCTTTCGGGCGTCCTTTGAGTGTGACGTCGATCGACTTCGATTCACCGTCGCGGTTGACGTCCACGCGGATTTTATCGCCCTCGCGAAGTTTCGAAACCGAGGCTGCGAACGTCCCTGCCGCCTTGACCGATTCGGAATTGAGTGCGGTGACGATATCGCCAGCCTTCAAACCTGCCTCGGCCGCCGACGATTCGGGAATGACTTCGAGGATCTTGACCCCGACGCCTTCGGGCAGCTTTTTCTGATCCCGGTCAGCGGGTTCCACCGGCCCCAGCCTGGTACCCAGAGAACCGGCTCGCTTGAGCGGATCGGATTCGCCGGCTTGCAGTGCAGGGGCTGCAGCTATCAGAAGGGGTGCGACAAGAGCGCATAGAGATCGCAATCGCATTCGATGACCTCAGCAGATTGAATTTGCGAGATGAAATACATTTCCGGGACGTTCGGAGATCGCCACAGGGCTGAAGATTCCGAAAGGGATCCGCGACACAGTCGCAGGCATGCTTTCGAAAACGCTGGGCTATGGACGGCGATCGCAGAATCACTCCTCCGTGCGAGTCGGGCCGAAATCCGAATTCGACCGCTTCGAACTCCCATTCGCTCGCCGATTGCCGATATTCAGTCATATCACGAAAAAATCGAGAGATTTTCGATCCGGCTCGATCCATGCTGCCGCCGCCTCGGTCGACCAGATCCGGTCTTTCGAGTAATACCCGTACAACCAATCCACACCATAACTTGCGGAAGCCCGGCTCAGCTCGGCGGCCAGATTAGCCTCGGCGATTCCCTGAACCGTGTCATCACGGAGCCGCATCAGATACAACCGGGTGATCGTCTCGTTGTAGCCAGTGGGGTCGCCGCAGCAGGCGTTATAGGCACCGATTCGTTCGCGAATTCGTGTCAGGGCAGCATCATGAGGCATCGTACGCACATATCTCACGGCCACGGCCAGATGAGCCCTGTGCGTCCAATGGACATACGGCAGTGTCCCTGTTTCGAAGGCTTCGACCAATTCGACGATTTCGGTTTCGGTCGCCAGCGGCAATTCCTGTTTCGGCTCACTGGAGGCCATCGTGCGAACTCCTTCGCATGTGAAGTCCGAATTCGCCTGCGGCTTTCGATGGATTCAATTTCAATCGATCGCACGCAAGACGATATATCCCGCCATCAGAACGCCGAAAAACGCGAGTGCGAGCGTAAACAGGATCGTCCACCCGGTCTGGTCAACCACGGGCCGTTCGTGGGGCTGAAGCGATCGGCTGTAACGGGCGTGATTCCAGGCCGAGATCGCCATCGTCAACGATCCCATCAAGACCAGACCCATGCCGATGATGGTCGCGGCGATGTGCGGATGCTGCTTCAGGGCCATGGAACCGGGCGAGAACGTCAATTCGAATCGGGCCACGACGAACCCCATTCCGATTACGGCAAGAGAAGTTCGAATCCAGGCCAGAAGCGTTCTCTCGGCGGACTGGAAAACGCGAGGGTCGTTCGGAAGGGAGGACATGTCGAATTCTCTGCGGTCAATTTCGATCGGCTCGATGGATGCGATCCCGATTCTTGCACATCACGGCAAGATCATATCGAGATTCGCCAATCTGTTCCATGCCACGATCATCATTTCGAAAAGAACGGCCGTGGTTAGGACCGGCCTCGCGAACTCACCTCGGCTTTTCGCCCCCGGCGCGCTTCACGGCGGCGTCGGATTTCGCTCTCTCCGCGAAAACGCCGGACCGCAGAACGAAACGCTGCGCCCTGCGACCGCGAATATCGCCGAGATACAAATTGCCTTCCCCATCCACGGCCATCGCGTGCACCCATTCGAGCTGACCGGGCTTTCGGCCGATCGGGAACGTCCAGCGCTCGAGTTCGCGACCGGTCACGTCGAAGGTGGCCACAATCTGGTCCTTCGGCGGAATGCCGCGGGGAATACCGGGGATCGAAAGTCGCGGCTTCGGCATGAAACTCGACCCGCAGACATAAATGACATCGCCAGGCATAACGACGATATGCCAGGGCATCATTTTGCCCGCCCATTCGGCCAGAAACGTGCCTTCGAAATCGAAAACCTGCACACGGCCATTACTGCGGTCGGCCACATAAAGCCTGCCCTTCGAATCCAGGGCGATCGAATGCGGCAAATCGAATTCGCCCGGGGCAGTGCCTTTTTTGCCCCAGGCTTTCACGAATTGCCCCTGGGCGTCGAATTTCACCACCCGGTGATTTCCATAACCGTCCGCCACAAAGATCTCGCCGGTGGGAGCCACGGCGACGTCGGTCGGCTGGTCGAAATGTGTCGAGTCTTCGCCCGCCACGCCTGAAGTGCCCAGCGTCAGTAGCAGTTTCCCGGTCAAATCGTATTTCCGGACGACATGCAGGCCGGCATCGACCAGCCACACGTGCCCCTGATCGTCAACCCGGACCTGGTGCGGACGCCCGAACTGCCCTTCGCCCCAGGCCTTGAGCCGTTCGCCCGACTTGTCGTAGATTTCCACAGGCACGTCGCCTCGATGGAACGCCCAGATATGCCCCTCGTGATCCAGGCACAGGCCCGACATTTCGCCCCAGGCAGGGCCGTCGTTCGGGCTTTTCGGCCAGCTCACGTCGAGTTCGATCGGCTGCCCCGGGGTCGGTATCGCCAGCTTATCCGGTAATTTCACGGCCTTTGCGGACGATTCCTGCGCCTGGCACGAATTCACGCCGGATCCGCCCGACGTCCATTCGACAATGCCGAGAATCGCCAGGCAAAATAGCTGAAAAACCGGCCTTTTCAGGCCCTTACCGGGATCGAACGCCATTTCCGCCTGCCTCGAAATTCACCGAACGCCCCGCCCCTGACCGACATCCGGAAAGGCTGGCGACTCGCCCGAACTTACTCGAACGGCAGATCTTCGGCATAGTCCGATTCGGGCCAAATCCCCTCAGGGAGGGGCAATCGTTCCGATTCAGGAGAGATTGCGGCTTACGCAATCTGAGCATTATGCGCAAAGTATCAGCCGAAGTCCGAAGACTCCGGCTGATGCTGCAGATGAATCGCTCGACGATTCCGCCGGGACGGTCAACGGCCCCGAACGGCGCGGGCCAGCGTCGGACGAGGAGACCTCACAACCTTCTTCGCCGCAAGCTTCGTCG
>WGMM01000023.1 GCA_016125085.1 bacterium
ACCCTGGTATTCCCGGCAAGGAGGCTGTGGATGTCAAAGATGACGCATCTGCGCGTCTTCGAACAGATCAATTTTCTCCGAAATCGACCTGCGACGGCCTTCAGCGACTTGCTCGATCCCAAATGTGTCGAGGAGGTTTTCCGGGCGGAAGGCGTTCGCTATCGCGACCGGGTTTTCAGCCCTTACGTCACGCTCTGGACCTTCCTCACGCAAGTCCTCAGCCTCGATCACTGCTGCCGTGCCGCAGTCGCCCGCCTGATCGCATATCGCACGGCTTGCGGGCAAAAACCCTGCTCGGCTGACACGGGGGCTTATTGCAAGGCCCGTCAGCGGCTTGCTTTAAATGCGATCACCAGGCTCGTCCGCTCGACGGCGTCGGAACTCGATCAGCGGGCACCTTCGAAATGGCTCTGGAAAGGACGCGAAGTGCTGCTGGTCGACGGCGCCACCTTGTCGATGCCCGATACGGCTGCGAACCAGTCCGCATTCCCGCAATCGAAAAGCCAGGCACCCGGGCTGGGTTTTCCGTTCGCCCGGATCGTCGCCCTGATCAGTTTCGCGACCGGAACGATGCGTGATCTTGCCATCGGTCCATGCAAGGGCAAAGAAACCGGCGAAACCGCACTTCTGCGAGACTTGCTGACGCGGCTTCAGGGGCGTGAGATTCTGCTTGGAGACCGCTATTTCGCCTCGTATTTCGGCATTGCGTTGCTGGCCCAGCGTGGCGTCGACGGCCTGTTTCGCATGCATCAGCTTCGCAAATACGACTTCCGACGCGGGGTGCGGCTGGGAATCTGCGATCACGTCGTGAACTGGGTCAAGCCGCAACGCCCTGTGTGGATGTCGCGGGAGCTGTACGATCGCCTTCCGGAAACCCTTGTGATCCGAGAGCTTCGGGTGAGCGTACACGAGCCGGGTTTCCGGATCGATGAGCTGGTTCTGGTGACGACCCTGCTTGATCCTCTGGCGTATTCCAAGGACGAGCTGGGCCAGTTGTATTTCGAACGATGGAACGTCGAACTGGATCTCCGTTCGATCAAGTGCGTCATGCGGATGGACGTGCTTCGCTGCGAGACGCCCGAAATGGTCGCCAAGGAAATTTGGGTTCACGCGTTGGCCTACAACCTGATTCGTGGCGTCATGGCAGCGGCGGCCGAGGCTCACGACACGGAACCTCGGCGAATCAGCTTCACCGGAACATTGCAGACGATCTCCGCGTTCCGTGACATGCTGAACCTGACTCGGCCTGAAACCCAGGAAACGCTCATCAATACGATGCTTGAAGCGATCGCGTCCCACAAGGTAGGAAACCGGCCCGGACGAGTCGAACCCCGCGCCATCAAACGCCGGCCCAAACAGCACGCACTCTTGAGAGAACCTCGGCAGAAAGCGCGTAACCGATTGCTGCAAAGCGCTTAAGGCTTAAGTCAGTGCCATTCGGGTCAGGAGCCTTTTTGGTTGACTAGGAGATTTTGACCCGTTATTGTCGGACAAAAGACGTTCTTGGGAAGAAAAGGGGTCAGGAGCCTTTTTGGTTGACTAGGAGATTTTGACCCGTTATTGTCGGACAAAAGACGTTCTTGAAAACGGAGAGTCGTCGATGCCTCGTCCTCCACGGGCTGATGTTGCATGCGGGATCTATCATGGGAAGCAGAAAAGGGGTCAGGAGCCATTTTGGTTGACCAGGTAATCTATATCGGATATTCTTGGGCAAAAGAGGTTCTTGATCGCGGGAGAATCGCCGATGCCTCGTCCTCCACGTGCTGATGTTGCATGCGGGATCTATCATGTGCTCAACCGTGGCAACGGGCGAATGACGATTTTCCGCAAAGACGAGGATTACGAAGCGTTCGAGAAGGTGCTTTACGAAGGTTTGCAGAAGTACCCGGTGGACCTGATTTCTTATCAGTTGATGCCCAATCACTGGCACCTCGTCGTATCGCCTCGTGAGGATGGCGCGATGAGCAAGCTGATGTATTGGGTTTCGATGACGCACACGGCGCGGCATCATGCCCACTACCGTTCCGTCGGTCACGGACACTTGTACCAGGGCCGTTTCAAGAGTTTCCCGATCCAGAACGACGGGCATTTTCTGGTCGTCTGCCGGTACGTGGAACGCAACGCGCTGGCCGCCGGGCTGGTTACCGCCGCCGAGGACTGGCGGTACGGCAGTCTGTACAACTGGCGAGGCGGAAAATGTGGCGTGACGCTCGCATCGTGGCCGATCCCGCGATTGCCGAACTGGTTGGATCGCGTGAACAAGCCGCTGAGCGAGAAGGAGGAATCGCAGTTGAAACGAGCGATCGATCGCAGCCAGCCGTTCGGCGATGTGGACTGGGTCGAGTCGACGGCGAAGAAGTATGACCTGGAGTCCACACTGAGAAACCGTGGCCGGCCACGGAAGTTCCCCCAAACTACTAAATAGGCTCCTGACCCCTTTTTTCACGCTCACACTCAGAAACCGTGGCCGGCCACGGAAGTTCCCCCAAACTACCAAATAGGCTCCTGACCCCTTTTTTCACGCTCGGCGATGAGGACTGGGTCGAGTCGACGGCGAAGAAGTATGACTTGGAGTCCACACTGAGAAACCGTGGCCGGCCACGGAAGTTCCCCCAAACCACCAAATAGGCTCCTGACCCCTTTTTCACGCTCAGTTGCCAACGCTCGTCACCTCACTATCCCGATACCCGATGCGGCATGCTTTCGCCTCGATCGCCTTGCCGGCCTTCGGCTCGAAAGGCCCTGAGTAAAGCCGCCAGCGGTTCTTCGGATCGTCAGCATAACGCCAGGCGATCGAGGCTCCTGGTGTCGGGCACGATAAGACCAGCAGATTCCAGCCTTTCGAAACGACCTTGCTGGCTGTCACCTGATTCGTCGTCGGCTGCACCCCGCCAGGGCGGAATCGCTCGTTCAGCGAAGGTTCCGGCAGGAAGCCCAGGTCGCCGATCTCGTCCATCCAGCCTTTCACGGCTTTTCGCATGCGCTTGACCAAGTCCTTGTATTGCGGATCGTCAGCCAGGTTGTTGACTTCGTCCGGGTCAGCCAGAATATCGTAAAGCTCATCCTTCGGCTTTTCGGGCTGGAAGAAAATGGCCGCCGGGCCGCTCAATTTCCCCTCTTTGTTCAGCGACCGCCATTCCCGCATCGTCGGCATCTGTTCCATGTAGTCGATGTACTGCGCATAGGGCTTTTTGTGCTGGAAGTTCCGTACATAACGGAATTGGCCGTCGCGGGCGGAGCGGATCATGTCATACGTCTCGTCCATCCGGTCGCGGTGGGCAAAGGCATATTCCCGCTTTTTGAGCCCCGGCGTATCGAGCCCTTTTTCGCCCAGGAATGCCTGCGCCTGCATGTGGGCGGGCGGCTCAAGCCCCGCGATTTTCAGCACCGTCGGCCCCAGGTCCATCAGCGTGACAATATCTTCCACGACCGTACCCGGCTTGATCACGCCCGGCCAGCGGACCATAAGCGGCACGCGCAGGCCGGAGTCATAGGGCCAGCGTTTCGAACGGGGCAGCCCCCGGCCGTGGTCGCCCCAGAAGAAAACGACCGTGGAATCGGCCAGGCCATCGGCTTCGAGCTGAGCCAGTATCGCGGCCACCTGCTTGTCCATGGCCGTGATCAGGTCGTGATAGCGGGCCCAATCGCGGCGAATCACGGGCGAATCGGGGTAATACTTCGGCAGAACGGCCTTTGCCGGGTCGTGGTGTTCGGCATCGCTCAATGCTTCCGTACGTTTGGCAAAGGCGTCGTCCTCGAGTCGGATCTGGCTTTCGTGCGTGGTCGTGATGTTGAACACGGCGAAAAACGGCTTCTTCGGGTCAGGCCGGCTGCGCCAATGGGCCTTGTTCGAGGATTCGTCCCAGGCAGTCACAGGCGGATCGAACTGATAATCGGTTTTGACGTTGTTCGTGCACCAGTAGCCGGCGGCACGCAGATATTCGGTGAAGCATTTGACTTCGGGCGGCGGCACGCATTTGTTCCGCATGTGCAGCGATCCGATCGAGTTCGGATACATGCCGGTGATGATCGAGCTTCGTGACGGTGCACACACTGGGGCGACGGAGAATGCGCGCGTCCAGCGGGCTCCGTCGGCGGCGAGTTTGTCCAGCGTGGGCGATTTGGCGTAGGCGTCGCCGTAGCAGCCCAAGTCAGGGCTGATGTCTTCGGCCGAGATCCAGAGGATATTCCAACGCTTTTCCGGCTGAGCCGCGCGGCTTTCGACCATGTTCGGAAACAAAGTGAAAATGAACAGGAAACTCAGAGGACGGTACAGTTTCGGTGGGAATTTCATCGGATCGTTCCTGATGCGGATTGTCGCGACGCCGCGAATATCGAGCCAAGTGCGATTCGGTCGTGACATTTCGAATATCATGGCCGGATCCAGTCGACCGATCAAGCCACTCGTCATGGACCAGCGCACGACCGCCAACACTTCTCAAGGGAAGAGAAAATCACTTGCACCTCAGCCGGGCTGGCCGGGATAATCGATCGAATATTGTGAGAACGAAAAGACAATTGCAGCTGGAATCCTCCCTGACTCTCTGGAACGCAGCATGGCCACAGCCCTGATCGTCATCGACGTGCAAAACGACTATTTCACCGGCGGCAAATTTCCGCTGTGGAACCCGGAAGCGGCCGAGGCAAATTGCTTGAGGCTGATTGGCTGGGCGAAATCAGCATCCGTTCCTGTGGTGCTTGTGCAGCATGTCGTCGAGGGCACACCGGCACCGTTTTTCGCGGCGGGCTCGGTCGGGGCTGAAATTCATGGGTTGATTCGATCCGTTGCGGCTGATGCTCCGGTGATCGTGAAGACGTTCGCGGATAGCTTCGAAAAGACGGATTTGCAGGCGACGCTCGAGAAAATGGGCGTCGATCGTCTCGTGATCTGCGGCATGATGACGCACAATTGCGTGACGCACACGGCGATTTCGAAAGCGGCTGAGGCGTATGACGTTACCGTCGTGGGCGATGCCTGTGCGACGGTGAGCGAGATCATTCACATCCTCGCCCTGCATGCATTGTCCACGCGTGTGAAGCTGATCGAAACGGACGAACTCATCACGAAGGATCCGCAATGACCGACCTGGCACATCACTTTCTGCATGGCACTCTGGCGACATTCGAATCACACCGGCGATTAGCCGAGCGTGCCGTGGCGCAGGTGGCTGACGAGAAGCTCGGGATTCCGCTTGACGAGCATACGAATTCCATTTCGACCACAATGAAGCATGTGGCCGGGAATTTGATTTCTCGGTGGACGGATTTTCTCACGACCGACGGCGAAAAACCCTGGCGCGATCGGGACAGCGAGTTCGTCGACTCTTTCGAAACCCGCGCGGAATTGATGTCCTTCTGGGAAAAAGGCTGGAGCGTGCTCGAAGCCACCCTGAAAAGCCTGAAGCCTGAAGATCTCGGCAAAACAGTCACGATCCGGGGCGAAGTTCTGAGCGTACCCGTGGCGATTCAACGATCGCTGGGGCACACGTGTTATCATGTGGGCCAGATCGTCACGGTCGCCCGCATCCACGCCGGGCATCGCTGGAGCACACTCACGATCCCTCGCGGAGGTTCTGCGTCTTATAATCAGTCGAACTGGGGCAAGGAGAGATAACGTATAACCAGGCCATCGATCGGATCGATTTCATTACTTGATTCGACGGAAATGACCGGATCGGAAGTGCTTCCCGATCTGAGGTCGTAGAAAAATGATTAATATAGGCCGTCAACTGCTTCCATCTTTGCCGATCGCCTCGACCGGACATTCTTCAAGTGCGGCCAGGCAAGCGGCCTCGTCAGCCGGATTGTCAGGCTGAGAGAAGACGTAACTTTTGCGGGTCTTATCGTCTCGCGTGAAATTGGCGGTGGCGATTTCCCGGCAGACTTCGCAGTCGATACAAGTTTCGTCGACGTAAAAACGTCCAGCGACATTGGTCGGCAGCTTTTTGTTCCGATCAGCCATGGAGGTGCACTCTCCAGCGATGGGACGGGACGCAAAGAGGCGGCGCCGAACGTTCGGCGCCGCCGGATCTTGCAAAGAGGCGAACCTTACGGCCCGGCTCAGACGACCTTCGAGTCGATCCAGGTCATCAGAGCACGCAGACGCTTGCCGACTTCTTCGATCAGGTGGTTGCGTTCACGCTTGCGGGTGGCCTTGAAGGCCGCCTGGTTGGCTTTGTTCTCGAGGATCCATTCGCGGGCGAACTGGCCAGCCTGGATTTCCTTGAGAATCTTGCGCATCTCTTCGCGGGTCTGCTCGGTGATGATCCGGGGCCCGCGGGTATAGTCGCCGTACTCGGCTGTGTTGGAGATCGAGTAACGCATGTAGTTCAGGCCGCCCTGGTACATCAGGTCGACGATCAGCTTGAGTTCGTGCATGCACTCGAAATAGGCCGATTCGGGCTGATAGCCGGCTTCCACCAGCGTTTCGAAGCCCATCTTGACCAGGGCGCTGACGCCGCCGCACAGGACGACCTGCTCACCGAACAGGTCGGTCTCGGTCTCCTCAGCGAAGGTGGTGCGAAGCACGCCGCCACGGGTGCCGCCGATACCCTTGGCATAGGCCAGGGCCAGAGCTTCGCCGGCAGGGGTGCAGTGGCCTTCGAGTGTGGCGATCAGACACGGCACGCCACCGCCCTTGACGTATTCGGAACGGACGAGGTGGCCGGGGCCTTTGGGCGCGACCAGGGCGACGTCGACGCCCTTGGGTGGAACGATCTGGCTGAAGTGGATGTTGAAGCCGTGCGAGCAGAGCAGCACGTTACCGGGCTGGAGGTTCGGTAGAATGTCCGCGCGGTAGATATCGCCCTGAACTTCGTCCGGCAGGAGGATGTTGACAAGATCACCGGCCTTGGCGGCTTCGGCGGCGGAGACGGGCTTGAAGCCGTGGCTGACGGCCAGATCGTAGTTCGGCGAGCCGGGGCGCTGACCGACGATGACGTCGCAGCCGGAGTCCTTCAGGTTCTGGGCCTGAGCGTGGCCCTGGCTGCCGTAGCCGATGATGGCGATTTTCTTGCCTTTGAGGAGCCCCAGGTCGGCGTCCTGGTCGTAATAGATCTGAGCCGGCATCGATTCTCTCTACTTTCTGAAGTCAGCCCCGCCCGGGAGGGCCAGCCCTGTGTACAGGGGCCGGGAGACTGGCTTCGGAGGCGGGGATCCGAAGCCCGGAGAATTCGCAGTACGATATTTTGACAGGGATTGAGCAGTAGCCGAATCAGAGGCTGGAGTGGCCGACGACGAGCGGTTGATCCGCGGGCAGATCTTCCTCGGCGGGAACGAGGTCGGGCTTCGAGCCCCGGATCAGAGCGATCCGGCCCGTGCGGGCCATTTCGACGATGCCGTATGGCTGAACCGCTTCGATGAACGCCTGGATTTTCTTTTCCTGACCGGAAAGTTCGGCCATAAGTTCCTGCGGCGCGACATCGACCACGCGAGCACGGAAAATCTGGAAAAGAGCCATCAACTCAGGACGGCATTCCGGGGTCACACGGATCTTGATGAGCACCAGATCCCGTTCGACATGCTCATGACGCGATACGTCCTGAACCTTGACGACCGTGACGATCTTCTCAAGCTGCTTGCGAACCTGCTCCAGTACGCGGTCGTCGCCTTTGACGACAACGGTGATCCGGGAAAATTCGGGCTTGTCGGTTTCGCCGACAGCCAGGCTTTCGATGTTGAAACCCCGGGATGCGAACATCCCCGAAACCTGGGCGAGCACGCCAGGTTGGTTCTGCACAAGGGCCGAGAGCACGTGACGCATGGATAAGACGATCCCAGCTGCGATGATCGGAAACCATTGCCGGTCGGCCCGAAACGTTCGAGCGAGCCGAAAAGGCAAGGGTAACATCATAAGCCGGATTACCCCGGATTGGCAAGCTTGAGCGATTCGAGATCGGCAAAATTACCGAAATATCCCCTGATTCGATGATCCCTGAATCAGATTTTTCCGTCAGGGCAAAGCGTTCATTTGCCCCGGCGATCGTCCGGGCTTTTGGCAATTGCATCGAGAAAAGCCGCGGAGTCAGGCAAATCGGGCCGATCATCATTCATCGGAATCGTCAGGGCTGGCGTCTCTGTCCTCCCGTCGTTCCCGACGACGGCTGGAAGAATCATGCCGCCTTTTTGACGAATCGTTCCGGGATGATCGCCCCTCTCGCGATGACGAGCTTCTACTCGAAGAAGATCCATGACGGGAACCGGTCCGGCCGTCAGAAGATGAGGAACTGCTCTCGCCACGCGAACTTCGCCGTTCCCTGCGGCTTTCGGAACGGTAAGCGATGCCTGAGTCATGATCGGTATCCGGCTCATTCGGAGCGAATTCGGGTTGAGCCTGGGTATCGTCATCTCCTGAGCTTCTTCGGCGGCGGGACCGCTCCCGGGCCTCGGCCATTTCGTATTTTCGGATCTGGTCTTCGGATGGAGCCCATTTGACCACACCTTCGACAGGGCAATCCATGCGTCCCAATACGTCGTCGATAATCTGCACCTGCCCGGGATGAAGGGTCAAACGCCACCCTTCAGGATCCTTGGGAGAGTGGGGAACCTTCTGATAATTGAACCCATTATAGGAAATGCGCACAGCCTTCAGGGCTTCGCTGACTTTTTTCCGGCGACGCAGATCAAGGATATCCGCAAGATGATCGACCGACTCGTGTGCTTTGCGTGCGAGCGAGTCGTACGGGAAAAGGACGATACGGTCGTTGACATTGGCCTCGTGTTCGAACCATTTGTTGAGGATCGCGTAAACCGCGGCGAATTTGCCGGTGGTATGGGGCTGATCGACAAGTTCGTCGAAATCGACGGGGCAGAATTCCGGGTGCTTTCGGACGAGTGGTTCGAGGTTTTCGAGTCGGATGACCGAACGGTTATCCTTGCGCCGGGCATACATGTCACTTACGAACAGACGGCCGTTGGGAACGATCACGACCGACTTCATATTGAAGTGTTCCGCAAGCCAGGGAGCCAGGAGGAGCGACCTGAAGCCGGAGATCGCCAGAGGCCCTGGCCAAAGCGGAAACTGCGAGAGCCAGCGAGAACGTGTGTAGTAAAGGTCGGATTCCTCGGAAACCGCGGCCGGACAGAGAATGTCGTTCCAGAAATCTTCGAGAGCCTGCGAATGGATTTCCGGATCCACCCAGTCGAACGGCATCGAGAGGCCAAGATCCTGCGGATCGACCGAGCGCAGGGGATTACTGAGAACGCGACCGTCCGCGATAATTTGAAAGATCACGGCCAGCCAGTCCACAGCGGTGTTCACGAAACCGGTGACGAGCACCGGATTCTTGTGAACCCATCTGACGGAAAACTGGGCAGATGACATGAATTTGGCTCACTTGGGTCGAACCACTTCGTAGAATTCGAATTCCGGACTACGAAGCGGCACGGAATTTACTGGCCAGGTAAGCCAGGCAATCCGAAATTGGGTGGAATCTGAGGTCGATTGAGCGGAGAGGGTGTTTCGGTTCCGGACTTCAAGAGCTTGGCGTCGTCCACTGCAATCGAACCGAATGCTCCGGCTGGGACGACATAATACCAGCCGGCATAACGCTGGGACAACTCCTGTGCCCGCTTCCGGCCTTCCTCACGCTTCTTTTCCAGCTCATCAGAACGTTTTCGTTCCTTTTCCGCACGATCCTGTTTCTCTTTGGCGACATCGGTTTCGAAACCAGGCGTGATCGCACTGGAATCGGGAAGCTGGAACGGATCGCCCGGCAAAGCCGGCATGGGATCGACGTCAAGTTCACGTGGAGGAACTACCAGTTCGGGATCGAACCGCGTCGTCACGAACAGGAATCGTCCTTCCGTACCGGAAGCTGAAGGCTTCTCGGCCTTTTCGGTATTGTCCGATTTGGCTTCGGCATTCGAGGATGCCGGCTGATCCGCATCGTCGGAGGTACCAGCCGACAAATCTTCGCCATCCGCGACCGTCACTTCTCCAAACCGAAGCACGTAAACGACCCCCTGATCCGTGCCGACCTGGATCTCGCCCTGATTCGACACCAGCGATCCGGTTCTCGTCTTGTAAAATCCGCGAGATTGCAACGACATCAAGGCGGAAGGTTTCAATTCGATCGTGCCATCGGTCGATTGCTCCAGATCTTTCGTCAGACCAGCCGGCTTCGGACGCACTCCCAGAATTTTGATCCCCGCGAGTGCGGAGACGATTTCGTCAATCTTTGCGACATCCGGCGTTTCGTCAGGCGTGGCCGAATCCAGCGACCATTTCCGATCCGCCGGATTGCGCCGGATCGTCGAGACCTCGCCCGGAACGATCACGCCACGGGCAGGATCGGCCTTGTGCCGGTCGATCACGATCTTGCGAACCTGTTCCTTGTCGAGATCGAGCAGATCCTGGCGAATCCAGTCCGCGAACCGCGTCGAGAGGTCTACGTTCACGTTCACGCCGTATGTCCGGGGGCTGCCCGGCAAACGCACGAACCTCTGGCCAGGCCTGTCCTTCACTTCGTTGCCGATGATCAGGTCGGCCAGAATCTCGCCGTCGGCCTGCTTGCGCAAGGTCACGCGCTTGCCACGCCCTTTGAGCGTCGACGTCTTGGTGTCGAGCGGATCGATCACGCCCAGGGCCTCATGATCCGCGACGTCGTCCGACCGGATCGTATCCTTTTTCAGATCGATCACCCCGGCGGCCGTCTTGGCAAGGCGGTCCTTGGCCTCGGCCGGATAGTCGTAGTGAGAAGGAATCGACCACTTGCCGTTCTTCTGCTGCACCTGGAACGGCGTCACCGTCGCGGTGTCGGGCTTGTATTCGACCACCTCCATGGCCTGAGCCATGAGCGGGTCGGAGAACGCCGCGAAAAACGGCTGCCCCTGATCGTCGAAGACCTTGTCGGCGGCACGCCGGTCGAACATGTCGAGAGTCAGAGCCGCGCCTGCCGTCAAGGCGGCCGCGGCTGCGAATGCGAGGGTCTTGGGCCACTCGTTCATGGGTATCGAACCTCTGGTCTTTGGAACCTCGTGATGCGTGATCGTCTCAGGCCGGCGGCGAATCGTCAGACCATCCGGGCCGACGGAGTCGCCAGATTTTCGCGGGATAGCCGGCGCGTGAGCACCCAGATACCAAGAATCATCGAAGGCAGCGGGGGCAGCAGGATCGCCAGGAACCGAAACCGGTTCTCGATCTTGCGGATATTCGCCTGCCGCACCATCCGGCTTTCGTTGATGGCCGCGGCCTTCTCGTCGTCGATTCGCGTTTTTTCCACGACAAGCCTGCGGTTTTCCGTCTCCTGAACATTGGCGATCATGACTTCCTTGGTCTGAACGTCAATGTCCTTGCGGGCCTCGATTTCCTTGACACGGTCATCCAGCCGCTTCTGGGCGGCTTTCAGCTTGTTGTCCGCCTCGCGTTCGGCGATCTTGGCCTCTTCAGCCGCCGACTTCACGAACTGGCGGGTTTCGTCCTCGAATTTCGTCAGCGTCCGGTGCGTCACCCGACGCTTCCGCAAATTGATGAACGACGTGTCGCCAGCCAGATCGTCAACGCAGTTCAGCACGAACGTGATGTTGTCGAAGTCCAGGTTCTCGATCCCACGCCGACGAAGGTCGAAGAATTCCTCACCGATGATGTCCAGATCCGCGATCAGAATCGCGTTGAGCTTCTCAGGTGCATTCTCAGCAGGAGCGGGCAGGGGATTGCCCTGGGCGTCGACATTCGGCCGGGGCGTTCCTGGCGTGCCTGTCACACGCACCGCGAGAGTGTAGGGCTGCCCGGTCGGCAGATGAACCCGGGCAGGGCGGATCTGGAAGCCGCCGAAAATCCCTGGGCTCGTCGCATTTCGGAAATTGATCAGGCCGCCCGAATCACTCGTTTTCAGCAGCGGTTCCACCTTCGGCCCCACGGTCGGCAACGAGCGAATGAGGCCAGGGAACAAGGCCACGACTTCCTGCAAGCCTGAGGTGACGATCTGCTCAGTGTTGAACGCTTCCGGCTGACCGCTCCCTGGCGCGACGAAAACGATCTCAGGTGGCAAGTCAGCCAATTGAGGATGCGGATTATAAGCGTTCCAGACGATCTCCGTCGGCGGCCATTCCACACCGAGCAGGTCCATCAGCGGCTTCGTATCGGCCTTCGGCTCAGGTGGCGGCGAACCGCCCATCATGCCGCCCATCGGTTGGCGCGGCGTTTCCGGAGCCAGCGAAGGATCGGTCGCCGGCAGCGGATCTGCGAACAGCAGTGCCGGCCCGCCCGATCGAATGTAGGCCATCAGATTTTCCAGCTCTCGCTGGGGCAGACTGGCCGGCTGGGCCACGAGCAGGCAGTCAAAGTCTTTGACGATCGGCCCTTCGGCACTGACCGGCACCACTTCGTACTGCTTCTTCAACTCCGTGACGATCGACCACTCCTGACCCGGTGTCGCCGCCCGGAAGTCGAAGCCGCCCAGGAGCCTGGCATCGGTGTTCAGGATGCCGATCTTCTTGCGGTTCGTTCGCGAGACCACCTGGATCGACCGGATCAGCTCATATTCGACAGGCAGGCCCCGGTCGAAGAACGGAACCACGACTTCTTCCAGACCCGACGTAAACGCCACGCCCAGAAAGATTTCTTCGCTGGACTGACGCGCGTCGGTCGTCGAAACCACGCGCCGGGGCTGAATTCCGAAGCGCTTCTCGGCTTCCCGGGCCGATTCCGAAAACAGCTCGGTCTCGAGCAGACTCAGGCGAATCTTCGAACCGCCAAGCGCCGCGATTTCCTTGAGTTTGTTCAGCAGGTCTTCTTTCACCTGCACGAATTCCGCAGGCACGTTCGGGCTGTAATAGGCCTGAACCAGCACTGGCTTGTTGGCGGGCAAAGCGGCGATAAGCTTGCGCGAATCACGCGAAAGCGTGTGAATCCTCTCGGCGGTCGCGTCCACGCGTGCCCCGGCCCGGCCGATCAGAGCGAACAGGCTCACGACCGACACGATCAGGCAAGCGGTGCGCAACATGCCGTGCGACCACATCGAAGCGCCCTTCGGTCCACCGGCCCAGTGCCGCGAACCGATCAGGACGACGTTCAGATATATCATCGCCGCAGCGATTCCCAGGAAGTAGAACACGCTGGCCAGCGGCACCACACCCGTGCCGAAATCTGCGAACTGTGCCGGAATCGAAAGCCGACCGACCGCCCGCCCCGCAGGGCCTGAGAAGAGTAGCGAAAAGAGATTCAGAAACACCGGCACAGCGCAGAACACACCACCCAGAATGAAGCCGATCGTCACGCTGTTCGAAAGCGCTGAGGCCACCATGCCGATGGCGATCATCGCCGCACCCATCAGAAAGTAGCCGAGAAAGTTCGCCGCGATCACGCCCAGGTCCGGCTTGCCCAGCAGGTTCAGCACCAGCACGTAGCTCAGAGCGAAAGCGAGTGACACCCCATAGATGAACAATGCCGCCAGATATTTGCCCAGGACGATCTCATAATCGCGTGCGGGCAGGGTCAGAAGCAGTTCGTCCGTCCCCTGGCGACGTTCCTCGGCCCAGGTGCTCATCGTGATGGCAGGCACGAAGAACAGCAGCAGGTAGGGCATCCACTCATTGAGCGGGGCAAGATTCGCAAGGTTCGCGGCAAAAAACACCGGCTGCCAGAATGCGGCGAGAGCCCCGACGAGCACGAAAAGCGTGATGAAGACGTAACCCGCCGGGCTCGCGAAAAAGCTGACGACGTTACGCTTGACGACGGCCTTGATCACGTGGGGCCGCAGGGCCGGTTGTCGAACCGGTGACTTGGGCGATGCAGTGTCCGACATGAGAGGCTGAAACTCCTGAACTACGATGGCTTTTCCGTATCGGCGAATTGGGAGACGCCGTGGGCCCCGATCGTCACCGGGCCTATCGGCATCGTCCTGTCCTTTGCGATTCCGATCAGGCGACGTCTCGGGTCAGTTCCAGGAACCGCTCTTCCATCGATTTGCCCTGATGCGTGAGCATAGCCGGCGTGCCGTCGAAAACGAGCCGCCCCTGATGCACGAAGAGCACCCGATCGGCCACCGGCTCCACCTCCTGAAGAATGTGTGTGGAGACGAGAATCGTCTTGCTCCGACCCAGGTCGCGGATCAACTGCCGCACGCCCCGGATCTGATTCGGATCCAGCCCGCTGGTCGGTTCGTCCATGATCAGAATGTCCGGGTCATGCAGCAGGGCCTGCGCCATCGAAACACGCTGCCGATAGCCTTTCGACAACTTGCCGATCGCCTTGTTGGCCACCTGCTCCAGAACGCACTGGCTGACGACCTTGTCGATCCGGTCCCGGATCGCCGCCGCGGAAAGGCCCCGTGCTTCGCCGAAAAAGGCGAGCAGTTCCAGCGGCGTCATATCCGGATAAAGCGGCCCGTTTTCGGGCAGATACCCGATGTGCTGGGCGGCCGTGATGCGGTCCTCGGCGACGTCCAGCCCCGCGATTCGGGCCGAGCCCGTAGTCGGTGCCAGAAACCCGGTCAAAAGCTTCATCGTGGTCGATTTGCCGGCACCGTTAGGGCCGAGAAACGCCACGACCTGCCCGGCGGGGATCGAAAACGACATGTCCCGCACGGCCACGAACCGGCCATATTGCTTGGTGAGTCGGTCTGCGACGATCATTCCTTCGTCGGACATCCTGATGAGGCTCCGTGAACTGGAAACGATGAACGGACGCTGTTCGGAACCGCCTCCGACCGCGTCGCCGCGCCAATCGATCTCTTCGTATTTATATAGTCGAACCGGAAGGGGTGAGTCAACCTTGGCCACCCGACGAATCAGCGGCTTCAGTGTCCATCACGAACCGGCATTGACGGTACCCCGGGTTCGATGTAGGCTGCCGGCGGAATTATGATAATCCACCGCACGATCTTTCACGCTTCGAAAGGATTCGAACGATGTTCCGTCTTCAGACTTTCACCTCGAATGAATCAATTCTGCAATCGTCGATTCCGAAAGATCCGCGATCTCGAACCAGTTGCGTTCGTTCGCCTCTGGCCAGGATATTCTGGTGCCTGGGCATACTGGTTTTATCGGGAATGCAGGCTTCCGCCGACTCCATCCCAAGGCCTGGGCGGCAGGTGGATGTCTGGCCGAATTATGACAAGGATGGAACGGCCCGTATTTACGGTGATCCGGAGACATCCAAATACGTGCTCTATCAAATGGAGCGACTAAGTATCGGCGGCCCCTGGCGAAACGACGCCGCGGTCGTGATTCCGCAAACGAATTACACCGGCGACTTCGTGATCGATCGAACCGGAACGAATCCGGAACTCAAGGACAATCCGCCGATCTATCGAATCACTCGTCCCGGCGAATCGACGAATTTGCTGCCCGCAAACTATTCGAACGAACAGCCAGTTAGAAGATCGTTCACCGACGAATACACGTCGAGTTACGCGATCGAAACGCGATCCGTCACGATCGAAGGTGTCAATTCCCTGGGACTGGCCCTTGGCACAGCAAAGAGCGATTGGACAAATATACCAGGCACCGGCCCAGACGGTTCGTGGAACCCGGCACCTTATCCGGAGGCGGGGCAACTTCCGCCCGGCCAATATCCCGAATCTCGGTTCGTGATCGATCTCAGCACGGGGAAACCGGTCATTCTCGATCCGCTAGGCTACAAATGGTCCTCGTTCACGGGATACACGAAAGAAGATGTCCCGAAAATGGTCGACATCAAAGCCATGAACGACAAAGGCGAAATCCTGGGCGTCGCACAAGGTGCCCTAAGATTGCCATTGTATTATTCGTCTCCTGCCGCCACACCGGAGATCCTGGCTTCGCTCGTTTCGGCGGCCCCGGGAGAGGACGGCGCATGGGCTCTATCTTAGTCGTCCCTGAAAAACCCCTCCCGCACTTGATTCGAAGCTAGATCAGCCCGATTCTTTGTGTTACGATCCCTGAGATAAACCGTCCGACGGGCCCGGAATCTCAGGGAATCATGAAGCCGAAACCGCAAGTTTCTCATGCCGATTTGTTCCGATCACGGCTCAGCCAGATCCTCAACCTCGATCACCCGCTCCTGATTTTGTCCGAAAAGATCGACTGGGCAAGCTTCGACACGCAGATCGATGTCTGTTACGCCACTGATATCGGTCGTCCCGGCATCCCCACTCGCGTCATGGTCGGCCTCCTGTATTTGAAGTCGGCATTCGATTGCAGCGACGAATCGCTCATGGATCTCTGGATCGAAAACCCCTATTGGCAGGCATTCTGCGGTTTCGAATACATGCAGCATGAACCGCCGATCGATCCTTCAAGCCTGAGCCGATGGCGGAGCCGGGTCGGTGCCGAGCGGCTGGAGATCCTGCTGAAAGTCGTCGTCGAGACGGCGATCAAGATGAAAGCGATCAAGCCGACCGACCTTGAGAAGGTGAACGTGGACACGACGGTTCAGGAAAAAGCGATCGCATTTCCGACCGACGCCCGGTTGTATCAGAAAATGCGGCTGGCGTTGTTGCGTCGTGCGAATCAAATTGGCATGCGGCTGCGGGAAACATTCGACAAGCGGGCCAAAGAGGCTCTCATCATGAACGGCCGGTATTCGCATGCCCGGCAGTTCAAGCGTGCGGCGAAGATGCGTCGCAAATTGAAGACGTTTCTGGGTCGTATTTGCCGTGCGATTCGAAAGCGTGCACCGCAAACCGACGGCCAGATCGTGGACGCACGGCTGCGAACTCTGCTGGAAATCGCGGACCGGATCCTGGCCCAGACGAAGACGAGCAAGGACAAGGTCTATTCGGTGCACGAACCGGACGTGAAATGCATCGCCAAGGGCAAGGCGCACAAGAAATACGAATTCGGCTGCAAGGTGAGCGTGGCGACGACGAATCGAACGAACTGGGTTCTTGGCGTTTCGGCCCTCGAAGGCAATCCGTACGACGGTCATACGCTGGGCAAGACCGTGGCCCAGGTGGAGCGGATTTCAGGGCGGATGCCGAAGAGCGTCATTGTGGACAAGGGCTATCGCGGGCACGATTACGAAGGCACGGCCGAGGTTCATGTGGTGAAGTCGATTTCGAATTCGCTGAACCGGGCGATGCGTCGGATGTTGCGACGCCGGGCAGCGATCGAGCCCGTGATCGGTCACCTGAAATCGGACTGCCGGATGGCTCGGAATCATTTGAAGGGTCTCGAGGGCGACCGGATCAACGCGATTCTGTCCGGAGCCGGTTACAACCTGCGCAAGCTGCTGAGGTGGCTTGTTTTTGTCGTCATTCGCTGGCTGATGAGGGCTCAGGAGGTCATGTCGACCGACCGAAACCTGTCGAGCCGGGAGTATCGATGGGTGTCGTGACGCCTGCAGAGCCGACCTATGGCGGAAAATTGGGACCAGATTACGCTGGGACGGTTTTTCAGGGACGACTATCTTATGTGAACAGTATCGATGATAACGGCATCATTTACGGCACTGCGAAGCCCGCTTACGATCTGGATAGACGCCATTGGACATGGGCAGGTGAGCCTTATCACGTGGCTCTCGTGCCCCGTGGAATGGCTCCGCCGTTCGACGTCGCTCCAGCTCCGGTACCCGAGCCTTCCACCTGGCTGATCGGTGTCGGCATGATCGCGGCCGCGGCGTGGAAGCACAGAAGGCAAGGCCGATCCTGACCTGGCTCCGCGGCAGTCCTGTCACGTCCCTTTTTCGGATTCGCAATTCGAAATATCGAACGTGACTCTCAAGACTTTGCAGGCTTGTCCGGCCGCAAAAGCCCTGCCATGACGTCGCAATCCAGCGGAGCCGATTCGCCACGAAGCCACTTCAAATAGGCCACGGCACCCATCGCGGCATTGTCCGTGCAAAGCCACATCGGTGCGATGTGCAGGTGCACGTGGCGTTTGCGGCAAAGCTCTTCGAGAGCATTCCTCAGGGCCTTGTTCGCCGCCACACCGCCGCCCACCACGAGCCGCCCGTGGCCGGTCGCTTTCAAAGCCTGTTTCGTCTTGTGCACGATGCTGTCCGCCGCCGCGGCCTGAAAGCTCGCGGCCAGATCGGCAATGAGCTTTTCGGATGCCTCCGGGTCAAGGGCCTTGTACCGGTTCTGTTCGAAGGCTCTCAACACGGCCGTTTTCAGGCCTGAGTAGCTGAAAACCAGCCGCGATTCCTGCGCGAATGGTCGTGGAAACGCGAACGCTTTCGGGTCGCCCACCGCTGCGGCCTTTTCGATCGCCGGCCCCCCCGGATAGCCCAGGCCCAGCAGGCTGGCGACCTTGTCGAAGGCCTCGCCCACGGCGTCGTCCAGCGTTCCGCCCAGCCACGTGACATCAAGCGCCGAGCGGCAATCGAGCAGCGTCGTGTGGCCGCCCGAGACGATCAACCCGAGGCACGGGAAAACCGGCGTCTCGGGCTCCGCGAGCTGAGCGGCGTAAAGGTGAGCCTCAATATGGTCATAAGTCAGCAGCGGCTTGCCGAGCGTCAGTGCCAGCGTTTTGGCGACGCTCAAGCCGACGACCAGAGCCCCCACAAGCCCCGGCTTCGTGGCCACGGCGATGGCGTCCAGGTCGTCATAAGTCATTTTCGCTTCAACCATTGCCTGACGAATGACAGGCAGAATCGTGCGAAGATGGGCCCTGGAAGCGATTTCAGGCACCACACCGCCGAACGGTCCGTGAAGGTCGATCTGGCTGGACACGACATTCGAAACGATCTTCGGCACCGGCGTCGGGTCCGGCGCTTCGTCAGGTCCGAACCACGGTGATTCGACCACGGCCGCGCCGGTCTCGTCGCAAGTCGTTTCCAGGCAGAGCATTCGAAATTGCCTTCGAATGCCTGCATCATTGGCGGCTGCCGTTTGGGACGAGTTCATCGGGTCTGCCGCCCTTCCGGAACCGGAGCGAATAGCGATTCAAGGCTCGACAAGGCAAGCTCCAGGTCGCGAAACTCTCTCGCTCGAACTCGGCCCCGTTCGCCCAGACGCTCGCGAAGCGATTCGTCCTTGATCAGCTCGCTCAAAGTCGAGGCCAGAGCTTCGGCATCGCCGGGCGGTACCAGGCGGCCGCAATCCGGCGAAAGGATTTCCGGCACTCCGCCCAGATCCGAACCGACGCTGGGCAGCCCAGCGGCAAGTGCTTCGACATAAGTCAGACCGAACGAGTCAGGCTGCACGTTCGGCTGACAGTGCAGGTCGGCTGCTGCAAGGATTGCCGGAACGTCGTCGCGATGGCCCACGAACCTGATCCGGTCATCGATCCCGGCCAATTTCGAAAACGATTTCAATTCTTCCAGATATGCGTATTCCGCTGGCTTCTGCAAGCCGCCGACAAACCAGCAATTCCATTTCGGATCTGATTTCAGAGTGGCTAGTGCTTCCAGAAGCACGGAATGGCCTTTGAGCCGTTCGAAACGACTGAACAGCACGATCACGACCGAATCGGCCGACGCTCCGAATTCAGACCGGACTTGCTCGCGGGCTTTCGCAGGATCCTCGATCGATCGATGTTGCGAAATCGGGTAAATCACCCGGTCGACCGGGCGCCCGAAAGCAGATTCCAGAGCATTCGCAGTAAATCGGCTGTTGGCGATCAGGAAATCGGGCGGATGAGCGACGACGAACGACTCCAGGGGCCCGGCACCCCGAAACGGGTCATGGTTCCAGAAAGCGATCGGCTTACCTGCCTTGCGAACGGCAGGTTCAGCCAGCTTATATGCCCACGAACCATGGGCGACGACACCCTTGATCGCTGGATCCCGGAGCAGTCGGGTCAATTTCCGGCGAGCTGACCAGGTCGTCCAGGGATAACGAAATCGTACGGTGCCGAGAAGCTCGGGGGTGATTCCAGCTTCACGCAAACGATTCGCGAGCAGCCTATCGAAACACAGAGCGAATCGATGCCGAGAGCCGCCGGTCTCTTGAGCGGCCTGGTCCGCAACACACAAAGCCACGATGTTCGATTCGATGCCCCCGAACAGATTGCCGGAATAAACGTGCAGGATCATTGCGGCATCGGTTCAGAGGAATCCGTGTTCGGAACGTGTCGGTCTGGCCGATCAGGTGTTGGCGTTCACCTTCGGGGCAGGCGGATTTGCGATCCGCTGCTTCACCGTTTCGATCGCCTTGTCCCGCTGCTTGTCCACGAACTTCGCGGCACTCGCAGCGGCTTTCTCACGGGTTTCGGCGTCAAGCTTGGCACCAGCGTCGGAGGTCGCCTTGCGCTTGCCGAAGACGTTCAGGTCAAGGTCGCGGCGGCCGACAATCCAGTCCACCAGTTCCTTGTCCGTCAGTTTCACTTCCAGGCCTTCGTTCGGCGAAACGCCCCATTCGTCACTTTGACGGGCGTTCTTGAAGCGGTGGATATTTTTGCCCGAAGGCCGCCAGTAGGTCGCCACGGTCAGCTTCAGAACTCCCTGACCGTCTTCCATTTCGATGATGTTCTGAACCGAGCCCTTGCCGAAAGAACGCGTGCCGACGACTGCCGCCCGGTTATGGTCCTGAAGTGCTGCCGAAACGATTTCGGACGCCGATGCCGAACTGCCGTTGACCAGAACGACCATCGGCACATCTGTCACGACCTTGCTCTTCTCGGCTTCGAAAACACGCTCGACCGTATTGCGGCCCTTCGTACTGACGATCTTGCCTTCCGGAACGAACATATTGGAAATTTCGACCGCAGCCGGCAGAAGTCCGCCCGGATTGTTCCGCAGATCGAGAACGAGCCCCTTCATGCCTTGCTTCTTGAGCGATTCCAGGGCCGCCCTCAATTCCTGAGCCGTTTTCTGGGCGAAGCTCGTGATCCGCACGTAGCCGATCTTGGCATCTTTATCCAACATGTAATCCCAAGAATCGTCCGCGTTGCGGTGGTCACCAAGAACCGTGGGCAGCTCGATAATGGCCCGATTGACGTTCAGGTCTTCGGTTTCACCGTCACGATGCCTTACTTTGACCTTCACCGTCGTGCCGGGCTGGCCCTGCATCAGTTCGGTGGACCGGTCAAGTGACATCCCTTCGGTCGACTGCCCATCGATCTCCATGATGACATCGTCGGGCATGATCCCGGCTTCGTAAGCCGGCGAACCGACCAGCGGAGCGATAACTTTCAGACGCCCCACATTATCCGTACCGACCTGGATACCCACGCCGCCGAAAGATCCTTCGATCTGCCGGCGGAAGGACTTCCAACCAGTCGTATTGATGAAGTTCGAATGCGGGTCAAGGTTCTGAAGCATGCCGTTCAAAGCCGCTTCCAGAAGCTCCTTGCGTTCGATCGGTCGAACATAATTCGCTTCGACCTTTTCGACGGCGTCTACGAACTGGCCGTAAAGCTCGAGCATCTCGTCTTTCGGCCTGGCAGCGTCAGTACGAGACCACATGCCCAGGGCAAGGGCCCCCGCCAGAACCAGGCCGGAAAGGAAGCGATTGTTCGCCATGATCGTGGAACCTCGCAGTGCGGACGGACCGGTAGCATATTACTGACTCTTATGTTAACGGCCGGACCGCCACCTCGGCAAGGGCATTGATTCACGACCGATCGACGACTCTGGAGTGGTGATCAGGCAGCATCCCAATTCGAAGTCGCAGAATTCGATCAAGAACTCAAAACATACACAACGCATTCGATCGCTTCGAAGTTCGAAATCGACCGATCGATCCATCACAGAAATTGCATTTATGATTCCCGGGTTCAACATGATGACAGGGCAACCCGGGCTCCGCCGAATTCCGTGGATACGCATTTCGCTGCGGGATCACGGTCGATACAATGACGGATCGGACTGAAACGCCCACACGAAATCACGAATTCGAAAGTCAGACCGAATTCGATCGAAGACCGCACCATGGCCCGAGAGACAATTCGACCGAATCGGACAGGATTCGACCGAATCGGACATGGCATTATAAGCATATCTAATAATGTCGCAGGCTCGAAAATTGTCTGAATGATCTCACCGATAAACATTCCTGGATTTGCATATCCCTTGAGGCATCTCTGTCCATATTAACACAAGATCAATGATTAAAAGGAATTACCGAACAAATCCCACTTTGCGGGATTCCCTTTCAGGACGTCCGTTCGTCGCTTTATCGGAGTTTTTTCTCAAAATTTCCTCAGTTGGGCGTTGCTCGAAAGGCTCAGCTCTTATACGATCCCGCTCGTCGGTCAGTACGCGTACTCAACTCATGTCGTGTCCAGAAGGAGCCGGCTTTGAAATCGGTGTACAGATCCATTCTGTTCGTGTCCGTAATGACACTGTTCGTCACGGGATGTTCCAGCGAAGGCAATCCGGGCGTAATTCCGGAAAGCCCGAAAGGCGCAGACACTCACGCTGCGATCGAAAACCCGGCCGGGGTGAAGGAAAAGCCCAAGGTAAAGAAAAAAGCCGCGAATGAGCTTCCGCCGCAGCCTCCGAAGTGACCGCGGTAACGCTTCGTTTCGATATCATTTCGAACCATCCTTGCCGATGACCATTCAGGCAAGGCCCGAGAACGGTGCACGCGTCCAGTCCATTCCGATTCCTGGAGGTATTGCTCATGCAGATCCGCAGTTCGAGATCCCGTGGTTTCACACTGATCGAGCTTTTGGTCGTGATCGCCATCATCGCGGTCCTGATTTCATTGCTCCTTCCTGCTGTTCAGTCCGCACGCGAGGCTGCTCGCCGTGCCCAATGCGTCAACAACCTGAAACAACTCGGGCTGGCGATGCACAACTATATGGACGCCAACGGCGTGATGCCGATGGGCGGCTATTTCAACGACAAATCGCCGACTTTGCCGTGGATGCACGGATGTCTGATCGGCCTGACCGCGTTTATGGAACAAGGCAATATCTACAATACCTTCAACGCAAGCCTCAGGTACTATCAATACCCTGAGAACGACACGGTCATGGCTCACAAAATGACGACTCTGGCCTGCCCGAGCGACATCGAAATTCTTGAAGGCAATGACGCCTACACGAAGTTCGCCGCGCCGCGGATGTCGTTCAAGGCCGGTCTGACCAGCTATCGCGGCATTGCCGGCCCCTGGACCAACCCGCCTCGAGGCGTCAATCCCGCCGCCACGGCGAACTGGTCAACCCTTCGTGCCAACGGTTTGGGTGTGCTTTACATGACCAGCGACACCTCGATCGCCAGCATCACCGACGGTACCAGCAACACCCTGATGTTCGGAGAAAGCGTTTACGGACGACTCAGCCAGTCGGACAAGAACTGCTGGCACTGGTGGATCGCCGGAAACTACGGCGATACGCTTCAAACCACCACTTATGCTCCGAATATCAACACTTCGGTGAACCTTTCGGTCTTCCCGAACGGGGCCGCGGCGTTCATCATCTCGGCCTCCAGCAACCACCCCGGCGGTGCCAATTTCGTCTTCTGCGACGGCTCGGTCCGGTTCATCAAGAACACGATCCAGTCCTGGCAGCCTGACCCATCCAATAACTACCTGCCCGCGGGCCTCACGGTCACCAACGGCGTTTACACCCCGACCAAGCCCTACGGTGTCTATCAGGCACTTTCCACCCGCGCCGGTGGCGAAGTGATCAGCGCCGACTCGCTGTAAATCGAAGAAAAGAAGAGGCGGCGAGGATCGCATCTTCGCCGCCTCGAACTCATATCAAAAAAATGTCATCGTCTTCGCACTTTCGTTTGTGCCAAGAACGATGCAATCGATGTCATGCCCATGCCTGCTCACCATTTCGATCAGGCATTCGAAATCTCATCTTGTCGATCGTCCGGAAGTCGAAGGAGTTCGGAAGAATGCAACGGCGGAATTTCCTTTCCAGTCTGGCGATCGGCATGGGTGCGGCTCCCGGTTTCGCTGCGGGATTGCAGGATTTCGCAGAGAGTCTCAAAACCGCAGCGAACGAGACCGATTATTGGAAACGTGTTCGCCAGGAATTCCTGCTGAATCCAGGGCTTGCCCATTTGAACACCGGCTCGCTCGGAGCGACTCCCCGATGCGTTCTGGACGGAATCGCCGGCATGCTTTATCAACTCGAGGGCGATCCGGTTTCGAATGTGTTCGGCCCGATGGGCTATCGGATGGATGCCGTTCGTGCCAAAGCCGCGGAACTCCTGGGTGCCGCGACCGATGAAGTCGCGGTGATCGAAAATACCACAAGCGGAATGAATTACGTTGCCCAAAGCTTGATTCGAAGCCTGAAACCTGGCGATGAAATCCTCACGACGAACCACGAACACCCCGGTGGGGCGGTATGCTGGGAATATCTGGCGAAATATCACGGTGCGAAAATCGTAACGCTTACCATTCCTGTTCCGGTACGCGATAAAGCCCAGATTGTGGAACTTGTCCAGAGCCACATCTCGCCACGTACCCGCGTATGCAGCTTCAGTCACGTGGACACGATCACTGGCATGCGCATGCCGATCGCCGAAATTTCGGCGATCACGCGTCCTAAAGACATCATTCTGGTGTGTGATGGTGCCCAGGCACCCGGCATGATCAAAGTCGATGTCAAGTCTCTTGGCGTAGATACTTACGCCTCAAGCAGTCATAAATGGATGCTGGCCCCGAAGGGTTCTGGCCTTCTGTATATTCGAAAGGATATGCAGGACACCATTCGTCCGCTGCCTTTGCATTCTGGTTATCAGGCTTATACCGGAGCGACAGGCACGCGTAATGTCTGTAATGTTCTTGGTCACGGTCTGGCGATGGAATTTCATTCGACGATCGGATCGCAGCGAGTCGAAAACCGATGCCGTGAACTTTCGAAGATCATGCGCGAAACACTTTCGAAAAACCCGAGACTTGAACTCCTGACTCCGGCTCAGGACGACCTGGCGACCGGAATGGTGTCGTTCAAGCTCAAGAAAGGCACGGCTGGCGACCTGTACACCCGTCTGCTGAAGGATTTCGAGATCATGATCAAAGTGGTCGCGAAGTCGGAATATAACGGCATTCGGCTGTCCACTCACATTTACAACAACGAAGCGGAGATCGAAAGACTGGCCTGGGCGATCGAAAAGATTCAATCGAACTCCGCCTGAGTTTCGGCGAAAGACACAAATTGCGACTGGTCGATCGCCTTTCGATACGAATATGCGCCAGGCTCGTTCGCAACGTCTCTGCCAATCGTCACACGCCTCGAGATCCGTTCAGGTTCACTTGCGGACCCGAATATAATGGTCCGTGAGCGATTCATGCAAAACCGGAACCGGGATTCTGGGCATGTGGCAGTTCAGGCAGTCTTTCGTCGCACCAGTCCTGCAAACGGTCTCGGCCCGAAACTCCGTGGAATTGTCGCGTTTGACTTCCACCATGGGACGGGAATGGCACTGAATGCATTTTGACTCGAACGTGACAGTCGCGATCTTTTCGGAAGAATGCGGATCATGGCATGTAATGCAACTGAGCTTGCCCTGGGATTGCGTAAAGCAGCGGCTCAGCGGAAATGTGACGCCAGCGGACCGTACCCATTTGGGATCTTCCGGACTCGCCCGAATTTCGTTCGGATCACCGACGGTATGGCAATCGACGCACACCTTGTTCATTCCATGCCCATCAATACCAAGAAGCGACCGGATCGCGAGATCCGGCATTTCGGCTTTCGCCGCGATCAGGTGATTCGAGCCTGGACCGTGACACGATTCGCAGCCCAGCCCCCGATCCCCGAAAGCGGCAGACCGTTCCGTCGCATCTTTTCGAAAATCACGTGGCGACGTCACATGACAGGCCAGGCATCGCACCACGCCGTCACGCACATGGACTGTCTGCCCAAGTACGTCTTTGGCCTTGTCCGCCTGATCCGCATCCCCCGACGTGCGATCCCAGCCCGAGCCATCTGGTCCGGAATAATGCGATAAGCGTGCGGCACGGTACTGGCCGTCTCCATCCCGGCCGACCATCGTGACATAGCGTTCGGCCGTTCCGAAGGCGTAATCAGCCAGCACCCGCAGCAATTCCTGATCGCCCTTCCGGGTCACGATTTCGACACGATCCTGATTCTTTTCGAAATGATGTGTGACTTCAGGATCGTCCGGATCTTTCAACGGCTTTTCCGGTAAAGGCAATTGCGTGAGCGATGGCCCATGCCGAAACGAATTCGCGTGTCGCGAACCGGAATGATTCCGGACAATCTCTTCATGACATTTCGTACACTGCGCTTCGCCCGCGAACGGTGCGGGCTCGATTTCCAGCGGATGATTCTGACGAAAATCGAACGCCTTCTTCTGCAGAGCGCTCTCCGGACTCGCTTTCCCCAGCTGCAATTCAGCTCTGGCCATCAACCAGGCGGATTCATCGTCGCCATCCGAAATTCCGGAACCTTCGCGTTTCAATATCCCGGCAACTTCCAGGGCAGAACCGGTCCTCAGCAAGTTTCGGGCGAAAAGCTTCGAGACTCGATCCGGCGACATAAATTCCGTCCGAACTTCGGGGGATATTTCGAATGCCTTCCGAAGCGAGGTCACACTTCCGGGATAGTTCTCCATCATGGACTGGAAAATACCGCCAAGAAGATGCCCCTTGGCTTCCTGACCTGGCATTTTTGCAAGTGACTCAGCTGCGGCTGCCGCTTCTTCGACTCGCAATTTTTGAGCGGATAGAGACGCCAGCGATTCCAGCATCTCAGCGTGTTCGGGATTCGTATCCAGCGCCTTCTTCCAAACCCCAAGTGCAAGATCGCCATTCCCTTGCCGGGCGATCATCTGCCCGAGCAGAAACCGGTCCTCGGCCAGCATTCCGTCAAGTTTGATACGGTTTTCGTAGATTGCCGTCGCCAGATCGTCCTTTCCCTGACGCGCCATCGACCTGGCCAGAATCCGCAGAGCCTCGACATCATTCTTCTCGATGCGAAGCCGGTCATTGGCGAGTTTCGCGGCCGTGTTCCATTCTTTTCGGAGATATGCCGCTTCCGCGGTCGAATTCGGCCCGGAACTGCCGGGACGTCTGTCGGACCAGATCATAAGTCCGATAGCCGATATGACGACGAAAATCGAACCGAAGAAGTACTTCCAGCGAAACTGGATCGGCGTCAGGCTTGCGAACGTCACAGGCGTCCTTCGCGATTGCTGGGTCTGGTTCGCTGGTCGTTCACTACGAACCTGATATCGGGAAACGAGCATCATTTTCGTCAGCCTTCCTGACGTATGCAACAGCTTCCTGAAAAAAGCGACGGTCTTTACTTCGAATCGCTATGAAACAAGCCTCGGAAAGTTCCGAATCGAATTCGCATGGAGAGAGAAACCCTATCGAATCGGCAGTCGGATCCTTGAAAATCGCGGGAGATCCGGATTCGTCCATTCTTGAGATTTTCGAACAAAATGAGCCGACGCCTTCGATCGAATTGATTTCATCTCAGGGTCCTCAGGCTTTTCAGTGAATCAGGTCCGTTCGACATTCGACGTGAAAAAATGTTAGTGGAAATCCGGTCGTCGATCGACGAACATGGCAAATGCGGCAAGTCTGCTTCGCACGGCCAGACGCTTCGCCAGCCAATCTTCGCGTCGACCAAGAGTTTGAGATTCAGAATGAGGCCCCGATGAGTCAAGAGAGCAAAAGCATGCCCCGATTGCGTTGCCTGGTTCGAATCATGTTCGGGACACTCATCTTTTCGAGCTTCGTCGTGGCGGATACGGGACCAGCAGCCGGCTCGGATAAGACTCCCCAGCTGGCCATTTTCGACGTTGACGCCACACCGCCCGTGGGTTATGTGATGGCGTACGATCCGGTCAAGCGTCATGACGAACTGACTCTGCGGGCCCGCGGTGTAGTCCTGACAGGTTCCGGGGCACCGATCGTCCTGTGCAATCTGGACTGGATCGGCATCGGAAATGATGGCCACGATGCATTTCGGGAAGCTCTCGCCCGCGCCGCGGGCACGACGATCGACCGTGTCGCGGTCCACACAGGACACCAGCACGACGCCCCTGCGTGCGATTTCGGAGCCGAAGCCTGGTTGAAAAATCTGGCCTCTCCGGAACTCGGCAAACATGACGGCACCTTCGCCCGCGAGGTCATCGGCAGGCTCGAAGCGGCAATCAGGCAGTCTATGAAAGCTCCGGTGCCGTTGACGCATATCGGTGTCGGAGTTGCGAAGGTCGAACGGGTCGCTTCGAATCGAAGAATTCCAGGCCCTGATGGCAAGGTGCGGGCGACTCGATATACAGCGACGAAAGACGCCGCCTTGAGGGCCGAACCGGAAGGCGTGATCGATCCGGAGCTGACCGCTCTCTCGTTCTGGAATGGCGAATCGCCGGTCGCCGTTCTGTCCTATTACGCCTGCCACCCGCAAAGCTATTACCGAATGGGCATCCCCAGCTCGGACTTCCCTGGAATCGCCCGGTTTTTCAGGGGGCAGGCTGTGCCAGAAGCGCTTCATGTGCACTTCAATGGTGCAGGCGGAAATATTGGTGCAGGCAAATACAACGACGGTTCGAAAGAAAACCGGGTGGAACTTGCCTTGCGGCTGGCTGCGGGGATGAAGGCCGCTTTCGAGGCGACGGAAAAACATGTCCTGACGACCGAAAATATCGCGTGGAAGTCCGTGCCGGTGCAACTTCCGCCGGCGGCACATCTTGTGGATGCACTTCGCAAGGATCCAGCTGCAAAGGCCGGGGATCACTGGAGTGCGGCGTCTCTGGTTTTCGCCAGGAGATGTCTGAACGGACGCTCGATCGATATCGGGTGCCTGGCGGTCGGTCCGGCACGGGTGATTCATATGCCTGGCGAATTGTTCGTCGAATATCAACTGGCCGCCAAAGCCATGCGGCCCGACCTGAAAGTGATGATGGCCGCATACGGTGATTACGGCCCCGGGTACATCGGCACCGCAAGGGCCTATCCGGAAGGGGGCTACGAAACGAGCCAGCGTGCTTCGAACGTGGCTCCTGAAGTCGAAGCGATTCTGACCGAAGCGATGAAGAAACTCCTGACCGATTGAATTCGCAAGAACCGGCGATTCGCAAGCCCGAGGCGAATCGAACGGCGAGTCTCAATCGCAGCCCGAATGTTCGGATTTCGATATCATTTGGCGGAGATACGATCCGATGCAATCTGAAGAGGAACTACTCGATCATCCGGCTGTGAGTAACCGGCTATTCTTTCCGCGTGATCCCTGGAAGACACCGACATTTCCGGTTAAGCTGGGAGAAATCGAGCTGGGTTGTTTTCGTCGCGAATTCGACAAGGCCTGGCCCTGGGTCATCCATTTTCATGGTAATGGCGAATTGGCGGAGAATTGTGACGAACATATCGCCTCGCTTTTCGAACACTGCGGGGCGAACGTCTGCTTTGTCGAATACAGGGGATACGGAGCGTCCGGTGATCGCCCCCGGCTCGGTTCGATGCTCGCCGACGGCGTCCAGGTTTTCGAAGCTCTTGAAATTCCCGCGGCTCGCACGGTGGCATTCGGCCGATCGATCGGCAGCCTTTTTGCGATCGAATTGGTGAGCAGATTGCCGAATCTGGCCGGTCTTGTCATCGAAAGCGGGATTGCCGTGCCACACGAGCATTGGCCAATCGATGAAATCGCCGCGAACGGGAATCTGAATCTGGCCAGATTGAAACTCAGATTCGAAGAAATGCTGAATCATCGTGAAAAACTCAGCCGATATCGCGGGCCATTACTCGCCATGCACACACGGAACGACACGCTGGTTCCGGTTTCGAATGCCGAACGATTGCATGAATGGGCTGGCGGGAAAGACAAAAGTCTGAAAATCTTCGAATGGGGGCACCATAATTCGATTCTTGAAGTCAACTCACTCGAATACGCGGAAACACTGAAGAAATTCATCGAAGACTTCGTGTAACATCATCAGCCGGGGGAAGATACGGGTAACGTCCGATTCGACTCATCGGAGCGAATCCGCGGTATGCCGATATGAAACGATCGGCAGACCGGTGCAACCTCACATGCTGGATGCGTTTTCGCTCTGGAAAGGCCCGCGAGCGAAGGTGTGGACTCAGGTTCAGGAGACAGTCACGACATTCGTGCTTGGCCCATTGGTTTTGACGGATTCCATGCCCTTCGTTTGGGAGGCTTCGGAACGATACATCTGGCTGGTACCGATGATCAGGCCGTTCGCCGCCATCAGATTGAAATAAAACGAGCCATCTTTCGCCACGTGGGTCGCAAAATTCTCAGTCTTGACGCAATGAGCACGGACCGAGGCGATTCCATTTTCGGCCGAAGCCCGAGTCTGATAAGTCTCGCTCCGAAGAATGACCTCTCCGTTGTCGGCTTTGAGCACGAAGCTCGTCTGGCCGGATTCGTTTTCCTTGATTTCGTAAAAGCCTGGCACGGTCGTTCTCCTTTCGAAGGATGAGCAGAGAAATCTCCGGAATGCGAATCGAAATTCCGTCGAAATATGTTGAGGTCAGGGATGAGTCCGGTAGAGCCGAACGCCCAGAATTCCAAGATCGTCCAGATAGTTGGGATCATTGGATCGCCCCTTCAGGCGAAACTCGATGCGATTGGTACCAGGCTTCACGACGCCTGCGGGAATTGCGAATCGAAGCCGTTCCGGAGTTTCGTTCGAAAGTGCGACTTTCTCATTCAGCGTTCCGAGCATATTCCCGTTCAGGCGAAGCTCGGTCAGGAGTTCGCCCTTCCGAATCAGATCGCCGAACTTCGGCGAATTCGGTCCGAGGACCTCAACGGCATCGATGGCGAGTTCCAGCGGCCATCCAGCCTCTTCCTCTTTCGCCTGGAATGCGAGTTCCAGACGATTGCCCAGAGGTTCAGGAGGAATAACGCGCAAATCGACTTCGTCCCCGAGATGGTGCGGGCAAGAGTCAATGACACGAAGCCCGACGGCGTTTCGCCGCTCGATCGCCACGACGCTTTCGAAGGGTATGACGACTTTGCCACCTTGAGAAAGCCTTAAAGTGATTCCTGACGCATCGCAATTCTCGACAGCACCTTCGACACGATCCTGAGATTTTCCAGGAGGCATCAGCAATCCGAGCGAGGCGAAGTAACCGTCGTCGGCCTCGGTGCGCCACAGGCTTTCTGTCGCTCCGTAAAAAGTCACTTCGATCACCGGTCCCAGAGCCCACTGACCACCGGAACGTCGGACCGGCGGAATCCAGGTCGAGGTCAATCCCAATGGAATGCTGAGCTGCCGTTCATTTTCGAGGAATCGCCATTGCCCGCCACTGAGACTTCGCAACGTACCAAGCCACTCATGCCCTTCAGCGATTTTCAGAAGATCATCTTCCACCGGCCATTGAAGCAGGTGCGCCGGAGGCCCGAAAACAGTGGCGATAAGTGCGTCCACAACGCGAGGTCTTTCTTTTTCGGCTCCGATCGAAACCGATGCGAGCGGCCCGGCAGAGGCTGGGGTACGCATCGTCAGGGCGACCGCTTCGTCGACACAGAAGCGAACGCGATCCTCTCCGAAAAACATGCTCAGCCGGTGCATGCCCGGACGACGTGGAATCTTCGCCACCAGAGTTCTTTCGTCCTGCGGCGAACTCAGCTCCCAGTTATCTCCCGCGGTTCTCAAAGTCACCGAAACGAATGGTTCCTCGGCGCTGCCTGCATAGGTCGCCAGGGTCAGTGGTCCATTTTCGTCGGCAATGGCATTCTCTTCGAATGCGATCTGAATGAGCGCCCGGTCCGAAATCCGTTCTCCGTATCGATATGGCGTCTCACGTCTGGTGCCCGAAAGCCGTAACATACGGGTCCCGTCAGCCGCCTGCTCTCGAGGAACGAAAGTCGAAGGGTCTTCAGGGCTTTCGAAACTTCGGAACAGAAGGGTCCATTTTCCTGGGTTCGTCGACCATGCGAAGGCCGAGGCTGGATCGACACTTACGTTCTCAGAAGAGTCGCCGATGGACCATATCAGATTCTCACGATCGTTCAGCGACCGAATCCTGCCTCTGAGTCGTTCCCGATAGCCAAAAACGGCGACGACTTCGTCGGGGCGTTCGATAGGTGTGGGAATCGGCAGCCGAGGCTTCGGATCGACGATCGTGAGTGACGGCGGCCAGGTCATTTCCTTGCCTGAAGCATCATGGAGCGACAGCTGACGCATGGCGCTATTCCAGCGAATTTCGCCGGAAGCATCGCCATCCCCCGTACGATAGCCCACCGTCTTCCGGAAATCCGTGTCCGCCGATCGAAGCGGCAGACAAACCAGGGCGCATAGCCCGATTACGTAGGACATTCGCCAGGAAATCTTGCCAAAATGGCGGAACCGGAGCATCAGCGAACCTTTCATGCTGCAACTTCCGAAATCTGTTCCGGTCAGCCGGTACTCCTCAAGGGTTTCGCTTCTGTGCGATCATCCAGTCGATCAGTTCCCGGTCCGCATAGGCCCTGTCCCAGCTGTTATGACCGACTCCACGATACTCCGTATATTTCGCCGGGGCTCCGAGTTCATGAAGCTTGTCGACCATCGTTCGCATGGATCGAACCGTTTCCACGCGGTCCGCATCGCCCGTGATCGCCCATAACGGAACCGTCATCAGAGCTTGTGCGGTTTCGATTCTGGCAGGACTGCAGATCGGAACGACCGCCGAAAATCGCCCTTTGTTGGCTGCCGCGATTTCCCATGCGCCACGGCCCCCCATCGATAGCCCCGATAGGATCAGCCGATTCGGGTCGACCTTGAACCTGGCGGAGACTTCTTCGAGTATCGCCAGGGCGGCGGAGGCATCCTCACTATCGGCGGCCCAGGTCTCTTTCGCCTGCGCGAAAATCACGATCGCCGGAAAATCCGCCTGACTTGCCAGGACCGCGGGCCCAAGGCCCACCTGAGCTGGCACGATTCCGTCGACACCACGTTCTCCCGATCCATGGAGAAACAGGATCGTCGGCAAGCTCTTGGCCGTTTCGTAATCGGCCGGAAGATACAGCGTGTATTTCCGAATGCCGAAGCCTTCCTTACGCAGAGTGCGAAGCTGGAATCCCGGTTTCTCCTCTTCAGCCTCAGTTGTTCGGGGAACTGGTCGTGGAACGCGCTGGACAAGAATATCCCGATACCTGATCTCGAAAGGGCCTTTGCCGCTGTGCACCTGAGTCGCGAACCTGCCGGAGAGCGGGATCGACGAGTCTTCCTCAACGTAAGACGCCGTCGTCATGCCGTTGACGAACAAATTGATTCGCGGCCCGAACGCGCGGATCATATAACTATTCCAGCCCGCTGGGTCGATTTTTGCGATCACCGTCGGCGGTGCCTGGACAAGCACCTTGTTTCGGCGTGATTCGTCATAGAGACACCCCCAGTAACTTTCGCCGATGTCGGCCTGGTATCCGACCATCTCATGAGCGATGGGAGGGGCGGCCCGCTCACTGCGGAACTGCATTCCGCTATTGCCGGAGCCATCCTTCAGCCGAAATGCGAACTTCAGCACGAAATCGTCGAATGATTCTTCGGTCGCCAGGAAATTGTTTTTGGGCAGTCCGGTAGGAGTCGAACCGACGAGCTGCCCCGATTCGACTTTCCAGACTTCGGCATCGCCGTTCCAGCCGGTCAGGTCTCGGCCATTGAACAGGGGCAGGAATCCGGCAGTTTCCGGCGCGGGTTCCAGATTCTCCAGCTGTCTGGCCCACCAAAGCAGGATGGTTGCGGTGTAAGTGCTCGAAAGATCGCCCGGCTGCCCCGATGCGGGGGCATAAAGACCAGATTCGGTGCGACGTTCAGCGATGAATTCGCGAAGTTTGGCGAAGTCGGGCTTCGCCTTCATCATGAACAGGGCCCGCATGATTCGGTAGCTGGCTCCAAGATCGCTCTTGCCGCCGACCGTCGGCGACCAGCCACCATCGGGGTTCTGTGCTTTCAGAAGCAATTCGGTCGCTTTGGCCCGTCGCTCGGGCGAAACCGGCCGGCCCATGCGCAGAAAGGCCGCCACGGTGCCGCCCGTCATCATGGGGCCATTCTGGGAAGATCCGAACAGTCCCTCAGCATTCGCCATCGCTTCGTACTGGGAGACCCACTTGTCGAAAACCGCTTCATCCTTCAGTCCAACGGCCTCGTAAGCCGCGATCGACAACCGCACTTCTTCGTATTCTTTCGCCGTCTCCGCCAGAAACTTCAGTGCTGCAGTAACTTCCGTGCCGTTCTCCATCTTGAGGTCGCCCCAGGCGAGCATCGCCATAAAGGTCGACCGCATATCCGGCTTGCCGCCCGGAGCTGACGCGAACGCCCCGCCACCCTTGCCGTCGGGCACGAAACAGGCACGCACGAACTTCGTCGCCTTGATGACATCCGGAATCGAACCGCCGACGTGCTTGATGGACCGGATCGCGGCGTTCGTCGAACCGATGTTCGATGGGCCACCCTTTTCGGCCGCGAACCCGCCGTCCTCGTTCTGAAGCATGCGTACCGCGGCAGCCGTTTTCGCATATTCCGCTGCGAGCGAAGCTGGCTCCTGAGCTTGCCCGGAAGGAGCCAGAATCGTTACCCAGGCCATGATCGCCAGGGCGAACGCACTGTATTCGTATCTTCGGCAGTGAGGCATCGTCGAGACCGTCCTTCATGAGTTCCGTCAGTCGAGTTGCGCCAGGGCAGGAATGGGCGCGATACGCAGGCCAGGAAGGCCCACGCTGCCAGATACTCCCTATCGTCCATGGAAAGTGCATGAATTTCAACGGTTCAGCGGTTAATTCCTAAGTCGATTTTGCGGATTCCGGTCTTTACGTGATTTCCGACTAAGTAGACGTCATTTGGTGTGACCTCCCTGAACTAATGAGCCCGAAGTCCTATTGAGATCGATCCGCAGATTCGAGAAATTGGGGCGATCGTATCGATTCTTAGATGAATGCGCCCTGACCCTAGTCGAAATCTAGTATTTCGACATTGTGCGGAACGTCGAAATCGTGAACTTAATCATAGAGACGCTCATACGCTTTGCACTTGCGCGGAATAGCTCTGGTCGAACCATGCATGACTTAATAGGAACCGAACTATGACTCCGGTTTTGAAATTCGGCGACAAGTATATTTTTACGGCACTCATCGAGAGCGTCATCTGGCTGACGCCACAGAGCGTCGAAATCCGAACGCGATCAGAAAGACATCTGCTGAACGGTCCCGCCGCGGACGCATTGCGAACATATCTTGACAGTCTGGCTGAAATTCTGTCTTAGCTCCACGTGTTCAGCTTGTCCTGCATCTCAGCAGTGACAGAAATCATTTCTACTTTCGAATCGACTCGATCATTCAGAATTCAGCCTTGATTCCGGTCTCGACGCAGGACAATATATCAGGATCGACCGGCCATCCGGCCGGTCGATCCGAAGCGATCTGCTTGCGACATCTCCATCGAGACGTGGGTCTTTTACTAAGTGAAAAACAAAAGTCGTTTCGAAATCGTGTCGTTTCTCTTACTGTTCCTTTCACTGGTAGTGTTCGGCAGTCAGAAGATGATGCGTGATCCTGGTACGTTCTGGCACACTCGCATCGGTTACGACATTTTGCAGACGCATGTTTTGCCGGATTACGATACATTCAGCTACCCGAAGGCCGGAGAACCTTGGATCTCCCAGTTCTGGATCGCCGACATCGGATTCGCCCTGCTGCACCGAATTGGTCATTGGGACGCACTCGTCGTCGCGTCCGCCTGCCTGATCGCTTCCACATACGCCTGGCTCGCGGGCCGTCTGCAAGCCACGGGTCTCTCTCCCATTCTGACAGCGGTGGTTCTGGCATATGATCTGGCCGCTTCTTCGGGCCAGTTTCTGGTTCGCCCGATCCTCGTGACATTGTTTCTTACGGCGTGGACATATGTCTGCATGCTTGACGTCGAATCGGGGCGAAAACCGCCCCGGAGCCTTTGGATCATGGTTCCGGTCTTCGTTCTCTGGTCAAACATGCATGGCGGCGTTCTGGGCGGGCTGGCGACATTGGCTCTCGTCAATCTGGGGTGGATCACGCTCTGGTTCGTCGGCAAGAATGGTCCACTGGCGAACCGCCGTGCGGTCTGCGAATCTATCGCCATCACCCTCACCTGTTTTTCGTCGGTCCTCATCAACCCCTACTTCGGAAAGCTCCCCGAGCACTGGTTCTCGATTCTCTATTTGCCCCTTCATGAATTGGTCGTGGAACACGCGAGGATCTGGAGATCGCCGGCGACACTCTTGATGACGACGCTTCTGGCCTGGATGTATCTGGCCGTTTGGGCCAGGGCTCCGCAACGGTTTCTGCGGCCAGCCGTCCTGATACCGTTCTTCTGGCTCGTGCAGGCATTTCTTCATGTTCGCCACGCTTCGCTTTTCGCCATCGTCACATTGGCGGCGTTGAGCGATATCCTACCCGGCAGCGGATTCGCGAACATGCTTGCCCGTAGAGGCTGGTTTTTTCGATTCGAAGATACCGAAATGACTTCTGAGACTTGTCGATTCGAAAGGAAAAGAAATCCGCTCCTCTTTATATCGTTTTTTCTCCTCTCTTCAGCCCTGATTCTGCAATTTTCAGAAATCCGTATCCCATTCATCGGTCACGACTGGGTCCGCCTCGACCGAAACTATTGGCCAGTTGATATTCTGCCACAATTGCACTTCATTTCAGGAGGTGTAAACGAACCAAGGCTATATAACGATATGCTCTATGGCGGATTCCTGATCTTTTATGTGCCGGAATTGCCAGTTTTCATCGACGACAGATGCGAATTGTACGGGCAGGAGTTTTTGCGAAGCAGCTTCGGAATTTCTAGTGGCTCAACCGTTGATTTCGACTACCTGAATGATCAATTTGATTTCACACACGTGCTCACAGCCAGATCAGGCAGGTTGGGATCCCGTTTGGAAAAGCGACCGGATTGGCGGATCATCGGACAATCGCCTTCCACGGTTCTTTTCGGAAAGATTCGCTGAAGCCGCGAATCAAGGGCGATCCTGGTTTGTCGAATTCGTCGACTTCGGAAATTTCGATTCGCCGTCCGTAATCGACCGATCGAAACTCAGCATAGTCAAGATCCAAAGAGGAGCGGAGACTCGCAATCCGTTGATCGCTTTGCCCCAAACCTCGATGGAAAGACAGGCTGTGAACAATGCCCAGATCGCAAGCGGAAACGAAATCTCTGGCCGTTCCGAACGCCAGGCGATCCGCAAAGCGATAAGCACATACGATGCACCGAATAGGGTCATCAGCACATCGGAAAACAGGATCGCTTCATGGCCCGAAACCCATCCGAAAACGGTGTCGAAAATGCCTTCGAACGGCAGTCCCATGTTTTTCGCCAAAGCGTTCGGCCCGTTCGGAATATTTGCATTCAGCCAGATTTCCCATGCGACCAGTATGATCGAAGATAGCAGGCCGATCTTCAATGCGGAGCCAATATCCTTGCGGCGGATCGAGACGAGCATCGCCGACAAAACGAACAGAATCATCGTTTCCCGAGTCAGAACCCCGGCCGTGAACAGAATCGATGCCGCTGCGGTTCTTTTCCTGCAGTAACAGGCATAGCCGGACAGAGCGAAACCCAACGCCAGAGGATCTGCAAGCAGAATGCCGACGGAACTCATGACTCCCGGAGAGACGAGTGACCGCAGCAAGGCCCTGGAATCTCGTCCAAACTGATCGGCGAGATCGGCCGCGGCTCCCATTGTCAGTCCGAAACCCAAAACCGACAAAAAGATCATCGCACATAAAGTAAGCCATGGGGAAAACCAGCCAAAACCTCCAGCCAATAAGGGGTATAGGATACGTCGATAGCGGTATCGGGGGTTTTCCTTCGAATCAATCAGCAATTGCGGTGATTGGTGATGACCGAATGGGTCCCGCGCTATCAAATAGAAATACTCGCCGTCATGTCCGTATTCCGTTCCTGGCCCAAGTGGGCCAAGCTGATCGCTAATCAGTTCCCTCGATGCTTTTGACTCGGCGCAGTGCAATAGCCAGGGCCATTGTCCTTGACCATTGATGCGAACCAACAGGAATTGGAAAGATAACGCAAAAAAAGACCCGATCAATAACCAAGATATGACGAATCCAGGATTCGCGATGGGCCTCATCGATTCGATGTCTTGAGGTTTTCCTTGCGTCATTGCTCGAATTCCAGTCGCGAACGTTATCGACGTTGGCAAAGGTTCAAGTGCTCGCCCAATCCGGCGGTACCACCTCGAACGTCATCGGCTCGTCCGTCACCGGATGCCGAAACTTCAGACTGCAAGCGAAGAGGCAAAGGGGGGCTTCGTCGGCGTCGATCGTCTGCCTGTCCCCGATCCCGCCGCCCGGCAGGTAAACCGTATCGCCCACGATCGCATGACCCAGATGCCACAGGTGCACGCGAATCTGGTTCGTGCGGCCCGTGCGGGGGCGGGCTTCGACGAGCGCCGTGCCGTCCTCGAATCGCTTCAGTGTGCGGAATTCCGTCAGTGAGGGCATTCCGGCCTCGAAATCGACATCGCGAGAACCGACATCGCCGGAAGTTGCCCGGATCGGTGCATCGCTCGCGAATTCATCTGTCGAAGGGTGGCCATGAACGCGGGCCAGATAGATTTTTTCGACCTCGCCCCGCTCGAACTGCGGCTGCAGAAGGCCGGCGAAATGGCGGGTTCGGGAAAATGCCATCACACCTGCCGTATTGGCGTCCAGCCGGTGCGCCGGCCGCGGGCTCTGCGGGCTGTAAACTTCGGCCAGAATGCTCTGCAGCGTGTTTCGATTGAACCGCCCGCACGGATGCACCGGCAGGGGGGCGGGCTTGTTCAGGACGAGAATCGCTTCGTCTTCGTAAATCAGGCGAATATCGGGGTTCACGTCGGGCTCGACGATCGCCTCGAGCTTCTGATAGTAACGATCGCCGGCCGATACGACGTGCCCGGCTCCTACGGGCTTGCGTTCGCGATCGAAAAACCGCCCCTCGGCGATCCTGGCGGACCATTCCTCAAGCGGCACATGAGGCAGGATACCTGCGAGAAAGTCGATGAGAGTCGCGCCATGCAGCCGAGCCGGCACCTTCACCGGCCGGTAATTGTCGTACCGAACCGAGCCGGGCAGGGGGCTGGTCGCTCGCCGGATCGCTGCCTGACGTCTTTCCAGCGATTTACGCTGTTTTTCTTCCTCCGGCACGAAGCAATACGGGCAACTTTTGCCGAAAACATAGCGCGGATCGGCCTGGTCTTCGATCGTCAGCGGCGACTGGCAGGCGAAGCACTTGGCTGAGTCGCTTTCGCAAAGGCAGGGGTCAAGCCCGACACGTTGGTCGAAAACGAAGCAATCGCCTTCATAATGATCGCCGCCGACCTCTTCGAAATACTTAAGGATGCCGCCTTCGATCTGAAAGATATTGCGGAAGCCCAGCTTTTCCATGAACGGCCCGGCCTTCTCGCAGCGGATTCCGCCCGTGCAGAAGGTCACCACCGGCTTGTCTTTCCAGTCCTCGGGTAACTGCTTGACCGCCTGGGGGAACTGGCGAAAATGGCCGATATCCAGATGCTTCGCCCCGGTGAAGGTGCCCAGCTGCACTTCGTACTGGTTGCGGGTGTCGAGCAGGATCAGTTCACGGCCCTCGTCGAGCCAGCGTTTCAGCTCCGCGGGCGGCAGTTTCTGATGCGAATATGAATTTACGTTGAGATCCCCCACGCCGAAAGCGATGATCTCTTTCTTGAGCTTCACGAGCATGCGGGTAAACGGCTGCTCGTCGCTTTCGCTGTATTTGGCAGCGAGCGATTCCAGGCCCGGCACCTGGCGGATCCTGGCCAGGATCGCTTCGATCGCGTCCGCCGGACCTGCCAGGAAAAGATTGATGCCTTCGCTGGCCAGCAGAATCGTGCCCTTCAGGCCAAGTTCCCGGCAGCGAGCAAGCAAGTCCTCTCGCAGTGGCTTCAGGTCGGTCAGGTCCGCGAATTTGTAGGCCGAGATGTTGACGATCTGTGGCATGGCACGGAGTTTTCGAGAGTCCTTCGATTTGGCTTGACGACCCGTGGACGTAACCTCCGAAATGTTACCGATAAGTCCTATTCGGGAAAAGGTCCGCCCGCGATGTTGATGGCCGTTCCGGATCTGTTAATCTGATTTCCGGCATCCTTCGATCTCGAAAATACTTCGACCGTCGTGGCCGAACCAGCCAGTCCCCGGAGGTCTTCGACACCCGATCGCCCCCTCCCGTTTCGCTACGAAATCCGAGCACTATGACCAGTGATCGAATCCCCGGCTCGCTCAGAAAAATCGTCCTTGCAGCAGCGGCTTATTTCCTGGGCCAGTCCATCGCATGGCCTCTGGTCGGGGCGACTTCGATCAAGCCCCCGAACTTGCCGTCTGTCGAGAGTCCCACGCTTACCATTGCCTGGTTCGCCCTGAGTACACTGATCATCTCTGCTGGCGTCGTGGGGGTCGCAACTGACATCCGTGGCGGACTGTGGGCCAGATGGGCGATTACGGCCGCCTTGATTTATTTCCTTTATACAGCAGGCACGGCGATCGAACTGACGGTATTCACGAAGTTCGAAGGTCAGGCGTATCTGGCTCTCGCGGGGATCCTGCCTGCCATCGCTTGCGCACTGGTGACCGTGAGACTGAACGAAACCGCTCCGGCGTTCCGTTCGAATCTGCGCTTTGACGGATCCATGGCTGGGCGGCTCGCTGTTTGCTGGCTCGCATATCCTGTCGTCTACTTTTTTTTCGGATCCCTGATCTCTCCATTCGTGCTTGAGGATTACATGGATGACTCCAGCATGCTGACGGTTCCTTCCCTGAGCATGCTGATGGGAGTTCTGGCCATCCGCAGCACGATATTCCTTTTGCCTTCGATCGCCGTGATCGAACGCTGGCAAGCCAATCGCATGCGGCTCTGGCTCGTTCTGGGCTGGTCGCATTCGGCTCTTGTAGGGCTTGCCGGGCTCGTGATGCCGAATCCCGTTCTTTCGCCGAAATTGCGACTCGTTCACGCGGTGGAGATCTCGGCCGATTCGTTCGCTTACGCGGGGATTCTTGTGCTGGTCCTCACTGCCGGAACGGCCCGGGGCGTTGCGGGCACCACCGGTAAAGAAGCGTCGACCGGCAGCGAGGGCGATCTCGATTCGACACTTCCCGCTGACGATTGACCGCGATGGTACAGGAACGTTCGGGATCCGAGGCATGGCGATCAGCAACGTTCGAAGACCTGACACTTGCCGCGTATTCGGAACATGTTATGCTGAAGCCTGAAACCGGCGAAATCCATCCGGTGCAAGGGGCTTGCGAACTCCGCCTTCGAAGCTGCCGACGCACCGATTCGCCCGCATGACCGGAGCGCACGCAGCGGCCCTGAAACGAGGAGCGAGAAGCCCAATGGATCCTATCGAAACCAGCCGTCGGTCGTTCGTTCAGTCCGCGGGACTCGCGGCAGCCGCGACGGCCACCGTCCGGGCGCAGGACACGCCAAAACCCGAAGGCGAAGCCGCCAACGCCGCCCCGGCCAAACCCCTGCCACGCCGCAAGCTCGGCAAAACGGGCGTGGAAATCACCATGCTCAACCAGGGCGCGGTGCGGGGGCAATCGTATGACCGTATCCTCCGGTTCGCCTATGCCCAGGGCGTGCGCACGTTCGACACCGCAAAGGTTTACGGCACCGAGCCGAACTTCAAAAAGTGGTTCGAACAATCGCCCGATGTACGCAAGGAAATCTTCCTCGTCACCAAGGACATGCCGAAGAAGTCTTCGGAACTGATCCGCATGCTCGACGAGCGTCTCGAAACGCTCGGCACCGATTATGTCGACCTGTTCTTCATCCATGGTCTGGGCGATCAGCACAGCACGGATCAGGCCATCGACATGGTCACCAGCCAGGAATTCAAGGAAACGGCCGACAAGATCCGCAAATCGGGCAAGGCGAAATTCGTCGGCTTCTCGTCGCACCATAAGGACAGGGGGCTGATCATCCAGAAGGCCGCTGAAGCCGGGTTCGTCGACGCCGTCATGCTCCAGTACACGCCCTGGCTCGATAAGGATTCGCCCCTGAACAAGGGCCTGGACGTCGCCCACGAAAAAGGCATGGGCCTGATCACCATGAAGCACATCGCCGGCCAGTTCTTCGGCGACAAGCCGAAGGGCGACATCCTGGCCGACGTGCAGCAGAAAGTGCCTATGCTCAAGGAACGCAACCTGACGCCGTTCCAGGGCCTCCTGCACGCCATCTGGACAGACGAACGGCTCGCTTCGTGCTGCGTCTCGATGCGCAATACCGACCACATCCGCCAGAATATCGACGCCCTGATGCGGTATGAGCCGGTCAAGGTCGCTCAACTCCTCGAGCTTCGCGACGCCGCCCTGGCTCACGGCCCCACCCTGTGCGCCGACTGCGACGGCCGCTGCTCGAAAGCCGCCGGAACGAAGGCCGAGCTGGGCGTGCTGACCCGCTATCTCACCTATCACCAGCACCTGGGAGACCGCCAGACGGCCCGCAAGCAGTTCGCCGATCTGCCGGCCGAAGCCAAAGACTGGGCCGGCGCCGACCTGGCCGCCGCGAAGGAAGCCTGCCCCAACAAGCTCGACTTCGCAGCACTTCTGCCCAAGGTGGACGAATACCTCGCCTGATCGAATCGACGCTTCGATCTCCTGGATCCGAAATTCCGACCGGTCTGGCCTGAAAAGGTCAGGCCGGTTTTTTCGTATTCGAAATGAAATCTATCGAATTCGATGCGATGCCGCGGGAACCGGCTCGGATTCCGCCAGATTCAGTCCGCAATGCTTGCAGCGATCGCCAGGTACGTTGCTGCCGAACGACATGACGAAACTCTTGCCGCACCCGGGACAATGGAACTTCATCAGCAGCGTCCAGCTCCAGATCATGCCGCAAAACGCCAGGATGAACCCCAGCGTGATCAAGCCCAGAGCGAAATGGATAAGCTGTTGAGCCACACTCGCACCCGGTACGAATGCGCTGGCGATTCTCGATACGAGCCCAGGCTCCCGGCGATCTCCACTCACGTACCCGAACCTGTAAGCGATCGATACCATCGCGGCGGCCAGCAGAAACGACGCCATGCATGAGATCGTGTGGGTTCTGCGCAAAAGCCGATAGCGATTCGAGGCTTCCGCCAAAACCTCCGCATGGATTTCCCGTGACGGGTGTTTCTTCAGTTCCCTTTTCCCGACGAGAATCCGCTTCCAATCGGATCGGAATTCACGGATCGCTCGAGACAACGGACGCTCGACCGAACTCACCGTAGCCCCTGCATGCGCCATCGCCAGGTCGAGCGATTGGGCGATCGCGCCGGGCAGCACGGAACCGTCCGCAGCAAGCCGCGCGAAAATGCGCGTCGGGCCAGTTTCTCCTGAAGTCGAACAGAACAGGTCGATCGGAATCCCGTGGATTGCCGTTCGCAAGATGGCCCGCTTCACGCCCGGATCAGCGGCCGAGGTCGATCGAGTTTCGTCAGACGCAGATAGAGACCGTTTCTGGACGACCTCGAGCCCCTGATGCCGGAACGATTCGGCCAGTTGAGCGAATGCGGCGTTCGAAATCAGGTAGACAGAGTAAATCATCGTCGCCGAGCGAACTCCCATCAGTCGTTGCGATCGAGGCCATCGATCCTATTCCGAATTCGGCAGCAACGCCAGTGATTGGCCGAAGAACGTGCGATTCGGACGAAGCTCAAGAATCCCGATTTCGAAACGATCGTGCCTGAACATCGCACGGACAATGCACGAACGATCAAGGAAACTGCACATCCTGATTCTCTTCGATCTCTCGAAGCGACAGGTCGAGCCCACAGACCCGGCATCGATCCTTGTTCGGGAAAATCTTATTGAAATCGTAAAAGATGCTGCCGCAACGTGGACAGCGGAAATAATAGTATCGATTCGGCTCGACGATGATGGCGTATAGTCCGAAGTATGTAAATCCAGCCCCATATCCGAGAAATAGAATCCCTATCCATTCCTTTGGCATGAATGAAGCGAACATTGAGATAAGGATCGGAAAGCTTGCGAAGAAAAGGAAAAAACGCAGACGGGTATTCACCATCGCACGCCGCAAAGCCTCCTTTCTCCGGCTCGCCTCGGCCACGACTTCTTGCGAGATCTCACGGTATTCGACCTTTCGGGGAAACCCAAAAAGCTCGCCGTGAATTGCGAAAAACTCGCGAACCAGATGCTTCAGTTCTCGAAACATGGCAAAAGAAACCCTCTCTTGCTGATTCGAGCTAAATCAGCATTCGACCTTGCTTACCGTTTCAATCCCCCGGCAGCAACTCCGTCGGATGCGTGCCCTCCGGCAACAGGCAAAGCGCCACCACGGCCAGGGTCTCCAGCGTGAAGATCAGCGGCACGACGAATCCTTCCCGCACGAAAAGCTGCGTCTGAACCAGATAGTCGCCCGAAGCCGCCAGTGTCAGAAACAGCAAAAGCCGCAGGGGTTTCGATCCGGCATAGCGGGTGACCTGATCGACCATCAGCACGGCGATCAGAATGACGAGCAGAATGTGCTCATATTGCAATTCATACCGCTTCGCCTCGTTCAGCGCTTCGAGAATGTCATAAACGAAACCGACGATCGTGAAGCTCAGCGCCACGTGCCACGCCAGTTCGGGCATCAGGCAGACGATCAAGAGCAGCACAGGCACGATCACCGTGAAGTTCAAGCGAAAGCCCCATGAATAATTGGCCTGAAATGCGGCTGCGATCAGAACGATGGCCGCCAGGATCGTGCCAGGCACGGTCGCGCGGGGAACGATCGTGAATTTCGAATCCGCTTTCAGAGGCAGATGCTTCGAAGCGAGAGCGAAACCCAACCCCAGGCAGGCGCCGAAGCTGAATTCCATCATCTTCCACCACGAACCCTTGTGCCATGGGGCTGGCAAATGCAGGCCCACCAAGAGCCACAGCGATCCGCCGCCGAACCCGACCGCGCCGGCCAGGGTGCCTTTACCGAGAAACCGGAACATTTCGGACCGGTTCGAAGTAAAACACGCCAGATAGGCCGAGGCGACGACCGGGCCGAGGAACTGGCCGAACCAGACTTCCTCACGGGGCTTGTTCACAGGGTCGGAAAAATAAATGAGCCTGGGCACATCGACGACCTGCCAGCCGATCAGTGTGAAGATCGTCAGCAGGAGCAGGGCCCCCCAGCTTCGCGCCCAGGAGTTACGGCAATCTTCGTCGGAGTCGATCCAGATAAGTAGCGCCGCACCGAGCGCCCAGACGGCCCCCTTGATCGTCAGCCCCAGCATGCCCCAGGCGGCCGTGTCCCAGGTTCGCAGCAGGCCGATCGTCTGTCCGTAGGTTTCCTGCCCGCCCAGGCCGAAGCCGAGGGACGTCCAGGCCGCGAAAACGCCCAGACGAACCCCGCCAAGGCCGAACTTCCAGCCCAGGCAGAGGGCGAGCATCGTTCCCGGGATCATCGCCCCGACCGAGCCGCCGCCGATTGTGCCGCGCAGGCCCCATCCCAGGGAACCGGCCAAAGTGGAAAGGATCAGGAAGCGTCGACGATCGAACATCAGCAGAGTTTCTCAATCGAACGGGTGGGAACAGACGAAAGGAGCAGCGAATCCGAAACGATCGTCAGATCACGATTTCCTTCAGGGATGCCGCACGGATTTGACCGACACAGCCGAAGGAGGCGAAACCGAGGGGTTCGCAGGGGCGTGACTCGACGCGAGTGCGCAACGAACGGTCCGTTCCGTCGAAGTCGACCACCTGCTTGCCGTCCACGTGGACCGTCACTTTGCGGCCCTTCACAAAGATCACGAAACGATACCAGCGGCCGTTATCGAACTCAACGCGTGTCCCCGTCTCGTTTTCCGAGGCATCGGCGCCGTCGATCGAGGAAAGCCCGGTGACGTTACCGCTCCAGCCACCGTTGACGAACGTCAGGTGGCCGCCATCGACCGGAAACGTGGCTGCGGCGAAGAAGTCGTCGCCTTCGACTCGCCGGGCCTCGTATGTCAGCTCGAAGTTCTTGAAAAATGCATCCTTGCGGTCGATCGTCACGCCCGTCATGGGGTTTCCCTTACCGAGGGTTACCACACCGTCGAGGACCTGAACCTCACCGGGGCGAAAGAAGTCGGTCAGCTTCCAGCCATCGAGCGAATCGTTCCGGAACAGGGCTACTGGTTTCGCTTCGGTCGGTTCGGACAGCTCGGACGAAGAAGCGGCCCCGAATGCATGCCGGCCAAGGAACCCGCAGGAAAGGGCTCGAACCGAAACGTCGCAGAATCTTCTTCTATCGAGCTTTAAGTGTCGATCCACAGTAAGACGACCTCCTGAATTGGGGCGATCCGCCCAATTGAGCATGAGAGTGCCGCAGCAAGACCATCGGAGCCATCGATCGGAAACTGGCCTTGCCGCATCCCTTCCGGTCCGATGGTCAAGAACGATCTTCGAACACGCATTATCTTCCGAGATCCATCCAGAGAAGACAACACGAGCGGGCCAGTTTGACCGACCGAAAATGAATACGGGAAACGATCGACAGCATACGGAATCGCTCAATTTCAGAAATCGACCAGATCCGAAAGACGAAAAATCTCGATTACGAAAATGCGGAAATTTCCGAATTTGATGCAGGTTCGCAGGACGAACCGATCGAAATCGAGTCGCATTTCGTCAACAACGGTTGGATTTTTGCGAACGAATCCATACAATGATTTTCAGCCCTGCTCAGGCGCTACCCGAACACATAACTACTGCACGCACCGACACGAAGGGTACATACGTGACCATGAAGGTCTCGTCGTGGTCCGGTCGATTTTTCGAAATCGCCGAGCCTGTGACATTTCGATTCCCGAACGACGAGTTCGCTTCGAAACCCGTGTGCACGGCATACCGGACACCCATATCCTTTTTCTTTAATTCCACTGAATTCAGGACTTACCTATCCATTCCCGACCAGGTACATTTCTGCACCAACATATACGTACACCATCATTCGTATTCCGAAAATTCGCTTGAGCCGAAGAATTCGAAATCGCTAAGATCGGAGCCCTCGAACGACATCTCAGATACGGGAATCCACGAATCCGCAGGAGCGACAGGGAATGATGCGAGTTTCGAAACGTACCGCTTCGGGCACATCCGTCCGTCGTGTTCTGTCCCGTTCGGCGAAGCGCTTCGTTGCGCCTTTCGACCGGCTGGAAGACCGCACGGTGCTCTCCAACGTGATGACCCCTGTCGGGACGATCGCTGACGAAATCCTCGTTCAGTATCGTCCTGAAGCGAACGTTCAGACGCGGGCGGCGAATCGGGCGAATGCCGGTTTCGGCCTGCTGGAAGAAATCGACAGCGCCCAGCGTCTCGATATGGGCCAGGGAATGATCGAACTGGTGAAAGTCCCGGCGGGAATGACGTCGGACGAGGCCGTGAGCTGGCTATCGATCCAGCCCGGCGTGGAATTCGCCGAACCGAATCAGATTCTGACGCTTTCCGCCGTTTCCAACGACACTTACTACACTAGCGGCAGCTTGTGGGGCATGTACGGCAGCGATTCGCCAACGACGATCGGGCCCGCAGGAACGACGAACGCGAACGGCATTCATGCAGAAAACGCCTGGAACGCCGGATACACCGGCTCCCGTTCGGTTTATGTCGGCATCATAGATACAGGCGTACAGATAGACCACCCCGAACTGGCGGCGAATGTCTGGGTGAATCCTTACGACCCGGTCGACGGAATCGATAACGACGGCAACGGATACGTCGATGACACGAACGGCTGGGACTTCGCCGCCAACGACAGCACGGTCTACGATTCGACGAGCGACTCGCACGGAACGCACGTGGCGGGGACGATCGGCGGTTCGGGCGGTAACGGACTCGGCGTGGCCGGTGTCAATTGGGAAGTCTCGCTGATCGTCGCCAAGTTCATCTCCGGGAACAGCGGGACGACGAGCAATGCGATCCGGGCCATCGATTACATCACCGATCTGAAGCTTCGCCATGGCCTGAACATCGCCGCCACGAACAATTCCTGGGGCGGGGGCAGCTACTCTTCGGCCATGAACGCGGCGATCATCCGTGCCGCCAAGGCGGATATCCTGTTCGTGGCGGCCGCGGGCAACAGCTCGGCGAATATCGATTCGACCGCATTCTATCCCGCCGCTTACAGCACGCTGGTTTCGGTCGGGTCAACCACTGCGGCGAGTTACGAAGGCGTCATCTCGGTCGCTTCGATCACAAGCACCGGTGGACTTTCGAGCTTCTCGAATTACGGTGCCACACGGGTGGACATCGGTGCTCCGGGCTCGAACATCATGTCGACCCTCCCCGTCAATTCGTATGGTTCTTACAACGGCACTTCGATGGCCACGCCGCACGTGACCGGATCGATTGCCCTGCTCAAATCGATCTATACCTCCGCCACAGCTGAACAGTTACGTAATGCGATTCTCTCTTCCGCCACGCCGACGGCTTCCCTGGCAGGCAAGGTCGCGTCCGGCGGCAGGCTCAACGTTTTCTCGGCGATCAATTCGCCGACGTGGAATTCGAATCCGCAGGTTCCTGGTATTTCGGTCTCGAACGTCTCGAAGAACGAAGGCAACTCAGGCACTACGAATTTCGTCTTCACGATCAGTCTCTCGAGCGTATCCGCACAGCCTGTGACCTTCGCATACGCGACTCAGAACGGCACGGCACTCTCCGGCGCGGATTACACGGCCGTATCCGGATCATTGACCATTCCCGCAGGTTCGACATCGGGGTCGATCGCGGTTACGGTTGTCGGTGACACGGTGTACGAAGCGAACGAAACGTTCCGGTTGCTTCTCAGTTCGCCCGTCAACGCGACCATCACGGATGGCGAAGCCGTCGCGACAATCCTCAACGACGACTCGATCCCTGCCTTATCGATCAGCGATACACGCCTGCTCGAGGGCAATTCCGGCTCATCGAACATGGTCTTCAAGGTTTCGATGACGAACCCGGCCGACACGCCTGTGACGTTTCAGTACGCCACATCCGATATCACGGCGACCGCAGGGATCGATTACGTTTCGGCTTCGGGCATGATCACCATCGCCGCCGGGGCGACCTCGGCCACGATCGCCGTGCCGATTCTGGGAGATACGGATTACGAAGCCGACGAGACGGTCCGCGTCACGCTCTCGAATCCTTCCAGCAATGCCACGATCGCTGCTCCCTTCGCCACAGGCACGATCGTCAACGACGACACGCCCCCCGTTCCTTCGATGTCGATCGTCAGCACTTCGAAATCCGAAGGAAACAGCGGCTCAGCGAGCATGTTCTTCAACGTATCGCTGAGCGGTGCCTCGGCATCACCCATCACAGTCAACTATGCCACTTCGTCCGGCACAGCCAGTTCAGGATCCGACTTCGCCGCGACCTCCGGAACCCTCACGATTCCCGCTGGGGCGACATCCGGCACGATCGCCGTCACGATCTTCGGCGACAATGTCTACGAAGCCGACGAAACGCTCGTCGTCACGCTCAGTTCGCCTGTCAATGCCACCATCGCAACTGCGACGGCCATCGGCACGATTCTCAATGACGACGCGAAACCTGCCATTTCGATCGCGAATGCCAGCCGGTCCGAAGGCAATTCCGGCTCTTCCGACTTGATCTTCACTGTCACGATGAGTAACCCGGCAGACGCTCCAGTGTCAGTTCAATACGCGACGTCGAACGACTCGGCTATCGCCGGGTCCGATTACCTGGCGACCGCGGGTACCCTGACGATTCCCGCAGGGGCGACTTCCGCCACCATCGCCGTGCCGATTCTGGGCGACACCGTTGTCGAAGCCGACGAAACCTTGCTCGTCACGCTGACGAACCCCTC
>WGMM01000019.1 GCA_016125085.1 bacterium
AGCCTCGATCGTCGCGTTCAATGCCAACAGCTTCGACTGATCCGCAATGTCGTTCACTGCCGCCGTGATCTCGCCGATCTGCTGCGTCTGCTCCGACAATGCAAGAATGTCCTGCGCGATCGCCTGTACCTTCTCTCGAAGGGTCAGCATGCTCTTCAGAATCGAGTCGACGGCGTTGGCACCCTCATCACCGACGGCCATCGCACCCTTCGAAGTGTGCGAGACTTCCTCAGCCCGGCGTAACGAATCTTCGCTCTTGTGCTTCAATTCCTCGAGCGTCGCCGAGGCTTCGCTCAGGCTCGCTGCCTGTTCCGTCGCAGAGCTGTTGAATTCGACGACCGATGCCAGAATCTCGCTCGAACTGCTCGAAAGGGCCGCGATGCTCGAATTCAGGGCGTTCCTTGTGACCACGTCGGCCTTTTCGGCGGCGTCAAGCTTCTCGGCCATGATGTTGAACGATTTGGCCAGCCTGCCGGTCTCGTCCGTGGCCGAGGTATCCACACGGACAGCCAGATCGCCATCAGCCAGCTTTTCGGCCGCTCCGGCCACCAGCTCGATATTTCGGGAAATGCGCCTGGTGGATACGATGCCCCAGATCGCGCTGATGACGATCGATAGAAGAAGCGCAGCGGACGCCAGGATCTGGTTGTAGAAGAATGCGTCCGAACTGTCACGGGCATCGTCGTCGGTTTCGTTACGGATGCGTTTCACGATGGCATCGCAGGCAGACGTAATTTCCGCAACGAGCCCGTCGGAATTGCTTTCGAATACGATCTGGGCCGCTTTGGCGTTCTCCGTAATTTTCCGGGAAACCGGAAGGAGTTCTTCATCCCGGATTTTCTTGAATGCGGCCCAGTTCGTGCGGATCGTATTGATCTGGCTGGAATTGAGTTCGATCAGCCGGGTGTTCGAAGTCAGCTTTTCGAGAAGGGTTTCGATTTCCCGGTCGCTGGCTTCGACCTCAGCGTCCATCTTCTTCATCATTTCGGCACTCGTCGAAATGACGTGCTTGAATATCGTGGCCCTCATCCGGCTGACCGCGCCTCGGAAGTCGGTGACGTCTCCGAGTTCCGGAAGCGATACGCTTACGGCCTGCTGCAGGTACTCGTTCGAATTGCGAGCCGACCTGAGAGAAATCACGCCGGCGGCAAGGGAAAACACCCAGACCACGACGAGAATCAGAATGATTTTGGAAGCGATGGTGCGGAACATGGTAGCGGCGGACCTTCCGGAGGGTGATGAGTTCGGGACGGCTCCGAGACGGCGGATATTCGTGAACGTGTACGACCAGCGATGAGACTGAGGCTGTTCAGGCCTTCAAGATCGGTGACGGACTCAGTTGAGCCCATCCAGGTGCTTCAGCTGCGATTCGGCGAGAGCCCGCATGCGGCCGACATTGATCCCCCCGGTATCGGGCAGAATTTCGGCTGGGTCCAGCGCTTCCAGGCCTGTCAGAATCGCATTGAGGTGGCTTCGAGCCCGGGCCGGATTGCCTTCGCGCTGCCAGAGCCCGGCAGCCAGAAGATGGCCCATCCAGTGCTGTTTCTGGATGAACAGACAGCGGCGGAGCGCATCTCGGGAATCGTCGAGCCGCCCCAGCTCTTTCAATGCGAGGGCCTTGATATAGAACGAACCGGCATGGAGCGGATCGGCCGCAATGGCGGATTCCGAAGCTGCCAGAGCTTCGTCCCAGCGACCTCCGTCGGCGGCGTCATGCGCCTTTCGAGCGAATTCGCCTGCCATGGCAACGTCAGGTCCCGGAGTCGACGGTTTGACCGGCCTGGAACGCTCGGATGTCTGTACCGGGGCTTTCGGCACATTCGAATTCGGAACTTCCGAAGCGAACGGTCGCACGAACGGACGTGAATCGATGTTCGACCTGGGCAGCCCGGCCGTTTTCCCGGTTTCCGAAGAAGTTGCCGGGATCGCCGGCAAGGGCCTGCGCTGGGTGGCTTCCGGCAGAGCGGTCGAAGGCCGGGACGCAGCGACTTCCGCCGCTCGCTTGCGATAAAGCGTGGCCCCGTCCGAGACGATCGGTTCCAGAGGCAGATGGGTCGATGGGAATGGCTCCGCGGGTCCCAGAGCCAGATATCCGCCGGGGGCCAGGCAATCGGTCAGCCGGGCGATGACGGATTCCATTTCTTCCCTGGCGAAATAAATCAGTACGTTTCGGCACAGAATCAGGTCGAAATCTTCGATTCCCCGGGCAGTTTCCGGATATTCACCGGTCTTGAGATTCAACAGCTCGAAGCGAACCGGCCGGGCGATGTCAGGGCGAATTCTCCAGCTTGAGCCCGCGACGCACTCGAAGTTGTCTTCTCGTATATGAAGCGGCGTCTGGCGAAACGACCATTCCCGATAGATGCCTTTGCGTGCTTTTTCGAGGACATCCGAGGAAATGTCCGTGCCGAGGATGCGGATCGTCCAGGATGGATCCGGTAACAGTTCGTGCAGCGAGATCGCGGCCGTGTAGGCCTCTTCGCCGCTTGAGCATCCGGCCGACCAGACCTTGATCGATCGAGTATCCCTGCGGGCCTGAATCCGTTCCGGCAAAGCCCGGTGCCGGATTGCCCGCCATTGAGGCGCGTCCCGAAAAAAGTACGTTTCGTGAATCGTGTAAGCTGAGATCCAGACGCTCCGTAAAACCGTTTCGGACGGTTCGGCCAGCCGTCTCAGCAATGTTTCGATTTCATCCACACCGGCGAAGCGGGCGGCTTTGGCCGTAGCTTCCCTGAGGTCGCTCTTGCGATTGTCCGGGCATTCCATGCCTGACCATTCGCGGAGAAGCCACCTCAGCCGGCTCCACTGGTCATCACGCAAGGGATCGTTCCATGCCATCCCGGCGCCCTTCGTTCTCGAATCGTATCGACTGATCGTGTTTACGCTCACGTTCGGCAATCCGTCAGGCTGAGAAAACTATCGCTCGGAAGACCGGTGACGCACTTGCCCCGTCAGCTCGTGATCGATTCGATCGAGAGGGCGTCGCCGATGATCAGCCGATCGAGATCCAGCAGAAGAAGAACTCGCTGATCCCATCTTGCCACGCCGAAATAGGGTGTCCGGTCACCCAGCAGACGGTCGGGCGGGCGAATTGAGGAATCGTCCAGATCGACGACCTCGTCGACAGCGTCAACCACCAGTCCGACCAGACGCCCCTGATGGGCCACGATCACGATCGCCTGATCCGGATCTGCCGGCTTTCGTATGGCCGCGAGCCGCTGAACCAGGTCGAGCACCGGGACAGCCTGACCTCGCAGATTGAGTATCCCCGCGAACCCTGCCGGGGATTCCGCCACGGGCGTCAGCGATGCCATGCGCAGAACTTCCACGACCTGGTCGACCCCCAGGGCGTACTCCTGCTCGGCAACACGAAATACCACCCACTGGCGACTCATGACAGTCTGTTTTTCCGACAGGTTCGATACGAAAAGACCCACGCAGGATTCCCAGCATCCGCATATTCACCAGTTTCCCTCATGCGGAGAGTTTGTCAAGCGAGCGATTTACGGCAAGTGACGATCCGTGGCCGGGGGGCTGGGCAAATCCACGAATTTCGGCCGGGAACGCGATTCGCCGGGATTGGTCCGATCGAGGGCATTCATCGTGGATTCTCGGGAAATTCATGGTGAGTCTCCATTTCGGATTTGACTCGATTGGTTATGATGGAAACACGCAAACACTTTTTCGATGGTTCGCGTGAACCGAACAGGAAGCGGTTACGTCAATCGTCGTTCGCAAACGAAGGCCCTGGAGTCCCATGTCCCGTATTTCCGCAGAATCCGTTGTGGAGGCCCCCGCTCCGTCACACGCTTTCGTGACCGCTCTTGGCATTCCGGCCGCCGTCTGGATTCTCGCCGTCGCACACGGCCTCGTCGATTGCCACGCCACGTTCGTACAGCCGCTCTGGCCGTCGCTGGGGGCACTGGTCCGTGCCGACGAATCAGGCATGCAGTGGACTTACATGGCATGGAGCCTGGCCGGTTCCATCACGCAACTCGGTTTCGCGCGGCTCGCCGACAAAGGCCATGGTCGTCGCCTGCTGTGGTGGGGCCCTCTGGCAGGCATCGCGCTGATCGGCATGATCGGCAGCGTGACGGGCCTTGCGGCCATGACGGCCGTCCTGGTCGTTTCGAACCTCGGCTTCGCGGCCTTTCACCCCGAGGCCGCCACCCTGGCCGGCGCGGCCGCCCCGGGCGATCGCGCCCGGGCGATGTCCATCTTCGCCGTCGGGGGCTATCTCGGGCAGGCACTGGGGCCTTCGCTCAGCGGAGTACTCGTCAGCCGGGGCGGGCTGGACGAACTCATGTGGACGATCGCCCCGGGGCTCGCAGTCTGCCTGATGCTGATCGTCGCCCTGCGTTCGAACGACGCCCGGCGATCGCGTGTGAACGCCCCGCATCTTAAGACATCAGGGCCGGCTAGCCATAAAACCAATGCCAGTGCCCCCATGCGGGAAATTTTGAGGGGCCGGGAATGGCCCGTGGCGCATCTTGTGTGCCTGAGCGTGCTGCGGGTCGCTGCAGCCATGGGTGTGCCGATTTCCCTTGCCTATGGCCTGGCGGCGCGTGGCGTCGGGACGGACGTCATCGGCGAAACTCAGTCCGTCTTTCTGATGGGCATGGGCGCGGGCACTCTGGCCTGTGCATTTCTGGTGAACGCCCGAAACGAGAATGCCGTGATCTGGCTCGCACCTCTGGGGGTCGCAGCCGTCCTGCCGATCGCGGCGCTGGGGCCGATCAGCATGCTCAAACCACTCATGGCGATATGCGGGCCGCTGATGGGCCTTTCGCTGCCGATTCTCACCAGCCGGGGCCAGGAACTGCTGCCGCATGCTCCTCGCGTGGGCAGCTCGCTGACGATGGGTGTCACTTGGGGCCTCGGCGGAATTCTCGTCGCAGCGCTCATGGCCGTCGTCGGTGCTACAGGCGACCCGTTTCACGCGTTTTTCGTGCTGGCCGTCTGGTCGACGATCTCCGGCCTGATGTGCTGGCCCGGCTGGGCCATGAAATGGCGCGCCACACCCGAATCGCTCGAAGAAACCGTCTGAAACTTCGAAAAACCGATGGTGCCGTAACGCGTTGCCGTTGCGGCACCATTTCGTTTCGAACGGCGGATGCGTGTCGGCAAAATCGCCGTTCGACTTGACCGAATCCGGATTCACGCGATAATTCGACCGAGCAGCGGAGCGGAGGGAATCGCTCCTGGAAATGTTCCGAAAGGACAAACGACACGGCATGGATGCCGCACAACGCCTGAAACGGCTGAGCCGTTTCGCGACCAATTCGATACTGGCACTCGCCCTGTTCGCGACAGGCTGCGGAACCGTCCGCAACACGAACACAGCGCGTAGCGGAACCGAGCAGATTCTGCTGACCGGTGCATTCGACCAGGCGCTTCGGCGAATCGACTTCGGCCCTCTGGCCGGAGCGGCAGTCTATTTCGAGTCGAAGAACATCGATTCCGTCGATAAAGGCTGGGTCATATCCTCCATTCGAGAGGCCATGATCGTGCGCGGCGTCCGACTCGTGGAGAAACCCGAAGAGGCGACAGTCATCGTCGAAGGCCGGATCGGTGCCCTCGGTACCGATGACTACAGCTTCCTCATCGGCGTGCCGCAGATGACCATTCCGGTGACCATGGTTGGGTTACCGACCGGAACGATCCCCGAAATTGCCCTGATGAAGAAGCAGGACCAGCACGCCCTTTCGAAGCTGGCCCTTTTCGCCTATGACAAAGCCACAGGTGCCGTCGTCTGGACATCCGGAACCGCCACCGGTTTCGCCAATTCCAAGAACACGTTCATCGGCGGCATGGGGCCGATCCAGTCGGGATCGCATAAGAAAAACCCCGAATTCATGGGCCTGGCTTTGCCGCAAATGACGGTTCAGCCAGTACCGATTCGCATGATGCCCTGGCCGGAATATAGCGCAACCGAAGCACCGGCCGAGGAAGCGCAGATCGCAGGCGAACCTAAGAAGCCCAGTCTCGAAAAACCGAAGCCGAATCCCTCGGCGTCGAAGGACCATCCCGTCATCGGAACCGACAGCCTCGACCCTCAAGTCGGCGGCGACAATACCCCGGTCGTTCCGATTCCGATTCCGCTGCCTTCCGCGTCGGGCTCGCCCTTCAGTTTCAGGCTGTTCCAGTCGATTGCCCCTCGCGACAAAAATCTGTTACGATCTGAGACTGCAAATCCGGACACCACCGATCCTCCCGCCGACACACCGGAATCCGGCGAAACGCCCGATTGATCCGGCCTTCGGATCGATTCGGCGGCGGGGCGATCCCATTCGAAAAGGCATCCGCATGGCCGACCGCTTCGACTTGACCCGATATGTCCGGGACATTCCCGACTTCCCCAAGCCCGGGATCCTGTTCAAGGACATCACGCCGCTGCTGGCGAACCCCGAAGCGATGCGCATCGCCATCGACCGGATCGCCGAATCAGCTTCGAAGCTCTCTTCGATCGACGCAGTCGCCGCAGCCGAAGCCCGTGGCTTCATTTTCGGTGCGCCCGTAGCACTGGCCCTGAACGTGCCTTTCGTTCCGATCCGCAAGCCCGGCAAACTGCCTTACGACAAGATCAGCATCGAATACGACCTCGAATACGGCAAGGACCGGCTGGAAGTGCACGCCGACGCCGTTTCCGAGGGACAGAAGATCCTGCTGATCGACGACGTTCTCGCCACCGGCGGCACGATGAAAGCCTGCGCGGATCTCGTCCGCTCGATCGGGGCCGATGTCGCGGGATGTGCCTTTCTCATGGAACTTGGATTTCTCGAAGGCGCAAAACGCCTGCACCCGGACGAAGTCATCTCGATCATCCGCTATTGATTCCGGCACAGTTCACGACGGATCGCCAGCCGGACGGACAAAGTCGCGCACCATGGAACTCAACACCGACCAGACGCGGGCTGCCCGCCACGAAGGTTCGCACCTGCTCGTTCTGGCCGGAGCCGGAACCGGCAAAACCCGGACGATCGTCGCCCGGGCGGCTCACCTGATCGGCGAAGGTGTCGACCCGCGCCGCATCCTCGCCCTGACATTCACCCGCAAGGCCGCCGGCGAACTCATCGGCAGGCTCAAAAGCCAGGTCGGCCCCGCCGCCGAAACCATCCGGGCCGGCACGTTCCATGCCTTCAGCCTGCACACCATGCGGCACTTTCCCAAGGCGTTCGGGCTCGATCAGATGACGATCCTCGATCGCGACGATCAGCTCGAACTGATCGGCATGGTCCGTGCCGGCGTGCTCGGCAAGGGCGAAAAAGGATTTCCCAAGCGCGAACGCATCGCCGAATTGATCAGCTATGCCCGCAACACGAATATCGGCTTCGATGAATACCTCAAAAAGCTCGATGAATACCGCGCCGGCGAAATCGAAAAACTGAAAAAAGTGTTCCTGAATTACGAAAGCCGCAAACGGCTTCGAAATTATGTCGATTACGACGACCTGCTCTGGCTCTTCGCCCGCACGCTGCACAACGAACGGATGGACGACGTCCGGCGTATGATCGCGGGCCAGTACGACCATGTGCTCGTCGACGAAATGCAGGACACCAACCCGATCCAGTGGCTGATTCTGGACGGCCTGCGCGACGACGCCAAGCTCTTCTGCGTGGGCGACGACGCACAGTCGATCTACGCCTTCCGCGGTGCCGATTTCGAAAATGTCCATTCGTTTCGCGAACGTGTTCAGGGCGGACAGATTCTGCCCCTGCACACGAATTATCGCAGCACCCAGCCGATACTCGACCTGGCCAACTGGCTGCTGGCCCAGTCACCGCTGAAATATGACAAACACCTCGAATCGGTCCGCGGCTCAGGCAAAAAGCCGAAAATGATCGAATTCGACAACGCCGCCGAAGAGGCTGCGTGGATCGTTCAGGACGTCATCGAAAGGCAAGAGACCGGAACGAAGCTCAAGGACATGATGATCCTGGTGCGTGCCGCCTGGATGACACGCGAACTCGAAGCCGCCCTGATCGAAAACAATATCGATTACATTTTCGTCGGCGGTACGAAACTGATGCAGACAGCACACGTCAAGGACCTTCTGGCCATTCTGCGGGCCGTCATTTCACCTCGGGACGAACTCGCCTGGAGCCGCTATCTGCGATTTTTCGACGGCATCGGCGATGTCACGGCCAATCGCATTATCGACAAGCTCTCCGTACTCAAATCGCCCGGCGATGCGCTCGGTAAACTGCCGGAGATCCTGTCCGAAACGATCGGCAAGAACGACAGCGCCGCGACCATTCTCAAGGGGCTCGACCAGGTTTCGAGCGGCCCGAAAACGCCGGAAGAAGCCGTCACCCGGGCCGTCGAATTCCTCCATCCGATCCAGAAAAAACGGTACCCGAACTGGCCGAAACGGGCCCGGGATTACGAACTGCTGATCACTCTGGCCAGGCGGCACAAATCGCTGGAATCGTTTTTGGAAACCTACACGCTCGACCCCGTGGCCGCCACGTTCGATACCAAGCCCGAAGACAAGGACGTGCTCACGCTCATCACCGTCCATTCAGCCAAGGGCACCGAATCGAAAATCGCTTATGTCATCAAGGTCCAGCCGGGCATTTATCCGTATAACCGAGCGCTGGCCGACATCAAGGAAATCGAAGAAGAAAGGCGTATTCTTTACGTCGCCATGACCCGCGCCATGGACGAATTGATCCTGACCCGGGTCGACGAACGCTCGGGCATGCCGGTCTTCTTCGGCAGTTCCTCAGGCCGATTCCCGGAAGGGGGCACGTCCGACTTTCTGGCCGATCTGCCTGACGAACTCGTCGAACGTGATATTCAGGCATTCCGCCCCAGCCCTTTCGAAGACCTCGGGCCGATCAAACCCAGATTTCGCCCGACGGATAATTGAACCTGGTCGAAACGACCGAATTTTATCGCGTTAGGCAATTTCGCCGGGAACTTGCGTCAGGTTCGTCTCGGCCGGACTGACGGTCGGGTGCGGGCTTTCGGCGGCATCCACCCGCTTTTTCCTGCGTGCCTTCGGCTCAGGCGGTTTGTGCTTCCAGCGCCGGTGCAGCCACAGATATTGCGTCGGATCCTTGCGGATGATGTCCTCAAGCCCCGCCATCATCTGCCGAGTCAGCACATCGACGGCGTCAGGCCCCGTCGGCAGATCCTCGGGCTTGATGACCGTCGCGATGTCCACCTCGTATTCGAAGCGGCCATTCAGCCGCCGTGCCGCCCCGACGACCACCATCGCCTGATGCTGAATCGCCATCAGGGCCATCGCCTTGTGCGTCGAAGCCGGCCGGCCGAAAAAGTCGATGAACAGGCCCTTCGGCCCGGCGTCCTGATCGCCCACGGTGCATAATATGCCGCCCGAAGCCAGAACTTCTTCCATCTGGTCGAAGCCCCCTTTTTTAGGGATCATCCGCTGCCCCGTGTGCTCGCGGAACTGACGCAGCCAGCGGTCCAGATACGGGTTGTCGAGCTTCCGGTAGATCGACCACGGCGAGAAGCCGTAAACGCCGAAGAGATACCCGGCCATCTCCCAGTTGCCGTAATGGCCCGTGACGAGCAGCACCGGCTTCTTGCGCAGGATGTGCCGCAGCACGTCCCGCTCGACGTCGAAGCGAATGTACCGCCGCCAGGTCGTCAGGCTGAGTTTGTACGGAATATGGGCGATTTCGATGATCATCGAAATGAAATGCCGATAGGTCGCCCGCACGACGCGATCACGCTCGGCGTCGTCCATCGCGTCACCGAAGGCGATTTTCAGATTCTCGAGCGCCACCGTTCGATGGCGTTTGTCGACCTTATATGCGACCCAGGCGATGACGGCCGCGAGACGATAGCCGACGGACAAGGGTGTCCACTGAAGGGCCGTCACCACGACCCTCACAGCCGCGTAAACGAGCCATTCGACCTTCATGTTGCGCGGCCGGGCCATGAAAGGGTCACTCCGTTGACCACAGAACATCCGTGCGAATTTTGATGATTTCGCGGGTCGGGGCAATTGTGACGGTTGTGCCGAACACCCCGGAAAGATCGTATCCTACTGACCTGAGCGCAGGGCGTCAACCCTGTTCGCGCAGCGGCAATTCCACGGTTTTCCGTAATTTCGCCGAAAGATAGATCGCACGGATGATTTCCACGGCTTTGCGGCCTTCGCTGCCGTCCACGCGGGCGGGCTTATTGGCTTCGATCGCGGCCAGGAAGTCGGCGAGCTGGTCGCGATGGCCGGCGTGCGAAATGCCGCGAGGGTCGCTGGCGCCGGTGTTGCCGGCCGAGCGGCCCTGAATTTCGGCCGTGATGCGTTTGTCGGCGTCGGTCTCGTTGCGGAAGGTCCAGAGGGTGATGTCGTCCTGCTCGACACGGGCCGAGCCGTCCGAGCCGTGGATTTCCGTGCGTTTGAGAAGGCCTGGATAGGCGGAAGTCGTCGCCTCGATCACTCCCAGGGCACCGCTGCGGAACTTGAGTGCGGCCACGGCGGTGTCTTCCACTTCGATGCGTTCGTGTGCCAGGGTGGCCGTGAGGGCCGTGATTTCGGCCACGTCGCCCATGAGCCAGGTGATCAGGTCGACGTTATGGATGGCCTGATTCATCAGCGCGCCGCCGCCGTCGAGGTCCCACGTGCCGCGCCAGCCGCCGCTGTCGTAGTATTCCTGCGTCCGCCACCACTTTACGTAGGTGTCGCCCAGGGTCAGCTTGCCGAACCGGCCGGAGTCGATGGCGGCTTTGAGCTGAATGTTCGCCGGGCTGAAGCGGGACGGGAATATCGCGCAAAGCCGCACGCCGGCCTTTTCGCAGGCTTCGATGATCCAATCGCAGCGCGGCAGGGTGATTTCCAGCGGCTTTTCGACGACGACGTGCTTGCCCGCCTTCGCGGCGGCCACGGAGGGCTCCAGGTGAGCGCCAGAGGGGGTGCAGACGCAGACGACATCCAGGCCCGGATGGGCCAGGAATTTCTCGTAGTCGTCGTAGATAACGCAGTCACCCTCGGCGAGTTCGCGGATTTTCTCGCCGTTTTTGGCGTTCCGGCTGAAGGCGGCGACGACGCGGCCGTTGGGCAGGTCGTTGATGGCCCTTGTGTGAAATTCGGCGATCATGCCGCAGCCGACGATGCCGAAGCCGAAGTTGTGACTCATGTGATGGATTCTCCCTGATTTTTCTGGTTCAGCCATTCGTTCGAAGTTTCATGAACTGTTGGAGCCGCCAGCTTCATGGATCAGGCGGGTCAATTCGAGTTTGAGTATCGGAATGTGGTTCCGGCACACGTCGAAGATGATGATCTCATTGACGTCAGGATAGCCATTTCCCAGGAAATTCCGGATTCCGATGATCTTCCGCCAGGGAATTTCCGGATTTCGATCGAAAAGATCGCCGTGGTCAAGCCTTTCGATACGTTTCGCGGACTCGCCGAGTTCGAGCAGCATCATGCAGATGGCGTCGAGCATGTCCAGGCCATGGTCGTCGCTCAGGAAGGCCTGAGGGGTTTCGATCGAGCCGAATCGCCGCTCAATCCTGCCGATCGCTTCAGCCATCCAGACGAGATGATCGAGAATCCGTGGGTCAATCGGCATAGGCCGCTTCCCGGCTCAGTCGATTCTTGAACATCGGTCGAATGGAATCGCGAAAAAAGACCAGATCGACATCGCAATCGAAGCGCCCGTCCAAAATTTCCTTCAGTTCGAGCAAATGATCGAGCGTTTGCCGTTTCAGATGAACCACCACATCCACATCGCTCTCCGGGCCGGCTTCGTTGCGGGCCACCGATCCGAACACGCCGATGCGTTCGACACCGTAGCGGGCCTTCAATTCCGGCAGAAGTTCGCGCAGGACGGCCAGGGCTGCGTCGCGAGTCCAGATTTTCGGATTCGCACCCGTCGCCATGGCGTCGCCCTTTCGATCAAGACTTCCGAATCAGCCTCGCCAGATGATCGTTCAAAGCCTGATTTTCGCGATCTTGCGCTTGCCGACACGCACGATCATGCCGTCTGTCGGAGCGATTTTGCCGTTCACGTCCGTCACGGCTTCCCGCTCGGGGCCGAAGTTCACGCCCCCCTGGGCGATCACACGGCGGGCGTTCGAAGTGCTCGATTCCAGCCCCAGAGTGACGATCAGGCGAGACCAGGCGACCTCACCGGCTGCATCGAGAAGATCAGGCGGCAGCGAAAGTTCGGGGATTTCTTCCGGGTCGGCGCCGGATGCCCTGCGGCGGAATTCGGCGGCGGCATGGTCGGCGGCGGCCTGACCGTGATACTGGCCGATGATGGCCTTGGCCAGGGCCTCTTTGGCGTCGCGCGGGTTATATTGATCCGAAAGCCAGCGTTCGATCTCCATTGTCGTCAGATCCGTCAGCAGCGTGAAATACTGCCGCATCGGCTCGTCCGGAATGCTCATGATCTTGCCGAATTGCGACACGGCATCTTCGGCCACGCCGACATAGTTGCCCAGGCTTTTGCCCATCCGGCGGGTGCCGTCGGTGCCTACCAGGATCGGCATCGTCATCGCAACCTGTCCGTCCTGGCCCTGGGCACGCTGCAGGTCACGGCCGCACATCAGGCTGAAGAGCTGCTCTGTGCCGCCCAGTTCGACATCGGCCTTGATTTCGACCGAGTCCCAGCCCTGCATGAGCGGGTAGAGGCATTCATGCAGGTAAACAGGCTTTTCGGCGGCCAGTCGCTTGGCGAAGTCGTCGCGTGTGGTGAGCTGCGAAACGGTCATTTTGCGGCACAGGTCAAGTACGTCCAGAAAGCTCCACTTGCCGAACCATTCGCCGTTGCGATAGACCTCGGCGCGGTTCATGTCGATAATCCGGCCGACCTGAACCAGATAATCCCTGGCATTGGCCTCGACGGCTTCTTCCGTCAGTTTCGCACGGGTTTCGTCGCGGCCGGAAGGGTCGCCCACGAGGGCCGTGTAATTGCCGATGATGATGATCGCCGTGTGCCCGAGATCCTGAAACTGCCGAAGTTTGCGCAGCGGCACGGTGTGCCCGAGGTGCACGTCGATTCCGGTCGGATCGATGCCGTATTTCACCCGCAACGGCTTGCCCGTACGGACCGAGGCCTCGAGCTTTTTGCGGAAGGCGTCTTCCGGAACGATTTGCTCGACGCCACGAATCAGCAAGTCCCACTGCTCTTGAAATGACCGCATCGTCTACCTATGTTAAAGCATGTTCGAGTCCGGTATTCCGCAGGCTCGCGTGTCAAGCGGCACGGCTTTCCGAAGTTCTCGACCACCCGTGTCTCGATTCCCCTGAGAAGGCGTCGATATGCCTTCGATGGCCGCATTCTAAGCCATCCGCGGCATCGGTCGCAAGATCGCGGGTCATTCCGGCCGCGGCCGGAAACGACGTTTCAATCTGGTCGAAAGACCATCGGCTCTTTCAGGACCACATCCTTGCCTGCACGATCGATTTCCGTCATTGTCGGCATTCTGCTGGTGGTCCAGCTCGGCGGCATGGCCTTCGCCAATTTTTTCTCGGTCATGGACCGCCTCATGGGCCTTCGCTGGCTGTTCCCGGTAGGGCTGAGGCCACGTGTACGCTGGTCATTGCCGTTTTTCTTCGTGATCTGGATGGCCAGCCTTCTGGCCCAGACGTTGGTTTATTCGGGTCTGGGCATCATCCCGTCGCTCACCAGCGACGATGCGGACAGCCTGAGGGCGATCCTGACGATCACATTCTGCAATGCGCTTTTCCTGATCCTGATACCGCTTTTGACCGGCCCGGGGCTTAAGCCGGGGCTGGAACGCCTGGGGCTGACTGGCCCGCACCTGCAGTATCAGGTCGTGACTGGCCTGCGCATGGCCTGGCTGGTCTCGCCCTACATTTACATGATCAATCTGATCGCAAATCTCGTGTTCGAAAATCAGTCGCACGCGGTCATGAAAATGCTCGACAGCGGCTTGAGTTCCGCAACGATCGCCCTTTCTACCGTAACGGCCGTCGTGCTGGCGCCATTTGTCGAAGAGATGCTGTTCCGCGGCCTTCTTTTGGGTGCACTCGTCCGCAAAAGCTCCATTGTCCAGGCCCGCCACAGAGCATGGCTCGTGCGGCTCTCGAACGTGGCCTGTTCAATGCTGTTCGCGATCCTGCACATCAGCGCCTGGCCTTCGCCGATCGGCATCTTTTTTCTTTCGCTGGCTTTAGGCAAGCTTTACATCTCCACCGGCAGGTTGTGGCCCTGCGTCGTCGCACATGCCGCATTCAACCTTACCGGAATTCTCGGAATGATCGCTGCCGTGCTGATGAAGCAAGCGGACACATTGGCCCTGATCCTGCCCTGACCGGTTCGTCGGCTCCCCTGCTTTTCGCCCTCACGATGACCGGTTATCATATCAGGCATCAGCACGCACGATGGCCACGCACACGGCAAAGGCCTTTCGATCCCGCCCGGCGCGTGCCCTGTCGACGGTCTTTCCGATCCGCAATCCACGTGTGAAACCCATGAAAATCCGAACCTGTTTTCTGACTGGAATGGTCGCCGCCGCCGGGTGTTTCGGCCTGGCCTATGCCCAGAACGACCCGGCCAACGACCCCGGCCGCGTGGATCTCGTCGCCACGACCGAAGCACTGACACCCGAACTGGAAAAAGCCGCATTCGTGTTGCCGCCTGGTTTCGAGGCTCAGCTCGTCGCCGCCGAACCTGACGTGCACAAGCCCATGAACCTGGCCTTCGACGACCTCGGCCGGTTGTGGGTGACATCGAGCCTCGAATACCCCTTCCCTGCCAAGGACGGCTCCGTCGGCCGCGACCAGGTTCTGATCTTCAGCGATTTCGGCCCCGATGGCAGAGCCCGCAAGCGACAGGTCTTCGCCGACGGCCTCAATATCCCCATCGGCCTGATTCCTCTTTCGCCCAACGAGGCGCTCGTTCACTCCATTCCCGCGATCTGGCGGCTGACGGACACCGACGGCGACGGCAAGGCCGACAAGAAGGAGCAGGTCTATCAGCAATACGGCCAGCGCGATACCCACGGCATGACCAACGCCTTCACCTGGGGTTTCGACGGCTGGCTCTATGCCTGCCACGGGTTCAACAACGACTCGACCATCAAGGCCGCCGACGGTTCGACGATTTCGCTTTCGTCCGGCAACACTTACCGGATGAAGGCCGACGGCTCGCACGTGGAACGCCACACGAACGGCCAGGTGAACCCCTTCGGTATCGCTCAGGACGAGTGGGGCAACCTGTTCACGTCCGACTGCCACTCGAAGCCGATTTACCAGCTCCTCAAGGGCGCGTATTATCCCAGCTTCGGCAAACCGCACGACGGTATGGGCTTCGGGCCCGACATGATCCGCCACGATCACTATTCCACGGGCATCGCGGGCATCGCCATCGACACCGGCAGCCAGTTCCCTGAGGAATATCGCGGCCGGGCATGGATCGGCAACGTCGTCACCAGCCGGATCAATCACGACCGTTTCGAACGCACCGGCGGCACCATCGAAGCGAAAGAACTCCCCGACTTTCTCGTTTCGAAAGATCCGTGGTTCCGGCCGGTCGACCTGAAATTCGGCCCTGACGGAGCCCTTTACGTCGCCGACTTCTACAACCGCATCATCGGCCACTATGAAGTGCCGCTGCAGCACCCGGGCCGCGACCGCGAACGGGGCCGCATCTGGCGGATCGTCTACAAGGGCGACAAGGCCCCCGACACCACCGCCCATTCCAGAGCCGCAACGACCGACTGGACGAAAGCCGGCGTGGATGAACTCGTCGCCGCCCTGGCCCATCCGAACATGGCCGTACGCGTCCGGGCTACGAATCACATCGTCGCACGTGGCGGCGATGCCGCCGTCGAGCCCCTTTCGAAAATCCTGGCTGCCCCCGTGGGGGAAGCCAACGCCAAAAGCCACGCCCTTTGGGTGCTGCACCGCACCGGTAAGCTGAAGCCCGAGCAACTGGCAGCCGCGGCTCAGGACCCCCATGCCGTCGTTCGCAGCCATGCGATGCGGGTTCTGGCGGATTCCCCGTCCAGCGAACCGCTCTGGAGGGGCCTCGCTTATGGAGGACTGAAAGATACGGATGGTCTCGTACGACGTAACGCAGCCGAAGCTCTCGGCCAGGGTCCTGCCCAGGAACAAGTGAACGCCCTGCTCTCCGCCCTGGCGGAATGCCCGCCGGCTGACACCCATCAGCGGCACGTGATCCGCATGGCCATACGCAACCATCTCGTCAAACCCGAGATCCTCGAAAAAGTCACCGAGAAGCCCCGCGACCCTGCCCAGATGGCCGCACTCGCCGACTGTGCCCTGGGAGCCCACTCCCGAGAGTCGGCGGCCTTCGTACGGAAGTACGTGACGACGGACCCTTCCGCCGCTCCGCGAAGAGACGAATTCGCAGCCCATATCGCCCGCTACGGTTCCGATGAAGAACTGGACTCCCTGATCGCCTGGGCACGCGGATCTCTGGACAAACCTGGCCAGGTCAATCTCTCCCGTTCGATCTCGCAAGGGCGGCAGGCCGCTGGCCAGAAACCGCTGAAAGCCCAGCGTGAATGGACATCGGGCCTGGTCCGTGAGCTGATCGCTTCGAACGCCCCCGAGGATGCGAACCAGATGACGGCCCTGGCCGAACTGGCCGCCACGATGGGCCTGACCGACCTGGCCGGCCCACTGGCCGATGTCGGTAAGGACAGTGCCCGCCCCCAGCCGATCCGTGTGGCTGCCCTCGAATCGGTCACGCGATTGAATCGTCCGATGGCCCGCGACGTTCTCGGCAAGCTGATGGCCGATGCCGAACACGACCCGGCCATGCGGGATCAGGCCGCGGGAATCCTGGGCCGGATGGGCCAGCCAGAAACCGACGCCGTGCTCGTCGAGCAGATCGCCACCGCCCCGGCCCGCCTGCAACAGGCGATCGCTGTGGCACTCGTTCAGCGTCCCGCTGGTGCCGAAGCGCTGCTGGCGGCCGTCGAAGCCGGCAAGGCCTCGGCGCGGCTTCTGTTGATCCGGCCAGTGGAAAACAAGCTGAAGCAGACAGACCTGCGTGACCGCGATGCCCGCCTGTCGAAGGCCACGAAGGGCATTCCGCCCGGCGACGAACGTATCGCGGCCCTGATCGGCGAACGCAAGTCTTTCGTCAGCAGTCACAAGGGTAGCGCCGCCACTGGATTGGGCGTGTTCACCAAAAACTGTGCCACGTGCCACCGCATCGGCGAAACAGGGGCCCGCATCGGGCCGCAGCTCGACGGTGTCGGCGTGCGGGGTGTGGAGCGTCTTCTGGAAGACATCCTCGACCCGAACCGTAACGTCGACCAGGCGTTCCGCTCGACCACCATCGCCACGAAGGAAGGCCAGATCCTGACCGGCCTGCTCCTGCGTGACGAAGGCGAAGTGCTCGTGCTGGCCGACTCCCAGGGCAAGGATGTGCGTGTGGCCAAGGCTGACGTCGCCGAGCAGACCGTCAACCCCCTCTCCCCCATGCCGGCCAACTGGGCCGACGCACTCAAGCCGGAAGAACTGGCTGATCTTCTGTCATATCTGCTTGACCAGAAGCAAAAGGTGAAGGCGATTCTGCCCTGATCGCATTGCAATTCCTGCACTGGCGAAATCCGATGGAACTGGCCGCGCCCCGGCCAGTTCCTCATTTTGGGTGGAATGGAATTCGAAGCGATTCACATGCGATCCGATGCCGGCTGAACCGAACCGCCAATTCGCCAATCGACACTTTCCGCAATGAAATCGATCGCCATCGTACTTAGTTGCATTTTCGCGGCCATCTGTTACGGCATCTTGCATGACCAGATCACGGCCAGGGTTTGCGTCGAGTATTTTACGATCGGGCATCCCCCCGTTTTCGTTACGGATGACCCGACCCTTCTGGGCATCGGCTGGGGCATCATCGCCACCTGGTGGGTCGGCTTCCTGCTGGGTGTTCCGCTGGCAATCGCGGCCCTTGCTGGCAATCAACCGGCCCGACCGCTGAAATCGCTGATCCGCCCGATTTCGAAACTTCTCGCCGTCATGTCTGTTTGTGCGATCACAGCAGGACTCATGGGCTGGTTTCTCGCCTCAAGAAATATCATTTCCCTGACTGGCCCGATCGCCGAAGCCGTTCCTGCAGACCGTCACATACCGTTCCTGGCCGACCTCTGGGCCCACAACGCAAGTTATTTCACGGGATTCATCGGCGGAATCGTCGTGATCGGAAGCGTCTGGCGATCCAGAAGCCGAGTTGCGATCGGGAATTCTGACGGCTGAGAAAATGGCGAGAGATTTCAATCCGCCAGACACATTCGATCATTCGGGCTGAACTCGAAGCGCCGTCATTGCTTTTCGGATCCTGTCCCGGCATCTGCCAAGTGGCGTACAAGTACTTCGCAATTCCGGATTCGCGCGTTTCGACCCTGTGAAGAGCTTGCGGATTCCTGATCTTGCGAATTTCGATCCAGGACCGGGCCGAGCCGTGCCGATCCAAAGGAAATGATGTCAGCATCGCGGAATACGACGCGAATTCGAACAAATCTGTTTTAATGACATGACCAGGATCAAGACACCTGCTCAATATCCGATTCGCTGACGCACACGTATTACGAGCCAGGCGAACGGCCAGCGTGGGCCTGCGGGAATCCGCAGATCGCGAAACGCCGGTGGTGGTTCGCCGAATGTTTCTCCGGCGACGTTTCGGGTCGATGCGTCGAATCGTGCCCGAAGATGAAATGTGATACGACGACCGTTCGCTCCCGGTTCGATCGAAATCCCTGCGATGTCCGAGAATTTCGAAGAGAGATACCGGATCGATACCGTGTATCCATCAATGAAACGACGTGGTAGATACCGAAATTCCGAACGAACCGCCTTCGTAATTCCGACAGCATCATGACTCCTGACCGAAATCTACCTTCAAGACGTCAGCTTCGATTCGAAACGAAAAGCGATGTCGCGGGATTCGCAGCCGATGGGAATCGACACATTTTTTCACGAACCTCGGAATACGAAGCTCTCATGAAATCGATATCCATCTGCTCGGCACGCCCGATTGACTTGCCTCTCCTTTGGCGATAACCTGAATGAAGCTGACGGTATCATCCTGTCCAGCAATGACTTCCCCAGCATTCACGAATCGGGGCTTGCGATGTTTCTTATCGTTACGCTGATCCTCTACCAGGCGACGGAAACCGCAACGACGAAACAGACAGCTGTCGCAACGGGATCGAGCGAAGCGATCCTCAGCCGGAATAAATCCGCCGGCGGCCAGGGGCCTCTCAAGCCCGCCTCCGCCGAGGAGCTATTCGCGAAGCTCAAGCGGATCGAACACGATTCGGGCATGATCGACGACAAAATCGCCGAACTCCGCAAGACGATCGAAGAGGACCAGCGCAAAAAGCTCGAACATGAGAAAGTCAAGCGAGGCGAACGCCCCCCGCCCCAGTTCGGCGATCCCCTGTTCCATGCCACCAAGGCCCGTGTCACCGCATATGACCCGGATTCGGCCATCAATTCGCTGATCATAAGTATCTTCCGGTCCAACAAAATGATCGGCGAGCTGAACCACGAAAAAGAGGGCCTGAAGCGAGAGGCGAAACTGACGGAATCGCAGCTCGACCGTTATCGCGGCGGCCCTTACGTCATCTTCGGCACGATCCCGCTGGGCGGCCAGATCGGCCAGGTCGAAAACGTCCGCAAGGTCACGGTCGAACCGGCTGACTTCAACGCCACTTTCGGCCGCGTGGGACAGAAGCCGGACGCGATACCGTCGAGCATTGACGACGCCGTCCTGCGGGCCATTTTCCCCCTGCTGGTGGACGTTTACGAGATCGACATCCAGGAACGGCCTGATCTGGTGAAGGAATTCCGCAAATTCCGGCTGCTGGTGGAGCACCGCACGGGCGTGATCTTCGCAGTGGCGGCCGCCTGGTCGGCTGCAGGGACGGAGGCCGTCGTTCTCGCCCCCGAAATGGCGAAACGGGCACGCGAGATCCTGACGGTGCTGCAGGCCAACTATCCGAGCTTCACGCTGGAGAAGGACCGTGTTCGTGACACCGCCGATCAGTTCCTCAGCGTGCGAGTCACCAACGAACGTACCGACGCCGGTGGCCGGAGGATCGAAGCAGGCAAGGCGGACCTGAGGGACCTGAAAAAAGGCGAAACGCCGCCGACAAACAGCGTATTTCTGACCTATACGCTCAAATCGATCGAGAAACGGGTGATCGACTCGCTCCTCCGCATCGAAACTCGCCACGCCGTCGGCGGGATCGAAGAACTCAAGAAGAAGGGGAACGGGTTGTGAAGCTTGAGAAATCAGAAACGGTGAGGGAACGAACGCGCTCCTTCCCGAATTGCTGAACAAAAGACGGTTTCGACGAAGTGATCAGAAGGAAGGAAGTCTCCGATGGATCGCGATGAATTCTGGAGTCTGATCGAAACGGCCTGTTCGGGACTGGATACGGATGACCGCGCTGATGCCGTTCAGGAAACACTCGAAGAACTTCCTGCCGAAGAGATCATATCCTTCGACACCCATTTTCATGAACTCATGGCGGCCGCCTATAACTGGCGGCTCTGGGGAGCGGCCTATCTGATCAACGGCGGCTGTTCTGATGACGGCTTCGATCATTTCCGCGGGTGGCTCATCGCCCGTGGCCGAAAGGCTTTCGAATTGGCCCTTTCCGATCCTGACTCGCTTGCCGGGCTGCCGGAAGTCGAGGAAGACATCGAGTGCGAAGACATGCTTTATGTCGCTCGTTCCGCCTATGAATCCGTAGCGGGAAAAGAGATCCCGGCCACACGAATCTCCCAGCCCGACCTGGGCGAAAGTTGGGACTTCGATGATGACGACGAAATGAGATCCCGCTATCCGAAACTATTCGCCCGGTTTTGCTCAGATTGACCTCGCGCCTCAATGACCCGCCATGCGAACCGGTTCGAACTCGAACGGTGACTAATATTCACTAGACGGACCGTTTCGATGTCCGACTGCCGGAACCGGAGTCAAACTTATGTCTTTCGTTCGAACGACGATCTCGATTTCAGGATTCGGAGAACCGGAATTTCACTCCGGCATCGCCCATCTGATCGCCGAATTCCGGGAAAGGCCCTGGATCGTTTGTCCCTCAGCGTCCTGGGATTCTGACCGAGAGCGGGTGGTCGTTCGCATCCATTACGAGGGAGACGACCTTGAATACTACTCTCGAGCTGCGCTGGACGAAGTCTGGGATTGTATCATCGCATGTTTCGATTTCGCTTCGGAAGCAATCCATTTCGATATCGACGAATCGAGATTGTCCGAATCCATTCGCTGACTCCGATCACCGGCTCAATTTTCGGCGAGCGAATCGGTTGCGTTCTCGACCATTCAGGATTGACGATTCACTCGTTCGGCTTCTTCGGGCCCTGGCGGGCGGCTTTTTCTTCGTGACCGCCGATACCGAAGCGGCTGGCAAGTTCGGCTTCGACATCGGCGAAGTCGATGTGCGCATGGCACAGCAGAACCATCGTGTGGAAGACCAGATCGGCCACTTCTTTCACGAGGTGTTCGCGACCTGCTTCGCCAGATTCGCCGGCGGCTTCGACGACTTCGCCGGCTTCCTCCATGATCTTCGCCCCGATTTTGGGCACGCCTTTTTCGAGCAGGCTGGCGACGTAACTCTTCTTGCCGTCGGCCTTCGTGTCACGCCGCTCGGCGATGACGGCTTGAAGGCGAATGAGGATCGATTCCTGGGACATGGGGCAGAGACTCGTCGAAATCCGGACATCTCTGGGCGATTTTTCCGAACAATCGCCCGTCGGTCACGAATGACATCATAGGAAAGGAGAACTGAAATGTTCTACAACTTCGGTCCAGGTTCGGCTGGCAACGTCATCGCGGCGGTGTGCAGCGTGTTCGTCCCGGGACTGGGTCAACTGGTTCAGGGTCGATTTCTGAAAGCCGCGTTCATGTTCGTGTCGGCCATGGCCCTCTGGTTCGTCCTGATGGGCTGGCTGGTGCATGTGTGGTCGGTCTGGGATGCGGCCATGTATCGCCCGCGCTGGGTGAGGGTCGTGTTCCGTGGCCATCACGGACGAGCTGACGACGAAAGCTTCTACTATGTACAAGGGTCTGCGGACAGCCTGGTTTGAGGCGGTTCGCCTCAAGGGCCAGCTCGCAACCGGGCTGGCCCATTTCTTTATCGCCCCGAAACTCATCCCCATTCGGCTGACCGATCACCAGAACGCACCGATGAAGAAGGTGAAGTAGCGTTCGATATCGTTAGGCCCCTTGGCCACCGGGAACGCCAGGTCGAATGCCAGCGGGTAAGGCCCGAACTGCGGGATGACCACCCGGATACCCGTGCCGACCGCGGCCCGGAATGTCGTGAAGGTGTAATCCTTCTCGACGGTACCGAAGTCGCAGAAGAAGACCTGGTGGAGCTTGTCGTTGGCCGTCCAGGGGAACTGATATTCGACCGAACCGATGGCCGACATGACGCCGCCGATGTTCTGGTTGAACACGTACGGGCCGACACCCCGATAAGCGAAGCCCCGCATACTGCGGAAATCGCCCGCGAAGAACCGTTCGTAGACCGGCGTGTCCTGCCCCGTAATGCCGAAGAAGCCCCGCATGGTGAGTGTCTGCTTGCCCGAGCCGTCCGGCCGCTGCCACACGGTAAAGTATTTACGGCCTTCGATTTCCGCCTTCGGGAAGGTGAAGTCGCCCCAGCCCTGCTCGAACGCGAGCTGAAGATACTGCCCCTTGTTGGGCGCGATTGGGTCGTTACGGTTGTCGAACGTGACGCTCGGCCGCAGAGTGGTCAGGAACGTGTGGCCGTCGACCGCCAGGTAATCGGCAGGCGCGGGCTGGCTGTAGCCGCTGAATCCGACATCTTCCACCCGAACGGCGAGGTCCGCGTAGACGGAAGTGCCGAATTGACGCCCCAGCGAGAACCGGCCACCGCCCCGGCTTTCGTTCCAGTCCGGGTATGCCCGGTTGAACGCATAACCGCTGACGTTCAGGGCGATCGGCAGGTCGAAGACATAAGGATCGCGGAAGCTGCCGATAATCCGGTTGATCTGGGTACCAGGCGAGGCTTCGAGACGGAATTCCTGGCCGCCGCCCCGGAAGGCCTGGCCATTGGTGATGTCGCGCCAGCTGCGCGGCAGGTTGAAGATATCGAAGTTCCGCTCGTGGACGATGAAGTTACCCGACAAGCCGCCGAAGCTCGACGCACCGACGCCGAACATGAACCGGCCCGTGGGGGCCTCTTCAAGGCTCGTGCTGATATCGGCGAACGACCGGTTCGCGAACGGCTCCTGACGGTCCGGGCCGACGTCGTTCATGTTCATGCCCGGGATGTCCGGAAACCTGGCCGGGGGTTCGCCCGCACCCAGTGGAGCTGCACCGGGTATGTTCTCAGGCGTGACCGTGGCCGAGGAGCCTGGCGTTCCGGGAGGGACAACCATTTCACCGGGCACGGTAATGGTCGAAGCCGGCGGGGGCACGACGATCGTGTTGCCACCTTCGACCGCGGGCGGGAGTGCTGGCGGCAGGGTTCCGTCGAGGATCTGGCCGGATTCACCCGCCTGAGCGAGCAGGTCGGGAGTCTTCGGGGGTTGTGCTGCACGTGCCGCGGGCGCCTCGACGCCGAGCGGAGTGGCACCAGACACGCTCGGCAGATCGTCGCCGGGATCCTGGAACCGGGCCAGGCCGATGCCGCTCAGGCCCGGGATGGCCCCTTCGCCGTAAGGCTTGTCGTTTGACCTGCGATTGATGATGTTGATCTGCAGCGGCTTGCCCATTTCGGGCGATGTCACGAAATACTGCGTGCCTTCGAGCCGTTTCTGGAAGGTCGGAATCAGGTTGGCGTTGAGCGGTTCGCCAGGAACCAGGCCTGCCATGGCGGCTTCGCGACGAACGACTTTCTCGCGGGTACGGTCGTTGCCTTTGACGATCAGCTCGCCCAGCAGGTACTGGTCGCCTTCGCTGATGTTGTAGACAAGGTCGACGATCCCCGGCTCGGTCGTGAATTTGGGTTCGACTTCGATCCGGGCATCGATGCAGCCGATCGCTCCGTAGCGTTCGATCAGCTTCTTTTTGTCGGCATCGCGGTATTCGTCACGGAAAGGCATTCCCGAGTGCAGCGCCAGCCCTTCGCGCAGGTGGGGCTCTTCCAGCTTTTCGATGCCGGTGAAGCTGATGTTGCGAACTTTGTACTGGGGCCCTTCGCTGATCACGAACGTGACCTTGCGGTCGCCCAGGTCCTTGCCCGGCTCGTCCACGACGGAAATGGCGATTTCGAAGAATCCGTTGCCCTGATAATATTCACGCAGCTTGCGGGCATCTTCCTCGACTTCCTCACGCGAAAATGCACCGCCGATCAGCCCCAGGATCGAAGACCGCGAGCCGATCTTGGTTTTCAGCACGGCATCGCTGACGAACGAATTGCCGAGAAATTCAATTTCCGCGATTTTGAATTTCGGCCCTTCGAAGATTTCGTAGATGACATTGACGTCATCCGGCTTGTCGCCGGAAAGCAGCTTGACGCTCGCTTTGAGATATCCCTTTTCCTGGTAGACACGTTCCAGGGCCGCCACGCCGAGCCGGGCCTTGATCGCGTCCGCCCGGCCGCCGGACTTGATCCCGGTCGCTTCTTCCAGGTATTTCAGCTTGACGTTCTCACGGCCCCGGTATTCGACCCGGCCGATTTTCGGCATTTCCTTGACCTTGAAGATCAGGATGTAGCCCTTGCCCGAATCGGCTTTGTCATAGAAGGGCTGAACGTCCGAAAACCACTGGCTTTCGAGCAGAGAGCGGATGTCCTTCTCGATCGATTTGCGTTCGAGAGGCCGGCCGACTCGGCTCGACAGCTTGCGCTGGATATCCTCGACCGGGATCGTCTGCGCGCCTTCGACGCGGATTTCCACGATCTCGCCATCCGGCAACTTGTTCGAAGCTACCGCTCCGCGCGCTGCAGGCTGACCTTGCGCATGAGCCGTACCCACGCTCGCGAGGAACGTGGCCAGAGTCAACGAACCAGCGCAGACGGCGCGTAAGCCGAAGCCTGTAAGTCGATTTCGATATCGATTCCGACCGATCGACCGCATGGGCATCCCTTCCCACCGGCAAGGTTTCGTGTCGCAGGATCCGCCATTCGCCTGCAGCCCTAGAAAGAGGCGATGCGTGCGACAGCGTTCCCTTCGTACCCGCTCCGACCGAAAGCCGTGAGAGTCACCGGTTACGATTCCTTCCGTGGAATACGCCCGGGGCAGACTTTCGACCACTCAAGACGGCAGGGATTCTAACGTTTCTTCGAATCCTCGCAAGATCGAAATCCGTAAAATCGTCAAAGCCCGATCATGCAGGCCAAGACAAAAAAAGCCAGAGCCGAAGCCCTGGCTTTCGATGCATCGAATGCTTGTTGCGAACTGAAGCCTGAGTCAGACGATCAGTCGTCGCTGCCCAGAGGCAATTGACGGATGTTCGCCGGCAGTTTCGCACCCTGAGGCGAAATGAGCTTGGAAAGAACGACACCCGAGATCGTTTGCGAAATGCCACGGACCGAGCCGTCGGCCATGACGCAGTTCACGATACCGCCGGAGTGGCCGCTGGAGAGGAAGGGCGAGAAGCCCGTAGCGGCATCAGGATCGCTGTTGATGCCTTCCTTGCCGTCGCGGTCGTTGGCCTGATCCCAGCCCGGCCAGTCGTCGTTCTGGGTCGCCTTCGAGCCGGAGCACACGCCCGATGTCCCGCAGATGTTGTCCGAACCGATGAAGCCGACGATGTTCGGGTGGGGGCTGGCCCAGTTGGCCTCGACACCACCGCCCATCGCATACGACGGCGTGAAGCCGGCATAGACGTTTTCACCCACCAGAATTGTGTTCGAGGCACCGTCGGAGATGCTCGTGAGCGTCGACTTCGTGTTCCAGGGAGCCGCGCTGTTCTCGGAACTCATGAAGAACACGGCGAGCTTCTTGTTGATCGAGGCCGAATCGGCACCCCAGTTAAGATGCGGAGTCAGGTTGTTGCGAGTGGTGCCGTCCCAGCGAGGAGGAATCACAGCACCCTGATTGCCGCCGGAGGTGTTCGAATAATGGAAACGGCTGAAGCCCATGTTCACGACATAGGACAAGTTGCCGCGGCCTTGCTCAATGGAAAGGTCATCCGGACAGGTCAGTGTCGCGATCGATGTCGAGCTGAGCTTGAGATTCGATGGATTCGATCCATTCGGCGTAGGATCCAGATAGGGCTTCTTCTTGTCCCAGGAGTTGTAGATATCCTGGTTATCGATATAGGGCAGAATTTCGACGACCCAGGAATACAGGGCCGAAGGAGCGAAATTCGAACTGCCGAAGGCGTTCATCGGGCCCGGGGTCGTCGAATTCAGCGGGAATTCTCGATATGTGCCAGCGTTCGGGAGCGAATTTTTGGCGTTCGCGAAGCCAAGCAGGCCCACGCCTAATTGACGCATGTTGTTCGTACACTGGGCACGGCGGGCCGCTCCCCGTGCGGCTGCAATCGCCGGCAGCAGAAGACCGGCAAGAACGCCGATGATCGAAATGACCACCAGCAGCTCGATCAGCGTGAAGCCGCTGCGGCGACCGGTATGGGCCAACGAACTCCGCTTCATATCCAGGGTCCTTTCAGAAATGTGCGAGATCACCGGTTGGTCTGACCGACGCTCGCGATTCGTTCCGACTACCGGCCTGTTGCCGCACATCTACAGAGTCGATACCTGAATTCTATGGGGTCGGCGCCGGGGCGACAATCCCGCAGACAGGTCTTCGCGACGTTTCCTCGTGCTTCGCACAACTCGTGGCGGCTCATTTCAACCGCCGTTCGTATTCGATCAGGTCGCGGTAGTTGCCAGGGTTGAGAGGGTTGAAGCCCTCGGCCTTCGTACGGTCCACGATGGCGAACATCGTGTACCTGGAGTTCTTGTCGATCTCCGTGCCCAGAACTTCGGGCTGAAGCGTGTTGGCGTTGCCCTCCTTCTTGACCTCGAAGAACCCGACGGTGACGTAGACGGCGAACTGCTGCGTCCGCACCGTGGTCAGGTTCATGATCTTTTGCAGCAGCTCCGTGCGGAACATCGGATGCTGGCGGCGGTCTTCGACCTTGGTGTATGTCACCGTACCCATGTTGGACGATGGCCGCTGATAGATATTGGCACCCAGAAGCGGCCGTGGGAGTTCCAGAGGATTCTTGGCGGCATTGTTCGGAATCGCCGTCAGGTCGGTTTCCTTCGCGGTAATGTCGACCGCAGGCACAAAAAGGCTCGCTGGCGGCAAAATCGCTTTCTTAGGTGAAGGTGGATTCTGCAGATCGGAATCATCCAGGATGTCGTTCGTGAGATCCGTGAAGAACCTGAAACCGCTCGTCGACAAATTCGCATGGGAAATCGTCTGATTCACCACCGGATTACCGAACAGCGAGGCGTTCGAATTGCGATCCCAGTCCTGCATCCCGCCCACCCAGCCGATCTGGGCATCGGGAATCTGGAACAGGCGGCGGAACGGCAGTGCCGGCGGCTGGGCATAAGCGAACTGGGCCGAGTAGTCGAGGAAGATATTCCGCACGCCCGGGTCGCCCAGGTAAGGCGGCAGCCCGTCTGACGCGAGACCGAGGAAGTTCGGATCGGTCCCGATCAGGTAATTGTGCACGTACAGTTTGCCCACGGGCACCGCAGGCGTCGTCGCGACCGATGGAGGCAATGCCCCGGGCCGAAGGACGGTGTAGTTGATGTCCGGGAACGACAGCGACCGGAACGGACGCTCACGTGCCGTAGGTGTGCCCGTGGGTTCCTGGCCGAAGGCGAGCAGGTGCCCCGAACCGCCGTGGCGGAGCTTGAGGAAGTCGCTGAAGGCCTGCTTCATCGGGAATGGCGACTTCGCCGGCGGCCGGCCGTTCGGATCGACCGGGTAACCTCGGTTCGGCATCGACACGGTCATCGGGCGGACGACAGGTACCATGCCGCTCGAATCCAGGAATTGCCCCGTCGCGATTTGCGGCGGCGCGTCTTTCGGATTCCCGTTATTGTCCAGCGACGTATCGATTTCCGCCAGGTTCACCCGTGCGTCGTCGATGAGCCCCATGAAGACTTCTTCGTCCACGATCAGGTTCAGGTTCAGCTTGCCGGGCACGCGGGCCTGGCGGAACCAGTCGCCGTTTTCGCCTTCCGTCACAGGGCCGATCGCGCCGTTCATGCTCGAAGGCACTTCGAAGAATTCGAGCATCCTGTGCCAGCCGTCAGCCGACGGGCTGCCGAACATGTCGGCGTTGCCGCCAGGCTGAAGGATCGCCGGCACGGTGCCGGAACCTGTGACCGTGGCGAAGGGAGCGACATACCCTTCCTGCTTCGCCGCCGTGTAGAAGAAGCGGTCGGAAAGGTAGGGGAAAACCGAGGGTTCGTCACGCAGCTGCGTGCCGTAATTGGCCGAATAGGCGACATTCGAAACCGAGTAGTTCGGCGGATTGTCGTCCGGCTTCGTCCGGGGGGTCGGGTCACGCCGGCCCAGGCCAAGTTGCGGCTGATTCTCCACGAACATTTTCGTAAACCGGCCAGGGCCGACCGAAGGCACGAGCAGCAATTCGGCGACGCTCTGGAAGTCCCGGTCAGCGAAAGGGAGAAGCTCCCAGGTTTCGCTGCGGGCGTTGCCGTCGCCGATGGTGTGCCGCATTCGTTCGTCGGATACGAGAGTTTTGTTCTGGCCCGTGTAGCCGATCGCATGGGTGTTCGGATCGGCCTGATCCTGATCGTCCGTAACGACCCCCTGCTCCGAATAGCCGTAAGCGTCGTACGGGAAATACGGTGTCGCCGTATTGTTCCGAACGGCATGAGCACCGCGATAAGGCTGCATGCGCTGCACGGAATAGAGACGGGTGTTCGATTGCTGGAACGCCGGTGTCATCGGGTCGGTTCGGGTCGCGTTCGAAACCATGTAGGGGAAACGCATACTGTCCACGACGACCTTGGGCGATGTCGGGTCGGCCGGATCCACAGGCCGCTGCAGATACAGCCAGAAATACCGGCCTTCTTCGATTTCCGTGACTTCGCCGACTTTCGGAAGGAGCTGGTCGTACGTTGTGGAGCGATTGTAGACGCGATTTCCGGTTCCAAGATACGTATCCGGCGAATTCTGCTCCACAGTCGGGTCAGGTGCCTGGGAGTTTCCGAAGACGGAATAGACAGGATCGGTGCCATTGCTGCTTGAGTTGATCCGCATCGCCTTGACTTCCTTGCCGGTAGGCAGAGGTTGCCCGGCTGTGCCTGAAACGGGCACGGGCAGACTTGCACGAGTGCCGATCTTGCCGAGCGGCGTGATGCCGTCAGCGGCCGTCGGAAGCTGGCCCGTGAACGGATCAGGGCGGCCAGTGGCGTCGGGTGTGGTTCCGTCGCCATCCTGGACGACGACGAACTCCCAGCCGAGCATGTTCAAGTCCGCGGCATCGAAATCCGGCAGATTCGGCCCGATGTCCGAAGCCGTAAGTGTGTTGACCAGCTCGATGAAAATCCGGTTATGCAGCTTCTCAGCCCCGGTGCCGTTGGTTTCCCAATACTTGAACTCATAGGCGAGCACTTCGTTGATGGCGACCGGGTTGTACTCCATGCCCCACAGATCGAGCGACTTGGAGTTCGCCGGAGGTCCCGTGAAGCTCTCCAGGATCACGCTCGGAACCCCCGGGGCGGCGATCGTCTGATAAAGCCCGTGGCCCAGTGTGCCGGTGTTCGGATCGACCGCGGTGAAGAGTGTCATCACACCGTCCGGGTCGCGGTAATCGACGAGGTTCACGAGGAACTGGGCGAGCTGGGCCTTTTCCAGCGGCGTGTCGACCGCTTTCGGCGGCAGAACGCGCTGCATCAGCTGGTAGGTCTCGCGCAGCCACTTCAGGCGGGTCGGCTCCTGATAGCGGGGCACGGCTGGCGGAATTTGCTTGCCGGCATTGTCGACCTGCTGGTAATCGTAGGCCGGCAGCGGGAAATTCAGGTTGATCCTCCGGTCGCCCAGAGCCAGGGATGGCGTCGGGAACTGGAAGATGTCGCCGACGGAGTTGAAGCTGAGGTTAGGCGCACTGGCCGACTGATTGGCTGCGAAGTTCGAATTCCAGTCCGCCACCGAAGGCCCGCGGAATGCGTTGCCGGGATTGTCAGGCGACCAGGCGAACCGGTTGGTGTCCCAGCTCTCATGGGTGAAGAGTTTGCGAGGATTCGCCGGCCAGCGCTTGAAGTTCTGCAATTCCGCCGATTCCGCCGTGTTCGAGTAGGCAGGTTGAGGCTGAGCCGTTACGTGCATCGCTTCGGCGGTCGTGAACAGGTTGGCCACACGGCTGCGAATCGGGTCCGACGTGGCGTCGTAAGTCGAGCCCTTCAGGTAAAGGTCCGCCAGGTCCGATGCGCGGAACGGTTCGTCGAACTGATCGCTGGAGTCGTAGAGGTTCTGCTCGTCGGCCTCGTCACGCGTCAGCAATCCGCCGGGCGTCGGAGCAGCAGGTACGAAACCGTTGATCGTCGTCGGGTCGGATGCGATATCCCGTGTGAACGTGCCCCGAACTTCGGGTGCAGGGAAATTCGCTGGCGGGATCTTGTTGTTCGCGATGGTGACAATGTTGCTGTAGGGGTAAGGCAGCGTCTGAGGCAGGCTTACGAAATCCCAGCCGTCTCCGAAATTGAACGGTGTGGCCGCGTTGAAACCGCCGCCCTGAATGTTGGCTTCCGGGTCGACGATCATCAGCGGATTTCGATGCGACTCGTATCCATGCAGCGGGTTGAGCAGGCTCGTAGCGATCTGGACTGTCGTCTGCCCTGTCAGCGGCGGAGGAATTTCGGCCACGCTCACGCCAGGGGCCCGATAATATCCGAAGTAACCGACCCGGCCACGCGTATCGGCCCCGCGGCCGAACAAGGCTACAGAGCCAAGCTGGCTCGCAAGCAAATCGGCATCCGCCTGAGTCAATCCGGCGATCTGGAAATTGCCCCCCATATCCTTAGCTTCCACGTAATTCGTGATGAAGTTCGGATAGTAATAGGGCGGACGGTTCCAGGGGATCAGTCGCCCTGTTCCCACCGGGTCAATCGGCGTCACGAACCTCCGCTGACGTTCGACGGAAAGAAGAAGGTTACGGGAAGTGACCGGATAGGTGCTGTCGGCCCGTTCCGGAGAGTACAAGGCATTGTTTGAAGCCACCGTGGCGTCAGGCAGAAAGTCGAAAGTGTCGGAGTCATCGTCCGAAGTATCGGGCGTGATCGTCGACGGCAAGGCTGCCCCGCCGCTCAGAAACGGCATGCTCTTGCCCGGGCGAACCGGGTTGTTGAACGGCAAGGTAACTTCAGGGCCGCTCCGTGGATCGATCCCTGGTGCGATCGTGCCAAGATAGGCCTGAAGATATCGGCTGTCGCCCCAGCGGCCAGGCAGAGCCGTGGAACCGCTCCGCGCGCCGGCCAGCAGGCCGCGCAGGCCCTGGGTCGAAGCGATTTCCCGGAAGGCTGTGTCCGCCGTCTGCGAAACGGTATGCCTCAGCGCGAATTTCGGGTTGATTTCCGTCGGGCTGGTGCCCAGGTGCGAAGCATGGTTGTATTTCGGAATTCCCTCGTTACCGTTCGCGACCGGGCGTCCGTTCGCGTTCACTGCCAGGCCGATGTCCCGGTCATGCAGATTGCCTGCCGTATTCAGCGGCAACCTGCCGTTCAGGCCGACGATCAGGAAGGCGAAGAGGGGCTTGTATTTCTTGCCGTTGGCGTCGGTCTGCACGGGGAAGCCGAGGTCGAGCCAGACGCTGTCGTTATAACCGTCGCCGTCGTTGTCGACGTCGTAACCGGGGTGGAACACCCAGTCGTCCGGCGAAGCGCCGTTGGGCAGGCCGGTCGTCGGATCGCTTTCGAACCAGCCGATCTGGCCGAAGGTCGGATTCGGCACGTTGCCGTTGATCTTGTAGGGCCGCATATCGGGCACAAGATCCGGGAACGTGTTCCGGTCATGACCGTCCGCGGCTCGAGGACGCAGGAACTTGGCGGCCGAAGAAGCGTAGGCCGCCATCTGCGCGGCGGACGCTGCCCCACTGCTCGGCAGGCTGGCACGCCAGTCATTCGAAATCAGATAGTTCGCCCATGTGGCTGGTGACTGAGCATTGTAAGTCGACATGTCGTAGCGGATGATCCCGGGCCTGTGAAAGCTCGGCAAAGTGATCGACCCGTCGGCGGACTGGAGAGCCAGGAACCAGTTTTCCAGGTCCGCGGCGTCGTAGTCTTCGTCAAGTCCTGGCGAAAGAGGCAGATCAGGATTCGATGGCAGCCCGGAGGGCAGAAACTGGCCCGTCAGCGTATCGGTGATGGAACTGGCGGCGTTGAGCCGCATGTTCGGATACACGCCCCAGTCGTGCGAAATGCCGCTGATGTCGGCGAAAGTCACTCCGGAGCCGTTGAAGGATCGCAGGAAGCGGCCGTCTAGTGCGAACCGGACGTTCTGGTTGACCTGAGCCAGCCCAGCGGACGTATCCGGCTCGGCGATCAGCAGCCGACGATAACCGCCGGACTGGAGCGCCGGAGCGTACGACCCGTTCAGTACCTCGACCGTCTGCGTCAGAAAGTTCGGATTCTGGTTCAGCGGCCGTCCTGTCGCGTCGAAGCCGGTGCAGGCGGCGACTTTCATGACCCAGCGAGTGAAGTCGTAACCATCGAACGGCGTGCCCGAGACGGGAATATTGGTCTGAACCAGAACCGCCGGCCGCGAAAGGGCTCGGCCAGTGACCGGGTCGGAGGTCACGTTGGCCGTGAACCCCGTGATGGTCGGGGGCACCTGCGGCTTGGGGAAATTGCTGGCCGTGATCAACGGCACCGTCGTGAGAATGCCATGGAAGACCGTATCGTTTCCGTACATGTCCCGCTTGAGCGAGTGTCCGCGCAGCGAAGAAAGCCGGTTGTTCGAATCGTTGATCAACTGCTCCATCGCGTAGCCGAGAAGCGAGTCCGGATCGATATTGGCCTTCGTATTGGCAACGAACCGGCGGCTGGCGATCTGTGCCTGGTTCGAATAGGTCGCGAACGAAACGCCGATGACGGCCAGGAGCCCCAGCATGGCCAGAACGACAACCAGCACCACACCCCGGCGCCGACTGGCGGGAAGCGATCCCGACATTGCGATGTTTCCGATCATGGCGATTTCCTTCGCACTCGTGGGCTTCTTCAGTGTCAGGCCGGTCGTCACGCGGGCGATCCGGCGGATGCTCCTGTTGTGTGACGTGATCATGGTCGGCCTGGTTCCTTCGATTCGGCGGATTTCCGGTCGGGCACGCGGTTCGAGAGATTTACGACCGCTTCGAGACGTTCGTGACTGCAGGGTTTCAAAGCTTGCCGCTGAAGTCCTGATGGATCGTGATCGTGCGGATGCGCTCGTCACGCGGGTCGGTCATACGAATCTGGATTTGAATGCCCCGAAGAGGAGCAGGATAAGGCGGCGGATAGCTCGGCCGGGGGGCCACCTGAAACGGCGGAGCCGTGAGCGGGTCGAGCGTCTTGGCGTTCACGGCCGAGTAATCGCTCGACCAGGTGTCCCACACTCGCCGCATGCGAATCACGCCCGCGGTGTCGTCGCCCAGGAACCTGGGTCCGATCCCGGGTATGAAAGGGAATTGGGAGTCGGCCCGGAAGTCGGACGTCAAAGGCGGCATACGACCTTCGTGCCCGAAGCCCAGCAGATCGCTTTCGATCGTCGTCGCTGAGGAGATATTCACGGTCGAAGGCGTTCCGCCGATGATGAAATCGATCGGCATCGGAGGATTCACAGGCCTGCCGCCGACGATCGTGCTGCCGCCCCAGGGCGTGGCCAGATAGCCGAGATCGACGTACGACTGAATTTCCGGAAGAGCCTCGTAGGCTTTCACGTCGAACGACCGGACATTCGTGGCCAGGAGGTCGTCCTCCCACGTGTAGTTCCAGATCGTCGACATATTGCTGTACATTTTCGAACTGAGGCCGGAAAGCACCGGAGATCCGTTCTCAGGAAACGGCTGATCTTTCGAACGGGTCGGAATGAGCATCTCGGGCAGCCACCCGAACGCGTTCGTCTGCGTACTCCAGGAAAGCCCATACGGCTGATGGCCCCGCAGCATGGTGACGGTGGGCATATCGGTCAGGCCGACCATCGGAAATGGCGCGGCCAGACGCTTCAGCGGATCGATCCAAAGGGGCGAAAGCTGCTCACGCCAGGTCGGGAATCCCCACCAGGTCTGCCCTGCCAGCATGGCGCCGTAGGGATCGTTACCAGGCACCGGCAGATTATCGCCCTGCTCGACCGCATTGTGATTCCAGAAAGGCTGCCAGGGGTTCGCCGTGCGTAGATTTCTGCCCGCTGCCGATTCGAGATTCGTCAGGCCGTGGATCGACCCTTGAGCCGGGATATTCGCGAGCAGGGCGAGTTGTCCGTCGGCGAACCGGGAATACGAGTGCGGATAGACGAACGGGAACGACAGGGTGTCCGTCTGACCGACATTCGCGGGATAGTAATTGAACCCCGACGGTGGGAGCGCTTCGTTGACCGATACGCCGAACGCCGTGATCGTCCGCATGTTATTCAGCAGGTTCGGATAGGTGGCCGGCGTATAGTCATCGATCTCGTTTCGAAAGCTTCCGGAAAAGGCTGGTGGCGGAGACCCGATGTAATCATCGGCCTGACCGTCGGGAAACGGGAAAATGCTCACCATGACGCCGGCATTGTAGATCTGAGTGAAATAGTCGTTCGTGAAACGCGGCTTGAATGCCCGGTTCTGGCGGTTCGTGAGGTCGCCCAGACCGTTGGCGATCGGACGGACTTCGCTTTCGTACTTCGTGAGGACGTTATTGACCGCGATGTAGGTGTCGAAAACCTGCTGGCCCGCAGGCGGCAGGACGTTGGGCCGGAGCGGAAGAGGCGAGGAAATCAACTCGCCGGGCCGCATCGAAATGTCGTTGAGAGCCTGCCAGCCCACCCGGCCCGTGATGCCCGGCATGTTGGCCACCTGCACGCCCTGATAGGATCCGTTGGTCGCGAACGCATATTCGTGATTCAGCCTCAGCCCCGGCTTGACCAGAAAAACCCGGCGATAGAGATTGCCGTTGCGAAGGAAGTAGATCACCTCGGCGGTGTCGGACGTGATGATCGTCGGCGCCACGAAGGCGTTCGCACCTCGTGTGTCCGCGCCTGCCTGAAATGGAGGCATACCAGGAACCGGTGAGGGTGGCGGCAAATACCGGCCCAGAAACAGATTCCCGTCGGTCGACTTCGTCGTAAAGGCCAGGTAGTCGTCCGAATCCTCGCCCTGGGCGTCGGCGAATTCGTTCTCGCCGTATTCGAAATAGCCCAGATTGTCCTTGGGATTCAAGGGCGGAGTCATGCGGGCCGTGGCTCCGGACAGGTCCCGCTTGATCGTCCCCTCGATGGCACGCAGGTCTTGGTCGATCTCCTGAATCGCCCGGGCCACCTGGAAGGATGTCGTCGTGGCCCCGAAAATCTGGGCGATGATCGTCATCATCAGCACCGTCAGGCCGACGACCACCAGCATTTCCACCAGGGTCAGGCCGCGTCGTATCTGGGCTCGGTTCAGGATCATGTTCGATCGGCTTTCCGGGACTGGCCTATTCGGACGGGACAGGCTTCTCGATACCGCTCGCCACGGATTCGTCTCCGGGGCGAGAAGAAAGAATCAACGACCTTCCAGGGTGATCGGGAACACGGCGACCACCTCAGGCGCGATCAGGGCTACGTTCACGTGCACAGGTGCGTAACCGCTGCCGCCCGCTCGCTGCAGCAGGGTTTTCGAAACGACGGGCCGGTCGACCGTCACGATCATCGCTTCGTGGCTGTTGTCGTAGGTCGTGCCGTAGCCAGGATTCGCTTCGGAAGGTGTCGTCACCTCCGACTTCTGAACGACCCTGTACCAGTGGCAGCGCTGGCCGCCATGCTCGGCATCCGGCCGCCCGTCGCTGTCGAAATCTCGAAGGAAACGCGTCAGAGTCACCGACTGCGAAGGTTCGTAGGTCACGTCGGCGATCCAGCTGCCCACACGCAGGTCAGGCCGCTCGGCATCGTCTACCTTGGGCCACATCAACAGAACCTTGCGGCTCGGTCCCGATGCATAACCGAGCTGACCGCCATTGATCGTCAAAGGCACGGTGCCGAGCCCGAAGATCCCTTCGACGACTCGCTCGCCCGAGATGCCAGTCACGTTGTTGTTCAGATCCGTGTTCACGTAAAGCTGTCGCCTGTGGAACACCACCATGTCGCCTTCGAACACGTTCCGGTCGCGGCTCTTGCCCGTGAAGATCCAGGAATATTCCCATTCGTTCATGGCATACAGGCCCATGTTCGAATCGCCCATCAGGGGCAGGATCGGATTCTGACGACCGCCCGCGGGCAGCGCGTCGTTTTCGAATTCCGGAAAGACAGGGTCATCCTGCGAAACGAAGATCGAAGCCACGGAATTGATGTTACCCATGCTGGGGCCCATGTTCGGGGCCGCCAGGGCCGGCCAGATGTTCGTGAGCCGGGGCAGGCCGAAGGCGCTGGGGCGGCTGCCGTCCGGATCGCTGCGCAGATCGTTGCCGAATGCCCGGCCGAAACGCAGTTCAGGCCGAACCAGCTGATTCACGTTCGTGAACGCCGGCGACTGGGTATAGGCCAGATTCGACCAGAAGAGCGGGTCGTAGCAGCACACGACCGGAATGCCGAAGCCCGTAGAATTGTCGACCGAGATCGCATCGGCCAGAGGGATCGTTCCGGAAAGGCCGATCGTATCCGTGCTCCACGGATCGAACAGCGTTCCGCCCGTGAGCCCCGTCGCGCTCAACGTCGCCGCGAAACTGTAGCGATTGAGCAGATCACGCGTTTTCAGATCGTTCGCGACGTTCGATGCGAGCAGGCTGGCCCGGTTGTTCCGGCGTGCCTCACGAATTTTCATCAGGCCGATCGGGAACAGGGTCATCAGGCTCGTCATGCCGATGCCCAGGATCATGATCGCGATGAGCACTTCGGTCATCGAAACGCCGCGGCGTTTTCCTGGCATGGACGTCATGGAAGAAGTCACCGGTGTGAGACCCGGACGATCGGATAGATACGGTTGCAGGTCAGAACGGTCGGTCATCATTGGCCCACCTCCGCGATTCCCTTCTGGGCGTCCTGGAAGGGCGTATTGGCATCGCCATCGAAAAATTCGACCGTCTGGGAGCTGATCCGGCCAGTACGCGTCTGGATCGTGATCATCCGGCGCTCGTTCTTGAGCCGCCACTCGGTATCGCTCGTATGATCATGCGTCGACCCGAGAATGGCACCCTCAGGCATCGGCAGCTGCGGCACGTACTTGTCTCTCGTTTTGCCGGCGGGATTGACCGGCGGGAACACATCGCCCCGGTCCGCGAGCCAGATGTGATAGAACGGAACCTGGAACGGAGCACCGTTGACGGAGGCCGCGGAACTGGTCACCACCTGGCCATCGGGCTGGAAGATGATGTCGACATAGCGCGTCAGCGGGTCGATCGGCAGACGGCTCCGTTCGGCGGTTTCGATCCCCGAGACGTAATTCACGTTCGGGGGGGCGAGAACCAGATACCCGCCGTTCGGGGAAGATTGCGACGCGACCCAGTGCACAGCCGTCGTCGCGTCGATTACGACATCCGCCGGAAGACCGACCTCAGCCGCGTTCGCGGACGGGACCATCCGCCGCTTCACGCTGTATTCCTGGGCGTCGCCACCGACGGTGCCGAGCTTGTCGGCCGCAAGTGTCACCGGATCCCATTCGAAAGTCGATTTGAGCGCCTGGATCATCGTCGCACGGCCCTGAGGCGTCAAAGGGTTCGTACCAGCCGAGATGAGGCCGGCGATGACGCCCGTCTGCGGATCGATGGAGCGATGATAGAACAGCTCGGACGGGTCGTCGACGAAACCGTTGCCGTCGTTGTCGAGGCCGTCGAACGCGGGATCGACGACACCGTCCCCGTTGTTGTCCACGCCGTCGAACATCTTGTTGCTCTCGTTGACGACGTACATGATTTCGGACGTGTAGTAGGGATAAGTCAGAGGCCCGAGGTTCGCGGGCTGAAAGAAATAAGTGGGGAGCTGAAACTGCGTCATTTCGTAAGCGCTGCCCATGTTGACGAACCGTTCCGGATTGAACGTCACCGGGTTATACCCGGCAGCCGGACGGAAAGGAGCGACTGGCCCCGCGACGACATACTGGCTCGTGTTCTGTACGCCGACCGTGATGCGGTCTCCGGCCCGTACGTTCCAACTCCAGTTGGTCGGCTCCACCGGCGACGGCACCCCACCCGACTTGACTTCCGATTTGTACTGACGCAGCACGATCCGGGGATCCCGAAACTTCGCAGGCTGCGAGCCGATCGGAGGAAGGATCATGTTCTGATACGGATCCTGAGGCCCCTTGCTGACCAGTGGATTCACCGAGAGCAGCAGGGTCTTCCAGTTCAAGCCGTTGACAGTGCAGTAGAGAAAGAAATCGAGCATTTCGTCCTGGCTGGCACCCGGCGAGTGCACCCGCAACTGACCATCCGAATAGTCATCGGCCGCTTCGAGCTGAATGATCCGGTTGTAGGCCAGGGGGCGAAGCGGATCCGACTGATCAGGCCCCGGGTAAACGGGATCGGCGAGAAGCCGGATGCCGGCCGGTTTGCCCGTCGACATCGCCGCGAATCGGGCGTTGATGAGCGCCTGTTGAACGACTCGTGAGGCGTCCTGGACCTGACGCTGATTCAGCGTGGTGATCAGCACGGGGAGAGTCGCGGCCGAGAGCAGCCCGACGATGAACAGGACGACCAGCAATTCGATCAGCGTGAAGCCGCGATCCGTTCGCCGGGACTGAGTCTGAATCATCGGGCACCTCCACCCTGGCCTTGCTGCAGGGCATGGCTGGAAATGTCATCCTGGGCGGAATTGAGCATCTCGTCTGTGACGGTGTCTGCCAGCAATGTCCCCGCCACGCTTCGTGACTGAGCACGAAGGTCGGAATAGGAAAAGCAGTAGTAATCCAGCTTCACGGCCAGGTTGCCGTAATCCCGCTCGAATTCGAGCCTCGTCTGCTGTTCCATGACCTGGCCCCACATCCGGATTCCCACCGCGAGATCCGGCCCGCCTGAGACGATCAGCGGCGTATATCGATACGCACGACGCATGAACTCGCCGGACCGGTCCCAATTCGAAACCGGAGTGGGAAAGCTGGTCGCCTCCGTCAGCGGATGGAAGAAATACTCGAAGACTCGCAGCTCAAGGCTTCCCTGGCGGCCGTTGATCGTGTCGCCCCCCAGGCCCGCCGTATCCAGCCACCATTCCAGGCCGACCAGCGAACTGGAAGGATCGATGGGATTCCGGTCACGCGTCACCCAGGTGTCCGTCGGATATTCGGCCCAGCCCCGCTGATTGTCCGAGGTATACCACATCGGCCAGCGATAGAATTGCAGCGGCTCGCCCCAGGCGTCCACGAACTCGAGCAGGCCGTCATCATCGGTATCCTGAATTTCACGATCGGTGAAATCATCGCGGCTGAAGGCTGCCCCCAAAGGCCCCTGCCCCTCGACGAGCAGAGCGTAAAGCATTGCCGACCGAGCGGTTTTGGGGTCATGATTCTGCTGCAGGCGTGTGACCAGTGCCGTGCGGTCGGCTGCGTTGGGAATGCCTTCCGACATCTCGTCCACCAGTCCGTTACCGTTGTTGTCGACACCGTCATATCCGGCCGGTGCGTAACCCAGCTGCTTGTAGATTCCTGAAGCCGCCGAATAGCTCGCGCCGAAAACGCCCGTTCCGGAGATGTTGTAGCTCTGGTTGTACGCCTGATTGATCGGATCCGCAGGGTTGTTCGGATTCGGCGGATAATAGCTTCCGAAGCTGTTCGACCCGTTGAACGAATAGGCCGTCCCGATCGGCAGGATATAAGGCGCGACAGCCGCGTTGGTCGCGATCGGAGCCACCTGCCCCAGCATGGTCTGTTTCATCCCGCCGAAATTGACCGGATACGTACTGATGACGCTCGCGTCGTTGACCACGAAGAAGTCCGGCATCTCGGCCCGAAGGTAATCGGTCATCGCGATGGCTTTCGCCCGGGCGTTCGCACCCCGGCCAGGAGAAAGCCCACGCATCGGCCCGAAGATCGCCGTGCCCACGACAGGCGGCTTGTTGCCCCCAGGAGTCGCGATCCACATATGCGTGGCATTGGGATAGATCTCGTCATCCAGCAGGGCCTGCATCCGTTCCTTGATCGCAAGATCGAGCTTCAGAACCAGAGCCTGCGTCGCCTTCAGATTGGCCGTGGCCAGCGAACCGAAAGAAGCGACCAGGATCACGCTTACGAGAAGCCCGATGATCGTGATGACGACCAGCAGTTCCACCAGGGTGAAACCACCCCGGCGTCTCTGCCCCTGTATTGTGCCCAGCGAATTTCGAAGGTTCATGATCGTCACGCCGCTCCCTTCAGGATGTACCGGTCATCCCCGGCCTTTCGGCCAGAATCAGTTGAGACGTCCCTGGGAGAAATTGGTGATGTTGTCGGCCTCGACAGCCCGGCTCGATTCGCTGGCCGGAAACACTCGTGGAACCGAAATGTCCGTCGCATCCAGGGGCAGTGGCTCGCTCTTGGATTTACCCGCGAACTGCCCGCCATAGCCGTAGATCCTGTCCACGCCGGCTGAGATGATCTGATAGCTCTGTGGCTTCTGCCAGGCGGGCGACCGGCCCGTCGGGAATGCCGGCCCGGTCGTGTAAGGATTCGGCGATATCGAAAATCCCGAATTGCCGCCGAAAGCACGATAGAAATTATCGCCGGTATCGAGATCGACGATGTCCGAAAGCGAGGGGTTGTAAGAGACCGCGTTGCTCTTCGGATTGAAATTGCAATCCTGGGGATCGAACGCATTCGAGCCGTAGGCCGAGAAATAGACGTAAGGCCGAGACTGCTCATCGGCGCCCAAAGAGTCGATATAGCTCGGGAACCCGTCGCCATCGAAATCGACCAGACGGTCCGCCTTGAATTCGAAGAGCGGATTGTCACGATTGAGCGTCTGCTTGTATGCCGGATTGTTGGAAGTTTCGACGCGGGAGAACAGCGGCCAGTCAGGCTTCTTGCAGAACCCCGTCAGTTCGAATGTCTGTCCGTTCGCCACCGGTAAGCCGCCCAGGAAAAAGACCAGGCATTCGTCACCTTCGAGAATCCAGAATCGATTGAAAGACCCATCGCCGTTGATGTCCTGCGGCGTCGTGCCCATCCGGTTGAAGAATTTCTTGACGTACCGCTCGGAGCGCTGAATCGCCTTGGTCGTCTGGGTGTCGAGCTGCGTCTGGTTCGTAATGCCGCCGACGTTCTGGAAATGATTCCGGACTGCCTGAACCAACTGAGTGTTGTTGGCATAAAGCCCTGATTCGTCCAGAACGACGAAGCTCGGCGGGTAATCGCCGTAACGGGTCTTGAAACTCGCCAGGGCCTGGTCGAGCAGCGAGATTTCCGAGGAGACAGCCGCTTCCTTGGCGGAACGGACAGCCCCGTTGATCGCCGGCAGGAGCAGCCCCGCCAGCAGGCCGATGATCGTGATCACCACCAGCAATTCCACCAGCGTGAAGCCGGAACGCCGGTCAATGCAGGCCTCGGAGCGAAGGGCGGCCTTGCGGTTTCGAAGTTTCATCCGAGGACTCTCCGCACTCTGGTTCGTTGGGGTTGTGAGAATTCGGCCTCGAGGGGCCACTGACATAGTTCGGAACCTTTGGACATCAAGGCTTGCGGCGATCGCCGCACTCGCCCCTGCCGAACGCCCCATCGCATCCATGGATTCGATGACTTATCTTGGACGCCCGAAAAGATCCAGAAGTTCCAGCAAATTCGACCTGATTGCATTTTCGATTGCATTTCGGACAGCCTTCGCGACCCGCACGCAACGCCACCCGTACGACTTACGGGCGTCAGCGGAATCCGTGACACGAAATTCCCGTTTTCCGCTGCGTTCCGGAGCGAACCCGGCATGCCCCGGACCAGGCGGTTCGGGGCCGGGAACCCGGGGATCAGCCGGAGAGCTTCGAAATGAGCTGCACCAGCGGCAGGAACAGCGCGATGACGATGAAGCCGACGATCGAACCGAGAACGACGATCATCAATGGTTCCAGCAGGCTCATCAGCGTTTCCACCAGCACTTCGACTTCTTCGTCGTAGTTGTCCGCGATCTTGTTGAGCATGCTGTCCAGGTCGCCGGTCTCCTCGCCGACGTCGATCATGTTCACGACGATGTCGTCCACCAGGCGGGATTGCTTCAGCGGCACGGAGATCGTCTCGCCTTCGCGGATCGAATCGTAAATGCGTGTGAAGCAGCGCTCGAAAACGGCGTTGTCGGCCGTCTCCCGCACGATGGCGATCGACTCCAGAATCGGTACGCCGGACTGAACCAGCGTGCCCAGCGTACGCATCGTCCGCGCGACCGTCGACTTGCCCGCGATCTGGCCCATGACCGGAATCCGCAGCACGATCCAGTCCAGGACGTACGCCCCGATTTTCGTCTTGTAAAGCAGCTTGATGATGATGAACATCACGAACGGTGCCGCGATACAGGCAGGAGCGTATTCGACGACGAACTTCGATGCGCTGATCAGGAAGATCGTCATCTGCGGCAGATCGACGCCGAAGTCGCTGAAGATCGCTTCGAATTTCGGAATGATGAAATAGAGGATGAAGCCCACGATCGTCACGGCCACCGTGATCACCACGATCGGGTAGACCATCGCGCCCTTGATTTTGCGCTTGAGCGACTGCGACTTTTCCTTGAAGTCGGCCAGACGCTGAAGGATCGCCTCGAGAGCACCGCCCGCCTCACCGGCACGCACCATGTTGCAGTAAAGCCGGTCGAACGCCTTGGGGTGCTTGGCGAACGCCTCGGAAAGGGTCAGGCCGCTTTCGATATCCTCGACCACGTCGCCCAGCGAGTTCTTCAGAACCCCGGGCTTGCACTGGCCTTCGAGAATCTTGAGACTGCGGAGAATCGGCAGGCCGGCATCCTGAAGCGTCGAAAGCTGCCGCGTGAACGTACACAACTGCTTCGGCTTGATCTTGCCGATCGTGAACGATTTCTTCTTCTTCCGGCCCTTCTTCTTGGCCTTGGCCTTCGTCTTGGTCTTCTCGCCGATCGAGGTGACGAAGAAGCCCTTCTGACGGATCAGCTGCTGGGCCTCTTCCTGCGTCGTCGCCTCGATCGTGTCCTTGACCGTCTTGCCGGTCTGGTCCATCGCTTCGTACTGAAATGTCGGCATCGCGCTCGGCCCTCAATCGTTCGTGTTCGTCATGTCGGTCAGGATCGCCCGCGTTCTGTCGTGTCCGCCCGCTCGCTCATCATTCGTCGAGAATCGTCTCGCGGATGATCTCCTCGATCGTCGTTCTGCCCTCGTGAACGGCCAGCATGCCCGTTTCACGCAATGTCCGCATGCCGGAACGCCGGCAGGCCGCCCGGTATTCGTCCAGCGAAGCTTCACGGACGATCATCTCGCGCAGCTCGTCGTTCATGATGAGCAGCTCGTAAATCCCCATCCGGCCCTTGTATCCGGTGTTTTTGCAAAAATCACAGCCCTTGCCGCGGAAGAACGCCAGTCCGGCGGCCGTTGATGCCGTGAGTCCGAGCTGGTTGAGCTTCTCGTCGTCCGGCATGAACTGCTCTTTGCAGTTCGGGCAGATCTTCCGCACCAGCCGCTGGGCCAGCACACCTTCCACCGTCGCCGTGATCAAAAACGTCGGCAGCCCCATGTCCCGCAGGCGTGTCACTGCCGAAGGGGCGTCGTTGGTGTGCAGGGTCGTGAACACCGTGTGCCCCGTCAGCGAAGCCTGGATCGAAATTTCGGCCGTTTCCAGGTCGCGCGTCTCGCCCACCAGAATGATGTCCGGATCCTGCCGCAGGATGGCCCGCAGACACGCTCCGAAAGTCACGCCGATGTCGTGGTTGATCGGACACTGCACCAGGCCGTCGATGTCGTATTCGACCGGCTCTTCGGTGGTGATGATCTTGTCCTCGATCGAGTTCAGCTCATTGAGAGTCGCGTAGAGCGTCGTCGTCTTGCCCGAACTCGTCGGGCCGGTCACCAGAATGATGCCGTTGGGCTTCTGGATCACACCACGCCACAGGGCCAGCGTGTCTTCGGGCATACCGATCTTGTTCAGGTCGAGATTCACCACCGTCTTGTCGAGGATCCGCAGCACGACCGACTCGCCGAAGAGAGTCGGCAGCGTCGAAACCCGGATATCCACCTGGTTGCCGCCCAGTGCCAGCTCAATCCGGCCGTCCTGAGGAATCCGTCGCTCGGCGATGTCGAGATTGGCCATGACCTTGATACGGCTGGAAATCGCCGGGCCCAGGTGACGGGGAGGCGGCACCAGCTCGAAGAGCACGCCGTCGACCCGCAGACGCATCTTGTATTCGTCTTCGAAAGGTTCGAAGTGAATGTCCGATGCCTTGTCCCGAATCGCCGTGAGCAGCACCAGATTGATCAGCTTCCGCACCGGTGCCGCATCGGCCATTTCCTCGATCGCTTCCAGGTCGATCGTCGTCTCGTTGCGGTTCGTGTACTGCTGCAGCGCCTTGTCGGTCTCGATCTGCTTGATCACGTCGACGATCGATTCCTGCTGACCGACGTAGAGCCGCTCGATCGCGGCCTTGACGTCCGACTCGCTGGAGATCACGCCCTGGACCTCGCACCCGACGAAGGATCGTACGGAATCGATCGCCTGGGGATCCTCGGGACGGGCCATCGCGATCGTCAGCTTCTTGTCCTTCTTGTTCTGGGACAAGGGCACGATCTTGAACATCTCGGCCATCTGCTGGTTGACCAGCTGGCAGAGTTCCGCCGGTATGGTCATATCGGCCAGGCTCACCACCTTCATGTCAAGCTGTTCGCCGAGCCCCTTGAGCAATTGCTCCTCGGTCAGCAGGCCCAGCCGGATGGCGATCTTGCCGAACTGCTCGACGCCCCCGCCCTGAGACTGCTCCTCAAGAATTCGCCACGTGGCGTCCTCGTCAAGGTAACCCATGTCCTGCAAGATGGTTCCGATGCGGCGCGACATGTGCGACAGACCCTCAAAATATCCAGGAATTCCGACAGGCAGGAATCGAGTGCACAGGCCCCCGTTCCGATACGGCGATCACGGCCGGACGTGACGCCCGGCCGTGAAAGAATGCTCATATTCTCAACGCTTCTTCGTATCGGCTTCGTCCTCGTCCTCGTCTTCCTCGCCGTCGTCGATGATCCCCTTCTTCGCAAGTTCGATCCGTTCACGCAGTTCGGTGGGCTTGCGCGACCGGTAAATCGCGTCTTCTTCGTCCACGATCCCCTGCCGCCAGAGGTTGAACAGCGAATCGTCCATCAGTTTCATCCCGTGCTTCCGCCCGGTCTGAATCGAAGAGTCGATCCGGTACGTCTTGTTTTCCCGAATCAGGTTCGAAATGGCCGGAGTCACCACGAGCATCTCGTAAGCCGCGACCATCCCCTTCGGCTTGCGGGGCAGAAGCGCCTGGGCCAGAATCCCGATGATCGCCACCGAGAGCTGCGTGCGGATCTGATCCTGCTGCTCCTTCGGGAAGACGTCGATGATCCGGTTGACCGTGCCTTCCGCCGAGTTCGTGTGCAGCGTCCCGAACACGAGGTGGCCCGTTTCCGCCGCGGTAATCGCCGCCGAAATCGTCGCAAGGTCCCGCATTTCGCCGACGAGGATGATGTCCGGGTCCATCCGCAGCGCCCGCTTGAGCGCTTCGGGGAAATCGGGCACGTCGATCCCCACTTCCCGCTGATTCACCAGAGACTTCTGGTGCTTGTGGAAGTACTCGATCGGATCCTCAATCGTGATGATGTGGTGATCCATGTTGTTGTTGATCCAGTTGAGCATGCTGGAAAGCGACGTCGTCTTTCCCGAGCCCGTCGGACCGGTCACCAGCATCAGGCCCCGCGGACGCTTGATCAGCTCCTCGCACGCCTTCGGCAGACCGAGCTGCTCGAACGTGAGGAATTCGTTCGGAATCCGCCGCAACACCATGCCGATGTTGCCACGCTGCTTGAACACCGCCACCCGGAACCGGCCCAGTTCGCCGAACGCGAACGCGAAGTCCGTTCCGCCGACTTCCTGCAACTCCTGCTGACATCGCTCCGGCGTGATGGACTTCATCAGACCCACCATGTCGGACTGTTCCAGGACCTTCGTGTTGAGCGGCACCATGTGGCCGTGCAGACGCAGGGTGGGACGCGCCCCCACCGTCAGGTGCAAGTCGCTGGCCTTCTGAGTGATGGCCGTGTGAAGCATCTTGTCGATCAGAAGCGTGCCCATGGGACCTCACGTTCCGTAATCATTCGGACTTCGGATGAGAAACACTCGAAACGGACATAACCCGGAACGCCGTCATGCACGGCCTGGCCGTGAACGCCTATCTCCGGGAATGCCGTCAACATAGCCCAATTCCGCATGCGTGGGGAGTCTCCGTGCCAGGCGGAAACCGAAGTCGTGTCGTCGAACGATTCGAGGATGGGTAGAGGACCGTACGCCAGCACCGGAGAACCCGGCGCATACGCTTCGGCCAACTTCATCCTACTTGCGTTCGCGCGAATCACGAAATCACACCCCCATTTTCGGACGACCGACCCAATATCGCACCGAGCGTAACGAAACGGTCCGGCCGTCGAAACATTGCCGAACCGATCGAGTCGCACCCGCCATCAATGCCCCTTGCCCGCAGAGGCGACACCCGACGTAAACAGGTCGTGGTTCGTGATCTTCAACACCTCATCGACGGTCGTCAGGCCCTTCATCGCTTTGATCATGCCGTCCTCGAACAACGTACGCATCCCTTCACGGCGAGCGACGTTACGAATTTCGACCGGGCTCTCGCCCCGGAACGCCATTTCGCGAATCTTCGATGACATGACCAGAAGCTCGAAGATCGCCATCCGCCCGCGTGTCCCCTTCTTGTTGCAGTAAGCGCACCCTTTGCCTTCCATAAAGTTCGCTCTTTTAACGACTTCCGGCTTGAGCCGCAGAGCCTCGACGATGTGCTGCGGCGGGTCGACACGAACCTTGCACTTGGGGCAGACCTTCCTGACGAGACGCTGCGCCATGATGCCCATGACCGAACTCGTCACGAGGAACGGTGCCACGCCAATGTCTACCAGACGTGTAATGGCACTGGGCGCATCGTTAGTGTGAAGCGTACTGAAAACCAAGTGTCCGGTCAGAGAAGCCTGAATAGCCGTCTGAGCCGTCTCTTCGTCACGGATTTCGCCGACCAGAAGAATGTTCGGATTCTGCCGCATCATCGCCCGGATGATCTTGGCGAACGTCATGCCGATCTTGTGTTTCACCTCGCACTGATTCACTCCAGGCAAGTAGTACTCGACCGGGTCTTCGGCGGTAATGATCTTGGTGTTCGGGGTGTTCAGCTCATTGAGCGCGGCATAGAGTGTCGTCGTTTTCCCCGAGCCGGTCGGACCTGTCACCAGGAGAATTCCGTTCGGGCGACGGATCAGATTGTTGAACCGGCGATAATCCTCATCCGCGAATCCGATATCGCGGAGGCCCACCTTGATGTTGTCCCGGTCCAGGATCCGCATGACGACCGACTGACCATGGTTGGTCGGCAGCACCGAAACCCGCAAGTCGATTTCCTTCTCTCCGGCCATCATTTTGATCCGGCCGTCCTGCGGCCGACGTTTTTCGGCGATGTCGATCTGCGACATGATCTTAAGACGACTCAAAACCGCGCCGTGCAACTTTCGCGGGATCGAGTCCCGTTCGACGCAAACACCGTCAATACGATATCTTACACGCACGCGGTCAGCGAACGGCTCGATATGGATGTCACTGGCCCGGGTGCGGGCGGCTTCGGTGATGAGCAGGTTGACCAGGCGGATGACAGGGGCTTCGTTGGCCCCTTCCATCCCGAGCATGGCCCCCTTCTTCCCTTCGCCGACCTCCATTTCTTCGAGGGCGGAATTGGTGAATTCCTTGAGGAGGCTGTTCACCGATTCGGTATCGCCCTGGCCGCCGCCGGCGGATCCTTCTCCGTAATGCTCATTGATCGCGGCCAGGATGGAGTCCTTCGAGGCGATCGCCGGAGCGATTTCCTTATTGAGGACGAATCGCAGATTTTCGATCACTTCGTAGTCGGGTTCGGCCATGGCGATTTTCAGCTCGCCGAATTCTTCGCCGTAAGGCATGCAGAATTTGTCGCGGCAGATCGCTTCCGGAACCGCGGCGACGGCTTCGGCCGGGATGTCCGTCTCCCGAAGGTTCACGTACGGGTAACCGAATTCCTCGGCCTTGGCCTGGGTGATTTCTTCCTGACCGGCATAGCCCTGTCGCACCAGGGCATCCTCCAGCGTCATGTTCGGAAGTCTTTGTGCGTCAGCGAGTTGGTCGCGACCGATAATGCCGCGCTGAATCAGAATGTCCGACCACTTGGCCATAGGTATGCTTCCTCTGGTTCCGGCCGAATCGACACGGAAGCGTAGATGGGTCTCGACAAAACGAAGGACTTCGTGGAGGAGTGGAGTTCCGTGTCAGGACCGCGAAACCGACCGAAATCGGGGCACCGAATCCGTACGAACCGCTACGCTTCATCGGATCGATCGCAGTCGGTACTGAACACGTAATACTTGACTAAATTATCACACGAGATCGGATATCACAATTCCGTGGACTGCCGAAAGTGTACGGATCCCACCGGCATTTCCGGATACGACCAGAAAATTCGATATGAAAATGGCAAAAGCGAATCGCCAGGCCGAATCGAACCTGGCGATTTCGAAGATGTTCGGTAACCGGCCGAGCGGAAGAAAACGCTGTCAGACGGAGACGGGATGGGTTTCGATCTTTTCCCGCTGCTTCCAACCGTCGATTCCTCGTTCGATCCGGTGGTAAAGCGTATCACGCTCGATCGGGATCCGACCGGTCTCGCGAATCAGCCGTTCCAAATCGGCGACGCACATTTCCTGTGGCGTCTCTGCGCCAGCATCGTGGTAAATCTTTTCGTGAACTACGGTTCCGTCGATATCGTCGGCCCCGAATGCCAGTGCGACCTGAGCCGTCTTGATTCCCAGCATGACCCAATAGGCCTTGATATGCGGGATGTTGTCGAGCATCAACCGGCTGATCGCGATCGTCTTCAAGTCCATGAAGCCGGAAGGTTTCGGCAGCTCGTCCATCCGTGAATTGTCCGGGTGGAAGGCCAGCGGGATGAATGTCTGGAAGCCGCCGGTTTCGTCCTGAAGCTCACGCAGTCTCACCAGGTGATCGATCCGGTGCAAGGGCTTGTCGATATGCCCGTAGAGCATGGTGCAGTTGGACTTGAGACCGAGCTGGTGCGCCGTGCGATGGACTTCGAGCCAGGTATCAGTCGATGCCTTGGCGCCGCAGATCGCTTCGCGCACTTCAGGGTGGAAGATTTCCGCACCGCCGCCAGGCAGGCTGCCCAGGCCCGAGGCGACGAGATCTTCGATGACCTCACGAATCGATTTGCGGGCGATCTTGGCGAAAAATTCGACTTCGACGGCCGTGTATGCCTTGATGTGCATTTCGGGCGCTTCGGCCAGGATCCAGCGAATCACGTCCGTGTAGTAGCCGAACGGCAGCTTGTGGTGCAGGCCGCCGACAATGTGCATCTCGGTCGCGCCCTTTTCGTGGGCGTCCTTCGCCCGCTGACGCACCTGGACTTCGTTCATCACATAGGCGCGAGGGTCGTCCAGGTCTGCCCGGAAAGCGCAGAAATCGCACTTGTAGACACAGACATTGGTCGGGTTCAGGTGCGTGTTGACGTTGTAGTACGCGAAATTGCCGTTGATCCGGGTTCGCACCAGGTCGGCCATCTCACCCAGGAAGAACAGGTCGCGGCACTCTTCGAGAGCCAGACCGTCCTCGAACGAAAGCCGCTGACCACTGCGGACCTTCTCTTCGATCGCCTTAAGATGACCGCCGTCAACCTTTTCCATCGAATCGAACCTTTTGTCTCATCCGAGGACAGGATCCCGAACGCACACGGACGGAACACCGAACCGCCCTGTCGTCTCTCCGATATGGTAGGCGTTACGCGCAGGATCATCAAGCGAACATGACTCGTGGCCGGACATTCGAGAATGGGACCCCGCCCGGAAACTCAACTTTTCCGCCCTTCCGAACGTCTACATGAGACGCAACAGCGTGTCTCGAGATTGCCGCCTCCTCGTCTACATCTATCGCAAAACATTACTTGCGAACGACTTCGACATCGAACCAGCCGGTCGTGATCGATTCGGGCCAGACGCTTCGAATCGCCGGGTCGGACCAGCCCAATTCCGGGCGAGGTTCGAGCACGAATCGGCCACGATACGTTCCGGCACGCTCCAGGCGGGGCGCGTCCTCAGCGGACCGAAACTTCTGAGGCATTCGGAAAAACGCAGCGTCGCCCTCACACAATTCGGAATTCGACGCCAGAATCCATTCGCCCAGACACCACCGGCCATCGACCGATTCGAATTCGAGAAAGACCTGATGGGCCAGGTCGCACGGAAGAGCGGCATGGGGCATTCCTGGCCGCAAGAACGAAATCATCGGTTCGGGAGGAAAGCTCAAAGCGAATCTGTCGTCGATTTCCGTATGGACGGGATCGGATTCGGAAGCGTTGGCACTCCGAACTCGCAACATTTCACGCCATTGGCTGGCCCGAGTCGAGTCGGGCATGCCCTTAAGGGCACCGGTCTGGAGATGGTCGTCCCACTCGAAACTCGTCGTTTGGGCAGGCAGATCAAGTTGCCAGTTATCGGTCAGTCCGCGAACATGCATGCGTGGATGGAGAATCAGCCGATGCGGGCCATCTTCGGGAAAATCGGCTGGGATAATTTCGAACAGTGATCCTGGTTTCGGGCTCTCCAGCTTTCGCCATTGATCGTCCGAGGCCCGGCGCGTGCCTGTCAGCCGATGGGACCATTCGAGATGCTGCCTGATCCAGGCATCCAGGTCCTGATCTCCAGTTTCAGGCAATCCGTAATCGACCCGGATCGTCAAAGGGCTGGACAGACCTCGCGGATATTTGCGGCGGATCTGCCAGTTCGTCATGAAAGACCGAGTGACGATCGCCTTTTCTTCCTCAGGGATCAGTTCGTCGGCCTTCCAGAGCCGAACCAATGCCTCAAGTGCCGCCCGACGACGATCTGGCGTCGCGTCTTCCGTCAAAACTCGAAAAAGGTCGTGCACCACGATCCGGCCAAAGCGATGAGACTGACGGATTTCCTCGACCGAAGCGTTGCCGTCGGCCATTTTGTCGGCCAGTGCCCTGCCTTTTCTGCCATGCAGCCATTTGCGGCCGCCTCCGATAGCCAGAAAACCGACGACGGCCAGAAACAGCCACCGGCGCGGGTCCGCGAACGGCGAGCCTTTCGGGGTTGCCGAACCGTCTCGCCCACCGGGCCGACGCACCGGCGTGGAGGGGTTCGCACCCGTTCGATCGACCGGTCCCGAATCCTCAACACCCTCCTGAGCCATTGCCGCTCCGCTCGCACCGGTCAAGATCAGGAATGCCAGAAGCCTTACCATGTTCCACCTTCCGTTCCGAATTCGCGGGTCGAACGCAAAGCCCCGAACCACGAACTGCAATTTCCTCTTCCAGTTCGAATGATCTTAGCGGCGAGAGAGCGTATCAGGAAATCTCGCCGAGGCCGACGATTCGCTCGACATCCTTGCTCGACGGGAATCCGAAGCGTGGCATGCCGATCACCAGTCCAGCAGCCGCGGATGCATACAGGGCAGCGACTCGAACCGCTCGCTCATCGACCGTCCGACGTTCGTGCGACCATCCCGTTTCGACAAGTTTCCGTATCAAATGCGTTGCGAAAGCTTCACCCGCCCGGTTCGTGTCGACCGGCGGCCGGCGGCGGGGAAAAGCCGGTTCGAAGTGGCTTTCTCTTTCTCTTCGGCGGTTACGCCAGAGAATTTCGGCACCCTCCGGCCCGCGAGTGATGCTCAGGATCGCGGCGGAATCCTCGAACGCGCGCCGGTCCGTCTCCGTCAGTTCCGCCCATTCGCCGGCATTGAGGGCCAGCAGATCGGTCACGGCCGCCATTCGACTTAGCGGATACATTCTGTCGCGGCAGTTCCGTGCCGAAGGGGCCAGAATTCGCAACGATTCTCGAGCTTCGACCAGCACAGCATGCATGAGTGCATTCGAAAGGGAGGCTGCGACGACGATCGGGGCATGGTCGTACCCGAGGACATCGTCCGGCTCGAGCGAAGCGTGGCAGCCTCGAAGACCGATGGGCAGCTTGTCGCCGCTCGGGCCGCTGGTCACGATGAACGTCGTATCAGCCTGAGCAATGTCGACGAAGGAGACGGCCCGATGGTCGATGCCATGCTTTGCGATGGCCTGTCGCACCCGGGCCGAAAGCGGGTCGATCGGTTGCGCGAGTGCTGAGACGAGCCTGCCGCCGAGTGCCGCGGCGTATCCCGAACCCATTCCTCCCAGGTCTTCGAACGTTTCGATCATGGCCATCGTGCGGTTCAGGCCGGCGGGCAGGACATCGTTGGCCGTCGTCAGCCGCCCCGTCGGGCAAGCGGTGCCTTTGAGCCCGGGAATGATAAGCGCTGCACCGTTCGGGCAGATGATTTCCAGGCGGTCGAGGGAATCAGGATCGAAATGCCCGTCGCTGCCCAGATCGATCGGTCGATGGGAGATCGGCCCGGCGACACGAACGACGAGATCGAGATAGGCGGGGCCGAAGATCAGGGCGGGGAGATTCGAGCTTCGCATCCGATTTCTTCGCCAAAGACACGTGACTTCCTCGTCAGGCCGGTTCACAAGTTCGGGGGCAATTCGTCACGCCTTCGGTTATCATAGCGTGCTGATCAGCGAGCGTCGTCGTCTCGCAATGTCTCCAGGTTCATGCAGAGAATTTGATGGAAGCCGATTTCGACGAGTTGGAAACGCCTGTCGACAACGCCCCTGTGCTTTCGACGAAGCACGGAAATTTTACGATCGAGGGCTACTCCCGAGCCGCAGTGCAGACTTACTGGCGTGTGCCCGAATGGAAGATCGGGTTCGATATGGGCCTGCAGCCCTGGTCGTTCATGGCCACACCCAACTGGTTCGTGAGCCACGGCCACCTGGACCACATCGCCGCCCTGCCGGTGCTGGTCACACGGCGGCGACTGCTGAAGATGGAACCGCCGACGATTCACATGCCTGAATCGTTGATCGAGCCGGTCGAAGCCATGCTGCGTGCCGTTCAGCGCATGGACCGGGGACGGGCGCCCGCGAATCTTGTCGGCCTGAGGCCTGGCGATGTCGTCGAGGTTTCCCGCGAGCTGGCGGTGAGCTGCTTCCCGACAGATCACCGGATCGAATCGCTCGGCTTCGTCGTCTGGGAAAAACGCAAGAAACTCCGCCCCGAGTTTACGCATCTGGAAGGCCCGCAAATCCGCGACCTGCGGCTCTCGGGCGTCGAGGTCTCCCAGGAATTCCGCCTGCCCCGGCTTGTCTACACGGGCGACACAGCCCCCGCGGGCCTGGACATAGAACCCGCCGTGTACGAGGCCGACGTGCTGATCACCGAGATGACGTTCGTGACGAAACACGAACGGCCCGAGGATTCCCACAAGTTCGGCCACACGCACCTGGAAGACATCCTGGCCCGGGCTGACCGGTTCCGCAACGAACTGATCATCCTGGCCCACTTCAGCACGCGGCAGCATCCTGAAACGATCCGCAAGATCGTCGAAACCCGGCTGCCCGAATCGCTTCGTTCTCGGGTGAAGATCTGGCTGTGAATTCCGTGCTGTGACTGCAGTCATGCATCGATCGATTTCGTCGCGTTCCCGGCCGCGACGAATCGATCTTATCGGTGCGACTGGCCCCGAATTGGCCTGACGGTGTCGTTGTCGACTTGCATTCCTTCGATACCGGTGCGACGATAAATCAAGTTACCGTAATGCAGGGATAGCGGCATGAGAGGATCTTGTTCACGGACGAATCCGTAGCATCGCCTGTCCGTGACCTGATCGATCGTCCCTCGCCCGCGAGATTGCCGTATGCTTGCGATCGTTCACCGCTATCGGCCGTTTCTTGCCTCTCGTCCTTTATCGTCTCGCCGGTTTCGACCAGTTCTGAACGACCTCGAACGTCGCGAAGTTCCCGCCCTGCCGACCGCCGTCGAGCAGGAAATGCTCGAATGGTTGAACCGGTTCAGGGCCGATCCCGCCGCGGAATTCGACCGCTATTATCAGACCGTCATGCAGCAGGACGGTTCGGTTTCGTATCTCGCGAAAGTTCCGTTCCTGCCGATCGATAAGCCCTCGATCGAGGAATTCCGCAACGAGTTGCTGGCGACTCCGGCCGTTCCCCCCCTGGCCTGGAACACCAAACTCAACGATGCGGCCCGCTTCCACACGGATTTCATGATCGCGGCCGATGCGTTCGACCACAACCTGCCAGGCGAACCGCTGCTTGGCACACGGATATCGAATACCGGCTATCAGGCGTGGTATTGGGGCGAGAATATCGCCTATGGCCATGGCCAGATCCGCTATTCCCATTCGTCTCTCGTTCATTCCGACGGCCACAGGGCCAACCTGGCATTTACGAATTTCACCGAAATCGGCATCGCCGCCGGTTACGCCACGTTAGCCAACAAAACCCTTTTCGACCCGATCGTTACCCAGGATTTCGGCTCCCGTGTCAATCGGCAGGCCAGTGTTTTCGGCGTCGTTTTCGATGACACCATCACTTCCGACGATTTCTATCAGGCAGGCGAAGGCCTCCAGGGCATTTCGATCACGCTTTCCGGCCCCCAGGGGAATTTCGTCACGACGAGCTGGAGCAGCGGCGGATACCAGTTCGACGACGTCCCTTCCGGGACTTATCGCCTTTATGTCACTTCCCCCGGAATCGATTCCGACGCCTATTCCTTTCAGGTCACGGTCGGCCAGGCGAACGTGAAATACGATTTCGAAATCGGAACTCCTCCTTCCCGGACGGTCGGTTTCGAAACCTCCGATCCGAAAACTGTCTCTGAAGGCGGAACGTCCACCTTCGCCCTGGTTCGCACCGGTCCGCTCGATTCGGAGCTCGACATCACGATATTCCCGGTCGATCGTCCGAGCGGCAGCCAGCCCTGGACTTCCGTCATCGCCCCTCTCGCCGACGGCGGCGTCGTCAGGTTCCAGCCAGGTCAATCCCGGGCGACATTTCAGGTCGTATCGCTGAAGGACTCGACCGAACGGCCGGACATTTCCGTCGATTTCGTTTTCAATGTGAACGACCCGGGATACGCTTCCTCCGTCGCGACCGCTTCGCTCACGGTGCTCGACGACGACCGGCCTCGCGTGTCGCTCGTCCGCATCGCGAATTCAGGCACCTTGCATATCGTTCGAGAATCGGAAAAACAAGTGATTCTGACGCTCGAGCGTTCCGGCGATCTTTCGAAACGGGTCGTCGTGCCTTTCTCGATCGTTCCCATTTCGGGCCAGACATACGTCGCCGCTCAAACCGGTACGTTCGAATTCCAACCCGGAGCGACTCAGGCGGTAAGATCCTTCGCGATCGCCGACGACGCCGTCGCCCGAATCGATGGCGTGTTCAGCCTGCGTCTGGGCACGCCAGCGACGGCCGACACCCGGCTCGAAGGGCCTGTGGAACAGGTCGTCAGCGTCATTGACGACGATCCGAAGCCGAAATTGGTACGTGTCGCTGGCCGGCGTAACCGCCAGTCGCTCAATGCCCTGACTGCCGTGTTCGACGCCCCGATCAGTAACGCGAACACAAAAAACGTTGGCATCTGGAGAATTACCGACGCCGGCACCGACGGCATTTTAGGCACGGCCGACGATGCCACGATCGCCCTGCGAGCCGTGAACTACAAGGCCTCGACCCGGACATTTACGCTGAATTTCCGGAAGCCTTCGAGATCCAAAACGGCACTGATCTATCGCATCACGCTTGACGCTGCAAAATTGACGACGCCCATCGGCACGCCCCTGAATGGCCCAATGGTTTGGGACCTGAAAGTCTGACGGAAGTCGAACGCAAAGAAGCGAGCTTCACACTTGGTTTCCGGATCTTGCCAAGGCAACAATGAATGACGATGCGTCTCGTGCGAAATCGGGCATCGAATCAGCCCGGAATCGGATCGACGTCGTCCTTTCGCCGTTTTCCGCCGGCCTTCCGGAACCTCCGCATGCAGCCCTTTGCGTCGCCCAAGTCGAAAATCAGCCGAAGAGCGTTCGCCCAGGCATGCGCAGGGGCGGTGATCGCTTCGACCGTAACAGGCTGCGGCTCGTCGGGTGCGAGCACGCCGGAACTGGTCTGGGGCATTCGGGGCACGAAGCCGGGCTGGCTTTCGAAGCCCCGCGTGGCGGCTTTCGACGCCGACGACAATCTCTATATCGCTGACCTCACGGACCGGATCCAGGTCTTCGACCGCGACGGCAAGTATTTGCGGCACTGGACGATGCCATCGCTGAACGTCGACGGCCCCAGCGGGCTGACGGTCGACCGGCTGGGCCGGGTGCTCGTCGCCGACACCCATTTTTACCGGGTGATGGTCTATGACCGGTCGGGCAAGTTCCTGCAGCAGATCGGCGCGGGTGTGCAGGGCTATTCGCCAGGGCTTTTCGGTTATCCGACGGACTCCGTCATCGACTCGGCCGGAAATTACTACGTCAGCGAATATGGCGACAACGACCGCATTCAGGTCTTTTCGCCCGAAGGCGAATGGCTGCGGCAGTGGGGCGGCCACGGCTACGATGATGGCCAGTTCCTGAGGCCACGGGCTCTGGCGATCGACACCGACGATACGATCTATGTGGCTGACAGTTGCAATCACAGGATCCAGGTCTTCGACACGGCCGGCAGGCTGATCAGGCAATGGGGCGAGCGTGGCGGCGAACCGGGCCGGATGAGCTATCCGTACGACATCGCCTTCGGGCCCGACGGAACGCTTTATGTCTGCGAATACGGTAACTCGCGGGTGCAGAAGTTCGACCGCCAGGGCCGCAGCCTGGGCCTGTGGGGCGGCCCGGGGCGAAATCCCGGGCAACTCAATAACCCCTGGGCACTTGCGGTGGACAGCACGGGGGCCGTTTCGGTGATCGACTCCAATAATCACCGCGTGCAGCGGTTCAGGCTATGAATCGCCGAACCGTTCTGGCATACTCGATCGTCGATATGTCGCGACGTTTTCTACCCGGTCCGTTCGCACGACCGTCCGTCGCAGCCGGTTCGCCGATTTCCGCCGATCCGTCGTTTTCGCCCGAGGCGCTGATTCGGTCATGACCATTCCCTGGATCACCAGCGCGAACGTCAGCGTCCTGTTCGGGCGTCCATTCTGGCTCATTCTCGTTCCGGTTCTGGCGATTCTGGTGCACCTCTGGAGCCGCCGAAGTCTGGCGGGCCTGGGGCGATGGCGCAGGCGGATCGCCGTGGCGACTCGCCTGGCGGTGGTGGCGCTGGTGGTGGCGGCATTGGCCGAGCCGCAGATCGTCCGGCTCAATGACCGGCTGACGACGCTGTTTCTTGTGGACCTTTCGCAGTCGATCCCGCGCGAGAAGATCGAGCCGATGCTCAACTACGTGCGGCAGAGCACGCTCGAGCATCGCGGGGCGGAAGACCTGGCCGGCATGCTGGTCTTCGGCAAGAACGCCAAGGTGGAAGTGCCGCCCGGGCCATCGGAGATTCGTTTCCTGGGCGTCGAAAGCGCCCTGGACACGGACAACACCGACCTTGCAGGTGCCCTGCGGCTGGCCATGGGCAGTTTCCCGGAGGATTCGGCGCGGCGGATCGTGCTGATTTCCGACGGTAACCAGAACCGGGGCAACGCATTCGAACAGGCCCTTCAGGCACGTGCCCAGAACATTCAGATCGACGTTTTGCCGATCGATTACGACTACGGCAACGATCAGGAAGTGCTGGTCGAAAAGGTAAGCCTTCCGGCTGATGTGAAAGTGGGCGAGACGGTGAATCTGAATGTCGTCCTCCGGGCGACGGCTCCGGCGAAGGGCCGGCTGCAGATTTTCCGGATCGATGCCCGCGGCGGCCGCTCGCCCGCACCGGGAAATGAGCAGCCGCTGCCGATCGAACTGCCACGCGGCGTCTCGGTCTTCGGACTCAAGCAGCAGATCACCGAGGCCAGTTTTTACCGGTTTTCGGCCGAATTTTTCCCCGATGCCGATACGGTCGACCGCCGCGCTGTGAACAACGTGGCGGAAGGATTTACGCAGGCCCGGGGCGAGTCGCGGGTGCTCCTCATCGAATCCCGCAGGGGCGAGCACGCGGCACTTGTCGAGGCACTGAAGGAAAAGAAAATCCAGGTCGACGTGCTGCTGGCCCCGACGATCGACGGCGGCGGCGATGTGGGCGGCGACCAGTTGCCGACCGACATCGGACAGCTTCAGCCGTATGACGCCGTCATTCTCGGTAATGTGCCCAAGGATTCGTTCTCGGCCGGCCAGATCGCCCTTCTGGAGCGTAACGTGCATGACATGGGCGCAGGTCTGGTGATGCTGGGGGGCGAGACATCGTTCGGCGCCGGCGGATGGCGCAACACCCCTGTGGAAAAGGCATTGCCCGTCGACATGGAAATCAAGTCGATGAAAGTGACGGGCAAAGGTGCACTGATCATGATCATGCACGCCAGCGAAATTGCCGAGGGCAATTACTGGCAGAAGGTGATCGCCCAGGAAGCACTCAAAACGCTTTCTCCTATGGACATGGCCGGCATGCTGCACTGGCAGGGCACGGAAAGCTGGCTGTTCACGCTCAAAACGATCGAGGGCAACCGCGACGTCATGCTCCGGGCCATCGACCGGATGACCCCCGGCGACATGCCCGATTTCGACCCAAGTCTGATGATGTCGGCCCGGGCCCTGCAGCAGACGGACGCCGCCAGCCGTCTGGTGATCGTCATCTCCGACGGCGACCCGACACCGCCTTCCAGCCGTGCCATTCAGGCCCTGACTCAGGCCAAAGTTCAGGTGACGACCGTGCTGACCGCGGCCCACGGCAACGACATTCAGGGGCTGCGGACAATGCAGGACCTGGCCAACAAGACCAAGGGCCGGTTCTATAACGTGACGAATCCGCGTGCGCTGCCCCGGATTTATCAGAAAGAGACACGGATGATCTCGCGCCCGCTGATTTTTGAGCGGGCCACGCCCTGGCCGATCACCGTGGCCGGGTCAACGGAGCCGATTCAGGGCCTGCCGACAAGTTTTCCGCCGATCAATGGCCTGGTTCTGACGAGCCTCAAGGAAAGCGAGCTGGTGGAGGCCCCCCTGCTCTCGCCCCAGCCGACCGGTCAGGTGAATCCGCTGCTGGCCCACTGGACGTATGGCCTGGGCCGCTCGGTGGCGTTCACGTCCGACGCTGGCTTCAAATGGTCGCAGGGCTGGCGCAACTGGGATCAATACGCCGCATTCTGGTCGCAGGTCATCCGCTGGAGCATGCGGCCGACCGACAACGGCAATCTTTCGATGTCGCTTCGGCGCGAGGACGGCAAAATCAAGGTCGCCGTCGATGCGCTCGACAAGTCGCAGCAATTCCTCAACTTCCTGCAGATCCAGGGTGCCGTCGTACGGCCCGGTGGCGCGGCCGGCGCGAACGATCAACTGAAGCTCGTGCAGACGGCCCCCGGCAGGTACGAAGCCACGATCGACGATGTCGAAGCCCGAGGCAATTACTTCGTGAGCCTGGCCTACAGCGGCCCCGATGGGTCGAAGGGTGTCGTTTCGTCCGGCGTCTCAGTGCCTTATTCCGAAGAATACAGGGAATTGCGCTCGAACCCGGACGAGCTTGAAAACCTGGCCCGGATCACCAGCGGAGAAGTCTACTCCTGGAAAACCCGGGGCGAAGTGATCGACCTGGCCGCGACGGTCAACGCCTCGAACCCGTTTCGCCGCGACGAAATGACCCGCCCGGCTTCCGGTTATACGGACATCTGGCCCTCACTTCTGGCCGCGGCCGCGTTTCTGTTCCTGACGGATGTCGGCGTCCGCCGGCTGGCCCCCGACTTTTCGAACCTGTCCGCCTGGTGGCAACGGGTCACTGGCTCGCAAACCCCAGCCACGATGGAAGATCCTGCCGCTCACATCGGCAGGCTCAAGGAGGCCCGATCGGCCGCCGCTTCGGTTCAGCCGCGCCGGCGTGAAGAAGACGCGGCCGGAGGCGACTTCGCCGAGCGTCTGGCCCGTCAGGCCAGTGCTCCCCCGCCCACCGGCCATGCCGCGAATACTTCCCAGGCTGCACCATCGGCGGCGTCAGCACAAACCAAACCTGCCGAGCCCGACCCGGGCGAATCGTACACAGGCAGACTGCTGGCCGCCAAACGGAAAGTCTGGGAAGAGAAGGATAAGGACGGCGGCTGATCGCTAAGCCGCTGAACCGCGAGATCGAACCGAACGACTGACGCCCCCTGGAATACCGAGAATCGCACCATGAGCGCCCCCGATACCGAAGCCTTCGAACGCCAGGTGGAAGCCTTTCGCCGAGATTTCGAAGCGGTCGGCAATGAACTCCGCAAAGTGATCGTCGGTCATGCCGACATCATCCACGGCGTCGTCACGAGTCTCTTCATCGGTGGCCACGTGCTGCTCGAAGGCGTGCCGGGCCTGGGCAAGACACTTCTGATCCGCACCCTTTCGGAAGCCGTTCAGCTCGATTTCTCCCGCATTCAGTTCACGCCTGACCTGATGCCGGCCGACATTCTCGGCACGAATATCGTCATGGAATCGTCCGACGGCCGCCGGGCCTTCGAATTCCAGCCAGGGCCGATTTTCGCCCAGATCGTGCTGGCCGACGAAATCAACCGTGCGACGCCGAAGACGCAATCGGCCCTGCTGGAAGCCATGCAGGAGCAGTCGGTCACGATCGGCGGCACGATCCACCGGCTCAAGAAACCGTTCTTCGTGATGGCGACGCAGAACCCGATCGAGCAGGAAGGCACCTACCCCCTGCCCGAAGCCCAGCTCGACCGATTCCTGTTCAAGCTGGTCGTCGGGTATTCGAATCGTGAAGAGCTGAACGAAATTCTCGATCGTACGACGCGCGGAGTCTCGGCCACGATCGAACGTGTCATTTCCGGCGAAACGCTAATCGCCCACCAGGCGACGGTGCGGCAAGTGCTTATTGCGCCGCATGTTCAGGATTACGCCGTCCGCCTGATCCTGGCGACGCACCCGGGCGGTCCGTTCGCTCCCGAGATCACCAATCGGTTCATCCGCTGGGGTTCGAGCCCGCGTGGTGCCCAGACTCTGGTTCTGGCGTCCAAAGCCCGAGCCATGCTGGACAAACGCTTCAACGTCAGTTTCGAAGACATTCGCCGCGAATTGCTGCCGAGCCTGCGGCACAGGGTTCTGCTCAATTTCGAAGCCCAGGCGGAAGGCAAGGACACCGACGAAATCCTGCTCGAGATCCTCAAATCCGTCCCCGAAATCGCCGAAACGCCAATTGCCCGATCCGCCTGAATTTCGCCGCGACCGTCCGCAACGGCCCGTTGACCTTCTCAGGTCTCGGCCGGAAGATGAAGAGACGGACCGCGACTTGACCGATGCGCCCTGCGAGCCGAGCTGAACCGATGCGTGACATCTACGACGCGACACCTGCCCCCGTGTCGATGAATCTGCCGGAATCGGAACCGCTCCACCTGACAGGCACGGACATCACGTTCCTCACCTTCTCATGCCTCGTGGTGCTGGCGCTCAGTCTGGCGGCCTGGACGGTCGACGGCACGGTCAGCCTGTTCGTGGCCGTGGGCGGCGGCCTGGTCGTTTTCGAAAGCTGGCACACGGCACTGCTGTTCCTGCAGAGGCATCAGCAGACGGACCGGCGGGCCCGCGTGGCCATTCACATGGCCGCCCTGCTGCCATGGCTGGTCATCCTGGGCTCAGCCGCCCTGGCGATGCTCGGCCTGTTCTGGATCAGCGACCGCTACTTCTCCTGATCGATTCGTCTTTCGCTCCCCTTCGCAGCAAGGCACGGTACCCGAAATGGCCGAAACATCCGCCAGCCCGGCACCTGAAACGGACGAGCCGCTGCTGTCGCCGGAGTTTCTGGCCCGGCTCGACAAGCTCGAACTCGTGAGCAAAAGGATCGTTCAGGGCCGCGTCCAGGGCGAACGCCGCAGCCGCCGGAAAGGTTCGTCCGTCGAATTCGCCGATCACCGGAACTATTCCGTAGGCGACGACTTGCGCCGGATCGACTGGAACCTCTACGGCCGCCTCGAAAAGCTGTTTCTGAAACTGTTTCTCGAGGAAGAGGATCTGCGGGTCCACACCCTCGTCGACACCAGCGCAAGCATGGACTTCGGCACCCCGACGAAGCTGCTTTACGCCAAGCGCATCGCCGCGGCGCTTTCCTACATCGGCATGGTTCACCACGACCGTGTCACCGTCGAAACGTTCGCGGCAAGCCTGGCCCAGGGCCCGGGCCCGATGCGGACGAAATCGCAGATTCACCGGCTGCTGCACTATCTCGATCGGCTCAAGTGCGAAGGCGGCAGCGATCTGGCCGCCGCGGCCAAGTCGTTCGCCACTCGAAATCTCGGCCCCGGGGTGGTGGTCGTCGTCTCCGACTTCCTCGACAAAAACGGCTACGAAACGGCCCTGCGCTATCTGATCGCCCGGAACTTCGACGTTTACGTGATCCACGTGCTTTCGGCTGAAGAAATCGACCCGCCGCTGACGGGCGACCTGCGGCTGACTGACGCCGAAGACGGCGACCTTGCCGAAATCACGATCACGGCCCCGCTACTGGAACGGTACAAGCGCACGCTCGAAGCGTTCAAAACCGGCCTTCGTGACTGGTGTGCCGCCCGGGGCATTCACTACACCTTCACATCCACCCAGGAACCGTTCGAAAAGCTCGTTCTGGAGTACATGCGCCGAAACGGTCTCGTACGCTAACAGAATTCGGCTTTCGCCCGAAATCGCCCCTTCGACTGAGGTTCTGCACCCGCCATGTTGCCCGAAGTGACAAGTGACTGGATCTTCTATGGCCTTTCGGCCGCGTTCGTCGCCTATCTGCTGTTGATCTTTCTGACCAAATCACGGCGGCTCAGGCAACGAGAGAGTGCCGCCGAAGAATCGCCCGGAATCGACCTCTGATGAACGCCCTCGCACGCCTGGCCAACAGCCTGAGCCCGATCCAGTGGAAATCGCCTCTGAGCGCCCCCGCATGGGCCGCGCTGGCCGCCGTGCCGGTGTGCATCGTTCTGCTTTATTTTCTCAAACTTCGGCGGAAGCCGGTCGTGGTGCCTTCCACACTGCTCTGGCGTCGCAGCATGGAAGATCTTCGAGTCAACAGCCTGTTCCAGCGGCTGCGGCGCAACATTCTGCTTTTTCTGCAGTTAGCGACTGTGTTCCTGATCCTGGCCGCGCTCGCGGGGCCAAGTCTTTCCGGATCGCGATCTCAGGGAAGGCGGCTCATTCTGGCGATCGACAACAGCGCCAGCATGTCGGCCAGCGACATCCCGCCCGATCGACTGAGCGCCGCCAGGTCGCGAGCGACCGATCTGATCGATTCCCTCGCTTCGAACGATCTGGCCATGGTGATCGCCTTCTCGGACACCGCCGAAGTCATGGCCAGCTACACTTCGAACAAGGGGCTCCTCAAGAAAAAGATTCAGGAGATTTCGGCGACTGACCGGCGCAGCGACCCGCTCGAGGCTCTCCGGGTCGCTGACGGCCTGGCGAATCCCTCACGACAGGCCGAAGGTGGCGTCGCCACCGAAGAATCCACACCGAAGCTGGTGATCTTCACCGACGGCGGGTTCGCGGACATTCAGGGCTTCAGCCTGGGCAATCTCGAACCCGAACTGGTCATCATCGGCCAGGGCCCGCCACCGTTCCGCCCCGGTCAGGACGAAGATCGCATCGACTACCCCACGAAAAACCAGGGGATTCTTGCCCTTCAGGCCAGGCGCAACGAAGATGCCCCCGGAACCGTGGAAATCTTCGGCAGATACAAGAATTACGATGCCGCGGACGCCAGTGCGGACCTCAAGCTCTATCGTATCGCACTCGATTCGCCCGGCGGCGGACGCACTCTGGCCGACGCCATCAAATTCACCGTGCCCGGTCAATCCGAAAAAGGCTTCCAGTTTTCCATCGCGGATTCGGGCCCCCAGGCCTTGCTGCTCGAATCGACTGCGACCGGCGACGAACTGAAAGCCGACGATATCGCCTATGTCGTCATTCCACCAGGCAAAAAACCGGGCGTGCGGCTTGTCACGGCCGGCAACCGCTACCTCAGCCAGTTCTTCAGGTCGCCAGCGATGACGGAAGCCGTCCGCTTTTCCGAAATCACGCCTGAAGATCTCAAAAAGCCGGAAATCCTGCAGTCATTCGAACTGGGCAGCGACAACCTGACCATTTTCGACGCCTGCAGTCCGGAAAAGTCGCCCCAGAACAGCACTCTCTATTTCGGCGCGTTTCCTCCCGGTGACAAATTCAAGGAACTTAAGGCTTTCGAAAACCCCACGGTTCTCGACATCGACACCTCCAGCCCGCTGATGCAGTACGTGCGCGACCTGACTCTCGTGCGGATCCGCTCCGTTCGGATCCCCGAACCGCTGCCGCCCGGAATTCGCCCGCTGATCGAAAGCGACCGGGGGCCACTGGCTTTCGTATCGCCCCGGGAGGGTTTCTCGGATGTCGTCGTCGGCTTCGGGCTGATGAACGCGAAGGAATTCGAAACCGACTGGTTTTTGAAATACAGTTTTCCGATCTTTCTCAACAATTGCGTCACGAATCTTGCAGGTGCGGGGTCGGACCAGGACGCAAGCTCACGCCCGCCAGGTAATCATTTCTTTCTGACCACTGCCGGGCTCGGCGGAAAACCGGTGGAAATCCGTTGCGTCAGCGATTCGAAAGTTTCGAAATCGAACGCCACCGTCGACAGCACCGGCCGGCTGCCGCTGACGGCATCGTCTCGCCAGGGTGCTTTCGCAGTGTATGACGGAGAATCGCTCGTCGATCTCTTCGCCGTCAATCTCTTTGACCAGCGTGAAAGCGATCTCGCCGTGCGTGGCCTGCCGCCCAGCGATGCCCCGCCCTCCTTCGCAGAAAAATTCGGCCTGAAGATCGGTTACACGCCCCTTACCGGCACCTCGAAACCGAAAGCCGAAACCTCGCCGCTGTGGAAATGGGCCGTCGTCTTCGGCCTGGCGGTACTTATGACGGAGTGGTACATCTACAATCGACGCGTGGCGATTTGATCATCGGATTTGGAAATCGGCAGAGACAAGATCGAATTCCGCAGAATCCGAATTATCGCGGCTCACGATATTGCGGCTTCGGCCCTGGCAACGGCAGTGAGTCTTCCAGAGGGATGACTTCATCGAGCTGGGCGTCCCACTTCATATGGCCGATCGACACCGAGACAACCCGCTTTTTCGCGTCGACTTTGGCGATCCGCCCTGGGCGGTCATAACCCAGACGCGGCACGACGACCCGGTCCCCCACCTTCAACCGTTCACGCGCCGCCTGCAATTCCTGGGCCTTCAGATCCTTGCCACGCTGCTCCGCCAGTGCTTTTTCGAGTTCTTCCTGCAGCCGGCGGGCGTCGGCCTGAGCCGTCAGCGCCTCCTGCCTGGCCTTTTCGGCATCGGCCCGAAGCCGCTGAAGGTCGTCGAATTCCGCCGACCCGCCTGGCGACTCCTGCTTCAGATACTCTTCAGCCCTGTCCACCACATGCCCCGGCAAATTCAATCGCCGGGCGATCGTCAGGGCATGCGATCGGCCGGCTTCGCCGATCCGAACACGATATAGTGGCTTAAGCGATTCCAGGTCGAATTCGACATTCGCATTGCGAACACGTGGATTGGCCAGAGCGATCGATTTCAATTCGCCCAGGTGTGTCGTGACGACAGCCAGAACGCCGAGTGAGTCAAGCTCATCGACGATCGCCCGCCCCAGCGCTGAGCCTTCCGCCGGATCCGTCCCGGCCCCGACTTCGTCCAGCAGCACCAGCGTGCGGTCGTCCGCCCGCCCCAGGATCGTCGTAATGCGTTTCATGTGCGACGAAAACGTCGAAAGCGACTGCTGCAGGCTCTGCTCGTCGCCGATGTCGGCCAGGATGTCGTTCAAAAGCACGACTTGCGAACCCTCGGCCGCCGGAACGAAAAGTCCGCACTGAGCCATCACCGAAATCAGGCCCAGGGACTTCAGGGCCACCGTTTTTCCGCCGGTGTTCGGCCCTGTCACAACAAGAATCCGGTAATCGAACCCCAGGTGAATGTCGATCGGTGTGACTTCCCGCCTTGGGCCCGTAGCGACCGCCGTCTTGCGTTTTTCTTCCGCGGGCCGTTCCGCCACAGGCCTGACCCATGCGGCTCGGGCCGCTGCTTTCGCGGCCTTTTCGGCTTTGCGTTTCTCGGCCAACGCGGCGTAATCGACCCCCAGGCCACCCTTCAAAACCGGCACGGTCTCGGCGTCTTCCGAATCTTCCTCAACGTCTTCCTGAACAGGGGCTTCCGGCGGCTTTTCGCCTGCCTTCGGCAAGCTCATGAAAACCGGAGAAGGCGCTGGCGGCTTTGGCTTCTTCGCAGGCGTTTCCGGCTTCGGTGGATTCATTCCGGCCGGAAGCCAAGCGAATCTCGCGTCCGGAGTCTTCCTTCCGGCGGCTTCTTTGCTTCCTGCGGCAGATGCTTCAGGTTCGGCAGCGGCCTCCGCAAGTCGATCCGGATCCGTCGTCGATTCGCCAGAGTCAGGGCTTTCGCTCTCTGTCTCGTCCGCCGTTTCTACCGGCTTGTTCGCCTCTTCCCGGAACATCTGTTCAAGTAGAGGGTGCCGGGCAGATCGCAGGAAAATGCCCTGATTGCCGAACATTGGGCGAAAATGGCGAAAATCCTGGGCGTAACGTGCTCGGGCAAGTGCAAAATCAAGTTGAGCCATTTTGCCGACAGCCAGAACGACGTCTTCACCGACCTGGCCGATCTGTTCGGAAAGCCAGTGCAGAATCCGCCGGATCTCCTGCTTCTCTTTGTCCCGCAGGAAAGAAAGCTGCGCCGATTGGTCCGCGATCGCGGCGGGCTCGACATAGACCGTTTCACTGGAGGCACTCGTACGCTGCACGGAACCGGGCACCTCGCCCCGCCGTTCACGGATCACAGGAACGACGTAATGGTGGCCGACCATCGTGTAATTGGCATAACGCAGCAAACCACGAGAATCGAAAGTGCGGATCAGGTTCCGCAGCGTCGCCTGAATCCGGGCCTCGGCCGATCGAATCTCGCCCCTGATGTTGGAGAGTTTGCGGCTGGCCGTGTCGAGCATTTCGCCCCGTTCGTCCAGGCAACCCTCAATCGTATTCTTGAGCGACGAAAAATCCGCGAGCCCGAAGCCGATCGCTGCAAGTCGAGGGCTCTGGCCCGTGTTCCGGTCGACCCACTGCCGCACGTCGCCGACCACACGAAGCAATGCGGCCACGTCGCAGATCTCGTCAGCCGAAAGCGTTGCGTGAGTCATCGCCCGGCGCACCAGCGGCCGGACGTCGGTCATTCCGCCCAGGGGCGGGCCGAGGCCGGCACGGACCAAATCGAGCAGCTCTTCCGTTTCCTGGAGCCGTTGATCGATCGCGCCCATGTCGTGCAGCGGCACGATCGCAAGGGCTTCGTCGCGTCCCAGACTGGTAGCGGCATATCCGGCGACGATCGCCCGAAGCCGCTCGAATTCCAGCAATTCCAGCGTATGTGCATCCATCGATATTCGGATTCCGGCGATTCCGGACCTTGCCGGAACCGCCCCTCCCTTCGAAGTTCAGGCCGATGCCGGCCGTCTCGTCAGATTTCCTTGAGTTCTTCGTCGAACAGCGGAACGCAGTCGACCAGGCGTGCCGAGTCACCGTCGTGCACGGCCATCTTCGGTCCGGCGAACAATGCGGCACCGGCGAAATCGCCATTCTTGCGGATCGCGTAAAAGTTCACGTTGAAGTTGGGGCGGCCCTTGGCATCCTGGAGCCGTTTGTCCCGATTCGTCGCCACGATCCGCTTGCAGCATTCGATAAGCACGTCCTTCAGTGGTTTGTCCCCACTTCGACGCATCTCTTCGACCGCCAGAAAGCTCGAAAGATTCAGCAGGTTCGCCTCTCCCCGGCCGGTCGAGCCCGCCGTACCGACATCATTGTTCAAGTAGAGGCCTGCACCGAGAATCGGCGAGTCGCCCACTCGGCCTGGAATTTTGTAATACAGGCCCGAAGTCGTCGTCGTGCAGCCCAGGTCGCCATGCGTATCCAGCACGGAGCAATGGATCGTGCCGTACTCACGAACATAATCCGGCCCGAAGAACTTGCGCACTTCAGGGTCGAGTTCATCCGCCGGCGGCGGAATGCGGTCGTCGTTCCGGCTGGAAGTCTCTTTCCAGTAAAGCCAGATTTTGCGGGCTTCTTCGGTCAGCAGATTCTCTTCCGGAAAGCCATGAGCACGGGCGAACCGCAGGGCCCCTTCACCGACGAGCAGGCAGTGGTCCGTGCGCTTCATCACCAGCCGTGCCACAGCCGCCGGGTGCTTGATATTGCGAAGGCTGGCAACCGAACCGCCGCCGTGGGTGGGGCCGTGCATTACGGCCGCGTCCAGCTCGACGACACCGTCCTCGTTCGGAATCCCGCCCAAGCCGACCGTGTGATCGTTCGGATCGGCTTCGACAAGAGCCACGCCAGCGATGGCGGCATCGAGCGGATCATGCCCTTTTTTGACGAGATCCATCGCCAGCTTGACGGTCTCCAGCCCATTGGCGCTCGAAACCGCGATCGGACGCCCTTTGCCAGCCGGCTTGACTTTCGCGGCTCCCATCGAGGCAGCGCACAGGGCGGCGATCGGTGTCGACAAAAACGCGCGGCGTTGAACGGGCGGCAGCATGGTCGTGGCTCCTCGTTGGCGATTGGCGGACGTTCGAACCGATCTTTTGCGCCGTCCATCCGACACGTACATAAGTTAACTTCGAAACGCGCGATCGACCAGTGGCGACCCTTGCCTCGAAATGCGAGCCGCGGAATTTCGGGGCGGATCCGCCGACATTCCGCACGAATTCATCGTGATCATGAACCTGCCCGATTCGCCTTGCCTGATTCCGGAAAATCCGTACCATGCCCGGTCGAACGTTCAAGGAAGATGCGTTGCATGGAGGCACGGCGGCCCATGAGTTCTGTTCGAGAGCCGTACAGGTTCCGCCAGTCGATCAGGCGAGCGACGATCGCCGCCCTTGCGATTTCAGGATTTTTCGGATGCGCCGGCAAAGTCGGCACAACGGCCCGCAGCATGCTCTCCCACGTGCGCGACGACGCCGACCCGAACGTACGGTACGAAGCCTACGCCAAACTCGGCCGCAAAAGAACTTACGACAACGAACAGCAGATGGTCGAAGCCGTCGCCGAACTCTCCGCCAGGCTCGACGGCGATAAGGAACCTCCGATCGCCCGTGCCATGATCTGCCGGTCCCTGGGCGATCTGAAACGTCCTGAAGCGCGCACGGCGTTGATCAAATGTCTTGAAGACGAAGACGGCGACGTGCGGACCGAAGCCGCGCGGGCCCTGGGCAAGGTCGGTACGGACGAAGACGCCGTTCTGCTGGCCCGGATGATGGCCATCGACACCACGCACAACGGCCGTGTGGCCGCCGCCGAAGGGCTGGCGAACCTGAAACCGAAGGATCCGAAAGTGCTCGTTTCGCTTTCGGAAAACCTCAACAACGACGATCCGGCAATTCGCCTGGCCGCATACAAGGCCCTGAAATCGATCACGGGTGCAAACCCCGGAACCGATGTCGAAGCCTGGCAGGAATACCTCGCCCGAAACGTTCCCGGATTTTCCGGCGAATCGCCCGTGGCGGCACAACCTGCCCCCAGCCAGATCGCATCTCGACCGACGAGCCCCCGGGCCATCGCCCTGCCCGAAATGTCGCCCAGCGATGCCGCGGTTCGCCCTGTCGGCCTGCACCCGGGCGATTTTCGGGCGAATGCGGCCGCCGGTTCGGCCGCTGCTCGCTCCGGAAGCACGCCATGATCACACGCGTCACCGGTACGCTGGAAGTTCTCGGCACCGAAGAGGCGCTCATCGCGATCGGCCCGATACAGACCGGGATTTCGATCTCCGAAGAGACTCGCACGAAGCTGCAATCGCAACTAGGCGAACAGGTTACGCTTTACACGATCTTCGATATCGAGGGCGGTGTCGGCGGCTCGCGCATGACGCCCCGGCTCATCGGCTTTCTCTCGCCCGTAGACCGCGAATTCTTCGAGGTGTTCACATCCGTCGATGGCGTTGGAGTGCGTAAAGCCTTGCGGGCCATGACACGCAGCGTTCGCGACCTGGCCCGGATGATCCAGGATCAGGACGTGAAGGGCCTCTCCACCTTGCCCGGAATCGGTGAGGCCTTCGCGGAACGGATCGTGGCCAAACTGCGGCGAAAAGTCGCCACGTTCGCACTTGGTTCAGGTGATTCGGACGGGGGTTCGAAATCGTCCGGCAAAATCGCGAACGTATCCGACCAGATCATCGATGATGCCTTCCAGGTTCTGATTTCTTTCGGCCATGCCGACAGCGACGCTCGCCGCATGATCGAAACGGCCCTGGCGGAAGGCACGAGCTTCGGATCCGCCGCGGATCTGCTCGCGACGATCTACGGCGCAGAAGCCAGACCCGGTGCCAAGCCGAAAACGCCGAAAGGTCGAAAATAAGAACCGCATTCACGGCGGCGATGTACATCTGTTCGAATCAGGGTTCGGACGGTAAAATCACCCCATCCCGAATTGCGGCAGGATGATCGGAACCGGCGCCGGAGAAAGCCATGCGAGAACGGAAAATCACCGGATCGGCACCGGCGGCGAATCCGGCCGCGGCTTCCGCGAGTCCAGCGATTGCCGATACCAGCGAGAAGGCCAACGATTCGCTTCGGCCGACGCGTCTGGTCGACATGATTGGCCAGAAGGCCGTCGCCGATCGCCTGCGAGTCGCTCTGGAAGCCTGCCGAAAGCGGGGCGAACCCCTGCCGCACATCCTGTTCGACGGCCCTCCCGGGCTCGGCAAAACGACCTTCGCCACCGTTCTGCATCAGGAACTGAAAGTCGAACTGGCGATGACTTCCGGCCCCGCGCTGGACAAAAAGGGCGACGTCATGCCTTTTTTGACCAATGCCGCCGAAGGGTCGATTCTGTTCATCGACGAAATCCACCGATTGCCCAAATCGGTCGAGGAATTCATTTATCCGGTCATGGAAGATTTCCGGGTCGACGTCGTCCTCGGCGAGGGGGTCGCGGCCCGCACGCTGAACCTTCCCCTGAAACGCTTTACGATCATCGGCGCCACCACCCGCAGCGGCATGCTCTCCAGCCCTCTGCGAGACCGGTTTCACATGCACGAACATCTTGAGTTCTATGACGTTGCGGAACTGGCCCGGATCGTCACAGTGAACGCAGCCAAGCTGAAGACGACCATCACCCACGAAGCCGCCATGGAGTTGGCGCACCGCAGCCGGGGGACACCTCGCCTTGCGAACGCAAGACTAAGGTGGGTAAGAGATTACGCCACAGCACGCTCGGACGGCGTCGTTACCGAAACGGTCGCCCGCGAAGCGCTCGACATGCAGGAGATCGACCGCGAGGGGCTCGATCGTCAGGATCGCCGTTATCTCGAAGCCCTGATTCAGGTTTTCGCGGGCGGGCCGACCGGCGTGGAAGCCCTGGCGGCCACTCTGGCGATTTCTCAGGACACGCTCTCCGACGAAGTCGAGCCGTTCCTGCTCCGGTCCCACTTCATCATTCGAACTCCACGGGGACGATGTGCTACACCTAAAGCCTACGACCACCTTGGCTTCCGTCAGCCGAAAGCGAAACCGAAGGAATTCGGCCAGGAAACGCTGTTCGGCCCCGCCTGATGTGCGGTATTCGGGGATAATCCGGCCGCTTGACCGATTGCCGGGGCAAATCCGGGGCAACTGACGCTGATTGTTATTGAAAGTGCCTTCCATTCGGCCGATAATGGAAGGGTAGCCCACCTGATCTGGCACGAGTGCCCCCCACCATGATGGCCCGAATCGCCTGCTTCTCAATCATTTGCACCCTGACGATGACGGCCTTTGCGAATGCGTTCGCCGATGAGCCCGCACAAGTTGCAGCGAAAGTTCAGCCACAACAGGCCGCAGAATTTCGCGACAAGCTCCAGCCGTTTCTGGCCAAATATTGCGTCAGCTGCCATAACCCGAAAGACAAGAAGGCGAATTTCGACCTGTCGAAATATGGCACGCCGGAGTCGATCGTCGCCGACCGCAAAAAGTGGCAGCGGGCTGCGGAGTATATCTCGAGCGGCGAGATGCCGCCCGAAGAATCACCCCAGCCCGAAATCGAGCAGGCGGACGCACTTGCGGGCTGGATCGGCGCGTTTCTCGAAAGCCAGCCTTGCGATCCTTCGGACAGCAGTCCCGGTCAGGTGACGTTGCGAAGGCTCAACCGGGTCGAGTATCGCAACACGATTCGCGACCTCGTCGGCGTCGACTATAAGCCGACGGACGAATTCCCTTCGGACGACGTGGGTTACGGTTTCGACAACATCGGCGATGTTCTGACGCTCTCGACCGTTCTGATGGAAAAGTATTTCTCTGCCGCCGAACAGATCGCTGAAGAAGCGATCCTTTCGGACGAAGCTCGCTTCGGGCCGGCGCTGGCGCTCGACCTCGAAAAGGCGAAGGCCAGCGAGGCGGTGCATGCGGCGAACGAAGGCAAATATTTCATCTCGAACGGCACTCTCCAGATTCCCATTAAGGTCGAAAAACCCGGAACGTATCGACTGAAAGTGCGTGGCTGGGGTGACCAGGGCGGCGACCAGGTCGCGAAGATGAAGTTGAAAGTCGACGCCCTGGGCGAATCGGTCGTCGACGTTCCCGCTGTGCGTGAAAAACCTGGCGACTACGACTTGGCCGTGAAATTCGAGAAGTCGGGAGAGGCGACCGCCACGATCGAATTCGTCAATGATGCCTATCTGGCGAAGACCGACAAGGATAAAGGTTACGACAGGAACCTTATGGTCGAGTCGGTCCAGTGGGTCGGCCCCGCACCTGCCGCGGCACCGAAGCCGCTGGAATTCCAGCGCAAGCTGTTCGCGTGCCATCCGGGCGGCGACCATAACGACGACTGCGTGAAGAAGATTCTGGCGGATCTCTCCGAACGCGCCTTCCGCAGGCCGCCCCGAAGTTCCGAAACCGGCAGGCTTTTCGACCTGGTTCAGCAGTCGCGCCGGTCCGGCGAATCGTTCGAGTCGGGAATTCAGCTCGCCCTCAAGGCCCTGCTGATCTCGCCCCACTTCCTTTTCAAGATGGAGGCCGACCCGAGCTACGAATCGGATGCCAAAATCCGCAGCCTGAACGATTACGAACTGGCGACACGGCTCTCTTACTTCCTGCACGGCACGATGCCGGATGCCGAACTTTACAAGGCGGCCAAAGCTGGCCAGCTTTCGAAGGACGACGTTCTGGAGAAGCAGGTCAGGCGGATGCTCAACGATGCCCGGATCAACCAGTTCGTCGACAATTTCGGCATGCAATGGCTTCAGCTTCGCAACCTGCAGAACATCGGGTTCGACACCAAACGGTTCCCCAAATTCGATGGCGAACTGCGGCGTGCCTTTTATCAGGAAACCCGTCAATTCCTGACGCACCTCATCCGTGAGGATCGCAGCGTTCTGGAGCTGATCGACGCCGACTACACTTTCGTGAATGAGAAACTGGCATCGCATTATGGGATCGACGGAGTCCAGGGCCGGCAGTTCCGCAAGGTCGACCTGAAGGACCGGAATCGGGGCGGGCTGATCACTCAAGCTTCGGTTCTGGCCGTGACTTCGAACCCGACCCGCACGAGCCCCGTGAAGCGGGGCCGCTGGATTCTCGAACAACTGCTGGGCACTCCTCCGCCACCCCCTCCGCCGAACGTCCCTGAGCTGATGGCTGACGAAGCCGCTCTCGCCGGCACGCTCAGGCAGCAGATGGAGCAGCACCGCAAAGATCCGAGCTGCGCCACCTGCCATGCGAAGATGGACCCGCTCGGATTCGGCCTGGAGAATTTCGATGCCGTCGGCGGCTGGCGAAGCCTGGAAGGCAAGGAGCCGATCGACTCCACGGGCGAACTTCCCTCCGGCGAGAAATTCGCGGGCCCCGGCGAACTCAAGAAAATCCTGTTGGGCCGCAAGAAGGAATTCGTGCGGAACCTGGCGGAAAAGATGATGATCTATGGTCTGGGCCGAGGCCTGGATACGAATGACCAATGTGCCGTCGAGGAGATCGTGAAGGCCGTCGAGGCCGACGAATATCGATTCTCCCGCCTTGTCCTCGAAATCGTGAAAAGCGATCCGTTCCGTAAACGCCTGACAGCAAAGGCCAAGCCATGATGATTCGCCCTCAGCCCCTGTCACGACGTACCGTTCTGCGTGGTCTCGGATCGGCGTTCGCGCTGCCATGGCTGGAATGCATGGGAGCCGCCCCCGAAGCCGCGGCCGCGGTCGCGAAGAAAACCGCTGCGGGCGTCTCGGCGGATGCCCCGATCCGCATGGGCTTTTTCTACGTGCCCAACGGCGTTCACATGCCCGACTGGCGGCCCGAAAAGACAGGATCGCTCACCAGCCTGCCCAAAACGCTGCAGGCGCTTGAGCCGTTCCGGAACGACCTCATGGTCCTTTCCGGACTGACTCAGAACGGCGGCCGAGCCCTGGGCGACGGCCCCGGCGACCACGCCCGTGCTCTCGGCAGCTTCCTGACCGGCACGCACCCTTACAAGACCGACGGTGCGAACATCAGGGCCGGAATTTCGGCCGACCAGGTCGCGGCTGATGCGATCGGGCATCTGACGAAGTTCCGTTCGCTGGAACTCGGCTGCGACCGCGGTGCTCAGTCCGGCAATTGCGACAGCGGCTATTCGTGTGCCTATTCGTCGAACATTTCGTGGCGGTCCGAAACGGTCCCGAATCCCAAGGAAGTCAACCCACGCGTCGTCTTCGAAAGGCTCTTCGGTGACTGGAACGCCGATCCTTCGGACGTGGCATCGTGGCGCCGCAAACGGCATCGCCAGAGCATGATCGACTTCGTCCTGGAAGACGTCCAGCGGCTCCGCCCGCGCCTGGCCGCCAACGACCAGCGCAAGGTCGACGAATACCTCAACTCGATACGCGAAGTCGAAATCCGCATCGCCAAGGCGAGCCGCCCGGCCGAAGAGACCGACGGCACCGCCGAAGGCATGACCGTCAACATGCCGGCCCCGACCGGCGTTCCGACCGACTTCAAGGAACACATCCGCCTGCTGATGGACCTGCTCGTTCTGGCGTTCCAGACTGACCAGACCCGTATCGCCACGTTCATGTACGCCAACGAAGGCTCGAACCGGAGCTATGCGTTCATCGATGTGCCCGAAGGCCACCATGACCTTTCGCACCACGGCAACAATGCCGAAAAGCAGGCCAAGATCCAGCAGATCAACACGTTCCACATGGATCAGTTCGCCTACTTCCTCAACAAGCTCCGCTCGATTCCCGAAGGCGACGGCAATCTGCTCGACCACTCGATGATCGTCTACGGCTCCGGCCTCGGCGACGGCAACCGCCACAATCACGACGACCTGCCGATCCTTCTGGCGGGCGGCGGCAACGGGTCGCTGGTCTCGGGTCGGCACCTTCAGTACCGAACCGACATGCCGCTCAACAATCTCTTCCTCTCCATGCTCGACCGCATTGGCGTCCCGGCCATGGCTGTCGGCGACAGCACCGCCCGCCTTCAGGATCTGGGTCTCTGACGATTCTCAAAAGGCTCAACTGACAAACATTCGAAGCCATGCGTCATGTGACGCATGGCTTCTCGCTTTTTCGATCGGTCCGGATCGAATTTCGATGACATCTGCTCAGCCGGCCACAATCCTGTCCGCCTCTTTCCGCAGATCCGTTTCGAGGGCTTTCAGCAATTCGGCCGTCTTCGCCTTGATGGCGGGCAATCCCGAAGCGGGCGTTCCGGCCGGAACTTCCGATCTTGCGAACAGATAGAACTTGATCTTAGGCTCCGTTCCGGATGGGCGCACGGCGAACCGGACGTCCGGAGCGTCGAGAGAGAACATCAGCACGTCGCCCGATGGCTCTGGCAGCGTTCGCTCAGCCGGGGCGGGCTTAAGGATCTTCGTGACGTGTTTCGCGTAATCGTCAACTCGCACAAGATCGAGCCCGGCGACGTTCGCCGGCGGAGTCGTTCGGAAGCTGGCCATGATCTTGCGGATCAGTTCGGCACCGTCCCTGCCCGAAAGGGTCAAATTGAAAGCGGCCTGGCCATAGTGTCCAACCTGAAGGTAGAGCGAATCGAGATATTCGAGCACCGTACGGCCCTGGGCCTTGAGCCAGGCGGCCATCTCGGCGAACAGAAACGCAGCCACGGTCGCATCCTTGTCTCGCGCGTACGTGCCTTTCAGATAGCCGTGGGATTCTTCGAAACCGAACAGGAAATTGTCGGGGCCTTCAGCGTCCATCGCCGCAGCGATCCATTTGAACCCGACGAGCAGGTCATTGACGACCTTCAAGCCCGATTTGCGATAAATCGCTGGTGCCATCGGTGTGGAAACGAGGGTCGAAACCAAATAATGCCCTGGCTTCAACTTGCCTGCCGCTTTCGTCCGTTCCAGCACGAAAGCCGCGAGAAGAACGCCGATCGAGTTACCGTCGATGGTCGTCCATTCGCCGGAAGGGTCGCCCGTGACCGGCACAGCGGCACCGATGCGGTCAGCGTCGGGGTCGGAGGCGAGAACGAGATCCGCACCGGTGGCTTTGGCTTCGGCGATCGCGGCTTCGAGCGTTTTCGGGATCTCAGGGTTGGCCACATGGCCCGGGATCGTCGAGAAGTTCGCGTCAGGAACGCTTTGCGCGGCAAGCAGATTCACCCTCGCGAAGCCGGCCCGCTTCAGGGCCTCACCCACGCTCGTACCGCCGACGCCGTGCATGGGCGTGTAAACGATGCTCAGGTTCCGTTCCGGCGTAACGGACTCACCCAGCACGGCTTTCAGGTAGGCTTCGTCCACCTCTGGCCCGGCGATGCGGATCGTGCCTTCCGCCAGGGCCTTTTCGAAGTCGGCCATGGGAATGGGCTGATCGGCGGAGGCGACGACGGCATCGATGATCGCGGCGTCGTCAGGCGGAACGACCTGGCCGCCATGGCCGTTATAGCACTTGAACCCGTTGTCCGAAGGCGGGTTATGCGAAGCCGTGATCATGATCCCGGCCGCACATTTCAGATGCCGGACGGCGAAAGAAAGAAGCGGCGTGGACCGAAACGAGTCGAACAGATAGACATCCAGGCCGGCTGCCGCGATCACCCGGGCACAGACTCTGGCGAACTCGGGCGAATTGTGCCGGGTGTCATGAGCGACGACGACGGATAGGCGGCGATTTTCGCCGGCGTGACGCTTCACGAGGAAGTCGACGAGGCCACGGGCGCTTTCGGCCATGGTCCGCTCGTTGAGGACATTCGTCCCGATGGGGGCCATCAGACCGCGACGGCCGCCAGTGCCGAATTCCAGGACCTTATAGAAGGCGTCTTCGAGCGGTTTCCATTGTTCGCTCTCGATCGATGCGGTGAGAGTGTCCCGATAGGCCGAAAATGCGCTGGAAGTCAGCCATCGCCGAATGTTGGCGGAGGCTTCGGGCGAAATGAGGTTCCGGCTTTGAGCTTCTTCGAGCCGCTGCAATGGGTCGCTGGCTTCGCTGGTCGCTGCCATGTTGGCCTTTCCGCTTCGATTTTCTGAATCGGCCCCGGCGCCATCGTTTTCCGTATTCCGATCCGTTCGGGTCTGGCGCGTGGTCGACTCATGCGTCAAGTTAACGAAGAATCGGTTCGAAGACCAGTGGCGAGGGCAGTCTCGTGCGAGTGATTCCAGGATTTCCCCGGTTGATTTCCTGAGACTCAGCGAGCCACCGTTCGGCAGCTTCGATCGGAATCTCCATAAAATCGCGCGAAACTTTCGAAAATTGACCTTGATCGAATTTCGGATCCGGGTATGATTCCGGTGATTTTGCAAAAATCCCTTTGCAAAAATCACCATTTTGCCAGAAACCCGGGGGTCCCTGGGTTTCCGTGGAATTGGTATTGATTTTTCTATACCATTGCTCCGGTGAGATTTGCGTCAAATTCCAGGATTTCTCCGAGTTGTTCGCCGCGACTTTGGCACGGCTTGTGCATTCATATTCCGTCATCACACGGGAACGTTGATCGAGGATCGATCGACGTAATCGAAAAAAGTCTGAAGTCAAGCGTCACGTCGAACGATGAGAGTTAAGTCTCACTATCGGTCGTGACGATCTTGCGGGCCGGTCCAAGGATGAGGGCCGATTCGCATCAGATCGCAGGGAGGTCCCATGTCTCGTTTCAAGAAATCGCTCAAACCGGGTATCGATCAGCTGGAACGCCGCGAGGTGATGTCCTCGGGGGGCCCTTCGGATCAAGCCCAATACATGCTTGAGCTGATCAACGAGGCACGCATGAATCCGACGGCGGCCGCTCGTCGTATCTCGAACGAGCAAAGCCCCGATGTCGTCATGACCATGAACTATTATGGCGAAAGCCTTTCGGCCGCCGCTTCCCAGGTCGGTTCGGCTCCGTCCAAGCAGCCGCTCGCCTGGAACGACAAGCTGTCCGACGCCGCCACGATGCAAAGCCAGTATCAGGCCGACACCGGTCAGCAGACCCACGACGGCCCGAACGGCATGAATCTCGAGCAGCGACTGGCTTCGAAGGGTTACTCGACGAACGCCGGTTCGACGGAAAACGCCTTCGCCTACGCCAAGTCGGTCGATCGTGCCATGCAGGCTTTCCTGATCGACTGGGGTGTGGCGGACCGTGGCCATCGTCGCAACATCCTTCAGAACGATGTGAACGCCGACAAATCCTATAACGAAGTCGGCATCGGTATCGTTCCGACTACGAACAAGAACCTCGGGCCTCTGGTGATCACCCAGAATTTCGCCCGGTCCTCGACGAACCCCGCCCCGAAACTGGTCGGCGTCGTCTACAACGATAACGATCGTAACTCGTTCTACACGCCAGGCGAAGGTGTCGACCAAGTCCTGATCCGTGCACAAAACCTGGATACCGGGGAAGTTTCGAACACGACCAACTGGGATTCCGGCGGATATCAGATGGATCTGAAGCCGGGCCGATACCGGGTCAGTGCCCGCCGTGGCCTGAAGTCGCTGGGCGTTCAGGACGTTAACGTCGGTAACGAGAATGTCAAAGTCGACTTCGTCGCCGACCCTGACAGCTCGCCGAACGTGACGGACGATACGCAGGAGACCCCCGCCCCAAAAGCGCCAGTGGCCGGATTCGCGGCCAATCGCTCGATGTCCAGCGTGCTCGCGAGCTCGACGAAGTTCGAAAGCTCGTCCATTCGCAACTGGTCCGCATGGAAGCCCAGAGGCTGATCCAGAATTGATCGCGGCTTCGCTACGAAGTTGATTCGATCGACCATTGTTGCGGATCGCAAATCTGACCCAGATACCACCTCACGCCCCGGTTCGCCGGGGCGTTTTTCGTTTTTTCCGTTCGAATCGATGGATTGGAAAACTTATGCCAATGGATGACTTGCGGATCACTCCCAGCTCAAATTCACAGGCGGCAGCTCGCGCGCAATCTCCGCCAGACGATAACCGAAGCCCGGCCCCTCAACCGTCGAAAGATCGACGCGACCATCCCTGCGCCGGTAAAGCCCGGGATGTACCGCCGCTTCGGGCCCGGAAACTTCCGGATAGAACTGCATGCCGTTTGTCTCGACCCCCATGATCGTTCCGGCATGTGCCGCCAGCAGGCAGTGCGGAATCTGGGCCAGCATCGGGTTCGAAAGGTCCTGTACCATCAGCGTCATTCCGTGCGCTTTCGCCCAGGCAAGACTCAAAAGCGCCCCGGTCTGGGTTTTGCAGGTTTTCAGGGCGACCCCCGTCCAGCCCAGGCTTCGGCCCAGCCTGATCAGATGCCAGTCATGGGCCGATTCGTCCATGAAAAGCGGCTTGCGTGCCGCAACGCTCCGAACGTCGATCGGGTGCGATTCCAGGTCATACGGAAACGGCTGTTCCACGTAAAGAATCATGCCGTAAATGCGTGGATGTTCGACGATGAGGCGATCGAGGATCGCGTTGACGTACGCAGGATCCTGAACGGTGCAGTTGAAGTCGGTCGTGAGCCAGTCGCAACCCATTTCGATGGCCAGATTTCCGACCGACAAGAGGCGATCGTAATCCCAGGCCGGGTCGTCGCCCCTGAGCTTGATTTTCAGGCAATTCAGGCCATCGGTCCGAATCCATTCCTCGAGCAGAACAGGATATCCGTCGTTCGGCTCGGTGCCGGTAAGTTCGATAGGCAGAACCGGATCCTTGCCGCCGACCAGATGCCAGGCCGGCAGTTTCGAAGGTGGCGAGGGTACGAGAAAATCGGCGGGATAAAGCCCTTCGAAAGAGACCTTCGCGTCTGCGGCCGGAGCCAGATAACTGGCCAGGTCCCGGTTCATCCAATGCCTGTTATAGGTCTCGTAAGTCCCGACTTCATGGACCATTCCGTACGCGTCGTGAAGGGCCAGATCGAACGCCGAGCAGCAAACGAGCGCCGCCAGCCAGGGCATGGGCTCCTGATTCATCGAGACACGGTACACGTTGACTTCGTTCCAGAGCTGCGTGAGCGGCCCGGCGACGAATGCCGAGCCGACCTCCATCGGGTGCCCCGTTTCCCGAAATTCGGCCCAGGCTTTCACCAGCCCCCGGCAGAATTCGACGAGTGCATCATGCCGAAGGGCATAAGACAGCGAACTCGGCCAGACCCACTGGACGGAAAGCGGAGTTTCCCCCCAACCGGTGGCGATCTTGCCGTCGCGGGTCTCGACCGTCAGGGAGATCCGTGCGCAAGTCACTTCCGTCGTGACCTCAGGGCCGAATTTCAGCGGCATGCGCGTTTTGATCGGCAGCAGATACATCGAACAGGCGCGGGGGCGGATGTCGGTGGGCAAAGGCATTTTCTGGCGTCGGCTCCCAGCGATTGCGGCGGATCGGCCTCGGGCATATCGCGACAGTCTGCCACAATCGACAAGCCATGCCAAGCGTACGAGCCGGAAGACCGGCTGGGACATCCCCCATACCCGCGATTGCGAGCCCGGCCTGGGTCGATTCCGTTCCTGCCACCGCCAGTGTCTCGCATCGGACACTCGGGAGAATTATGATCGACCGAAGAAATGACCTGCCCGAATCGATTCACTTCCGGTATCCGCATCCATGTCGCACCTGATCATTCTGCCGATTCTCATGACTCTCGCCCCATCGGACCCGAACACGGGCTTCGCACTTTATCGAACGGTTCCGCCTGGAACGGCCCTCGTCCACACCGGTCAAGTCTTTCCGGAAAACACAGGCGACATTCGGGAACAGGTGGCAGATGTCTGCGAGCGGATCAAACGTCTGGCAGGTGGCCCGGACCGAATCGTTCGACTGCATGTCGTGGTCGGCCCTGAGGTTCCCATCGAAGGCCTGCTGCAAGCTTCGAAGAACGCGTTCCCGGATGAACCCGGCCGGCCCGCTTTGACGCTCGTTCGCGGCAACCTCGAAAAACGGGGAGCCCTGATCGCCATGGACGCCGTCGCCATGAACGACTCGTCCACTCCCGGGCTTTCACGTGTATTGCCTGCAGGGGGCCGCATCGACATCGCAGGCCAGGCCGAAAAGGCCGACGGAACTCTCTCCGGAGCGACGAAGGCCACGCTCGAAAGCCTGGAAAGAACGCTGAAATTCCTCAGTTCGGACCGTTCGAAAATCGTCGTTCTGAAAGGCTTCTTCAAGCCATCTTCGGACGCGACCGTCGTCCGCAAGGCCGTGGCCGAATTCTTCGCCCCCGAACCTGCCCCGCCGCTGGTTCTGGTGGAATGGACGATGTCCCTGCCGATCGAAATCGAACTGGTCGCCGCTACCGGGCCCGAAACGCCCGTGGGGCTGCGCTACCTGACTCCCCCCGGCATGACGGCCTCTCCGGTTTACTCAAGAACGGCCGTAACCCAGGGCAAGTTCGACACGATCTATTCGAGCGGCCTGGTCGCCACGGGCGGAACGCGCGAACCGCATCAGGCAGGTGCGATTTTCGAGACTCTGAAAGACATTCTGAAGTCGACCGGCACCGACATGAATCACCTCACCAAAGCCACTTATTACGTGACTTCCGACGTCGCGAACAAGGGGCTCGACACACTACGGCCGACTCTCTATGACCCGAAACGGCCGCCGACGGCTTCGAAGTCAGGCGCGATCGGCCTGGCGCACGACGGTGGCCAGGGGCTGCTCATCGACATGATCGCCGTGACACCGCCGAAACCCTGACCCAGCCAATCTTAAGACACATCCATCGCCTTGGGATATCGACGCCATGAAACCTCGCTACCGAGCTTCCTTCGCATGTTGTTTCCTGTGGACCCTGGCTACGATGATGCCGATTGACGCAGTGGCCCAGGCCCCCCAGTTCGAACCGGCGAAGACCGTCAAAATCAAAGCCGAAGATCGTGCGAGATTCGAAGCCGCCCTCAAAGAGTTGGATACGGCCTTCGGCAAGCCGCATGTTCCCTTCGAAGCGCTCTACGAAAAGGACTCCTACGCCTGGGACGATGCCGAGATCGGCCGTAAGGCCCTGCGCTGGATTCTGAAGCACGACGAATTCTATCAACCCCGGTTCGTCGCAATGACGGATCGTGTCATCGCCATGACACGCGACCGGCTGGCGAAAATGCATGAGGAACACATGCCCCGGCCCGGTTTCGGCCGTGTTTATGGTTATCTTTCGCGAGTCGATGGCTCGGTGCAGCCCTTCGCCGTCTACCTTCCGCCCGACTTTTCGCTGAAGGATTACGAAACGAAGCGGGGGCTGCTTGTCGTCCTCCATGGCCGGAACCAGACCCTCAACGAAGTCTCGTTCATCGACGCCCACGAAGGCAAGCCCTATCCCAAGACCGAAATCGAAAACGGGATGAACCGGATCGTTCTGCACGTTTACGGCCGGACGAACAACGCTTATCGTTGGGCCGGCGAAATGGACGTCATCGAATCCCTTCAGGCAACGCAGACACGCTTTCCCGTCGACACTTCGAAGATCGACCTTCAGGGCTTTTCGATGGGCGGCGCAGGGGCCTGGCACCTTGGCCTGCACCGGCCGGATTTGTGGAAGACGGTCGAAGCCGGCGCCGGTTTCAACGAAACCCGCAAATACGCACGCAGGCGTGACCTGAAACCCTGGGAAGAAAAAACGCTGCACATTTACGACGCTTTCGAATCGGCACGAAATGCAGCCGGAGTGCCCACGATCGGCTATGGCGGCGAGGAGGACCCGCAGCTACAGGCATCGACGAACGTTCTCGAACAATTGAAAGCGGAAGGTTTCGTGCCGAAAGTCGACAGGTTACTGACGACCGTCGAAGGGCTCGATTTTCTCCGGGTCGTCGGCGCGAAAATGGGCCACAAGGTCGATCCTGCCAGCCGGCGGACGATGGACGATTTCGTCAAACGGTTTCCCGTCAAAAAACTCTATCCGAAGATCGATTTCGTCACGTATTCTCTGAAGCATCCCGGTTGGGGTGGCATTCTGATTTATGCACTCGATCGTCATTATGAACGATCCTGGGTGCAGGCCCATGCCAGCGACGACGGCAAAACGCTGACGATGGACCGGCTCGATAATATCGCTGCATTTCGCATCGAACGCCCGGGCGTGGAAAAAGTCATTCTCGATGGCAATTCCTACGACCTGCCAGCGCCTGGCGATTTCCGATTCATCATGTTCGTGAAGCGGGATGGGAAATGGAAAACGATCGAAGGCGAAGAGGCCCGAAATGTTGCATTCGGGCCCACCAAACGACCGGGGCTGACCGGCCCGATTGATGACGCTTTTACCAGCGGCTTCCTGGTCGTCGGTCCGGCCGAAGGTACGACTGGCCCGGTAAAGTCGATGCTGGGCACATTCGCCACGACCTGGTCGAAACACATGCGGGGCGATTTGCCAGTCATCGCCCCCGATGCCAAAGCCCCGCTTGGCCTTGACCCTTTCGGAGCCTCGGGCGGCCAGCATCTGATCCTGTTCGGCGATATGAAATCCAATCCGATCCTGGCCAAAATCGTGCCGAAATTGAAACAGATTCGCTGGACGGAGACCGAATTTACCCTCGGCGGCAAGACATATTCAACGAAGGACCACATCCCGGCCCTGATCGCTCCGAATCCTCTGAACCCTGACAATTACGTCGTGATCAATTCGGGCCACACGTTCGGCAACAAGGATTTCGAAGGCACCAATGCCCTGCTCTATCCCCGGATGGGCGACTGGGGCGTATTGAAAGTGAAAGGGGACGGCACGACCGAAATCGTCGATTCCGGCTTTTTCAGCGAAAACTGGATGCCGAAGGACTGAGATTAAATGGCTTCGAATTGCTTGCAGCTAGTCGTGCATGATTCGGTGTAAATGATACAGCCGCCCCGATTTCCGAATCGAGGCGGCTGGTCGTTTGAATACGATCGAAGCAAATTAGCTCCGATCCTGGCTCACTTCCCGGAGAGCAGCTCGTCGGCCAGGAAGCCGGCGTCGTAGATTGACCGCAGCGCTTCGACGATCGCACGGGCATCGACCGAAACGGCCCGGGCCAGGGTGTCGTCGTAGCCGTAATCCAGGATCAGCGAGTGGATATTGCCGTCGAAGATCAGGCCCACCACGCGGCCCTGGGTGTCGACCACCGGGCTGCCCGAATTGCCGCCGATAATGTCGGCCGTGCTGATGAAATTGAACGGGGTCTGCAATTTCAATCGGCCGGACGTTTTGGCGTCGTGCCAGCTCTTCGGCAGGGTGTAGGGCTCTTTGGCCTCGTGGGCCTGTTCATGGGCGAAGCTGCCGCCCATGGTCGTGTAGGGCGGAATCTTGCGGCCGTCGGTTTCGGTGAAGCCTTTGACCGGGCCATAAGCCAGACGCAGCGTGAACGTGGCATCGGGATAGACCTTGTCACCCTGCTGCTCGAACACGGCTTTGGCGATGCGTGCGTAATTGGCTGTTTCGACGGCCTCGACGGAGTCCTCACGCTGCTTGCGCACCTTGCGGGCGGCGTCGTCCACAGCCACGGCCAGCTTGATCATCGGGTCATCGGAGGCCGCGATCTGTTCGGGCGTCATTTCGGCGAGTTTCTTCCGTTCGGCAACGTCGCCGACTTTCGTACCCTTCACCAGTTCGGCGGCACGTTCCGCGGGAGATTTGCCCGCCAGGGCGATTTTCAGAGAAGGATCTTCGGGAGCCTTCGCCATCCAGTATTCGAGGGCATGGGCCAGTTTTGCCTGTTCGAATTCGGGATAGATCGGGGCGTCGGAAAACAGGCTGTGCCGGAGCGATTCCATGGCCGATTCACGGAACTCCCGAAGCCGTTCGGCATTCGGCTTGCGGGTTTCGGCGGCGTGACGCACGAGCGTGCGGGCGATGGTGAAAAGCTGGCTTTCCAGCCCCAGGCCACGTTCGACGAAGTTATAGGAAATGAGCGACTGTGCTGCCACTTTTTCGGCTGCGGCGATCTTTTCCCAGGCATCGCCATAGGCGTCTTTTTTGGCTCCGTCGGCGGCGACCCAGTCACGCAAGGCCTTTTCCTTCGCTTCCTTCGCGGCCATGAAGGCAGGCGTCTTCAGCCCCTGATAGCCGCCGGTGCGAGCTTTCAAGCTGTTCTGATAGCTGAACAGATCTTCTTTCGACTGCCGGGCTTCTTCGGGGCCCTTCTTGCCATAGGCCAGCAGGAACGTTTCACGATCCTTGAGGAAATCGAGCAGGAACGGCAGGCTGGTATCACGAAGATATTTGAGGTGATCGACCGTGAAGAGCCGGCTGGTGCGACCCGGGTGGCCGGCCACGAAGGTCAGGTCTCCCTCTTTGGTGCCTTCGGGGCTCCAGGGAAGATAATGCGCGGGCTTCGCCGGCTTGCCGTCTTCGTAGACGCGGAAGAAGCAGACGTCCAGGCAATAGCGGGGATATTCGAAGTTGTCCGGATCGCCGCCGAAGAAGGCGATGTCGAACTCCGGCGCGAAGACCAGGCGAACGTCGGTGTATTTTTTGTAAGTGTAAAGCGCGTAGCGGCCGCCCTGATAGAGCGTGACGACGTCGTTCCGCATGCCGTTGGCGGCACCGGCGGCTTTTTCGATTTCGGCGATCCTGGCCTGTTTGGCCGTCAGGGCGTCGGCGTCGGAACTGCCCGGCTTGACGGCCCCCATGACGTCTTCGGAGACGTCCTTGATGCTGACGAGAACGTTCAGCTCAAGATCCGGGGCCTTTATCTCTTCCGCGCGGCTGCGGGCGAGGAAGCCGGTCTTATAAATGTCCTTCTCTTTGGTCGAAAGCTTCTGGAGAGTATCGGCACCGACGTGGTGATTGGTCATGACCAGGCCGTCGGCCGAAACGAACGATCCGGAACCGCCGTTATTGAAGCGGACGGCCGAAGTTCGCAGCCTTTCGATCCATTCCCGGGAAGGCTCGAAACCGTATTTCGACTTCAACTGACCCAGCGGAAGGTTGTCGAAAACCCACATGCCTTCATCGGCTTCGATCACGCAAAACGCTCCTGAAATCAGCGAAACGAGGGCGGACAGGATCGGCAGACGCAGTCGTCTCATGCTCCGGTACTCCTGGCATGAATGGAATGGACAGCCTCATGGCACATCGTACGGTTCGCACGAAGGACCTAAGCCGCCGGGCGGATATCGGACGAAACTCCATTCTGACTTTCCCGACCGAAACTTATCAAGATTCGCCAGGACCGGAACTTGCAGGCGCGGACAGCCATCTGCCCAGCCCGACGGCTACCAGAAGCAGCGTCGGAACGGCGAATGTCGCCATGCCCATCACGTCGCTTTCGGTGAGGCTTTCCGGCAAAATTCCGCCGATCGCACTCAGTGCCGAACCGCCGGGTACGATCGCCAGCAATGCGACCAGGATTCCGGCGATCGCGCCACCAGCGATCAGGCCCGAAGCGAACAGCACCGCGGGGCTCGAGTCTTCTTCGCCTTCGGCATATTTCGGCCCGAAGCGGTCACAGAACGCGCGGACCAGCCCGCCCACGAAAATCGGCATCGAAGCCGCCAGCGGCAGATAAACCCCCACGGCGAACGCCAGCGCCGATACGCCGCACAAATGCATGACGACTGAGATCAAAGCACCGATGGCCACAAGGCCCCAAGGCAGGTCGCCCTGAAGAACGCCGTCGATGATCAGGGCCATGAGTGAGGCTTTGGGGGCGTCGAACTTCACCACGGACGTACCGTCGTCCCGCACGTTCACTCGACCATTGATCGCGGGATCGACCAGATACTTCGCCTTGCCGGCATCGTCCACCAGGTACTTCCCGGCGGCCACCCCTTCTTGAGGCTTGATCACCCGCCAGACCTTGTAACTCGCGCCGTCAGGACCAGTTTCGGTTTCGTTAAGCGCCGCGGGATCAGGAGCGGAGACTTTCGGCAAATACTCGGCCTTCGCCGTGACGACCGTGCTCGCCGTGTTGAGCAGCAGCAGCGTAAAGCCGATCACGATCGCAGAACTCAGAGCTCCCGCCAGGATCCCGATCTGCTGATAGGCAGGCGTACCGCCGACCAGGTAACCGGTTTTGAGATCCTGTGAAGTCGTGCCGCCGTTCGAGGCCGCCACACACACGATCCCGGCGATCGAAAGTGCCGCCAGGCGATACTCCGCACCGACCCAGCCCGCCAGAACGAAGACGAGACACGTCAGCAGAAGCGTCGCCACAGTCATCCCGGAAATCGGATTCGAACTGCTGCCGATCTCGCCGGTGAGCCGGCTTGAGACGGTCACGAAAAGGAATCCGAAAACGAGGATCATGAGTGCCCCGACGATCCGCCCGGGCAATTCCGTAGGAATCAAGTGCGATGTGGCGATCGCCCCGACGAGCACCAGCGCGCCGAGAATCACGAAGCCCATCGGCAGGTCCCTGTCCGTGCGTTCTTTCGTGCCGCCGGTCTTGCCCTTGCCGAGATCCCGCAGGCCCGAGCGGATCGATGCCCCGATCAGCGGCAGCGCCTGAATCATCGAAATCAGGCCGCCTGTGGCGACCGCCCCGGCACCGATGTAAAGGATATAGGCATCGCGAATGTCCTTGGGCGACATTTCGGGGATCGGCTTGTTGCCCGGGAAGATCACGCCACCCGCGCTGGAGCCGAAGAAGGCGATCATGGGGGTCAGCACGAGTGCCGCGAGGACGCCCCCGCCGACCATGATCGATGCCACACGCGGGCCGATGATATAACCCACACCCAGGAGCGTCGGCGAAACCTCACAGGCCAGTACGCCGCCCTTCAGCCAGCCCAGGGCGTAGTTCGGCACTTCCTTCCAAAGATGAGCCGCCTGCATGGCGAACTGATAGAAAAACGCGACACCGAACCCGGTGAAAACCGTGCGGGCCGAAGCACCGCCCTCTTCGCCCACTTCCAGAACCTTGGCACAGGCCGTGCCTTCCGGATATTTCAGCACGCCATGCTGTTCGACGATGAACGCCCGCCGCAGGGGGATCATCATCAGGATGCCGAGCAGACCGCCCAAGCATGCGACGAGCATGACGCGCGTCATTTCCAGGTCGTAACCCAGAATCATCACCGCCGGCATCGTCACGCCGACGCCGAACGCGATTGATTCGCCAGCCGAGCCGGTCGTCTGCACGATGTTGTTTTCGAGAATCGTCGCCCGGCGCAGGCCGAACTTGTTCGATAGCGCGCGAAACAGCGTGATCGACATGACCGCCACAGGGATCGAGGCCGAAACCGTCATGCCGACACGGAGCGCCAGGTAAAGGCTCGAAGCGCCGAAGATGATCCCCAGAATCACGCCGACGAGAATGGCCGACCCGGTCAGTTCCGGCATGACCGCATCCGCCGGTACGAATTTTCGCTCAGGAACGGTTCGGCTCATCGTCGGTGTTTCGCTCCGGGGTGCGGTTCGGTCAGACGGTCAGATTCGCGGATCCGACTCAACGCAGGTTCGCTACGTCAAGCTATCCGATCAAAGCTTGACATCCTTCGGAAGGATTTCCGTCAGCCTGTTCACGATATCCTTGAGCACCTGCAAAGGTGTCTGAGCCGCATCGACATTGGTGACGATGTCTTTCGGATAAAAGCTCAGGGTCTCGTAGGTTTCGTCGTAATACAGCTTCAACCGCTGGGCGATCACGTCGTCCTTGGTGTCGTCCAGGCGATTTTCCTTAAGTGCCCGCGACTTCAGACGTTCCTTGGCCTTGTCCGCGTCGGAAATGTCCAGATGGAAAATCTGAAGCACGTCGAGCGTATCCGCCAGTTGCTTCGCCTGATCGAGATTACGCGGCAGTCCATCGAGCACCAGCACGTTCTTCTCGGGAAGGAAAAATTCCTGAAGCTCGAGAATTTTCAGGTGCCGGCCCCAGATGCGTACCGTCAGGTCATCCGGCACCAGCTTGCCGACGGACGTATAGCCCATGACCTCTTTGCCTAATTCACCGCCACGAGGCAATTTACGGAAAATCTCGCCGCACGAGACATGAACCATCCCCGGCAACTGACCAAGCACCATGCCCTGCGTGCCCTTGCCCGACCCTGGCATCCCGAAGAGCAGAATGGACTTGTATTTGATTTCGGGCGGGGTGAACTTTTCCAGTTTCATGCGTTCTCGTCCGGTCGTTCGGCGGTTGTTTGGCGTATGAAAGCTCGCTCGGCAGATCGACGGTCGGGATTGCCGCGAATCCCCCGAATCCGTCCGCGCCGACTACATCGAGCCGGCATAACGGAATGTATCATTGACGCCAAAGTATAAGCGATCTTTTCGAAAAAACGTATCGCCGGGTCGATTTCTTGCCAATCGTCCGCCGGGAAGTGCCGATCGATCGCCGGCTCCAGACAAGTCCTCGTGAGAAGATCGCCTCCGTGATCTTTCGCGAAAAGCATCCTCTTCGCTATCGTTGCCCTAACCTGGACGTCATCGCTGGACCGAATTCCTCGACCGCAAAACCAATGCCTACGAAACTCTACCTGCTGCGACACGCACAAACCGCTGACACCTCGAAATTCCATGGCAGCGAGTCGGACATCGGCCTCTCGGACTGGGGCCACGAGCAAGCCCGGCGACTGGCGAAGCGATTCGCCGATACTCCTATCGACGCGATTTACAGTTCCGCGATGCGCAGGGCCGTCGATACGGCTACTCCCATCGCCAGCACCCTCGGGCTCGAACTACAGCAGGTGCCCGCCCTTCATGAAAGAAGCATGGGCGAACTCGCCGGAGCCAGCCGTGACGAATTTCGCCATGTCTTCACCGATGCCATGATCGCCTGGATGGCCGGCGATCTGAATTACACCCACCCGACAGGCGAAAGCTATCAGGCCATGCGACGCCGGGGCGTACCCGCGTTGACCGACATCCTCAATCGCAACGATGGACGCACAGTGCTCGTCGTCGCACATGGCATGCTCATCCGTGTGCTGATCTCGAGTCTCGTGCCGGAATGGCCTGTCAGCAAACTTGCCGACATCAGGATCGACAACTGCGCTACGAACGAGTTCGACTGGGAAGGCGGCATCCTTAAGCCCATCCGGCTCTTCGACTTACCAGAAGATCTCGTGAACCCGCCGGATGACAAGCCGTTCTGGTGAGCGGCCAGGATCGCGCCCGGACCGAACCGCTTACGAGTCCAGCAGTTCCACTTTTCTCTCGGGCCCTTCGACCGCTTCGCCTATCACCCAGGCTTCGATTCCAGCCTGTTCTCGGATCGTTCGCACAATCGACTCCGCATAATACGGAGCGACGACCAGGACCATACCGATCCCCATGTTGAAAACCCGGTCCATTTCGTCGCGCTTCACGTTGCCCTTTTTCTGAAGCCAACCGAAAATCGGCGGTACTTCCCAGCAGCGTCTGATTTTCAGCGAAATCCCTTCCGGCAGAATCCGCGGAGGATTTTCGACCAGGCCGCCGCCCGTGATGTGCGCGATACCATGCACGACCCGCTTGACCCGGTAATTCCTGTAGACCAACTTCAACGCCCGGGCGTAAATCTGTGTCGGCTCCATCAGTTCGTCGGCGATCGTCCGGCCCAGTTCAGGCACATGATCATCCGGCTTAAGGCCCGCCACTTCGAAAGCGATCTTGCGAGCCAGGCTATATCCGTTCGAATGGAGCCCGGTGCTGGCCAGGCCGATCACCGCATCACCGGGGCGGATGTCCGACCCGTCAAGCATCATCTTGCGTTCGACGACGCCAACGCAGAACCCGGCAAGGTCGTAGTGCCCCGGCTTGTAGAAGTCGGGCAGAATCGCCGTCTCGCCACCCAGAAGGGCACATTCGGCCTCGACGCATCCGTCGCTGATTCCGCCCACGACATCATGCGTCAGGGCCGGGTCGTCCTTGGCCATGGCGATGTAATCGAGGAAGAACAGAGGCTCCGCACCACAGCAGAGAACGTCGTTGACGGACATCGCCACCAGGTCGATCCCGACCGTCTTGTGACGCCCCGTGGCGAAGGCCAGCATGAGCTTCGTTCCGACACCGTCGGACCCGGAAACCAGCACAGGATCGTGGTACGTTCGAGCCAGCAGGTTGATCCGGTCATTGAGCCGAAACAGGCCTGCGAAACCGTCCGTCCACTGCATCACGCGGGGCGTGAACGTGCGCTTCAGCAGCGGCCCGATCCCGGCGATCGTCTTTTCGTACGTGTCGAGATCGACACCCGCCGATTTGTAATCGACGCTCTCAGGTTCCATGCGGGGCTTCCGTATCGGCGACTCGGGACGAAATTGCCGGCAGTGTCCAGGCAAGGAATGGTTTTCATTCCCCTGCCCTGCCACTGATCGATCGACATCTTATCGAATTCGTCGCGCGTTGTCCCGTAGTCTCTCCTGTCAACGATTCACTTGGACGGATTATCGCTGCCGGCTGAAGCAGACGACTGGCATCCAAAGTCCGAACTGGTCGAATTCGACCGTCATTGAGGAACAGGTGCGGGACCGGCAAATGGACCGGGCTCCGCCGATTCGGTCGCAGCCTCTTCCCCTTCAGGAACTTCCAGCAATTTCCCGGTCGATTTCGCGGCAGTCTTCTTTTTCGTGGTTTTGGTCGACTTGCCGCCGTCCTTGACGATTTTCGTGGTACCGCCGCCGCTTTTCTTCGTCGCCTGCCGGGTCGAAGGTTTCGCCGCAGTCTCCTCTTCCACAACGTATTGTGACCAGAGCATCCCGCAAACGAACCCGACCAGAAACACGCCCGCGTAACGGACGTAAGGCATGTATTCGGGAAGGTGGTCGAAAATGTGCCTTGCGACTGCCTCGTACGCTTCTTGATTTTTGGCCAAGGTCAAGCCCCTGAACTGGATTCGAGCGTCAAGAATTTCGCCGGCTACAAGGCATTGAAGTCCGATGGCATACGAAATGCAAGTGATTAGCTTCCGATCCGGCCGTCGCGACTCAACACCCAAATGTAGCATAACTTGCGTTTCGACCGATTACCAAACCAGATCGGGATTTCCCCCCAGGGCTAAGATCGGAAGCCAGGCCAGAACCGAATCCGGCCGCGGGCTCTTCGCCTTGCAAGGCTTCGCCGCCGAGAGTTGCGAATCGTGAGCCTGGGCCTGGGCCACGGGTTCGCCTGTCCTCTTGATAAATGTTACGCCGGGCGATAAAAAGGAGGTACAAGATCCGGTCGGTCACGCGTATCTGACCGGTCTCCGTCGGGCGACGGGCTATTCGTTCGCCACTCGCCGGAACCATCCGCTTCGACCCACCTGGCTGTCTCCTTGACGGTCGATTCCTGTCTATTCGGAGTTTCCTCCGCTATGCTGCTCAAGAAATACCGTGTCCTCGTCTCTTCCGCCGCGGCTGTCGCCGTGATGGCTGGTTCGCTGTCGTTCGCCGCTGAAGGTGAAGGCAAGCTGCACGATGTCATGGAAAAGGTCAACAAGGTCAACAACGCCATCAACAAGGCCGTTCGTACCCCTGTGGCCTACAAGAAAGACACCAAGGCCGTCACCGAAAACGCCAAGGAACTGGTAAAGCTGGCGAAAGAAACCGTTGCCGGTGTCGACGAAGCCAAGAACACCAAGGGCGTAAAAGACGCCGAAGCCCAATGGAAGACCCTGGCCGCCGACTTCCTGAAAGTGACCGAAAAGCTGGCTGAAGTCGCCGCCAAGGAAGAGCACGCCTCCACCAAGGACGCCCACTCGGCCGTCAAGAAGAGCTGCTCCGCCTGCCACGAAGTTTTCCGTATCGAAGACGAGTGATCCTCGTCGGACGCGAACGACATTCCGCGAAACGCGGCGGCCCGGTCAATCCGGACCGCCGTTTTCTTTTCGAGACACCCTGATTCTCAGCCCCTGATGATCTTTTTCGCCGACCCGAACCACGACGATATCGCTTACCAGATCGCGGCCGACGAGGCCCTTCTTGTCGCCTGCGAACAAAACCTGCTGGCCCCGCACACTTCCGCCATGCGGCTCTGGCAGCAGCGGTCGTGGGCCGTCGTTCTGGGAGCGTCCGGCAGGGTGGCGGATGATGTCCACGCGGAAGAATGCCGCCGGCGCGGTGTCCCTGTCGCGCGCCGCTCCAGCGGTGGCGGCACTGTCCTGCTGGGCCCTGGCACGGCATGCCTGGCCTGGGTTCTTCCCCTGGCCGAATTCCCGTCCGATCAGCGCGACGTTCGAGTACTGCAAGTTTCTGTACTGGAGAGAGTTGCCGAGAGATTTCGGCAAGCGTTGCCGGGGCTCGAAGTCGTCGCGTCCGGCGACTGGGCGATCGCGGGCCGCAAGTGCGCCGGCAGTGCCCAGCGGCGAATGAAGACGCACGTCCTGGTGCACCTGAGCATTCTGAACCGTTTGCCGCTGGCGGAGGTTCGCCGCTTTCTGGCCGAACCGTCACGCCGCCCGGAGTACCGTTCCGAGCGCACGCACGACGATTTTCTCACGAATCTGGACATCGAACCCACCCGGCTTTACGAGTATTTGTCCAGCTTCCCGGAAATTTCCGAGCGCCGCGAGGAATTTCCGAAGCACCTCTCGCTTCTTGCGGATCGTCTTGCGGACGAACGATTCCGACTCTCGGAATGGACCTACCGTTTCTGACGTAAACCCCTCATAAACAGAATCTTACCCGATTATGAACGAACTCGGAAAACGGATCTTCATCAAATTTTCTTATGGCCTTTCCGAACAGCTAGCGAAGAGAGTGATGATCACCGGGAATTCCGAAAAATTGTGACAAAGCTTTCCCTGTTCAAGGTTCCGGAATTCGATAAACTGATACTAGATTCGGTTGAAGCTGCACGACGGAATTCGGCCCGGTCATGGTGACAAAGGGCTTTCCAGGTGCTGCGAAGCTGTGAAGCGGCCAATCTCCCCGAGCGATTTACATGGTCCCGAGCACACCCGAGATTCTTGGGTCGCTTAACGTAAGATCACATTCGGACAAGGGTTCGAGCCTGAACCCTGAGAGTTCGTCAAAACTCCTGGACAACGACGGAGGGATTCGTCGCACGTCCGTTCAGGCCCATCGAAGGACACAGGTTCTATGAATCGTTCCACTGTCGGTTCGCGCTGGAATTCGGATCTTGTCGAGCAGTTATATGAGCAGTGGAAACGCGACCCGCAGAGCGTGGACGCTTCCTGGCAGGCATTTTTCGAAGGTTATTCGCTCGGCTGCGACAGCTCTCCGGCAGCCGGCGGAGAGATCGACGCCGCCTCGAGCCAGGCACAGGCCGGTGTCACGCGCCTGATCGACGCATATCGTGAAATCGGTCACTATCTGGCCAATCTCGATCCGCTGGGTCTTTCTCCGCAACGTGACACCCACGAACTTCTGGAACTCGACGAATTCGGCCTGACAGACGCCGATCTCGACAAGACCTTCTTCACCAAGCTTTATCCCGGCCACTCGGCCACGCTCCGCCAGATCATCGATGCCCTGAAGCAGACCTACAGCGGCACGATCGGCGTGGAATACATGCACATCAGCAACCGGCGGATCCGCCGCTGGCTGCAGCAGAAGATGGAGCCTGTCCGGAACCAGCCGGAACTGAATTCGAAGCAGAAGCGGCGAGTGCTGCTGAAACTTTACGCCGCCGAACTTTTCGAAACTTTCCTGCACACGCATTACATGGGCCAGAAGCGGTTCTCGCTCGAAGGAGGCGAGACGCTGATCCCGCTGCTGGACGCGATCGTCGAGGACGCCGGCCCCCGGGGCGTGGGCGACATCATCTTCGGCATGCCCCACCGTGGGCGCCTGAACGTGCTCACGAACACGCTCGAAAAGCCCTACGGCATGGTCTTCAGCGAGTTCGAAGGCAACATCCCGAACACCGTCGGCGGCGATGGCGACGTGAAGTATCACCTCGGGTTCTCGTCGGACCACCTTTGCGAAACGGGCGAAAAAGTCCACCTTTCGCTGAGCCCGAACCCCAGTCACCTGGAAGCCGTCGACCCGGTCGTGGAAGGCCGCGTGCGGGCCAAGCAGCGCAAGTCGCCTACTCGTGACCGCCACCTGGTCCTTCCGGTACTCATCCACGGCGATGCCGCTTTCGCGGGTCAGGGCCTGGTCGCCGAAACGCTCAATCTTTCCCAGCTGCGCGGGTACAAGACCGGTGGCACGATCCATGTGGTCGTGAACAACCAGATCGGTTTCACGACGTTCCCGGTCGACAGCCGTTCGTCCCGCTACTGCACGGACGTGGCCAAGATGATCGAAGTGCCGATCTTCCACGTCAATGGCGAAGACCCTGAAGCGGTCGTCTACGTCGCCAAGCTGGCTCTGGAATTCCGCCAGACGTTCCAGATGGACGTCGTGATCGACATGGTCTGCTACCGGCGTCATGGCCACAACGAAGGCGACGAACCGGCCTTCACCCAGCCCCTGATGTATCAGGAAATCCGCAAGCGGCCCGGCATCCGCGAGATCTACACCAACCGGCTCGTCGATACGCAGGAGCTGACCAAGCAGGAAGCCGACACCCTGGCCGAGACGTTCAAGGAAAAGCTCGAAAAGATCTACGTCGAGGTCCACAACAACAAGGAACGCAAGCCGGACCCCCTGCCCGACAGCTACACCGGCTCGTGGGCCGGGCTGACTCGGCCCTACAACTGGGATCCGGTCGAAACCGGCGTTTCGCGCGATGTGCTGGCCCACGTGGCCAAGGTCACTTCGACGGCCCCTCCCGGATTTTCGATCCACCCGACGCTCGAGCGGATCCTTACGCCGAGGGTCAAGCAGTTCGAGGACAACGGCCCGGTCAACTGGGGCTTCGCCGAAGCGCTCGCGTTCGGCTCGCTCGCGATGGAAGGCACCCCCGTGCGGCTTTCCGGCCAGGACTGCGGCCGGGGCACGTTCAGCCATCGGCATGCCGTGCTGACCGACTCCAAAACCGGTGATCGCTACGTGCCCCTTCAGCATTTGAAGGAAGGTCAGGGCGATTTCTCGGTCTACGACAGTCTCCTTTCCGAAGCCGCCGTGCTCGGATTCGAATATGGCTATTCGCTCGATACGCCCCGGATGCTCGTGATGTGGGAAGCCCAGTTCGGCGACTTCTCCAACGGAGCCCAGGTGATCATCGACCAGTTTCTGGCCTCGGGCGAGAGCAAGTGGGGCCGGTCCAGCGGCTTGGTCATGCTTCTGCCCCACGGCTACGAAGGTCAGGGCCCCGAGCACTCCTCGGCCCGGATGGAGCGTTACCTCCAGCTTTGTGCCGAGGACAACATCCAGGTGGCCAACGTCACAACACCGGCCCAATATTTCCACATGCTGCGCCGCCAGGTGCGCCGCTCGTTCCGCAAGCCGCTCGTGGTCATGACGCCCAAGAGCCTTCTGCGGCACAAGCTCGCGGTCTCGACGGTCGACGATTTCGTGACCGGCCGGTTCCACGAAGTGCTCGACGATCCGACGGTCACCGACCCGCGCAAGGTCCGCAAGGTGATCGTCTGCTCCGGCAAGGTCTACTACGACCTGGTGACGAAGCGGGAAGCCGAGAACAAGGTCGGCGAAGTGGCGATCGTTCGCCTCGAACAGGTCTACCCGTGGCCGGCCCACCTGCTCAAACCGATCCTGAACCGCTATGCCGACACGGCCACGTCCTGGATGTGGGTGCAGGAGGAGTCGCACAACAACGGTTCCTGGTTCTTCGTCGCCCCAAGGCTTCAGGAACTCATGGGCTGGTCGTTCGACTACGTCGGCCGCGATGCCTCCGGCAGCCCGGCGACCGGCAGCCACCATGTGCACGAACACGAACAGGCCACGTTGGTGGAAGCCGCGATCCTGGGCACCGGCCCGAGCCTGATCAGCGCCCAGTCCAAGTTCGAATCCAAAGTCATGGTCAGCCACTGACCTCCGCGAGTATCCTCAGGCCGATCCGCACGGAACCGTTCTTGACGAACGGTTCCGTCGTCGAAGGGTCTGAGGATCGCCCCCTTTTCGATTCCCCGCCGGAATCGTGATCGCCTTGAGCCAGGAGTCTCTGAAGGTGTCGAAAGTCGAAATCAAAGTGCCCAGCGTCGGCGAGTCGGTGACCGAAGGCGTGCTCTCGCGCTGGCTGAAGAAGTCGGGCGAAGCCGTCAAATCGGGCGACCCCCTGTTCGAACTCGAAACGGACAAGGCCTCCAACGAAGTTCCGGCCCTCGTCGCCGGTGTTCTCACCACCTCCGTCGCCGAAGGCGATACGGTTCAGATCGGTGCCGTCGTCGGCTCGATCGACACCTCGGCCGTCGCCGCGTCAGCCTCGACACCTGCCGCCCCCGCGGCTCAGGCCGCCGTTTCGGCCCCGGCAGCTTCAGGCAACGGCCCGCACCTATCGCCCGCAGTCGCCTGGCAGGCCGCCGACAAAGGCGTCGATCCGGCGTCCGTCAGCGGAACCGGCCCGGCTGGCCGATTGACCAAGGGCGACATCCTGGCCGCCGCCGAAGCCAAAGCCACGCAGGCCGCTCCCGCCGCGCCAGCTTCGGCAGCCAAACCGGCTGCACCTGCTATGCCCGCCTTGCCGGCTGGCGAACGTGTCGTCACACGGCAGAAGATGCCCTCGATCCGCCAGCGTATCGCCCAGCGGCTCGTCGAAGCCCAGCACACGGCCGCCATCCTCACGACATTCAACGAAGTCGACATGTCAAAGGTCATGGACCTGCGGGCCCGTTACAAGGACTCGTTCCAGAAGAAGCACGGCATCGGCCTCGGCTTCATGTCGTTCTTCGTGCGGGCCTGCACTGAGGCCCTGCAGGCCTTCCCGGCCGTGAACGCCCAGATCGACGGCACCGACCTGGTCTTCCATAACTATTGCGATATCGGCGTGGCCGTCTCGACCGAACGGGGCCTGATGGTGCCCGTCGTCCGCTCGGCCGAGCGGATGAGCTTCGCCCAGATCGAAAAAGCCATTTCCGACTACGCCGTGAAGGCCCGCGAGAACAAGATCTCCGTCAACGACCTTCAGGGCGGCACGTTCACCATCACCAATGGCGGCGTTTTCGGCTCGCTCCTGTCGACGCCGATCCTCAACCCGCCCCAGTCGGCCATCCTGGGCATGCACTCGATCAAGAAGCGGCCCGTCGTCGTCGACGACCAGATCGTCATCCGCCCGATGATGTACCTGGCCCTTTCCTACGACCACCGGATCATCGACGGAAAGGAAGCCGTCAGCTTCCTCGTCCGGGTCAAGGAACTCATCGAAGATCCCGAACGGCTGCTGCTCGCCGTTTGACACTGCGGCCCGACTCCCCCACAATAGCCGACAGGGGCCGCCATCCGGTCCCTGCCGGCTTTTCACTTGAAGCTCTCGAAGGACTTTAACCGTGGCAGATTCGTTCGACCTGGTCGTGATCGGTGGCGGCCCCGGCGGCTACGTGGCCGCGATCCGGGCCGCCCAACTGGGCAAAACCGTGGCTGTCGTCGAAAAGCGGTCCGCCCTCGGCGGCACCTGCCTCAATATCGGCTGCATCCCGTCCAAGGCCCTGCTCGACTCCAGCGAACACTATCACCAGGCCAAAGAGAAACTCGGCATCCACGGCGTCGTCGTCGGCAAGGTCACGCTCGACCTCAAAGCCATGATGGCGCGGAAGGACAGCGTCGTCACCTCGCTGACGACCGGTATCGCCGGCCTGATGAAAAAGAACAAGGTCACCGTGCTGACGGGCACAGGCCGCGTCGCTTCGCCCACATCCGTCGAGGTCACCGACGCCCAGGGCGGCAAGAAGACTATCGCCGCCGGCCATATTCTCATCGCCACCGGCAGCGTGCCCACCGAACTGCCCGCCCTGCCCTTCGATCACAAGAACATCGTCGATTCCACCGGCGCTTTGAACTTCGATAAGGTCCCCAACCACCTGATCGTCGTCGGCGGCGGCTACATCGGCCTGGAACTCGGCTCGGTCTGGAAACGCCTCGGCGCCAAGGTCACCGTGATCGAATTCCTCGACAGGCTCGTGCCCTTCGTCGACCATGAAATCGGCGACTCGCTCAAGCGCACCCTGCAGCAGCAGGGCCTTGAATTTCATTTCGAAACCAAGGTCACGGGCGGCAAGGTCGTCAAGGACAAAGTCTCCCTCACCGCCGAATCGAAATCGGGCCCCATCACCGTCGAAGGCGACAAAGTCCTCGTCTCCGTCGGCCGCCGCGCCTACACCGATGGCCTGGGCCTCGAGGCCGTCGGAATCAAGCTGGCTGACCGCACGGGCAAGGTGCCCGTCGACAAGCACTTCCGCACCTCAGTGCCGACGATCTCCGCCCTTGGCGACGTCGTCGACGGCCCCATGCTGGCCCACAAGGCCGAGGAAGAAGGCGTCGCCTTCGCCGAAATCCTCGCCGGCAAGCCCGGCCATGTCAATTACGACACCATCCCCAGCGTCATTTACACCTGGCCCGAAATGGCCTCCGTCGGCCTGACCGAAGAACAGGCCAAAAACCGCGGCCTGAATTACCGCGTCGGGAAATTCCATTTCAAAGCCAACGGCCGCGCCCGTGCCATGGAAGAAACCGACGGCTACGTGAAAATCCTGGCCGACGCCAAGACGGACCGCGTCCTCGGCGTGCACATTATCGGCCCCCGTGCTTCCGACATGATCCCCGAAGCCGTCGCCGTGATGGAATTCGGCGGCTCAGCCGAAGACATCGCCCGCACCTGCCACGCCCACCCCACCCTGGCCGAAGCCTTCAAGGAAGCCGCCCTGGCCGTAGACAAACGCGCCATCCACTCCTGACCCGCCCGCCACGAACCGGAAGCGTCAGCGACGGTTGCATTTACAACGAGCCGGAAGCGTCAGCGACGTTTGCATTTCCACGAGCCGGAAGCGTCAGCGACGTTTGCATTTCCACGAGCCGGAAGCGTCAGCGACGGATTTCGAATCACGAACTTCGACGAAATCTTGTCCCTGACGCTTTCGGCACGATCACTTGCACGCTCGAAATGAAACGAGAACCAGGAAAGGACGGTGCCCCAATGATCCCCATCCGCGAATGCCCCGACTGCGGCGTGCAAATGAAGCCAGGCTTCATTCTCGACAAAGGCCACAGCAATTCGAACTCGATTCTGAAATGGAATCCAGGCGAGCCGGAATACATGAAATTCTTCGGCTGGTCGATGGACACTCCCCGCACCGCCAAGAAGGACGAACTTCTCGACGTCGTCGCCCTCCGCTGCCCCAAATGCGGGCTACTGCGAACTTATGCCGTTAAGGTGGAGGGTTGAAGAATAGACTACGTAATCTTCTTGCGTCCGAAGGTTACGACACCGAGAATTCAAACCAATTACAATTCTTGAGGAGACAATGAAAAGAGCGGATCACCAATGGCGTACCATGTACGAGTTATGGAAACTGATTGCAACAGAGGCGAACAACGAATCCAGCTACCAAAAGCTATTCAGCGATCACCCTCATATACTAAATTGCATTGGGATCGATGAAATTATTCCATTCGATAAAACATCTAGTTACCGCTTGCCTTTCGACGACGAAAGAGGCTACACACCAGAGCCAGACTTTCTAGGTATTGACAGATCTTCTAATAGGCTTTTCATTGTCGAGCTTAAAACGCCTTTTGTTGGGAAGATTACAACCTCTAGAAGTGACGGCAATCGCGCGAAGTTTTCCGCAGACGCTGATTCGTACATATCACAAGCTATCGAATACCGCGATTCGATCATTGAAAATAAGGAAGCTAGAGGTATTGTAGCAAAAGCTTTTGGTGTCGACGTCTTGAAATCATTCAAACCAATACTAATTTATGCTATGGAGCGAGATAACGACTGGGCTCTTGTATCAAGACTCGCTGACGAGAGGAAATCAATTGACATTCATGCCTTTGACCTACTTCTCTACAAATTGCTCAAACAATACTCACGAGACCGTGAATTCCTGCTCGAAAGAAAGACTGGCTTCACTATGGTTGTACATTTCGTCTCGGAAATGACAAGTGACAAAGAAGAAGTCTTGATCTCCGTGGGTCACAAGGAATCAGGCTGCATGCAACTTATATTACATAATGACAAGTTAATAGGCAGGGCTTTCAACGCCGACTTTTCAATTGAGGTGTCAGCTTCTTTTTTAACCAATAATCCTACCTTTGCAGCGTTCGAATTCTCAACAGGCAATGATGGCCACCATTCCTTATTGCTTGTCGATGAAAGGCTAGCCAGCTGTAACTTCTCGGAACGCGAATGCACGATCGATGTAGACAACTGAAAATTCGAGATCGGCCTGAGAAAGTCTCTTAGCGACGACCTCACTATTGCCGTTTTCGAAACTTATTTCGTGAAATCCACTTTCGACATTACGGACAAATACAGCGCGTTCAATTACTTCCAAAACAAAGTACAGGGAGAGCATCGAGCTGTCGTTTTCACTCCTGGGAAATATATGATTAGAAATTTGAACGGAGATCTTTACTCTCCGATTCCAGAGTTTCGACCATCAAGTCGTCTCTATACACTACCTACTTTAAATCATACAAGCACTATATCGATTAATAACAAAACAGCAAGGCGAGATAAACAAAGGAATCCGAAGCGACGTCGCAATAGAGAGCGTTGACTGCCGTTTTTTTATCCCCATAACCATAAGCTCAATATGGAGATTTAGCATCAGCTTATGCCCCCCTATATTGCGATGAAATATGACTATCTGTAACCTTAGGCGAATCTAAAACCCAGCAAGCAGAATGCCTCAACAAATTCAGTATTCTCTCAAACGGCCGTCAACTGAAGCTTTGGCCAGAAATCTCTTAAGATTCTATCGCGCCAAAAACCGCACCGCGATACGCCTGAATCCTGATTCGCATCACCCCGCCGGAGCGTAACCTCCGCTCCGTTTCCGGAAATCCATGCGGTTTTCGATTGCCCATGACCGTTTTCCGGATTACATTCGATTGATCCGCGATCCTATCGCGACATGTTGCCTGATTTGCCCTGATTTCTCGCTTTTCGCCCGTTCCGCACTCCATCCGCCGCATGTCGGAGCATTACCGATGCAGCATGTGTTATCGCTGATTCCGACGCCCCGGGCCGCTTCGTCGGCACTTCGAATCCGGCCCGCCCTTCGCTGGTCGATCGCCCTGCTCGCCGCGTTCGTCGCACCCAGCCACGCTGAAGACGCCCCGAAACCGGACACCATAAAAAAATTCGTGCTCGCCCCGGGCACGCCTCTCACACGCGACGGCAAAGATTTCGCCCCCACGTTCCCCCACAGCGTCTATCGGCTCCGCGAAACGCGTTACGGCAAGGCGCGGCTCGTCGACGAATTCTCTTACGAATGGGGCTGGGTGCCCGAAGCCCGGGCGATCCCGCTCGAAAAGGCCGAAGCCGACGTCGAGGCTCGCATCAAGGTGAAGCCGACGGCCGCCGACCTCCGCGACCGGGGCATTTTCCGCATGACGAAAAGGCAGCTCGATCAGGCCATCGTGGATTTCGAAGCCTCGATCGCACTCGACCCCAACCTGGCGGAAACCCGGTTCTGGCTCGGGATGGCTCGCTCGAGCAATCACGAATTCGATGCCGCCATCCGTGCGTACGAAAAGGCGATCGCGCTCGACCCGAAATTCGCTGGCGCTCGCATCCAGGCCGGTTACGATCTCGGCATGCGGCGACGATGGGATGCCTCACTCACCCAGCTCAATGCAGCGCTCGAACTCGCTCCGAAAAACGCCGAGGCTTTCGCCTCCCGGGCAGAAGTTCATTCACTCAGGCGTGACTTCGAAAAAGCCATGGCCGACCACGAACAGGCCATCCGGCTCGACCCGAACAATGCTCAACTCCTGTCGAACCAATCCCGCACGCTGCGGGCCATGAACGAACCTGAGCGCGCGTTCGCCATCGCCGAAAAAGCCATCGCACTCGATCCTCTCACACCCAAGGCCTTCATCGCCCGTGCGGAGGTGCACTATGACGAATCGAAATACGAACAGGCCCTGGCCGATTTCGATCGCGCGATCCGGCTCGACCCGGAATCCGCGAATTACCTCTCATGGCGTGCGCAGACGCTGCACTTGCTCAAGCGTCCCGATGAAGCCCTCGCCGCCGCCGAGCAGGCCGTCGCGCTCGCCCCCAAAAGTACGAATGCCCTGTTCGTCCGCGGGGTCGTCAGGGTCGGCCGGGACGAATACGACCTGGCTGACGCCGACGCTGTTCGGGCCGTCGAACTCGACCCGGAAGACGAATCCGCCCACTACTTGCGTGGCACGATCGCGATCTTTCGCAACGACTACGAAGCGGCCTTTCCCCACATCGAACGGGCGCTCGCGATCGATCCCGACGATGCTGAGAGCCTCCAGCGGCGAGGCTTGATCCATCTCAATCGCAAGGATTTCGAGAAAGCCCTGGCGGACGCCGAAAAGGCGCTGAGCATCGACCCCCGCTTCAGCGAAGCCCTTGTCCTGCGCGCACGCGTGCGGCTCGCCACCGGCAAGATCGATGAAGCCATCGCCGATTACGATCGTGCCGTCTTCTACGAACCGCAGAATGCCTGGATCCTTCAAGGCCGGGGTCTGGCCTGGTACGAGAAAGGCGATCTGGACAAAGTCCTGGCCGATTATGACGAAGCCATTCGAATCGATCCGCAATATGCCCTGGTTTACGCCAACCGATCAGGAATTCACTTCGAGAAAGAGAACATCGAAGCGGCCCTGGCCGATGCCGAAACCGCGATCCGGCTCGCCCCGAACGACTCGCATGGTTACGTGCAGCGCGGCATCGTTCGATCCTCGAAGAACGACCTGGAAGGTGCCCTGGCCGACTTCGACACAGCGACGAATCTGAACCCGTACGACGCCAATGCACTCAGAGAAAGGGCCGTGGTGCGGCTCAATCGCAACGAGGACAAACTGGCGATCGTGGATTGCGACGCGTTGCTGCGACTCGATCCCGAGAACGCCGCAGGATCGTATTATCGTGGCATCGCATACGCGAATCTCGGCGAATACGAAAAAGCCGTCGCCGACTTCACGACTTGCCTGAGACTCGATCCGCAAGCGCGTGGAGCCTATCCCCGCCGGGCCGACGCTTCCGTGCGGCTGAATAAGTACGATGCAGCCATCCCCGATTTCGACGTGGCGATCCGGGATGACCCGGAAAGTTCCATTTTGTACGCACAGAGAGCCTATGCCCGCAGCAGGAATGGCGACATCGACGGTGCGATCGCCGACAACACGGTCGCCATCCGGCTCAACCCGGAATTCGTCGACGCTTTCGAAAACCGCGGCTCCGACTATTTCCGGAAAGGCCAATTCGAAAACTGCATAAAGGACTACGACGAGGCTATCCGGCTGGGGCGTGTCAAACCCGGGATTTATATGGAGCGAGGCCAGTCGAAACGCTTAATGAGAAAATACGAAGCCGCGATCGCCGATTTCGACGAAGCGATCCGGCTCGATGCCAAATTCGCCCCCGCCTACGCCGCTCGCAGCGCATGCCTCTGCAAACTCGGGAAAATCGAACTTGCGACGAAGGACGCGGATGAGGCAATCCGACTCGATCCGACCGATGCCGAATCGTTCGCTGTGCGAGGGTTCGTAAGAGTTTCGAAATCCGATTCTCAAGGAGCGATGGCAGACCTGAACGAGGCAATCCGCCTGGAGCCCGAGAACGTTTACTACCATTTCGAGCGGGGGAATGCCCATTTGACCTTCAAGGAATTCGAAGCCGCGATCGAAAACTATGACCGGGCGATCGCACTGGATCCGAATTACCACAAGGCGTTTCACGCACGAGCACTCGCCCGAAGCAGTCTCGGCGAATCCGAGGCGGCGCTTTTCGATCTCGACAAAGCCATTTCATTGAACTCCGAGGTGATGGATTACTTCGTAGACCGGGGGTTATTGCTCCATGAAATGAAAGAATATTGTCGCGCGATCGCGGATTTCGACCGAGTCATCAGTGCGGACCCTGATGATATACTCATGTATCTGAAACGTTCGAATGCGTGGCAAGCGCTTGGCGATTTCGATAAAGCACTTGCGGATTCGAACGAAATGATTCGCCTCGAACCTGAAAACGAAGCGTGCCTGTTGGCCCGGAGCGAAATCCACAAGAAACGGGGAGACAGAATCGCCCAGGGCAAAGACTTGGAAGAAGCCGTTCGACTCGCGCCGAACGATGCCGTGACTGCAACATTCAGAGCGGCATTTTTGATGACAGGAATGGACTTGAAAGAGGCGATTCGTGAATTCGATCGCGCGATCTCGCTCGACCCGAAAGTCGAAACAGCCCATCACAATCGCGCGATTTGCCGTCACTTGATCGGCGAGTTCGATCAGGCCCTGGCAGATTTCGACCAGGCACTCCAGCTCTTCCCTGACGAAGCCGATTCGCACTGCAGCCGTGGCGAAACGCTTGTCGCACTCGGCCGTTACGCCGAAGCGATCGCCGATTTCGAAAAAGCCGTTCGCCTGTCGGCCGATGACACCGAAACCCAGGCCAATGCCTATTGCATCTGGGCCACGCTTCTTGCCACCTGCCCGGACGACAAAATGCGAGACCTGAAAAAAGCCCGCGAGCTGGCCATGAAGGCCTGTGATCTCGACAAATGGTCCGTGCGCGATGGTCTGGAAGCCCTGGCGGCCGTCAGCGCCGCGACGGGCGATTTCGAAGACGCCGAACGGATCCAGCGAGTGGCGATGACATTACCCCTGCGTTTCGAAGATTATGGAGAAGCCTATATCGGGAAGCGGATCGAAGAAAGCCCGCTCCGCCTCGATGCCTACATCCGCAAGACACCATGGCGGATGATCCACCCGAAGAACCGCGACGAAGGGAAATGACATGACACCGATATCCGCAATGACCGACACTGCCAGGAAGCCCATCTCAGGTTCCGATTCTGAAATCCCTGGAGAATTCTCGCCGCTCACTTGCCCGAATCCGAAAACCAGGTCAGACTGGAAAGACCGGTTGTCTTTTCCGTTCTCATCCGCAGCCCTGCATTATTTCGAGACCCACACCAGTTTCGGAGACGATCATGAACCGAATGCTCCCGGCCCTGGCGATTCTGTTCGGCGCTCCCGTCGTGGCGTGGGCCTGCCTGTGGGATCGTGACACGCCCCGGTCCGAAGCCGTCGGCATGCCGGAAGTCGTCGCCGCGATCACGGGCCGATTCGAACGCAACCCGCCCCTGTTCTACGAAATGCGACTGGCACGCGTGTCAGATCATTTGAAAGGCTATCCGGAAGACCTGTCCGCTTACGACGATGCAGGCGTGGCATGCGACCGGCTCGGCCGGGGCGATGAGGCCATCGACTGGATGAAGAAAAAGCAGGAACGACTGGCATTTAGGCCGCCCGCCGATGCCGAAACGAAAGAGCACGCGTATCGGTATCATGCCAATCTGGGTACGTTTCTGGTGCACCGCTGGGCGAAGCAGGGTGCGGACCGGGCGAAGATCGCTGAAGTGAAAGCGGCCCGCGACGAAATCGCGAAGGCCCTCGAAATCAACCCCGACGCACACTTCGGGCGTGAGAAATATCAATTGAAGGCGCTCGATTGGATCATCGATCCGCCTTCAGCCAAAGAGGGGCAATTTTTGCCGAATCTCCTGAACATGGCAGTGGAATTATCCAGAGAGCAGGATCCGAAGGAGGCCGACGATGCCGTGCGCGGGCTGGCTGGGCTGATCATGCTCGGCAACGCATGGGAAAGCGTCGATGTGTTCTATGCCCTCAGCATCGCTTTGCAAAATGATGCCCTCGGTGTCGAACCCGGAACGAACGCGGGCCGGAACGGTCTGGCGAATCTGGCATTGATGCGGGCGAAAGAACTGGTGGACGCCGGAAAGCGTTCGATGCTGCCGGATGCGTGGGTCGGAGACGATTTGAAATCCAGCTTCTGGCGGCCGGATTTCATCAACGACCAGGAATATCATAAAGAGGATTTCCTGAGGCTACGGCTCGATGCCGAACAATGGCAGAAAGCACGAACCGATTTCATGCTGGCACGCCTCGAACAGGGGCTGCATCCCGATACGGACGCGAACTTCTGGTCCGGCTATGTCGAACGCCCTGCGATGCCGCTGCCGGATTACTCGGTGCCGGACGCTTACACTGCCGCTTACACCCGCAAAATGAACAGGATTCGCCTGGTTTTCGCCGGTATTCTGGTGCTCATCGGCATGGGGATTTCCGTGTTCTTCTGGTGGTGGCTCAAGGCCGTCTATCACGGGACATATTCTCGCACGGTTTGATTTCCGGAATGGTGATGGCGATCGGAGCGAGTTCGAATTCACCTGTCTTCCCTGCGTCAGCCTGAGAACTCGTCGCGAATACGATTTCATCACGGCGAATACGTGAGTTCCGATTTCGTTTCGAATCGGACGACTCGGCAGACGTGAGGGTATCGCGGCCCCTGCAAGCGGGATAGAATCGGGTCTCGACTTTCCTGGGCGTGCGTTGAGACGATCGTCAGGAACGAGTCGCGGATAATGCAGGAGAGCGAGATGGGGCTGGATCGACGGGATCTGCTGGTCGGGGCGATCGAAGGAGGCGGGACGAAGTACGTCTGTGCCGTCGGAACCGGCCCTGGCAAAGGGCTGCTGGCCAGGGCATCTTTCCCGACGGGAGATGATCCGGCGAAGTTATTGGCCCAGGTCGCAACCTGGCTGAAGGAGCAGGAGGCGATTCATGGCACGCTGGCCGCGATCGGCTTCGCGTCGTTCGGGCCGATCGATCTCGATTCGAAATCGCCGACATATGGTTACGTCACTTCCACCCCCAAGCCCGGCTGGCAGAATACCGACGTGCTGGGGCCGCTGAGGGCCGCGTTCGGGCCGATTCCGATCGGGTTCGATACCGACACGAACGGTGCGGCTCTCGGCGAACGATGCTGGGGGGCGGCTCAGGGGCTGGACGATTTCGTTTACATTACGATCGGCACAGGCATCGGCGCGGGCGGCATGGCTCGTGGCAATCTGCTGCATGGGCTTGTGCATCCCGAAGTGGGCCACTTGTATTTGCCGAATCTGCCCGGCGACGATTTCGAAGGGGCCTGTCCCTATCACGGCCGCTGCTGGGAGGGGCTCTGCTCCGGCCCTGCGATTTCGAAACGGACGGGAATGGCCGCCGAAGCCCTGCCGCCGGATCACCCGGCCTGGGATTTCGAAACGCGGTATGTGGCCCTTGCGATCGCGAATCTCGTCTTTACGCTTTCGCCCCGGCGGGTGATCGTGGGCGGGAGTGTCCGCAAGGGCGGAAAATTGGGCGAAGCCGCGTTTTTCGCTTCGGTGCGTAAACACCTCCTGGTGGCCTTGAACAGGTATGTCGTTTCGCCGGTGTTCGAAGGCGACGGGATCGATGGATATGTCGTGCCGCCTGCTCTTGGCGACGATGCGGGCGTGTGCGGGGCGATCGCTCTGGGGCAGATTGCGGCCCAATTCGAATGAGGTCATGAAGTGGAAAAGGTAGAGATCACGACGCAGAGGCTTCGACTCATCCTGCAATCACCCGACCAGGTGATGCAGTGGCTGGAATCGCTGCCGCCGGAAGTGCGCATCGAGGTTTCCGAATCATGGGTCGAGCAGGTGCGGCGTGCCCGGCCGGGCGATTACTGGTCGCTCGGTTTCGAAATTCAGCTTCTCGAAGGGGCTCAATCCGTCGGCAGCCTTGCTTTCAAGGGACCGCCCGATGGCGAACGGGTCGTCGAGCTGGGCTATGGGATCGATCCGGATCATCAGCGACGAGGCATCGCGACGGAAGCGGTTCAGGCATTGACGAACTTCGCTTTCGAATCCGGCGAGGTTTCGCGAGTCAGGGCCCACACACTTCCCGGGAACGTCGCTTCGGAACGAGTGCTGACCAAATGCGGCTTCGAAAGGCTCGGTATGGTCGAAGAGCCGGACGACGGACTCGTGGAACGGTGGGAAGTTCGACCTGATGTCGTAAAGTGGATCGATCTGGCGGAATGATCCGAAATGACGTCGCATTCGCTGGACGATGATGATGAAATCTCTGCGAATCGAAATGGTGTCGAAAGACTCATGCGTGACAGTTTGCAAGGGCTTGCGATCGATCCTGAAAGCCAGCTCATGCTGTACCCGGATCAGATCGACAGAGTCGACGAACTCGCACTTACGTTCGATGACAGTTTCGGAATGGCGAAAGCCTATTGTGCTGAAACATTCACTCAGGCTCAGTGGGAAGCAATATTTTCCATCGATCGCAAGTTGGACGTGATGTCATTTGGCGGTGAGGAATTCGAAGAGGAATTCTGGACGGAGAACGGCCTGAGATCGCATGCGGCATGGATCGAGATTCGAGCATTGGCCAGAACCGCTCTCGAACGATTCGGGTGGCCGTGCAAATCTCCGAAGTAGCGAAAAACCTGAAAACCCGTCGAACTCAAAGGCTCACGGTCAATACATTTCGAATTTAATTTCGGAATGAATCGACGATCCGGCGAATCCGCTCGCCCCGCTCGACGACGATCGTGCCAAGATAAGCGAGCGTGACGAGCCCCAGCCAGATCGCCGCGCCTTTCGCCTGCCACGGCGAAAGGCGATCTTCGAACGTGTCTGGTTCAACCGTCTCAGGCGGCGTCGATGGTGTGTTCATGGCGGTTTTCACGAATTTCCGAAGTCAGCCGACTACGGCTCCACCAGCGAATGGCCAGCTTCAGGACTCGTTCAGGGCTCAGGCCTGTCATGCAGGGGTGATCCGCCAGCGGGCAGAGCTTCTGGTGGCATGGCGAGCACGCCACCCGGTGCCGCAGGCCCAGAACGCTGCGGGACCATGGCCGCCACTGGGCGGGCTGATTGGTGCCGCTGAAGAGAATGACCGAAGGCGTGCCGGTGGCCGAGGCCAGGTGGGCCGGTCCGGAATCGACGCCGATGAACAGCTCCGCCCGTTCGAGGATCGCGAGCGTGGCCGTAAGCGGCAGTTGGCCGGTCAGGTCGATGACGCCCGGCTGCCGGCGGATCATATCGTTCAGGGGACGATCGTCGGCGGATCCGATGACAGCCACGAAGAAGCCTGAATCTCGCAGGCCGTCGATCAGCCGTCGCCAGTAAGCGATGGGCCACCGCTTGGCCTGGGTGCCGGCGACCGGGTGCACGACGACCAGCGGCTGTGCCAGGCTGATCTTGCGCCGGCCAGGCATTTCGCCTCGCACGCAGGCCTGCAGCCACTGGTGGGGTGTCCACAGGCGGCTGAGCTGCTGATCGGCCAGGACGCGATCATCTTCGCGTATGGCCAGTTCCGGGCGAACGGTGCGCGGGTCGGGGGCTTCGATTCCAAGGGCTCGCAGCAATTCGAATCGTGAGAGCACCTCATGGCGGCCGGGCCGCCACTGGCCGGTGTGGGTCAGCCAGAAGCCGCCCCCGCCCATGGCCCAGCCTGCCCGCAGGCGAATCCCGGCGAGCACCATCGTGAAAATGCTTAGGATATCGCCGCGGACGTCAATACCGAGGTCGTAGCCGCCCGCGCGCATGCGCCGGCCGAGCCGCCAGGCCGCGGTGAACATCGACCAGCACCCGGAGCGGCGTTCGAACCAGTTGCGGTCGGCGACGTGAACCTGATCGACGAACCGGCTGGCGCGGAACACGTCGGCATTCGCGACGGAAGCCAGCACGTGCACTTCGGCATGAGGCCAGGCGGCTTTCAGCCAGGGCAGCATGGTGGTGGTCAGAACGGCGTCGCCCAGGTGATCGAGCTGGACGATAAGCACGCGGCGGATGGCGTCGGTCGAGGGGACGGGCCGCACGAGACGGACAGCGAGCATCGCCAGCGAGCCGAGGGCATCGATCAGCCGCACCATCACCCGCCAGCGCAGGCGGCTGTAGCGGTAGGTGCGCACGGGCACGGGTTCGGGCAGAGCCGATTCGGACACCGGTTCGGCGATCATGGTTCGGAGCAGCTTACGCGGCCACGGCATCGTAGATGGCCTCCGTCATGCGGGCCGTTTCGTTCCATGACCAGTTCTGGCGGATCCGGGCGGCAAGTTCCGGGCGAGTCGCACGCGGATGGTCCCAGGCAGCGGCGAGCGCTTCGCGAATCGTTGCCGGGTCAGCGGGGTCGCAATAATGGACATCGTCGCCGAAGTATTCGCGGGTCGAGCCGCGGATGGTCACGACGACGGGCGTTTCGACGGCGGCGGCCTCAAGCGTGGCTAGCCCGGGTGTTTCGAACCAGCTCGGCAGGGCGAAAACGCGAGCGCTGGCCAGCGCGGCAGCAAGTCGCGGATCGCCCTTCGGCAAGCTGCCGGTGAAGCGTACACGAGCGCCAGCAGCGGCCTCTCGGCAGCGATGCATGTAGGATTCGCTTTCCGCCGGGGCCGAGCCGATGACGACCAGGGGCAGATCAAGAGCCCGGCAGGCGTGAATCAGCCCGAGCACGTTCTTGCGAGGTTCGATTCGGCCGGCATAGAGAACGTAATCGCCAAAGTCACTGAGCCATGCGTTGCCGGAGCCATATTCATGGGCGTCCGTGGCGGATCGTCCGAAATCTGCGGAATCGTCGAGATCGACGGCATTGGGCACGACATGCAGCCTGTGCGCGCGCACACCCAGAAGCCTGTGGAGCTGGTCGGCCTCGGCGCGGGAGTTCGGCAGTACAGCATCGGCGAGCCGCAACAATCGAGACCTCCATGCCCGATGACGCAACGGCGGAACGTGGCTCAGCATGCAGTGCTTGGCGACGGCGAGGCCTCCTGAGAGCCAGCCGGGGGCCAGAGCCCACTGAGCACGCGGATCATACCAGCAGATCGGCGAGATGACGACCCCAATCCCGGCTGATTTGGCCAGCGCAGCGACCGCTTCGAATTCCGGGTGGAGGCCGAAAAGATGGATCAGACGGGCATCGGCGATTTTGTCGCGCCAGGGGTTGAACAGGCCGACACGGCAGCCGCGGGCCTGCAGGGCTATGCCGGTCTTGATCAATTGCACTTCGCCGCCGCCGGGGGCCTGAAACACGGCCGAGCCGGCATGCAGCAGCACCGATCCCGGGTCGTTCGGACGCGTGGCATGGGTGTCGAGCCAGGCTTCGGGCGTCGTCGTTTCGGCGATTTTCATCGGTTCAGGCTGCCCTTTCGCCGGTTCGGTCTTCACGCGGCCAAGCCAGCGGTGCGAATCGTGCCTGCCAGGCTTTGTCGGTAGAACGACGAAGAAATCCTTTGACACGACGTGCCAGCGGCCCGCCACGCAGCGATTCGACGGGCGTTTCGCGTTCCCAGTCGAGCGCGGTGCGAATGACCGATCGCAGGCCGTTTCCTGGCAAGGCAGGCCAGCATTCCGGAACAGGCAAGGCAGCGGGGATGGGAGTACTGTGCCGCTGATCCAGCCGGATCGACGCTTGCCCGGAAGTGCCGCCGCAGACGACCGGCCAGCGTCTTCCTTCGTGCTCGATCCAGATCACCGGTTCCGGCACGGTTCGGGATGAGGAATGCCACTGCAATGAGAGCTTCCCGGGGTATCGTTCGTCGGAGGCGACCGTCAGGGCGATCCTGTTTCTTGCGCGGAACCAGTCGGCGTAAGCACCCAGGCCGACGTGCCAGAGTCGGCCGAATTCACTTGCGGCCGAGAGGAGTCGCCTGAGGATTTCGGGCTTTCGGCCCAGGCGGCGGTCGGGGTGCCCGAACCAGAAAATCGGGCGATCACGGCTGACGGCACGCGCAGCGGCTGCCATGTAGCCTGAAACGACGGTTTCGGCATCGCCGATACCAGCTTCGAGGAAAGCCCCCTCGCACACGGGAATGGCGTGAATATGGGTCAGGCCAAGGATATCGGTACGGGGCAGCGAGCCGGACAGATCGCCGAGCCCTGAAAGATAGCGGTATTCGTATCGAGCCAGATGGCCGGCCAGGTCGGGCGTGATCCGGCCAGATGGCGGGGCGAATCCTGTCGGCCGGAATTGGGCACTTCGAAGAAACCGGTCGGCCCGGGCGATGTTTTCGGCGTTCAGGCCGGGGTCGCTCGCGTGGCAGTGATGCCAGTGACCGTGCGACTGCACGTCTCGGCCGGCGAGAAGCGAGCAGGCTTCAGGAATGCGGCTGGCCGCGCGTGTGCTCAGGAACCACGTCACGCCAGGCTCAACGCCGGCGGAATCGACGATCCGGACAACCTGCCGCCAGTCTTCGAAATCAGGCTCGTCGAGATCGAAGCGGAAATTGAAAACCCCTTCGAACCCCGCCGGCCATGGTGCGAGACGAATCCAGGGCACACCATGCGATCGAATTCGATTTCTCAAGCGTTCGACGACCGAGTCGCCGAATGTGCCGCGTACGATCGATTCGTCGATCGTCACTTCATTTTCCTGCCAGGCCCAGCATTCGGATCGAGCCAGTTCGGCGTCGATGGCTTCCACGGTCATCGCACCCGGGATCAATTCCTGCCAGGCGATCGCATGGCTGACACCAAACCTGTCGGTGAAGTCGATTTCGTCCCGGGAATGAATGCCGAAACGGTGACGCCCGCATAACCCGGCTTCAGCTCTGGCCACTGGAATGCCGTTGTCTACAAGAAGTCTCTCCAGAGCCTCGGGGGTGGCGGGCGAAAGCAGTATCGGATAAGTGGCCAGGATGTGATCGGGGTTCATCGATGATCTCTACTCGCCATCTTTGTCAATCGCCCGAATCCGTTCCTTGTGCCTGAAAGGGCATAGAAAGGCCTGCACAGCGGCACGGAACGCCGAATGCGCGTCGCGGGTTCCTCGGAGCTTTCCAGGTAAGCGACTCGCCAGCCGCCGAACAGATCCCCGGCAACTTTTTTCCAGTAAGCGGGCGTGTGCCAGCTTTCACGGACTGGTGCGTCGGGCGGATACATCCAGAGCCCGCGGCGCTCGTCGACCCACTTCACCATCAGGCTGGGCAGCCAGGGGCGAACAGGATCAAGCGCGAGCGGATTGCGGTCGACGATGACGATCGCCCCGCCGGGAGTGAGCACGCGAGCCGCTTCCCGCAGGGCCGCGGCCGGGTCAGGCAGATGCTGCAGCGTTTCGAGCAGGCAGACGACCTCGAAGCTGGCATCGGCCCACGGCAGACGAGCGAGGGAACCAATCGCTCGGAACGCACGATCATCGCCGGGTGTCAGACTTTTGCGGGAGATGTCGATGCCGGTGACGTCGACACCCCAGGCCTTCCAGTGTGGCCAGTAACGGCCGCGGCCGCAGCCAAGGTCGAGCAGTCTCTTTCCCCGCCAGTCACTCAGGCACGAACGCACTGCGAGCAGGCGCGGATCGTCAGCGGGAATTTCGGCCGGAAACCGGTCGACGCGAGCGTCGAACCGGCCTGCGACGTACGATTCCCAGATCGCGCCCGAGCGTGCTTTCATGGTGCTCCCTTGCGGGCCTGAGCGGCCTTTTCCCTGAGGATCAGCTCGCGATGCTTCCAGTGCCGTACCGCAACGGAAACGCCGGAGAGGAAGCAGAACACGAGCCCTTCCAGGCCGTCCTTGAAGCCTTTTTTGAAGACGTAGAGCTTGAAAAAGATCCAGGGCGGCCGGAGGATCACGTCCCACCAGCGGAAGCGGCGGCCCTCGCGGTGGAACTTCACGGCTTCGAGGGTCGTGTAGTGGTTGATTTTCTGGATGAAGGTCGTCATGTCCGGAATGGTGCGGTGCTGCAGGGCATGCCGCAGTTGCCCGGACGATCCTTCCAGCGCGACGGTTTCATGCACGGTTCCGACCCAGTGGCCCTTGTCCCGGCGGAACAGCCGCAGCGGGCGGTCGAACTGGGTGCCCGAATAACGGAACGGCCGGCCCAGGACGACGGATCGGATCGGCACGCGATACCCGACGTGGGGCCGGTAGGTTTCATTGACGATCCGGCGCACCTCCCTTGCCAGGTCGGGCGTCGGGCGTTCGTCGGCGTCGATGGCGAAGATCCAGTCGCCCGAAGCGAGTTCCAGGCCTGCGTTGCGCTGGCTGGCGAAGTCGTCGAACGTGCGCACCGCGACGAGATCAGCCCCCAGGCGGGCGATCTCTTCGGTACGGTCTTCGCTCGACTTGTCGACGACGACGATGACTTCATCGGACCAGCTCACGGCATGCAGGCACGCCGGCAGGTTGTGTTCCTCGTTCCTGGCGAGGATCAGTACCGAGATTTTTTGGTCTTCCGCGGGCATATGCGTTCGTTCACCAGGAGAATCGACGGAAGAAGGCTTCCTGCCGTCTTCGACGGTCGTTCGAAGCGAGACGGATCCGTTTGCACGTGGATGAAACGGCGGACCGCTTCGCCCAGAGCGAGACAGCCTCGGCGAACGCGCCGACGAACTCGCCCCGGCGGAACACAGCGCTGTGCACAAGCCGCGGACCAAGCCATAGGCAATGCCGCAAAAGCCTTCGGCCGCGAATGTTCCGCCATGTGAAGATCAGCGTATTACGCAGGGCAAGCCGGTCGCAGCCGGCCTTGCCGAAGGCCGGTTCGAAACTGCCGAAGCCCTTGTGCCAGGCCTTCGAAGCGGGCACGTAAAGGCCACGCCAGCCGTGCATCCAGCCCCTGAAGGAAAGATCGAGATCTTCGAGCCGGCCGGGGAAATAGATCGGGTCGTAACCGCCCAGGGCCAGGAACTTTTCGCGATCCACGGCCAGAACCGGCCCGGCGGAGGCCGTCAGGTCGGGGCGGTGCATGTGCAGCTCATGGCCGGGCACGCGGCAGACGCCCTGGATCAGCCCGAAGCGGTCGCGGACACGAGTCCGCATGCCTTCGTATGTGGCATCGTCGAAGCCCAGGCAAAACGGCGCGGCGAAGAGGGCGTCCGGATGGCGGGCGAGATCCTCAAGCAGCGGGTCGATCGAGTCAGGGGCGAGTTTGACGTCGTTATTGAGCAGAATCGCGAACGTTTCCTGGCAACATTCGAGCACGTGATTGAAGCTTGCCAGGCCCCGGTTCGGTTCGTGCAGGCATTCGACCTCGGGCCATTCGGCGGCAAGCCAGGCCCGGGAATCGTCAGTCGAGTCATTGTCGATGACGACGACGCGGCACGGGGCGGTCGCGATCGCAGCCGCGGCCGTGATGGACGGCAGGCATTCTTCTAGCAGGGCCCTGCCGTTGTAGTTCAGAACGAGCACCACGCAACTGTGGGCGCCCATGGGCGTATCCTCCCTGATGATGCTTCGAAACGACTTCGCGTCCTGAGAAGCCGCCGCATGATTTATCCGAATCCGGCGATTCGGTCAAGGTGATTGAAAGGCGGCAATCGCGGTTTCCTTGCCAACCAAAACCCGAATCAAACCGGACTTGTCAAATTTTCGGGATTTTTTCTAATGATACCGAACCGCTCCAGGTGCCGGGAGATTTGCGGCGACTTCGTCGAATTTTCCGCCTGGTTCGAGCGAATAACTTCGTCAGGGAAGTCACGAATCGGGCCATTTCGGCCCGCACCATCCGGGATGGATGAGAGGTCACCATGGGACTTGACATCGTATTGGGCCTGGTCGCTCTGGTCATGGCCATCAGTGGCTGGCGGCAGGGATTCTGGGTGCAGATCATGCGCTTGATCTGCCTGGTCGTCGGCCTTTACGCGGCCGAACCGCTGGCGATCCGGGCCGAGCCGTTCGTGTCTCAACACATCAAACTCGAAAACCCCGCCATGCTCCAGCGCGGGCTCTGGTGGGTTTCCTGGGCCCTGGTCTACACCCTGGGCAGCCTGATCGTCGGTTTCGCGGCGAAGGTTTCGAAGTGGCGGAAGAGCCCCCTGCAGGCCGAGCTGGAGCCCCCGGGCAAGTTCGACCCGATGTTCGGCTTCCTCTTCGGCATCGTCAAGGCCGGCATCACGGCGGCCTTCATCCTCTCGGCCGTCGATCATTACGCCATCCCCAAGATCGAACACAAGGACTGGGCCAAGAAGTATGTCGTCGAGTCCAAGGCCCTCGAATATTCCCGCAAGTATGAGCCTGTGCCGAAGATTCTGGCCGCCGAACCCGTGAAAAGCATGCTGGAAATCATCCAGGAACGCGGCCTCGGGGGGGAGTCCACAAAGGACCTTCTGACGAATCTCAAGATTCCGAAGGAGGAGTGGGATCGTCTCTACGCCCTGAGGGACAAGGGGCAGAACCTGATCGAAAAGGGCAAGACGGCGGCCGAGACGGCGTCGAAGGTGCTCGACGAAGCGAAGGATCTGACGAAAGAGACGGACGTACTCAAGAACGCCCTTCGTGACGGTACCGGCTCGAAGCGATGACTTCGACCGTGAACACGACACGCACGGCCAGCACGCTGCGGTTGGCCACGGCGGTCGGAGCCGTCGTGACGCTCGGCGGCTATCAGTCGCGGGTCGTCGATCAATGCTACCGCCTGCCTATCGTGGCCCGAATGAACGATCAGGCCCTGTATACGGCCGACTCGTTCGTACGGGCCTTCGATACGTTCAACCCCCACTGGGGTTACGGCTGGCTCCTGAATTCGCTGAGTGCCATCATCGGCCTGTCCGCGGCCCTATTCGGACTTTACGTTGCGACTCTCGCCCTGACTCTGGCTTCACTGTGGCGGATCCGCCGGGCCTTTGCGCCGGCCCTGCCGCCCTGGTCGGACTGGCTTGTCGTCGCTGTGTTCGTGCTGTGCCGGGCCGGCAATATCGGCACGAATCACTTGTGGGAAGATCATCTGCTCGATCGCCAGATCGGCTACGCCCTGCTCTGGTTCGCCCTGGCGGAATGGCTCGGCGGCGAACGCCGACGGGCATGGTCGATCCCGCTCGCTATCGGCCTCACGGCCATCGCTCACCCGGGCCTGGGCGTTCTGGCCGCGGCTTTGTGGGCCGGCGTTTTCATTGCCGGGCTGGCGATCGGCGAGACGCACAAGCGGGAAACGATCAGGTTCATCGTAATTCTGGCCCTCGCCATGGTTCCCTGGGCCGTAGCCTATCTGCCGCAATCGAAGGTATTGGCCGAAGGCGTCGACCCCGCATTCTTCTGGAGCCTGGCCACCGAATTGCAAGGCCCGCAGCACATGCGGCCTGTGCACTGGCGTGAATCCCAGTGGTGGGCCGCGTTCGCCATTCTGGCCGCCGGGCTGTGCGGGCTTGCCTTGAATCGGCGAGAATTCGACCGGGCGGCCGTGATCCGGGCCAGTCTCTGGGCCGTACCGATCGTGTTCGGCCTGGCACTGGCGACGGTGCTCGTCGAGATCGCTCACAGCCTGCCTGTCGCGATGGCTCAGCCGTTTCGACTGGCGACCCCGTTGCGAGGCCTGTGCCTGATTCTGCTGATTCCCCATCTGACCGGTCTCATTCGCTTCGGCGGTGTCACCGGGGCGGCACGTGCCGGGGCATTGATCCTGTGCCTTCGTGGCGACAGGTCGTTCGAAGCGGCGGTCGCGGTCGAACTTGCCCTGATCGGATCCTCCTGGATTTTTTGCCAGTTCACGAACCTGGAACGCAAGCCCGGCTACGATCTCGCCGCGCTTGCCATCGCCGGAATTCTGGCGTCCTGGTGGCTGATTCGAAATGACACGGCCGACGGTGAAGTTCTCCTGATCGGCGGCTATTTGACAGGTGCGGCGTTCGCCCTGATCGTGCCGCGTATCGGGCCACGAATTGAAATGAGATTTTCGAGCGGACCGACTGGCGATCGAAACGCCCGGGCCTGGCGCATTTGCGCTTATGCCTGGGCCATTCCGCTGGCTTCGGCCATCGCGGGGACGGCCGATCCGGCTGGAGACAGTTCAATTTGCCGGACACTTGCCGGACGCTGGCGGATTCAGGAGATACCGACTTCCGACGTCGAACGGCTGGCTGTCGCGGCACGCGAGATTCTGCCAGCCGATGCCCTCGTACTGGCTCCGCCGCGCGACAAGGCCTTCCGGCACTGGTCACGGCGCAGCGTCGTCGTGAACGTCGCCGGCAGCCCTTATCAGGCGAAAGCACTTGCCGACTGGGCCGAAAGGCTGCGGATCGTAGCCGGCGAGCCGGCTGACCTTGCCGATTTCGCACGACATTGGCCCGAAAACCGCGTCGCGTGGGAGACGCATTACGAGAAAGCGCCGGCGACTCAGCTCGATGCCTGGGCCACGCGCTTCGGCGCGACGGCGATCGTGACTAGAGACACACTGGCGGAAGAAGATTCGCTCCGTTCCCGAGGCTGGGGAATCGCAGCCCGGCAAGGATCCTGGAGTCTCTGGTCAACTCGGTCCGAAGTCATGGCCCGTTCTGGGCGGACACGATGAAATGACCGCTTCTCGGAAGGGGCACGACGCAAATTCGAATTCGATCGAACTTGGGGTTTGCGGATCTGGCGGATTGTGATACACCTGCTCGCGAATGACCGGCACGAACCGCTCGCGTTCGGCCCGGTCCGGTACGGAAGTGACGCTGAAAAGCGGCGGGCGAGAGGGATTCCCATGGAGGGGAACAGCCCATGATATATGATTCGATGATCAGCGAGACGGCACGCTCATGGCGTATCGTACGCCGGGGGCCTTCGCTCGTGGCGATTCTCGGATTCTGTCTGGCGTTCATGGCATTCATGCCGGTTGCCGCGATCGGGCAGGATTTGCCCGCCGCCGCGGCCGAACCCGAGGATGCTCCGCCCGATCTGCCACCTGCGATCGAAGGCAACCGCAGGGCGGCGTCCGACGAACCCGCGGCAGCAGGCACCGCGCCCCAGGAACTTCCGCCGAACGTCGAGGCGGAATCCCGCCCGGTCAATTCCAATAAGAAACTCGATTCCGCCAAGGTCGATCCTCTCGTCGAACCGGCCGGCTCATCGACTTCCGAAGCCGCCCCGGCCGATCCGGATGCCAGCGAAGCCGGCGCGCCTGCGCCGCTCGATGATGCTGTCACGAAAGCCCAGAGCGAAGCCCCGCCGACCGGCGCAGCCGACCCGAACTCTTCGCCCTATCGCCCGGGCACTCAGGGCGTCGGAGTCTATGTCGAAGTGATGTCGCCGCCCGCGACGAACCTTCAGCAGGAGACGACCTATCGCGTGATCGTCAAGAACGCCATGCGCTCGCCGGCTTTCGGCGTCGTCGTGACGGACGTGCTGCCTGACGGTCTCACCTACGTCAAAAGCGAGCCTGCCGCACAGGCGAACGGCTCGACCCTGACCTGGGACCTGGGCGAAATGCCGATCGGCGGCGAGAAAACGCTGACCGTCGTGGCCAAGCCGACGAAGGTCGGCTCCATGGAACACACGGCCACCGTCGCCTGCCGCACGGGCACGCGGGCCCGTTTCGTGGTTCAGGAGCCGAAGCTGAAGGTGGAACAGACGATCACGCCCGCCAAACCCCTGAAAGGCCAGCCGGTGCAGCTTCGGCTGGTGGTTTCGAATCCCGGCACAGGTGCCGCGCGAAACGTGGCCGTGGTGGTGAAAGTGTCACAGGGCATGCAGGATTCGCAAGGCTCGCGCGTGTTCGATCAGGAAATCAAACGACTCGGCCCCGGCGAACGCATGGAATTGCAACCCCTGACCCTGACGACCGTCGGAGGCGGAGCGCAAACGTGCGACACGGCCCTATCGAGCCCCGATGTCGCCACGGAGCAGGCTGAGGCCAAGGCGAACACGTCGATCGAAGTGCTCGAACCGAAATTGAAACTCGTCTTCACCGGCCCTTCGCAGAAATACACGAACACCGAGGACATTTACGAACTCACGATCGAAAACCCGGGCACAGCTCCGGCCCGCAACGTTCGGGTCGCCGTGTATGTGCCTGACGCCAAGGGCGTGAAGCGGGCCAGCCGCGACGGATTCGTGACGGCCTCGCTTCGGAAGCTCGAATGGCCCGTGGTGGACGCGATCGAGCCGGGCGGCAACAAGAAATTGAAATTCGAATACCGGGTCGAGGCCATGGGAACGTATCCGTTCACGGCCGATGCACGGGCCGATGGCGGGCTGACGGACAAGCAGTCCGTCACTACGACCGTCACGGGCGTGGCGGACGTCGATTTCAATCTCACCGAAAACTCCCGCGTGATCGACGTCGGCAAGATGACCGACTATGTCATCACGATCCGCAATCACGGGACGAAGGACGCCGTCAATCTGCTGATCCGGGCCAACCTTTCCGAAAACCTCCAGGTGGTGGAAACCGACGGCCATGAGGGCGAAGCCAAGCTGAACCCCTCCGACCCTCGTGAAACGGTCTTCCCGAAGGTCGATCACCTGCCCGCTGGCCAGGAAATGACCTATGTGATCCGCGTCAAGGGGATCAAGCCGGGGCTCTCGTCATGCCGCGTGTTCCTGCATCACGAGGATCTCGGCAACGAAAGGCTGGAAAAGCAAGTTGTCACCCCGCGTGTGACGGACCGCACCCAGATCGGTTCCACCGCATCCAAACCCGCCGGACAATGACGATGACCATGACGGATGATTCGAAAGCCATGCGCTGGGACTCGCCCCATGGGCCTGACCGGCATGGCCGTAACGGGCTGACCGTGTTCGGAGCGCTCGCCGCGGGCATCGTGCTGACGACCGTCGGCGTGGCCTTCGGTGTTCGCGAACTGACTCAGGACAGCGTCTGGGAACGGTTCGATATCGTCAAGCCGGGCGTGCTCTATCGCAGCGGACAGCTGTCGTCGGAGCAATTGAAATCGGCCATCGACCGTTACGGAATTCGCACCGTGGTGAACTTTCAGGTGCGTGACCGTACCCTTGCAAGGGAAGATGCCCTGGTGCGCAGCCTCGGATTGAAATTCGTCAATCTACCCATGCCTGGTGACGGCTTCGGCGAAGAAAGCCAGTTCCGCGAATTCCTCGCCCTGGTGGACGATCCCGCGAATCGGCCGGTGCTCATCCACTGTGCCGCCGGAACCTGCCGAACCGGCGCCGCCGTCGCCCTTTACCGCTTCGAACGCGACGGCTGGTCAATCGACGACGTCACCCTGGAAATGGAACGTCAGGCATATGACACCGGCTGGCTTTCAGGCTACGTTTTCAATATGACGAAAACGAAGCCTCAAGCGGTTTTCCGAGACGAATCGGCCGGCGCATCGGTCACGAAAGACACTGCCGAAAGTCCGAAAGACCCGATGGCCACGAACACGGACGCGCGCGAGCCGGAGCTTCGAAGATGAGCGAAACGACCGAAATTGCCCAGTCGCAGCCCCTTCGCGGCCTATCCGCAGTGGAACATGCTCACGTGGCCCGGGGACAGACGATCTCCCAGTCGGCCCGCCAGTTCGCCCAGGTTTTGCTGGGCAATCAGGCGATTCGTGACCTGACCGGCTACGCCTGCTTCGTCGCGATCGCCATCACGTTCGTCGTCTGGGGCGCGGCCCGGCTCGAGGTCGGTCACCAGGAAGCCCGCGCAGCCATGGCCGTGCGGGAGCCGCTCGGACCCGTCGGACAAAGCTTCGGGGGCCTTGATCCGGCCATCTATCCGGGAGCCGTGGCCCTGTCGAAACTCTGGGGCGTGATCGAAGACGATGGCCTGGGAATGGAAGCCATCCGCTGGCCGGAAGCCATTCTGGCGATGATCTTCGGGATCGTCCTGGCCATTCGCAGCGAAAATATCGCCGGTAAACGGGCATCGCTCTGGGTCAGCCTCTGCTGGTTCGCTTCGCTGGCCGTGATTCACAGATCCGGAGAGATCGGCATCGATATCACCGGCGGCTTCGGTCTGCTGCTCGCGCTCGATCGAGCGATCGCTCGCCAGGGCAGGCTGGACTCGCTCTGCGGCCTGTTCGCTTCGATCGCGTTTCTCTGCGCAGGCCTGCCCCCGGTGATCATCATCACGGCAGCTTCGATCGCACTGCTGCGCAGCTCCGCGGGCCTGGGCCTGTCGTATCTCGGGTTCGTCATCGCCACCGTCGCCGGATGGTCCGCATGGGCCCTTTCGGAAATCTCGGCCGAAGCCTGGGCCGCGGCCATCGCCCTGCCGGTTTCGTTCCGCACGGCTTCGAACATCACGCTCGTTACGCTTGCCCTGTGCCTGCCGACGGTCGTATTCCTACCCGCCCTGCTCGGACGTAACGCCCGCGAAAGCTGGGCCCCACGGCGTATCGCATACGTCCAGGGCTGGCTGACGGTCGCCGCGATGTGCCTTTTCGTCGGAACGATTCTGCCCCAGTTCGCACGGACGACGCTTTTGCCAGTCGTCGCCGGCTGTGCTGTCGGTGCCGGGCATGCCTGGGCCGCCGTACTGGCCCGCCGCGGATCCGAAAGCTCTTCGTTCGAACTCACATGGATGAAGATCGCTACCGGTGCCCTGGCCGTATTCGCGTTTCTGAGCGTTCCGGCGCTGGCGTACGTCAGCCTGACGATTCCGTATTACCGCCCCGTGAGCATTCTCGGTATCGCGATCGCCTCCGCGGCCGCGATCGCCTATGCCAGCGGGCTGGTTTCGCGCGACATGCGACGCATCGCCTTGTCGTTCGTCCTGATTTGCATTTCGATCAAGCTGGCCCATACCGCCATCTATGTGCCCGAATGGAATTACCGGCGCGGGCAAGGCCCCTGGGGCCGGGCCGTCGGGCAATGGGTGCCTGAAGGCTGGCCTATCTACACCCTGCACGGGTGGCCGGCTGATTTCGCGTTCGCCACCGGTCACAATTTCCGCCAGTTGACGCACCCAAGATTTCTGCCGGATCCGGCGAAAACGCCTGACCAGCGTCCCAGCTTCATCCTTCTCCATCCAGCCGATTTCGAACACTGGCCGAAGACGGCCCCGCCGATCGTCAAGGTATTCGAATTCCATGACCATTCCGGCCAGCGTGTTTCGAAAGTGCTGGCCCGCACCGGCCCGGAAAAACCCGCCTGGCAGAAGCTGATCTACGGCAACACCGTGGCACGCTGAGACGCCTTCACGATGCGGAATTCGAAGGATCATTGACCGATCGTGAATGTCCCCGGACAGGCACGATCGAGATCATTTCGACTCCCGGGGGCCATTTCCGTCTTCCATCGATGACGAATCGCAACGATTCGGACGGAAGCCATTTCGAGCATCACCAGTCACCCGTCGAACTCAAGAGAATCGACGGGCTATCCGTGCATTCTACCAGCCACTGATATCCTTGAGAGCCAGATTCGAACGGTTCGACGAACCCGGCGACGTCTGCCCAGGCATCGGCCGTCAATTCGCATTGGACCGTAAAGGAATCCACGAATCGCACTCCCCGATCCCGCGGGCCGATTCGGAAGAGCAGCCGGACACAACCCTCGACTTCGACGAAAGGAAGATCCTGAACTTCGATACATGCGATTTCACCAGCGGCGAGCCGTTTCAGACATTCGCCGAACGATCTTGCTTCCTCACTGGAAAATCTGCTCAAACGAACGATAGAGGATCCAGGCGAGTCGCCAGCAAGCAAGTCAAGTTTCATTCGAAGATTCCAGGTTTTAATGTCACGCCAATTCGACATTTTCCCCTGATACGATTCACCGTAATCCGTACATGCCGCTTCTTGCGAGTGTGGCGCAGTGACGCCTGAATCAATTTCTCTTTCAGCGTTTCCGGCACGTCAATCGAACCCAGGACTATACTCCTGTTTACAATCATAGTGAATGACGAGAGAATCAATGGTCACGAGAACATACGTAATAAGCTAACCTCACGGCACAGGCAGCGCGTCGATCAGATGCCCGGCGTAATGGGCCACTTTCTCAGCCGCGAGAATGGCCGATTCACGCAGTTTCAAAAGATCCTTCACTGCCGCGGGCCGCTGCCAGAGTGCCCCGATGGTGGCTCCCAGGCGAAACGCACCTGTCGGGCCCGTGATCGTCAGAATTTCGGGCGGCAGTTCGTCACCAGCGGTGTCAGAAACGACCCGAAGGCCGACCCAGCGCAGGTTCAACGACCGGCAGAGTTCCGCCACGGCATAGCTTTCCATGTCGACGGCCACGGCACCGGTGCGGTCGTGCCACTGCTTCTTCTCGTCCGGCAAACGCAGGATGTGATCCATCGTGAGCAGTCTGCCGGTGACGATCCCCTGCGGCAGCAGTTCGGGCCGAATCGGCACCGGAATCGGTTCGGCATCGGGCCGGAGGATTTCGGAGGGCAGCACGACATCGCACGACTTGAGCGCAGGATCAAGCCCGCCGCAAAAGCCGGGATGGACGATCCAGTAAGGCCGGTGGCCGAAAATCAGGTGTTCGGCGGCTCTTCTGGCCCGGACCATGCCCATTCCGGAATGAATCAGGGCTACGACACGACCGTTATGCTCGCCTTCGAGCACCGTCATGCCCTGACTCTTGAATTTGCGGACCTTTTTCAGCCGGTCGACCAGGTCGCCCGTTTCGATCGGCAGAGCCGCCACGATGCCGATATCGGCACGATGCGGCGCGGGGGCGATAGACCGGGACCGGCCTTCCGGCGATTCATCGGAAGTCGGCCCGTTCATCGGCTTCTCACCCCTGCCCGGCCATGCGAACCGGCGGCGTCGATCAAAGGAAATTCCAGGCGATCATCTTGAACGTGTCGCCGAGCTTGTTGTTCACGCCGACGGCTGCGGCCACCTCATAGCCCACGTGCGACATGCAATTTTCGCAGCGGGGGTCCTTGCCGTACCCGAAACTGTCCCAGTCGGTCTTTTCGACCAGGTCGGCGTAGCTCTTGTGGTGAATGTCGGTGATCAGATAGCAAGGGCCCTTCCAGCCGCCGATGTTGCGCGTCGGGCTGGCCCAGGCGGTGCATTGCATTTCCCGCTTGCCCTGGAGGAATTCCAGGGAAATCGGCGAGGTATTGAATTTGTATTTCTTGAACATCGCCTCGGCCTGCTTGAATTTCGAGCGGATCATTTCCCGGTTCAGGAAGATCTCTCGCACTTCGACGGCCGAATATTCGTAGCCGGGGGCGATCATGAAACCGTCGACCCCGATGCCCGTCAGGAAGCCGTAAAGCTGGTCCAGCTCGTTCATGTCGGTCTCGGTGAAGACCGTCGTGTTGGTGCACACGAGGAAGCCGTGTTCCTTGGCGCACTTGATGCCGTCGACAGCTTCTTCGAAGACGCCCTCACGCTCCACGGCGATGTCGTGCGACTTCGCCAGGCCGTCCAGGTGCACGTTCCAGAAGAAACGGTTCGAAGGCTTGAATTCGCCGATCTTCTTGCGGATGAACATGCCGTTGGTGCACAGGTAGACGACCTTGCCCCGCTCGAGGATCTTGGCCGTCAACTCGCCGATGCCCGGATAGATAAGCGGCTCGCCGCCGCAGATCGAAACGACCGGTGCGCCGCATTCGTCGACGGCATCCAGGCATTCCTGAATCGAAAGCCGCTGCTTGATGTGGGTGTCGTACTCACGAATCCGCCCGCAGCCGGTGCAGGTCAGGTTGCACGCGTGCAGCGGTTCGAGCATCAGCACCATGGGGTACTTCTTCGCCCCCGCGAGCTTCTTGCGGGCCACGTACGATCCGATCCGCATCGACATCGATAGGGGGAATCTCATGTTTCGCCGACATCCTTCCTGTGTGCTCGGTGCTCTTGTCTCGTTCGTTTCGAATCCGGCCCGGCCTGTGGGCCGATTCGCTGCATCTTCACTCGGGGATCGGTTCCGTTTCAAGCCTCATTCGAAGGCTTTTCAGGCGTGCGAAAGCTCCGTCTTGCGGGCTCCCGTCGACTGGGCCGCATGGTCGCCGCCCGCCACAGCCGCCCTGTAACGGGCCAGAGCCATCAGCGGGAACGACACGCGGTAGTAGTGATATTTCAGGTAGAAGACCTTGGGGAAACCGGTGCCGGTCCACTCGTCTTCCGTCCAGTCGCCGGCTTCGTTCTGATGGGCCACGAGCCACTCGACGCCGCGTCGCACGGCGGCCGACTTCGTTTCGCCCGCGGCCAGGAGCCCCAGCACGGCCCAGGCCGTCTGCGAGGCCGTCACCTTGCCCGTTCCCTTCAGCGAAGGATCTTCGTACGTGGCGCAAGTCTCGCCCCAGCCGCCGCAAGGCTGCTGAACGGCCTGAAGCCATTCCACGGCCTGCCGCACACGTGGGTCGGTCATATCGTAGCCGATCGCCTGCAGCCCCTGCAGGGCCTGCCAGGTGCCGTAAATATAATTCACGCCCCAGCGGCCGAACCAGCAGCCTTCCGGCTCCTGCGTTTTCCAGAGATACTTGAGAGCCTTCGCGATGGCCGGGTGATCCTGCCTGTAGCCGAGCACGCCGAGGATCTCGACGATCCGCAAGGTGATGTCCACGCAGCTCGGGTCGAGCATGGCGTTATGATCGGCGAACGGCACCGCCGTGAGCACTTCGTTGTCGATGTCGATATCGAACGCAGCCCAGCCGCCATCACGGTTCTGCATGCCGATGAGCCAGGCCACGGCACGCTTCGTGGCCGCTTCGGTCTCGGCCCGCAGCGATTCGGGCCCGCGCAGCAGGGCCAGCAGCACCATGGCCGTGTCGTCCACATCGGCATTGAACTGATTGGCGTACTGAAAATGCCAGCCGGAGGGCTCGACATCGGGCCCGCGCACGGCCCAATCGCCCTTCACGCGGATTTCTTTGTCCAGCAGCCAGCGGCACGACTTTTCCATCGCCTCGTGATCGCCAGTCAGGCCGCCGTCGGAAACCGCGATGGCGGCAATGGCGGTGTCCCACACCGGCGAAAAACAGGGCTGCACGCGCACCGTGCCGTTTTCGCGAATCAGCAGTTCGTCGAGCTTGTCGATCGCCCAGCGCTGCAGCGTGCTGTCGTCGGAATAGCCCAGGGCTTTCAGGGCGACGATCGTGTAGACCATCGGCGGGAAGATCGCGCCCAGGCCGTCGCTGTTCTCCAGATGCTCGAGCATCCAGTGATGGGCCTTCTTCACGGCCCGGCCGCGGATGAAGCCCGGGGCCACTTTTTCGTAGACTTTGATCAACCGGTCGGCGGCAAAAAAGAACCGCTTCCAGGTGATGCCTTTCGGGCCCAGGTCGGGCGTCGACTTCACGCCCGGCACGAACAGCTCGGCGATTCCTTCAGCCCCCTCCAGCTTGCGGCAGGGCTTGAGTGCCGACATGATCGAAAGCGTCACCACCATGTCGCGTGTCCACGACGACATGGCATAGATCGAAAACGGCAGCTTTTTCGGTAGATAAAGCAGCTCAGGCGGCACGCACGGCGTGTCCGAATACGGAATCTGGCCCAGCAGGGCCAAATAAAACCGTGTGAAACTGTTCGACCGCATCGCCCCACCACGGGCCAGGATCAGCTCGCGTGCCTTCGTCATCCGCGGGTCATCAGTCGAAAGGCCCGCCAGCTTCAGGGCATAATAGGCCTTCACCGTCGCCGACAGATCCGAAGGCCCGCCCGGATGGATCGCCCAGCCACCTTCGGCATTTTGCTTCGAAAGCATATATTTGCCGGCTTCGAAGCAGTCGCGGCTCTTGTGACGGCCCAGATAAGCCATCAGCAGAACATATTCGGACTCGAGAATCGTGTCGCCTTCCAGCTCGGCACACCAGTGCCCGTCTGACTTCTGCTCGCCCTGGAGCCAGCCGACGGCCCGCTCCAGATTCGCTTCCGTCACGCTGGCGACACCCGATTCCGCTCCGTCCGATTGAGCCATGAGCCGCTCCGAATTCATGGGCATTTCGATCGTTCCGATCCGTTCCGCAAGGTTCCGTCCGATACCGAACTTCGTTCCTGTCCCGTTTCGCCAGAATCCCTCGGCACGGAAGTTCCACGCTTGCACGGCGCCAGCTCGGCCTGAACGGTTTTTATCAATTCGTACCTTTCTTCACAACCCCGATGCACCCCGCGCAAGCCATTTTCTTGTGGCAATTTCCACCGATTCGGCAAACTTCGCGGGTCAGAAAGACTTTATTGCACATCGGTCGGTTCGATCGCAAGCCGGTTGAACACCCGCACCACCGAAAGGAAGGTCTCGTACGGGGCCACGGTCGAGAGGCTCGACTCGCCCAGCTTGATGTGCGTCGCATCCACTTCCGTCTGCCGGAAAGTCGCGTCCACTGCCACCCAGCGGCGGTTCACGTAAACCTCGTTCCACATGTGGAACCCGAACCCGCCCAGGCTGTCGACATACACCAGCCCCACCACCGTCTTCGCCGGAATGCCCGCCGCGCGGCACAAGGCCGCCAGCAGCACGCTGTGCTCCGTGCAGTCGCCCGACAGGCTGCGCACGACCGTCGACGCCGGTGCGAACGCCACGGCGAAGTTCTTGCGCCGAATGTTACGCGACACCCAGTTGTTCAGCGCCACCACTTTCAGCCAGTCGCCGGCGACGCCCCGCGTGGCCGTCGTGGCAACGTCCTGAATCCGCTCGTCGTCCGAATTCACCAGCGGCGATGCGGCCAGGTATTCCTCAGCCACCGTCTCCGGCCCCTCGGGCCCGGACATCCGGTCCTGGGTCGTCACCTCAAGCGTGCCCGATTTGCCGTCCTCGGCCAGCGTCGTCTTCTGCCGGATGTCGTCGGGTATCAGGCCCTTCAGATCCAGGTCGGTCGTCTTCAGGGTGTATTTCCCCTGCCGGACTGTCTCGCTGGCGTTGATCCGGCTGGCCGTCTTGATGATCGAACTGGCCAGCAGGTCCAGCCGCTCGTTGCCCACGGGGGCCTCGGCACTTTCCTTCGTGGTGCGATAGGTCGTATAACCGCCGAACGCGTCGGTGAACGTCTTGAGGATCTGGCCCCCTTCGTCCACCCAGTAGGTCGTGTCCAGCTCCGGGATATGCGAGCCTTCCGTCGTCGTCACCTTCGAATCGACCCGCAGCAGGTCGCGCTTCACGCCGCCGCCCAGCTCGATCGGCTCCGACTTGCGGGCCATCAGCTTGATCGTGATGATCTTGTTCAGGTCCGGTACGTAACTCTTCAGCTCGCGTTCTTCACCCTCGGCAATTTTCTTGCGGGCCAGGCTCTGTTCCACGGCGTACGGCCCACGCACGTCCTTGCCCCACGGCACCGTGGCGTTGCGGTTCTGGCCGTTGCCTTCCATCGTCAGCAGCAGTTCGCCCGATTCCTGCACGTCGCCGAAAGTGCGGATCTCGCCGCCGCCGCTGTTGGTGCGCGTATCCAGCCGCAGCACTTCGCCTTCCGCCGTCTCGATCGTGCCGAACCGCTGGCGCATCGTGACGGTGTCATTGAGCCGCTTGAAGCTCAGGTTCGTCGTCACCTCCACGCGGAAGTACTTCTTGCCCTTCTCCTCCAGCGGAGTCACCTTCGTGTGCACCGCCCCCACTCGCTTGCCGGAGATGAAGATCGCGTCCCACGATTCCAGCGACTGAGCCGCCTCCTGGGCGAATGCCCCCAGGACGGTCACGAACGACGTAATCAGGCACGGTAACCAGCGGCGATTCCAGAGTCTTCCGGGGGTCATGCGCTTCATCCTTGACATATCTGTGCGATGCGCGTTCCGACGATTCATCCCCTTACTATGCCCGAACATGCCCGATCGCTCAATCCGGATGTGCCGATTTTGCCGATTGTGACCCGCCATTGAGATGCATCGACACCTTCCGATCCGACATCACGACTTTCGCCGGGTTCCGAAATCGCCTCGTCGTCAACTTTTTACCATGCTTCGCGGGTATCCGGACTTGTCCGTTCGTTGGAATCGGCATAATATGTAGAAACCGTGAAGAAACGAATAGAAATTGATGAAGGCTGCGTGCGATCGGTCATTTGCACATCCGCGCAGTCTTCGCATTTCGAAGGAGGGTCGTCATGTCGAACGGAATCCGACTGCCCCTGCTGGCGATCGCCGTCGTAGTTTTAGCCAGCCTGGCGCCGAACGCTCAAGCAGACGTTCGGGCCGACCTCCTTCGACAGTTGAAACCGGATCACGACCGGCTCAGGGCCGCCGCGCGTGAGGTGCTCATCCGTGGCGAATTCCGCAACGTCGTCGCACGATCGGCCTACGAATTCCGCACCCTGGCTGCCACGAACGGCGAACGGGTCGTCCACAGGCAAATCGATCCGAACTCCGAATCGGGCTTCACAGGTGCCTCTGTCGCGATTTTGCGAACGTCAGGTGCGACTCTGCTGACTTCGAACTCCGATGGGTCCGAGCCGACAGGCCACCGCATTCGCCCCGATGGCATGGGTTCGTACGATCGCATTCTCTCCGGCACGCGTCACGAACGGCTCGCGGCCGATGCCTGCTGGTCCGTCCACGGCATCGACGTCGTGACGCTCCTGGAAGACCCGCGGATCGAAATTCGCGATTTGGAACGGATCGAAGAGAACGGCGTTTCCATCGTCCGGGTTCGCTTCGACGCCGGCTCGGCCACGCACCATTTCGACCGGGGCGAGTTGCATTTCCGGCCCGACATGATGTGGTCGCTCACCCGCGTCGTTCTCGACTTCCCCTTCAACCCGGTCACCGGCCCCGAACATTTCGAATCCTGGTCGATTCGTCCAAGGCTCTGGCCCGATGGCACCGTCTTTCCGGCCGAAGTCGAGAAATCGGTCGAATTCCTCAACCGGCACGATCAGGAACGCACGCACGTGTCGTTCCTCGAACGATCGGCCGAATTCGATCGAACCCGGCTTTTCGAAATCGATCACTGGACGCAGATTCTGGCCGTAGCCGCCCCTGCCCCGATCGAAAGCGGCACGGAGGACGACATCTCGCCCCTCCCCTCGCCGGTTCTGGTGCGCCTCGAGAAATCCCGAGCCCCTTCGCCCATGGCGGCCCAGGTCATGAAGTTCGCATCGCCGGCCAGTGGCATGATCACGGTTCTGCTTGCGGCGTCGCTATTCGACCGCTTGCGCCGGAGAGCACGTTTGTGAAGACCGAACGGTCCGATCGGATTGTTGCAGATTCCGTTCGATTCGACGACGATTCCGATTCTTTTCGAGCTTTTGGAGCTTGAGTTCAGGGCTCATCAACTGAAGCGAGAATTCAAGCGAACTGCAATCCTCGTTGAGCCGACGCCCTTTCGGCGTTTGGGAAGCAGAGAACTACAGTAATCGTGTCGCACCGATCGGCGAATATTGAAACCGCCTCAGGATGACCCCGATTTCCGCCGTGCCGCTTCAGATGCGGCCCGCAATTTCTCCGTCAATGCATTCAGTTGCATTTCGTCGGGATTTTCGATCGCCGCACGCCAGGCGTCCCACACCGGCTTGCCTTCGCCGGAAAGTTCGCTGAAACGCCCCAGGTTGAAACCGAGCTGCAACCACCAGCGGCGGTCCTCCGGCCAGTTTTCGAAATCGGTCAGCGGCCCGCCCAGAATTTCCGTCACCTTTTCGGCCACGTGGGCGAAGTGTTTCGAAAGGTCTTCGTCGGAATTCGCCATGATTTCTCTCAATCTTTTCGCGGCTGGGCCAGGCGGATAATCAGCCGTTCCATGATCGCCCGTGGCGGCAGTTCGGACCATCCCTTCATTCCCAGGTCCGCCTCTACCATCATCGCCGGCAGGGCCATCACGCGGGTGAAGCCCAGGTGTTTGTGCTGGGCCAGGGCGTCGTCGATCCCGGCCGGAAACACGCCGGCCTGCTTCATGGCCTCACGGTCCGGCACACGCTGCTGCCGCAACCACCCGGCATGATGCAACTTGCGCAAATGCGACGATAGTGCCGCCAGCAGCATGATCGGATGCTCGCCGGCTGTCAAAAGCGAGTCGAGGTCGTCGAGGGCCCGCCGAGCGTCGCCTTTCGTCGCCCGTTCGATCAGCCGCCAGACCGATTCCGCCTGCCCTGCGTGCACATATCGGGCCACGTCATCGCGCGTGATGCGGCTGGCGGTGCCGTCGTGCGTGGCCACGGCGAGTTTTTCCAGTTCCTGATCGAGCACACCGGCATCGGGGCCGACCATGTCGACCAGCAGCACGGCCGCGTCGCGGTCGATTCTGGCCTGGTGGGCCGCCGCCCGGTCCGCCACCCAGGCGGTCGCTTCCGCCGGTTTGGGCGTTTTGGCGTCGACGACCGCCCCGGCCCCGCCGGATTTGTCCAGCACCTTGAACAGCCGCGTGTTCGAAGGCATCTGCTTCACAGCCAGCACCAGCACGCCGCCCGAGGCCGGTTTGTCGGCATAAGCCTCAAGCTTTTCCCGGTTTTTGGTGACGAAGCCATCGGCCGGATCGAGCACTACCAGCCGCTTCGGGGCGAAGAACGATGGCGTGCGAAGCTCGTCCAGCACGTCGCTCAAAACCACGGAGTCGCCCGACTTGCGTGTCAGCCCGATCGCATCGGCCTCGTCCGGAAAGACTAGCCGCTCGATCTTCGTGATCGTTTCGGCACGCAGGTAAAGGTCATCGCCCACGACGGCGTAAACCGCTCGATCCGGCAGTTTTTCAGGGCTTTTCAGAACGTCCAGGGCTGCGATGGGCACGATTTCGGCTCGTGGCGGTGTCGGGGCTATGATGCGTTACCGTTCGACCCGAATTGTACCACCCCCGGCACTCACTTCCCAACGGTGTTGGGGGCGGTCGCATTGCCGAGCCCGGAAATCCAGTGCAAGCCTCCAGATCGATCGATCACGGCGACTTTACGATGCTGTTTCGCGGCATCCTCATACACAGCGATGTCAGTCAGCCGAACAGCGCCGAAGCCATATTGGCCTTTCAAAGGTATTGAGAAATAGACACCAAGCCGGGAGCCGTAACGGCCGATCGTCCCTTTCTCGTGGTCGATCGCGAGAAATCGCAGATCCTGGCCCTTCTCTCCGGATCCGTTCGCTCGTTGCTCTTCAGGTTTCGAAATCCACACGGTCGACGGCGGGCCGCCATCGAACGGAAGTGCTGCTGCCTTCTGGCTCAGATCGGCCGGCACGGCCACGAATCGCATCCGCGAAGAGTCTTCGAAATATCGCGCTGGTTCACCGGCCCCCTGCGGCCAGTCATGTCGCGACGTAATCTTCGCGGCCGCGGGATCGGTCCAGTCCACCCAGGCCGCCCCCGGCTTGCGTCCGAAGCTGACGAGAGCCTTCGCCGTCGTTTTACCCTCGACCGTTTCGACCAAGGGCACGAAATGCAGCGGATCTTCCCCATCGGTTTCGAAATCGACTTGCGATAGTTTTTCGAACGTCAGCTTTTCCCGGTCGAATGACGCCACCATCAGGCTCGGCGCGCCACGATTCGATTCTCCCTCAGCACTGCCGGAAAACAGAATCAATGCATAACTCTTGCCGTCACGCTCGACGAATTCGATTTCGTCCGGCTCCCAGCCCACTTCGACAGGCTCGCCAATTCGCGTTCCCTCGCGGTCGAACACCTCATAAAATCCCGGCTTGATGTGTCGGTCGTCGCCTGGCGGCCGCTGAAGCACGACGATCTTGTCGCCCAGTGACGTCAACCCCACGGGCCGGCCCTGCAGGTCGACGTTCCGGCGATTCACGGGCGCATGGTCGTACGGCGTTTCCCAAATGGTCACCACCGAATAACGCGGGCAAGTCATCGCAAGCCGGTTGCCGCCGTCGAAAAACTCCGCATGATCGGCCCTCTGCAGCCCGGTTCGCTGCCTGCCGTGAATCATCCAGCCCTCACCGCCAGCGTTGAACGGCATCACGACCTTGCCGGGGCCCTTGATCAACGCCTTCTGAGCGTAAAATGCGATGAAACCCGCTAGGACGAACGACAGAAGCCCCAGGAGCATACGAAAGGTCACATTGTCGGGCGGAGTCGCACTCTGCTGCATTTCGTCCTGCATCGTTCGGTCCTGCAACTCGTGAATCGGACCTGCGGGTCCACCTCCCCCATGTCGGGAATTCGATTGAACTCAATTTGCCCGATTCAGGCAAGTCCGAATCACGGCGCAGGAGCCAGGCGCAAACGGGCTTCGAATGCCGAAACCCATCGACGCCCGCTCAGTCGCTTCCATTTGTGCAGAGACAAGATAACGAATATCGTCTCTGACGACTCAAGGCCTGCCTTGTTCGCTTGCCAGAAGTAGTTCGAACTTCATGAATGCCACGAACGAAGCATGACATTCATCAAGGGCAAGGCTTGATTTCATGAATCGGAACCGGTTCGGGCAATTTCGGCACCGGAAATTCGATTTGATCGATGACGATCGTGAACGTCAGATCCGAAACCGGTAAAGAACCGTTATTGAGGATTCGCAGCTTCAAATCCTCGTCGGTCAAATTGAACACGGTTCCGTATCGAACGAAGAGGAGATACGCGAGGCCATTCCACTCATTCGGCGGGGTGACTGGTTTCAAACTGGCGTCATTTTTTATGAAATCACCTGCTCCGTAAGGAACTGGAGTATAGGAGATATCATTTAACGTGATCACGCCGCTACCACCGTTAATACCTCTGCTGAGAATCCGGTAAGCCACGAACAATCCGCTCTGAACAGGATTCTGCGCCCTGAGCATGACTGTGTGATCGATAGTCACGAAAACCTCGCGATTCGCCATCATCCCACCACCTTTCTCGAACAGAGTTGAAGGAACCGAATGAGAAACCTCTGGAACTACTGAAAATCCAGAAATGATCATAAATCGACGCATCATCGAAATCCATAGTATGTATCGCAGAAATCCGAAAAATTGTCCGAACATCCCCGCGAATGCACTTGTCATATCGAAGAAATCGGTCCCTCAGAACACGATCTCAGCACACAAGCTGTCGAACCGGAAGCTCCCATAATGCAGATCTCCTGAACACACGCCCGGAACGAAATCGATGCCCATTCTGACCGAAGTTTCGCATCCTTCACGAACCCATCGGACCCAAGCCTGAGTCTGTACCCGGGACCAGTCGGACAGCGTTCCACCAAAAAATGGGCGAACACGTCGACACCTTTCGAACCCGCCGGTGTATCGTATTCCGGTAAGACGTTACGATCGGTCGATCCGTCGGCCCTGTCGCCGAAAATCGATCGCATCGTCCATTTAATCTGGAGAAGTTCCGATGCGGCGCTTCGTCGACGGTTCCGGATTCCGAACGATCGTGTGCACGCTACTGGTTCTCGCATCTCCGCCGGTCATTCGAGCCGATGACGAACCGGCGAACTCGATCCTCCGCAAAATGCCTGACATCAAGGCGCAAGATGTCGCGGGCAGCCCTGTCGATCTGCAGGCTCTTGCCCGGCGAGGCAACGGCCTGGCGATCCTCTTCCGCAGCGAAACCTGCCCGGTTTCGAAACAATACGGGCCGACTTTCGCACGGGTCGAAACATCGCTCAGGGAACGGGGTATCGCGACGGTCGTCGTCAACCCGGTCGCAACCGATCCGAAGGACGCCATCGACAAATTCCGTGCCACGATCCCCGGCATTGCATACGTTCACGATGTCGAAGAAAGGATCGCCGCGGCCCTCATCGCGCGCTCGACGACCGAAGCGTTTCTTTACGACAAAGCCCTTACGCTGCGATACCGGGGCGGCATCGACGACCAGTTCGCCGTGGGCACTGCTCTTGAAAAGCCCAGGCACAATTGGCTGGTCGATGCCGCTGACGACATGGTGTCAGGCCGCGATGTCCGTCTGGCCGTCACCGATCCTTCGGGATGCGTGATCGATCCCCATCAGCCAGCGGGCCAGGCTGACCGAAATGTCGAATTGACATTTCATGATCGCATTTCGCGCATCCTGCAGAAGCACTGCCAGGAATGCCATCACGATGGCGGCCTCGCCCCTTTTCCGCTCGTGACTTACGACGATGCGAAATCGCACCGGGCCATGATCGCCCGCGAAGTAAAACGAGGCCAGATGCCCCCCTGGTTCGCCGAACCGGCGAAGTCAGACGAAACCCATCCCGGCTGGCGGAATGACCGCAGCCTGCCGGCTTCGGACAAGGCCGATCTGCTCGCCTGGCTCGGCAGCGATTCGAAGGAGGGCGACCCCGCCGATGCCCCCCTGCCCAGGAAGTTCGGCGATTCGGGCTGGTCGATCGGCAAGCCGGATCTCGTATTGCAACTGCCTGAGCCGATCGCCATCGCGGCCCAGGGCAAAATGCCATACCAGATTCGCACCGTCGAAACTGGTCTGACCGATGACAAATGGCTGTCGGCATATGAGATTCGCCCGACCGACCGGCAGGCCGTGCACCATGTGCTTGTCTTCCTGCTGCCGCCACGACCCAATGGCAATGAAGACAAAGACCGTGACGAAGACGAAGGCCGCGGCTTTTTCGCCGCCTACGTGCCGGGAACGGCTTCGATGACATTACCTGAGGGATATGGCAAAAGGGTGCCGAAAGGCTCGCGATTCCGCTTTCAGATCCACTACACGCCTTATGGAGAAGCGACCGAGGACCGTCTCGAAATCGGCCTGAAATGGCATGACTCGGCCCCTTCGAAGGAATTGAAAGTCTACGGCCTGTCGAACCCCGCGATCGAAATTCCGCCCGGCGCGGCCAGACATGCCGAAACGGCGAAAGTCCGAATCCCGGCCGATGTCCGTCTGCTCGGATTTTTGCCGCACATGCACGTTCGCGGCGCGGCCTTCGAATATGCCGTCGAATTTCCGGACGGCAAGCGCCAGGTCATCCTGAACGTTCCTCGTTACGACTTCAACTGGCAGTTGCATTATCAGCTTGCCTCGCCGGTCGAGGTGCCGGCCGGGTCGACCGTCATCGCCACGGCCATATTCGACAATAGCGAAGCGAACAAGGCCAATCCGGATCCATCGAAAACCGTGCACTGGGGCCAGCAGACCGACGAGGAAATGCTGCTGGGCTATGTCGAATTCGAAACTGACTCGAAAATCGCCATGCCTGGCCCCGGAAACCGCATCGCCAACGGCCCCCTGGGCAGAATTCTCGGCGGCGGTGATCCGGAACAGCGCCGGGAACGGCTGTTCCGGCTCCTCGATCGCGACGACGACGGCAAACTTACTCGCGAAGAACTGGGCCGGCTCGAACGCTTCGTGCCTCGCCTGCGCGATGACCCGGCGCGACTGGATACGCTCCTGAAAACTCTGGACGACGACGAAGACGGCAAGCTTGACCGCACCGAGCTGAAAAACCTTCGGAATCTCTCAGGCGGTTGAACTTGGCTTCGCAGGTTTCGTAACGGGCGGATCAAAAATTCGCCCTCTCCGCGATGCGTCAGGAATTCGCCTTCAATTCCGCGACGTACCGAAGAGGGCCTTCAACTTGTCGGTCGCTCAAAATCAATCGAAGCGGTGAGAAAAAATAACGAATAAGCTGACCGATAACCAACAACCAACGCTCGGTTCAGCAGCCTGTCCGGTGTGGAGGACAGGCGGAGGATCAGGAAATCGGAAAAGATCAGTACTCCACGAATGAAGAGCCACAAGGACAGCACCATCACCATCTTCGGACGCGAGCATGTCGAATGCCCGAAAGTTCACGACCGTCGGTCACTCGCTCCGATTGCGACCCGCTCTATGAACGTGTCGCTATAATACTGGTTGCCTGAGAGCGTCGATTTTGGACAAGAATTTCGGAAAAATATCGGAAACCCAGCGCCGGAGACATGACCGATCGCCGGAAAATCCAACGCATCCCAAATTAAAACAAACACTTACGGCACACAACGCCTTTCTTGATCGACCAAATCATTCAGGACCTCAGGATATCAGGACCTTATTGTCATGTAACGAGGAATTCGACAAAGATGCGTTTTTCGCCCGCTTACCTGGATTGTCCTTGCCACCGGTCAGGTTCGCGTTTCCGACCTTCCGGAGATATCCGGGGTCCGCTGTCGAATGAGTCGCGAAGCCTCGGCACTCTCGGTTAAGATGTACCTCACTTCGAAGGACGCCAACGAGGATCAGGAACCCCCAAATTGACTCCGGCACGCAAGAAACGGCTGACCGACTACGCCAACTGTGCAGGCTGAGCCGGCAAGATCGCCCCTGGGGCACTCGCGCAGGTACTGCGTGACCTCATTCGTGACGACCCGGTGGCCGAAGGCCGTCTCGTAGGCATCGAAAGCCGCGACGACGCAGGCGTTTACGTTCTGGACGACCGCACCGCGATCGTTCAGACGGTCGACTTTTTCGCGCCCCTGCTCGACGACCCCTTCGTCTATGGCCAGATCGCGGCAGCCAATGCCCTCTCCGACATCTACGCCATGAACGCCCGGCCGCTGACGACGCTCAACCTTGTCGGCTTCCCCGACAACGAACTGCAGATGGAACTGCTGGCGGAAATCCTGGCCGGAGTCGCCGACCGGGTCCGACTTTCCGGCGCCGTGAACCTGGGCGGGCACTCCGTGCGCGACGCCGAAATCAAGGTCGGTCTGGCCGTGACCGGTGTGGCTTCTCCGGAAGAGATCATCCGCAACGACACGCCCCGGCCCGGCGATGTGCTGGTCATCACCAAACCTCTCGGTACCGGCTTCGTCACGACGGCTCACAAACGGGAAAAATGCCCGGACGAAACCCTTGCGGCGGCCGTGCGGTCGATGATTCAGCTCAACGTGATCGGCCGCGACGCCGCGCGAGCCGCCGGCGGAGCCACGGCACTGACGGACGTCACCGGATATGGCCTGGCCGTGCACGCGTCGGAGATGGTCGAACATCAGGGCCTGGCCGTGCGGCTGTTTCTCGATCGTCTGCCGTGCCTGCCGGGCGTTCTCGACCTGATCGACGCCGGGGTGAAGAACCGGGCCAACGCATCGAACCGGGCGTATCTCGAAGGTCATGTGCAGTGGGATCTTGCGGAAGACCACGATCCGAAACTCGCCGAATTGCTCTTCGACCCGCAAACATCCGGCGGACTGCTGATCGCAGTGCCACCGGAACGCTGCGACCGGCTGCTGATCGAATTGCAATCCCGTGGAGCCCAAGCCGCTGCCGTGATCGGGCGGGTCGAGCCTCGCACAGGCGAAGCCTGGATCGTCGCGTCTCTGGCCGAATCGAATGAAGTCGCTGGAGACACGAGATGAAACCCGCATATGGCAGCGATCGCAGGCCGCCGCTGCCCGCCCGGGCGAAGTGGATCTTCGCGGTGACGGCGGTGCTGGTCTCGGCGTGTTTCGTCGCGCGTCGGCCTGGAACGAACCTGCATTCATGGCAGAAATGGCTGCTGGATGCCCCCATGCTCGCCATGGTCGCCCTTTCGAGCCTGATCCTGGCCACCTGGCGGCGTGATCTCCCGATGCCGGTCGAAAATACGCGGGATGAATCGAAAATTCATGAACAGGAGCGGATCGATGCGTGCGAACAGGCGTGAATTGATGCGAACCGCCGCTGCGGCCACGGCGATTTCGGGGCTCGGAATCGAACCGGCGGCACAATCATCGTCACAGCAGGAACGAGGAAAACGCCGAATGAAAGTGGCCGCGCTCTGCTCGACATATCATTATCTGTCTCACGCCTACCACATCGTCGGCCGGTTCATCGACGGCTTTCCTCTTTACGACGGCAAGGCCGAACTGCATAAGCCGTCCGAAGAATTCGAAATCGCATCGATGTATATCGAGCAGGTTTCGCCCGAAACCGACCTGGGTCTGGGCGTGGCGGCCCGGAACAAGATCCCGGTGTTCGACTCAGTCGAAAAGGCCCTGACGCTCGGCGGCGACAAGCTCGATGTCGATGCCGTCCTGCTGATCGCCGAACACGGCAAATACCCGATCAACGAGAAATATCAGACCCTTTATCCCCGGCACGATTATTTTTCGAAAATGGTCGGCGTCTTCCGCGCCAGCGGCCGGGGAGTGCCGGTGTTCGTCGACAAGCATCTGTCGTACGACCGGGCCAGGGCCGCCGAGATGATCGCCTGGAGCGAAGAATTGAAATTCCCGCTCATGGCCGGTTCGAGCCTGCCCGTGACCTGGCGTAGGCCTGACCTGGAGATTCCGCTGGGCGTCACGATCGAGGACGCCGTCGTACTGAGCCGGGGCGAGATCGAAATCTTCGGCTTCCATGCCCTGGAAACGCTCCAGTGCTTCGCGGAACGTCGTGGCCTTAACGGCAAGAAGCAAGGCGTGAAAGCCGTCACATGCCTGACGGGCGACGACGTCTGGAAGGCGGCCGACGCCGGCCGCTGGTCGATGGACTTGCTGGAAACCGCCGCTTCTCGCAGCCAGAGCCGAAACGTCGGCGGGCCGAAGCAGTGCGTAGCCGAATTCAATCCGCCGCCGAACCGGCCGACATTCCTGCGAACACCGATCTATTTCGAAGTGGAATACGCCGACGGATTCATCGGCAAGGTCGTCACCGCCAACGGTTACGTGGATGACACGACGATCGCCCTGAAATTGAAAGGCCATGAGCCGAACGTCGTCTCCACGAACGTCTATCTGCCCGCACCGCCGGGGGCCAGTTTTTTCAACCCGCTCGTGCTGAGGATCGAAGACACCTTCCGCACCGGCAAGCCGCCCTATCCACCGGTGCGGACACAACTTACCGGCGGCATTCTCGACGCCCTGCTGGAAAGCCGACTTTCCGGCGGCAAGCGGATCACGACGCCCGACCTCGAGAATCTGGATTATTCGGCCCCGGCCGATTCAGGCTACATCCGCACCCCCTGGCCGAACCAGGCCTGAAGCATTTCGGGCGGAAACGAATAAAGCGGAGCCTTCTCGACTGAGAAGGCTCCGCTGGATCGTCACGTCAGGAGTCGTTCGATTCCGCCGTGGGTTATCTTGGCAGAGAGCTCGGTATCGTCGGGATGACGGACCGGCCTGCCTGCGTCGTCGTCGACTGGTTTCCGAAGTACAGCGGAGCACTCAGGTATCGCAGCGAGTTGGCCGCGAAGGAATAGGACTGAATGCCGTTGAGGACCACGAAGAACGGAGCCGCGATGCGTTCGATGAAGATCGTGCCGCGAACGATCGGGTCGCGATAGACCATGATCCGGTCACCGGGCATGATCTGATAGTTCGTCGTCGGGTCGCCGGCGTTGATGATGGCGGCCATGTTGATCGGCAGAATCTGCTCGCAACAGGCCCCCGGAGGTGCCGGACGCACCAGGCGAACGTTCTGGTACGATGCGGTCGGCATGATGCCGCCAGCGAACTGGATGGCGTCGAGCACGGTCTCGTTGCCCGTGATCGGCAGACGGCCAGGTGCACCGACGTCGCCCTGCACGTAATAGAACTTCGAGTTGTAGGCGGCCACGTCGACGATCACGCGATTCGACTCGGCCGGCGGCACTGCCTTGAACTCGAGCGTCTCGGGATCTTCCTGAATCAGCCCCAGAGGCTCGTCGTTCAGGTATTTCCGCAAGTGTGCGATGATCTTTTCCTTGGCTTCCTCGATCGTCAGGCCGGCCACGTACACGTCGCCGTAGAACCCGAGCGAGATCGTGCCGTCAGGCCGTACCAGGCGTTCGCCCTGGATCGGCCGACCCGGAAGCGCTTCGAGCACTTCGACGAGCACGATATCCGGCGGCTCGATCACATAAGGAGGCAAAGTCGTCTTGGACAACTCCCTGGGGATGTCAGAATCGGCGATGGTTTCCTCCGGCGTTCTCACGGTTTGACAACCGCACAGCCAGAGGGTGCAAATGCCGGCGCTCAATATCAGGATCGAACGCCACGCCCTCCTAGGATTCATCCCATTCTCCTTCCTTGGTCGATCTCATGAATCGATGAATTCACCCGGCTGGCGATCCGTCACGTGCCGATGTTCCGGTCGATTCCATTCCGACAATGCTGTCGATTTCACTCCTATATTCGTCACTTACCCCTCTATTCGTTAAATTCGGACCAGGAAGATCTTGATTTTTTTCCCGGAGTCGGGCAACCAACCACCAGCCATTTCGGAGATTCCCGCAAAACCGCCACCACGATCATCACCCGATCCGCCGTTACGACCGCTCCAGCACCTCCGAACGACTCAACCTGATTTACCTGAATTATCCGATTTACGTAGAGTGCGCGGCTTTACTCTTCCGAAGTGAAATGTGAATCGATCGAGGAGGATTCCGGGTCGGATTCGGGCTTGCCGGCACATGGTGCCGTCGGGGCCAGGAGGATCCGGGTCGTACGAAAGACCAGTCAGGAGGGTCAATATGTCGCCGTTACGTATTCGCTGGGCCCTGATCGCGCTTGCGATCTGCTTCGGGCAGTCGGCCGAAGCGCAGTTGTTTCCGAATCTGTTCGTTCGCCGGTCGCGTCCCGACTGCGATTCGGAGCCCGCGTCGATCAAGATGCACCGGGACCATTACTACGGCTATCAGCCGACCGAGTGGCGGCGCTTCCCCGAAGGCTGGGGTTATCGCCATCCGGAAGTGATCGATCGCGCCGCTTTGCAGAAGGAAGTCGAAGAAGAAGTCAAAAAGCTGGATGAAGAGTTCGGCAGCGACAACAAAGATCGCGACGAGGACATGGACGTCGACCTGCCGCCACGTGGCGGACGTGGTCAGGACAATGACGATCGCGGTGCGGTCCCACGGCCTGTTCCGCTGCCTGACGATTCCGACAGCCCGTTCAATCTCGACGCCAGACCGGCCGCTCCCCGGAATACGGAAGCCGACCCGGCAGGCAATGAACCGCCCGCGCGTCAACCTGCTCCCGCAACGCCGGAATTGCCCAAGCCTGGCGATTCGCCGTTCGACATCCCCGGCGCGACCCCGCCCAAGCCAGCGGACGACATTCCGCCCCGGCCCCGGGCGAACGCCAATGCGCCCGTCGGCATGATCGACCCTGATTATGATCAGGTCGCCGTGATGGAGGCTCCGCCTGAAGTCATGCGGGCACCCCAGCGTAACGCGATTAAGGACCGCCTGAGCGCCTTGAACCCGCTGGGCCTGCTGCGCCGCTGATCGAAATCATCAGGGCCGGACGTCTCTCACCTTCGACCGTCCGGCCTTTTCGAAACGGCTCTCAAGCTGCCGCGGCTTGCGAGCCGGTTCGTTTGCACTTCGATCGGATACCTTGTCAGGTCATTGACCGGCAGCAAGTCGCCACAACCGATTCGAATGACATTAATGACAGAGCCTTGACCGATGTCTTCACTCCGGATGAGCCCCGATTTTCTTGTGCGAATCCATGACTTCGGATGATTTCCGAAGCGATGACGTTCAGGGCTCGATCGTCCGAACCGGACTTCGCGACGGAACGTCGTGCCCTGAAAGGGCAGAAGAAGAGCATGCGTTGCAAGCCCGGCATTCTCTGCAAGCCGCCTGCCCCGCCAAACCTCCCGAAATATTGTGGCTCACCCGAACGGCCCTTCCGACCATCCATCTTGCACTTGACCGTTTTACCCTTCCGATTAAGATGCGAATTCCTCAGACTGCCGCGCGCCGTACGTCCGTTCGGATCACGGCGCAATACTGAGGCCCGCTGATATGGATCCAGGCCCGGTCGATTCAAGGAGGAATCGAGGCCAATGCCACGCAACCGGAAGATGCTCACGTTTCTCGCGACGATCGCCCTGGCGGCCCACGTGGCCGCGGCGAGCCGGGCGAACATGCCCAGTCAGGACGGCATCAAGTTCATCTCCATCGCCCGCGACTTCGGCCTCCAGCCCACGTGGGACGTCATCCGAAGTGCTGATCAGCACCCGGCTTACCCGGCTCTTGTCGCCGTCGCCCATGCCGTCGTCGGTTCGTTCGGAAACTCACCTGCCGCGTCGTGGCTGGCTGCGGCCCAATGCGTCTCGATCATCGCCGCCGTATTCACGCTGATTCCTCTTTATCTGCTTACGCTTCGGCTCTTCCGGCCCACGACGGCCCTGCTCGCCGTGTTTCTCTGGCTGCTGTTGCCGGTGCCGTTCACGCTCGGGCATGAGACCCTGGCCGACGCCACCGGGCTCTGCTTCATGGCCTGGGCCCTGTGGCTGGGCACGAACGCGATCGCGGCGAAGTCTTTACGTGCACGCGCCGGCTGGTCCGCCGCTGCCGGATTTCTGTCCGCCTGCGCTTATTGGACCAGGCCCGAAGGCCTGCTCGTCGCGTTCTCGATCGGCACGCTTCTCGCTCTCTACCCCTGCGACTCCGCCAGGTCGAAAGTTTCGGGCCTGATGCCGTTCGGCGGCGTCATTCTGGCGGGAATTACGGCTTACCTCACAATCAACGGCACCGTCACGGACCGGATCCACGCCTTTCGCGTCCAGCCTTCGCGGCAAGTCGTCCGCACTTCGCAAGCCAATCTGCCCAAAGGGCTTCCGCCTGCACTGCGCGACCCTCGCTTCGACTTTTCGCCCAAGGACCCTGCCACGGAACGCACCCGGCCCGGCCTGAGAGCCGCCGGCTGGTCGATCCTGCGGCTCTGGTCCGAAAACCTCGGCATCGCTCTCGCCGTGATGACGCTCTGGGGCCTTGCCCGCACTCGCTCGCACGACGTTCCCACCAGGCGGCTGATCACGCTTCACGCCGCGGTGCTGCTGGCCACACTGACGCTCCAGTCCGCGACTCGGGGATATCTTTCCAGTCGCCATGTGGCCGGTCTCACGTTTCTCAGCATTCCCTTCGCGGCGGCGGCTTTACGGCTTTGCGGGCTGCGGCTCGCGGCGATTTTCCAGTTACCCTCTCGATCCCGCCGAATCGGCCTCAGTGCGGCGCTGGCGGCCATGGCCGCGATCGGGGTCACGCTTCATTCGAAGCCGATTCATGCCTCACGTCAGCCCCATTATCAAGCTGGCCAATGGCTTGCGGCGAATGCACCGCCGGGCTCGGCCGTCTTCGACACGCGCGGCTGGGCGGCTTATCTGGCTGACATGAAACGCTACGACCCCTATCACTTCGCCCAGGCGGTATCGGACCGGAATACGAAGTTCTGGGTCGTCGAGCTGGACGAACTCACGAGCGGTTCGCGCCGGGCATTCACGCTGGGCTCGATTCTGGCCGATGGAGGCTATCAGGAAGCGGTCTTCCGGCGCAAACCTGGCCGGGAGGACGGCGGCGACGTCCTGGTCTTCTCCTGGCGGCGGCCAGCCTGGTGGGATCGACCGGAACGAATCACCCGGCCGGAACGGGATTCGAACGGCGAAACGCCAATCGATGACGAGTTGAGACAAGCGGGCCATACAAGCCGGGAGAACGAATCTCGATGAACTTCCTCAGGCTTTGGTCACGCTTCCGGAACCGATTTTCTGGCGGAGCCCGTTGGGTGTGGGTGAACCCCGACTTCGAAGATTTCGCCCGCGATCGCTCGGCCGACGACTTCATGGCGATCGAAAGCAAGGACAGGCATCACGCCAAGCAGGGCCGCTCGACGGCCCGTGTCCGGCTCGATTCGCCGGAAGGTTCGACGCTGTTCGCCTATCTGAAGAAATTCGACCGGCTCTCCTGGAGCGAACGGCTGAAGGCCCATCTTCTGGGCCACGGCTGGGCCACGCCAGGGCCGCTGGAATGGCGGCATCTGGAACAGGCGCGGGCACTGGGCATACCCGTGCCACATGTCATCGCCGCCGGCGAATGCGTCGGGCCCGGCTTTCATGCCACGAGCTTTCTGGTCGTCGCCGAGCTTCAGCGATCCGTCGCACTGAACGAAGCCATCGGCCCGCTCACCGAACGGTTCGGGCGCGATGCACTGGAAGGCCCCCGACGCGCGATCGCCCGCCGCATGGCCGAGCTTTCCGCCCGCCTGCACCGGCACGGAATGTTCCATAAGGATCTCTATCTGTGCCACTTCTTTCTGGACACAGCCTGGGTCGCCGATGCCGCTGCGGAACGCACTTCCGCGATGCCTGAATCGGCCCTGCGGATGATCGACCTGCATCGGCTGGGCAAGCATTCGCTCACGTTCTGGAGATGGCTTGCCAAAGATCTCGGCCAGTTGATCTATTCGACCGTCGACGTCCCGCAAGTGACGGACCGCGACCGCCTTCGGTTCATGGTGCATTACGCCCGTGCCATGGGCTGGACGAAATCACGCCGGCGCATGGTGGGCCGGATGGTCGCCATGAAGGCCGCACGCTACGAGTCGCACAACCGCAAGAAAGTCGTCGCGAAGGCCGCGGCTCGGCAGAAGGTGACCCACGGATGAGAATCGCGCTGAATTACCGCAATGTCGATCCGAACAAAGGCGGGGCCGAGACTTACGTCGTCGACCTCGCCGGTGCTCTGGTGCGGCGCGGCCATCGTGTCACGCTCGTGGCCGAGTCGGTGCGGGCCGAATCGCTGCCCGCCGGGGTCGACGTCGTCCGCGTGACCGTCTCAGGCTGGTCGCGTGCCGGCAAGGTGCGCTCGTTCGCCGAAAACTCGGCCCGGGAGCTGCAAACCGACCCCGGCCGGTTCGACGTCACGATGGGCTTCATCAATACCTGGCATCATGACGTGATCATCCCCCAGGGCGGCCTGCGCGCCGGGTCGATCCTGCATAATTCCGTCCGCTTCCGGTCGCCGCTGCGGCGGGCCGTTTACAAGCTCGGCAAGTTGCTTTCGCCCGGCGAATGGAATTACGACAGCATCGAGCGCCGGCAATACGACCCGGCCCTGAACGCGAAAGTCGTGGCCGTCAGCCGCCTGGTCTCGGGCCATCTGCAGAAGTTCCGGGGCGTCGATCCCGGCCGTATCGAAGTGATCTACAACTCGATCGACCCCGACCGCTTCCGCGTCGCCGACCCGGCGAACGTACGAGCCGAAACCCGCGAGAAATACGGCATCGGCCCGAACGAACACGTCGGCCTTTTCGTCGGCCACAATTTCTGGCTCAAAGGCCTGGCCCCGCTGCTGGAGGCACTCGCGGCCCGCAAAGATGGCCAGCCCGTGCGGTTGTTCGTCTCCGGCCGGGGCAAACTGGGGCCGTTCCGGAAGATGGTCGATCGGCTTGGCTTGAACGGCCAGGTGCACCTGCTCGGCTTCGTGCCGGATGTCGCAGCCCTGTTTCACGCGGCTGATTTCTTCGTGTCGCCCACCTATTACGACCCCTGCTCGCTCGTCGTGATGGAGGCCCTGGCCTGCGGCCTGCCGGTCATCACCACGGCCTGCAACGGCGCGGGCGAACTGATTACGCCGGGCCGTGAAGGCTTCGTCGTCGAAACGCCGCACCATCAGGCAGATCTGATCGCCGCGATCGACGCCATGACGGATTCGAAATCCCGGAATGAAATGGCCATCGCCGCGCGTGAACTCGGCCGACAGCAGACATTCGAAGCCCACGTCGGCAAGCTCGAAAGGCTATTCGAAACCGTCGCGGCCGAAAAGGCAGGACAACGGAACCCTGGAACATTGCCGGCACACCACTTCGACCGTGCGATGAGCATGGCTGACCAAAGCGCGAGCGACATACGCGAAACGAAGGGAAATCCAAGATGAAAGCCGTCATTCTGGCCGGTGGCAAAGGCACGCGTCTGCGGCCTTACACTTCCGTCTTTCCCAAGCCGCTGATGCCCCTGGGCGAAGACAACGCCATGCCGATCCTGGAAGTCGTCGTGCGGCAGCTCGCCCGCTTCGGCTTCGGCGAAATCACTCTGATCACGGGTTATCTGAGCGAACTGCTCGAATCGTTCTTCGGCGACGGCCGCAAGTTCGGCGTGTCGATCGACTACGTCCGCGAAGAACGCCCACTGGGCACCGCCGGCGGCCTGGCCCTGCTCGGTAAGCCGCAGGACTCGGTCCTCGTCATGAACGGCGACATTCTGACCACTCTCGACTATCGTGCCATGTTCGACTTCCACGTCGATCGCGACTCCGTCGCCACGATCGCGGCCTATCCCCGCGAAGTGAAAATCGACTTCGGCGTGCTCGATTTCGCCGAAGATCCCTATATCCTCGCAGGATACCGCGAAAAGCCGAAATTCGAATTCAATGTCAGCATGGGCGTTTACATTTTGGCGCCCGAGGCATGGGATCGCATTACTCCCGGGCAGGAACTGACCATGCCCGAACTGCTGGAAACGCTGCGGGGCGAGGGCCGCGACATTCACTGCTTCCGCCAGGAATGCTACTGGCTCGACATCGGCCGGCACGACGACTACGAATCGGCCAATGCCATTTTCGAGCAGCGCCGGCATGAATTCCTCGGCTCGCCCGTTCCGACCGGCCAGGGCCCGCACCTCTTCCGGGCCCGCGAAGGCGTTCGGCCCCACGTTGGGCACCACGAACGATGAGCCCGGCATTCGTCGCCACATATGTCATCGCCGCCTACTTCGTCGGTTCCATCCCGTTCGGGTGGCTGACGGCCCGCACGCTCGGCGGCATCGACATCCGCCAGCATGGCTCGGGCAATATCGGGGCGACGAACGTCGGCCGGGTCATGGGCCTGAAATACTTCTTTCTGGTCTTCCTGCTCGACATGCTCAAGGGCTTTCTGCCGACGCTCGGCATTTCGTCCAACGTGGGCAAAATTCCATTCGAATCGCTCACGCCGCTGGCGGCCCACGGGCCGATTCTCGTCGCAGCGGCCGCGATCGTCGGGCACAATTTCCCGGTCTATCTGAAATTCAAGGGCGGCAAGGGCGTGGCCACAAGCCTGGGGGCCGTGCTGGCGCTCGATCCGCCCAGCGCGGGCTTCGCCCTGTTCGTATTCGTCGTGATCGTGGGCCTGACTCGCTGGGTCTCGGCCGCGAGCCTGGCGGCGACGACGGCATTTCTCATGAGCCATTTCGCCTCGACGGAGGAGCCCTTCGGCCGCTTCGAATGGGGCACAAGTTCGCTGATGATCGGCCTCTGGGCCATGATGATCTGGCGACACCGGGCCAACCTGAAACGGATCGTGAACGGCACCGAGCCGAAAGTCGGCCGAAAGAAGTGATTCGAAAGGTCAGGCCGAATCAGCGAGCCCGTCACGCATAATTGACACAAAAAAGGCGTATACGACGGATCCGACAAGCCGGATGCGTGAGCGACGGACTCTCCTACGAATAAACTTCTCTCGACCTCGAATCAAGTATCGTCGGATAGACGCTCGATCCCCGGAATGCGTTATCAGGTATTCTCAACCTTTTCCGTCGCTCACGCTTCCGGCTCGTTCGGACTCTGTCGCACGGATTCCATGAATGGCATAATGCAAGTCGTTGGGCGAACAGGGGTGACTTGCCCCCTTTCGATCCGGATACCAGAGGGTGTGCCATGACTTTCTGGGAAATTTGGCGGAGGCAGGCAACCTGCAGATAATGCCGAGCTTGCGGTGCATGCTCTTCTTCTGCCCTGAAGGGGCATTCGGAATCCAGCCCCGGGTGAAGCGAAGCGGAACCCGGGGTATGGAGAAAAATCGAACCTCGATGTGAAGGATTACCATTCGCGGGCCGGGACCGAGGTCCCGGCCCGCGAATGGTATTATATGAGGAAAATCGGGCGTTCGATCCGTTTCGGTACCCGGGGCGTCGCTGCGCTTTGCCCCGGGCTATGTTCCGAATGCCCCTTCAGGGCGAGACTTTAAATCGCGAAGTCCGGTTCGGACGATCAAGCCCAAAGCGTCATCGCGTAGGAAAGAAACCGAAATCATGGGTTCGCACAAGAAAATATGGGCACACCCGATGCCAGATCTGGCTTCTGACCAATCTTCTTGCCACACGCCCTTTTCGGATAAGATGTCGACGTGCATCCAATGAATGACGCCTTCCGAACGCAGCACGAACCAGGGAGCGACCCCGCCATGAACGATTCACACCCCGACCGCCGGGCTTTTCTCAAAACCACGGCCGCCGCGATGGCAGCCGCTACGGCCCGTCCGTTCGCCATCCATGCCCAGGACAAATCGGGCACAAAACTGCCGATCGTCGGCACGGGCGAACATACCTATGAATGTCACCACGGCTGGGGCGAAGCTCCGCCGAAGGTGAAATGGTTCGAAACGCATGGCTGCGCGGTCGATAAGGACGGCTTCATTTACATCACTCACCGCGCCGGTGGTGGACATCCCGCAAAGCCCGAAGATGCCCAGGATACGACGGTCGTTTACGACCCCGCCGGCAAGTTCGTCCGTTCCTTTGGCAAGGCCTTTCACGGCGGCGGCCACGGTATCGACATCCGCGAAGACAACGGCCAGGAGTTTCTCTATCTCTCCTACATGTTCCCCGTGAACGTGATTCAGAAGACCGACCTCAAGGGCGAAGAAGTCTGGCGCAAGGAAAAGCCGCCCGAGCCGCATGTTTACGACGATCCCAAGGCCCGATTCTCGCCGACCAACATCGCCTTCGCACCCGACGGTGGCTTCTTCGTGGCCGACGGCTACGGCTCGAATTACATTCATCGCTACGACAAAGACGGCAAGTGGCTCAAAACCTTCGGCGGCACGGGTGACGAAAAGGGCAAGTTCAAAACGCCGCATGGCCTGTGGATCGACGCCCGCCCCGGCCGCGAGCCGATGCTGGTCGTCGCCGACCGGGCCAATCACCGGTTGCAATATCTCACGCTCGACGGCGAACCGGTCAGCATGGACACGGCCAACGTCAGTTTCCCTGCCCATGTCGAAACCCGCAGCGAAATCATGATGGTGCCCGACCTGCACGCCCGTGTCAGCCTTTTCGACAAGGACAACAAGGTCATCACCCACCTCGGCTACGACGCCGACTGGACGAAGGAAGTGCTCGACGGCTTCAAGGTGCGTGTCGACCCGACGCGCTGGAAGCCCGGCCGGTTCGTTCACCCGCACGATGCCTGCTTCGACAAGGCCGGTAACATTATCGTCGCCGAATGGGTCGTCCCCGGCCGCCTGACGTTCCTCCGCAAAGTCGGTGCATAAAATCGAAGTGAATTTCGAATTCTGATCGAAACGTATTCGATCAGCCGTTCGATCTGGAAGACCCTCTCGAACCGAACGCCGATCGCACGATCGGCGTTTTTTCGTTCTCGAAGGCAACCACGATCGATTGGATCACTCGCCCCAATCAAACCGAACGAAGTGCGAAAACGAACCGGAAGCGTCAGTGACGGCAGGATTTTCCAATTCACGATTGCGAAATGCTCAGGTTCACGCCCGTTCAATTTACCCAACTCGATCGAACGGAAATCCGTGACGGCTTTTCGAAAAGGGATGACCGTTTCTCAATTTCGAACGCACCCGGCTTTGGATATTGCCTCATGGCGGAACGTTCGAAGCACCGAATTTACACCTCTGGAATGCCGAAAACCATGACGACCCTGATCCGGAAGGCCTCCGAAAAATCCACGACAGTCGACCATGTCTCCCGTGCGGTTCGTTACATTTCCGCTGGCCAGACCGATCGAATTCAGGCGATTCTCGAGGAGTTGAATCGAATTCATACCCCAGAAACGCCCGAAGAATCGCAATTGACCGAACGACTTGCCCTTGCCATGGCCAGGCTTTATGACGCAGAGGCCGCACACGACGAACGCCTGCGCTGGCAACAAGCCAACGCAGCGGAACTCTTCGAACGGCTGCATCACGAACGATTCACCGACGACCTCCACGCCTGGAGGGAAAACCCCGTGCGAATGACCGAGGTCTTCGGCAAGACCTGGCACTCGGCCATGTTCCTTCGAGACTTGTGGCACGCTGTGCGCGACGCCATATCCAACGGCCTTGGTGTCACTTACGACCAGGGCAAAGACATGGTCACAGCTCTTGGCGGAGACTGGCGGGCCGATCGCGTCGACATTCACCGCGGCCGGATCTTCAGCCTGATTCTGTCCTTCGATTCCAATCCGCCAGCCCTGATCGAGCGCTGGGTCAAAGGCAGCCGCGCTGGCCGGAAAGATAGCGGGACACTCGAAGACGACATGGACCGGGCACACTGGTTCCTCGTCTCCGCACCCGACCCCGGTACAGCCCGCGACGAGTTGGAAAGCCTTGCCGATAACCAGTTCCAGGTCTGGTCAGCCGAAGCCGAGCGTCTGCAGACACGGCACATCGCCGAACACGTCCGTTGTGTCGAAGTGCCACCGGCGCTTCCCTTCGGCAATTCGGACGATATCCGCGCGACGCTCCGAATTCAGCGCGAACTGACCCGTGCCAGGAACGAAGCCGACAAACTCGAACGCCGCCTGCTCGCACTCAGGAAGTCGCACCGGAAATCGGAGCCGCGTACGTCCCGAATCCCGGCTCGCGAATCGGCCGCTCCTCCGGTTGCGATCGGACAATCGCCAGACACGAGCCCCCCCGAAGCGACGATGCGCAACCGCTTGACCCCGGCCGCAACGCATCCGGCCGAAGATTCGCAACGAACCGAAGCGGGCGAAAGAATCGAGCAGCGAGGCCGGAATGCATCGGCAAACGAAACAGCGGTGACGTCTTCTGACGAATCGATCGATAACTCGTTCGACTCCGCTGCGCGCAGGGCTCGCCGGCCTGACGCTTTAAGTGTCGCGAAAAAGACGCGGGCTCGAGGCCGTCGGACAGGCCCCCGAAGCAGCGACCGTGCCGGGGGCTGCCAGTCGCAAACGAAACTCGACACGTCGAATTCGACATGCCACAGCGACACCCCGCTCACCGCAGACTGCCATGGATCGTTCGAGCGGATTCTGATAGGTTATGAAGGGATTCCTGCGAATTCGTGATCGAAACGCGTACGCCAAGGTTCACCAAGCAGATGTCGAGCAAATCGGATCTTTCCGTCGGGTCAGCCAAACCGGCGAAATCGGACGACAAGCCGCAAAAACCGAAAACGCACGAGGGCTCCTGGCGCGAGTCGATTGAGACGTTCGTCGTGACGTTCATCATCGCCTACGTCGTAAAGTCTTTCGCGTTCGAAGCGTTCGTCATTCCGACCGGCTCCATGGCACCGACGCTGATGGGGCGTCACAAAGAAGTCGACTGCCCCCAGTGCGGGTACCGATATGCCGTGAGCGCGTCCGAATCGATGGGCCCTACGCCCGTCATCGCAGGCACTTGCGTCAATTGCCGTTACACGGCCGACATCGCCGGCGAGCCGAACTTCAAGGGCGACCGGATTCTCGTCCTGAAATCGCTCTTCGACCTTCCCCAAAGCATCGGCGGCGGCCCCCCGAAACGCTGGGACGTGACCGTCTTCAAATACCCGGAAGAGCCGGAAACCAATTACATCAAAAGACTTGTGGGCGTGCCGAACGAAGAGCTGCGAATTTCCCGCGGCGACGTGTACTCACGTCCGCTGGGCACTCAGGAGCCGTTCGTCATTCAGCGCAAGGGGCTCGATCACCAGCGTGCCATGCAGATGCTCGTGTATGACGACGCACACGTGCCCAAGGCCCTGGCCGACGATCCGCGCTGGAATCGGTGGCGCGTCGATGAAGGCGGCTGGAAGACGATCGATCAGGGAGTCTACGGGGCCGAATCCACCGGCGAGACCTGGACGGACTTGCGCTACGAGCACCGAGTGCCGACCCCCGAGCAGTGGCAGGCCCTGGTCCGTGGCTCAGCCCTGCCCGGCGAACCGAAACCGATCCTGATCACCGATTTCTACGGCTACAACACCTTTCAGTTCGATGACGACGGCATGGACAAATCCGCATGGTCCCAGCCCCACTGGGTCGGCGACCTGACCGTCGAATTCGTCCTCCAGGTCGACAAGCCGACCGGCGAATTTCGGGCCGAACTCGTCAAGGCGGGCGTGCCATACCGCTTCGTCGTCGATCTTTCGGACGGATCCGCCCGCCTTGAGCGGGGCGATGAGCGCATCGACCAGGCACAGACGCCGATCCGCGAAGGCGGCCGCTACCGCATCCGTTTCGCGAACGTCGACAACCGCCTGACCGTCTGGGTCAATCACCTCACTCCCTTCGGCGAAGGCGTCACCTACGAAATCGATCCGAAAGAACCCACCGGGCCACAAGCGGCTGACCTCAAACCCGTCGGACTGGCCGTCAAAAACGGCAAAGTCAGCGTATCCCGCCTGAAGCTCTCCCGCGACATCTATTACTCGCTCTATCCAGGCGGGTTCGATTACAGCGAGAATCTTTGGAACACGCCGCTGTTCAGTGGGCAGGATGTGTTCGACCTGCTCTCTGACCCCAAGCGTTTCACGGCCTTCGCGAATGTTCGCCATGTCGACTTCCCGATCGGCCCGGGTCGCTATATGATGATGGGCGACAATAGCCCCGCCTCGAAAGACAGCCGGGCCTGGAAGACGACCGACCGCCTGGATCCGAACCTGCCCGGCACCGGCTGGGACGAGTCGAACCGGCAGTCGTGGGAAGTGCCCGAAAGGTTGATCGTGGGCAAGGCCTTCATGGTCTATTGGCCGCATGCTCAGCCGGTCTGGCCGAAGATCCGGGTCAATCCCGATCTGATCATCCCGTTCCGGCCCTATTTCGAACGGATGAAAGTCATTCGCTGACCCCGCCCGCCGGGGATCTGGCGAATCCGAAAGCTATGCGATCACGGAGGATCGAATTGCCATGGGTCTGTTTTTCGGACGCAAGCCGCAGGAAGAACCCAAATTCGCAGAAGGCACTTCCGCCTCCGTACGGTTCGGCAGCCGTGCATCGATCCCGCAAGGTCAAGCCCTGCTTGAAGTTCGGGACCTGAAAAAATGGTACGGCAGACGCCAGGTCGTCGACGGCGTCAGCTTCGAAGTCCACACCGGAGAGATCGTCGGCCTGCTCGGACCTAACGGTGCCGGCAAGACGACCAGCTTCCGCATGACCATCGGCTTGATCGACGCCAACGGCGGAACCGTGATCTTCAACGGCCATGAGATCACCCACCTGCCGATGTTCAAGCGTGCACGCCTGGGCATGGGCTACCTGCCGCAGGATTCGTCCGTCTTCCGGCAACTGACGGTCGAACAGAACCTGATGGCAATTCTCGAATACCGGGCCGATTACTCGAGGAAACGCCGCAAGGAACGGCTTGAGGAACTGCTCGACCAGTTCGGCCTGCGGAAAATCCGCAAGACGGCGGCCATGCGGGTCTCGGGCGGTGAACGCCGCCGGCTCGAAATCGCCCGCTGCCTCGTCAACGATCCCAAGCTCATCATGCTCGACGAACCCTTCGCCGGCATCGACCCGATCACCGTCGGCGACATCCAGAAGCAGATCCGGGCCCTGGCCGACGACCACAACATCGGCGTCCTGCTCACGGACCACCAGTTCCGCGAAACGCTCGAAGTCTGTAACCGGTCCTACGTGATCCGCGAAGGCCGGGTGTTCGCATACGGCACCTCCGAAGAGATCTATGCCAACCCCGACGTCGCCCGGTTCTACCTCGGCGAACGCTTCGACGCCGGTCACAACGGTGGCTCCGCTGCCGCGCCTCACGCAGCACCGAATGGCCAGGCCGCCTCGAACGGCCAGGCCGCGGGCGGCGGATTCACCGTGCAGCAGGGCCAGGGCCCCGTTCGCTTCGACGGCCCGTAACCGTCTCAGCCGAAGGCACCTCGCAAATCCGGGCGAATCACCGCTCAGGTTCGAGCCTGCGCAGCTCCACGGCTCGCACATCGGCCACCGCTCCGCCCGCGACACGCACGGCCTGAAGCGTCAGCTTCGATCGACCTGCCGCCACGTCAAGCACGCCCAGCGACAGCGGCCGGAAGTCCTTGACGTACGATTCCGAACCACGGGGCGACCGGTCATGCTCCATGCCCCGAAGCGGCGGGTCATGGGGTTTGTCGACCTGCCCGCGCCACTCCGTCGAGCCCAGCTTCAGCGCGATCTCCGAACCCGCGTCTGCCGCACCGCAAGTGTAATGAACGATCGCCTCGAACCGGCCCGGCTTCTGCACTTCGACTTCCCAGGTCATTGAGTCTTCCAGGGCTGTCCAGCGGGTGAAAAACGAGCAGTTCGGCGCCGGGGCGCTGCGTTTCACGCCAGCGTGCGGCACCCCGTCCCGGGCCGGCAGAATCGTATCGGGCCACTCCCGATACCCGACCGGAAATGGCCGTGCGTCGGGTAATCGAAGCTCGCCGAGAACATCGCGACGCCAGGCGGTTACGGCTTGTTTCAAGCGTTCCGCATCGTCCGCGAACCTGGTCGAAACGTCGGTCGTCTGTCCCGGGTCGGCGATCATGTCGAAAAGCTGACCGGCGGAATCGAGCCGAAACCGCTGATCCCGGGCACTCGTCCCGCGTGCCCAGTGCTGGAAAAGTATCCGCCGGGGCATTTCGGTATCCCGGCCCAAAAGCCATCCCGCCATACTGGTCCCATCCAGCGGCTTTTCGCCTTTTCGGGCAATTCCAGCCAGTTCCGTCAGGGTCGGCAGCAGGTCGATAGCTCCGGCGATCGGTCGAACGATCGTTCCGGGCGCGATCCTGCCCGGCCATCTCACGAACAGGGGCGACCGCACACCACCTTCGTCCGTGGTGCCCTTGATTCCCTTCATGCCACCGTTGAAGCGGGGCCCGTTCGGGCCGTTGTCGCAGAAAAATACGACAATCGTGTCCGATGCCATCCCTTCGCTATCGATCGCGTCCAGCAGCCGGCCCACGTTGTCGTCCAGGTTCTCGCACATCGCCAGGGCCGCGCGTGTGTGGTCCAGCTGCTCGTTGCGTCCGCCCTTGAGTGGCAGATCCCGGCCAGCGAACCTGTTCCAGTATGTGTCGGGCACCTGCATCGGCGAATGGGGCGTGTTGAACGCCAGGTAGCAGAAGCTCGGCTTGCCGGCCTTCCTGTTCCGGGCCAGAAAGTCGATCGCCCGGCTCGTCAGGTCATCGGCCATGAAGCCCTTGCCTTTGACCTGCTTGCCGTTGTCGTCCATTGGGGCGTCAAAATAATCGCCCCAATGGCCGGAAGTGAATCCGTAGTATTCCTGAAAGCCCCGCCCCCGGGGATGATAAGGATACTGGCTGCCATTGTGCCATTTGCCGAAACAGCCGGTCGCGTAACCCGCTGCCGAGAAGGCGTCGGCGATCGTCGATTCGTCCAGGTCCAGCCGCTCCGCTCCTGTCGAAACGCCGCTCACGCCGCCACGCGGGTGCCAGCGGCCCGTGAGGAACTCGGCCCGGGTCGGGCTGCACACTGGCTGAACGAAGAACCGATCGAACCGGGCCCCCTGCTCCGCGATGGAATCGATACGAGGCGTGCTGAGATTCGTGTTGCCGCTGGAACTGAGGTCGCCCCACCCCTGATCGTCGGTGAGGATCACCACGACGTTCGGCTTGCTCTGACCATGCACATTCGGCACGAATGCGGCCAGGAACAAGAGTATTGACGATACGGCTCGCTCGGTTCGCATATCGGCCTGCCCCCTTTTCCGAAATGCGATCAGATGTCGATCCACTGGCGGAACGCCGATTCGTCGACATTCCGCCCGCTCACCACGACGACCACATCGCCATCGCCCGCGCGTGCCGAAGGGTCGTCCATCAGGGCCGCCAGGCCGATCGCGCCGGAGGGTTCCGTCCGCAGGCCATGCTTTTCGTAGATCCACTTCATGGCGGCGCGGGTGCGATCGTCCGGAACGGGGATCGACCGTTTGACGAGATCCCTGAGAATCGGCCAGTTGTGCACGCCGACGTCATACGACAGCAAGCCGTCGCAGATGCTCGTGGGCTTTTCCAGCCGCACGCGTTCGTGCGCTTCCAGCGATCGACGGAAATCGTCGGCTCCGGCCGGCTCCACGCCGATGATCGCGGCCTCGGGAAATGCGTCGGCGATCGCAAGGGCGTGCCCGGCCATCAGGCCCCCGCCGGAAACCGGGCAAATGTAATTCGAAAGCCTTCGGCCATGCGATTTCAGGTGATGGGCGACTTCCAGAGCCCCCACGCCGTTGCCTGCGATGACGTATGGGTCGTCGTATGGCGAGGCTTGAATGGCCCCTTGCTTTTCGGCGATTTCGCGGGTCAGCCGGTCCCGTTCGCCGGTTTCGTGGTCACGGGCGATGTCATAAGTCCGCACTTCGGCCCCGAACGACTTCGTCCTTTCGAATTTGATCCGAGGGGCCGTTTCCGGCATGACGACGATCACACGCACGCCATACCGCATTCCGGCGAAGGCGATACCCGAAGCGAAATTGCCCGACGAATGCGCCGCGACGGGCCTGTCGCCGATCCGCTCGCGGTTCCGGGCCATCCAGTTCAAGCCGCCGTAGAGTTTGAACGACCCCGACGGCGTCCAGCCGAAATCCTTCAGCCAGATCCTCCGCCCAGGCGGAAAATCCAGCACTTTTTCCAGCTCATAAGAGCGGATCATCGGCGTCGCGCTGATGTGCGACCTGATAATACCTTCAGCCTCGCGAACGTCCTCGATGGCGACACGGCGAACGGACATCGATTGCATCTCCGAATCACATGACCAACCACGACTTTGCCGGACAGCACGAAAACGATCGCAATCGTGACACGGGAAGAGTCGTCACGAAAAAGCCCGAGCCGCCATGCGGCGGCCCGGGCTGTGTGATCGACGGGATCGAAAGAACGCGAGTCGCTCGATCAGGCGTTCGAGGCCGGATCCTGTCCGTCCTTCCAGGAGCCTTCCAGCTTCTGATAGGCCGGGGGAACGAGCTTCGAACCGGTGTCGCCGGCCTTCCAGCCTTGAACCTGCTTGGGGTTGCCACGAGCGTGGCTGACAGCTTCCCACGACTTCGACCAGCCTGGATCCTTGTCCGTGATCGCACCGGTCGCGGGATCGAGGAAGTAGGCCTTGCCGTTGCGATACGAATCGACACCCAGGTTGACCGTGGCGATCGCGGCATAGCCGAGTTCGGCCGGGCACATGGTTTCCTGATTCTTCGAACGGACGCACTCGATGAAGTGCTCCCACAGGGCGCGGGTGTCTTCACGCGGCTGTTCGGGCTTGAAAATTTCGCCACCTTCGCCGGAGTTGGCGCCGGGAGGGGCCGGAGCAGCGCCGGCGACCTTCTGAGGAGCCATCGTGAAGCCTTCGGAAGGATTGCCCGGGAACCGGAGCGTGCCGGTGTGCCCGCGGATCACTTCGCCGAGCTGCACGTCGTTGAGCATCGTGGCGGAAATGATCACCTGGCAGCCTTCATCGTAGTCGGCGACCACCGTGGCCACGTCCGGAACGTCCCGGCCGTCGTATTCCATGTACAGGCCGCCGGCACCGACGACCCGCCTCGGGAACCGGACACCCATCGCCTGAATCAGGTGGGTGAGCTGGTGCACGAACAAGTCGGTGTACATGCCGCCGCCGAAATCCCAGTAGCAGCGCCATTGGGCGTAACGGGCACGGTCGAACGGTTGATCCGGGGCCAGACCGAAATCGGTGCCCAGGAACATCTTCCAGTCGACCGTCTTGGGGTTCATGTCTTCGGTCAGCTGGTAGTAGCGCCATTGGCCGACGTCGCTGTTGCGGTAGTAGCTGGTCTGCCCCTGCAGAACCTTGCCGATCTTGCCGCTGGTGATCATCTCATTGGCCATCTTCCAGCGGGGGTCGGCGGTGGACTGAACGCCCACGGTCATCACCCGGCCAGTGCGCTTGACCGTCTCGGCGACTTTCTTCGCCTCGTCGATCGTGTGCGTCATCGGCTTTTCGCAGTAGACGTCCTTGCCGGCGTCCAGAGCGTCGATCGTCTGCTTGGCGTGCCAGTGGTCGGGCGTGGCGACCAGAGTCACGTGCACGTCCTTGTTGTCGATCAGGCGGCGATAGTCTTTCGTCACCGCGTTCTTGTCGTTGGCATCCAGACCGATCTTCTTGGCCGACGGATACAGGCCGCGTCCGACTTTGTCGTTGCCGTCCCAAACGTCCGCGACGCCGATCACTTCGACGTTGCCGCCCGCTTCCTTGATCCGGCGCAGGATGCGGATGTGCTCCTGAGCACGGCCGCCAGGGCCGATGATGGCCACGTTCACGCGCTCGTTGGCGCCCTTGACGGCACCGATGGCCGGGTGGGCGATCGTCGACGCGGCAAGTGCCGTAGCACCCGACGTGCCGATGAAACCGCGACGACTGACCCTGTTCTCGTTCGGAGGTGTCATGTGAGGAATCTCCCTCGTGCGTTCCGAATTGTTGATGTGATGGATCGAAGGTCTTCGTCGCTGTGGATGAGCAAGCAACGATCTGCGGCCTTCTGGATACGTGGTTATACAGTTTGGCGATTCGTACCGGCCGATGCAATAACCCGCCCGGCGAATCCGCGACGAAATCCACGCGCCTTCGTTGCCGCCCAGGCCTTGCCCGAATACGCTAGCACAGGATGCTTCGCGCCCAGGTCATTCCCGGACCCGTTGCACATCACGCACTTTCGCACGAATCGAATCGAAGCCCATGCCGACTTACATCCGCGAAACACACATCGAAGCACCCGCGGAAACGGTCTTCGCTTTTCACGAACGGCCCGACGCCCTGCCGCTGCTCGTCCCGCCCTGGGAAAAGGTCACCGTCGAAAAACCGCCGTCGTCCCTGGCCGTCGGCACCGAAGTCATCCTCGTCAACCGCATGGGTCCACTCAAGTTGCGCTGGGTCGCCCGACACACCGCTTACGACCCGCCCCGCATGTTCGAGGACGTGCAGGAATCCGGCCCGTTCCGCAAATGGGTCCACCGCCACATCGTCATCCCCGACCCGGCCGGCGGTTCGACCCTGCGCGACGAAGTCACCTACGAACTTCCTATGGGCATCCTCGGCCGGATTTTCGGCGGAGCGTTCGCCCACAAGAAAATCGACCGCATGTTCGCCTACCGGCACGATGTCACGAAGCGTGTCTGCGAAACGAAGGCGTAAACCTGGCCACCCGTTTTCGGTTCGCCGACGGCTGGACAATTCGCGGGACTTATCATTACGATTTTGCGGATCGGATCGGTCGGGCGGAACGTAACGGATCGTTCGGCCTTGGGACCGATTCCCTGACCTGTCTACTGCTAGGGAGCGATCGGGATGTTTCGACGCCGCACTGCCCTGAAGTCCTGGTGGACATGGCTGCTTTTCACCGGAGTTCTGACCGCCATGAGCGAAGCCCAGGCCGCCAATCCTGTCGTCGTGCTGGAAACCAGCAAAGGCCCCATCGAAATCGAACTGTTCGCGGACAAGGCCCCCGGCACGGTGGCCAACTTCCTCAAATATGTCGACGAAGGCCACTTCAACGGCCTGATCTTCCACCGGGTCATCGACGGTTTCATGATCCAGGGCGGTGGTTTCGACAAGGACATGAAGGAAAAGCGCCCGGCCCACCCGCCGATCAAGAACGAAGCGGCCGCCAGCGGCGTGAAGAACGCCCGGGGCACGATCGCCATGGCCCGGACCAACGACCCGAACTCGGCCACCTGCCAGTTCTTCATCAATCACAAGGACAACGACTTCCTCAACGCCTCCCCCGGCAACGCCGGTTACGCGGCGTTCGGCCAGGTGAAGTCGGGCATGGAAGCCGTCGACGCCATCGCCAAGGTCGCCACCGGCAGCCGTGGCATGCACCAGGACGTTCCCCGCGAAGCCGTGGTGATCGTCAGCGCCAAGCGCAAGTCCTGAACCATTTCGACGCATGGAGGCCGGACCGTTCCGGCCCCCGTGCGGGCTTCGACGAAACAGGCGATCCCGCATCAGGTAAGGGATTTCGGGTCGAATGCGGCCCGGTTCTCTTGCTTTCTCTGATGGCGAATTGTATGGTTTGTCGAAGATACGGCAGAACACTTCCGTCCTCTTTCGACTCGTTGACCTCTCTGGGAGCTTGGTGAATGGCTCACGTCGTCGCCGAACCTTGCTTTGACTGCAAGTACACCGACTGTGTGGTCGTGTGTCCGGTGGACTGTTTCTACGAAGGCCCGCAAATGCTGTTCATCCACCCGGATGAATGCATCGACTGCGAAGCCTGCGTGCCTGAATGCCCCGTGGCCGCGATCTTCCATCAGGACAACCTTCCCGACGAGTGGAAGGAATTCACGGAACTGAATCGCGACATGACCGCTGGCCAGCCTGGCGCTCTGCCGACTTTGAACGAGAAGAAAGACGCCCTCGAAGGCGAATCGTGCAATAAAGCTGGCGGCTGATCCGGATCGAATTTCCGGATCTCCTGACAGATCGAACGACAAGGCCATTCGTGATCGGCACGGATGGCCTTTCGCATTCGCCGAAGAGGGAGCCATACGCGACATGAACGAAACTGGTTCGCCGGAAGCCCCCGCCAGCGAGGAAGCTGTCAACCCCTGCCCCAGGCCCGCCAGCCTGTCGAAAGCCCTCGAGGACTTCGACCGTACTGCCGAAGTGCGCGTCATCGAAACCCCCTATTACCGTACGACTTGCCGCATCATTGGCGAAGGGCCCCCGCTGCTGGTCAGCCCCGGCCTCGCCTCGACCTATCGCGGCTTCGCACTGTTCCTGAATACGCTGGCAGAACGCTTCCGCACGATCATTTACGACTATCCGGGCGACAACCCCGACGATCGCGCCAATCTGGGCCGAATCGATCATGACGCCCTGACCGACAATCTCTTCGCGACCCTCGACGGCCTCGGGATCGGCAAAGCCTTCCTGGTCGGTATCTCTTTCGGATCGACCCTGACCTTCAAGGCTCTGGCGAGAGACGCCCGGCGGTTTCCGAAAGCCGCTGTGCAGGGTGCCTTCGCAAGGCGGAAATTCTCGCCTGCGGAGCGTGTCGCACTGAAGCTCGGCAGAATTGTGCCGGGATCGGTCGGCCGGTTGCCGCTGCACGAAAAGATCCTGACTTACAATAACCGCATCCATTTCCCTCAAGAAATCGACGACCGCTGGCGGCATTACCTGCGGGAGAACGCCAAAACGCCGATCCGGTCCCTGGCTCACCGCCTCGACCTCGTCGCTGGCCTGGACATTCGTCCGGCTCTGCCCGAAATCCGAACCCCGATTCTGCTGATCCAGGGCAACGAAGACAGGATCGTCCCCCGGCCGTATTTCGATGAACTGCAACAATCGCTGCCCGAAGCCCAGGGCCTGATCGTGCCGATGGTCGGCCACCAGCCCCATTACACGCATCCGGAAGCCCTGGCCCAGGCGATCGCCAACTACTTGCTGGGCTGCGAGGAGCACGCCGAATGCTCGCAGCATGTGGCGGAATCCTCAGGCCAGGATTCGCGAACCGGCGGCTGAGCCAATCGCAAGACAATACTGGACCAAACTTTAGGCAAGTGTCAAAACACAGCCGGGGACACCCCTGAAGGAGCCCCCGGCTTGAGAAGTTCATTGCATGGGTGGCGGGCGGTCAGGCGCCTGTGGCGAAGCGGGCCCGCTTTTCGTCGAGGCCGGCCATCAGCTTTTCGAAGGCCTTGACGAACTGACGAATGCCTTCGTCGAGCAGTTTGTCGGTGACCTGATTGAGATCCAGGCCGGCGTCGGAAAGAGCCTTGAGTTCGGCCAGTGCCTGGTCGAGCCCCTGCGTGAGGGTCAAGGCCGGCTTGCCGTGATCGCGGAACGCCTCGTAAGTCGCTGGCGGAACGGTGTTCACCGTATTCGGCCCGATCAGTTCGTCGACATAGATCGTGTCCGAATAGGACGGGTTTTTGGTACCCGTAGAGGCCCAGAGCAACCGCTGCGGCTGAGCGCCGGCAGCAGCGAGAGCGGAGAACTCCGAAGACTTGTAAAGTTCTTCGTAAACACGATATGCGTTCTTGGCGTTGGCGATGGCGATTTTGCCGAGGAGATGCTTCGCGTCGGGCTTGTTGGCTTCGAGCCAGGAGTCGACTGCGGAGTCGATGCGCGAAACGAAGAAGCTGGCGACGCTGGCGACATGGCCGAGCGGCTTGCCAGCCTCGTGGCGGCGTTTGAGAGCCCGGATGTGGGCTTTGGCGACTTTTTCGTAGGCTTCGACGCTGAAGAGCAGCGTGACGTTGACGTTGATGCCTTCGAAAAGGGCTTCTTCGATCGCCGGCAGCCCTTCTTCGGTGCCCGGGATCTTGATCATCGAATTCGGCCGTGCCAGGGCGTTCCAGAGCCGGCGGGCTTCGGAAAGGGTTTCGGAGCTGTCGCGGGCCAGCAGGGGCGAGACTTCCAGGCTGACGTAACCGTCAAGGCCTCTGTCCGCGTCGTAGACGGGCCGGAACAGATCAAGGGCGGCCCGGATATCGGCCGTCGTCAGGGCGTCGTAAATTTCCTGCGTGCCAGCTCCGGCACGAGCGTGACTCTTGATTTCGACGTCGTATTCGTCGGTTTCGCTGAAGGCCTTGTCGAAGATCGAGGGGTTCGACGTCATGCCCTGAAGGCCGTCGTCGGTGATCAGCCTGGCCAGATTTCCGCTGGTGATCAGGGTCCGGCTGATGTTGTCGAGCCAGAGGCTCTGGCCCAGGGCCTGGGTTTCCCTAAGGATGGAACTGCCTGCGGATGCGGTCGTGGCCATGGTACGGAAGAGATCTCCTGACACGTCGAATCGGGTCGTTTCGGAAACGCAACGATCGCTGAGCGACCGCAATCGGCTGAGTCTCAGCGTGAACGGGGCACACCGGCCCGTTCGCGAATCGCATCAAGAATACCCGATTCGTACCGGCAAAACCAAACTTTCCGTCATGAATATGACGAAAAGAAGATGAAGAAGACCTCGATTTCAGGAAAGCCCGGCTTTCCGGCCATGGCACGGAGGCCGTGGAAACGTCGAAGGAGCGATGCGCAGAATCGTCCTGACGAAAACAGGTGATTTCGAGGGTTGTCCTGGTCGATCGACATGACTAAGATGGTAGTGTCGATAAATCCGCATCACGTTTACGATGCGTTTTCCGGACCCTTGTGCTCGAGGAGGATTCAGGCCATGAAGCGTGTTCTGACGATCGGTGTGGTCGTGGCTGGAATTCTGTCGATGACAGGGCAGGAAGTATCCGCCCAGAACCAGAACTTCGGCATGGGCTTCGGTATCGGCAGCGTCGGTGCGGATCCGTTCAGCGGCTATTACAGCTGGTTTCTGCCACGTCAGGCCGCGATGGCGGCCACCCCGACCGTGAACAACCAGTTAAGCCAGTACACGGCCGAGCGAATTGACCAGATGAACGAAGCCGTCCGCTCCAGCAACAGCATTCTGAGCTACGCGAATCTTGGCGTCGGAGCTGCGACGGGTCAGACGTTCGACGACGATCGCCCGAGGAATCCGCGTCCGCGGCTGTCAGCCACCGGCCCGATGATCACGAACACCACGGGTCGTGGCGTGTCCGGTTATCATGATCGGGCCGGCAGCTATTTCCCCACGATGCGGCAGTCCACCTATCGCAATCCAGGTCTGCCAGTCAGCCGCGGCCGACGTTGATCGCCGTTCGACTCGACGCCTGAAGGTTCATCGTCCCCATGCATTCCGATCATCCGGATCGAGCGTTACGATCTTTCCCGGAATCGGCCGATGACGGACGAACCCACGAAACGGAAATACGCCTGGACTCCGCAAGCCCAGGCGATTCCGTTCTTTATGAGAATCACGCGTCCGACCCGATTGACTCTCTTCTCGATTTCCTCCCCGACGAAGCACCATCTTTCTCGGCTCAAAAGATCGCAAGTCAGGTATTTCGCTCCGAACGACGTCGATACCTGCGTCGATCAGCGGCTTTCAAGTCAGCCGCATTTTTGATCTCGTTCTGCACGGTTATCGCGGCATGGCGTCTCGGAAGCGGCGTCGAAAACACTGCGGTATCGGCGACGTCCCTGACTGCGGGAATCGCACAATTTCAGGGGCTATTTCGCCTTGTGCCCGACGAAGCATTCATTGAGGCATTATTCGGAACGAACACCGCAACCATCTGGGACAAGGCGAGTTCGGATGACCCGCGAGACACTTCGAAACTTGCGGCCACTTACCATTCTTTGCCTCGGTCCACAGTCGAAGCACTGGAAAAGCAAGCGCTCGCCAGTTATCTGGCGTTGACGGCCACCGATCGCCAAAAATGGAAAGATCTCTCGGCCCGGCTCAAGAAGTTACCGGAGTCTGATCGATCGATCGTTCAGAACAGGATTCAGGGGCTCCGGCTCACTCTCGGATCGATTCCGGAAGTGGATCGACGCCGCGCGGAAGAGTTGACGGGTCGCGACCGCTGGAATTATCTGGTTCAGCGGGCTGAGAATCAGAAACGACTGGCGGCACAGGCGAAACGGCCTGGATTTTCGGTCAGCGAATTCAACCGTCCGGATTACCTGATGGACCTGGCACGGGTGACACGAGCCTGGAACGATCTGACACCGGCCCAGAAACGGAATGTCGAACGCCGGGCGTTGACTTCGAAAGCCGACCCTGCCCGCAAGGTTGACCGGCTGAGAATTCTGGCCCTCAGCCTGGAAGCCGACGGCGCAGGCCTGCCGCTTGCGAAACCTGCACTGGCTCGCGGGGGCCCGCTGCAGCGTGCCCTGGCGAAAGCCGAGACGTTGAAACAGGAGCGTGAAAAACGCCGCTCGGACTACCTGAAGATCGTCTCGGGCACGATTCCCACTGTCGTTCCCCCGGCAGAACTCGAGCGGATTCTCGAATCGGCACCTTCCTGGCTCGTCGAATCGATCGATCCCCTGCCGCCTGATGAAGCCCGGCGATTCCTGAGTCTCCTCAAGTTCCTGGTCGAAAATCAGGATGTCGCAAATGATGACGAAAGCGGCCCTGGCCGATAAATGTCAGGACTCATGACGAGATTCGGGCCTCAGGACGCACACTGGATGACACTGGCTCTGGCCGAAGCGGCCAGGGGAAAAGGCTTCGTGGAGCCGAACCCGATGGTCGGGGCCGTGCTCGTCTCAGACGACAGGCTGGCCGGTTCAGGGCATCACGCCCGGTTCGGCGGGCCGCATGCCGAAGTCGCCGCACTTGCGGCCACGCCGGGTTCCGCACGCGGCATGACGATGCACGTAACTCTTGAACCTTGCTGTCATTTCGGCAAGACACCCCCATGCAGCAGGGCGATCGTCGAGGCCGGAATCTCTCGTGTCGTCATCGCAACTCGCGACCCGTTTCCGCTGGTTTCGGGCGGCGGGATCGAGGAACTGCGCGCCGCGGGCATCCATGTTGACGTCTGGCCAGTCGATTCGCCGGTCGCCCGGCAAGCGATTCGCCTGAACCGGCCGTTTTTCAAGAGAGTACTGACGGGGCGGCCTTACACGATCGCCAAATGGGCGATGTCGCTGGATGGCCGCATCGCTCTGGCGACGGGCGACAGCCGCTGGATCAGCAATGATCGCTCCCGCGCGATCGTTCATGAAATCCGGGGCCGGGTCGACGGGATCCTGGTCGGCATCGGAACCGTCAAAGCGGACGATCCGTCCCTCACAGCACGTCCACCGGGCCCTCGTACGCCGAGGCGAATCGTCGTCGACCCGCGAGCCGAGACACCGATCGAAAGCGTGCTTGTCCGAACGGCGCGTGAGACACCGGTCACGATTTTCTGTGCCGCAAATGCGGCCAATGATCGCCGAAAGGCTTTGGAGTCTTCGGGTTGCGAACTGATTCCCCTGAACGCTTCCGCCAATGGCTCGTTGAGCCCGGAATCGATCGTCGAGGAATTAGGCTCGAAGGGACTGACGAACCTGCTGATCGAAGGAGGTTCGAAGGTCCTGGGGCGGTTTTTCGACGCCGGTTGCATCGACGAAGTCGCCGTGTTCGTCGCGCCGGCACTGTTCGGCGGCCCGGCCGCTTTTCCGCCGATCGAGAGCAAGTCGGTTCGTCCCATGGAATCCATTCCGCGACTGGCTGAAGTACGAACGAGCACAATCGGTTCGGACACTCTGATTCAGGGCCTGGTCCAGTCGGATTGGTGCGCGACACTCGAAAAAAGCCTGTCGCGGTGACCGTCCGGCTGCCCGGATAAGCTTGCGGAAATACGGGGAGGTCATCGTAGAAAATGGCCGAAAACCGTCCCATTCGCTGTCGATCATCCGAAAAACCGATGTCCTGCCCGGCTTGAGTGGCGATTCATACATGGATAAGATTCGGGAAGAGTACGGAAGTTTCGGGTTTCCGCCTGGAGCCGGGTACGGAGCATCCGGATGAGTTCCGATATGACGATTCACGACTTGCGAGAGACCGAAGATCGTCGCGATCTGATCCATCAGGCCGTGGCGGTGATCGCACGTGGCGGCAAAGTCGGGGTGATTCATCCGGGTGGATATCTGCGTGTGCTCGTTTCAGCGACTTCGACGAACGGCATCGGACCGGAACTTCTGCAGATTTCGGGATCGGATCTTTCGCTCACGGTTCCGCATCTGGATTCGCTGAAGGACTGGCTCAACGGACCAGGCAGACTGGCTTCGCGGCTCGCTCGCAAGGCCTGGCCTGGCAGGTTGCGGATCGCTGTCGAAGGCGATCGGGATTCGGGCCTGTACATGAGGCTGCCACGCTGGTTGCGTCATGCGGTTCAATCCCAGGGCTACTGGACTTTCGATTGCCCGGCCTCCGAAACGATCCGGGCGATGATCCCGCTGGTTCCCGGGCCGCTGCTTCAGATATCGATGCAATTGGGCCGGGCGCAACCGGAAGGCATCGAAGGGATTGCGAAAAGGCTGGAACCGATCGACCTGGACATGGCACTGGTGGACGGCACGCACGAGGCTTCGGTCGAACCGGCGATAGTTCTGATCCGGGACGAACGGGCCGAGGTTCTCAGCCGAGGCGACATCGGCGAAGATCAATTGAGGTGGCTGATGGGAACCCGAATCCTGTTCGTATGCACAGGCAACACCTGCCGCAGCCCGATGGCGGAAGCGATTTGCAAACTGATGCTGGCGGAACGGCTTGGCTGCCCGGTGGTCGATTTGCCGGCGATGGGTTACGAAGTGCTCTCCGCGGGGGTTTCGGCTGGCCGGAACCAGCCGGCCTCGAGCGAATCGATCGAGGCGCTCGGCGAATTCGGCCGGTTGCTCGAAAATCACGCCAGCCGCATGGTTTGCGAAGAACTTCTGCGTTCGGCGGATCTGGTTTACGCCATGACGCAATCCCACCGCGACGTTCTGGTCATGGAATTCCCGGAAATGGCGGACCGGGTCGAGCTTCTGGACCCCGACGATTACGACGTGCCCGACCCTTATGGACAACATTTATCCGTCTATCGCATGACGGTTGACGCGATTCGCGAAGCCCTTGAGCTGCGGGCTGGCGCCTGGACATTTCTGCCGCCGGGCCCTGGTGAAGGTGAATCCGCCTGACTTCTTGCCGGATCAGCATTTGCGGATCGTCGACACCGATCGTCGATCCAACGGAGAGAGACCGGCTCGGACGACATTCTTGACAATCCTTATGATCTTGCTTATCTTTAACTCGTACAGAAGTCCAGGCAAGAAGAAAAACGATGGATGTCGATTCGAAGGCAAATCAGTCTGCCGATGGTGCCGTATCGGTCGTGATTCCGGCCGATCTCGAAGAAGTGGCCAATCGGCTTCGCGACGCAGGCCCGGAAGAAATTCTCCGCTGGGCGGTCGATCGGTTTTATCCGAAGCTGACGATGGCGACGGCCTTCGGGGCCGAGGGATGTGCCATCATCCACATGCTGGCGGAAATCGAGCCGCGGGTTCGGATCTTCAATCTGGACACCGGTTATCAATTTCGTGAGACGCTGGAGTTGCGGGACCGGATCGCCGAGAAATACGGCATCGAAGTCGAAATGATTCGACCCGCGACGACGGTCGCCGAATATGAAGCGATCCACGGCGGCCCGCTTTACGGAACGCATCCCGACCGCTGCTGCCATGACCGGAAGATTCTGCCCCTGAGGCAGGCGATCATCGGCTACGACGGCTGGATCTCGTCGATCCGGGGCGATCAGTCGAAGGACAGGGCCAACACGCCCAAAGTCGGTTGGGACAAGAAGTTCAACCTGGTGAAGATCAATCCGCTCCTGAACTGGACGAAAAAAGACGTCTGGACCTATGTGGTCGCCAACGACGTGCCTTACAATCCCCTGCACGACGCCGGATATCCGTCGATCGGCTGCTGGCCGTGCACGCAGCCGGTCGCGCCGGGTGACGACGAACGCGCTGGCCGCTGGGCCGGCAAGGCGAAGACCGAATGCGGCCTGCACTCACTGGACAGCAGTCAACTTTAAGCCGGAAGCCCCCGGAAAGCCGATCTCTCCCAACCGATGAAACTCTCCGCCAAAGCCGAATATGCGTGTCTGGCGATGATCGAACTGGCCAAGCGGGCCGTGGGCGATCCACCGGCACGCGTGCATGAGATCGCCGAGGAGCACCAGATTCCGGAACGGTATCTGGTGCAGATCCTGCTGCAGCTCAAGGGCGCGGGGCTGGTCACGAGCGTGCGAGGTTCCATGGGCGGCTACCTGCTTGCCAAGCCGGCGGACACGATCGCGCTGGCCGATGTGCTCAGCGCCATCGATGGCCCGGAAACGGATCCGCGCGAGCGTGACGGCCCTTCCGCACGAGCCCTGGCGAGTGTCTGGGCCAACATCCGGGCGGCCGAAAAGGCCGTACTGTCAGGAACCACGATCGACAAACTGGCCTGCAAGGATGCGCCCCAGGAGTGGGTCATCTGAATTGAGTCCATGTCGGTGTTTCTGACGGATCGGCCTGGAGAGGCCGCCCCGTCGACGAGTCGGTTCGAAGAGTGTCGAAATTCTCTTGAGAGGAGATCCTGCCATTTCCAGCGCAACGAAACTGAACGCTCCCTACGGTGGCGAGCTGGTCAATCTGATCGTTTCCGACGAACGTGCCAACGCCATCAAGGCGGCTTCGAAAGACTACCCGAGCCTGACGCTCGACGAACGGTCGCTGTGCGACCTCGAACTGCTCGCCGTCGGTGGCTTCTCGCCCCTCAAGGGATTCATGGGGCAGAAGGATTACGAAAGCGTCGTCAAGGACATGCGCCTGGCTGACGGCACCCTCTGGCCGCTGCCCGTCACCCTGCCCGTCGACCCTTCGAAGGGTATCGAAGTCGGCAAGCCGCTGGCCCTGCGTGACGTTTACGGCAACCTGGTCGGCCTGCTGCATGTCGAAGAAATTTTCCCGGTCGACAAGGAATTCGAAGCCAAGCACGCCTACGGTACGACCGACGCCAAGCACCCGTCCGTGGCCTACCTGAACCGGATTCCCGGCTTCTACGCGGCTGGTAAGCTGGAAGTCATCCGCGTCCCGCCTCACTACGACTTCGTCCCCCTGCGCCGCACGCCGGCCGAGCTGCGTGAGCACTTCGCCAAGCTGGGCTGGTCGAAGATCGTGGCCTTCCAGACCCGCAACCCCCTGCACCGGGCCCACGAAGAGCTGACCAAGCGCGCGGCCATGCAGATCGGCGGCGGCCTGCTGATCCACCCGGTCGTCGGCGTGACCAAGCCGGGCGACGTGGACCACTACACCCGCGTTCGCTGCTACAAGGCGCTCGTCGAGACGGCCTACGAGCCGGGTTCGGTCGTCCTTTCGCTGCTGCCCCTGGCCATGCGGATGGCCGGCCCGCGTGAAGCCCTGCTCCACGCCATCATCCGCCGCAACTATGGCTGCACCGACTTCATCGTCGGCCGCGACCACGCCGGCCCTGGTGCCGACTCGACCGGCAAGCCGTTCTACGGCCCCTACGACGCCCAGGAATACATGAAGAAATATGCCGAAGAGATCGGCATGGGCATGGTCGACTTCAAGGCCATGGTCTATCTGCCCGACCTTGACCACTACGCCGCGGCCGACGAAATTCCCGCCGGCGCCAAGACGGCCGATATCTCCGGCACCCAGGTGCGCGACGACTACCTGGCCAAGGGTATCCCCCTCCCGCCGTGGTTCAGCCGCCCCGCCGTGGCCGCCATTCTGGGCGAAACCAGCCCGCCCAAGCACAAGCAGGGTCTGACGATCTGGTTCACGGGCCTTTCCGGCTCGGGCAAGTCGACGGTCGCCCATGGCCTGGTCGAGCGTCTGGCCGAATATGGCCGGAACGTTGCCTTCCTCGACGGCGACGAGATCCGCACCCACCTTTCGAAGGGCCTGGGCTTCTCGAAGGAAGACCGGGACACGAACATCAACCGCGTCGGCTACGTGGCCGGCCTGCTGGCGGCCCAGGGCGGAACGACGATCTGCTCGGTGATCAGCCCCTACCGCGCCACCCGCGACAACGCCCGCAAGTCGTCGAAGGGCAACTTCGTGGAAGTGTTCTGCGACACGCCGATCGAAGTGTGCGAAACCCGCGACGTGAAAGGCCTTTACGCCAAGGCCCGCGCCGCTGTCGCCGAAGGCAAGGGCATGGGCTTCACGGGTGTCGACGACCCCTACGAAGCTCCGCTCAACCCCGAAGTGACGCTCGACACCTCGAAGCTCGGCGTGGCCGAGTGCGTCGAAGTGATCGTGGCGAAGCTCAAGGAACTGGGATATATCCAGGACTGACGAAACATCGAGGCAGGGCACATCAAAAAACGTGCCCTGTCAGGATGATCCGGATCGAAGACGGCGGATTTCCTGTCCTGGGAAAGCCGCCGTCGATCTTTAGGTACTCGACACATCTGCTGGAGAAGCGAATACCGAGACCATACGCTGGAAGGGTTTGTGTTCGAAAGCTTTGGGATAATGCGGCACGAAGGAGGGGTCAGGGCACGAATGTTCGGAACGCGACTTAAGCTTCGACATTGATCGAATTAGTGCAAATGAGCCCGGACGACCTTAAAGCAATATTTACTCATGATTTACGAAACCCTTTCAATTATCGGAATCCGATCAGGCCACCGACGAGTCCCAAATTCACTTCCTTCGAGATTGCTTTTTGGTGCAAGCGATTCCGACACAGAAGCATCCGGGTCGCTGGAATCGTAGTTTACGCTAAGTCTGTGCCGGACAGGCGTGAGCGGAACCCCTTCATTACGACTTCATAGTGGGGCTGGCTGCGGAATCGATCGGAAAGTGTTCCGAAGACGTAGCGAACGTCATGCGATTTCGGGCGCGATTCCGGTCCGCAGAATTCGAGTCTCAACGTGGCATTCGAAGGCTGCCTTGAAGCATCGTGCGAATTCGCGAGCATTCTCGATCATTCAGTTAGTTTTCAGAACGATGACAGGAAATGGAAGAACACCGCAGTTTTCTTGACCTGAGAAGAATCATCGCTGCAACAGAAGCCAGCATGACCGCGGATGGCTCAGGAACAGGCGTCCCCTGCAAGTAAATTGCATTGTCGACACTGCTGGAATTCCAGCTCGTCCCGCCATCGGTCGAGAACCGACCTTCGACAAAACTGACGCCATTGCTGCCGACGGGAGCCTGGCTCAAGTTCGACCAGATCGTCGCAGTGAAATCCAGGACGACGAGCGCATAGGAATTGCCTGCGGTGAGAGACATGCCGCTAAGTGCGAAATCGACGTATTGTGCAGTGGAGAAGGAAATCGAATCGTAGGTGATCTCCGCAATCGATGTCGTCGGATTATTCGATCCGTCGACCGCATACAGTGCGATGGTTCCTTTCGTGGTGTTCGGGTTCGAGTTGATGTCTCGAAGCCCGAGGGCGACATTCGTCAGCTCGATATTTTGCGACACGGAGAAGATCATGGCTTTCCGGTTCGTTCCGTAAACGCCCGAGCCACCGGTCAGCAGGGCCTCGGTCTTCTGATTCGTATTATCGAGAAGATCCGCGGCTCGGAGACTTTCTGCCGCGAAACCGATGAGAATCGAAGTTATGCCGACGAAGACACGAAATTGCATGGAATCAGCCCTGGATCATGACCGGAACCGGGGTAGAAAATCTATTTCCCGGCGAAATCTCGAATTACGAACGATTCTAATAGACATTTCGACAACGAATCAAGCCTTGACCCCTTCATTCGAAGGTACTCATAGCAACTCGAAACGGTCGATTCGGTTCCGAATGAACCACGATGCACTTCAATCGCATTTCGACGGACTGTGCACATGATTCCCGCAAGAGCGGCCGCAGCGGATCCCGATTCGATCCGGCCAGTCTTGCGGTATCGCATAGCCAGATCATGCATTGCAATACGGGGCATTGACGAGTCATCGAGAGCTGATTCATGATTTGGTCACCCGGACGACTTTCGGCTCTTATCCTTCGTCCTGGCAGGTTTCGTTCTCGGCTCCGGATTATCGTCTCCTTCGGCTTTCACGATCCTGAACGGCACGGTTTGAGATACCTTTCGATCCGGCTCGGCGGCTTCGTCCATGGTTTCCAGCTCAAGCACGTAATCGCCCGGCGGCATGTTCTTGAACCCGACCGTCGCGGCCAGATAGAACGTCGCCCCGGGGCCAAAGACTTCCGGCTCGAAACGCAGCAGTTCCGACCGTTCGATCACGACCTTCTTCGACCCGACGGCCCGAACCTTGCCGTTCTGCACGAATCCTGCCTTGCGCTTGCCATCGACCGTGCGCGTGGCGAAGCCGGTCGGCTCGACGTAGACGATCAGCTTGTCGTAAGTGGTCAGTTCCGGCGGGTCGCGGCGGACGTATTTCTTGAGCCCTTCGACACTTTTGCACACGATCGGTTCGCTGACGTGAAAGTCATCTGCCGCGATCGCCGAACTGGCACAAATCGCCAACATCATGCAAGCAAGGCGTTTACGAGCATCGACCGTCATCCGGATCCTCATCGAACCGCTCCTTGATCGCAAGTATCAGTAGGCCATGGCATTGCGGCGTGAATTCGGATCGCCGGCGGCACGAATCAAGCCGGTCGCCGGGTCGCGCGTCAGAACGATCGGGTTCGATTGCGGCCGCTGCACTTTCTGAACGACATGGCCCCGTTTCACGAGTTCGGCGGCCACATCGTCGTTGACGGCTTTTTCCAGGATCAGCGAGCCAAGCGCAGGAGGTTTCTGGCGAAACGATCCGATCAGGTGATCGGTATGGAACCGGCCGACTTCGATGGCCTGTTTCGGATTCAGGCCGAAGTCGATGAGACCCGTGACGATCTGGATCGAAGCCTGATCCTGGCTGTCGCCACCCGCGACGGACACCGCCCCGACGGCCTTGCCGTCTTTGAGGATCAGAGTCGGCGAAAGGGTGATCCTCGGGCGTTTGCCGGGCACGAGAATATTGGGTGAATCGGGGTCGAGCGTGAAGCTTTGAAGCCGCGTGCCCAGCCAGATGCCCGAATTTCCCGCGACGACGCCCGACCAGCCGCTGGGCGTGGCGGCCACGACATTACCGGCCGAATCGGCGGCAAGGCAGGTCGTCGTGTCGTATGAAGGCCCGCCGGGCCCGGCCGCGAGGGCCTTGCCGGACTTGCGAGCCTTGCCATCGAAAGGATCGCCCGGGATCCGTTCGAGCGAAGCCCGCGCCGGGTCGATCAGCGAGCGGCGTGCCGCAGCGTAGCCGGGATCCAGAAGTTGTTCGGAAGAGGGAACTTGCGCGAAGTTCGGATCGGCATAGTAGTCATCACGATCGGCGAAGGCGAGTTTCAGAGCTTCGGCCTGCAGGTGAATGGCGTCGGCTGAGCCGGGTTTCATCTTACTGGTGTCGAAGCCTTCGAAAATCTGGAGCGCTTCGAGCAGGGCCGGCCCCTGAGTCCAGATCCCGCACTTGAGGACCTGGTGCCCACGATAGTTCAGGCTCAACGGCCGTTCGACCGGTGTATGGTGAGTCGCCAGGTCGTCATAACGCAAAAGCCCGCCATTTTCGCGGGAGAACTGGTCGATATCACGAGCGACGGGCCCGCGATAGAAGTAGTCGCTCACGGCCCGCAGGCCCATTGCCCGATCCGGGTACTTCGCTTCGGCCTGGCAAAGGCTCGTCAATGTAGCATGCAAGTCCTTGTGCCATTTTTCCTTAGGATTTTCGAGCAATTTCAGGGTCGGGGCCGAGATTTCGGCGAAGGTCTTCGAACCGTGACGTTCCAGGAGCGTCACGACGGCGTCGATGGCAGCGGGCACTGTGGCTGAGAGTAGGCCCGTCGCGGGGATGCCGTCAGGCAATTTACGGAAGTGTTCGACCGTTGCCAGGCGTGGCGCAGCCCCCTGCCCGGCAATGACTTCGACGATTCCGCGTTTGGCGTCGTAGACCATGATCGGCACTTCGCCACCCAGGCAGAAGAGCGTCGAATCGGTCACGCCCAGCGCCATGATCGTCGCCGCGGCGGCATCGGCCGCGTTACCGCCCGCCTTGAGGATTTCGATTCCGGCCGCCGCCGCGGGGCGGCCACCTGCCGCCACTGCGCCATGGGTGCCCTCGGCATGCCAGGAGGCAGGTTCAGTCTGTGCGTAACCGGTTTTTTCACAGAAGGTTGCAATCAGACCAAGGACGATCGCAAGCAGGAGCGAATGCCGGATTCGACGAGAATCCATGTAAAGCGGATGGGGCATGACGGCGCTGGTCCTTTCGGATCGCGAGTGTTCCGGAAACGGCGGCGGATGTCGCGTCGGCCTTGACGATTCAGGCGAAACCGGGATGATTCGGCCTGAGCGAACGGCCCGGACTTCGAGCGAGTGCGGTTGCGTTCCAGCCTAAATCGCGCGTGAGCGTGTGTCGAGGGTTTCGAGTCGCCCTCAGCGCGAATTTTATCGAACCCACAGGGGCCCCGGCGATGGATCCGCCGCGATCGAATTTCCGCACCCATGACGACGCGCGTGTCGCCCACCTGATCGAAGCCTTCGGCGGTTCGGGCCGGGTGGAACGAGCGGGCCGGACGACGTTCGTCGTCGCGAACGAGGTCGATTCGGCCGCCGTGCGTTCGGCGATGGTAGCCGTCGGGCGCACGATCCGTGAAATCGAAAGCTGGGCGGCCGTGAGCCAGGCTCAGGTTCGCAACCCGGGGCCGAGCTTGACGATCGGACTTTTCGCGGACCTCGATGCTTACGATCGCTACCTGGTTTCGGAAAGCCTGAGGGGCCTGTCGGGCAGCCTCGGCATGACGCATCCGGTTCGATCGGTGTGCTGTGCCGTCGTCGGCGAAAGCCCGCATGGCGTAGACGCCCGCACGATCATCGCCCATGAATCCGTGCACTTATGGACATTACGATCAGGGCTTTGCCCGGCCTGGCAGGCCTGGCCTCGCTGGCTTCACGAAGGTTTTGCCCAGCTTTGGGACCATCTCGCGACCGCCGCGGGCGATCCGGCGACTGCGACGTCTCAGGCTCCCGGATCGTCGGGATTCCGCATCGAGCCGAACCGGGATCGGCAGCGGGACTGGCGGCGAATCGCGAATTCGACCGACGTGGAACGATTCCTGCGTACCGACATGATTCGCGATCATCGACGGCATGGCGACGATTATGCGACCTGCTGGGCCATCACGTTCGCCCTGGCGACATGGGGCGAAGGGGCATTGCTGCCGGAACTGGTGAACCATCTTGTGGTGCAGGATTTGCAGCCATTTTCAGGCGTACCGGCCGAGAAGGAAACGCTCGGCTGGCTGAAGACTCGTGTCGGCGGAAAATGGGCTGAATTCGCAGACTGCGTGGCGAGTGCGGGGAGAACCTGAATCGTTCGAGGACGCCTTCCCGAGACGATACCGCCTGAAGAGCCAGAATGCATATCACAAGGTCCTGCATCGATATTCGTGATAATCGGCGCATGACCGAATCGGGAAAATCGAAAAACCGGGCAAAATAATCGACCTCTCGATTGACCTTCATCGTATAGTCTTTAGGTGAACGTTCGCATGGCTGCGGTTCTTCAGGAACCTGTCGCCGCAAGTGGTGCGAGCGGAACTGCTGTGGATTCCAGAAGCAGGAGCAGTCTTTCGACCCGAGACCCAGACGTATCGCTTCCCCCGTATCCCGGCCGCTCATATGAGAGGAATGCATCTCGATGGAAAATCATCACGAACCGACGGTGCGAATCGAGGATTTGCAAAGATGGGCAAAGCTTGCCGAACGATTCGGCAGTGAAGCACGCCCTATCGTCACCACCGAGCCGGTGCCTTCCCTGAAGATCGGTGGATACGTCATCCGGAATGTGATGGACTGGCAGAAATACTGGGACATCCAAATCCTGGCGAAGCACTGGGACGCGAAATTCGCAGGATTGGCAACGCAGGAAAAGCCCCAGAACCTGAAAGACCTGATCCGCAGGATCGAAAACCGCAAGAAGAAGCCCGGCGAGTCGGAATGACCGAAGCCCGGGCGGACTCCGCCTGACAGATCACAGATCAACAAGGAACCGGAGCGGCACATGCCGCTCCGGTTCCTGATTTTGACGTTTCCGATATTCCGCAAGCCTCGAAACGATCGAAGCCTGCGACTCATTCGCCGCCACCGGCTTCGGACCGGCGTTTCGGTTCAGGTGCACCGGGCAGCAGGCGGGCTTTCGGATCGCCGGGGGGCTGGTCGAGCGCGAGAAATGCGAACAGATCCGCAAGCTCCTGAGGCGTCACGAGCGTTTCCAGATTCTCGGGCATCAGCGAAACGGTGCTTCGCTGAATTTCCTCAACTTGATCGCGCGGAAAGACTTCCTCCGTACCGCCCTGAATTTTCAGACGCACTTCCTCAGGCGAATTCTCGGTCAGGAGCCCGGTGAGCGTGCGGCCGTCCTTCGTCGAAAGGATCACGGCCTGATAGTTCTCGCCGATCACCAGATTCGGGTCGAACACGTTCGAAAGCAGTTGCTCGTAATCGTTCCTGCCGTTCGAAGTGAGTTCGGGGCCGATTTCCTGACCGACGCCGTAAATCTTGTGGCACTGGGCACATTGCTTCTCGAACACGGCCTTGCCGAGATACGGGTCGCCCGGCGTGCGGGCCAGGAAGTTGCGCATCTGGCTGACGACCAGGTCCCGCTGAGGATTCCGGTCTGACCGGATCCGGCCCCAGATCTTCGCGACCCTGTCCTTGAAGGCCTTGTCACCATAACCCTGCAGACGCCGCACCTGGTTCAGGTTCGCGGAGGTCGGCGGCAGCTTGCCCGCTTCGACCCGGGCAACGTAAGCCTCAGCCCAGCGTGGCCTTTCGGTCAGCAGCTGCACGGCCCGGCCCTTGTTGTTCGGTTCGAGCCGGTCGTATTCCGCCAGCATCAGTTCGGCGACCTCGGGCTCGGACCGGATGCCCAGCCGGGCGATGAATTCGCCACGGGCCGGGTGCTCCAGCTTGCCGGCCGAGACGGGGATCAGGGCCTTCGCCAGCGCCATGGCCGTGGTGCCGTCGGACTGTAGCAGGACCACTTCCCAGGCACGAATTCGATGATCGTCGCCAACCTTCTTGTCTTCGAACCAGCTTTTCAATGTGTTGAGACTGTCGGCATCGCCCGCCTGGGCCAGAATCAGAACCGATTCACGATGCGTGCCGTGATGAACCGGCAGTTTTTCGAGCACCGGAGCGAGGGCCGGCCGAATCGCGGCCAGGATGCCGCCCCGGTCTTCCGGCTTCAGTGTCGCCAGCCGCTGGGTGGTCGCCCGCAGGGCATAAGCCGAGGCCGCGGCGTCATCGGATTCGAGGATCCGCGTCAGCAGCCAAGGCAGGGCTTTCGCGTTCACGGGATGGGCGAAAAGCAGGCGTTCGTAGATGCGCGGGAAGATCTCTCGCGCTCCGGGGTTGGTCTTCAAGTCAAGGTCGGCCAGAACTTCCGGCAAGTCGTCGGCCGAAGCGGCCAGGCGTGGCTCGATATTACGGAACACGATGCGGGGGATGATCTTATCGCCACCGTGCTCCTGCAGAATGACTGACCAGCCAGGCAGCGGATCCTGTTTGGCGAACTTGCCCAGGGCGATCGCGGCCTGAAGTGCGACGTCGGCGTTAGCGTCCGAAGCCTGCTGGGCCACACGGGCGGCCATGCGGGGCGTAGCGTCGCCCTTGAGCGAGCCGTAATAGCGGACGACCCAGGCGCGGACGGTGGGTTCAGCGTCGTCGATCCAGAGCCGCGACTGTGCCTCGGGGATTTCGCGGGTCGATGCCAGGGCGTACAGGGCCCCCAGCCGTTTGTCGCGCGGGGTCGATGCATCGGTCACCAGTTTGACAAGGGCGTCCTTCTGGCCGTCCAGCTTGCGTTCGACCAGAATCCGCCGGGCCGTTTCCCGATGCCAGCCATTGTCGTGCCCCAGCAGTTCGACAAGCTCAGCGCCAGTCTTGCGGCTCAGGTCATCCTTCGGCAGCAGCGGATTGGCGGCATAGCGCACGCGATAGATACGGCCCTTCAGGCGGTCGATGCCGGCCGGGTCGCGGTTTGCGTCCTGATAGCAGTGGTAGCGGTCGTACCAGTCGACCAGATACAGGGCACCATCGGGGCCGGTTTTCTGTACGACGGGCATGAACCAGGCATCATTGGCCTGAAGGAAGTCGTCGTGGGCCATGGCCGTGTAGGTGGAACCGTTGCGGCCGACGGAATCCAGATTGATGGCATTGCCGTGGATGTTGCCCATTACGAGCTTACGGCGAAACTCGGCGGGGAAGTTGGCCCCGTCGAAGAAGTGGATGCCGCAATAGGCCGCCTTCTGGTGCTTGTGGTCGACGATCGATTCGATCTTCCACGTGAAGGGCGGATAGGGCCCGCCCTGGCGGTGGTAATAGCCGGTTTCGGTCAGGTGCCAGAGGTGGTCGATGACGCAGGCACTGGCGAACAGCTCGCCCTCGGCGTTGACAGCTATGCCCCAAGGGTTCGAAGTGCCTTCGCAGAAAAGTTCGAAGTCACGTGTGACCGGATGGATCCGGAAAATGGCACAGGTGAAGTCGTGCGTCTTGCCCCGGTAGTTGATCACGGAGCGGTTGAATACGCCGTTCCAGCCGTAAAGCCAGCCGTCGGGGCCCCAGGTCAGGCTGTTGGGCAGTTCGTGGGTGTCGTCGCGGCCGAAACCTGTCACGATCACTTCCTGCTTGTCGGCCTTGCCGTCGCCGTCGGTGTCCTTCAGAAAGAGAATATCGGGCGCGTTCGCCACCCAGACGCCGCCATGGCCGACTGCGATACCCGAAGGGATATTCAGCCCTTCGGCGAAAATCGTGGCTTTGTCAGCCTTGCCGTCGCCGTCGGTGTCTTCGAGAACCTTGATGCGGTCACGCCCCGGGCCAGGTTCGCGCCGGGGGTATTCGAGGCTTTCGGTGATCCAGACGCGGCCGGCGTCGTCAAAAGTCATCGCGACGGGGTTCACGACCATCGGCTCGGCGGCGAACGTCTCGACGACGAACCCCTTGGGCACTTTCATCTTGGCGATCGCTTCAGCCGGCGAAAGCGCGGGCCCGGGCGGTGCGTCCTGAGCGTGCGGGATCAGTTCCTGAGCCTGAGCCGAGAATGTCGCGAGCACGAGGGCCGAAGCCACGAAGGTCGATCGCAAGACACTTGCGGACGAGGAGATACGAAAACGCGTCATGCCGTTCGTTCCTGGTCGGGTTTTCGGGTGGTGGCGGATCGGTTCGGCGGGAAGTGCGATGCGGCGAAGGCACCAGCCTGTGGCGGCGAATGTCGAATCGATTCAGATTCATTATGCCAAAGCGGCTGGCGGAAATCGACGGAATCCTCAGGCGGATCAACCTCTGGCTCGAAAATGGGTCACTTTCAAAAATGGTGTCAGTTCTCTTTTAGCAATCATGTGGCTCAATCGATGAGGTGTGCACAAAAAGAGAACTGACACCATTTTTGCATGTGCACAAAAAGAGAACTGACACCATTTTTGCATGCAGGCGATTTTCTCATTCGAAGGCGAAGTGCTCTGAAATCGTTCCGTCGCTGACACTTCCGGCTCGTATCGGCTATCGCACACGCTATGTGTGTGCCGAACAAGCATGACCTGACCCCTTTTTCGAGCCGAGCGGCACCATGTCGATCGAAAACCGCACGACCGGAGGAATCCGAACTCATCCGGGGAATCCCGATCGCCAGACCGTTGCCCGGAGCGGGCGATTGCGACATGATGATGGCCGCGATGCCGAATGATCGTTCACGACCGGCACGAATCAGACAAAGGACGCGACTATGGCGGCAAAATCGAAAAACGAGCTGATCCTCGGTATCGATCTGGGCGGAACCAAAACGCTCGTCGGCGTGGTGGACCGTGACGGCCGAATTCTAGGTCGCGGCAAGCTTTCCACACCCTCCCACCAGGGTGGCGACGCCATCGTGGACGTCATCGCCCGGGCCGCTGAAACGGCGATCCTCGAATCGGGCCGTGCGTTCGACGAAGTCGGCCTGGCCGGCATCGGCTCCCCCGGGCCGCTCGATGTCGAAAAGGGCATGATCCTTTTCAGCGCCAATATGGACGTCGTCAACTACCCCCTCGCCGCCAAGCTCAGCGAACGGCTGGGCGTGCCCACGGTGCTGCGGAACGACGTCCGCGCCAGCTGCTATGCCGAATGGAAGCTGGGGGCCGGCAAGGGGATGAACAACCTGCTGGGGGCCTTCGTAGGCACGGGCCTGGGCGGGTGCCTGATCATCGACGGCAAGCTGCACGTAGGCCACGACGGCAACGCCGGCGAAATCGGCCATATCAAGGCCAAGCCCAACGGGGCCAAGTGCGGCTGCGGCCTTAGGGGCTGCCTGGAAGTCTATGCCAGCAAAACCGGCCTGGTCCGCCGATTCGCCAAGGCCCGCAAAAGGGACGTGAATTCGCAGCTTTTCAGAGTCTGGAACGGGCCCGACCAGAAGCTCAAAAGCCGTTATCTGGCCGAATGTTACAAATCAGGCGACAGTCTCGTGCTGCAGGAACTTCAGCGAGCGGCGAATTATCTTGGCGGGTCGCTGGGCGGCCTGGTGAACCTGCTGGCCCCTGACGCCGTGATTCTGGGCGGGGGCGTTTCTCTGGCCCTGGGCGAGCCCTGGCTGAACTGGGTGCGCGCGGCCGCCAAGGAGCACATGCTGGTCATTCCCGAAGACCGCGAAGTCATCCTTCCAGCTGCCTTGGGCGATGACGCTGGAGTGCTGGGCGCGGCACTGCTGGCTAGCGAAAGCGTCGCCGGTAAGAAATGAAACCGGCTCTCTCCATCGAATGATTTTCCGATGGGCTCAGATCCAGGCGAGTACCGACGGAACCGCCGCGCAGAGCCAGAGAAAGACCATGAGTCCATAGACCGTCCGGAAGGATCCCCGGCGATTCCGGTACGCGTTCGGATTCAGCGAAAAACAGATTGTGAAGAGCGTGGCGGCAACGACACCAAGCAGCGATTCGTTCTCATAACGAAACATCAGGAAAAGGGAAATCAGAGTTAACCATGAAATCAGGTTGATGACCCATGGATCTTCGGTTTTTCTCGCAAGTTCGTTCATGATCGACATTCCGGAAAAGCGAAACGGGTCGAATCGAAGAGACACATTTCACCTTATCGCGATTTCGTTTCGAAGGCAACGTGTGCATCTTCTCATTGTGTGTCGGCATGAAGGATTACGCCTGAGTATGTGAACCAGCTGGCACCCGGCGCCGTGATTCAACGCGGGGCGGTTCGCTGGCCATGGGCGATAATGCTGGTTTGCCTGTTGCGGCCCGAGTGGCGAGCGAATGCGCATCATCGTCCGACTTGCGATCGCCTGAAACGAAAAGAATTCGAACGAGCGTAAAAAGTCACCAGAGCTGTGGTTTTCCGTTTCGCTTGAGCAGATGATTCATGATCGAAGTCGCGACCCCCTTCGCATAAAGCTCCTCCGTCATTTCCGGGACGTCGTATTTGACCGACACCCGTCGTTTACGCGCTTCCCGATATTTCCGAATCCAATACTGCGAAGCCTGATCCGCCGACGCCCATCGTTCGAGCATACCCAGAAACTCCCGTTCTTCGACGCCACTCACCGGAACGGGAATTCCCATGCTGGGTGTCGGCGACACGAACGTCAGCCGCGTATCGCCGTCCAGATCGTTCTTCAAGCATGCGTAATAGAATTGGCCTTTGGAGTCCTTGAAATCGACGAAAAGGCTGCCGCCGTCGTCATACGAACCCCCATGAACGAATGCGATCGGCTCGGCGACATTTTTGAGATATTCGCTTCGAACCGGAAACGCCCGAGCGAATTCCGAAGCCGTCCAGGGAGTATCAGGCGACTCGTCGAAGGATGGCATCGCCAGGATTCCGGTGATCACGATCAAGAGTGCGAAGCCAGCCAATCGATTTCTGTTGATCATTACTCGCTCGCATTTCGTTCTTTGAGATGTGTGGAGAATGCCGAACGCAAATACAGCCGATCGAAGTTCGCCGGTGATCGAAGCCCCATCGGCATTTTCGATTTCTTATCCGAATTCCCTCGGCTCATGATCGGCCGCTTCGATCGAACTTCCTCACAGGATATTGGCTCCGCACTCTTTGCGATCCGCAACCTGATATTGCAGCGTGGAATACGGCAAGTTCGCGAGCCCTCCGAACGCATGCGTAGCCGAAATCGAACGATATTCGAATGCGTTCACATCCATTCGAGCACGACCAGACCTGCCGCACAAATCCAGGAAATAACGATGATTGCGCAATGCGCGCGATAGGCTCTGGGGCGATCACGGAACAATTCCGGATTCAGGTAAAGTTCGGCTGTGATGATCGCGGCGCATAGAATTGCGAAGGGTGAACTGGGCTCAAAAATATATGAAAGCCACCAGCAGACTTGGACCAAAACTGCGAACAAAAGGCTTTTCCAAAACCCGTCGGTCATTCGCACCTGTTCGTTCATGATCGGAATTCCGGAAAAGCGAAACGGGGCGAATCCAAGAGATTCATTCCAACCTATCGCGATTTCGTTTCGATAGCAATGCCGGCTCAATCTTCCGATGTTTCGCCATCGAGAATTTCGTACAGGGCCCAGATGGTGACGAAGGCGTGCGGGTCGCCGTTCCAGGCTTCGGGTAGAAGGGCTTTGGCCTGAAGGGCGTCTTCGAAATTCAATAGGCCGTTCGGCATCGTGCGCCGGGCGATCGCATCGAGCGGATCCATCCAGTAGCCGCAATTGAGCAGCGACGAAGTCCACGTCTCGTCGGAGAGATCATGGCCAAGAAGCCGAAATCGGGGATGCTCGATCCCCGCATGCGGGCCCTGGGCATCGACGAACGCCAGATGATATTCGTCCGGCGATCGCAATTTTCTTACGATGCCCTCGTCGATCAGATCCAGCGCCTCTTCGACCGAATGCGCGAAGTAATTACCGTCGTGGCACGGGTTGCACCAGGAATCGATCGTGCGGACTTCCTGAAGATGAGGCAACCCGAGGAACCGAATGTAATCGTCCCATTCCGGGTCGCCGGGCCGGCGAATTTTGCGGGTACTGACGGAAATCCAGTCTTCGCGGCGGTCGATCGCGTTACTGGTGTTCATGCCAGCACCTTATCCTTTCGAAATGCGGCGATTCTGCCGCATGAATCCGCCATTCGAAATCAATATGGCCCATCCACCAGCCGCTGCGAGATCCACCAGAGGTTGCCGAACGGGTCGCGCACGCCGCCCTGACGGTCCTGATAAGGCATATCGGCCACATCCATGATTTTCATGGCGCCGGCCGCGATTGCCCGGGCTATCGAAGCGTCGGCATTTTCGACGTAAATGTAATACGAAGCCGGCATCGCGGGATAATCAGCCGATGCCTCGCTGACCATGACCGTGGACGTGCCCAGCCGCACCATGGCGTTGGCGATGCGGTCGCCGTTCATGTGCCGCGAAAGCTCTTCGCCGCCAAGCCCCGCGACGAGAAATTCGAGAAATCTCGGGGCTTCGTCGACGAAGAAATAGGGCGTAACGGTCGAGAAGCCAGGGGGAATGAACATGCAAGCATCCTTCATGGCTGATGAAGTTCATGAAATGACATACGTTCGATATTACTGGTATCAGGAACGGAAAGCACGAAAACGATCGGCGAGTTCGAGAATAATCGATGCGAATCAGACGATTTCTGAACCTTCCGGAGCGAGAATCGACAGCGGGGCGACCGGCCCGCCCCGTTCGAGATATTCGAAAACTTCGACCACGTCGTCGCCCCGCAGGAACAGGCTGCGGACTTGGTCGAGCGTGAACCAGCGGGCGCCGAGGGATTCTTTGTCGGCCCAGGCTTTCGGCGTCGGGTCGCCCGCCGGTTCGGCCGTGAACAGGAACCGGATGCGATTGCCACGCTGGGGCTGGGAATGTTCGATGCGCAGCAGGCCCGTGATGCGAACTTTCACGCCCGACTCTTCGAAAGTCTCGCGCTGGGCGGCTTCCACGTAGCTTTCGCCCGGCTCGACGCGGCCGGCTGGAAAATACCACGCCTGGCCATGCTTGCGTTCCTGAATGAGCAGAAACCGGCCTTCGTGCCTGACCGCCACGACCACGAAAAACCAGCTCGGGATCGGATCCTTGCTCATCTTCGCTCCCGCAGTCGAGTTCGAATCCGCCGGCGACGTTTTCCGTACGTTGCTCGCAGCGGATTCACGCGACGGATCGGAATACCAAGTGTGCTTCGCCACGATCATCGCATGATTCGGCAAATTCTAATGCAACTGGCCGAATGGATACCAGAGAAGTTCGCGAAATCGACCGACGCCCCCCTTCGATTCAAGCTTGCTGACTGAGCTGCTTCAGAGCCTCGTCGATGAACGCCTGCCAGGTTTCGTCGGGGAACCAGATCATGTCCATGGGCAGACGGGCGTCGGCCTCAGGTTCGTGGCGCACGAGCTTTCGATAGAGGTAAATAAAGGCCGAAACCCGCATGTTCATGGCGCAGTGCACCCATACTTTTCGGCCTTCGAAAGCTTTCATCACGCCGAAGAATTCTCGCAGGCGGTCGATCGTGGGGGCTTCCCAGATCACGGGAATCTGCACGTAGGCGACGCCCAGGCCTGTGACGAGTTCGGACTCGCCAGGCAGGGCGTTCGTCGACGTCGGCAACGCGAGATTGATGACGGCCTCGATGCCGAATTCGGGCAGGCGGTCGATATCGGCTTTCGAAAGCTGCCCTGATGACCAGAGCCAGTCGAAGACCTGATGCGTGTTGATGGCGTCCATGGGTCTTCCGGATGTCATTCGAATTTGCAACCAGGGCCAATGCAATTCAATCAGATTGCGACATTATTCCGCCGCCCATGTCTCCGTCCGCCCCAGCAGCCAGCGGCGCAGGGCGTTCAGGTCGTCTTTTTTCAATGTCTGCCCGAAGGCCGGCATGCGGCCTCGGCCTTTTTCGACAAGGTCGGTGAACTGTTCGGGGCGGGTCAAGGACGGACGGCCCGTCAGCCGGGGGCCGATTTCGTTGCCGATACCTTCCAGGCCATGGCAGTTGGCACACTGGCGGGCGTATAGTTCGGCCGTCACTGGCGAATTGCGCTGGGCGGCCGAAACGGCCTCCTGGTCAGTCTGGTGCGATTCCTTCAGGGCAAGTTCCGGCTCGACTCGCGGCAGCTCGGCAGATCGTTCGGGCCTGAATTTCTTGTGCAGGTGCTCGGCCATGAGGTCTTCGTAGTCTTTCGGCAGTGTCGCGCCCCAGCCGATCATCTTGGTGATTTCGGCCTTCCACTGCGGCAGGGTCAACTGCTGCTGCTCGATCATTTCCATGCTGTGGCAGACGTTGCAATGCAGAGTGATGCGCTGATCGAGAAACCGGACGAGTTCGTTCGGGTCAAGTTCGCGCACTTCGGCCAGCGAAGGGCTCGGCGGCTCGACGAATTTCGGCGGCTCCTGGGCGGAGAGCATCAGGGCCAGACCGGAAATGCCAGCAAGCGGCAAAGCGGCAAGAATTGCGATGAATTTCGATTTCATTTTCATTGCGGGCGTTCCGTACGTAGCGGCCGGGTTGATCGATGCGATGAGGACGGCGGGTGCGGGATTCAGGAGATCCGGATCGGCACGCCGTCGATGGCGTTGAAAAGGTAGCCGCTCTTGTTCCAGAACGGTTCGACGGGCTGAGTGTTACCGTTCGAATCGGTCGCACGCGTTTCGATCACGAGCTTCTCGCCGGCGGCGGCTTCGAAATTCCATTTCCATCGCACCCATGCGCCAGCTGTGCGCGATTTCGAAACGATTTCGGCCGTAGCCCAAGGGTCCGTCGGGCGCGTGCGGATTTCGACCTTGTCGATGACGCCGGGGCCCGTCCACGCCTGGCCGCGGACTTCGTGCCGGCCGGGCGGGAGTGTCTGCCCGGGCAGGTGCGAAGTGACGAGCGATTTGACGTTCAGGATCTTCACGCTCGTCATTTGGTCGGGCTTGGGCGTGTCGGCCGGCGTGATCGGCACGGTGTTGATCTTGTAGGCGGTTTTCTGGAAGAAGGCGGGCGATTCTTCGGCGCTGGCCGTGATGCGGACGATCCATTTGACCCAGTGGTTGGCCGTCCACGTGGGCACGACGAGCCGCAGCGGGCCGCCGTGCAGCAGGGGCAGCGGTTGGCCGTTCATGCGGTCGGCGAGGAGGACGTCGTCCTGCATCAGGCGATCGAGCGGCAGGCTGCGGGTATAGGGCGGCGTTTTGGGCGAGGGGGTGACATCAGCGGTTTCGAAAATCAGGTGCCGGGCGGCGGTGTCGAGGCCGATGGCCCGAATCAGGTCAGCGAAGCGGATGCCGGACCAGAGCGCCTGGCCGACGGCGCCACGTTCCCACATCAGCCCGGGCACTTTGGGCGTGAACAGGGCACGGCCGTTGCCGGCGCACATGGCCACGGCGGGCAGTTCATGGCGCGGGTGGGCGGCGATGATCTCAGCCAGGGGCAGCGTGCGGGGTTTGGTGAAGGCACCGTCGAAGGCGATCTTCCAGCCATCGGGCCGCACGGCCGGTTCGCCGAAGTGGTTGCGGACGAAAAACCAGTCGTTGGGCGTGAATTCGGAGTCGAGCTTGTCGACGGGCGTTTCCAGGTCAAGCGGGCGGCGCGAGCGGACGATCAGGCCCGGTTTCGTCTCGATTGAGGGCGCGGCCTCTTGCGGCATGGGACGGGAAAAGCTGGTCGAAGGGACCATCAGTCCGGCGGAGGTCAGCGAGACCGACCGGATGAGGAATCGGCGACGATCTTCGGACATGAGCGGATTTCCGGAATGTCAGGAGGGCGAGATATCCACGCGGCCAGGGCGGCCATGGAAGCATTTTACGAAATTCGGCGGGCAATGCATGCCGTATGCGGCAAATTCCGGGCGAACCGGGCGAAATTATGCGGTATTCGAAAGTGTCACGGCGCGCAGCGGGGGCGCGGGCACGATCACTTCGAACACGGTGCCCTGCCCTGGCTGGGAACGGAAGCGGATTTTGCCGTTCATCTGGGCCACGATGCGGGCCACCCGTGGCAGGCCCAGGCCGAGCCCTCGGCCAGCGCGGCGTCCGCAGTAGAAGGGGTCGAACAGGTGGTGGGCTTCGTTGGAGTCGAACCCCCGGCCCTGATCTTCCACGTGAAGGGCGAGGCCGTGGGCTTCGTGTTTGAGCGACACGATGACGGTGCCGCCCTCGGGCGAGGCCTCGATGGCGTTGCGCACGAGTGCTGTGGCCAGGTGGCGGTAGGCGTCCGGGTCGAGCCGGTCGAGATCGAGCGTGGCGAGTTCCGGCGCGAGTCGAAGCTGAATCTGCAGATTCTTCCGCACCGAGTCGGGCTTGAATTCACGCACGATGCCGCGAAGGGTGTCGGCGGGGCGGAACAGCCGTGGCCGGGGGTCGCCGGGCCGGGCGATGAAGATCAGGTCGCGCAGCATGCGGTGGGCACGCAGGGTCTGATCGACGATGGCCTTGAGCGAAGAACGGGTCTGGTCGTCGGTGGCACGGGCCAGAAGAAGCTGCGCGCGGCCCTGAATGACGGCCAGGGGATTATTCAGTTCGTGGCCGGCTCCGGCGGCGAATTCGGCCAGAGATTCGAACCGGCTGGCCTGGGCCTGGAGTTCGGAATCGGCGCGGCGGCGACCGACTTCTTCGGCCCAGTCGTCCCACTGGCGGAACCGGTCCCAGATCGAGTTTCGGAACCGGTGCCAGCGAGATTCGATGTGCGAAAGATGATCGCCTGAACCATCCGCCACTGGAAAATCGCAGTGCGAATTCCGCGGAGATTCGCCAGCGGCATGCGTTTCATGCGTTACGCCGATCGATGCCGGGCCGACGAAGCGGCGGATGTCTTCATCGATCTCGCGGAGCAGTTTCGTGGCGGCGATCGCTTCCTTGCGGGATTCTTCGGCACGATGTGCCTGGCGGATCAGGGCGAGGCTGCGCCGGACGAGCGAAGCGTCGTCAGGCGCTTCGAGCCGGTAACGGGCGAGAACGGTTTTGACCATCGCCTCGGTGAGAGCGACGCGGGGGTCGTTCGAGGCGTTATCGAGCGATCCGGAGGGCACGAGAGCGTATCGGCTGGATGAGGCGATGGCGTGCCCCTGGCGGACAAGATCGGTGAGCGAAGCGGCGTTGGTCTGAACTTGCGACGCTCTCGGCGCGGGGTTCGGGTCGGTCTTGATCAGCCAGAGGGCGCGGGCGACCGCTTCGAGGCCCAGCCTGCCAAGGATCCAGTGCGACCATGCATCGGCGGAAGTGCCGAGGACTTCGACTTCGATGCGGCGTTTTTCGGCGATGTCGGTGGCTTCGAGCCAGGCCCGGAAGCGATCAGGCGAACGGGTGGCTATGGTCCAGAGCGATCCCTGGAGCATCATGGACCAGTCGAGGCCCTTCCACGGCAGGTTCAGGCCGGATTCGTCGATGGCGCGGTCGATGGCACAGCCCAGGGCGATGCCGGAGCACCAGAGCATGCGGACGGCTTCGAAGTCGGCCGGTTCCGTGAAGCTCCAGACGGCTTCGGGCGGGGCCATGGGATTGCCCTGGCCCCAGACGCGGCGGGCCGCGAAGCCGGGATCCCAGACGATCGATCTGTCGGTTGCCGTGGGGTTCGTGCCAGGTTCCGCTTCGGCGCAGGAATCGGCCCAGTTGCCCACGGTCGTCCACGCCCATGGCAGCGGGGCGGGTTCCGCGGGTGCGGTCAATGCCAGTCCATGGCTCGCCGAGAGATTCGACACGACCGCCGACTCCAATGCTGGCGGAGAGAACGCATGCCATCCATAGCATGCACGATCGCTCCGTATAGCCATTGTCGGATGGTACGGAGCGATCGCTTGACCGTCAAAATCGAACGGTCCGGCAAGCCTTGCGGATTACGCGGAGTGTGGCGGTCAGATCGCCATCTCTTCGTAGCTCATGTCGAGAAGTTCGGCGATCTTGGTTTTGAGGGCGTCGATGTCGAGCGGCTTGTGCATGAACGAATCGGCGCCGGCGGCGGTGAGTTCGCTGATCTTGTCTTCCTCGACCATACCCGAGATGCAGATGATCTTGATATCGGTCAGGTTCGGGTCGCGACGGATTGCCTCGCACACGGCCTTGCCGTTGATGTCGGGCAGCATGATGTCGAGGATGATCAGGTCCGGGTGGTATTCGTTGGCCTGCTTGCCGGCCTCGAAACCGTTATTGACCGCGCGGCATTCGAATTTGCCGCCTTCGGTGAGCACGTCGGTGAGGAGTTCGACGATGCCCGGATCGTCGTCGACGATCAGCACACGCCGCTTGCCGCTCTCCAGAGCGTCCGTCGGAATGCCGTGCTCACGCATGAACCGGATCAGAGCTTCACGCGGAATACGGCGGAATTTCGAACCTGGAACGCGAAAGCCCCGAAGCTGCCCGGAATCGAAGCAGCGGATGATCGTCTGTTGACTGACCTTGCAAATCCTCGCCGCTTCTCCAGTTGTGAATACGGTCTTCATGATGCCCGATGTCCCCCTCCGGTAAGGCTCGCCGGCTAGCCGTTTCAGGTCTTTCTCATTTCACGACTTCCGTGAATTCGATTCGACCTGCCCCGCTTCGCCGAACGTAGAGATCCGTTCCATTGTGTGAATCTGTATCGAATACACTGGGTTTTCTAGCTTTGCCATGATAGGAAAGTTACCTAGTGTGTCAACAGGAATTCTTGGAATTTGGGGTGATTGGGACGATCTGACACGACAGCCTGGCAAAGGTGGTAAAAGAAGGGGGAAAGCGTTTCGTAATCAGGGATGGAATGGGGAGTTCGGGAACGGGAAGAGATTATGCGGAACGATCGTCGGCGGGGTGATCCGTACCGTTTTCCGTGGACTGTCCAGCCGGAGCGACCCGGGGAAACTGGGGGCTTTTCTTGAGCAGGATAAGCAGGGTGGCGACATCACCGGGCGTGATGCCGCTGATGCGCCCGGCCTGGCCGACGGTCGCGGGACGGAGCCGGGCGAATTTTTCGCGAGCTTCGAAGCGCAGGGCCGTCATCCGGGCGTAGTCGACGTCAGGCGGAATTTTTTTGTCTTCGAGCCGGCGAAACTGGTCGACGTGGGCCGATTGCCGCTCGACATAGCCGCTGTATTTGGTTTCGGTCACGACGTGGGTGATCGCCGTGGGCAGCCACTGGGCGGGGTCGAGACGGGTGTCGATGCGGGCGACGTCGGCCCAGACGGTTTCGGGCCGGCGGAGGAACTTTTCGAGCGTCATGTCGTCGTGCCGGGTCGTGCGGAGGATTTCCCGCAGGCGGCTGGCGTGGTCGTCGCGGGCGGCGAAGCGAGCCCAGCGGCGGTCGTCGACGAGTTCCAGGGCTCGTGCTTTGGGCGTCAGGCGGAAATCGGCATTGTCGTGGCGCAGGATCAGCCGGAACTCGGCCCGGCTGGTGAGCATGCGGTAAGGCTCTTCGACGCCCTTGGTGACGAGGTCGTCGATCATGACGCCGATATAGGCCTCGGAGCGGTCGATCAAGAGCGGCTCGCGGCTGGTGGCGGCGAGGGCGGCGTTGGCCCCGGCAACGAGCCCCTGGGCAGCGGCCTCTTCGTAGCCAGTAGTGCCGTTGATCTGCCCGGCGAGATAAAGGCCTGGAACGTGTTTGACGGAGAGCGTGGAATCGAGCTGAGTGGGCGGGGCGAAGTCGTATTCGACGGCATAGCCGAAGCGCATGATCTCGGCATTTTCGAGGCCCGGGATGCGGGCGATGACGGCCTCCTGCACGTCGCGCGGGAGGCTGGTGGAAATGCCGTTGCAGTAGTATTCGAAGGTGTTGCGGCCTTCCGGCTCGAGGAAGACCTGGTGGCGGTCGCGATCGGCGAAGCGGACGACCTTGTCTTCGATCGACGGGCAGTAGCGCGGGCCGATGCCTTCGATCTGGCCTGAGTACATCGGTGCCCGGTGCAGGTTGGCACGGATGATGTCGTGAACTTCGTCGTTGGTATAGGTAATGTGGCAATTGACTTGCGGCTGGGCGAGCCGGTCGGTCAGAAACGAGAACGGCGAGGGTTCGTCGTCGCCGGGCTGGGGTTCGAGCCTGGAGAAATCGATCGTGCGGCCGTTGAGCCGGGGCGGAGTGCCGGTCTTGAACCGGTGGAGCTCGAGACCGAGTTCCTTGAGACTTCCCGAAAGCCCCAGGGCAGCGATATCGCCTGCCCTGCCCCCTTTGGTTTTGGTCTCGCCCGTGTGCATGAGTGCTTGCAGGAATGTGCCGGTCGTGAGAACGACGGCCCGGGCGCGGTAGGTGAAACCGCCCGCGACGCCGACGCCGGCGACTCGGCCGGATTCGACGAGGACCGATTCCGTGAGTTCCTGGCGGATCGTGAGATTGGGCTGGGATTCGACGAACCGTTTGGCCAGAAACTGATAGGCCTTTTTGTCGCACTGGGCGCGGGGGCTGTGCATGGCCGGGCCCTTGGTGCGGTTGAGCAGGCGGAACTGGATGCCGGTGGCGTCGGTGATCTGGCCCATGACGCCGCCCAGGGCGTCGATTTCTCGCACGATCTGCCCCTTGGCCACGCCGCCGATGGCGGGGTTACAGCTCATCTGGCCGATGGAATCGACATTGAGCGTCAGCAGGGCTGTACGGCAGCCGAGCCTTGCGGAGGCCATGGCGGCTTCGATGCCGGCGTGTCCGCCGCCGACGACAATGACGTCGAACTGATAAGGATTGGGTCGTGCGCTCATGCGTGCGGTTCGGCCGATGTTCGATGCGGTTCGGGCGGCTTTCGAAGCCGGACCGTTGCGGATAGTCGCCGCGTGACTATGATATCGGAACATGAAGATCGCGCCAGTGTCGGTCTTCGAGTTCGGACAAGGTGACCGATCCGCCACGGAATGCGAACGTTCCGGCTTTCGACACCTTACATAGTCTAGCGATTCGTCGCGGGAGATTTCACGAAAATGTCCGTCGTACGCACCGGAGCGGTGACCCTGAAGGGCAATCCGAAGGACCTGATCGGCCCGGAACTGAAGGCCGGCGACAAGGCCCCTGACTTCAAGACGGTCGGAGGCGATCTGGCCGCCGTCACTCTGGCCGACACGACCGGCAAGGTCCGGCTGTTCAACGTGGTGCCGTCGCTGGACACCCCTGTCTGCAACATCCAGACCCGGAAATTCTCCGAAGAGCTGAACGCCCTCGGCGACAAGGTGGCGGCCTTCACCGTTTCCACCGACCTGCCCTTCGCCCAGACCCGCTGGTGCGGCGCGGCCGACGTGAAGAACATCAAGAACCTGAGCGACCTGCACAACGGCAGCTTCGGCGAAGCCTGGGGCGTACGGATCAAGGACTTCCCCGTGCCGTTCCTGACCCGAGCCGTTTTCGTCGTCGGCCCGGACGATACGGTCGTCTATGCCCAGTACGTGCCTGAAATCGCCCAGGAGCCCGATTACGAGCCCGTCCTGGCGGCGCTTAAGAAGGCGATCGGCTGAGAATCAATCGCGGATCGGCATCGCTGGAACTGCGATTTACGCACGGATCATCGATGCCGATCGTTTTGCCCTGACGTCATTTGCGGATCGCGAAGACAACGTGCCCGACACCGAGCCGACCGGCCGAAGCCAGCGCCCGTTGCGAGTTCTGATGGTCAGCGGCGAGGCCCCGCCTATCATCGGTGGAGTGGGTGATTTCACCGTCAGGCTTTTGCAGGCATTGCACACGAATCGCCCGGATTTTTCGCTGCGTTATTTGACGCGACGCATCCGTTGGTTCGATTCGCCGATCACCACACTCGGCGGCATACGCACTTACAGGCCCGTGCATGGATGGACTCCGAAACTCAACCGGCAGGCTCTCCGGTTCGCGAGGCTTCTCCGTTACGACATTCTCCACATTCAGGAAGAAGCGTTTTCGTGGTTCGAAAGCGATGTCGCCACCGAACTTGCGGAGCTTCGCCCGGGCTTGCCCGTGGTCGTCACGCTGCATGAGATGCATCATGATCGGCCATCGTTCGAGAACACGCTTCGGCTGATCGCCCGGGCCGATGCCATCACGGCCAATGACCGCCGGACCGCGGAAAGGTGCGAGCGATACGCCGGCCGCACGGTCGACCGCGTTCTCTTCAGCCCGGGCAATATCGAGCCTCTGGCCGATCGTTCCAAGCCTTCCCAGGTGCCGGGCCGGGTGTGCACGTTCGGGCTGATCAACCGGCTGAAACGATTCGACATTCTCTATGAAGCTCTACGAAGGGTCCACGCGGCCCGGCCGGACCTGACGTGGCATATCGTCGGCCCGTTCGAACCTGAGAAAAACGCCGAACACAGTGCCATACGTGATCAATTGGCGGGAGCGGAATGGATCCGCTTCACGGGATCGCTCGATGCCGAAAGGGATCTGCCGCGTGAGCTGCATCAAGCGCAGGTGATGCTGCTGCCCTTCGACGACGGGGCCTCACTGCGACGGACATCGCTTCAAGCCGGCTGGCGGTTCGGCCTGCCTGTGGTGACGACACGGCCGCCGGAAGTCGAGCCAGGGTTCGAAGAAGGCACGAACGTGATCTTCGCGGACAGGGACGATCCGGATTCGTGGTTCAAGGCCGTGTCGCGACTGCTCGATTCTTCGGAAGAACGAGCAAGGATCGGCCAGGGTGGCTACGAGACATCGAAGCACTATACGTTCGATGCTCTGGCACGCGAGTATGCGGCGATTTACGAGCGACTGACGGGACTTTGAGCCCTTTTGTTCCTTCGAATTCCGCCACCGGTCAGATGGTTTCGACGATCATTTGCCCGTCGATCCTGACTATGACGCCACCATCACCAGGGAATACGGCACCAAATACGCCGCCATCTTCGTCGTCAGAGAATTGAATCGTAATCGGCTCTGATTCGTAGTGACCACTGACCTCAGCCGCCTTCTCGACTGGAATCTCGAACTGAACGCATTCCGGTTCGACATGGAATTGCATCGCTTTCGAAGTTCGATTCTCAATCAAGATCTCTGATTTCTTCATATTTCCCGCTCGACTCATCAAACGAACCAAAAAGGGGACGGGGGTCATTTCTAATGCGTCACCGAAAAAGACCCCCGTCCCCTTTTCGCATCTCGTCACTTACCCAGTTTTTTGGAGAGTTCCGTGACCAGGTCGGGCAGCAGGGCCGGGTCTTTTTTGGCCATGATGTGATCGATCCGGGACTGCGGGCATTTCAGGGCGGTCATAATTTCGCCCACTTGGGTCCACATCTTGTCCTTTTTCTTGCCCTCGGCCAGCCACACTTCCGTGCAGAGCTCGGAGAGACGCTGAAGCTTGATCGACTCGAAGTTGTCGTAATAGCGGCCGATGACTTTCTGCTGGTATGGCGTGTAGTCGGACATCGGGTTCGTAGATTCCCTGCGTGAACGGTCGGATTGAGTCGCTGCGACGGGAAACTATAGCCGGATTCGCCCGTCGAGGAAAGGAGGCGGATCGTAACGCCGGAATGAAGGAATCGCCGCATGCCCGGGTTGCGGACATGCGGCGATCGGATTTCGCAAAGGCGATTCTGTCGAACCGCCAGGACGGATCAATAGGCCAGGGTGAAGTCGTTGATGCTCGACGAAAGCTTGGCACCGACGCCGGCCTTGCGAGTCACGCCCGTGGGGATCTTGACCGACTGGGCTGCCCGGGGAACGGCGCGGCGGGTCGTCGCCTGGCCAGCCTGACTGGCGTTGTCGATGACGATCGGGCCGGTTTTGCCGCTCGAGAACGGGATGCTGACCGTGCTCGAACCAAGCTGGACGCCGCTGGTCGGGTCGGACACGACCGGGTTGATGACCTGGACGCGGCCGGCACGAACGCCCGGGATCCGGACCGTGGACGAGCCAAGGGCGGCCGGTCTCACACCCGACTGGGCCTGAATGGTGCGGACGACTTGCGTTCGCACGGGGCCGCCGGTGGGCATCAGTTGAGGATAGAGAACGTCGACCAGGCGGACATCGGGATTCGTCGCACGGATTTCGTTGACGAGGTCACCGACATACTGCTTCACGTCCCGGGCCCGGACCTGAGAGAACTGGCCGCCGTTGACGTTGAACACGATCGCCTGGGAGTCGAACGAGCTGCCATCGGTCGTCTTGCCGGCGAGGGTCACCGTGGTGTAGCCACGCGGCAGGGCATCGAAGGCCGGGTCGGTACCCAGGAACAGGAAGGTCCGGTCCTGGAGCTGATCGCCGTTGATGTAGCGGGTGAAGTCGCCGACGGGCGTCGCCCCGGAGAGATTCACCGTATCGGCGACGATCGAGTTGACGTCAAGATCGGGCGTGCCGAACACGTTCACGCGGATCAGCGTGGCGTGTGCCGTATTGATGATGCTGGCATGGTGCGGATTCACCAGGATCGGCGGGCAGTACATCGGCCCGTTGACGCGGGTGGTCGCCGTTGCGGTGTTGTTGGTCAGATCCGGGTCGCGGATGAAATCGTTACCCGAGCTGACGGTGGCCGTGTTGACGATCGAGCCGGTCGCCGTGGGATTGACCACGACCGTGATCGAAGCCGATCCGCCGGCGGCGATACTTCCCAGATTGGCCGTGAAGCCGGTCGGCGTGGTCGAGGCCGTGCCCTGGCTGGGCGTGATGGAGACGACATTCACGCCAGCGGGGATGGTGTCGGACACGTTCACGGTATCGTTGGCGAACGGCCCGTTATTGTTCACCAGCAGGGTGTAGACGAGCGAATCCCCGACACGGACAGGGTCCGGATTGTCGATCTTGCGGATGGCCAGATCGGCGGCGGGGCTCACTTCCTGCCAGTTGAAGGCCTGGGGCAGGTAGTGGGATTCGGACATCCGGGTCGACGCGCTGGGGCTGCCGAAGGCGCCGGCGGTCATCGGCTGGATGGTCGTCAGCGGCGTGCCGACGACATTCTGATAAAGCTGGCGGAAGTTCTTGATGGAGAACTCGAACGCCGGATGGTTCGGCGAGTTCACCATATAGATGTTATCTTCGAAGCCGGGGAGCTGGGCACCGAAGGCGGGCCGGGAAGCGGGATTGACGACGACGGCCCGGGCGACCTGGAGTTCCTTGGTGCCGAACGGCTGGTCGTTGATGCCGGCGATGATGTCCGGGGTGCCGTCGGCGTTAAGGTCGAAGTAGACCCCCATGCCTTCGGTGCTGAGCATGTCGGGGAAGTCGGTGAAGAGCGGGTCGATGGCGAGCACTGCGGGTGCTTCGGTCGCCGAGTTCAGATTGTTGTCGGCGTCGCCGGCGATGACTCGCTGGCCCGTGATGCCGTTGTCAGGCTGAAGGATGCCGACCGAGAGAACGTCGGCCGTAGGATCGTACGAAAGGGCGATACCTTCCAGGTTGAACCCGGTCTTGTTGATCACGCCCTGGAGGTCGGCCGGGATGATCGGTTGATCGACTGGTCCGCCTGTGAGGAATTTGACACCTGGACCGGTCGCAGCGGGAAAATCGTTTATGACGTTTCCGCTAAAGGCGACAGTCATCAATTGTCGATGATCCAAGTGATCCACACCGGAGAGGATGTGGCGGCGCGATCGTTTGGCGGCACTTGGACGACGTGACCAAGCGGAACGAATCGCCCCGAAAATGTTACGAACGAGTGACATTCCGCTCATCCTTTCTGCGAAAGTTCGCGATTCCGGAGAGACTTGCCGAAGCGGCCGAGCCTTTTCCGAAGTCGCAAGCCCAACAAGGGGGTCCGAAAATGATCCGAATTCCCCTTGAACGATCCATCGAATTGGTGTAGAAGATGATCCAATTGAGCGATATGCGGTGCCCTGCAAAGGGTTTCCGCGTATCGAGTCACGGAAGGTCGCCGGGATCCGATTCCGGCGATACGCGACGAGTAAGGAGACTTGTCATGATTCGCCCGATGCGTGGCATATTGTCGTTGAGTTTGCTCTGGGCGGGATTGGGACAAGCGCCGATCCTGGCCGATACGATTCCCTTCCAGGGGTTCACCGGAAATGTCGCGAACGACTTCCCGGTGACTAACGATCCGAATTCGCCGTTCATTTACATTCAGGACGGCAACGGGAGTCCCGACGTTCCCCAGGCGACCTGGATGACCAACCAGGGCAAAATGAACGGCTGGGACGTCAAAGATGTCCGGATGTTCTACGACAAAGGCTCGGACACCATGTACGTCGGCCTGAACTTCTTCGGCGTAGCCGGGGATGCCGACGGCAACGGCGTGATGGGCACATCCACCGACCAGTTCAAGGCTTCCGGCGGCTGGGAATTGCCCGGCTTCGGCGGCAACGCCAACGTGACGGTCGGCTTCGGCCCGAATGTCGCAGGTGCCTCGCCAACGGTCGTCGCGGGTATTCCGGCGATCAAAACCCAAGGCGGTTCCGGTCTTTACGGCTTCACCGTCTCCGAAGCCATGCCCAAGGTCGAAATGGGCTATAACTACGGCGCCGGCCTCACCGACAACATCGGCGAGCTGAATGCCAATGGCCCCGGGTTCGAGTTCACGGTGAAGAACTTCAGCAAGCTTCCGGGGATCAACCTCGAAAGCGGCCTGGGTGTCACCTTCTATTCGGGTTCGGCGGACGACATCGTCGTCGGCGAAGACTCCATGCCCTACTACAACATCAACGGAAGCCACTTCATCGTGATTCCGGAGCCTTCGACCATTCTGGCCTGGACGCTGGGCATCGCGGGCATCGGGCTTCACGCCCGCCGCCGTGCTCGTGCCGCTCAATCGCTGAGCTGAACGTCCTGAAGACATCTGCCGGTTTCCTTCCCTGGAAACTCGATCCGTTCGAGGAGTCTCCCACCATGGAGGCTCCTTTTCGTTTTCGGTGTTCTCAAAGGGGCATCTCGACGTCCGCACCCTCTTTCGCCCCAACGGCGACCGTCATTCCCGTCACAGACGGAACGACCGTCATGACCCGTGCTACCGCGAGCGACTCATCCGGAGGCAAGCGAGAGGCGTTCGTCTCGCCCGGCTTTTCCGGCTCCCGAACCGGCCCGATTCGTCGCTTTCAGCAAGCCATTTTGTTCGGCCATCTTCCGAAAAAGCCTTTGCGATCATCAGAACCGATTCGATCGTAACAAGTTCACACACCTCTCTCAGTTGCCTATCGTTCTTGTTTGCCGCATCTTCACTTACGTATCATGATACGGGTGCTCGTTCGTTCCCGGCTTTCTCCTTGCAGGCTCATGCACACGATTCGAGTGCATGTCTTTGAGCGAAGCCCCTTGATACCGGCCGGGTCTCCGGTCTCAGGGAGTTCGGGCCGCGAGTTCACATTCGCCGGTGTTCGCCGTTCGCCGCAATCTATCGGAATCGAGACTGATGGACGCCATTTCCGCCAATGACGCCAGGCCCGACGGCCACTCTGCCCCGAAGGCGGGCAAACCGGCCGTATCGACGATTCAGTTCGTCGGTTTCCGGCTGGCCGATGTCGACTACGCATTCGAGATCCGGCGGATCCAGGAGATCATCCTGTTGCGGCCGATCACGCGGGTGCCGCAGCTGCCGGAATGGATCGAAGGATTGATCAACCTGCGGGGTTCCGTCATTCCCGTGGTGAGCCTTCGGCGGCGGTTCGCATTGCCCGAACGCCCGAACGACGACGAAACGCGGATCATCGTCCTGAACGTCGGCACGCGAACGGTCGGCGTGGTGGTCGACGGCGTCTCGCGGGTGATGAAGATCCAGCCCGACCAGATCCAGCCGCCGCCGGTGACGATCGACGCGATCGAAAGGGCCGCCCTTCAGGGCGTCGCCCGCATGGAGGATCGCCTGATCGTGATCCTGGACGTCGACAAGCTTCTGAATTCTGAGAACTGGGCCGCAGTCGATCTGCCGTCGAGTTCTTCCTGATCGATCGGTCCGAAATCCGCCGGCGAAACGCCAGGCCAAGTCCCTGATTCCGAGGAATTTCGCACAATGGGCGTATCGTCATCCAGAAAAGGCGTCGCGAAGGCCGCCACATCGACCAAAGCCGGCAAAACCGCCGCGAAAACTCCGGCACCGGCGAAGGCCGCCGCGAAACCGGCTGCTTCGAAGGGTCGCGGCAAGTCGCAGGCGACGGTCGTTTCGATGCCGCCGGAACCGAAGCCCAAAGCCACGAGGAAGTCTACCGGGAACGTCACCCGCAAGGCCCTGGGCGAAGCCGTGGCGGAAGCCACCGTCCCGGCTTCGAAGCTCGCCGAAGCCGAAGCCCGGCTGACGAAGCTTCAGCAGGCGCTCGATCACGTTCCGGTGAATATCGTGCTGGCCGACCGTGAGCGGATCGTCCAATACCTGAACAACGCGGCGATGGAGACGTTCCGCAAGCTGGCGGCCTATCTGCCGATCCGTCCGGAAACGATGGTCGGGCGGTCGATCGACATGTTCCACAAGAATCCGGAACATCAGCGGAAATTGCTCGCGGATCCGCGCAACCTGCCCTACAAGGGCGAAATCCGCCTGGGCGGCGAGATTTTCGACATGATGGTCACGGCGATCCGGGACGAAACCGGCGAATACATCGGGGCCATGCTGAGCTGGGAGATCGTCACCGAGCAGCGCAAGGCCGCCCAGCGCGAAAAAGACCTGATGGAAGACAGTTCGGCGACGAATTCGCTGCTGCTGGCTCTCAGCCGTGTCACTACGACGGATGAAGCCCTTCAGGCCGCCATCGACACGATCCGCGACGCATTTTCCTGGAGCTACGCCGGCTACTGGAAGATGGACGCCGCACGCAACGCCCTGTGCTTCGGCGGCGACAGTGGTTCGATCGGCGAGGAATTCCGCCGTGCCAGCCGCGAGGCCTCCTATCGCGACGGCGAAGGCCTCAGCGGCACCGCCTGGCGCACGAAGGACCTGTTCATCAGCAACGACCTGGGCCAGTTGCGAAGCTGCCCGCGGGTCGCCCCGGCGCAGCGGCTGGGCATCAAGTCGGCCGTGTGCATTCCGATCACGATGAACGGCGAAGTCGTGGCCACGATCGATTTTCTGTCAGAGCGTGAGTTGTCGGCCAGCGAGTCGCGTATCGAAACGATGCGGAACCTGGGTCGGCTGGTTTCCTCGGCGATGGAAAAGACGGACAAGCAGCGTCGCGAGATCGAGGCCAAGAAGGAACTCGAAGCGAAAGTCGCGAATCTTGTGAAAGTGGCTCAGTCCGCCTCCGAAGGCAATCTGACCGTCTCTGTCGACGTGACCGGCTCGGACGACATGGGCCGGCTGGGCGATGCGATCTCGAAGATGATGAAGGACTTGAAGAACGTCATCGGCCAGGTGGTCGAATCGGCCGGCCAGTTCGCCGAAAGCTCGCGGGTGATCGCCGAAAGCTCGACGTATCTGAGCGAATCGTCGCAGAATCAGTCATCGACGGTCGAAGAGATGTCAGCTTCGATCAGCGAGCTTTCCGACTCGATCGCCGAGATCAACGCCAACGCCGGTTCGGCCAGCACGCTTGCCGAACGCACGGCCGAGCAGGCACGCCAGGGCGGCGAATCGGTCACGAAGGCGATCGAGGCGATGGTGCTCATCAAGAAGTCGAGCGAGCAGGTGACGGATATCATCCAGGTCATCAGCGAAATCGCCAGCCAGACGAACCTGCTGGCCCTCAACGCCGCGATCGAGGCCGCCAGGGCCGGCGAGCATGGCCTGGGCTTCGCGGTCGTGGCCGACGAAGTTCGCAAACTGGCCGAACGCTCCAGCGCCGCCGCGAAGGAGATCACAGGCCTGATCAAGGAATCGACCCGCCGCGTGGCCGACGGTGCCGAGCTTTCCGAAAAGGCCGGCAACGCCCTGGAGACGATCGTGAAAGGCGTGCGGGAGACTGCCGCGTCAATCGCCAAGATCGCCCATGCGACGCAGGATCAGTCCCGTTCGGCGTCGGAAGTCAACAAGGCGATCCAGGACGTTTCGAGCCTTACGGAAACCAACGCTTCGAGCGCCGAGGAGCTTTCGGCCTCCGCCGAGCAACTGGGTGCCCAGGCCGCGGTGCTGCACGGGATCGTGAGCAATTTCCGCGTCTGACCCGGGCCCTGAGAGGATCGCTCGCTGTGTTTTGAGGCGAGCGATCCGACCGTCCGTATCTCATCTTCCTGAGCCGTCGAACGAGGCAAGGCCGTGGAATTCGAAACGCTCAGCGAATCCGAATTCGAGCGATTCCGGAACCTGATCTACAGGCTCTCCGGAATCCGCGTTCAGCCAACCAAGCAGGTGCTGGTGGCCAATCGGCTCAGGCGTCGGCTGAAGGAGACGGGCATCGCCACCTACGAAGCGTATTACCGCTTCCTGAATTCGCCGGAAGGCCGAACGGAAGTCGCGAACTTCCTGGACGCCATCACGACGAACGAGACCTACTTCTTCCGCGACCCGACCCAGTTCGAATGGCTGGGCGGCCCGTTTCTGGATGCGCTCGTCTCCGACGTGGCCCACGGGCGCCATCCGAAGAGCCTGAGGATCTGGTCAGCGGCGTCTTCCAGCGGCGAAGAGCTTTATACGATCGCCACGGTTCTGCGTGAGCATGCCGGCAGGCTCGGCGGCTGGCGGATCGACCTGCTGGGCACCGACCTCTCCGGAGGCGTTCTGGAGTCGGCCAGAGCCGGGCAGTATGACCAGCGGGCGCTGCGGCTGGTCGAACCGAAACGGCGTGCGAACTTCTTCCGCAACCTGCCGACCGATGCGACCAAATGGGAAGTGGTGCCGGAACTGAAGAAGATGACACGCTGGAAGAAGCACAACCTGATGTTTCCTCTGGCCGCGGAAGAGCCGTTCGACGTGATCTTCCTGAAAAACGTGCTGATTTACTTCGACAACGATTCGAAGGAAAAAGTGCTCAGGAACGTGCTCGCCGCGCTCCGGCCTGGCGGCTACCTGGTGGTCGGGCCGACCGACGCCGTCGCCAAATTCCTGGAAGGTACGACACGCGAACGCCCCTGGCTGTTCCGGAAATGATCGCCCGAAGCCTTTGGGTACGAGACTGACCTGATGAGCGACATGAATTTCCGGCACCTGTTGCCGTTCTACCTCGACGAGACCGACGAGCAGGTCATCGCGCTTAACGATGCCCTGCTCAAGCTCGAAGAAGACCAGTCCGACGCCCCCGCCCTGGCCGTGGCGTTCCGGATCGTGCATACGATCAAGGGCTCATCGGCAGCCCTCGGGTTCGTTCAGGTCAACCTGCTCACGCACCACCTGGAATCGTTCTTCGACATCCTCCGGTCCGGCCAGTGCACGCTCGACCGCGAATCGCTGAACCTGTTCTTCCGGTGTCTCGACGAGCTGCGCAGTTATCACCAGCAGCTGCGCGAAACCGGCGAGACGGAAGTCGACTTCGGCGAACTTGTCGGGCTCGTCCAGAAAAACCTCGAACGCGTTCGCAACGGCGGTTCGTCGTCAGGCGAATCCGGCGATACCGATGCCGGGAATGACACATCCAGCGTTTCGAAGTCAGAATCAGGCACGAAAGCGAACCGGGCGGAAAAGCCTTCGAAGGCCGATGAATCCGCCAGGGTCGACGTGCGATCGATTTCGATCGACGACACGGACAGCGCCGTGGAAGTCGTCGCCAGGTTCGAGGACGACGTCCCCCTGCCCGACATGAAAGCCCGGCTGATCGCCAAACGGCTGTCGGCCCTGGGTGAGATTCTCTCATCGGTGCCTTCGCTGGAAAAGCTGGACGACGTCGCTGAGCTGACGACGATCTCGTTCCGCCTGGCGACCGATGCTTCGACCGAGGAACTCTCCAAAGCCGCGAACATGTCCGGAATCGCCAGCCTGGACATCCGGCGTCCGAAGGCATCGGCAGCGGCACCGGCATCATCTGCCGCAAAACCCGCTCCGGCCGCAAAATCGCCAGAGCGTCCGAAGGAAGAGAAACGGGCCGCCGACCGAACGACGGAAATGGTCGAGGCTGTCGTCGAACCGAACGGGATCGAGGCCGAAACGCCTAAAGCCGGGACGGAAGACAAACCTGCGAATGTCGCGGCGACGGCAGAAACCCAGGTCTCGATCAGTAGCGACCAGGCCGAGAAACCGGCCGCCCCGAAAGAAAAGCCGGCGGCGAAAGAAAAGCCGGCGGCGGCCGGCAAGAGCGTGGGCAAGGTGGGCGAGACGGTCCGCGTGGAGCTGGAACGGCTCGACCACCTGATGAACCTGACCGGCGAGCTTGTGCTGAGCAAGTCGAGATTCGTGCAGGTCTCGGCGGCCCTTCGGGAGAATCTCGACAGCCCGTCGCGGCGTCTGCAGACGTCGGACTGTCTGGACCGGCTGGCAGCGATGCGTACCGCCATCGAGGCGATCGCCCACGGCGGCACCGACGCCGAAGGGATGGCCCACAGGCTGCTCGAAGAGGTCGGGAGCCTCTCCGAGGAAGTCGAATCGATGACACGCGAACTGGGCCGGGCGCGCCGCGCGAGAGCATCGCTGGAAGACCTCGGCGAAGCCGTGCACCAGCTGACCCGCGTGTGCGACGGCCTGCAGAAGGGCGTTCTGGACACGCGGATGATCCCGATCGGCCCGCTCTTCGAACGCTTCCGGCGCGTGATTCGCGACCTCAGCCATGCCACGGGCAAGGAATTCGTTCTGAAGATCTCAGGCGAATCGACGGAGCTGGACAAGCGCGTCGTCGACGAACTCGCCGATCCGCTGGTGCACATGGTCCGTAATGCTGGCGACCATGGCCTGGAATCGCCCGAAGAACGGGAACGGCTGGGTAAGCCGCGCGCCGGCACGATCAGCCTGTCGGCCGCGCACTCGGGCGACCGGGTGACGATCACGGTCTCCGACGACGGCCGCGGGATCGACCCGGAACGGATTCGCCGCAAAGTTGTGGAAAACGGCCTGGTGGATGCCACCACGGCCGACAGGCTTTCGGACCGCGAGCTGATCGCCTATATCTGGCACGCCGGCCTTTCCACGGCCGAACGGCTGACCGACATCAGCGGCCGGGGCGTGGGCATGGACATCGTTCGCAGCCGGATCGAGTCGCTCAACGGCACGGTGGACATCCGCACGCAGGTCGGCGTCGGCACGACGTTCATCATCCGCCTGCCGCTGACCCTGGCGATTCTGCCGAGCCTGCTGGTGCGAGTGCACGACGAAGTTTACGCCATCGCCGTGGATCACATCCGCGAGATCGTGGAAGTGACGGAAGACCGTGTGCATCACGTGCACCGGAGCCGCGTGATCGAGATTCGGGACAGGATCGTGCCGATCGTCTCGCTGGACGACCTTTTCGTCTGGGGCGGCGGCGCCTACGGGGCCAGCGGCGAGGGAGAAAGCCGCGACGAGAACGGCCATGCCCGTCGGGTGGTGGTGCTCCACTCGGCCGACGAAATGGTGGGCCTTGAGGTCGATCAGCTTATGGGCCTGCAGGAAGTGGTGCTCAAATCGCTGGACAAGAATCTCGGCCCTGTGGATGGCCTTTCGGGGGCCAGCATTCTGGGCGACGGCCGCGTGTCGCTGATCCTGGACGTCGACCGGCTCATGGAAATGGCGGCCGACCGCAACCGGCCCAAGCGTGCCGTGGCGGTCTGATTGCGATAGAATTTGCGAACCGAACGAACGAACGACGGGGCCATCGAGAAAGTTCCATGACCCGACCGAACCGAATCCGTGAAGATCATTTCCTGGAAGCCGGGCGCAAGGCCGCGGAGAGCCTGGCGGCCTGGATCGGCCATCCGGTTCGGCTCGACTGGTCGCGCCCGGAATCAGTTGCCGTCGAAGATGCCGGTGAATTGTTCGGCCCGGCGGATTCCGAAGTCGCGGCCTGCGTGCTCGACGTTCACGGATCGGCCCGGGGCCGCTTCGTTCTCGTGGTCGACGCGCCGAGCATCGCAAGGTTCGTCAGTGCCATGATGGGCACGGGCCTGGACGTGCCCGAAGCGACGATCGCACAGATTTCCGATGACCCGGCCGCGTTCTGGGACGAACTGGCCCGATCGGCAGCCCTTGAGACGGCCAATATCGTCGCCTGTGCGTTCCTGAACGCCCTGTCGCGTTCGTGGTCCGAAGACGAGAAATCGCCAACCGCCGTGGAGCTGGTGCCAAGCCCGCCCCATTTCACGCTCGATTTCGCCGGCTCGCTCAGCCAGCTTCTGCTGGCCGATATCGCGGAGGAAACCGAAGGCATCCTGCTGACGAAAAGCCGGATGCACGTGGAAGACTCAACCAGCGGCGACTGGCGGCTCGTCTGGGTGCCCGTTCAGTCGAAGGACGACGCGGAAGGGGCCGGAACCGCCGGCCAGGCGACATGAACGAGTTCAAGCTGCCCACAGACTGCATCAGCGTGGGGATCGGCCAATGGAAGGTGACGCGTGCCCCCACGGGCCTGCGTGCGATTCTCGGATCCTGTCTCGGCGTCGTCATTTATGACTCAGCGCAGAAGATCGCGGGCATGGCCCATATCCTGCTTCCGGACAGCCGCGGATCGAAAGACCACCCCGGCCGATATGCGGATACGGCGATTCCGGCGATGATCAGCGAACTGAGCCGGATTCGTGGCAGCGTGGCCCGCAATGGACTGGTGGCGAAGATCGCCGGCGGGGCGAAGATGTTCGACACCCAGGGCGTCATGGCCATCGGCGACGCCAATCACCGGGCGGTGCTCGGGCAGCTCGAATCACTGCGGATACCGATTCTGACCGAGGACATCGGGGGCGAAACCGGACGCAATGTCACCTTCGACACGACGACCGGCCGATTCTTCGTCAAGCGTCCTGGAGGGAAACTCTATGAGGTTCAATGACTTGCCGACGCCGGCGGATACGTGCCACATGGCCGCCGAACCTGACAGGGCCGGGAACGGGAGCCGAACATGCCGAGCGTGCTGATTGTGGACGACGCGCTCGTGATGCGCAAGATTATCGGTTCGATCGCGGCCGAAGCAGGCTGGACGATCGCGGCCGAGGCCGAGAACGGCCTGAAGGGGCTCGAATCGTACAAGGCCCTCAAGCCCGACCTGGTGACGATGGACCTGGTGATGCCCGTGATGGGTGGCCTGGAATCGCTGAAGAACATTCGCGAATTCGACCCTGAGGCCAGGGTGGTGGTGATCACGGCACTCGACCAGAAGAAGACCCTGGAAGAGGCGATCGAAGCCGGCGCTGCCGACTTTATCGTGAAACCGTTCGACCGTGAATTCGTGCGCAGGACCTTCGAAAAACTGGCGAAATCCTGACGAACAGGTTCGTTTTCCCCGTGGCGATTCTCGACACGGAGACGGCCACGGCATTATGATTCCGGGACAACCGGCACGGAACCGTCGCCGGTCCTCCCTTCGCCCTTCCGCCAAAACATGCATCGATGAGCGACGACCGAAAAGTCCGTGTTCTGATCGTGGACGACTCCGCCATCATGCGGCAGTTGCTGGCGGACATCCTGCGCTCGTCGCCCCACATCGAAGTCGCCGGCTATGCCCGCAACGGCCTGGAGGCGATGGAGAAGACCCGCGACCTCCGGCCCGACGTGATCACGCTCGACGTGGAAATGCCGGTGATGTCAGGCCTGGAAGCTCTGCCGGGCCTCGTAGGCATCTATCACAAACCCGTGGTGATGGTCAGCTCGCTGACTCAGGAAGGTGCCGAAACGACACTGACGGCCCTGGAAATGGGCGCCGTGGACTTCGTGCCCAAGCCGGTGGCGAATCAGATTTCGTCCATGCGGAGTGTGGCTGACGAGATCGTGGCCAAGATCCTCCAGGCCGGCAAAAGCCAGGTGCAGATATCGTCGGCGGTTTCGAAGCCCGTCCCAGCTCACCCACAGGTTTCGGAAAAGAAAGCCCCCGAGGCTTTTCTGTCGCAGGTCGCCGAAGCCCCCGCGAAGCCGCCACGAGAATCGTCGAAGTCGGAAAAACCGCCGAAGAATATCGTCCTGATCGGCATTTCCACCGGCGGCCCGCAGGCCTTGAGCGAGACGATCCCGCTGATCCGCCCGCCGGTTCCGCCGATCCTGATCGTGCAGCACATGCCGTCCAAATTCACCGGGGCGTTCGCCGATCGGCTCAACCGGAAAAGCTCGCTGGAAGTGCGTGAAGCCGTCACCGGCGACCGGCTGAAGAACGACACCGTGCTGATCGCCCCGGGCGGGAAGCATTTGCGGATCGCGGGCAAAAGCCCGCTGACGGCCCGCATCGAAGTGACCGACGACCCGCCGATCAGCGGCCACAAACCTTCCGTCGATTGCCTGTTCGAATCGGCGCTGCCAGTGTTCGGCGAGTCGATCACGGCAATCATCATGACCGGCATGGGCCGCGACGGCGTGCGCGGGCTCCTGGCGATCCGGGCCGCCGGCGGCGCGACTTTCGGGCAGGACGAAGCGACTTCGACCGTCTACGGCATGAACAAGGCTGCCTGGCTGGAAGGTGCCGTGGAGACTCAGTTTCCGCTGACGAAGCTGCCGGGGATCGTGGCGAAGTCATGGCGCGGATAAACGATCGTCGGAGCAGGGTCGCCTTGCCAGGCGGAGCCGAAAACGACCGGAGAGGAATTCTCTCGAAACAGGCCCGGTCCATGCCTCAACATCAACCGCAGGATCTGCCCTGCAGACGAATGTTCCAGAACCCGCCGACCAGAAGCATCGAGAGACCGGCGAAGCCAGTTACGGTTTTGAGCGGGCCTGTGAATTCGACACCCTTCATTCCCGAGATCAGAAACACCAAAAACAAGGCGAGGCCCGCACCAGCGAGTACCCCTGCGCAGTACATGGACGTGAAGGAGACTGTTTTCATCACGAACCCTCGCAATCGTCAATTCAGGAAAGTCATTGTCTCGTACGCTTCGACCTGATTGGATCGAGACGTAACGGCAAGTGATCATCGGACTCGAAACAGTAATTTACCCGAGAATCGACCGCTTTCCGAATCCAATCGGGCGATTGTTCGATTTCCGGAGCTTTCGGCCGATTTTTCTGAAAGCCCTTGAAGTTCGTGTGCCAATAACGTAATGATATCTTTCCGTTTTCGACGGTTCCGGCATGCGGAGTATGCGTGCCTTCAAGCTGGTGACGCGAGCGATTTTTCGACTCGGACTCAGGGGGTGTTCACGCCAAGATGTACGTTCCGACCAAACTCTTCTTCACCAAGGGCGTCGGTGTTCACCGCGAGAAACTGACGAGCTTCGAACTGGCTCTGCGGGACGCCAGCATCGCATGCTACAACCTCGTCCGGGTTTCCAGTATCTTTCCGCCCCACTGCGAGGAAATCTCGATCGAAGAAGGGCTTAAGTATCTTAACCCCGGTCAGATCGTGCACGTGGTCATGAGCGAAAGCGCCACGGCCGAGCCGAATCGCCTGATCGCCGCCAGTGTCGGCGTCGCCATTCCGCGTGACCGCGACCAGTTCGGCTACCTGAGCGAGCACCACAGCTACGGCGAAAACGAAAAGATCGCCGGCGACTACGCCGAAGATCTCGCCGCCGAAATGCTGGCCACGGTGCTCGGCATCAAGTTCGACCCGGAAAGCGCCTGGGACGAAAAACGCGAACTGTGGAAGCTCGCCGACGTGATCACCCAGACCAAGCAGGTCACGGCCAGCGCCACCGGCGACAAGAAGGGCAACTGGACGACCGTCGTCGCCGCTGCCATCCTTCTGCCCTGACCGATTCCGAACCGGCGGCCTCCGTATCCCGGCGGCCGCCGAATGGACCACTACTACGCCACGTGCGGGCCGCGCCTTCAGCCGACCGGTACGTGGCTTTGTTCATCGAACTTCCGCACGAACGCACTTTACGGAGATCACTCAGCGACATGGCCAAACAGCCCAAGGCTTCCAAGTTTCTCAAGCAGATCAGCCCCCGCCGCATCGCTCCGCCGGCCATCGACGGCAAAATCGGCGTCGCCGATATGATCGACGAGGCCTTTTCCAGCTACAACGCCGGTCGCCTCCGGGAAGTCTGCCAGGTCTTCACCCGCAAGATGCTCACGGCCGACTGCACCGTCGGCCTGACCCTCTCCGGCGCTCTCACGCCGGCAGGTCTGGGCGTTTCATGCCTGATCCCGCTGATCCGTGCCGGGTTCATCGACTGGATGGTCTCCACCGGGGCCAACCTGTATCACGACACCCACTATGCCCTGGACCTGCCCCTGCACCAGAGCCGGCCGGACGTGAACGACTTCGTCCTGCGCGAGAATTCGATCATCCGCATCTACGACATCGTCTTCGACTACCAGACGCTGCTGGACACGGACAAGTTCTATCGCGAACTGATCACCAGCGACGCCTTCGCCCGCACGATGAGCACGGCCGAGTTCCACTATGAAGTCGGCCGCTACCTGTTCGCACGTGACGAGAAGCTGGGCCGGGGCAGTTCTTCGATCCTGGCCGCCGCTTACGAAGCCGGCATGCCGATCTATACGTCAAGCCCGGGCGACAGCTCGATCGGCATGAATCTGGCCGCTCTCCAACTGGCGGGCGGCAAGCTGCGGATCGACCCTCTGCTGGACGTCAACGAAACGGCCGCCATCGTTTACGAGGCCAAGAAGAAGGACGGCAGCTCGGGTGTGCTGATCCTGGGCGGCGGCAGCCCGAAGAACTTCATCCTGCAGACCGAGCCGCAGATTCAGGAAGTGCTGGGCCTGGAAGAGTCGGGCCACGACTACTTCCTCCAGATCACCGACGCCCGGCCCGACACAGGCGGCCTCTCCGGCGCCACGGCCAGCGAAGCGATGACCTGGGGCAAAGTCGTTCCCGAACAACTGCCCGACTCGGTCACCTGCTATACCGATTCGACGATCGCCCTGCCGCTTCTGACCAGCTACGCCCTTTCGCGGGTCAAACCGCGTAAGCTGAAGCGGCTGATGGATAAGCGTGGCGCGATGTACGAATCGCTCCGCAAGGCCTACGAAAAGCACCTGAAGTCGGGCGAGGAAACCGGCACGGCTTCGCGCAAGCCGTCGAAGTCTTCGAAGCACCCGCATAAGTGACATTCCCGCCCGGTTCCCGAGTGGGCCGGGCAATACGTGATGGGAGCGGAACCGTGGCCCAGGTCATCGCCATCGATCCAGCCGCCCCCGACGCCGAAATCATCCGCCAGGCCGCCGCGATCCTCCGATCCGGCGGCCTTGTGGCGTTTCCGACCGAGACCGTTTATGGCCTGGGGGCGGATGCCACCGACGAATCGGCCGTTCGTAAGATCTTCGAAGCCAAGGGCCGGCCGCAGACCAATCCCCTGATCGTGCATTGCGAGTCGGTCGAGCGGGTTCGCCGGGAGTGCGTCAAGGATTGGCCTGACGATGCCCAAAAACTGGCCGATGCCTTCTGGCCAGGGCCACTCACGCTGATTCTGCCGAAATCGGGGGCGATTCCGGACACGACGACTGCCGGTATGGCGTTCGTCGGCGTACGGATTCCGGCGAACGCCGTGGCCCGGGCCCTGATCGCGGCGGCGGATCGGCCAATCGCGGCACCATCGGCCAATCGTTCGAACCGGCTTTCGCCGACGCGGGCCGAACATGTGGCGAAAGACCTGGGCGACCGGATCGGGTTGATTCTGAATGCCGGCCCCTGCTCCGCGGGGGTGGAATCGACCGTGCTGGATCTTTCGGGCGAGAAGCCGAGGATCCTGCGCCCGGGACCGATTCGTGCCGACTTCATCGAATCGGTGCTGGGCAAGCGAGTCATCTCGGAGGCTTCCGTCGTTTCGGAGCATCTTTCCCGCATTTCGCCAGGGCAATCGCGACTGCATTATTCGCCTCGAAAACCGCTGAGGATTGTCTCGACGAATGAGTCAGCCGGCGAATCCGATCGATCGACAGCAGTTCTGACTCTTGGTACCGGCCCGGCGGATGAAGTATCCTCGACTCTGTCACGGATTTGGCTTGCAGATGCCAGGATCGCGGAGCGGTCGTTGTTCGAAATCCTCCATCGGTGGGACGCCGATCCTGCGATCCGGAAAATTCAGGTCATTTTCGGCGATGACACGGATTCGCCTGAGTGGGCGGCTGTGCGGGATCGAGTTTCTCGGGCTGCGAGCGGAGGAAATCACCAGCAATGTTCGAAATCATCGGAGTGAGAAACGTCAGGCCTGAAAACCCGGCCGACCTGTTCCAGCAAGGCTGGGACAATTATCGGTTGATTCTGGGGCACGATTACCTCTGGCATAGCCTGGCCGGGCAGAAACTTCGCAAGGTGGTCGTCAGTCAGTTTCGTCCGTCGGACACGATCCGGTTTCTGGACCTTGCCTGCGGCAGTTGCAAGTCGACGTCGCTGCTCGTGTCCGACCTCGGCGGAGTGCGAGTCATGATGGGCCAGCCACCGATCGAATTCGTCGGTGTCGACAATTCGCCGGAGGCTCTTCGGTTCGCAAAATGTATGAATTTCGGAACCAGCGTGCGGGTTACGTTCGTCGAATCCGATTTCGTCGAATACCTGCGAGGCGTCGACTCTCTGTTCGAAGTCATATATATCGGCATGTCGGCCCACCATCTGGGGCTCGAACGCCTGCCCGATTTCTTCGCCCAGGTGAAGAAATCACTTGCGCCGGGTGGCATTTTCGTCGCTTACGAACCATTCTGCCTGCCCGGCGAAACGCGGAACGTGTACATCGAACGGCTACACAGGACCATCCGTGAAAAATGGACCAAACTCAAGCCTGAAGGAATTGCGAACGTCATCGCCCATACGGGCGAATGCGACTTCGCCGTCACGCTGGCGGATTGGAACGCCGCCGCGGAAAAAGCCGGGATGAAACCCGGCGAAATGGTGTTCGAATCGCCCGACCAGCTTTTTGCCATCGTCGTGCACGAAGCGTAATCGTAAACGAAGACGAAACGACCCGCGCCGAATGAGTTCGGAACGCGGGCCATTCGTGATTCTAAATTCTCGCCGCCAGAAAATCAGGCGTTGCCCTGACCTTCGGCGAAGGCGGAGTCGAACATCCGGCCGGCGGCCGGGAAGCGGAGGACGCGCTTGACGAAGGCGGCGGCTTCCTCGGCGCCGAATTCGCGGTCCATGCCCGGATCTTCCCACTCGACCGACAGCGGGCCGTCGTAGCCGATGCGGTTGAGTTCGCGGGCGATTTCCTCGAAGTCGACCTGGCCGCGGCCCGGCGAGCGGAAGTCCCATCCCCGGCGGGCATCGCCGAAGTTCAGGTGGCTGCCCAGGATGCCCGACTTGCCGTCGAGCGTGCGGGCGGCGTCCTTCACGTGCACGTGGTAGATCCGGTTCGGGAAGGCCCGCAGGAACTGGACCGAGTCCACGAACTGCCAGTGCAGGTGGCTGGGGTCGAAGTTGAAGCCGAACTCGGGGCGGTTGTTGAGCGCGTCCAGGGCACGCTGGGCCGAGTAGATGTCGAAGGCGATTTCGGTCGGGTGCACTTCCAGGCCGAATTTGATGCCATTATCGCGGAACACGTCGAGGATCGGGTTCCAGCGCTTGGCCAGGTCGTCATAACCGGCGTCGATGAGGGCGTCGGAAACGGGCGGGAAGCTGTAGAGCAAGTGCCAGATCGAAGAGCCGGTGAAGCCGTTGACGACCTTCACGCCCAGCTTGGCGGCGGCCTTGGCGGTGTCCTTCATTTCCTGAATGGCACGCTCGCGGACACCTTCAGGGCCACCCTTGAAGTCGTCCCACACGTGGGGCGGCAGGATGAGCTTGTGGCGTTCGTCGATGATATCGCAGACGGCCTGGCCGACGAGGTGGTTCGAAATCGCCCAGCACTTCAGGCCGTATTTGGCCAGCAGTTCGTGGCGGCCCTGGCAGTAGCCGTCCTTGGTCAGGGCGTCCTGCACGTTGAAGTGGTCGCCCCAGCACGGCAGTTCGATCCCTTCATAGCCCCAGCTTGCCGCTTTGCGGGCGATGTCTTCGAGACTCATGTCGGCCCACTGGCCGGTGAACAGGGTGACGGGTCGTGCCATGTTGCGTCGAGACCTTCGGTTTTCGTGGATATCGGTGTTCGGGTTGACGGATGCGGAGGGAACACGGGCCTCGGAGCCGCTTCGGGAGCGAAAGCACCAGTTCCTCGTGTCACTCAAGTTAGAAGGACGGTCGCGAGTTGTCAACGGTGCGCACACGATCCGGGAGTTCCCGAGGCGATACGGCATACTCTCGGGAACGCCTGGCGGTTAACCTATGTCTATGGCATATACCCGGCGGAACCAACCGGCGAATGATGGAGAGGCCTGAATCATGGCAAGCCGACGGATTTTGATCGCACTGACGCTCGGCCTTTCGATGCTGGGCACGCATGCCGCCTTCGGGCAGGCGCTCGACCCGCGCGAGAAGGAACTGCCCCGCCCCGAGCCGGAAAAATCGTGGAAAAAGCTGGGCGATGACCTGTGGTTCGATGCCGAAAAGCGGGAAGTGATCATCCTGGCCAAGGTCGTCCTGCGCGACGGGCCGCTGGAACACCTGCTGTGCATGACCGGCACCAAGGAACACGAAGCTATTCTGGCCACGAAGGCCGAAGCCCGGGCCATTCACGCGGGGCTTTTGCTGACGAAGGCCGAGCCCGGCCACCCGGTGCGATTCGTGCCCAAATTCGAGCCGCCGGCCGGTTCGAAAGTCGGCATCCGCCTGGATTGGACCGACGCCGCAGGCAAGAAGCAGACGGCCGACGCGAAAACCTGGGTGCAGAACCTCAAGACCGAAAAGCCCGTGGAAACCGACTGGGTCTTCGCCGGCAGCCTGATCGTCGAGGATCCACGCACGAAGAAGCCGTTTTATGCCGCGGCCGAGGGCGATTACATCACCGTGGCGAATTTCGCCGGGGCGATCCTCGACCTGCCCATTTCCAGCTCGGCCTCCGACGAAGAACGCCAGTTCGTGGCCTTCACGAAGAACATCGCCCCGCTGGGTACCTGGGTGTTCATGAAGCTGGGGCCGACGGGCGGCGAGCCGAAGGCGAAGTAATGCGAAAGACGCCGAAACGGAACGGCTTGCGGGTCTCGACCGGATCCTCAGAATTCAAGGAATTTTCACGATGTATGGCCTGATCGGCAAAATCAAGAGCGTCGAAGGCAAGCGGGACGAGCTGATCGGAATCCTCACGGCCTCCACCGGCGAAATGCCCGGCTGCCTGAGCTATGTCGTGGCCAGAGATCCCGACGACGCCGAAGCCGTCTGGATCACCGAGGTCTGGGAATCGCAGGCCGCGCACCGGGCATCGCTGCAAATCCCCGAAGTGAAGGCCGCCATCGCGGCGGGCATGGCCCTGATCGACTCGTTCGACGTGCACATCTCGACCGAACCGGTCGGCGGCCATGGTCTGAAGCCGGCGAAATCGTGAGCCGGCATGCGGCAGTTGCCGGAAGATAACGCGCCGAATCAGGTTCCGGGCGAAAGCAATTCCCGTTCCATGCCGAAGCAATCGAGCATCGCACCGCGGACTTCGACGCTTCGACTTTCGACGACGCGAAAGCCTCGTCGTTCGAAAAACGGCCGGGCCGTCAGGCTGACCTGGACCTCGATTTTCGGCAGGTTCAGCCGTTTCGCTTCGGCAAAGACCGCATCCATCAGAGCCGTCGCGATGCCCTGCCCCTGATGATCGGCCGAGACGAAAAGCCGGTCGAGATAGCCTTCCGGCGAGAGATCGACGAAGCCGGCGATGACGCCCGCCGCCTCTGCCACGACGGCGAATCGCCCTTCGAACCTGCTTGCCCAGGCACTCGCATCGATTTCGTCCGACGCCCAGGCCGCGACCTGTTCGGGGGCGTAATCGCGGGAATTGACGCGCCGGATGGTGTCCTTGAACAGCCGCAGCAGGGCCGGCGCATCATCAGGGCTATAGGGCCGGAGGGTCACAGGGCTGTGGTTCGCGGTCATCGTTCGCGGCCTGTAGAAAAAGAAACGTCGCCGGAAGAGACGGCGACGTATCGGATACGAACGGTCGAAATCGCGGGCGATCGTGTTCGATCAGCCCTTGAGCGCCTTCTGGAGCGTCACGCCCATATCGGCCGGGGATTTGGCGATGAGGATGCCGGCGGCTTCGAGGGCCGCAATCTTGTCGGCGGCGGCACCTGAGCCACCAGAGATGATGGCACCGGCGTGGCCCATGCGCTTGCCGGGAGGTGCAGTCTGGCCGGCGATGAAGGCGGCCATGGGCTTGGTGACGATGCCGTCCTTCTTGAGCTGGGCGGCCTGTTCTTCGGCGTTGCCGCCAATTTCGCCCATCATCATGATGGCTTCGGTGTTGTCATCCTTCTGGAACATCATGAGGACGTCGGAGAACGACGTGCCGTTGACCGGGTCGCCGCCGATGCCGACGCACGTGCTCTGGCCGATGCCCAGGTTCGTGAGCTGCCACACGGCTTCGTAAGTGAGCGTGCCCGAGCGGCTGACGACGCCGACGCGGCCCGGCTTGTGGATGTAGCCAGGCATGATACCGATTTTGCATTCGCCAGGGGTGATCACGCCCGGGCAGTTGGGGCCGATCAGGCGGACATTGGGCCGATGGGCTTTGAGGTAAGCCGTGGCGCGGACCATGTCGACGACCGGGATGCCTTCGGTGATGGCGATGATCAGCTCGATACCGGCATCGGCGGCTTCCATGATGGAATCGGCTGCGAACGGAGGCGGCACGAAGATCATGGTGGCGTTGGCACCGGTTTTGGCGACGGCTTCGACGCAGGTGTCGAAGACGGGCACGCCGACGGCCGTCTGCCCGCCACGGCCGGGGGTCACGCCGCCGACGAGATTGGTGCCATAGGCCTTGCACTGGGTCGAATGGAATTCGCCGGCCTTGCCCGTAATGCCCTGACAGATCAGACGCGTGTCTTTATTGACCAGAATGCTCATGGGTGGATCGTCTCGAAGTGTTTTGTGAGATTCAGGATACGGCAGGGCGAACCGGCCGGGCCGAAGCGGCGCGGCACGCGGTTCGCGGGCCGATCGGTCATTTTCCGGCTGCGGCGGCGACGACCTTCTGGGCTGCGTCGGTCAGGCCCTTGGCCACGATGATGGGGCGGCCGCTTTCTGAGAGCATGGCCATGCCCTTTTCGACGTTGGTGCCTTCCAGGCGGACGACCAGCGGGACGCGGAAGTCGATTTCGTCGTAGGCGGCCAGAATGGCGGCGGCGATGATGTCGCACTGCATGATGCCGCCGAAGATGTTGACGAGCACGGCCTTCACGCGCGGCTCAGCCAGCAGGATGCGGAAGCCTTCGAGCACCTGGTTCTTGTCGGCACCGCCGCCGACGTCGAGGAAGTTGGCCGGCTCGCCGCCGTGGTACTTGATCAGGTCCATGGTGGACATGGCCAGGCCGGCACCGTTGACGAGGCAGGCGATGTCGCCGTCGAGGTTCACGTACGACAGACCCGACTTGGCGGCCCGCAACTCGGCGGGGTCTTCCTCGTCGGTGTCGATCATCGCGGCGATTTCAGGGTGGCGGAACAGGGCGTTGTCGTCGAAAGTCATCTTGCCGTCGAGAGCCATGACGTCGCCGGAATCGGTGACGATCAGGGGATTGATCTCGATGAGCGAGGCGTCCTTCTCAATGCACAACTTCACCAGAGCCTTGACCAGAGCCGCGGCCTTGCCGGCGGTCTTGCCTTCCAGGCCGAGGGCCTTGGCGACCTTGCGGCCCTGGAAGTCGGCCAGGCCGAGACCGACGTCGATCGTCTCGCGGTGGATTTTCTCAGGCGTTTCGTGGGCGACCTTTTCGATCTCGACGCCGCCTTCGGTGGAGGCCATCAGGACGGGTGCCTGCTGGGCACGGTCGATGGCCAGGCCGAGGTAGAGTTCCTTGGCGATGTCGTGGCCGACGGTCACGAGGACCTTATTGATTTTCGAACCGACGGCGCCGGTCTGGTAGGTGACCAGGGTTTTGCCGAGGAGGGAGGCCGCGGCGGCTTTGGCTTCTTCAGCGGTTTTGACGAGCTGGACGCCGCGTGCCATGCCGGGCTTGCGTTCTTTTTTGCCCGAGGCGACGAGCAGGGCGTCGTCGCGGTCGTCGTCAGGCCCGACGGCGATGCCTTTGCCCCGGCCGCCCGCATGCACCTGGGCCTTGACCACCTGGAGCGGGGCGCCGAGCTTCGTGAACGCCGCGGCGGCTTCTTCGGGCGTGCTCACGACGATCCCGTCGGGCGTAGCCACACCGGCGGCTCGCATCAATTCCTTGGCCTGATACTCGTGAATCTTCATGGCAAGAGGGTTCCGGATTGCCGATCGTACGAATCCGCCGAGGGGGCGATCACGCCGCGGGAGGTCAAAGGGCGGAAACTGCTGGCAATATAACGGATCACGGCTCGATTCGAACAGAACCCGAGGCATGAATCTCATGCGACGCAGCTTCGGAAAGCCCGTCTTCTAGGCTTCGAAAAGTCGCTGAATTCTTTGCCGGTGATGATTCAGGAAATCGCGGGTGATCAGGAAATGGTCGGTCTCTTCGTAGGCGATTTCGGAGATACCCGAATCGTCGAACGACCAGATTTTCGCGCCGGGATATGCGAGCAGGATAGGCGAGTGGGTGGCGATGACGAACTGCGATTCACGCCCGACGAGGTCGCGAATGGCGACCATGGCCGCGAGCTGCCGCTGAGGCGAAAGTGCGGCCTCTGGTTCGTCGAGCAGATACAGCCCCCTGCCCCGGAACTTGTGGGTGAGAAGGGTCATGAAAGCTTCGCCGTGCGAGCGATGGTGCAGCGATTTGCCGCCGTAACCGCCGAGATAACCGGTTTCATCCATATAAGTGGCAATATTATAGAACGACTCGGCTCGCAGGAAATAGCCATCCTTCGGCGAGACGTGGCTCTTGACGGAACGGAGCGACTCGTGGAGCGGCGAAACGGCGAAACCGGTCGTGGCGAAGTTCACGTTCCGGGTGCCGCCCTCGGGGCCGAAGCCCATGAGCAGGGCGATCGCTTCGAGCACGGTGCTTTTGCCGGACCCGTTTTCGCCGACGAGGAAGGTGACGTCCGGGTGGAAGGCGAGCTTTTCGATGTCGCGAACGGCAGGGATGGAATAGGGATATGTCTTCGGATCGACCGGAGTGTCGGGCCGGAATAAGACCTGCTGGAGATAAGGCCTGGGTCGTAGAGCCATGCGGTTTCCGGAAGGGTCGCGGACCGGGATCGAGTCGGCAGGTCATTGATCGAGTCGGCAGGTCATTGTAAGCCGATCGGTTTTCGATGCGCACGAAAAAAGGCCGCCGAAGTTTTGGGCTTCGGCGGCCAGTCGCATTGGGAAGCGGGGCGACGACGGGATGGGCGATTTCCCGCGGCGGGCGATCGCCCTTTGGGGGAGCGATCCTGACTTACAGAGAGATGGTCGGGATGCCCAGGCGTTCTTCCTCTTCTTCGAGGAGGATGATTCGCGGGGTCACCATGATCATCAGGCTGCTGGTGTCGCGGCTGATACCGATGTTCCGGAACAGGCGGTTGATGTAGGGCGTCTTGGCCAGGATGGGGACGCCGTCTTCGTTCCGCTCTTCGGACATCAGCTTCACGCCGCCGAGGAGAACCGTGCCGCCGTCGGGAACCGTGACCACCGTGGCGATGGTGAACAGGGTCGTGATCGGCAGACGCAGAGAGGTTTGCGTGGTCGTCGTCGCACCGCCGCCCAGACCACCGCCACCGACCGCACCACCCGGGATGTTGAACGACTCGAATCGTCGGAAGGTGATGAAGGTGGGGTTGATGGACAGCCGCACGTAGCGACGGTCATGAGAGACGACCGGGGTGACGGTGAGCTGGACACCATCAGGAACCTGGTTGATCACCGGCTGGAAGGCCACCGAGCCAGGGCCGACGATCGGAATGTAGTTGGACACGTACGGGATATTTTCGGTGGACTGGATATAAGCCGCCGAACCGTTGAACGTGGTGACCTTGGGAGCCTGGACGATGTTGTTACGTCGGTCGGACTGAGCCGCGTTGACGAACAGGAAGACTTCCAGGTCGGACAGGAACGAGATCCCGAAGGTCGCACCGCGGTCGAAGCCCTGCACGGACGAGGCCGGGTAGCTGTTCTGGAGGAACGGAATACCCAGGTTTCCGGTGAAGGGTGGCAGAGAGCCTGCACCGCCCGCACTGCTGGTACCGACCACGACCGGCTGACGATTGCCGAGGGAGTGGTCACGATAGGAGTTGACCAGGTAAGGCTGCTGGGTACCGGCCGTCGTACCGCCGCCGGTGCCGCCGCCGGTCGTCGAGCCGCCGCCCGCCGGATAGAAGGAGTTGGCCTGTTCCAGAGCGAACGAGCTGTTCTTCTGATAGACGTCCGACTGCAGGTTGAAGTCGAAGTCGACGCCGATGGCTTCCGAGAACGTATCCCGCAGGGTGATGAAGCGGGCTTCGATCGTGACCTGGATGTCCTGCATCCGGCGGAGCTGTCGGAGCAGGTCGCTGATTTCGTCGTGCACTTCGTTGGTGTGCCGGACGATCAGTGAGAGGCCCAGGAAGTAGGGGTAGATCGAGCCGACGGGCAGCACCTGACCTTCGAGGTCAGCCGCACCACCGCCACCCATCCCGAAGCCGCCAGGCTGGAACCCGAGGCCGAAGGCACCGGTGATGTCCTTTTGAGTCATCGGGTCGATGACCTTCCAGGAACCCGGGGCCACCGAGGTGGCGATCATCTGGATCAGGGGGCTGATGTCCGCCTGGGGACGGTCACCCTTGAGCACTTTGACGCCGTTGGAGTTGGCGTTGTCACCCATCAGGCCGAGACCCGCCAGGGCTATGTTGTTGTCCTGCGGCTGGGCTTCCTTCTCGCCGTTAGCGTCGATTTCGGAATTCACCGGCTTGACGAGGTCACCGACGTAGTAGACCTTCGAATAGACCTTGGCGGCACCCGATTGGGGGCTGGTGATCAGGACCACCTCATCGTCGATGATGTAGGTCAGGTTCAGCGGCCGCAGCAGGTGGCCGAGAGCCGTACGGAGCTTGACCTTGTTCAGCGACAGGCTGACCTTGGTGTCAGGCGTGAAGCCTTCTTCGGCCAGAGCCTTGGGATCGATTTCGATGTTCAGGCCGGTGTAGTTCTCGAGGAAGCTGACGGCTTCGGAGATCGGCTGATTGTCGAAATTGAGCGTGACGTCTTCGGTCATCTTCTTTTCGATGGCCAGGGTGCGGGCGTCCTTGCGGGGCTCCAGCCGGGCCATCAGTTCACGACGGTTGACGGTCAGGTCCTTGAAGTCCTTGGGGAAGGCGATACCCCGCTCGGTGATGGCCGGATCGACGATCATGGCTTCGTCGACACCATGCATGGCCGAGAGGAATCCCTCTTCCTTGGCGGCTTCGTTGTTCATCGAACGCTTGTAGTGGCGTTCCGTACGGGCCTTCCAGCTCATGGCCGTGGCGGCCAGGTTGTTGGGGTCGATTTCGACGGCCCGTTTGGCGAACATTTCGGCTTCTTCGAGCTTGCCGCTGTCGTAAGCTTCAGCCGCCTGCTTCATGAGCCCGTCGACTTCAGCCATTTTGGCGTTGTCGGCTTCGAGGATCCGCAGACGCTTACGTTCGATCTCGGCCCGGGCGTTCACGTCGGCCATCTTGACGTCGAAGGTGGCTTTTTCCTTCTTCGCAAGTTCGATGGCGACTTCCACGCGGCGAACCATCGTCCGCTTGACGGCGTCAGGAGCTTCGGCCTTCTTCACCACTTCGAGGGTTTCCTCGAGCAGCTTGATCGACTTGGCCGGGTCGGTTTCGAGGTGACGCCGGGCTTCGGCGACCTTGGTGCCGACTTCGGCGTTCAGCTTCTGCGAAGCGACCAGAGCCATGTCCGTGGGCTTCGACGCTTCCGCCCTGGCGGCCTTGTCGTCGCTGGAGAGACGCAGGAGCAGGTCCTGCACCTTCTGGCTCATGCCTTCGTCGATGCCAGGCACCGAGGCGATTTCGGTCAGCAGGGCTTTGGCCCGGCCTGCATCACCCTTGCGAAGTGCATCGAGGGCAGCTTCGTACATCGAGATCGAACCGTTCTGGGCGGCCAGACCGATCTGGGCGAGCAGATCTTCCGCCTGGGCTTCGACGCCGTGGTTGCCGGCCTTCGCCTTTTCGGCAGCGGCCTGAGCGGCTTCGAAGTTACCCGAGGCCAGCAGGCCCCTGGCTTGCTCCAGCAGCATTTCGCCGGGATTGGCCGGCTGGGCATCGCCGCTCTGAGCGAGCCTGGCGATGTTGTCCGCCACCGGGGCGGGTTCAGGGATGCTCACAGGAGCGACGCCAGCGGGGGCGTCCGCTTCAGGAGCCGGGGGAGGTGTCAGATCCGCCAAGGCGGGGGCGTCCGCCGAAACCCGGGCGACGGCCGGATCGGCGGCCGACTTGCCGGAAGCACGGGCGACGCTGATTTCATGCAGCACGTCTTCGGCACGGACGGAATCGAGCGGCGGTGCCACGTTCAGGGCTTGAGCCTGGCGGGCCTTGGCTTCGGCTTCGTCGAACTTGCCGTCGCGAGCCATCAGGCGGGCTTCCTGAACGAGAGCGTCGTAAACGCCCAGGTTCACTTCGGCCTTCGTACCGGCCTGACGGATCTTGTCACGCTGCTTCACGGCACGGGCCGCGGCGATGACCTTCTTCGGGCTGTCTTCGAACATGCCGAAGTCCAGCTTCCACGACTCGACGTCCAGGGCGATCGCTTCGGCCTGGTCGAAGTGTCCGGAAGTCAGCAGGGTTCGAGCCTGCTTCAGCTTGTCCTTGGCGTTCTTCTTGTCGCGGGGGCCGCCGACGGCTCCTGCGAGCTTCGGCCGGGCCTTGGCGATGGCGTCCTCGACCCGGTCCGGCGTGTCGTCGAACAGAGTGTAGGAAACGTCGAGCGAGCGGGCTTCGGCGACTTTCGCTTCGGCGGCATCGTAGTCGCCCAGGCGAACGTCTTCACGAGCGGCCTTGAGCAGCCAGCGGACTTTCTGCTTGGCGTCCGCCGTGCCGCCACGAGTGACCGGCATCGCCTGAGCCGGCGTCATTTGAGCCGGTTCTTCCGCCGGAGCGGCCTGAGGAGCCTCGCCAGAGGTCCGGGCCACTTCGGCATCGGCCTTCGCCGGTGCCTGAATCTTGACAAGGTAACTGTCGAGTACCGTGCACTCTTCAGCGGAGAGCATATCGCGGTAGTCGTCCGCCGCCTTCAGATACTTGGCGGCGTTGGCCTTGTCACCGGAATTGTACAGCTTCGCGCCCGCCTTGACGTACTCGACAGGCGGGACTGGCGGTTGAGGACGCCCGGCGGATGCGGGAACATCCGACCACGGTGCGGCCATCAAGCCGCTCCCATTGGCACCCAGTGCCACCACAACGGCTAAGGACTTCAGCTTACCCAACGCGACCTCCTTTCGCCTCTCACGAATCCACCGCCGGCTTCCCTGACAGCGATGCGGGCCATTCATACGATTCACCCTTTCGAGAGAGGTGTCGAAATCCATTTCCAATCGGCGGTCCTGTAAACCGCACCCCACATTGGATCCACGAAACCGCCCCGGACCTTGTCACAGTGGCGACGATCTCGACCATGAGATCACGCGCCGGACCGGGAGCATTTCGCGGTGTCTTATCTCTTATCGAAAAAAACGTCAACGCGGTTTATTCCGAATGCCAGGAATTATCGATTTTCCCGGTAAATTTTACCTAACCGAACCTCGTATCTTCCAGAATCCCTAAAGAAGGGAAGCCAGGGCAATTTCGAGAGAATAGCCCGAATCGAAAGACTGACAAGCAAAGCGACTCTGCGCAGGACGGGGTGGCCCGAACCTGCGATAATCCACGATTCGGCCGAAAATCCGCCTGATCGTGATCCGTGCCGAACGGCAAACCGCGGCATTCCGAATTCGTACGAACGCCCGGATTGACATGCCACTCGCCTCCCTCGCGAATCGATCGCTCAGACCGGTAAAAAGCCTCTTCCAGTACTGATGCAAAACCCAGGCCAATTTTCATCGAATTTCGGATCCGTGGCCCGATTCTTCGAAGCCGGGAAATTCTTCGCGCGCTTTGGCCACGCGTTTGCGTAGTTCCGGAATGGACACGTACGGATAGAAGGGTCGTGATCGATCCGGAACGGGATGAATTCAGGCGATCGACCGCAGCGAGTCACGAGAAGTGCGAGAGGGGGCCGGGTTTCCCGGAATCCTCATTGTGCGGTCATGAGTCACCCGGCCGCGTCAAGGCCGGGGGTTTCGCTTGTTTTTTGCCCGGGCGACATCGTACATTCCAACCACGTCGGCATCTCGGGTGCCAGGTTCGCCAGTCTGTCCGTTCGAACGAGGTCGGTCCGCAGCTCATCCATGAAGATCGTTCACGTCATCACACGCCTGATCCTCGGCGGAGCCCAGGAAAACACCCTTCTCACCGTCGAAGGGCTGCATCACCGCCAGAAGGACGAGGTGATCCTCATCACCGGCCCCGCCGAAGGGCCCGAAGGCGACCTGTTCGCCAGGGCCGAGTCGCAGGGCTTCGTCGTCGAACGTATGCCCGAACTTGTGCGTGCGATTCGCCCCAGGACCGACGCTGCGGCCTATCGAGCCCTGCGCAAGAGCTTCCGCCGATATGGGGCCGACGTCGTCCACACGCACAGCTCGAAGGCCGGCATCATCGGCCGGGCCGCCGCGTGGAACGAAAAGACGCCCGCCATCGTGCACACGATTCACGGCATGCCCTTCGGCCGGTTCGAAAAACCGCACAAGAACTTCCTTTATATCACGCTGGAAAAATGGGCTGCGAAGCGGTGCCACGCCATCGTGAGTGTAGCCGACGCCATGACGGAACAGGCCCTGGCCGCGGGCGTGGGCCGGCCGGAGCAATTCCTGACCGTCTATTCGGGCATGGATGTCGACGCTTTTCTCAACCCCGCGCGTACGCGTGAGGACATCAGGGCCGAGTTGGGCCTGGCCCCCGAACACGTCGCCTTCGCCACCGTCGCACGGCTGTTCGAGCTGAAAGGCCACGACGACATCCTGGCCGTCGCGCCTGAGATCCTGAAGGCCAATCCCAATGTCCGTTTCGTGTTCATCGGCGACGGCATCCTGCGCGACCGGTTCAAGGCCGATTGCGAGCGTCTGGGAATCGCCCATGCCGTGATCTTCACAGGGCTCGTCCCGCCCGGGCGGATTCCGGAACTCATCGGCGGGGTGGACGCCGTCGTCCATCCGAGCCTCCGCGAAGGGCTGGCCCGGGTGCTGCCGCAATCGCTCATCGTCGGCCGGCCGGTGATCAGCTACGACATCGACGGCGCCAAGGAAGTCGTCCTGCCCACAACGGGCCACCTGCTCAAGCCGCAGGACATACCTGCCTTGAAGGACGCCATCCTTGACCTGGCGAACCATCCCGAGAAACGTGCCGCGATGGGTGCCGAAGGGCGCCGCCGCTTCGCCCACCAGTTCCGGGCCGAGACGATGACGGACGAACTCAAAGGCCTTTACGAACGGCTGCTCGCAGGCGGGCCCGTCCGCCCCGACGGCCTGTCCTGGCGCCGTGCCGAATGGCCGGAAGGCACGGACATTTCCTCGCTGCCGAAGGCGTGAAGCCGGAAGCGACATCGCGCACATGAATACGAGACGGTAGCGTGAGCGACGGAACGATTTCAGAGAATGTCACCGCGGAATCGCAGAGACCGATTCCAATCGGGAGATCGAATTGCGAACCGACTTCCCGAAATACAGTCAAAAGCCACGTAAAGCATTCCGTCGCTGACGCTTCCGGCTCGTACGGATCCTGTCGCCCGCGCTTCTCTGCTTCACTTCGCGTGAACTCCTTACTGACCGATTGTGGTGGTATGCGTCTGACTCGGCAATCCTCCTGGTCCCTCCATCCGCGTTCTTGCGACGGACGGGCGAACCGTTTACGCTGATCCGATCGGACACGGCTTTCGGCAGCCAATTCCTTGGACATCGCAACGAAAGAGCATCGAACGACTATGGTGGGCATCGGCATTGTCGGCATTGGCTTCATGGGCATGATTCACTACCTGGGCGCAGGCCGAGTTCCAGGGGCCAAAGTGGTCGCCATCTCCACGCGGGACGCGAAAAAGCGGGCGGGCGACTGGACTTCGATCCAGGGCAACTTCGGCCCTCGCGGCGAGCAGATGGACCTGACCGGCGTGAAGGCCTACGAGAAGTTCGAAGACCTGATCGCCGACCCGAACGTCACGCTCGTCGATCTGTGCGTGCCCAACGCCGACCACGCCCCGCTGGCCATCGCCGCTCTTAAGGCCGGCAAGGACGTGCTCGTCGAAAAGCCGATCGCCCTGAGCCTGGAAGATGCCGAGGCGATGGTCAAAACGGCGAAAGAAACCGGCCGCAAGCTGATGGTGGCCCACGTGCTGCCCTTCTTCGGCGAATTCGCCTATGCCGCCGACGTCATCAAATCGGGCAAATATGGAAAAGTGCTGGCCGCCAATTTCTATCGGGTCATTTCCAAGCCTGACTGGTCCGCCGGCATCGCCGACGCTGAAAAGAGCGGCGGCCCGGCGATTGACCTGCACATTCACGACACCCACTTCATCGGCTGGCTGTTCGGCAAGCCGGCCCGGGTGTCGTCGCGCGGGGTCGTCGAACAGGGCGTCGTCGTTCACCTTCAGACTAATTACGAATACGACGAGCCAGATGCCCCGGTGGTGAGCTGCACCTCAGGCGCGATCAGCCAGAGCGGCCGGCCCTTTGCCCACGGCTATGAGATCTTCCTGGAAAAGGCCACGCTCAAGTTCGAATACGCCAACCTGGGCCGGGACCACGTGGCCTATCCGCTGACGGTGATCCTGCCCGACGGCAAGACAGAAACGCCTGCGCTTGAAGGCGGCGACGCCATCACGGCCTTCGCGAACGAGATCGGCGTGGCGGTGAAGAACGTCTCGGGCGGCGACCACAACACGATGCTCGACGGTGCTCTGGCCCAGCTCGCCCTCAAACTTTCGAAGGCCGAGATCGAATCGGTCAAGACCGGCAAACCCGTCGCGGTGGTTTGAGAGAACGAGTAGGGTGCGGCTTCAGCCCACCCGTTTCGATAAAATTGAAGCTGCTTCGACCGAAGTCGCAAAAAGGCGGGCATATGCCCGCCTTATTCATTTATGGAGAATCCACGGATGTCGACAGACCCGATTTCGCTCGTGGGCTGGGCATCGGCAATCGTCTTTACGATTCTCGTTTTTTCCCGGGCCAACAGGGAACTCGTCCGAACTTACGAAAATCGTCTCCGCCAGGTTTTGACCAGACGTGGTATGACGATCGTATCGCTGGATTTACGGGTCGGATTCAGACAAAGGGTTTGCGTCTTCGAAGCGATTTTCATCACACCCCGGGGCCACCGTATTCAAGGCATTTTCCGCGTCGGCGATCAATGGAGCGGGCTCCCTGTGCGATTTCTGGGCCGAAGCGATCGTCCTGCTCAAGAGAGGAATCTGCCTGTCGAGCCCCGCAAAGAGCCAAGGACCTTGTTCGAGATCACGAAAGAGCCCAGGACAAAGTTCGAACAATGGTTCGGTTAGGAATCAGTCGAGCTGAAGCCCGCCTTGCGGAACTGGTGGGTCAAACTTCGAAAAAAGTCACAAGACCGCTCGAAATCCATGGCGGACTTCGCACCCGAAAACCACTCCTCTTGTCGGAGTGACCGGCTGGCCAATGCAAGGCCAGGCTCCAGCGACATCATTCGAGGCAACTCGAATCCATAGAGGAGAACTGAAGATGCAAAAGCATATTGCGCTATTCATGACCATTGTGATGGGCCTGGTTTCGATCGTGTCCGTCTCGGCGAAAGAGCCTGAGCGACGCAAAGGACGCGGCCGTGGCGAGGGAGAAGTCCGCACGGCTTCGGGTGGCGGCCGCACAGTTCGGCAGAACAAGGTTCAAGGCACTGTGATTGCCGTCAATTGGACAACCGGACAAGTCACCATTCGCGGGCGAAACGGCAGTTCCGTAACTGTCATCGCTACGGCAGCGACGAAAATCGAACGCAATGGACTTCATGCTTCGCTTACCGCCATCCAAGTCGGCGATCGCGGTCAGGCGACCTACGACAGCAATTTCGTCGCTTCGAAAATCGAATCCGTCGGTCCGTAAACGATACGCCCAAACTCCAGTCACGAAAACGAATCACCGGGCGTGGCACGAACTCGCCCGGCGATTCTTTTCTTCGAAGTGCATCCGGCGGGCTCAAGCCCGCCCTACCTCGTTACCTCGACTTGAAAGACTGGGCGATTTCGGATAGATATTCGGATCGTATCGTCCGGGATGGACCCGGACTTGAAGTCGTCTCAGCGGATCGGACGGAACCGATGTCGGATCATTCTCCTCGAATTCACCCCACGGCCATTATCGGACCTGAAGCCGTTGTGGCAGAGGACGTCAGGATCGGCCCCTATGTGGTCATCGAGGGCCAGGTAACCGTCGGCGAGGGGTGCCTGATCGAGCCGCATGTCGTGTTGCGCGGGCCCCTGAAGATCGGGCGGAACAATCAGATCGGCTCGGGCACGATCATCGGCGGCGATCCGCAATACCGGGCCTTCAAGAACGAAGTGACGTCGATCGAGATCGGCGACGGCAATAACTTCCGCGAGTTCGTCACGATCAATCGCGGCACGGTCGAAGGCGGCGGTGTCACGCGCATCGGCAATAACAATTACGTCATGACCGGCGCACATATCGCCCACGACTGCCACGTGCACAATAACGTGACGATGATCAACTACAGCGCCATCGCCGGGCATGTCGAGCTGTTCGACAACTGCCTGATCTCGGCATTCGTCGGCATTCAGCAGCGTTCACGTGTCGGTCGGCTGGCGATGATGGGCGGCCATTCGCGGTCGACCAAGGACATCCCCCCGTTCACGCTGGCTCAGGGCCATAACACGGTCACAGGGCTGAACCTGGTGGGCATGCGGCGGGCCGGGATCCCGCGGACCTCGATCGACGCCGTGCGGAAAGTGTTCAAGATCCTGTTCCTTCAGGGGATGACGATCACGAAGGCGATCGACGAGGCGGAGAAGGAATATGGCGAGATCCCCGAAGTGCGTGAGATGATCGAATTCGTCCGCACTTCGAAGATCGGTATCAGCCGGTTGCGCAGTTCGAACGACGAAGTGCGCGAACTTTGACGCGACATTACCGGTCGATTCGGCCCAATACGAATGTCGTTCGAATCGTACCTGTTCAGCGATCGCCGTGGCGGCATAGAATGAAGGCAGAAGTGATGGCATTCGGTATCCGGATGCCGATCGACGCGACGCCCATGAGTCGAGACGATGCCGTTGAGTTCGCCGCAATCACGACCTGATATCCGCCCCCGGGCGTTCGCGTATCTGCTCGATACGGCGACGCTCGACGCGGTTCTGGCGATGCAGCGGCGGCTGATCTACGACCTGGAACAGTCGGGCGACGCGGCCCTGATTCTTTGCGAACACACGCCGGCCCTGACGATCGGCCGCAATGGCAGCCTGGCTCACATTCGTACTGACGACGAAACCGGCGGGTTCGGCGAAACGCTGCCCCGGTTCGTCTCACGTGGCGGCGGCTGCTGGCTGCACACGCCCGGCCAGGTCGCGGGGTATCTGATCGGCGATCTGGCGAGGCTGGCCGAATCGCCTGAAGATTATCTGGCCCGGCTCGAGAACTCGCTGATCGAAGCCCTGGCCGATTTCGATGTGCGGGCCGAACGTGTCGGCAGTCACAGCGGGTTGTTCGTGGGCGGGAAAAGGATCGCGGCGCTTGGTGTTTCCGTCATGCGGAACATGGTCCATTTCGGGTTTCTGCTCAATGTCGGGCCTTTTCTGCGGCCGTTCGACGTGATCGTCGAACCCGGCACGGACGACCGCCCGATCCGCCAGACATCGATGGAGGCGGTTCGCGGCAGGCCCGTCGAACCTTCGCGGCTGAGGAGCCGGCTGATCCAGCGGATTCGCGAGGGCTTCGACCTCGAACCAGGGCCTGTTTACGTGGAATCACCAGGTTTGACCACTCTGCCGGAGGTTTGCGAATCTCATGTCTGTCGGTGAAACTCTCGTTCAGATCGGCAACCACCCCGGCGAAGCGGATACGCCCGTGGCACCGGCATGGCGCCCCGCCCTGCCGCGATGGCTGAAACGGCCCCTGCCCGCCGCCGGGGGAATAGGCTTCACGCGCGACCTGATCGCCGACCTCAAACTCGAAACCATCTGCGAGAGCGGCAAATGCCCGAACCGCACGGAATGCTGGTCGCGCAAGACGGCGACCTTCATGGTCCTGGGCGAAACCTGCACGCGGCCGTGCGGCTTTTGCGCGGTCAAGCGGGGCAAGCCTGAAGATGTCGCGGCCGACGAGCCGGAAAGGCTGGCCGAAGCCGCCGCGCGAATGGGCCTGCGCCATGTCGTGATCACGTCCGTCACCCGCGACGACCTTCCGGATGGCGGTGCCGACCACTTCCGCCGATGCATCCTGGCGGTTCGTGAACGCACCGGCGCCACGGTGGAAGTGCTCACGCCCGACTTCGACGCCGATCCGGCCGCGATCGACGTCGTCCTGCAGGCCCGGCCCGAAGTGTTCAATCATAACCTGGAAACCGTCAACCGTTTGCAGCAGTTCGTCAGGCGCAAGGCTCAATACGAAGTCAGCCTGAAAGTGCTGGAGCACGTGAAGCGGGTGATGCCCGGGATCCGCACGAAGTCGGGCCTGATGCTGGGCCTGGGCGAGACGACGGAAGAAATTCTGGAAACGCTGGCGGACTTGCGTCAAGTCGGCTGTGACCTGATCACCCTGGGCCAGTATCTGCAGCCATCGCCGCGGCACCTGGCCGTCAAGCGCTACCTGCCTCCCGAAGAATTCGACCGGCTCGGAGAGCTTGCCAGGCGCATGGGTTTCGTCGATGTCGCCAGCGGTCCGTTCGTCCGGTCCAGCTATCATGCGGACGAAATGGCCCGGTTCTGATCTTAGGCGACTTCGAGTCGGTAACCGCGAAAGCCCGATCATTCACGAACGATGCGATGCGAGTCGCATCGTTTTTCTTTTTTCGTCGAAGTGGATGCTCAGGTTTCGTAACGGCGGACGAGCAGCTGGGCCTGCTTGATGCCGATGGCCCGCACCGGGATACCGGCGGGCAGGTAGCCTTCGTCGGTCATGGCGTCGACCGGGTTGCCATGAATTTCGACGGTGCCGCAGGGCCTGAGATCGGTGAGAGCACGCCCCACTTGGCCAACGAGGAGCTGAAGTTCCGCGAACGGGCTGTCGTCGTTATGCCCAGGTCTTTCGTCAGATTCAGGTGGAATCAGCATGAAGTAACGTGCCACCCAGGTGTGCGGCCAGAGCGATGCGGCGAACAGCAGGACGATCGGCAACAGGGCCAGGCTGATCGTGAGGAAGACGAAGCCCGTCATCGTGGAGACGGCGAATGCGCTCCACAGGGAAGCCCCGAGCAGGCCAAGGGCAAGGAGCTGAATGACGCCCGCTGAAGGCACGAACACTTCGAGAAAGACGAGCAGAAGGGCCGCGATCAGCAGGAGCGATGGCCAGACGTAAAGATTCACGACTCGAAAAGCCCTTCATCGAAAGCGAACGGGGCCGAGGAATCCCGGATCCGTTCGTCGGGTGCCCGCACAGGCCGGACGATCACGCGCAGACCACGGACGGCGACGACTTCGACATCCTGATGTTCATCGATATACCCGGTCAGGGCGGTGGCGTCCACAAGGTGATCTTCGAAACGCGCCTTGCCGGTCGGCCTCATAGGGGTGGCCGTCTTGCCGATCCGGCCCATGAGGAAGCTCAGGTTCAGGTCCGAATCGCCGACGATGAGCGGCTCTGCTCTGTCGGCCGCATCGGCAGGTTCGTCCGGCGAAAGGACGAGTCCATTGAGCATGGGGATCTTGTGCATATTCTTGCCGACCCAGACGATGGCGACGACGACTACGGCCATGGCCGAAAGGAGCTGCGTGAGCGTCAGCCCCATCTGGCGATACTCCTCGGACCCGCTGGGCCAGAGGAACGTGTGGCTGGCGAGCACGAGCGAGACGATCGTCAGCAGAACGCCCGCCAGGCCGAACACGCCGAAGCCCGGCAGCACGAAAAGTTCGATCGCCAGGCAGATCAAGCCGATGGCGAACAGCAGAATTTCGAGCTGGTCGGCCGTGCCGCTGAGGTAATGGCTCCAGAAGAAGAGCGTGAAACAGACGGCCGAACCGATCGCCGGCAGGCCGATGCCCGGCAGCTTGAATTCCAGGACGAGCAGGAACAGGCCGAGAGTGAGCAGCAGGAACGAGACGAGCCGGTTGTTCAGAATCGCGACGAGATAATCGACCCAGGAAGGGCCGACGGTTTCGATATTGTCCGACTCGATGCCGAGGCGCGCGAGCAGCCCGGCTCGCGATTCTTCGAGCGAGGCGAGCCCCATGCCGACGGCGGTCGTCGAATCCATGAGCCACGATTCGCCCGCCGGCTTGACTTCGCGCCGGATACGGAACCGCCTGGCGTCGGCCTCGGCTTCGGTCCGGTCGATGGCGATCACGCCGCCGGAGTTGAGATCCTGAGCTTCGACGATCGATCGTTGCGGATCGAACATCCCTGAAGCCAGCCCCGGGGCGTAGGCGTGTCTGCCCGCCAGATCGACGGCCCGGGCCCGAAGCGATGCGATGATCTCAAGCGAGGGCAGCGCGGGCTTATTGCGGCCGTCTGGCAGCTTCTGAAGGTAGGCATCGCCGATCGTGGCCCCAGGCTGGACGTAAATCATGTCACATGCCAGGAGCGGCAAAACCACGGCACCTTCCGCCTTGCCGACGACATACGCGATTTTACGGATGTTCTTGAGATTCTCGAGCCGGTCGGCGATCTCGGTCGCCAGGATCGGGTCGGCCCCGCGGGCATCGACTTCGAGAATCAGAACATTGAAGTCGGAATTTTCGATGAGCCCGAGCTTTCGGCGGATATAGCCTGCCCTGAACCGGTCAAGGTTGCCCGTAAGCTGGATCAGCAAGGCCTTGCCGCCGGTGCCCAGGGTCGGGTCGTGACGCAGGGCGATCGGGTCAAGGCGGTAGACGTCGAGAATGTCCGTTCGTTCGTCGACCGTCAGGCGGGAGAGGACGCCCCTGGCTTTTTCGGCGGAAAGTTCGCGTTTCGATCCGGGCGGCCAGGCGACTTGCTCGAGCGCGATCGCCCTGGTTTTCGCGAATTCGCCCAGACGATCCTTAAGTACGAAGTGCCGGGTGTTGTCGCCCGTGGTGACTTCCATCAGTTCGGCCCGGTCGTCGACGAGTGCTTCGTAAAGGTCGGGCGACCTGCCCAGGCTGGCCGCGAGATCAGCCACGAACGAGCGGGCCGTGCGCTGGGTGAGCGCATCGGTGCCCGGTGGAACGATCGACCCGATTGAAGCCTTGGGGCCGAAGATCACTTCCTGACAAGCCAGCGGCCCGAGCGCCGCGAAGCCCGTGAGTGGTTCCGGAACGTATCCGACCACGAGACGGGCACCGGTGAGCTTGCGCGACAGCACCTGGCAAAGCTCGAGAACCGCGCCGAAGCGGCTCGCCCCGGCCTCAGCCGTGCCCCTGCCCTGGAATTCGAATATCAGCACCGGAGCCTTGCCGGCTTCCAGCGTCTTGCGGACGTAGGCCTGTGCAGCCGTTTCGAGACGCCGGACCGAGGCCTCGGTGATCGGCTGCTCGACGACGAAGAACTGGCCTGGAACCTTTTCCGCCCCGGCTTTCGGCGCCTCGGCGGGCGGAGCCTCTTGAGCCGACGCCCCAGCACTGGCCAGCCAGAGGGATAACGTCAGGAGGAAGAGGCGTGAACCATCGAAGGCCGTGAGCGACATCGTGGAATTGCGCCCTGTTCGGTGCGTGATGGAACCGTAAACTGCGTGAGCGAAAACACGCTGGCGGAATCGGTCCTGAACGAATTATAGGCAGGCCGGCTCGCAAGCGTCAAAGATTCGGAGCAGCTTGCCCGGATGACACCAACGAAAAGCCCGGCCACCTGAAAGTGGCCGGGCCAAAAGCTTCGCTTTTTCGTGATTCTGCCGATCGAGCCCGGGATTGCTCAGGCCGGATTCGACACATCGCTTTCAGTTCGCGCGGATCGTCTCGGCGGCGGGTTTGCCGTCGAGTTCCGCGAGAATCCGCCGGGCCTCGGCCACGGAGTCTTCGTCCAGACGATCTGGGCTGGCCAGAGCACGTTCGAGGTAGGTCCGTGCGTTCGAACGGCGGCCCGGGTCACGCGAAATCAGCCGGCCCATGTGGAAATTCAGCATGGGGTGCGCGGGCGACTTCGAAAGACCTGCGCCGTAAGCCACTTCGGCTTCGCGGTTCTGGGCGACCGATTCACGGATCGAACCGACGGTGTCGTCGAATTCGGCCGGAACTCGCGAGGGGTCCGTACGCTTCAGGAAAGCGTCGACCACTTCCGCAGCCGATTGATGGCGGCCGAGGTGATGGTGCAGGATCCAGGCCTTGTTGTTGACGGCTTCGACCGAGTCGGGGCTCTTGGCGAGCACCTTGTCGTAGGCCGCCAGCGATTCTTCGAACAGTGTTTTCTTCTGCGATTCGGATCCGCTGTCAGCCAGGGCCAGAAGGATCCCTCCCTTGTTCAGCCAGGTGCCCGGAATGTCGGCTTTTTCGACGGCCATATTGGCCAGATCGAGGGCTTCCGTCAGGCGTCCGGAACGTTCCAGGGCGATGGAGACCGCCAGAGCCAGCCGGCCGCTGGTGTCTTTGGCCGCACGGGCCTTCCAATCGGCGAAGACCTTGTCGAAGTCAGGCCGGGTGGCGGCCGTTTCGATCAGCATCGAAACCATCGCCGGGTCGTCGGGGTTGCGTGTCAGGCCTCGCTCGATCCAGGCCTGGGCCTTGCCGGAGTCGTTGGCCATCATGGCCAGCGCGGCGGCTTCTTCATAAATTTCCGAACGATCGGGATCGGCCGCAGCCAGCGCGTCGAGAAGCTTGAGGGCTTCGCCGAGCCTTGCCGGGCGTTCCTGATCCTCGGCCGAATTCACGAGCAGGCGGGCCTTCATGAGGGTCGCCTGGGTCTGACCTGGTTCGATTTCGAGGACTTCGTCGACGAGCCGAAGAGCTTCGCCAAGCTGCCCCATCTGCGTCCGCACGCTGGCGAGCTGGATGCGCAGGTCACGCCGGCGAGGGTCGCGGGCGATAGCTTCTTCGAGGTTCCGGGCGACGTCGGACCACTGACGCCGCGGCATGAGCACTCGAACGCGAACGAGTGGCCCGAGCGGGCTGTTGGGGTTGATCTTGTCGATCGTCTTGGAGATTTCGACGGCTCGGTCGATCTGCCCGCGGTCGGCGGCCAGTTCGGCTTCGAAGGCATAGATTTCCGGATTTTCCGAGAATTTGCCGCGATAGGTCTCGACGAGCTGGTCAAGCTGCGAATTGACTGAACGGGCGGTCTCGCGGTCGTTCGGACCGTTGAGCCGCTGAACCCGGGCCCGCAGGGATTGCAGCCGTTCCAGGGCCAGGCCAAGATCCTGGCCGTCCTGCAGCACGAGTTCGGCATAGACGGCGTCTGCCTTGTCCGGCTCGCCTTCGTTCGTGAGGATCTGGGCTTTCAGCCGGCGCGTGGCCGCCGAGGCTTTGTCGGTGATGACGGTGTCGACCCAGGCGAGAATGTTTTCGCGGGAATCGACACCCTTCTTCATGGCGTAGATCGCCTTGATCAGCTCGAAAGATTCAGGATTACGCTTGAGCGCGCCTTCCAGAACGGCCATCGAGCGATCCCGGCGGGTATCGACAGGGTCGCGGCCATTTTCGATCGCGGCCAGCAGGAGCGCCAGCGAAACCGGCGCACCTTCCGCATCGTTCGCCTTCGAGACGACGGCGGAGGCTTCGTCGAACTTCTTCGCGTCGGACAGGATAAAGCCCTTGAGAGCCGCGGCGCCAGGATGTGCCGGGTTTTCCTTGAGCACCTGATCGATCTGGGCCAGGGCTTTGTCCGAGTGGCCGGCGGACCGCATGTAATTCGCGGCGCGGACACGATCTTCCATGGTCGTCGCCTTGTCGGCGATCAGTTCGTCGATCAGGGCCGACATGCGATTCCAGTCACGCTTCGAAGCCAGGGCGCCCACGATTTGCCAGCGTGCATCGCGGACGATTCCGGGCGAAGCCGCATTGCGGATGACCGCTTCGAGCCGCTGGATCGCCTGATCGGCGTGACCGGCATCGATCTCCAGGCTCGCCAGGGCCGCCTGAGAGGCATCCGTCAGCGAAAGACCGGCTTCGAGCCGCTTGGTCGGCGATTCGGCGACCAGCTTCTTGAAGGCTTCGGAGGCGTAGCTCACGGAACCCATGCGGGCCGAAATCTGAGCGGCCCAGAACTGGGCGACCTTGTTGTTCGGGTCCTTCTTCAAGGCTTCCTGGAAACCGGCCAGAGCCCCCGGGAAGTTGTTCAGTGCCAGGTTGAGCTGGGCCGTGAGAAGGTCCGCCGAAGCGGCGTTGGGCCACTGGGCCTTGAGCTTGGAGATGGCCTCACGAGCGGCGGGGAAATCGCGAGCGACGATGGCAAGTTGTGCCGCCTGAGCCTGGAGAGTCGAATTAGGCGACTTGGCCAGGTGCTGGGCGATCATCTTGCGGGCTTCGTCCGACTTCTGGAGCCGCTCTGCCATGATCTGGGCCTGAAGCTGGACGACTTCGACCATCTCGGGCCGTTTCGCGGCGAAATCGGCCAGAACGCGGACGGCTTCCTCCGGCTTGCCTTCACGCAGAAGCGTCATCGCCTCGGTGTTGACCAGTTCCGGGCTTTCCGGGAATTTGCCCCGCACTTCGTCAAGCAGCTTGCGAGCGCCAGCCATATCGCCCTTGTCGATCAGGCTCAGAACCTGAAGCTGGGCGGCCGAGGCGGCGGTGTCCTTGTTTTTGGAAAGGGCCTTGAGGCGTGCGTCGGCCCGTTCGCTTTGCTGCAGCAGCATTTCGAGCTGGGCGACCCGCAGGTGCACGGCGCTGGAGGCTTCCTTGCTGCTGTTCAGGGCCTTGGCGTATTGCTCATAGGCCATCCGGAGCGATTCGGGCGTGTTTCGTGCCTGATGAATTTCGCCGAGCAGCAGGTGCAGCGTCGGGCGGAATGCGGCGGCCGAGGGGTCGTCTTCAGCCCGGCTCATAAGTTCGTTGACGATCGGCAGCGCGTCTTCGGGATACCCGGCCATGACTTGCGACCAGGCCATCCACACCTGATATCGCACTTCGGTAATGCCGAGCTTCCAGGCACGCTGCAGGGCCTGACGGCCCAGTTCGGGTTCGCGATTGAGAATCAGCGATACACCGTAAAGAGCCTGGGCAGTCGCCACTTCCGGCAGACTTTCCGCGGCTTTCCGCAAGTGATTCATCGCGCTGCGGCGGAATTCGACCGGGGTTTTCGGCGTGTCGGCTGCGGGTTTCGAAGCGTCTTCGGCCGGAGCGGCGGCGGCGATCTCTTCCATCGGCCGTTCGCCTACGCCGGCACGTTCGAGATCCATCGCACCCTGGAACAGGTGGCCCAGGCCCTGGACGTCAGCCGGTTTCGCGGCCAGCAAGGCTTGAACGTGCACTGAGGCCTTTTCGAAGCGGTCCTTGTTTTCGGGCACGGCGAGCAGGCTCTTGATGGCCAGGTCACGCAGGCCGTAGACATAACGCTGGGCGCCGGGCAGCTTGGCTTCCGGCGACTTGAGAGCGGCATCGACCAGTTCCACGCAGGCCCCGTAACGAGCCGAGCTGATCAGGTGCTGGGCCAGTGCGAGCTGCAGCCGGAGATCGTTCCGGTTGGCTTCGATGGCTTGCTTGAGCGAGCTTTCGACGAGTGCGTCGACCCGTTCGGTCACAGGTTTCGAGTCAGCTGAGGCGAGCAGGTTGCGTGACGCCTTCTGCAGTACGCGCGTCCATTCGACACGGTAGCTCACGGGAGTGCCGGGACGGTTCAGGAGCGGCTCGAGGTCGGCCCGCAATTCGTCCACAAGTTTGGGTGAAGCCCCTTGTGCGGCTACCGTTTCGAAGCTCATGAGCTTCAGACGCACCCAGGCGACTTGTTCCTGCATCGGAGCGGCGGTATCGGGCTTCGATTTCGTCAGGCGGGCGAAGATCTCAGCGTTTTTCTCAGGCTGATTCGATTCGGCGTTGAGCTTCGCGGTCGCCAGGGCGACGCGCCAGGACTCGGGCTCCAGCTTCGCCAGGGCATCGATGAACGTCCGGGCCTTGTTCAGGTCCTGGGCATTGCGGTCGAGGTGCTTTTCGGCGAGCAGGTAGTTCGCGTCCGTGTCCTTGGGGTCGAGGACGACGAGTTCTTCGGCCCAGCGCAGGGCGTCGGCCTCTTCACCGTCGGCGAGTGCCTCACGCATGAGGACGCGGCGAGGTTCGAGCCTGCGTCGGTCCAGCCGGGCGGCTTCGGCCAGTGACCGGATCCGCGAGATTCTCAGTTCGACTTTCTGCTCTTCCGGAGCGGCGGCCATCGCCTCGCCCGCGAGTTCCGCCATTTCTTCGTGAATGGCGGGATCGGCACCACCTTTCGCCTGAAGGGCGCGGCGATACTGGATCATCGCACGATCGAACTGGCCGGCTTCGCGTTCGGAGCGGGCCTGCGTGAGGATCGCTTCAGGATCGTCGCCGGAACCGGCTCCGAAACCGAACACCCAGACGCCCACGCCAGCCAGGGCTGTGGCGGCGAACACTCCGCTGAGAATCAACAGGGGCTTCCATCGAACTTGCATGGTTGTCACTCCTCGTGGTGGTGGGCCCGTGAGGCGTTCTTCCGGATCGAGGCCGAAACCGGCGGACTTCAGGCACCGAAAAAACCGGCGCCGGCAAAGCCGCGAGGGAATCAGGAAAAGATCGATCGAGGTTGTCGGCTCACGTCGTCATCGTCCTTGAACCGATCCCGATGCGTACCGGGACCGACGAAACGAGAGTCAGGAACTTCAGCGAATGGAGAGGGAAAAACGAGCCTGGGAGAAATCGGCGGCAGCCACAATGCGCGTATCGAAGGGTGTCGGGTCAGTCACAGGATCCATCCTTTGCTGTGTTCGAATCAGGTGCGTGCTTAATCTGGTCGAGGATGGTTCGCTCAGGAACCTTATCGGGTAATGAACATAACGCTTCAGGTTCCACGAGGCAAGTGCGTTTCGTCAGAAATCAGGGAACGACGATCTGGGACGGATCCTCCGTGCCGAAAGAGCAGCCGGTGTAAAGCTGGGAAGGAGCGTCCAGAATCGCCAGCCGCCGTCGTGGCACGCCCGTGATTTCCGAGATTTTCTGGCTCAGTTCTTCGAGCATCCAGCGCGAATAGCCAGGCCAGTAAGCCACGAGCTTGCCTTCCCGATCGATAAGTGCCGTATATGCGGAATTGGTCGCACCCCAGCGGGCCATCGTTTCGGATGTCGGGTCGTTGGCGATGCGGTACGGCAGCACGAAACGGCTCGACCATGCCTGGGCCGTCTCGCGGGTTCCGTCGATCACGGCGAGCACCGTCACCACGTCGGCATAATTCCGGGCCAGTTCCTGCAGGAACGGTTCGTAGGTTTCGCTGCAGGGGCAGCCGTCCTTGACGAAATAGAGCACCACCGGCTTTTCTTTCGTCAGCTCCCGCAAACTGACCGGTTTACCTTCCGAATCAGTCAGTTCCACGGCGGGGGCGGGTTTATCCTGAAAGGTAGCCGCGTTTTTCGTCATCGGTTCGGTGACGAGGTGCTTTTTGGCCTCAGGGTCGCTCAGGCCAAGCTGCCTGATACGGGCGTCCATCCGCGCACGCACGAGGAAAAAACCGGCCGCGGCGACTGCGATCGCCAGCAGGACCAACACGTTCCGGAACGTGCTCGCAGGTGCTTCGGCGGAAGGAGACTGATCGTCCGACATGGGTCAGCGTTCCCGATGGGTAGCGTGCTTCGGCCATGGATCGAGTCGGCCAAAAGCACCGTCAGGAATCGACGGAATCCTTTGGCCGCTCCGACGCTTCACGATGCCGCGACATCCAGTCGATCATGCGACTGTCCAGGTCCGCGGCCTGCGCGAAGACAAGAAAGTGGTCTTCTTCATCATAGACGAAACGCTCGACGTCGACACCCCTGTCGATCAGACTCCTGACGCCCCGGTTCACCGACGATGGGCTCACGTTATGATCCTTCAATCCGTTGAAGACCAGTGCATCAGGCATCGCCCCGGAGGTTCCGGAGCAGGCTTCGTCGATCAAATCCGGGCGCATCGTGGCCGATACGAAAATCAGGCCATGCCATGCCGCGGACCTGGCCGCACGGATCGTGCCGCTGCCGCCCGCCGAGAGACCGCACAGCCAGAGGCCCTCACCAGGATCGATCACGGGCCAGAGCCGGCAGGCGTCGGCGAGTGCACGTGTCACGATTTTCGCCGAATTCCTGCCCCAGAATCCGAAGCCGCATGAGGGGGCCAGAATCGCCAGCCGGGCTCGCACGGCCAGCGATCGCCAGCGCCAGATGAGCATGCGGAAATTACCCGCGTGACCGTGCAGAAAGACCATCGCCCCCAGCCTTTCACCGATGGCCGTATCCGGGACGAAGGCGTAATAGTGGCCTGTGTCGTACGTCAGCCCCGCGAGATTGCTGGCGGTCAGGTCGATCGATCCAGGCAGGTCCAGGAGTCCGGGAGCTTCGTCCCGGATCGCCTCGTAATCAGCCCTGAGCCAGGCCCGCATGCGCTGGGCGTGGGCCCGGCTCATCAGGGGGTCGACTCGGCTGACCACACCCGCCACGGGCAGGACGAGCCGCGATTCGTCAACCCGGCTGAGACGCCGGAACGGCCGCCAGACCGGCCTGCCGACAGGCTCGACACTGTGGAACGTGCCGAAAGACGTGCGGACGGAATCGACGTGGGTGTGGATCGCAGCCACGGCCCGGTCAACGCCGAGCGGCATTTGCAGAGTCTTCGAAGGGACGAGTCGCCAGGGCCCGGGCCGGATTTTCCAGCAGCGAACCACGATCGAACGGAAATGCCGTCAACTGTCGGCGGCAGCGATAAACGCGTGCCGTGCGCAGGAGCATGTCGCCATCGTGGATTTCGATCGTGCCCAGGGGCTCGATGCTTTCGAACCAGCGGTCGAAACACGCCGGCTCGACATCCGCTTTGGCCGACATACTCACCAGAATCCCGTCGCGTCCGACGTAATCCGCCGGGTTCGCCCAGTCCGAAAAGCCCCGGCTATCCTTACGGTTATAGCAGAGCACCGTGCGGCTCGCCCCGAGCTCCCGGGCCAGGTGGCCGCTTTCGTACCAGCGGCTCGTGAAGAGGAATTCGTCCGGGCCGGGCACCCAGCCGCGGCGTTCGAGCTGCTCGGCCAGACCGCTCCAGATGATTCCGTCCAGAGTGAGATCGACCCTGGCGATCCTTTCGCCCGTCTGGCCGAATCGATTCCACGGCACCAGGCCGAAGCGAGCATGAGCGGCCGTAAAAATCGTGCTGACGAGCACGAAACCGAGTGCCCAGGAGACACGCCGGCGCGTACGCGAATGCGTCGCGGGTGTCGCCAGATGATCGGCCCAGGCCAGGCCGATCAGTGGAAACGCCGGCAGCAGCCCAACCAGCGACCAATGCGGCAGAACCGGCTTGCGAAGTGCCACGTAGAAGAACACCGTCAGCACGGGCAGCGAAAGCGACAGCAGGAAAGTGCGTCGATCCAGCGACTTCAGGCGAACGTCGTTCGCAGGGTCATCGGTGGTCGTCGCAGAGTCGCCCGAAACTCCCCCCCGAGCGAGCCGGACCATGCCCGACACGGCATCGCGCCAGACCCAGGGAGTCAGGTAGAGAATCTGCCCCAGCAGGGCGATGGCGAAATAATCGGGGCGGAACCCGCCGCCCACGGCCCGGCCGCTCTGGAATGCGAACGAGGCCCAGTCGTGCGTGGCATTCCAGTAAATGACAGGCGAGAACAGCACGAGGCCGATCGCCACAGCCAGCCATGGCCCGGGCTGAAGGAACGTACGCCGCGATCCCGGGCGGACGGCCAGATAAATCACGGCCCCCAGCGGCAGGAACACGGCGTGATACTTGCTGAGCATCGCCAGGCCCCAGGCGATACCCACCTGGGCCCAGATCGCGGTGGCCCGCTCGTGGCGTTCGGCGGCGTCCAGCGCCAGTGCCAGCCGATCGATCGTCAGCAGCCAGAAGAACAGCAGCGGGCCATCAGGCAGGATGAAGGTACCCGCCGCTACGGAATGATAGGCCGAGCAATTGAGAGCGATGGCAGCGAGCAGGCCCGCGGCAGGGCCGAAGAGCCGGTTGCCGATCCGGAACGTCAGCCAGGTGGAACCCGCGAAGAGCAGGACGAAACCTAGCCTGGCCGCCAGCGGAGTTACGGATTCCGCCGTTTGCCCCAGCACGGCCATGCCGAAGCTTTCGACGACCATCAGCATCGGCGGGTGATCGAAGTAAGAGAATGCCGGATGCCGCAGGAAGAGCGTATGGTAAGCCTCGTCGTTCGCGAGCGGAAACCATGCCGCGAGCCCCAGCCGTAGCGAAGTTCCCGCGACGATCAGCCAGACCAACCGTTTCGATACGGCGTTCATATCCGTGCGCTGCCCCCTGATGAAGCTTCGCCCCGGCCGGGCGAATTCGGGCAATTTATCCTGATGGGCGAAGGCCCAATGCCGCGAGTCATCCGTTGACTCTTCGGCGACAGTCTAACGATTTCTGAAGAGTTGACGAGTCGAATCGAACTTACCCGGCACGCAAGAGATTCCGAACAGGCAGGATCGATACGATCTTCCGAAATTCCGATCGGCAAACGCGAATTTCCTGTCCGGACCGGGGCGTGGGCAATTCCGGAACCGACAATCCGGCGATAGTCCTTATGAGCTTCGTTACTTTGGTTCGTTTCCCCACCGTTCGTTCGTTTCGCCTGCTTTTGCCAGTGTCATTCCCCACTACCGAACCTGCGATCGAAACAATCCCAAGGAAACGCACCATGACCCGAACCGCTGAAATTCGAGACCGACTGACCGACGACAATCGCATCGACTCCTGGATCACCGAACTGCTCAGCCGTCTGCCGATGGAAGACGCACAGCCCGACACGCCCGCCTTCCGCTTCGCCGAAACCGTGAAAGTCAACCGGGCCCGCATGCGTTTCGCAGCCAGCGAACCATGGTTCGACCGGACGACGCCGACCGATTGCCCGGAACCGGCGTCGAAACCGATCGGCGCGATCGCCATCGTCTACCCGCCGGCGGAACCGCTGGCCGAACGCCGCCGCCTGGGCCGGCGCATGGTCAACCAGCTTATGGCCCGATGGTGGAAGATCACGGGCCAGGGCAGCGCGCGAGTGGCATGGTCGATCGAATGACTCAGGCCGAAACTTGCGGGAATTGGCGGTCTCTCGAACCGGGATCCCGAAACTGGCGAGGAGGACGGAGCGACGGGATTCTCAAGTTCTTGCGGCGAGGAGGATCACGAGCTGGTAAGGCTCGAGCTTGAGGGTTTCGGAGGCGATGACGAGATGGCCTGAAACAAGATCCGTCATCGTACGCCGAAGCCCGAGCTGCCTGAGCCGGGCCGCATCGATCTCCTGTTCGTTCTCCGTGAAATTGGCCAGAACGAGCACGCTCTGTTCCATGTGCTGGCGAAAATAGGCCAGCACATGGTCATTGCCGGCATCGACGATTTCCGTTTCGGATCTCGTGAAGGCGAAATTGTTCAGCCGGATCTGCCCGAGCCGGATCAGCCCCTGAAAGACCCGGTATTCGACCGTGTCTTTCACGAACCGGTTTTCGGCCCGCGTCCAGTCGAACCTGTTCCGGTGCACCCATCGCTCATCGCCGGAGAGATCCGGGTTATCGCGAAACGAATAGTCATTGAGCATAGCCAGCTCATCGCCGAAATAAATCAGGGGGATGCCGCCGATGGTGAACATGACCGCGTGAAGAAGCAGGATCCGGCGGATCGCCAGATCGATTCCGGCATCGTCGCGATCGCGAATCGCACGTTCAAGGCCGCACAGTGAAGCGGTCGTGCCGGCGACACGGGCATCGCCAGTGACCGGGTTCTGCTGGAACGCCAGCCCGTTGGCGAAACTCGATGGGTGCACGCCCGAGTAGAAATCGTTGAGGAATCGCCGGTGGCCGGCGGGATCGATACCGACTTCACGGGCGTCGTCGTCCGAGAAGGCCCAGCCGATGTCGTCGTGACAGCGGACATAGTTGACCCACGTGGTGTTCGGCGGTGTCATGAACCGCTTCTGCAGGGAATGCCGCAGCAGCCGGATATTGCGTGTGGCCAGCGATTCCCAGAGCAGGGCCATGAGGTTGGGGTTGTACGAGAGAGGGCATTCTTCCTCGGCGATGTACTTCGCGACTTCCTCGGGCGCGACGATCGCCTCCGACTTGAACACCAGCGCCGGCGCCGAAATGCTGACAAGAGCATTGAACGCACGGATGATATCATGCACTTCAGGCAGGTTTTCGCAGGTTGTGCCCAGGCGTTTCCAGAGGAACGCGACGGCGTCGAGACGCAGAATGTCCACACCCTGGTTGGCCAGGAACAGCATCTCCTCGGCCATTCGCACGAACACGGCCGGGTTCTCGTAGTTCAAGTCCCACTGGTAGTTATTGAAGGTCGTCCAGACCCATTTCCGGATCCGGTTGCGATACGTGAAACAGCCTGGATGCTCTTCGGGGAAGACGGATCGCACTGTCTTTTCGAACTCGTCGGGCGTCCTCCGGTCGTCGAACATCCGGTAATACTCCTGATGCTCGGCACTTCCGGCGAGCGCCGCCCGGGCCCATTCGTGTTCGTCGGAGGTGTGGTTGAAGACGAAGTCCAGGCACAGGCTGATGCCGTGGTTGCGCAGTTCCGTGGCCAGGTCGGCCAGGCCTTCCATCGTGCCGATCGCCGGATCGACTTCCCTGTAGCTGCTGACGGCGTATCCGCCGTCGTCGTCGCCCGCGGGGCTGCGAAACATCGGCATCAGGTGCAGGTAGGTGACTCCGAGTTCCTTGAAATAGGGAACATGTTTCCGCACGGATTCCAGATCGCCCGCGAACAGGTCGACGTAAGTCGTATAGCCCAGAATGCGGTGCGACTGATACCAGCACCGGTCGGTCTCGTGGGCCGCGTCGAGCGCCTTGAGATGCGATGGACGCGCCACCCAGCTTTCGACAGCCGTGGAAAGGACCTTGTCCAGGTGGTAGAAAAAGTCGTATTGCCGGCCGTAGAGCTTGTAAAGGCTACGGAACAGCCGCTCGAAATGGAGGTTCAGGCGTTGCTCGAACGAATCCCATTCCGGCGCGGGGACTTGCCTGAACTTGTCCTTGAGTTTCGGCAGGATTCGCTTCAGCGAAGACGCTGCGTTGATACGGAACCATTCGTCGGAATCGGGGTGATAACCAGCGGTCATGAACGCTCCCATGCGAATCGGATCGGAATTGCCGGCCGGGAACCGGTGCGTCAGCCGGAAACCGGGAACCGGAAATGATCGAACCCTTCGAGAATGCCTGCGGCGCTGCGACGGCCCGCGAAATAGACCCGCTTGATGCCGCGTAACGAATCGAGTTGCCGGTCTTCGCCGGGCACGACGATCCCCAGGGCCATCCCGGTGAACATGTCCAGGTCGTTGCCAGAATCGCCGGAAACGATCACGTTGCGCATCGGAATCGACCATTTCCGGCAAAGGTACCGGACTGCCCTGCCCTTGCTGGCCCGATTCGGGAGGATGTCCAGGAACTCGTCGTGGGAGATGACGATCTGACAGTTCCGGGCCAGTTTCGGCCCAAGGAACGACTCGATCTTGCGTCGGCCCGTCAGGGCCGGGTCGCGAATCAGGTACGAAACCTTGAAATCCGACTGATCCGCTGGCTCCTGCAGTTCGAGCCCTTTTCTGCGCCGGAGAGTCTCGCGGATTTTCTGAGGGTCCCAGGCATAATCGATGTGCTTTTCCCACGCCTTGTCAGCGAGTCGATCTTCGAAGCCGTAATGGATCGAAGTACCGACCGAACTGATCACCACATCCGGCACGGGAATCTCATGCCGCTGGAGGATATCACGAATTTTCTCCAGCGATCTGCCGGACGCGACGGCGAAAGCGAACTGGTCGCCGCGTCCCTCAAGCAGCGTGCGCAGTTTGTCGAGACCTTCGCGCGGGCCTTCATGGTCGATGAGCGTGCCGTCGATATCCGTGACGAACATGCGGCCCGTCACTTTCAGCCGGTCGTAAATCGCGGGCGTATTCCCGGCCCGCTTCCGGCCAGGCCGCTGCGCGCTGGCCCGGTAATCCTGAATCAGCTGCAGATACCGGCTGACGTGCGTATCCCATGAATAATGCGACCGCACACGTTCGAGACCGTTGGACGACATCGTCTTCCAGCGATTTTCGTCGGTGAGAAGACTTTTCAGGGCGGCCTGAATGGCCTGGGTGTCCGTCGGCGGAACTGCGAAACCGTTTTCGCAGGCCTCCACGATTTCCTTCGGGCCTCCCTGATCGGTCGCCACGACCGGGCAGCCGCAGGCAGCGGCTTCCAGAAGCGTCAGGCCGAAAGGCTCGGTCAGTGCCACGTTCGCGAAGACGCCCTTTTTGCAGGCGCAGAGGCGATAGATCATCGGCACGTCCGAATCCGCGTCGTGCTTCTTCGGAATCGCCAGCTTGCCGTAAAGATTGTATTTGTCCATCAGCAGCAGGATTTCGGTCAGGACTTCTTTCTCGCCCGGCGGCATCGTGGCGATATCGCTGCGAATCCCGGCGAAGATCACAAGATTCGCCATGGCCTGCAGTTCGGGATCGGTACCGAAGGCATGGATCAGGCCGTCGATGTTCTTCTTCTTGTCCGGCCGGCAGACCGTCAGAATCATCGGCCGCTCGGGGTGAGTCAGGAATTTGTCGAGATTCTCGCTGACTTCGTACAGAATCCTGCGACGAACGACGTTCGCCTCCGCACCCGGCAGCAGGTGCTCGTAATAGGGGTAGAATCTGCGGAAATCGAGCCCCGGAGCGATCACGTGAAATTCGGCGTTTTCCGCGTAGCGGTAGGTCTTGTAGGACCGCACTTCCTGCTCGGTGGACGTGATCAGGAATTCCGAATTGACGAGCGTCATCTCCTCGGCCGCGAACCGGCTGCGGAAGGCGAACCGCTCGAAGGCATCCTCTTTCGACATCCCCGATTCCAGCAGTTTTTCGAGCTTGGGCCGGCCCAGGGAATGGGCTGTGTGACAGAAAGGCACGTTCAGAATCGCCGAAAGCTCCATCGCCACGTAACCGGCGTCGGCATAGTGCGAATGAATCCAGTCAGGATAGATCTTTTCCGATTTCACATGAGCGATCGCATTGGTGACGAATTCGTCCAGATGATCCCAGAGTTCTTCCTTGGGCAAGTATTTCCTGCCCCCGCACCATACACGGCGGATGTCGAACTTTTCGTCGACCCGCTCGACCGGCACGGCATAATCCGGCCCGACGACCGGATCGTCGATCCTGCGAGTCACAAGATCGACATGCGTCACCTCAGGCCGTTGCGAAAGATGTCGCGCCAGCTCCATGACATAGCTGATCTGCCCACCATTGTCCGCATCCCGCCCAAGCTCCGGTTTCTCTCCTCGAAACAGGCCATGTAGTGACAGCAACATAATTCGCATGATTTAAAATCCCCCCATCTGCAGTCAGCGTTCAGTGAAAACGTATTATAACGAATACTTATGATCAGCGGGCGAATCGAGGCCGAATTCCGCTGATTTCGAACGGAAATCAAGGAACTCCGGGGCTGAAATCGACCAGGATCCGTCGTCAGTCGATATCTTCGAACCGGGTGACGGCAACGACTTCGGAAATTTTGACGAGCGCCCTGGCACGATTGCGGCGGATGCCGACCCGGCGCGAGTCGATCACATAACTTTCACGCGTGGCGCTGGAGTCGCGCAGGTCGTGGAAGTCGACGTCCGTCAATGTCATGAAGCCCGCATCCACCGCCGCCAGCGTGCCGATGCACACGAACGGACCGGCCAGATCGACGACGACCGTCTCGCCCGTCCAGGCCGGGAGCGGTGCCAGGGCATCCAGATCGTGACGTAACCGGCCGTTCTCCGAACTCAATGCAACACCCTGTATCGGATTGACTTGCGACTCAACCGACGGCAGCCGGATTTTTTCCGGCCACAGTCGCCTTGACTAATTTTAGACTTCGTCATACTTTCCCGCCACCATGAAATACCACCACTCTCTCGCCGCTACCGTGTTTTTCGGTGCTCTCGGGTACCTGGCCCAGGCTCAGGACATCGAGCCTGCGGCGCGTGAGGCTTCAGCCCGCCCGACGGAAACGCCGCAGAACGATCCCGTCCGCTACATCCTCATGTCCGACGGCCGAATCCTTGTCGGCGAAGCGTCGGAAGACAAGGAAGGCAACTACGCGATCCGGCAGAAACTGGGGACGATTCGTGTCAGTCACGACGACGTGGAGGGCATGTTCCTCTCCCTGCGGGCCATTTACGAACACAAACGCGAACACCTGCCGCCTCGAGACATCCAGGAGCGGATGCGGCTGTATCGCTGGTGCATGAGCTACCAGCTGCTCGACCAGGCGCGTGAGCAGCTTCAGGCCGTGCTCGCACTTTCGCCGGAACACGAAGAAGCCAGGTCGAATCTCGGGCTTCTGGAGATCCGGATCGCCCGTATGAATACCCGGGTGGATGACCACCTCGTGCGCACTTCGGCGACGACAGTCACCGACGAGGGACCACGGGAAATGGATCCGGCGTTCCTGAACCGGGCCCTGCGGGAAATGTCGACAAGAAACGCCCCGATCATCTTCGACTTGCCGGAACCTCAGGCAGTCAAACGCGGCCAGGAATTCAACCAGCATATTCATCCGCTGCTCCAGATGTATTGTGGCGGTTGCCATAACGAACGCACGCCCAACGGGTTCCCGCTTGTTTCGGCGACTGGCCGGGCCGCGCGGGATCCGTCGTTGTTGCGGGCGAATCTGGACACGACCCTCAAGCTGGTCGATCAGGCGAACCTGATGCAGAGCCCCCTGCTCGTCAACAGCCTGTTGCCGCACAAGCCGAACAATCGCCCGATCTTTCCGGGACCGAACCATCCCGCCTACCGGATTTTCGCGAACTGGGTCTCGCAGCTTCAGCCCAAGGCTGGCTCGACATCCCGTGCCGACCGGTTCGATCCGCGCGACCCTTATGCCAACGCGCCGCAGGAAGTGACGCAAACAGGATTCGGACAGCCGTCGGGCTTCGCGGAGCGGACGACTTCTTCCGGATTCGCGGTCGAAGGCCGATTACGTCCGGATCCCGAAGATCAGCCGAACGTGCCGATCGAGGCCAATCCCGAAGCCATGCACACGAAGTCGCCACGCGGGCAATTGCCTGGCCAGGGCTTCGAAACGGCCGAACCGGCCATGCCCGGGCGAATCCTGCCGGGCAGCTATAACGGCGCTTCTCCCGAGCCACCGAAAGGCACGAAATATCCTTTGCCGTTGCCCGCGGGGGCATCGCCCGAGGACCTTCTCAAGGCCCTCCAGGCCGAAGAAGCGGCTCGCGACGCCAAAGAGGGCGCGACAGCCGAAAAACCGGCTAAATCCGCCGAACCTTCGGAAGAAGAACAGCCCCTGCCGAAGCCCGCTCGGGAATCGGGAACCGGCGACAAATCCAAAAAACCGGTCAAAATCGACCAGAACCTCCTCGACCGCATTATCCTCCAGCGACGGGCGGGCGGCTGAACGAATCGCCGCAGCCGTTTCGAACCGTCCCCCTTACGCCTTGACCCGCAAGCCGCACGTGCCTACATCACCGTGGGAATCTCGTGAGCGAAACAGGTCGAGGAAATCAGGGACATGGGCACGCCGACATTCGGGCATCTCTTTCTCACGGGCGCCAGCGGCGGCATCGGCTCACGCCTGGCCGAAATCTGGGCTGAAACGGGAGGAAGAGTCACCCTTTTCGCACGAAATGCGGCGAATCTCGAAGCCCTGGCGGATCGCATCGGTCACGATCGATGCCTGGTGACACCCGGTGACGCCAGCTCGCAAGCGGATCTCGAAACGGCCGTGGCGCAATCGATCGATCGATTCGGCAAGATCGACGCCCTGGCCCACTGTGTCGGCTCGATCAAGCTCAAGCCGCTCCACCTGGCGACGATCGAAGACTTCGACGACACACTGAATCGCAACTTGCGTACCGCTTTTCTTGCCACCCGGGCCGTACTGCCCCACTTCCGTTCGAACCAGGCCGGTTCCGTCGTTCTGGTTTCGACGGTGGCGGCCAGTCAGGGGATGAACAACCATGAAATGATCGCCGCCGCGAAGGCCGGAATCGAGGGATTCGTCCGCTCCGCAGCGATCAGCTACGCCCGTTCCGGTATCCGCTTCAATGCCGTAGCCCCGGGATTGACCGATACTCCGATGGCAGCCCCCTTGCTCTCCAGCGAAACTTCGCGCACGATCAGCGAACAGATTCACCCGATGGGACGTGTGGCCCGGGCCGAAGAAGTGGCCCGGGTGATCGCCTTTCTCGCCGGGCCGGAAACTTCGTTCGTGACCGGGCAGATCTGGGGCGTGGACGGTGGCCTTGGCTGCGGCGTGATGCCGCCCCGGGTTTCGATCAAGCCCGCCACCTGACACCTACCGGCTATCATTCCAAACTCGAGGAAGCGATCGTGACGGCTGTTCAATTGCTGCGTCTGTTTGACTTCGTCTACGCCACCTCGATCGTCGGCTGGCTTGGCGCGATTCTGTTCTTCTCCTTCGGCGTCGCGCCGATCATCTTCGCCGTCCTCGACCCCGAATCCGCGGCGAAGTTCGTGCGCAGGCTGTTTCCCAGATATTACCTCTGGATCGCGATCGCCTCGGTCATTTCCCTGGCTTCATTCACGTCACGGCCGCTGGTCTATCCGGAGCTTCGTGCCTGGAACAATCTGATCGTGCAGGGGCTGCTGCTGGCGGTCATTCTGATCGCGCTCTATTGCGGCAACAGCCTCACGCCGGCCATCAACAAGGCGAGAGACGCTGGCGAAACGCAAAAGCCTCGCTTCGATGCGCTCCACAAACGCTCGGTGCGGCTGAACGTCGCGATGCTGGCGATCGGCATTTACTGCGTCTTCGCGTTCGAAACGCGGTCCGCACCTCAATCCGCCGGGATCGTCGAGCTATCCGTCGAGGACAAAGCCGAATACGAGCGTCGGCTTCGCGAGACGCTCAACGAACTGCTCGAAGCCAAAGCGAAGCGATCAGCCCAACGGCGAGGGGCCGAACCTGTTCCGACGCCATGAGTTGAGTCGGCCCGACACCGGAATTCCCGCAGAGGCTTCAATTTATCGTCAGTCGGTATCGTCCGGTTTGGTGACGGCCAGGAGGAAGCTGGGCGTGGCCGCGTCGAAGCGGATACGCTCCATCTGATCGATGCCCCTGGAGATCGAAATGTTCCAGACCTGGACCTGCCCGGCCAGGCGGCGGAGCGTTTCGCAGGCCGTGGCGAGCCCGTCGATCGTCACGACGTTGACCACCATGCGGCCGCCGGCGTGGAGCCTGTCGTAAACCGATGTCAGCACGGGGTCGACACGCCGCCCCGTTCCACCGACGAAGACGGCGTCGGGATCAGGCAGGTCTTTCAGCACTTCCGGGGCCCGGCCGACGATCGTCCGGACGTTGGAGACAGCGAACGTTTCGGAATTCGCCAGGATGAGCGAGACATCCGCGGCCTCAGGCTCGACGGCGTAAACCGTTCCGCGAAAGGCGAGCTGGGCGGCTTCGATCGCGACGGCCCCGCTGCCCGCACCGACGTCCCAGACGATGCTGTCCGGGCGCAAGTCCATGTAACTCAGGGCGATCGCGCGGACTTCCGGGATCGTCGTCAATTCGGCTTTCGGCTGGGACTGGGCGAAGGCTTCGTTGGCATTGCCGAAGAGACGGCGGCGACCGCTGCCTTTCATGCGCGAAGGCTTGTCAGGGCTTCGGATGAGGATCATCACGTTGAGCGGATGGAAGTCCATCCGGGCAAGTTCCTCAAGCTTGGCCTGAGTCACCCGTTCATCGGGCGAACCGAGATTTTCGCACACGTAAGCCCGGAAGTTGTCGATCCCGCGCGAAAGCATCTCTCGAGCCAGTCGTTTGGGCGGGATGTCCTCACTGGGGAAAAGCCCGACCTTGTCAGCGGTGCGGATGCGGTCGAGAGTCGGCTCCAGGGCACGCCCGCCGAGGCTCGTGAGATAGGCGTCGTCCCAGCTCTCTTTGACGCGTGCGAAGGCGAGCTGCATGCTGCTCACGTGGGGATGAACTTCGAACAGATCCTTGCCTAGCCGGTCGCAGAAAAAGCGGGTCACACCGAAGAAAAGCGGGTCGCCTTCGGAAACGAGCACGGGGCTTTTCTGGTCGGCGATCGCGGCACGAAGTTGTTCGAGCGCGGAGTTCATGTCGGCTTCGAGCGTGATTTTCGGCTTCTGCACCTCGTCCAGAAGTGACAGGGCGCCGGTCGTGCCGATCACCAGATCCGCCTCGCCAAGGATTCTTCGGGCCTGATCGGTCAGGCCAACGATACCGTCATCGCCGATACCCACGATTCGCAGTCGTGACATGAGAGGATGGAAACTCGCTGGAGTGAGTCTTTTGCCAGGCGTTTCCGGAACGCTTCACGGACAACCGTCCGCATCGGCGACCTTACGACGCATCCCTTGTTCCGGGATTCCCGAGACATTATCATAATCGAAATAACCAAGTGGTTGCGCGAACGAAATTCCGGTTCCCGGCGAACATCTTCCCATGTCCAGCGACTCCACGAAGTCCGGCAATCGTGTCCGGCGACGGCAAACATCAAGAAAACTGTTCGCATCCAAATCCTGGTTGCTGATGGCTCCGTCAGTCGTTTTCGGATTGGCGATCGCGGTCGTCGCTCTGCTGCTCGTCGTGATTCCGGACGAATCGAATCGCCGTCTCACTTACGAGGCCGAGACGTATCGTGCCATGCAGACCGGCAACCTCGTCCGCGCGAAAAACTGCCTGGACAGCCTGATTCAGCTCTCGGGCGACAACCCCCGTCAGGATTATCTGTATCAGCTCGCCATGTTGAGCGCGCAGGCCGGTGACGAAGATCGATCGATCCGGCTGCTCCAGAGACTGACGCTGCCGGATCGCCCTGGATATGGCCCGGCACACCAGAATCTCGCGATGCTGATACTCAGCCAGCCTGAACCCAGCGCGGAATCTCTCGACGAAGCCGAACGGCACATTCGCTCATTGCTGGAAACCCGGCCGAATGAGCCTACCTACCTCAAAATGCTGGCTCAGCTTGAGATACTCCGCAAACGCCCGGAAGATGCCCTGAAAACCTACGGCCTGATGCTGGACGCCGATCCGTCGATGGGTATCCCGATGGGCAAAATTCTTCAGGACCTCAAAAGGGATGAAGAGGCCAAACGCCTGCTGGAACAGGCCGTCAGCAGGCTCAAAGTCAAGCTGGACCAGGACTTCGACAGCGTCGACACGCGTCTCCAGATGGCAGAGGCCCTGCTCCTTCTGAAGCAGTTTCCTGAGGCGGCCCGGGTCGTTCAGCAGGGCGTTACGCTCGGCGATCCCTCCAACCGGCTTTCACAGTCGATGGGTATCGTGCTTGGCCGCTGGGCCGCTTCGCTCGGAAATACCACGGAAGATCAGCATCGCAAGCTCAATCTCCTCATGCAGGGCCTTTCGATCAACCCGACGAACCCGCTTCTTCTGGACGAATTCTGGAAGTTGACGATGAAGGAACTCGGCACGGACCCGGACCAGATCATCAAGCTGCGCGTCATGGGTACCGATCCTGTCGTGATGGATATGATTTCAGGCCTGATCGCGCTTCGGCAAGGCAAGATTGACGATGCGAAGAAGCAGATCGCTTCGGCCGTGAAGCGTTCGCCCGATATCGCGGTCCTCCTCAACAATTTCACCACGGTCGGTGAGTTCCGTAACGAATCGAACGATAAGGGAGTCGAACTCCTGACGATCCTGCTGGATCTCAATCCGGACAACACGAACATTCGTGAGAATCGTGGGCTGATTTTCGTCCGTCAACAGAAATTCCAGCAGGCTGTGGACGATCTCGAAACTGTCGTCGCACAGAATCCCGACAAACGCACCGTTCACCAGGCACTGAGCATCGCTTACGGAAAACTCGGCAAACAGGATCTGGCGGACAAACACAGCGAACTCGCCCAGGTCCTCCAGCGCAATCCTCGTGCGCCCCAGAAAAAAGAAGCGACACCCGCTCAGGAAACGCCTGCAACTCCTCCACCGGATCAGCCGGCCCCCTGAAACGCATATGGATTGCGCGTGAAAGTTCCGCCCGCGACGAACCGGTCCGGAGCCTGATTCGAAATTTCGGGCCGTTACTCTTCGTATCGACCCCGCTCGATGGCATTGGAGAATTGACTGGCGGGTGAAGAACCCGATTCAATTTCTTCAGGCTCATTTCGAAATGGCCGACGCGCGACTCGATGACCTGATTCATCTGCGTTTGGTTATGCACTGACCGGCAAGTCGCCTTTGAGCGAAATGCAAAAAACCGAAATCTCCTTTTTCAAGAGATTTCGGCCTTTATGCGTTCCTTCGTCCGAATCGCGAAACGGGGCCCTGGATCAGGGACCGAGACCCCCGTGAGTGCGGAACGGCGTAAGGTGGGACGGTTGGTCCAAAAACCAGAATCGATCCCAGTCCTCTTGAGCCAGCCGCAAGTTCTCAGAATCCACAAGGAGTTGTTCTACTCGGTGAGGTCTGTAGGCGGCGTAGTGGGGCAAGGGGACCGGCGCGCACCCCTCGCCGACAGCGAGAGCGGCTAGCATCAAGGCTAGAACCGCGAAAGGCTTACGCATGGGTTCCTCCCATCATGGGCATCCTGCGAATCGCGTCGGTCTCTCCCGCACTCCATCGCTGCGGTTCCGACATGCTGGTTAATTCGTCATAACGTTACGTCCAACTTTACGAATTTGCCGTTCGTCCGGATTGAATCGGAATTCGAGTTCGGACCAAGTCTAGGGTTCGCATGGATCTTGCGCTGTGATAACCGCTTTCACCGGACCGACATCCGCATGCGTAAAAATCGATTCGAGCTGTCGAATTCGGCGATCGATCCATACCGGGAACTGGCGCGTTATGGATCCATAAAAAATGGGAAGAGGCATAAGAACGCCCCTTCCCGAAGAGGTCAAGCCGATCACCGGCTGCGAACCGGGCCGAATCCGGCCCTTCGTTCATTCGGTGGCTTCGGCCAGCGCTTTCTCGTCGATCTTCTGGATCAACTCTTCCATTTCCTTGCCGGGCTTGAAGGTGACGACGTTCTTGGCAGGAACGTTAACCTTCACGTTCGTCCTTGGGTTACGAGCGACCCGAGGCTTGCGGCGACGCACTTCGAAGACGCCGAAATTCCGGAGCTCGATCCGGTGCGGTTCTTCGGTGAGTGCCTGAATGATCGTATCCAGCGTCTTTTGAACGATTTCCTTGGCCTTGAGTTGGGTCAGTTCGTCCGTCGAATCGGAAATTCGTTTGACGATTTCTTTCTTGGTCACGGCGTGATGCTCCTCGAGAGTCATGTGTACGTTGGGGATCTTTTTCGATGAGGACGACTGGGATGATCGAAATGATTTCCGCGTGTTCCGCGACGACGTATTCTGAGAAACTGAACAGTGCGTCGCGGAGAATGATCAGGGCTCTCCCTCCTGAGGGTGATCCCTGTGAGAAGAAGTGTCGCCCGTCGCCAAGGCGGCACTTTCACCAGTGAACCGGGCGGTCGAAGAAATCCTCCAGGCCGACTCGGTCTCTTTCAGGTGTTCATGGGCAGGACGGTAGTCCCAGGCCATTCCCGCCTGGCCAGTGATTCGTTTGATTCGCGCGATCGCGGGTTCGGTGATGTCAGGCATGACCGATTCGTAGGCCGGATCGCAATAGTAGACTCGGCAACCAAGCGGTCGCCCTTTCCGGGCATGGCACATACCTGACTCCGACTGCCAGGGGCAATTTTCGCCCGGCCGCCAGGCATCGGATGCCACGGCGGGCTCACCGGCTCGTAGCCAGAATTCACGCTCAAGGGCCGAAACGAAGAGGTCGTGGCCAAATTCCCGGAACCGGCAGCACCGGGCCGAAAGCCTGCACACAGGGGCATGACGGGCAATGTCCGCATCGACTTCTTCGTACAGCGCCCCCAGTGCCGACATGGCATCCTCGAACGACAAAGCGTTGATCTCATGAGTGGCATTCATGATACGGTCGGCCCTTCATTCCGAATCGGTACGGTCGGGCCAGCCAGGCCGATCTGGTGCGAGTTGAAGTATCGACCGAATCTGAACCAGGTCATACCCCGGCCCTGAATTGCAACCCGGGCAAAACTCCGAAACGCGATCCCACGATTCACGATCCGCAAGATGTCCGTACCAGAATGGCCAGCTTCGACATTGATCCGGCCTGGCCTCATAGACTGTGCAACCGGAATCGGCGTTCCAGAAGACGCAATCTCCCGCACGAGACTCCAGAAGACTGAGCCTCGATCCGACTAGACGCAGATACCGGCTCCCGAACTGGTCGACCGTCAGGGACATATGCTTCGCCAGACGCTCGACTTCCGGCAAGCTCACCCAGACGTGACCGGGAGAACCGGTGCAACAGTTTCCGCAACGCGTACATTCGAATGACAATCCGGAGCCATACCAGTTTGCGCCACCCGACTCGTCAACACCTTCCATCGCCGATCCCCGATACCGCACGAATTGCGTCAAGTCTTTATCACTACCAAATTTGCCGCTTCGTGACAACTCATTCCCCCGAGGCATCGGCAAAATTCCCGAACCGAAGTCGTTCGCAACCGCCACAACCAAATTTACCCCATGGATTTAGCATCGGGTAGAAGATTTCGGCAGGTTCCGGACTCGAAATCGGATTGCATTTCCAAACGCCAACGAATTCGGCACTTGAGTCGACGCAAGCATAACCTGCAAGCCAGGTGATCCTGACGCTTCTCAAATTATCGGACGTTCCCGCGATCGAACTACGGAAACAGGTCCGGGCACCGAATCACGTCACAGGATCAGCGATCTCGAAATTCCGAAAACAGGCCTTCGAGGCCGCCGAGATCGAATCCGGGAATGAGGTCGCCCGGCGTCCAGGTATCCGTAATTTCCTTCGGCAAAGTGACTTCCCGCATTGTCGCATCCGTTTCGGAAACCATTTTCCGCCAGTTTTCCAGATCCGATGACCCAGGTTCTTTCCCATCCGAAGGCCAGAATGACATGCCCTTGCGAAACGTATCGTGCGTGCCTGTCCATTTCGGCCGCATGCCCGTGGCGGCGAAGCCCGCTTCGAACGAGAAAAGCCGTTCGCCCACGAAAACGGTCCGGTTCGCGGTCATCGAAATCGACGGTGACCGATTTGTGCCCGCAAGTGCGATGACTGTGGCATGGACGAAAAGGCAGCCGTCGATCCTGACACTCGCCCTATCGACGCTCCAGTTCGGGAATTCCAGACGTAAGGCGAACTTCGACTGAGGTTTACCATCGGTTTTACCCGTGCCTTCAGTGGCAGGTACGAACGTGAAAATCGAATGATTCAGATCGATTTTCGAATCCGGGAGAACTTTCGCGTCAAGCACCTGGGGGAACCCGGAAAACCAGCAGGAGTTCAGAGTCACCTGCCTTGCACTCGCCTGAATCGCGGACTTCGGCGGCACCACGCCTGAGCTGCGACGCCACCAGCAATCCCTCGCCTGAAATTGACCGTTTGCGGAAATCATCGGACGGCTGGAAGATGCGTCTTTCGGCTCGATACGCAACCCGCTCAGATCGAGAACCGAATCGGCCCGGATCAGCAAACCGGATTTGGAGTTGGACAGATCGAAAACGACACGCGGCTTTTCCCGCCCGGTGCCCTGAATCTTCCAGTGCGATCCAGCGATCGGCCGGGCGTCCAGGACTGTCCAGGTCCAGGGCGAATCCCGTTGCGGAATCTCGATTTCCGCAGTTTGCCCGGAGGCCGTACGGATCGCATCGTCAAGCGAGTCGAAGGACCGGATCTGGCCATCCTGATACTTGACCGAGATCGTCGTCGATGGTACGACCGATTCCGCCGATTTCGACTTTTGGGGAACCTTCGGTACTTTTTCGGATTCTCCGGTTTTGGTGACAGCGAGCCTGTCGCTTGCCCCGGAACCGATGCCAGGTAAGATCAGACTTCGCACCAGAACAAGAATCCCGATCGCGACACCCCCTAACACCAGGGCATTTCGGCGTTTGCGACTTCCTCCTGATTCCCCGCTCGCCGAATCCATCGATCTGGAGCGTGATGAATCCGGCCGAAACGGCAGTTCCAGCGAACCCAGGCCCAGATCGAGCTGAAGGCTTTCGTCTGGCCGTCGGTTCCGCGCATCTTCTGCCGAATCCTCATGTTCTGGATCTTGCGAGTTCGCTCTGACGGAATCCGAACCGTCGCTGCGGCCATTCTGATCCGCAAGAGACGGGGGCGTGACGGAGGCCGTTTCGGCGGTCGCCGAACGATTCAGTTCGATGGTCGTCGCCAGCGATTCGTCGGTCACGAACCGCGAAAGCTTTTCGCCAAGTTCGCGAGCTGTCGCATATCTCTCGTCAGGCGATTTCCGAAGGCACTTGTAAACCAGGGCCGAGAGTTCCTGCGGCACGCCCGGCACGAGATCCGCCAGCGGTTCGGCCTCACGCAGCTGGTGCGAATAGATTTTCTCGGCCAGGTTCCCTTCCGGGAACGGTGGATGGCCGGCGATCATGTGATAGAGCGAGCAGCCCAGCGAATAGATATCGCTGCGGATGTCCACTCCCCGGGAATGCCGGGCCTGTTCCGGGGAGATGTAGTCGAAGGTGCCGACAGTCGAACCTTCTGTGGTGACCTGCGAGAGCTGCTCTTCGAAAATCGCCAGGCCCAGGTCCGTCAGTTTGGCCCGGCCTTCCTTGTCGATCAGGATATTCCGTGGATTGACGTCGCGGTGCACGAGCCGCTTTTCGGCCAGATGGTGCAGCCCGAGAGAAACGTCGCGCCCAATCCTCGCGGCGACGGGGATTTCCAGCCGCCCCTGCCGGGCGATCAATTCGGCGACAGTCGGCCCCTCAATGTATTCCATCACCAGAAACGGCGAATTCTGATGCACGCCGACGTCGTAAACGCGAACCAGGTTCTCGTGCTGCAGCTGGCCGCCGACCAGTGCTTCCCGCTGAAACCGGGCCAGAGCACGCTCGTGGTTTAACTTGTCCGGGTTCAGAACTTTAAGTGCCACCTGGCGTTGCAGCCGAGTATCCCGGGCCAGGAACACGCGGCCCATCCCCCCCTGCCCGAGAGCGTCGGTCAGCAGGTATTTGTCGATACGCAGGGTTCCGGCACGCCGGGTCAGGATGCGCTGAGCCTGCCAGAGCGTCAGGAAGCCCTGGTGGATCGCGACACGGGCCAGCCGGTTGTCGATCTTCTCCGGTTCTCGCTTATCTTCCGGAACGTTCGCCAGACACCGGTCAAGCTGCTCGTCGGAAAGCAGACGGTGTTCCCGTACGTCTTTCCAGAACAGGCAGTTTTCGGCGATCTCGCGCGAAGTCATGGCGTGTCTGCATGGGCGATCGAAGTGGCCGTTCAATTTCCGCAATGGTCAATCATGTTCACTATACGCGACACGCGAGCCAGGGAGAAGGCCGGCGATTCGGACTTCAACAAAGCGATGCGGACTTCGGACTTAAACCTGCGAAAGCGATCGAGGGTACGCCGGGGCGGACGAGAGCGGAAACACAAGTCCGCCGATCGCGGAATGGCATGAAGACGTCAGCCTGCATCGCTCAACTGATCGTCATCAGGCTCCGAATCGTTCGATCCGAGAACCGTGCTGCCACTCACGACCGCTTCGATCACCTGGCCAGGAACCTGGCCCGAGCCTGAGACCAGATCCTCACCGTCCATGTTCGCGTCGGAGGAGTCATCGCCCGGCTGGCGGACGAACTTGCCGGGGCCGACCTGCGACCATACCACGGCACGGTCCGCACTGCTCGTCAGTGCCTTCACTTCGGCCAGAGTCATCGCCTTCGGCTTCCGGGCCCGGGTCCGAGGCTTTTTGGCCTTGGTTGCCGAGTTGTCCGAATTTGCGGAATCCGAAAAATTCGCGGAATCGGAGGAGTCCGGCCGGGCAATCGACGTGGTGGCAGCCAGGGCATTATTGGCAGGTGCTTCGGTTCGCGGCTGAGCCTTCGAATCCGCCTGTGCCTGTGCGATCTGGAATCGCAAACCCTTATCGGGCGTGAGGATCAACCAGCCCATGATGCCCAGATACCAGGCGACGAGATCGGGAGTGACGGTGTGCAGGGCCCAGGCCGAGGCCGGGGTCAGAACCGAGATCACGAGCACCCAGGCCGGCGTCCAACGCAGAGAGTCACTCCCGGCCCGCAATTGGCTTGTGGCTGACATAGGCTTCTTGCCGGTCCTGAGGAGAATGTCGCGAACTGACCGCCCCCCGATAGCGCTAGGCGGCCAGTTCCCTTCCCAATCATCGGCAGGTCATTGCGTCGGGCTTGGGCCAGGTTGGGCATCGGAGGTTCCGATTCGTCCGCCTGTAGGATTCATACGCAAAAGTTCGGCTGCCCCCTTCTTCAGGAGAAGTTCGGCCACAGTTGCGCCGAGGCTTTCCGGATCTTGAATGCCCGCTTCGGCTTCGGCCTCGACCATGCGATCGCCATCCGGGGAGAATACCCGGCCCGTCAGCCGCAACCTGCCCGGTGCATCGCTTCGGCCCCAGGCGGAAAGCGGGATCATGCAGCCCCCTTCGAGCAATCGCAGCAGGTGCCTTTCAGCGAGTACGGCCGCGCGAGTCGGCGCGTCATTGAGCGGGGCGAGCAATTGCCGAGTGCGCTGGTCCGCAACTCGGCATTCGATCCCCAGCGCGCCCTGGCCCACAGCGGGCAGAAACCGAGGCGGAACCAGGGCTTCCGTCTCGTGACCGATCAGCCCGAGGCGAGTCAGGCCCGCCTGAGCCAGAATCACGGCGGCCATGTCGGCGTCCGAAGCCCGGTTCAGTCGTGTCTCCACATTGCCGCGAATCGGCTCCACGATCAGATCAGGGCGAATGTTCAGAAGCTGGGCCTTCCGACGCAGCGAGCTGGTCCCGACACGTGCGCCCTTCGGCAAATCCTGCAGCGTTCGGTATTTGGGCGAAATTAAAGAATCGAAAGCGAGTTCTCGCGGCGGGATCGCTCCGAGCGTGAGGGCATCCGGCGCGGCGGTGGGCAAGTCCTTGAGGCTGTGCACGGCGATATCGACCTGCTCGTCCATCAAGGCTCGCTGAATTTCCTTGGTGAACAGGCCCATCCCCCCGACAGCGGCCAGGGGCGAATTACGGTCACGGTCACCGGCGGTCGAAATCCGGACCAGTTCGATTTTTACGCCCGGGTGCCCGGTTTCGAGCAGACTCCGCACATGCTCCGCCTGCCAGAGCGCCAGAGGGCTGGACCTGGTTCCGATGCGGACCGTCGTGCCATTCCGGCCGGCTTCATTGGCCGTTTTTTCCTGCGTCATCCCAATCCCTCCAGCGTTCGCGCGATCACGGCCAGTTCCAGGTTCCGCAATCCCGCATTTCGGCAAGCCTGGGCGGCCGCTATGGCGGTGGCGCCCGTCGTACAGATATCGTCCACAAGGACGACCCTGTCGTCATCCTCGTATTCCCGTTTTTTCGGCTTTTTCACTTCGAACAGGCTTGCGACGACCAGAGCACGCTCGGCGGGATCGAGCCCCGCCAGCCGCGGAGTCGCTCGCGTTCGCTTCAAGAGAGGTACGAGCCTAACTTCTCTACCACCAAGACTTTCGGCCCAGATCGCACGAAGTGCCGCAGCGAAAGAACAGGCCGGATCGTGGCCTTCGATCAGGCGTCTGGACCAGTGCCGCGGAATGGGCACGATTACGCACCGGCCGAGACTCGCCGCCCATGCGCCATGGCGGTGCCACCACTCACGGGCGAGCGACCGGGCGATCCATGAACCATCCGCCTTCTTGGCCGTGAGACAACCCGTTCGCAGAATCCCGTCGTAAACGCCCAGGGCCCGAATTTCGTTCCATGCCGGCACGACTGTTTTTTTTCGACGACGGATTTCGAGCGGCACTCGACAGAAACGTGCATGGCCATGGTCTGCCGGGATGCCGCAGCGGGAGCACCAGTCCACGTCCCAAAGCCGGATGGTCGCGAAACATAATTCGCACACCCAGCCACGCTGAGCGAATCCGCCGCAGCTCATGCAGATGCTGGGAGCGACTGTCTCGCCGAGGCCCGTCAGCCAGTCATCGATCCTGCGAAACCATGGCCCGGAGGCGACTCGGCCTGAGATCGCCATGGATTCAATCGCCCGCCCCGGTGGGTTCGGATTCCGGATTCCGGATCGCGTCAAGATCGCCGAACCGGGCGTAAGACTCCAGCTGCGTCTTGAGATTTTCCCGCGCACGTGTCAGCAGTGATTTCACTGCCGATTCCGAACGGCCCATGACTTGAGCTATCTCGGCGTATGACATTTCCTCGAACTTGTTGAGCAGTATTGCCATGCGCTGATCTTCACCAAGCCGGCCGAGGGCCTGCTGAACGACTTCGGCGAGTTCGAGCTTCCGCATGCGGGCCGAGGGCGTACCTTCACGCGACGCGACTTGCGTGGCGAATCCGCCGGAGGAGTCCGCGGCGGTTTCCTGCTGCCCGGGGGCGGGCCGGACCCGGCTGCGAATCCGGGACCGCAAGTGGTTCATCGCCAGATTGTGAGCGATGGCGAAAAGCCAGGTCGAAACCCGGGCATCGAGCCGATACGATTTGCGGGCCCGGAATACCTTGAGGAACAATTCCTGCGTGAGGTCTTCGGCTTCCTGCGAGCTGCCGACCAATTGCGTCATCACGTGATAGACACGTTTCTGATACAGGCCTACGAGCTGCTCGAATGCGCCCGGGACATCGGCGGCGACCGCGGCCATGATCTCGGTCTCGATCTGGTCGGTTCGAATCCGGCTTCGACTGAGTCCACCCTGGCTCATCGTTCGCCCCAATCGGACGCAAGCCCGGATCAATGGACCATGTTGGAAGTGCGGCGGTCAAGCTCGCGACGAAGCTGCCCGCAGGCTGCATCGATGTCGCGGCCTCGCCGCTTGCGAATCGTCACGCTCGTGCCCATATCCTGAAGCCGGTCCCGGAAAGCCAGCACGTCGGCCGTCGCGGGGGCTTTCCATTCCAGTTCACCGACGGAGTTGTACGGAATCAGATTCACGTGCGCCTTGCGGCCCGCGAGGAGCCTGGCCAGAGCCACGGCGTCTTCGTCGCGATCGTTCACGCCGCCGAGCAGGATGTATTCGTAAGTGATCTGCCTGCCGGTAGTTTCGAAATAGTCGTCGGCTGCCTGCATTACGGCGTCCAGCCCGACCCGCTGATTGACCGGGATCAGCTTGTCCCGCAACTCAGGCCGGGCGGCGTGCAGCGAAATCGCCAGAGGATACTGGCGGTCCATACTCGCCAGCTTGCGGATTTTGTCAGGCAGTCCGACGGTCGAGATCGTGACCCTGCGCTGGCTGATACCGAGCCCGGCGGAAGAGCAGATCCAGTCGAGGGCCGGGATCAGGTTGTCCAGATTCGCCAGACTTTCGCCCATGCCCATCACGACGATGTGTGACACCGTACGTTCCGGCGGCAGAAGATTGCGTAACGTCAGAACCTGTTGAATGATCTCGCTGGTGGTCAGGTTCCGCTTGAGGCCGCCGAGCGTGCTGGCGCAGAAGACGCAGCCCATGCCACACCCGATCTGCGAACTGATGCAGACGGAAACCCGCTTGTCGTCAGGCATCAGGACGCATTCGAGCCGCCCGCCCTGCCCGTCGTCGAGCACGAGTTTGCGGGTGCCGTCGGACGAGTCCCGGCATTCGGCCATTTTCAGCGAAAACACGTCGAATTCGGCGGCCAGACGATCGCGCAGAGCCTTCGGAAGGTCAGTCATCCGTTCGAAGGAATCGGCGCGGCCTTCGACGATCCAGCGCATGATCTGACCCGCCCGAAACGACGGATAGCCGGCGGCCTTGAGCCATTCGAGCCGTTGCGGTTCGGTGAGATCGAGCCAGCCAGGTTTCATTCGAGGAGTTCGAAAGCCGCGGATACGAAAACTCGGCGACGGAAACGCATCCGCCGCCGAGAGTATTGTAGAGGCTTCAAGCGACCGGGGAAAGGTCACTTGAAAAAGGCGGAAGCTTCAGCGTAGTAGGTCAGGTCGAGCGTCTTGGACGCTGCGACACCGGCCTTCAGCGTAGTTTCGATGATCTTGGTGCCGGAGAGGGCGACCATCGTGCCGTACCGCTTCTTGATGACCAGGTCGCCGGCCGCGAGACCGAGCCGTGTAGCCAGAACGCGGTCGTAAGCGCTGGGAGGACCGCCCCGCTGAATGTGACCGAGCGTGACGCTGCGGGTTTCACGCTTGAGGCGTTCTTCGACCATTTCGGCGACTACCTGGCCGATGCCGCCCAGGCGGACGTGGCCGAAGGCGTCGGTTTCCGCAGAAGTCGTAATTTCTTTGCGGTTCGGCATTTTCGCGCCTTCGGAAACCACGACGATGGCATAGTTCTTGCCGTCGTCGAGACGTTTCTTGAGCACTTCGCAGCAGTGGTCGATATCGACGGGCACTTCGGGAACCATGATGTAATCGGCCCCGACCGCGATGCCCGAGAAGCAGGCGATCCAGCCCGCGTGACGGCCCATGGTCTCGACGACCATGATCCGGCGGTGGCTGGCCGTGGTCGTACGCAGCTTCTCGACGGAGTCGACGACGATGTTGATCGCCGTGTCGAAGCCGAAGGTGAAGTCGGTCACGGAAAGGTCGTTGTCGATCGTCTTCGGCACACCGATGGTGGGCATGCCGTACTCTTCGTTCAGCCGATATGCGACGCCAAGAGTGTCATCGCCGCCGATGGCCACGAGAGCGTCCAGGCCCTGATCCCGGAACGTCTTCTGCACGGCCGGAACGTCGGTGTCCGGATTCTTGAACGGGTTGGTCCGGGAAGATCCGAGGATCGTTCCGCCAAGGCCGATGATTTCGTCCGTCTCACGCACATGCAGGGGCCGGGAATTACCCTTGATGATCCCCCGCCAACCTTCGAGAAAGCCGACGCATTCTCCCCCGGCATTGGTGACTTGTTGAACGACGGCCCGGATGACCGCGTTGAGACCTGGGCAATCGCCGCCGCCAGTGAGCAATCCGACCTTCATGGACTTTCCCGTGCTCCGGTGTCAAGAAACGAGGCAAGATGTCGCGAACCCGACGGACCGCACTGCCATCAGGCCTGCGTCGACAGATTCACAATGCAAAAAAATAACCGATTCCGCACCGATTTGCCAGCATATTCACCCGGCATGAACACACGGTTCCTGCCGGGTGAATCGTCATTTCCGGTAAATCGGCCGTATCCGGAGCGTCAGGAACCAAGCCGGTCCCGATTCCGGGGCATGAATTCACGCTCCAGCCAGGTCGTATCGTACTCGCCGGACCGGAACTGCTCGTCCTGCATCAGCAGGCGGTGGAACGGGATCGTCGTGGCGATCCCGTCCAGCTTGATTTCCCGCAGGGCACGGCTCATGCGGCGAATGGCTTCTTCGCGAGTGTCGGCATGCACGAGCAGCTTGCCGACCATCGAATCGTAATTCGTCGGAACCCGATAGCCGGCGACGACATGACTGTCCCATCGCACGCCGGGGCCGCCCGGGACGACCATCCGGCTGACGGTGCCGGGCGACGGCCGGAAATTGGCGCCGGGGTCTTCGCAATTGATCCGGCATTCGATGGCATGGCCATGCCGCTTGATTTCGGACTGCTTGAGCGTGAGCTTTTCGCCCGCGGCGATCCGGATCTGCCACTTGATCAGGTCCAGGCCCGTCACCAGTTCGGTGACCGGGTGTTCGACCTGAATCCGGGCATTGACTTCGATGAAGAAGAATTCCTGCGTCGCCGGGTCGTAGAGAAACTCACACGTTCCGGCGTTGTGATAATTGACGGCCTTCGCCAGGCGAACAGCCGATTCGCAGATTTTCGTCCGCACGGCTTCGGGGACGACCGGGCTCGGCGATTCCTCGACGAGCTTCTGGTGACGCCGCTGCACGGTGCAATCCCGTTCCCAGCAGTGGACGACGTGCCCGTGCTGGTCGGCCAGGAGCTGCACTTCGATGTGTCGGGGGTTGTCCAGATACCGTTCCAGATAAACGCTGGGGTTGCGAAACGCGGCTTCGGCTTCGGCCCTGGCAGTACGATAAGCCGCCAGGAAGCCCTCGGCGTCGCGCACGACACGCATCCCCTTGCCACCGCCACCGGCCGCGGCCTTGATCAGCACGGGGAAGCCGATTTTCGTGGCGAGGGCCTGGGCTTCGGTTTCGGAATCGACGGGGCCGTCCGAGCAGGGCACGCAGGGCACTTTCGCCTTGTTCGCCACGATCTTGGCTTCGGTCTTCAGGCCCATGCGACGAATGGAATCGTGCGAGGGACCGATGAACTCGAAGCCGCAGCTGCGGCAGATTTCGGCGAACTCGGGATTCTCGCTGAGAAAGCCGTAGCCGGGGTGAATCGCCTGGACGTCAGCCACTTCCGCCGCCGCGATGATGCGGGGTATGTTCAAATAACTTTCAGCGCTGGGGCCGGCACCGATGCAGATGGCCCGGTCGGCTTCTTCGAGGTAGCTGGCGCCCCGGTCGGCTTCGGAAAAGACGACGACCGACGTGACGCCCAATTCCCGGCAGGCGCGAATGACACGCAGGGCGATCTCGCCACGATTGGCGATGAGAATCCTCTGGAACATGCGGCTGTATCCGTTCGAGGTGAAGTTCGGGAGGCGAAGTCCCGGGTTACCGATGTCCTGCGGTCACGAGAGCCGGAACAAGGGCTGACCGAACTCGACGGCCTGGCCGTTCTTGACCATGACTTCGGCGATCGTCCCGGAAACGCCGGCCGGAATTTCGGTGAAGACCTTCATCGCCTCGATGATGCAGACGGTCGATTCCTTGCGGATATTCGAGCCGACGGAGACGAATGCGGGCGCGTCCGGCGAACTCGAAGTGTAGAAGGTCCCGACCATCGGGCTGCGAATGTACTGGCTTTCCGTCTCGGCCGCCGGCTTGGCGGCCGCCGCCGTCGCGGCTGGCTGTGCCGCTGCCGCTGGCACATAGGCGGCTTCGACCATGGGCGGAGGTGCGGCGGCTGACGTGATGGGCCCTCGACGGAGCCGGATCTTGTCAGGCCCCTCACCCAGATCCATCGCCGTAAGTCCGTAGCGATGCATCAGTTTGATCAGCTTATGCAGCTTCTTGAGATCCGGGCCTTGTCCCTCGGGCGCGCCGTCCGCCATGAATCAACCTCTTGAATCCACGATTTCGTCATTCGCCGCAGCGAGCCGGGCGAGCCACAGTGACCACCATGGCGAAAATGCCCACAACTGGCATTCCCGACCGGGATCGATCTCGTACCGGCTTCCGCGCTGCACGGATTTTCGGATCACCATTCCTATCACAAGAGCACATTTTCGGCAACGGAAAAAACGGCGAACCTGAACGGGGGACACATCGTTCCGCGATTTTCCCGGGCGTTTCCCTTTTCTGATCGATCCGATCGCCGGAAACGGCCCGGACCACAAGCCACACCACATACAGGATCCAGGCTCACTATTCCCCAAACTCCTGTCAGGGAAGCGATTGCCTCTGACCACTTGACAAACCGGCATCAAGAATGTTAAACAAGATACGGAACCGTCGCCGGGGAGATTGACTCCGGAAACCCGGGCCGCCTACATTGGACTTAACAGAATGTAGCGGTGAGGGAATCCGGCCCCGTATCCCGGCGACATGACTATTCGAGAGCGCGTGCGATATGGCAGGGATCGACGTCACGACGCTCAGACCTTTCGGAGTTTCGGATCTATGCGAGGCGATTCCATCCTGCGGCTTCATCGTCGGAATTTTCTGACCGTCGGAGCCTTGGGCGGACTGGGGCTGACGCTTGGGGACTTCCTCAAACTCAAAGCCCGCGCGGACCTTAAGAACTACGAAAAAATTCCGGCCACGGCCGAATCGGTCATCCACATCTTCCTGCCCGGGGGCATCGCCCACCAGGAAACTTTTGACCCGAAGCCCTACGCACCCATCGAATATCGAGGGGAGCTGGGTTCGATCGACACCAGGATCGAGGGCGAAAAGTTCAGCGAAACCCTGCCGAAAACCGCCCAGATCGCCGACAAGCTGACGATCATCCGGAGCATGACCCACGGCGAGGCCGCACACGAACGCGGCACGCACAACATGTTCACGGGCTATCGCCCCAGCCCGGCTCTGGTCTATCCGAGCATGGGTTCGATCGTGAGCCATGAATATGGCCCGCGGAACAACCTGCCGCCTTATGTGTGCATCCCCAACATGCCGACGAACTTCGCCGGTACGGGCTATCTGTCCAGCTCTTTCTCGCCGTTCTCGCTGGGTGCGGACCCGGCGTCGGCCAGCTTCAGGGTGCAGGATCTCGACTTGCCCGCCGGTGTGGACGAGAAGAAGTTCAACTCCCGCCGGACGATCCTCGAGGCGGTCAATGACCACTTCGCCCAGAAGGAAAAGGCTGACAATCTCAAGGCGATGGACACGTTCTACGACCGTGCCTACAGCCTGATTTCGTCCAAGGCCGCCCGCGAGGCTTTCGACATCAACGCCGAACCGGCCGCGGTCCGCGACGAATACGGCCGTAACGAAGCCGGTCAGCGGATGCTAATGGCTCGTCGCCTGGTGCAGGCAGGCGTGCGGTTCGTGACGCTCTCCTACGGCGGCTGGGACATGCACACCGGTATCGCCGGCGGCATGCGTAACCTGATGCCGGCCTTCGACCAGGCCTATTCGACCCTGATTCGGGATCTGGAACGGACGGGGCTTCTGAACAAGACGCTCGTCATGGTCTCTTCCGAATTCGGCCGTACGCCGAAGATCAACAAGGACGCCGGCCGCGACCACTGGCCGAAAGTCTTCTCGGTCGCACTGGCGGGCGGCGGCGTGAAGCGGGGTGCAGTCTTCGGTGCCTCTGACGCGACGGCCACCGAGCCGGAACGAGATCCGATCGGCCCGGAAGATCTCGCCACGACGATCTACCACGCCCTCGGCATCGTGGCCGACAAGGAACTGATGGCCCCCGGCAACCGCCCGATCGAAATCGTCGACGGCGGCAAAGTCCGCAAAGAACTGCTCGTCTGAGATTCGGAACTCTGATGGTCCGGACCCGCTCCTCATGCGGGTTCCGGACCATTATGCGTTCCGGCATGCACCCCGCCTCTGGCTCTGGCCGATCGATGACCCCGAAGGGCACGATCCGCATCACGCGACACTTCTCGCAATTCCCCACGCCCCAAGAGCCGGCAATTTCGAACACCGTTAACTCCTGAAGAAACGCAACATGATCGAAAATCGCAAGATATCGACGAATCTGGCCAGCGCCGCGCGTCGTCTCGTTCTGACGATCGCCCTGTGCTGGCTGACCAGCCTCCAGGTCGAGGCTGCATCGCCCGCTCTCTCCGCGCTTCGGCCGACCGGTGGCCAGCGTGGCACGGAGATCGTCATCGACATGACGGGCGCCCGGCTGGGCGACTCTCAGGAAGTCGTTTTCTTCCAGCCCGGCATCGCCGTGAAGAAGCTCGAAAAAGTCAACGACAACCATGTGAAGGCGACGTTCGCGATCGCAGCCGACGCACCGACGGGCATCTATGACCTGCGTTTGCGAACGGCCACGGGGGTCAGCGAACTTCGCAGCTTCGCGGTCGGCCTGTTGCCCGAAGTGTCGGAAAAAGAGCCGAACAACGACTTCGCGGCCCCGCAGCCCGTGAATCTCGGCACGGTCATCAACGGTGTCGCCGAAAACGAGGACATCGATTATTTCGTCTTCGAAGGCAAAAAGGGCCAGCGAGTGACGGCCGAAGTCGAGGGCATCCGCCTGGGGATCACCCACTTCGACCCCTATGTCGCCATTCTCGACGCCAAGCGGTTCGAACTCGCCACGAGCGACGATTCGGCCCTGGTCTGGCAGGACGGCTTCGTGAGCGTCATCCTGCCTGAAGACGGCAAATACACACTGGCCGTTCGTGAATCAGCCTATGCCGGCAACGGCGGCTGTCTTTATCGCGTTCACCTGGGCGATTTTCCCCGGGCGGCGACGATTCTGCCCTCCGGCGGCAAGATCGGCGACAAGGTGAACGTCACCTGGGTTGGCGATTCCAAAGGCCCGATCACCAAGGAAGTTCAGTTGCCTGCGGTTTACTCCGAGACGTTCGGCGTCTTCGCGAGCGACGCCGCTGGCCAGTCGCCCCACCCGAACATCTTCCGCCTGAGCCGCTGGGGCAATGTGGTCGAGGCCGAGCCGAACGACAATCATGATCAGGCCACGAAGTTCGCTGCCCCCCTGGCACTCAACGGCGTGATCGAAAAGCCTGGCGACGTCGACCATTACATCTTCCCGGCGAAGAAGGGTGAGACGTATGACGTCACCGCGTATGCTCGCCGAATCCGTTCGCCGCTCGACCCGGTGCTTTATATCGGCAAGAAAGGCGGCGGAGCGCTCGTGGGCAATGACGACGCCGCGGGCCCGGACTCCGGCTTCCGCTTCACGGCCCCGGAGGACGGCGAATACGTCGTCTGGATCGTCGACCACCTGGGCAAGGGCGGTAAGGAGTATTTCTATCGCATCGAACTCACCCCCGTGGAACCACGCCTGGGGTTGAATCTCCAGAGCGAGGAGCTGCCCCGGGGCACCGGCAATGTGGCGGTGTCCGTGCCGAAAGGCGGGCGGCAGGCGATGCTGGTCTATGCCTCGCGTGAGAACTGGGGCGGCGACATGAAGGTCGCGCCGGAAAACCTGCCCGCCGGCGTCACGATCGAGGCGGACGTCATGCCCGCCAGCCAGGGCGTGGTGCCCGTTCTGTTCAAGGCCGACAAAGCCGCGGCCAACGCGGCGACGCTGGCGAAGTTCACCGGCGAGCCAGTCGACCCGAACGTCAAGCTTGCCGATCAGCGGTTCAATCACATGACCGTCATGGTGCATGGCCAGAACCTCGTGAACTTCTGGTCGCGTACGGTCGAACGGATGGTCGTGGCCGTGACGGACGAAGCCCCTTACGAAATCGAAGTGGTTCAGCCCAAGGTGCCGCTGGTGCACAACGGATCGATGAACCTGAAAGTCGTCGCCAAGCGGAAGGAAGGCTTCAAGGCCCCGATCGCCGTGACATTCCCCTGGCTGCCGCCGGGCATCGGGGCATCGGGCGGTATTTCGATTCCGGAAGGCCAGAACGAAGCCCTGATCCCGATGAACGCCAACGGCGGAGCCGAAGTCCGCACTTGGAAGCTGGTCGTCAACGGCGTGGCCAATACGGCGACGGGACCGATGATGGTCAGCAGCCAGCTCTTCGACCTGAAAATCAGCCCGCCTTACGTGAATCTGGCGTTTCAGGCGGCTTCCGTCGAGCAAGGCAAGGCGGTGCCCTTCGCCGTGAAGGCGACCAAAGCCATCGACTGGGCCGGTGAAGCGACCGTCACGCTCGTCGGCCTGCCGAACAAGGTGACCGCCGCCCCGATGAAGCTGACGAAGGACACGCCTGAGATGGTCTTCGACGTGAAGACGGACGCGGCCTCGCCCGCTGGCAGCCACAAGAACCTGTTCTGCCAGGTAGTGATCACCGAAAACGGCGAACCGATCGTGCACAACCTCGGCTCCGGCGAAATCCGGATCGACGTGCCGATCCCGCCCAAGAATCCGGCAGCCGCGGCCCCGATGCCCATGCCGATGCCTGTCGCCCAGGCCCCTGCGGCGGCACCACCCAAACCACTTTCACGGCTGGAAAAACTGCGGCTCGAAGCCAGGGAACGCGCGGCCGCTGCCGCGAAAGCCGATTCCGCCCCTGCGGCTGCACCTGCCGCCGCCCCTGCCCCTGCCGAAAAGACAGGAGGCAGCAAATGAGAGCCACGGATCGACCGATGCACGAAACTGAGACGAGAATGACATTCCGGAGCCGGACCCTTATGTTCGCCAGTTCGATTGGCCGTACGCTCGGGCTTGCCCTTTCAGGCCTGTGCCTGGTGGCGGGCCTGCAGTCGGCCCGTGCCGAAGAACCGAAGCTGGAAAAGCTGAGCGTCTTCCCGCCCGCGATCCATCTTTCGGACGCGAAGGACAGGCAATCGCTCACGATCCAGGCCACCTACGCCAACGGCTTGACCGAAGACGTGACCGAGAAAGCGAAGCTGACCTTCGCCAATGCGGCGCTCGTGAAACTCGACAAGTCTATTGTCTGGCCCGTCGCCGACGGCGACACCGAACTGACGATCGAATTCGGCGGCCAGACTCAAAAGCTGCCCGTGAAGGTGGCCGGGGTCGGCAAGACTCTGCCGATCTCGTTCCGCATGGACGTCATGCCCGTCTTCATGAAGGCCAACTGCAACACCGGCAGCTGCCACGGAGCGGCCCGGGGTAAGGACGGCTTCCGCCTGAGCCTCTTCGGCTTCGACCCTGAAGGCGACTACCAACGCATCACGCGGGAAATGCCTGGCCGGCGATTGAATCAGGCCGCTCCGGCTGAATCGACCCTCGTGGAAAAGGCGGTCGGCGCGGTTCAGCACACGGGCGGAAAGCGGATCGAACCCGGCACCGAGATGTATCAGACGCTCGTCAACTGGGTAGCCTCCGGATCGCCGAACGACGACGTTTCGAAACTGCCGAAGCTGGTGGACGTTCAGATCGCGCCACAACAGGCGGTGATGGACGGCCCGGGCACGAAGCAGCGGCTGACGGTTCTGGCCAAGTATTCCGACGGCACGGATCGTGACGTCACCGGCCTGGCCGTGTTCCTCACGAACAACGACACCTCGGCCGCCGTCGACGCCAATGGCATGATCACAGCCGGCGACCGGGGCGAGGCGTTCGTCATGGCCCGGTTCGAGACATTCACCGTCGGCTCGCAAATCCTTGTGCTGCCGAAGGGTCTGAAGTTCGATTACCCGGCTGAGCAGGAAGCCAACTACGTCGACACCCTGGTGGCCAACAAGCTGAAGAAGCTGCGGATCGCCCCTTCGACGGTGTGCGATGATGAAACATTCGTCCGGCGCGTCTATCTGGACATCATCGGCGTGCCGCCGACGGTGAAGGAGACGACGGCCTTCCTCGACTCGAAAGACCCGAACAAGCGGGCGGCCGTGATCGACGAACTGCTCGGCCGCAAGGAATTCACCGAACTTTGGGTGAACAAGTGGGCCGAACTGCTGCAGATCCGTTCGAGCCTGCAGGTCAGCTACAAGTCGATGTTCCTGTATTACAACTGGCTGATGGACAGGATCTCGAAGAACACGCCCATGGACGAAATGGTGCGTGAGCTTCTGGGGGCCAGTGGCGGCACGTTCAAGAACCCGCCGACCAATTTCTATCAGCAGACGACCGACCAGCTCGTCCTGACCGAAAGCGTCGCCCAAGTGTTCATGGGCATGCGCATTCAGTGTGCCCAGTGCCACAATCACCCGTTCGACCGCTGGACGCAGGACGACTACTACGGCTTCATGGCATTCTTCAGCCAGATCGGCCGGAAGGGAACCGACGATTACCGTGAAACCGTGATCTTCAACTCCGGCGGCGGCGAAACCAACCACCCGGTCGGCGGCCGCGTGATGCCGCCCAAGTTCCTGGGTGACGAGGCCCCGAACACGGCCGGCAAGGATCGCCGCGCTGTCCTGGCCGAATGGCTGGCCAGCCCACGTAACCCGTTCTTCGCCAAGAGCTTCGTGAATCGTGTCTGGGCTCACTTCTTCGGCCTGGGCATCGTCGACCCGGTCGACGACTTCCGCGTTTCGAACCCGGCGACGAACCCCGAGCTTCTCGACGAACTCGCCAAGCGGTTCACGGAAAGCAAGTACGACCTGCGCAAGCTGGTGCGTGACATCTGCAATTCGCGGACGTATCAGCGGTCCACGCAGCGGAACGAGTCGAACCAGTCCGACGAGAAGAACTTCGCCCATGCGAACTTGCGGCGGATTCAGGCTGAGTCGCTTCTGGACACGATCTCGGTCGTGACCGAAACCAAGGACAAATTCAACGGCCTGCCTCTGGGCAGCCGGGCGGTGCAGATCGCCGACGGCGGCTTCAGCAACTACTTCCTCACGACATTCGGCCGCGCCACCCGCGAGACCCCCTGCTCGTGCGAAGTGAAGATGGAGCCGACCCTTTCGCAGGCACTGCACCTCCTCAACGGCGACACGGTGAACCAGAAGATCAAGGCCGGCGGCGTCATCGACAAACTGATGACCGAGCATCCGAAGATCGAGGACCGGATCGTTCAGCTCTACCTGCGCTGCCTGGCACGGCGGCCTACGCCCGAAGAGATCGAGAAGGTGAAAAGCTCGATCGATCCGAAGGCCGATCCGAAGCAGGCGACGGAAGACCTGTTCTGGGCCCTGCTCAACAGCCGTGAATTCCTGTTCAATCATTGACGTAGCCGATTCCGGGGCTAAGCTCTAGCGAAGCCCCGGCTTACGCCGCTGACACACACATTCGAGATCTTCGGACGACAACAGATGACATCGAATACATCCGGGTTATCCCGACTCGCAGGCCGGCTGGGCGTGATGGCGCTGGTCGCCGCGACGCTCGTCACGGTCACGGCCACGGGGCAGGACGCCGCCTCGGCGAAAATTACGTATCAGGAACAGGTTCAGGCCATTTTCCGGAACCGCTGCAACTCGTGCCACAATGCCGACAAGCAGAAGGGCGGCCTGAATCTCGAATCGTTCGCGACGACGATCGCGGGCGGTTCGTCCGGCGCGGTGATCGAACCTGGCGACCCCGACAGCTCAACGCTCCTCGGCCTGGTGATGCAGACCGACGAGCCCAAGATGCCGCCCAACAGCCCGAAGATCCCGGATGAGGAGATCGCGACGATCCGCAAGTGGATCGAAGGCGGTGCCCTGGAAAATTCGGGCAGCAAGGTGGCGATGAAGGCCAAGCCGAAGTTCGAATTCAAGCTTGACCCGAACTCGGTCGGCAAGCCCTCCGGCGAACCGGCGATGCCCGGCCCCGGCCTTTCGACGGAACCCGTGATCGTGGCGAACCGTTCGACGGCCATCACGGCCGTTGCGACAAGCCCCTGGTCGCCGCTGATCGCCATCGGCGGACACAAACAGGTTCTGCTGTACCATGCCGATCAGGGCCGCCTGATGGCCGTGTTCCCCTTCCCGGAAGGGTTCGTCCATTCGCTCAAGTTCAGCCGCAATGGCGACTTGCTCCTGGCTGGCGGTGGCCGGGGCGGTCAGTCGGGTCTGGCCGTGGGTTGGGACGTGAAGACCGGCAAACGAGTTTTCGAAGTCGGCAAAGAATATGACGTCGTGCTGGCCGCGGACATCAGCCCGGACAATTCGCTCGTCGCGATCGGCGGCCCTTCCCGCATGGTGAAGGTGTTCGCCACGGCCGACGGCGAGCTTCAGTTCGAAATGAAGAAGCACACCGAGTGGGTGACGGCGCTGGAGTTCAGCCCCGACGGCGTTCTGCTCGCTTCGGGCGACCGCAACGGCGGCCTGATCGTCTGGGAAGGCCAGACGGGTCGCGAGTTCTATGACCTTCGCGGTCACACGGCGATGGTCTCCGACGTTTCATGGCGGCTCGATTCGAACGTGCTGGCTTCGTCGTCCGAAGACGGCTCCGTGCGGCTCTGGGAGATGGAAAACGGCAACCAGATCAAGACCTGGGGCGCACACGGCGGCGGCACTCTGGGCGTGACGTTCACCAAAGACGGCCGCATCGTGACGACTGGCCGGGACCGCGTGACACGTCTGTGGGACGGCAACGGCGGCAAGCAGCGTGACTTCGAAGCCTTCGGCGACCTGGCCCTGGCCGCGGCCGTCACGTTCGATACGACCAAAGTCATCGGCTCTGACTACCTCGGCGAAATCCGCGAGTGGGACGTCAACGACGGCGCCCGCCTGCTGACCTTCTCGGCCGTGCCCCTGCCCGTCGCCCAGCGGCTGCCCGCCGTGAAGGCCGATCTCGGCCAGGTTCGCGCCCGGGTCGAAGCGACATCCAAGGAACTGGCCGCCTCCGAAAAGGCTCTGGCGGATCAGACTGCCGCCACGGCCGCTGTCGAAGCCAAAATGGCACCGCTGGCTCAGGCCCTGGCCAAAGCCACGGCCGACGCCAAGACCGCTGCTGACGCTCTGGCCGCGACCACAGCCGCTGAAGCCAAGGCCCAGGGCGACGTGAACGCCGTCAACGCCAAGATCGCGCAAGCGGCCGAAGCCCAGAAGGCGGCTGAAGCGGCACTGGCGGCCACGACCGCCGCGGAAGCCGCCGCGAAACAGGCTGCGGACGCAGCCCGGGCGGCCATCGGCGCCGTCACGGCCGAAAAGCAGAAGGTCGATCAGCAGCTCGCCGAACTGACCGCCGCGATCGCCAAAGCCCCGAACCGGGCCGAGGCCGATAAACTCGTGGCTCAGCTCAACGATCTCGTCATCCGCAGCGTCGCCCAGACGACGGCCCTGACCTCAGCCGTAGCCGCACAGGCCCAGAAGCTGACCGAATCGGAAACGGCCGTGGCGAACCTGGCCGCCGCGAAGGCTGCCGCGGCCGCTGCCCCGGGCGCCGTGGCCGCCGCACAGGCGGAACTGCCGCCACTGGCGGAAGTCCTGAAGAAGTCCACCGAAGCGAAAACGGCTGCCGCCGCTGCAGATACGGCCGCCAAGGCTGCTGTCGCGGCTGCGACGGGCCCCGTGAATGCCCTCAAGCCCGAACTCGACAAGGCCGTGGCTGCTCGAACGGCCGCGACGGCCGCGAAAGAAGCGAAGGCCAAGGAGTCTCAGCGACTCACGGCCCGGGCGGCATCGCTCGAAGTCGAAACCAAGGCTCTCGAGGAAGAGCTGAAAGCTCGTCCCGCCGGAGCGAACCCGGTCGCCGCAAGAAGCGAGTGAATCGCCGCTTGCCGAACGGTGCGGACTTCGTCAAACTGAAACTCGTGAAGGGCGGTTGCCAAACCGCCCTTTTCGATTTCTTGCCCCTGATATATCGAACACCGGACTGACTCGATGGCCAGGAATATCGCCAAAATTCGCCCGATCGAAGCGACCGTCATCGGGAGCTGGTCCATTCCCGGATGGTATCAGGCCTATGCCGAAGCCGTTCGCCGCGATCCTGAATCGTTCGGCCCGGCCGATCGGGAAGAAGCCGTACGTGACGCCGTCGGCGCGGTCGTTCGTGACCAGATCGATGCCGGCCTGGACCGGATCACCGACGGCGAAGTTCAGCGAGTCGACTTCAATCTGGGCTTTTACGAGCACCTCTCAGGCCTGAAAAAGCGGGATCAGCAGCGATTCTGGGGTGCCCCCGGGCACGACCAGCGTTCGAAGTATGTGGCCGTCGAACCGATCACGGCCCCGAAGGGCCTGGGCTGTGTCGAGGAATTGCACCGGTTTCGCCAGGTCGCGCCGGCAGCGCTGACGAAGATGCCTGTGCCGGGCCCGTTTACGCTTGCCGGCTGCATCGACGGCGGCACTGTTTATCGGGATCGCGAGTCGGTGGCCGAGGCTCTTCTGCCGATCGTCCGCAAGGAGATGACGGACCTTGTCGCCGCCGGGGTCGACTTCATCCAGCTCGACGAGCCGAGCTTCGCCTGTCACCCGCAGCAGGCCGAGTATTTTCTCGACATCATCCGCCGAACCGTCGAAGGCATCCCGGCCTACATCAGCATGCACATGTGTTTCGGCAATTACCGAGCCCGGGCGGTCGGCTGGCGGAGCTACGCACCACTATTTCCGGCGATCGAGCGGGTGGCCGTCGATCAGCTCGCCCTGGAATTCGCCTCGCGTGAGATGGCTGAAGTCGAGTTATTGAAAAAGCTTCCGGAGTCGATCGACGTCGCCGTGGGGCTCGTGGACGTGAAGAACACCTGGGTCGAACCGGTCGATCTGATCGTCGCCCGGATCGAGAAAACGCTCGAATTCGTATCGCCCCATCGCCTCAGCATCACGCCCGACTGCGGCTTTTCCCAGACCCCGCGGCACGTGGCCGTCGGCAAAGCACGGAATCTGGCTGCCGCGGCACGTCAAGTTCGTGAAAAACTGGGCCTGGAACGATGATCGAACCGGTCCGCAGCGGTGCGGAACTCGTCGCGGAGATCGAATCGACGATCCCCCAGCCCGGCACGATCGCCGTCTGGTGGCTGGGCCAGAGCGGCTACCTGATTCGTTCGGCCGGTGCGACGATTCTGATCGACCCGTACCTGAGCGAGTCGTTGACGAAGAAATACGCCGCGACGAACAAGCCCCACATCCGGATGACCCGCTGCCCGGTCGATCCATCCATGCTGACATGCATCGATGTCGTCCTGTGCTCGCACAAACATTCCGATCACATGGATCCCGGCACTCTGCCGGCCATCGCCGCGGCTTCGCCCCGGTGCATTTTCGTGGTACCGGCATCGCTTCTGGAGCATGCGGCAAGTCTGGGATTACCGGCCGATCGGATTCTCGGGATCGATCACGGCTGCGTGCGTGAGTTTATCAATGGTTCGCTGCGGATTCGGGCCTTGAAGGCGGCGCATGAGAATCTTGATACGGACGACCAGGGCCGGCATCTTTATTTGAGTTTCGTCATCGATGCGGGTGATATCCGTATTTTCCATTCCGGCGATACGATGGCCTGGCCGGGCATGGCACAGGAAATCGGCCCGGGGGTCGATATCGCCTTTCTGCCGATCAATGGGCGTGATCCGGCTCGGGGCGTGGCGGGCAACATGAACGCCGAAGAAGCCGTGGCGCTGGCTTCGGAATTCGTTCCCCTCATACTCGTACCGCATCATTACGATATGTTCACGTTCAACACGGTCGATCCCGGCGCATTCGTAGAAGCATCAAGGCAGTTGCCGCCGACGGTTCGACCCGTTATCCTTCGCTGTGGCGAACGCTTCGAGACGGATCCGCGCAACAGGACGTGAACGACCATGGCAGTGGCACTTGGCATCGACATCGGGACGTCGGGCACGAAAACCCTGGCGATCGACGAAACCGGCAGGATTCTGGCATCGGCATCATCGGAATACCCGTGTTCCCACCCCCAGCCGGGCTGGTCGGAACAGGATCCGGAACTCTGGTGGCGGGCGACGTGCGAGACGATTCGCGCCGTGCTGCACCGGGGCGGCCTGAAGCCGGAAGATATCGGTGGTGTCGGCCTTTCCGGCCAGATGCACGGCTCGGTGTTCCTCGACGAATCGGGCAATGTCCTGCGGCCTGCCCTGCTCTGGAACGACCAGCGCACCGTGGCCGAATGTGCCGAGATCACGCGGCTGGCCGGCGGCCATGACGCCCTGGTGGGCATGGTCGCGAATCCGGCCGTCACCGGCTTCACGGCCCCCAAGATCCTCTGGCTGCGTAACGCCGAGCCGCACAATTATCAGCGGCTCAGGCAGGTGCTTCTGCCTAAGGATTATGTCCGCTACAGGCTCAGCGGAACCTATGCGACGGAAGTTTCGGACGCATCGGGCACGCTGCTTCTGGATGTGAAGAACCGGGCCTGGAGCCACGAACTCGTCAGCAAGCTGGGGCTGGACGCTTCGATCCTGCCCCCGTGCTACGAAAGCCACGTGATTTCCGCCGAGGTCAGTTCGAAGGGTGCCGCCGAATGCGGCCTGGCGGTCGGCACGCCGATCGTCGGCGGCGCGGGCGACCAACCGGCATCTGCAGTTGGCAATGGCATTGTACGCGGCGGCATCGTTTCGGCCACGCTGGGCACTTCAGGCGTGGTCTTCGCCCATGCCGACACGCCGGATTTCGGCCCTGCCGGCAAGCTTCAGGCAGGTTGCCACGCGGTGGCCGGTGCCTGGCACACGATGGGCGTCGTCCTTTCGGCCGGCGGTGCGATGCAGTGGCTGCGTAACCACCTGGGCCAGTTGGAAATGGCCGAAGCCCAGCGCCGGGGTGTCGATCCCTACGAAATCCTGACCGAAGAAGCCCAGCGAGCGACCGCGGGCTGCGAAGGCCTGGTGTTTCTACCCTATCTGACGGGTGAGCGCACGCCGCACTTCGACCCCTATGCAAGAGGTGGCTGGATCGGGCTGACGGTGCGGCACGAGCGGTCGCACGTGATCCGGGCCGTGATGGAAGGCGTGACCTTCGCCATGCGCGACAGCCTGGAGCTGGTGCGGGCCTCGGGCGTGCAGCCGAAGCAGATTCGCCTGTCGGGCGGTGGGGCAAGAAGCCGTTTCTGGCGTCAGATGCAGGCGGACATTTACGGCAGCGAAGTCGCCACGATCAACGCCGCCGAAGGGCCGGCATTCGGCGTGGGTCTTCTGGCCTTCGTGGGCACGGGGGTTTACGCGAACGTGCCGGAAGCGTGCGACGCGACGATCAGGGAAGTCGAGCGGATAGCCCCGAACCGCGATCTCACGAAAGCGTACGACACGGCGTTCGCGCATTATCGGGCGGCTTACACGAGCCTGAAACCGCTTTTCCACGAGATGGCGAAGGATTGACGTGGGACGAAAGAAAAGTTCGAACGCCACGAAGAAGTCGGGCAAATCGGCCGAACCGAAAAATCAGGCGATCTCCGCCGGGGACAGCGCGCAAGATTTGCTCGTCGAACCGCCTTTGACGGAACGGGTGGAGAAGCCGTTCGTGCGATCGGCCCCCCTGCCCCCGCCGCCTGAAGGGCCCACGATCCGCATTCGCGGCGCGCGTGAGCACAACCTGCGCGACGTCACCGTGGAGCTGCCCAAGGGGCGGTTGATCTGCATGACGGGCGTCTCCGGCTCGGGCAAAAGCTCGCTGGCCTTCGACACCCTCTTCGCTGAAGGACAAAGGCGTTACGTCGAAAGCCTTTCGAGTTATGCCCGTCAGTTTCTGGGGCAATTGCCCAAGCCGGACGTCGACAAGATCGATGGCCTCAGCCCCGCGATCGCGATCCAGCAGAAGACGGCCGGACGCAATCCCCGATCGACCGTCGGCACGATCACCGAGATCAGCGACTATTTGCGCGTGCTGTTCGCCCGAGTCGGCAAAGGCCACTGCCCGGACTGCGGCGACGAAGTGCAGGCCCAGTCGCGTGAGCAGATTCTGGGGCACATCGAACACCGCGTGCCGCCCGATTCGCTCGTCACGCTGCTGGCACCCGTCATCCGGGGCCAGCGGGGCGAGCATCAGGACCTGTTCGAAGACCTGCTTCGCCAGGGCTTCACGCGTGCCCGGGTGGACGGCACGATCGTCGAACTCGGCGCGGAGCTGCACCTGGACCGCAAGCTCAAGCACGATATCGAAGTGGTCGTCGACCGGTTCACGCTCGATGAACGTTCGCGGCACCGGCTGGCTGAGGCTGTGGATCTGGCCCTGAAGACCGGCGGCGGATCGCTGCTCGTCCAGAAAGACGACGGCGAGTCCTATGCCTTCTCCAGCCAGTTCGCATGCGGCCGCTGCGGCGTGGGATTTCCGCCGCCCGGGCCGCAGTCGTTCAGCTTCAACAGCCCGCAAGGCTGGTGCGACAAATGCCAGGGCCTGGGGCATATCCGCCAGCTCGACATCGACCGGCTCATCGACACCTCGAAAAGCCTGTGGGAAGGGGCGATCACCGTTCTGCCCGCATGGTCGGCTCAGCCTCGCAAGCTTCAGAACGAAAGCCTCGGCCTGCTCGCGGCGCTCCTGGGGCTGGAAGACGCCGCCGAAGCCCGGATCTTCGCCGAAACGCCCTGGTGCGAACTTTCCGACGAACTTCGGGCCATGCTCGTCGACGGCACCGGCGACCGGCCGCTGCGCTATCCGCTCGTCGGAGCTCGCAAGGGCACGCCACCTTCGAAAGTCGTGCGGACATGGCCCGGCTTCCGGTTCATCCTCGAAGCGACCCTTCTGATCGACGACTCCGACGATTCCGGCGACGATTCCGAACGCTCCAGCAGGTTCGTCGATATCGAATGCCCTTCCTGCCATGGCGGCCGGCTGAATCGCCAGGCTCTGGCAACCACCGTCGGCGGCTGGAACATTGCGCGGCTCGGCAACCTGCCGATCGATGACACGTCGCAGTTTTTCGACATTTATGCGGGCGAGACGCCCCCTGGCGGACAGATGGCCGATATCGAGCCGATGGACGCCCCCACGGCACGCGTGGCCACTGAACTGGTGCGCGAAATCCGTTCGCGCATCCGGTTCCTGACCGACGTCGGCCTGGGCTATCTCACGCTCGATCGCGCCGCCCCCAGCCTTTCCGGCGGTGAGGCACAGCGTATCCGCCTGGCCAGCCAGGTCGGTTCCGGGCTCGTCGGCGTGACGTACATTCTGGACGAACCCTCGATCGGCCTGCACCCGCGCGACAACACGCGGCTGATCCGCACGCTGGAACGGCTGCGTGACGCGGGCAATACGGTGGTCGTCGTGGAGCACGACGAAGAGACGATGCGGGCCGCGGACTGGATCGTCGATTTCGGCCCCGGTCCGGGTCGACTGGGCGGCGAGCTGGTCTCGCAGGGCAAAGTGAGCGACCTGGCCGCCGAACCTGCCAGCGAAACCGGCGCGTTCCTCTCGGGCCGCAAGCGAATTCCGATGCCGCCCGAGCGCCGCAAACCGACGGGCAAAACGCTGAAGGTGCTGGGCGCGGAGCACCATAACCTGAAAGGGCTTGATGTCGAGATCCCGTTGGGGCTGCTTGTCTGCGTCACGGGCGTATCGGGGTCGGGCAAGAGTTCGCTGGTCAACGATGTCCTCTCGACGGCCCTGGCGAACGAACTCAACGGAGCGAACCGTACAGGCGGCGTTTATCGCAAGATCGAAGGCCTGAAGCATCTGGACAAGATGATCGGCATCGATCAATCGCCGATCGGCCGCACACCCCGGTCCAACCCTGGAACTTACATCAAGCTGTTCGACCAGATCCGCAACCTGTTCGCCCAGTTGCCTGAGGCCAAGTCACGCGGCTATGCCGCGGGCCGGTTCAGCTTCAACGTGGCTGGCGGCCGGTGCGAGTCCTGTTCGGGCAACGGTTCGAACAAGCTCGAAATGGACTTCCTGGCCGATGTCTGGGTGACATGCCCGGTGTGCCTGGGCAAGCGATTCAACAGCGAAACGCTGAAAGTCCAGTACCGGGGCCATTCGATCGCCGACATTCTGGACATGGAAGTCAGCCGGGCCCGCGAGCTTTTCGCGGCCCATCCGCGTATCGAGGCCATGCTCGCTACGCTCGAGGCTGTCGGCCTGGGCTATCTGCAGATCGGCCAGCCTTCGCCCACGCTTTCCGGCGGCGAAGCCCAGCGGATCAAGCTGGCCAAGGAGCTTGTGCGCAAGGGCACCGGCAAGACGCTCTACATTCTGGACGAACCGACGACCGGCCTGCACTTCGCCGACGTCGACCGCCTGCTCAAGGTGCTCCAGAGCTTCACGGAGCTGGGCAATACGGTTGTCGTGATCGAGCACAACCTGGACATCATCAAGGCCGCCGACTGGCTCATCGACATGGGCCCCGAAGCCGGCGATGCCGGCGGCAATGTCGTCATCTGCGGCACTCCGGAAGAAGTCGCCGCCTGTGACGCCAGCCATACGGGGCAAGCCTTGCGGGCCGTGCTCGAAATCGAACGTCAGCGTGACGAACTCGAAGCGGCGCCGCCCCGCCGGGGCCGCCCGCCGAAGATCGCCCCGGGTTCGCCCGCCGGGGGCAAGACCGTGCCACTTTTCGTGACGGACGAGCCGACGCGCGAGATCTTCGACAGCGGGCCGATCCGCATTCGCGGGGCCGCGCTCAACAATCTCAAGAACGTGACGATCGACCTGCCACGCAAGGCGATGTCCGTCTGCTCGGGGCCATCCGGCTCGGGCAAGAGCACGCTGGCGATCGATACGCTCTATGCCGAAGGCCAGCGGCGTTATGTCGAGTGCCTTTCGAGCTACGCCCGCCAGTTTCTCACACCGCTGCCGAAGCCGAAAGTCGAAAGCATCACGGGCCTTTCGCCCGCGATCTGCATCGAGCAGAAGACGACCAGCCGCAGCCCCCGTTCCACCGTGGGCACGATCACCGAGATCTTCGACTACCTGCGGATTCTTTTCGCACGCCTGGGGCAGCCTTATTGCCCGGATTGCAATCAGCCCGTCGGCGTGCGTTCCGTCGACCAGATCGTCGACGCCGTTCTGGCCCACAAGCCCGGCACGAAAGTTCAGCTTCTCGCCCCGATTCAGAAACGGGAGACCGAAGATTACGCCGAATTCTGGCAGCGGCTGGGCCTGGAAGGCCTCACCCGGATCCGGGTGGACGGGCAGACCAAGCGGCTGGACGAGCCCTGCACACTCAACGATCGCCGCCAGTACGCCACGGAGCTTGTGATCGACCGCCTGACGCTTTCGCCCGAGATCCGCAAACGGCTGACGGACTCGGTCGAAACGGCCCTTTCCTACGGCCAGGGGCGGATGATTCTGGCTTTCGTGGACGATGCGAAGCCCGAGAAATCGTGGGCGACCGAATCGCTCAGCGTGCACAGGGCCTGCCCTTCGTGCAACCGGGCCTTCGAAGAACTGACGCCCCAGCATTTTTCGTTCAACAGCCCGAAAGGCTGGTGCCCGACCTGCGAAGGCCTGGGCGTCAAGATGGGTGCCGACCCCGCGCTTCTCGTCCCTCATCAGGACCGGTCGATCGACCAGGGTGCGATTCTCGGCTGGCCCAAGGCCGCTCCGGGCTCGAACTTCCATGCCGCCTGGCATGCGGTCGCCAACAGCATGAACGTCGATTCTCGCTTGCCCTGGCAGGATCTGGACGCGCTGGCGAAGCGTTCGATGCTCTATGGCCGCGAAAAGGGCCCTGCCGTCACCGTGCAGGCCACGGGCGATCGGCCGGAATTTCGTGTACGGTTCAAGGGGATCCTGCCGACGCTCGACGAAGCCGGGCGGGTTTCCTACAACTATCGCGGCGCGGTGAACCGGATGATCGGCGAAATCGACTGCCCGACCTGCCTGGGGGCCCGCGTTCGTGAAGATGCGGCCGCCGTGCGACTCAAGGGGCGAACCATCGACCAGCTCTGCCGCTGGCCGATCGGCAGGCTCTTCGAATTCATGTCCACACTGGACTATTCCGGGGAGGAAGCGAAAATCGCGGCCGACCTGCTGCGCGAAGCGACCGACCGGCTCCGGTTCCTCGTCGAAGTCGGCCTGGAATATCTTTCCCTCTCTCGCCCGGCACCGACGCTCTCAGGCGGCGAAAGCCAGCGCATCCGTCTGGCGGGCCAGATAGGCACCGGTCTCACCGGCGTGCTTTACGTCCTGGATGAACCGACGATTGGCCTGCACCCGCGCGACAACGCCCGGTTGCTCGGTGCCCTCAAACGGCTACGAGATCTTGGCAATACGCTGGTCGTGGTCGAGCACGACCGCGAAGTGCTCGAAGCGGCCGATCACCTGGTCGATTTCGGCCCGGGTGCCGGCGCTCGTGGCGGTCAGGTAGTCGCGGAAGGCCGGCCGGAGGAAGTCCGCAACGAAGGCGATTCGCTCACGGGCCGTTATTTGTCAGGTGCTGTGGCGATCCCGATACCGAACAACCGCCGCCCGGGCGACGGCAGGGCACTCGTCGTGCGCAATGCCCGGCACCTGAATCTCAAGGGGATCGACGTCCGCTTCCCGCTGGGCACGATGACGGTCGTGACCGGCGTTTCCGGCTCGGGCAAGAGCACGCTCGTCGAAGACGTTCTGGGTAAGGCCCTGGCTTCGACCAAGCACTTCTCGAAGGAAAACCCTGGCGCCCATGACCGGATCGACGGCATCGGCCAGATCGACAAGATGATCCGGGTCGATCAGTCACCCATCGGTGCCACGCCGGCATCGACGCCCGCCACCTACACGGGCATGTACGACATGATCCGGGCCCTGTTCGCCAACCTGCCTGAGGCCAAGCGGCGGGGCCTGCGGCCCGGCCACTTCAGCTTCAATGTCGAGGGCGGCCGCTGCCCGGTTTGCGAAGGCGCAGGCCAGCGGCGGATCGAAATGCACTTCCTGCCCGATGTCTGGGTCACGTGCGAAGGCTGCTCGGGCCTGCGGTTCTCGGGCGAAGTGCTGGCCGTGACCTACCGGGGCCGGTCGATCGGCGACGTGCTGCGTCTCACGTGCGACGAAGCCTTCGAACTCTTCGATGGGCAGACTCGCCTGCGCAAGATCCTCAAGACGCTCATCGACGTCGGCCTGGGCTATCTGCCGCTCGGGCAGGCCGCGACGACGCTTTCGGGCGGCGAGGCCCAGCGAGTCAAGCTGGCCACCGAACTGGCCCGGCCCGACACCGGGCGGACACTTTACCTGCTCGACGAACCGACCACGGGCCTTCACTTCGACGACATCCGCAAGCTGCTGGACGTGCTGCACCGGCTGGTCGACCTGGGCAACACGGTCGTGGTGATCGAACACAACCTGGATCTGATCAAGACGGCCGACTGGGTCATCGACCTGGGCCCCGAAGCGGGCGAAGACGGCGGCAGGATCGTCGCGGAAGGTCCCCCCGAAGCGATCGTGAAAGCCGCCGAAAGCCGTACGGGCAAATTCCTCAAGTCCGTCCTCGAGGCCGGGCCTTACCAGACGCTCGAGCGGTTCGAACCCCCTGCTGACGAACGGCCGAAAAAGAAGCCGGCCAAAGCCTACAGTGAGGATTTCGATCGCGACGACGATTCCGATGACGATCTCAGCGAAATGGATTTCGACCTCGCCACCGCCCACGAACTCGAATCGATGCTCAACCAGATGAAGGACTTTCTCGAGAGCCAGCTCGCCAAAAAGCCGCCGAAGAGCGACAAGGACGCTCAGGCCAAAAAGAAAAAGTCGAACCGCTGGATGGACGATTCGTTCTGATTCACGGGGTCGGACGCATCGGCAACACGATCGATTCGCCCGATTCCGGCAATTCTCAGGCCCGGCGGATCTGCCTTTGCTTGCGGCCGGTCGTGAAGTTCTCGAACACCGTCTGGCCAAGTTGTTCCGCGGTGCAGTATCCGGCCACGCCGCGCGTGACTCTCGCCAGTTCGCCGACGAAATTGACGAGGCCGAAATAGTAATAATCTTCGATCAGCGCGAAGCTCGAAACGCGGATACCTGAAGCCGCACATCGCTTCGCTTCGGCCAGAGTGGCTGCGGCGGTCTTGGGCGATGGCGGGTAGATAAGCATCAGGTCCCGGCCGTCGATGTGGGCCGTCGGTTCGCCGTCGGTGATCAGGATGATCTGCTTGTTCGGCGTCGCCTCACGCATCAGCATATTCCGCGCCAGCTTGAGCCCGGCGTGAATATTGGTGAAGTGCTGGGGCACTTTTTTCGGCGACTGGTCCAGAGAAATCCGCAGGTGCACGCGTGAGTCGAAAATGGAAACCGGCTTGGGCGCGGAATCGAGCAGCTCACGTTCCGTCAGGGGGCTGGCGTAGCTGTAGAAGCCGACCATCCGGAGCGTGTCGCTGGGGTATTGGGCCCGCACCATGGCGCTCAGGCCCATGGCGACCTGTTTGGTCATGGCGTATTTGCCGAACCGGTTCATCGATCCGGACATGTCGATCAGTACGACCGTGGCGCAGGAGGTCTGATATTCCGTCTCGTAAACGACGAAATCGTCCTGCTCCAGCCGGATCGGCGTGCCTTTTCCCTGCCGCACGATAGCGTTTCGCATCGTTTCGTGCAGATTCAGGTTCGCCAGGTTGTCGCCGAATTCGTATGCCTTGCTATCTTCGTGCACGACGCTGCCCGCGCCTTTGTGCGGCGTTTCATGCTTGCCGATGGCATCGCGGTCGAACGACTGGAACAGGCTCGTCAGGGCCGACTGTTCGACGCGCCGAAGCCCCTTGGCCGTAACGCGATAACGCCCCTGGGCGTCTTTTTCGATGAGCCCTTCCTGGCGGATCAGGTCGAGGATTTCCTGGGTGTCCTCGTCGCTGGTGTCGATGCGGCGCCAGATCTCGTCGCCCATGCTCATCATGTATTCGGCGAGCTTGTCGAAGACATTCTCCGCCTTCGATCCGGTCGGATCCTGACTGCCGTCCCAGGCACCATATTCGAAAATCGACATGACCGATGACTCCGATCGAATGCGTGCCAGGGGAACGGTGCGAACGCTTCAGTGGCTTGACTTCATTATCGCCGATAACTGGCCGAGCCGCTGCGGGTTTTCTTGTTGAGCTTGTTGTGCACGTGCAGGCCGTCCAGGATGAACTCGACCACGCCGGCGACGATTTCCTTACGCACTTCCGCGGAGGGTGCATCGCAATGCCGCTGCACGAACTGCTCCGCCTGGGGCAGAATCTGCGGCACGTCTTCAACGGCCTTCATGACGGACCGGGCCGGGGCGTCAGCGTCCAGCTCGAGCGTCTTGCCGCCGTCGAAATACTCCACGGCCTGACGGAAGCTCTTCACGTCAAAATACTGGGCGAAAACGACCTTAACGGCCTCGGCCCGCAGGCGTTCGACCAGATCGTCTTCCTGCCCGTCGTCTTCCGTCAACGTCAGTTCGATCTTGCCGCGTGCACCCGCCGAAAGGCCCGAAAGGTCCGAAGGCCGGGGCACGACCCACTCCTCGCCCTGGACGATCGCCCGCCGCTCGGCCGAAGAGACGCAGTTTTCGAGGTTGCAGATCGACATCCGTACCGAGACGCCCGACTGCTGGTTCACCGAACCGCTCGTGCGGGCCGCCCGGGCGAATTCCTCGATGACTTCTTTCAGGTAGTTGGGCATGAACAGCCGGTGCCCGCCGCCCCGGTCCGTCCAGGCCTCGGCGTCGCTGATGGCCATACCCAGCTCACGCGTCAGCGGATAGTGCGTGCGGATGACGGACCCGATCCGGTCCTTCAGCGGCGTGACGATTCGGCCCCGGTTCGTGTAATCCTCTGGATTCGCCGAGAAGACCATGCACAGGTCGAGATTGAGCCGGATGGGAAAGCCGCGCACCTGCACATCGCGTTCTTCCAGCACGTTGAACATGCCCACCTGAATCTTGGGGGCCAGGTCGGGCAGTTCGTTCATGCAGAAGATGCCGCGATTGGCTCGCGGAATCAGGCCGAAGTGGAGGGTGGCCTCGTTCGAAAGGTATCTGCCTTCGGCATGCTTGATCATGTCGATCTCGCCGATGAGGTCAGCGATGGTGACATCCGGCGTGGCCAGCTTTTCGGTGAACCGGCGATCGCGGCCGACCCATTCGACGGGCGTTTCGTCACCTTTGGCATGAACGATTTCCCGGGCGTAATGCGAAACGGGATTGAGCGGGTCGTCGTTGATTTCCGACCCGGCGACGATCGGCATGGCGTCGTCGAGCAGGTGCACGAGCTGCCGCAGCAGCCGTGTTTTCGCCTGACCACGCAGGCCCAGCAGCAGAATGTCGTGGCGCGAAAGGATCGCGTTCTGAATCTGCGGCAGAACCGTTTCTTCGTAGCCGAGGATGCCCGGGAAAAGAGTCTCGCCGGAACGAAGCCGGGCGATCAGATTCCGTCGCAATTCGTCCTTGACCGATTCGCTTCGATAGCCCGATGCTTTCAGGTCGCCCAATGTGTGCGGTCGTGTCACGGTGGTCATTTAGCTCGGTGCGCTCCCAGGTCAAGGCGGGTCCGACTCGATTGCGTCGTTCCTGATCGGTCAATGACATTCTAGGCCCGGTCGTCGAATCGTCCAACCTGGGCGAGCGCGTTCGAACGGGCTCGGCCAGGCGATCGTCGTGCGGGGCTTTGTGCATTGGCGAGGCTCAGCTCGCTTCAGGACAAATGCGATTCGACGAACCAGAGATTCTTCTGCAGCATGGCCGAAAGGGTCGTAAGCAGGTCGACGGAAACCGCATCGCCCAGCTCGTCGCACCTGTCGAGCAGGCCTCCGCCGATCGGTTTGTCCACGGCCGCCAGAGAGCCGGCGATCGCCTTCAGGCTGCCTTCGATGTCCGTAACGCTCACGGGGTAAACCGGCAGCTTCGAACCGCTGCGGACCAGTTCGACAGTGCCGTCGGCACGCCCGCCCAGGCTGGCGATACGCTCGGCGACGCTGTCGACATATTCCTCGACTTCGCCGTGAATCGTGTCGAAGAGTTCGTGGATGGCGATGAAGGCCGGGCCGCGGACATTCCAGTGGGCCTGCTTGAGCTGCAGGCTCAGATCGATCAGGCTGGCGAGCACGGCGTTGAGTTCGGCCGAAATGTGCCTGCGGGCCTCTTCCGAAAGTGAATTTCGTGTCGGTCGCATCGTGGTCGCTCACTTTCTTGCGTGACAGTTAATGAAGTACCACTGAGCTGGAACTCGATTCCGGCCACAGTCGGCCCGAAGTGCCCGAATGTTCAGGATGTGCCCGCGGGAAGGCCGAGCAATCGCTCTACCGTGCCGGATGTGATCGGGTGATAGCCAGGCCTGGCCTTTTCGAACAGGACCTTGGCGCGACGCGTTCCGCCTGGTGTTTCCAGCAGCGCTTTGTAGAGCGGTACGATCAGCTTTCGCCGGCCGATACGGACGATGTAATCGTCGATGGCCTTATCCGCGGGTTCGTAGCCGCTGCGGATCGCCCGCAGGAACCACACGTGGGCGACCTCGGAATTAGCCTTCGCCGTAAGGTCCGCGGCTTTATCGAGTTCGGCCATCAGGGGCAAAGGCAGCACCGGCGGCGTCGCGCCCAGGAACGCCAGCCAGTCCGGCAAGGTCCACGCTTTCGTTCCCAGATCAGCCGTCTTCACCTTTCCGGCGGCCCATTCACCTCCCAGTGCCTGAAGCTTCGCGAGCTGGTCGCTCTGGGGCACCTCGGCCGATTGCGGATGGCCCGGCTTGTCGAACCAGTCCCGAAGGTTAAGCCCCTTAAGGGCTTCGGCGTGGTCGGCAAGCAGCTTCGATTCGTAGTGGCGGACGAAGTCGTCCGTCGTCACGCTCTTCCAGGCGTGGGCGGCGAACCAGCCTTTGAGGAACTTGTCGAACGCTTCGCGGCCGACTCGCTTTTCCATCTGATAGAGAAGCAGCCGACCTTTTTCGTAAGGAATCCGGGTTACTCCGTCATCCGGGTCTCGATCCGAAAAATCGGGCAGCAACCGCTGATCTTCCGGAGGAAGTTCGGCAATTTCCCTCAGGAGCTCCTCGTAGCCCAGGCGTCGTTCGACTTCGCCACGCTGAGGGCCATAGATATCTTCCATGATTCGCCCTTCGACGTAGGTCGTGAAACCTTCGTTGAGCCAGAAATCATGCCAGGTAGCGTTTGTGACGAGATTGCCCGACCAGGAATGGGCGAGTTCGTGCGCCACGAGCGACACCATCGATTTGTCGCCGGCCAGGATCGTCGGCGTCGCGAAGGTGACGACCGGGTTTTCCATCCCCCCGAACGGAAAGCTCGGCGGCAGGACGAGCAGGTCGTAACGGCCCCATTCGTAAGGACCATAGCGTGCCTCGACTGCCTTGATCATCGATTCGGTATCCCCGAATTCCGAAACGGCCAGGGCGAGAGTCTCAGGCTCGGCATAAACGCCGGACCTTGGCCCGATCGATTCGAATTCGAGCCGGCCGACGGCCAGGGCCAGCAGGTAGGACGGTATCGGCCTAGTCTGGCGGAACCGGTAAAGCCCTTTGGGCGAACCGTTTCGGGCATCCTCGGAAAGCGCGCTCATGACGGCCCGGAACTGGGGCTCGACCTTCACTTCGGCATCGTAGGTGAACCGCACTCCGGGGGTATCCTGACACGGCACCCAGCTTCGTGCGTGTATCGCCTGCGACTGGCTGAACAGAAACGGAGCCTTTCGGCCGGCGGTGCCTTCAGGAGCCACCCACTGAAGGCCTGAAGCATCGGGGCGAGTGCGGTATCTGATGAGGACTTTGACTTTGTCGGTACCTGCCGGCAGGTTGATTTCCAGCTTCGATCCGAAAATCGGCCGGGGCTCGGAAATGGCGTACTTCAATCCGGTTCCGTCCGACGCGACGGCGAGGATATCAAGCCCCTTCGTATCCAGTAGCAGCGGTGCGGCGGGGTCTTTTCGATCGACTGTCCAGAGGGCTTCGCCCTGAAGGGTTTTCGTCGCGAAGTCGACCGTCAGCTTCAGGTCCAGGTGCTTCAGCGATACGGCATCAGGCCTGGAAAACGAATGGGGATCGGGCACCACGGCACCTCGTGCGTACGAAACGGCCAGAATCGTCGAGAGGATCGCCAGTTTCAGCGTGAGCGTCAGCGAGTGCGTCATCGTTCGATCTTCGCCGCTTCAGGTTTCGATGTTTCGGTTTCTCTTTCGTTTCAGATTATCAGATCCCCGACTGATTCTCCACACAGGGCCGTCGAGGCGTGGAGCGTAAGAAAAGCTGCAATTACCGGAAAATTCTTCCAACCTCGCCGCACCTTCGCTTATCGCCAGTCGCAACATGCTGTCAGCGAAGGTTCCGAGGTATCAGGTCGTTTTCGCCCCCAGAAAGATCATCAGCGTTTCGGAAAGGCGGTTGGCATTCACAGGCTTGCTCAAGTAGGCATCGCACCCCGCGGCGAGACATTTTTCGCTGTCGTCGCGCAGCGCATGTGCCGTCAGGGCCACGATGGGGCTTCGATAACCGCTTGCACGAAGCGTTTTCGTCGCCTCGTAGCCGTCCATGACCGGCATCTGGATGTCCATCAGAATCACGTCGAAGGGGTTGGCATTTGCTGCTTCGACGGCTTCGAGACCATTCCGGGCCACGGCGACATCCTTCAGTCCCAGGCGTTTGAGCAGGTGGAGAATGACGCGGCGGTTATCCTCGCTGTCCTCCACCAGCAGAATTCTGCCGTCGAGAGAGATGTCGCTGCCTGAGACCGGCTTCATCACGGCGGTGTCCTGCGCCGTCATTTCGTTGATCGAACGCTTCCAATGCTGCGATTTTTCTCCGACCAGCGGCACGGGAACGCGCACCGTGAAACGGCTGCCCTTGCCCAGCTCGCTCTTCACGGAGATCGTTCCGCCCATGATCTCCACGAGCCGCTTGGAGATGCTCAAACCCAGCCCCGTACCGCCGAACTTGCGCGTGCTCGAGTTATCGGCCTGCTGGAATGGCTGAAACAGGCGGCTGAGATGCTCGGCGCTCATGCCGACACCGTGGTCTTCCACTTCCATGATCAGCTCGGGTGTGTCCAGCTTGTCTTCCCGATACGACGACCAGACTCGCAATTCGACGCTGCCGCCTGTGTCGGAGAACTTCATCGCGTTGCCCAGCAGATTCAGCAGGACCTGGCGCAGACGTGTCGGGTCAAGCAGTGCGATACCGGGCAAGTCACTGACTGGACGGATCTTCAGGGTGATCTGACGTTCTTCCGCCCGCACTCGCAGCAGCGACTCGACTTCACGGATGAGATCCCAGGGCGAATAGGGGATCCGTTCGAGTTCGAGCTTGCCGGATTCGACTTTGGAAAGGTCAAGTATGTCGTTGAGGATCGTGAGCAGGTGGTCGCCATTGCGGCGAATGGCCCGGATGGCCTGCTGGGCTTCCGCCTCCGGAAGTTCCGCGTCCATCAGCATTTCGGCGTAGCCGATCACGGCCGCCACAGGCGTACGCACTTCGTGGCTCATGTTGGCCAGGAATTCGCTCTTCGACCGGTTCGCGGCCTCAGCCTGTTCCTTGGCCACGATCAGGGCTTCCTGCGTCTGCTTGCGGAAGGTCACGTCCGTGATCGAGCCGGCCATCGTCACAGGCTCGCCGTTCTCGTCCCAGTCGGCTTGCCCGCGCGAACGGAACCAGCGATATTCGCCCGACTTCGTCCGCAGTCGCAGTTCGACGTCATAAGGCACGCGATCCCGCAAATGCCGCTCTGTCGCCAGCATCACCAGCTTCAGATCGTCAGGGTGAATCAGATCGAAAAACGCATCGCGAGAATCAGGCATCTCGCCGTCGGAGTACCCGAGGAGTTCCTTGAACCGGGGCGAAGAGTAGTGCTCGCCCGTTTTAAGATTCCTGTCCCAAATGCCGTCGCTCGTGCCCCGGACGGCTCGGGCGTATCGCTCCTCGCTGAGCCGTAACGCCTCAGCAGCCTGCTTGCGCTCGCTGATATCCCGCGAAACGCCAAGAATTTCGACGATCTCGCCCTGCGGGCCAAGAACCGGAAATGCCTGAACTTCCGTCCATATCGTCGTGCCGTCTTTGCAGTAATATTCGAGGTCGCCGCGGAAGTTATCGGGCTTGCGTTTTTCCCGCACGCAGGCGCTCAGGTGATCGAAGTAGGCCATGGTTTTCGCCAGGGAATCCGGCGTATGGATTTCGTCCGGCCTTTGAAGCATGGCTTCCTGGGGTGTCAGCCCTCGAACTTTTTCGATGGACGGGCTGATGTAGGTGATCCGACCGTCCGGCTGCATCGTCCAGACGACGTCGCGAGCGTTCTCGGCGAGCAGCCGGTGCCGCTCCTCACTGAGCCTCAGCGCCTCTTCCGCCTGCCTGCGTTCGCTGATGTCCTGAATCTGGGAAATGAAATAGAGCGGCCGGCCACCGGAGTCCCGCAAGAGCGACGATGCGACCAGCCCGTAGATCATCCGGCCGTCGCGATGCATGTATCGCTTTTCGAGAAGCACGCTTTCCTGCAGGCCCGCGATCGCTTTACCGATGAATTCCGCGCAGATTCCGCGGTCCAGTGGCCAGGCGATATCCTCGATCGTCATATTCCGGAGAGCTTCGCGCGAGTGCCCGAGCATTTCGACGAGCCGGTCGTTGACCTGAAAAATCCGGCCTTTCAGATCGACCAGGCACATGCCCGAATTTGCGCCATTGAACGCCAGCCGGACCCGGGCCTCGCTTTCGCGCAGGGCGGTCTCCGCCTTTCTGCGTTCGGTGATGTCCCGTCCCACAGCCTGGGTTTCGATCAGGGTGCCGTCGGGCTCATAAAAGTTCCGATTCACGAATTCCATGCAGCGCACACGGCCCTGGGCGTCGACGACCCGCCCCGTGATCACATGCACCGGTTTTTCCGGGCCCATGCTCTGCAGCTCGGTCCGCACATGCTCCACGTCACGCGGGTAAACCGCCATCCGCCATGTGCTGCCGAGGAGTTCCTCACGCTTTTTGCCGAAAAACCGGCAGTACACATCGTTGACGAAGGTAAAGGAACCGTCCGGCAGGAACCGGCATACGAGTTCCGTTTGATCCTCGACGACCGAGCGATAACGTTCCTCGCTGATTCGCAGAGAATCTTCCGCCTGCTTTCGCGCTGTGATGTCCTGAATCTGCACGACGAGGATTTTCTCCGTACCATGCTTCGATCGGACCGGCGACAAACTCACCTGTGCCCAGACCGTGCGACCATCCTTGTGAACATACCGCTTTTCGAAGGTGACATAGGGCACCTGACCATCACGAACCTGTTTCGCAAAGGCGAGCGAACGCTCAAGGTCGTCCGGATGCGAAAGTTCCTCCATCGTCTTCGAAAGCAGGACTTCCTCGGGATAACCGAGGATCTGGCATAAGGCCGGGTTGACCTGCCTGAATCCAGGGCCTTCGCCTTTCAGCGCGATCCCGATCGTCGAATACTCGAACGCTCCGCGGAACAGCTCCTCGCTTCGAATCAGGTCTTCCTGAATCTTGTTCGACTCAGTGACGTCGAACACCACGCCGACCCAGATCGAAGAGCCATCTTCAGCGAAACGCGGCGAAGAACGGGCGTGGAGCCATCGAATGGCATTCGACCGGTCCCGGACACGAAATTTCAGGTCGAAAACCGAGCGGTTGCGAATCGCCTCATCAAGTGTCTCTCGATATTTCTGCCGATCTTCCGGCACGTACCTTCTCAAAGCCGTTTCGAAGTCCAGCGGGTCGTCGGTATCGCTCATCGCGAAAATGTCCGCGAAACCGGAACTGACAAAAGCCAGCCGCGCGTTGCCGGACACGTCGTATTCGACGCGATAAAGAGCCCCGCCCGGGAGATTGTCCCCGATCTGGCGGATCATCGCATCCCTGTCCGCAAGCTCCGTTTCGGTATCAAGCTGGCAAACCGACCTCGGCATGGAGCCGCAACGGCCGCCGAATTCGAGCTGCGATTCGTGTTTCGTACTGGCGACAGCCGATTCGATCGCCGTCACGCCTCTGCCTTCCTGAGATTCTCGTCCCGCGGAACAGGAACCTTGCTTTTGCCCCGAATTTCCAAAAAGGCCAAGGATTTGACTCAATGCCTCAAGAAAGTACTGAAATTCCTGACACTTCGGAATTTCTCGTTCCGCAAGGAAGACGAAAGCGCCGACAACATTCCCCCTGGCACGCAACGGAAATCCGAAACCATGAACACGGCTTTCAGCCGAAGCCTTTTGCCGCAAAATGCTGTCCTGGCATTTCAATTCACGGATCACCGGAGCGGCTGCCCGGCGGATCGACATCACAAGATCGACTTCGGCCGAATCTGCCGGAGCGGCGTGATCTTCATGCACGAGCTTACGGTCGCGCGTACTCCGGCGGCAGGAAATTCGTTCGGCCGGGCCAGAGCCGTTCCCACCGAATTCCCAGAAAGCGCCGAAGTCGATTGCGAGACTGTCCAGTACGAAAGCGAGCGTGTCGGCCGGTCGGATTCCTGAGCCGTTCCCGGCGGCGTGCGATAGGATCGCCGAACGTAGTGTCCGAAATAGTACGGCGTCATCGAATGCCAAGGGTTCAGGCTGTGACATCACGTACGGCTCAAGTACAGGCAGGAAGATGTGTCTCGCCTGGAACAGCGAATGCGGGTTCGGGATGAAGGAGAAGAATCCCGTACGCATGATTATACGGAGTTTTCTTTGATGTGAAAGCACTTACGCTGCTTCCGCATAAAAGGAGCACCTTCGGGTCGCGCACGAACGCTTTCCGCATCATCTTGTCGTATCGAAACGGAAGAGAAACCAATGGCCCGGTGAAATCGAAATGCGAAATCGATCGGTTCGCCGGTACCCGTTCCGTTCACGCGATCGGACGGCAAGCCCTGGAACGCATGCTATGAGAGGTATTCGGCTCAACGGTTGCCGGTTCGTGAGTTTCAGACCTGGAGACGATCCATCGAATGCCTCGAAAAACGTCGATCGATCGGCCAGCGAATCGATCAACGCGAACTGGCGAGCTGGTTCAGTACGAAAGACCGCAAATCCTCGAACCACTTGTCCGGCAGTCGGCCTGATTCGGATTCGAGCGATTTCAGGAAATCACGCAATTCGGCCAGGGCCTGAGGATCTTTCGCACCGGTACGGAGCCGTTGCCTCTGGACGATCTGGAGGCGAGCCGCGATCTCACGCCGGACCGCTCGATTGGGCCCGGGCTCGTCAGCGGCGACGATGAGCGGTTCCAGGGCAACGGCCATGGCATCAAGCTCGTTTTTCGTTTCCATCGTCGTCGATAGTGCCAGAAGGCCCACCAGCATCGCCGCCAGGAAGAGCTTCATGGTCGTGCCGGAATCTGCCGGCTTCGAATCGTCATCCAGGCGAATGGCATCGACATCGTTCGATCCTGCCGCCACGGCCTTGGCTGGATCCAGGGCGAGAATCATCTTCAGGCGATCGTTGATCTCAAGGGAAAGCCGGTCGGGCCATTCGGCCGATGTTCCCGGCAGGATTGCGGATTCGCCGAGCCGGAACTTGTGCCCTGAGCGATTATGGATCCGGACGGCTCCCTTGTCCCACTCAAGAACGGCCAGGTTTCGCTCGGAGATCGATTCCGGTACGAAAAGCGTCGACCTGGGATCGCTGCCGATGCGGGTCATCCGGTTTTTGAGCCGGTGAAAACTCCTCCGGGATCCGTCGATTTCGATCAATACGACAGGTGAAACTCTGGTTTTGACGAGCAGCACGGCACGCTCCCTCGAACTTCCGGTTTTCGGACGATTCAGACCCGCTCATATCTTCAGACCGCCGCCGGAGCCAAGAACATCGGCCATCCAGACTGCGAAAAGAGCCACGATGACGATCAGGCACGAAATCATGCACAGAATGCCAGGAAATGCCATTCGCACCCCCATCCGGGCGGCGAAGGCTTCGATCATCTGGCTGCGTTTCAGACGCATCTGCTCGGCCTGAATCCGGATAATTTCGGCAAGCGGGGTTCCGGAATTTTCGCCCTGAACGATCGTGCTGACGAACTCGTCCAGCACGGGCAATTTGAGGCGGTCGGCCATTTCCCTTAAAGCTTCATGGCGGTGCATGCCCCGGCGAATCGCCATGTGCACGTTTCGAAGTTCGTCAGCCAGCGGGTGATTTTCCATCTCCTTGAGCACCAGTCCCAGCGATTCCTGAAAATGGCCACCGGCGGCAAGGATCAGGGAGATCTGGTCCACAGCGTAGGGGAGCCGGAATGCGATCGTCTCGACCCGCTCTTCGGCCTGTGCCTTAAGCTTGCGGATTTCGATCAGAAAACCACACGTCAGGACAAGAACACCTGCGATCATGATGAAAACGGGCGCCGCAAGATTCGTCACCTTCAGAAACGTCATGCAGCCGCATGTGGCAATTCCGGTCCCGACTTGCGTGACGGCAAGGAATTCCTCCGCGGTCCAGTAGCCGCGCCCCGCCATGACCAGCCACTGTCGAATCTTCGCTTTGAGCTTCGTGAAGCGGGTACGGTCGAATTGCTCCAGGGCCAGGATCAAACGCGGGAACAGCCTGGCCAGGCGGCTGTCCTGACGAACCCGATCGCGACGGCCCTGATCGACCAGTCGATGGATATCGGCCTTTTCGTCGCAGGCCTCGATCCATTCCTGCAAGCTGGTCACGATGAAACAGGTCAGGAAAAACGTGGCCGCAAGGACGACGAACCATTCCCGCTGAATCGCTGTCGGTATCATCGCGGGCCTCGCTTTCCCCTGGCAAATCCGGAATGGTTCATATCCGCACGTTCATGCATTTCAGGGCGACCTTCACGCCGGCGTAATTGACGCAGGCAGCCACGACGATCATGACCTGGCCCCAAGGTTTCCAAAGCAGAAGCGTCACCATGTCCGGGCTGAGGAACCAGAACATCGCCAGAAATACCGAAGGAAACGCCGACAGAATGTGGACGACCGATCGACCTGCCGCGGTTTCGCTCTCCAGCTTGCGTTCCAGACGCTGGTTTTCCATCAGTGCCTGGCTCATCTTGTCGAGTGCGAAGCAATAATTCGACCCTGATTCGAAGCAGGTCAGAATCACGCTCGCGAAAACGTTGAAATGGTCAAGTTTCAGGCGTTGCTGGGCATCGCGAATCGCTTCCTCGATCGATCGTCCGCGGCGATAATCGCTCACGATTCGCTCGACTTCGCGTCTCAGGGGGAATCGCGTTTCGCCGAGAGCTTCTTCCATCGCCTGCGGCAGAGAAAGCCCCGACCGGGCTGAGTTCGCCAGCGAGACGCACAATGGAATCATCTGGTCACGCATCAGTCTCTTGCGTTTTTTGATGATCACGGTTGCGATCCACATCGGCGAATGCCACACGACGAACGCCACCGGCAAGGCCACGAAACCGAGTTTCAGGCCGAACCACACCGCCGGCGGAATCGTGAAAAGCGCCACGCACCAGAGCCTCAACAGAAGCGTGAGCGGGCTGGTGTCGAATCCCAGTGCGATCAGCGTTTCCTCAAGCTTTCCCACACGTTTTCGCAGCAGGCCGTCCCATATCGGCAAGGCGACATCCACGCCCATCGCCACGGCACAGCCAGTCAGCAGGCTCGAGACGAAATACAATGCATCGCCCGCGATCATGACCAAGCCTCCCAAAATGCGGCGGTCCTCGCTGATAGGCTCAGGATCTCGCCCGCATACGATTCCCGGTCATGTTCCGGCCACCTCATGCTGCCGTTTCATCACGGGCAGGAACTGGTCGAGACCGATGAGCCCTTTATCGATCAACCTGTCGAGAAAGCTGGGTAGCCTGCCAGTAGGACGAAGACTTCCGCCTTCGCTTGCCGAAAAAAGTTCCTTGAGCCTCAATTTTCGCGTGACCGGGTCAATACCCGCGCATTCGCAGATCTGCACGACATGGCGACGGCCGTCGTTCTCCCGCTTGAGCTGAACGATCAAATCCAGGGCCGTGGCGATTTGCCGGTGAATCGTTTCGATCGGCAGATCCGTTTCCGATGCGAGTTGCACCAGAACCTCAAGCCGCGATACGACCCCTTCGGCCGAATTGGCATGAATGGTCGTCATCGAACCGTCGTGCCCTGTGTTCATCGCCTGAAGCATGTCGAGCGCTTCGCCCGACCGGCATTCGCCGACGACGATTCTGTCCGGCCGCATCCGAAGGCTGTTGCGGACAAGATCACGAATGGAAATGACGCCCTTGCCCTCCACGTTCTCGCCCTTCGCCTCCAGGCGGACGACATGCTCCATCTTGAGCGATAGTTCCGCCGTGTCCTCGACGGTCACCACGCGTTCGCGCGGATCGACGAACGCGCTGAGGATGTTCAGAAACGTCGTCTTGCCCGAGCCGGTTCCGCCTGAAACCACGATGTTACGACGATCGGTGACGGCCGCCTTCAAAAACGCGATCGCCTCACGGCTGACGGAACCACGGGCGATCAAGTCATCGGCCCCGTACTTCTGTGTCGTGAACTTGCGAATCGTCAGGCAAGGGCCGCTCACGGCCGTCGGGGCGATCACGGCATTGATCCGGCTGCCGTCGCGCAGGCGGGCATCGGCCATCGGCTTGGCCCTGTCGATGTGGCCGCCCACGTTGTTGACCATCCGCTGAATGATCGATTCGGTCACCTGGTCCGACACGAATCGACGCCCCGAGTTCTCGATGACGCCCTCTCGCTCGATATAAATCCTGTCGCGGCTGACGACCATGATCTCCGTGATGCCGGGCGTGGCGATCAGGTCCTCCAGCGGACCATAGCCGTAGACGATGTCCTTGATGTCCTTTTTCAATTGCCTAAGCGCCAGGTACGTTTTGAACTCCGGGTGGAGTCGTGCCGGATAGCCCCGCCAGACCGGCCAGAAGTTCGATTCGATCTTACGGATATTCCGGCTGAAATCGTCGCGCGATCGAATCTCGTCCGTGCCCTCCAGCTTCAATTCCGCCGCGATCAGCTCACGCAGGTGCCGCAGCTCGTTTTCCAAAGGCAGAAGTGCGGAAGAAAGCTTGCGCCAGCGGTTGTCCGCATGCCAGATTTCCTGGGTTCCGGCATCGCCACCCATCGAATCGATCGCCAGCAGGCCATTGAGCAATTCGCTCCTCAGGCAGGCACCGGCAAGGTGGTCCGTAAGCGGCTCGTCGATCTTCTCCGATCTGCGCGCGATCTGCTCGATCCACTTCTCCAGCGAATTGAGAAAATCGGTCAACTGCGGCGCAGTCTTCAATTCGTCCAGCTCGACCCGAATTTCCGGAACGAGTTCACGATGCACGAACCGCACGAGTTCCATCACTCGTTCCTGGTGCCATCGCACCCGTTCGCGTTCGTCGGAGCATTCCTCGGCGGTCTCTTCCAGGCGGAATTCGAGAACGAACGGAAAGATTTCGAGGATCATCCCGTTCTCGATCCGCAGCCGCTTGCCGGGCGGCATCGGATCGCCATCGATCAGGCAACCGTGCCGTCCTTCGTGGGCTTCCAGGGTCCATCGATCGCCGTCCTTCCGTACGGCCGCCGCGATCTTCGGAACGTACTGGCTCTCGAGCCTGATATCCGCCTGAGGATGATTCCCGATGATTCGGGTCGATCGATCGTCGGGCCTTTCCGACAGCCTGACTTGCCGCGACTCTCGCGCGCTGCCCAGAATTTTGTCGTAGAAGAATACATAGAGCGACATGTCCGACCCTTTCGTGCGAATTCAGCGGACTGCGGCATTGGCTCGGGAAGCGTCATTCGAAATCGACCTGCGCACTTTCGAATCGATCCCTTCGAAAGTCCTGTCGAATCGACTCACTCATTCGAAATCGACGGCAGCGTAAGTATTCAGGGAATTGACCTTGAGAGTCATCGACGATCCTCTGCGGCGAGGCCCGGGAAGATCAGGACGGATCGTCAGCGGTTTCAGCCTCGATCTCTGCTTCTTCCTCATCGTCACGCGACAGCTTCGAAGCTTCGAAAACGACGCGGGTGATCCGCTTTTCACGAGCTGCCAGCAGCAGCTTTTCCGTCTTCTCATCGGGCACGCCGTTCGCCCGATACTTCAGCGGAATCGTGATCGATCGGCCGGACCCTCTGAGATTGGCGGACTTCTCTTCGGTCTTTTCTTCCGGAACCTTCGCTTCTTTCTGGGCGCCCACAGTCACGATCCGGTACGGTCCGAGATTTCGAATGACCTGCGGGCGGCCGTTTTCGTTACGGCCGGATCCTTTCGATCGCCATTGCTCGCTCGATGGCTCTTCGTCCTCATCCTTTCCGTTGCGGCGAACCGGCGGGCTTTCCGAAGGTTCGGCATCCATCGCGATTTCGAACCAGACGAGCTTGCCCGGCATCAGCAGCATCGTCTCGACGATCACGCCGCTGAGATCCAGGGGCACGAGCTTTTCGTCCTCTTCCAGGCCATCGGTATCGTTTTCCTTACGCCAAGTGTCCTGCCAGAACAGGACATCGTCAGGAAACATGTTTCTCTGAGCGACTGCCATCAGCACGAGGTGCTTCTGGGACCAGGGCACGAGGATCTTGCGGAGCCGCTCCTCATCGCCCGGCAATTGCACTTTGGCGATGGCGTCATTGGTAATCTCCTGCCCCAGTGAGACCGGTTTCCGCAGGACGACGTAATCGCTCAGCCGAACTTTGCGTGCCAGAACGGAGTGATGCGCCAGCATTGCCAGCAAACCCAGCGAAACAGGAATCAGCGACCGCTTCGGAATGACCATTTGCGCAACACCCTTTCGTGACGTCTCGTTTCATCTTCCCATTCGGGCAAGCCCGCTGGCCAGGGCACGGAGATCCGCCGCGCCACTCATTCCATAGACGCTTAAGGTCTCGTTGACTTGCAAAGGCCGGCGCGGGCGATAGGGCAATGTCTGCCAGTCCCAGGATCCGCCCAGCACGACGCTGGTTTCCTTGAGCGTCAGCCCATACCCGCCAAGCTGCCGCGGCAAAGTCACGCCGAACGAATCCGTTTCCGAAATCACTCCGCCATTCGAAGGCTGCCGAAACGGTTTCCCCATTTCGGAAGCACTGGCCCTGTCCAGCGTTTCGCTCGAAGGAACTCCATGCCTCTGCGGATAGGTCGACTGCCGCGGCTGCTGAGCAAGATGAGCCCGCAACACGAACAGCCGTGCCCCTGAGACGATGAAGATCATGACGAGCAGGATCAGCGGCAGCCCCAGCACGAATTCCAGCGAAGCGACCCCGCGACGCCCCGCCATCGGCCTAATTGCTTTATCATGGCATTTCATTTGCCCCTGCCTTTCTTCTGTTCATCTTGCGTTTCGAAACGATGCCCGGACTTTCTGACCATTCGCGATTCGCATGGAACTCAGTGCGTTCGCATCGCTCCCGCAACCGGCACAATTCGCCCCACCACTCTGGAGACTTCATCAGGCGTATCCGCAACCGAGCGGTCGAGATATCCCGTGACCGGCACGAGCTTCGTCTGCCAGTTCAGGTGAATCCGTGGGCACGTTCTTCCTGCCGCGAAACTGGCGGGAAATTCGTAAGCTCCGGAGCTTTTCACTGGTGCTGTCCAGGCGAGCGTATCCCAGCCGATCTCGGGCTGAAACGGCCCGGTCGACTTGCCCGGATTCTGAGGATTCGCCCCGTACGTGATCGCCTGAGCGTACGCCACAAGTCCGCCCTTGTTCTGACGCTTCAGCGCGGGGCTGCCGAATGGCCTTGGGCTGGGTTCGTAAGCGAAACCGATGACCGAGAACTGTTCGTCGGCCAGTTTCGCGTCTTTCGTCCAGGGTTCCGTGCCTTTCTCCGGCAGGACATGCCGACGAATCACCAGCATCGGCCTGCCTTTGCCACGATAGAACCACTGACTCCTCTCGGTCGTATCGAAGTCCGTCCAATCCCGGTACCACTCGGTCGTCTGCGAAAGTAACATCCAGGAAGTGTTCGCCAGCACGGGCCCCCGATCGAAAACCACCCAGGGATAAGCCGCCCGAACGATCTGGGTGCGGGCCATGGTTCTCTGGTGATTGCGACCGCCATCCCGAAAAGGCTCGCGAACCAGCGGCAGCTCGGGCCGGGAGGGGAAGCAAACCCCCTGCCCCCAGGATGCTCCGGCGACAGCACCCGCAGTGCTCGAAGCGACCTCCGGCACATCGCGTAACACTTCGTCCTGATATTCCTGGATGGCGACGAGAAACTCCCGTTCCAGACGCTTTCGACGCGGCAGATCGGCCCTCGCCTGCCTTTCCATCCGATCCAGGGCGTCCCATTCCGGCTTGATGACATATTCTTCGAAATCGCTGAGCGCTGCGACGACCGCCTGAAGCCCATATGCGGCCGCAATGATTTGAGCGGCATAGACGGAAGCGATTTCCATTTTCAGCATCAGCTTGCCGTCACAGACCGTCTCGGCGGCCCGGATATCTTCGGCGCAATCCGGAAAGGTGCTCGCCCTGCCGCCCGCGGCCAGTGCCGCCGGCCCAAGAACCATGAGAGCGAACGAAAGCTGGTTGTCCAGGGCTTGCTGCTGCCGGGTCTTGTCGCGGCCATCGACATTCTCACCGGCAATGGCCTTATGCAGAATGACGAAGGCCATCACTTCGCCGATATGATGATTCGAAACCGTCACGGCATTCATCCCGCGTGTCATCACGAGACTCGTCGAATATGCCGTCGAATCGGCCACTTGCTGCATTTCCAGCTTTCGTGACGTCATCCGGGCGATGTCCATGACGAACATGCCGAGAACCGAGAATGCGAACATCGAAAGAAGCATCACATAAGCCATGGCACCGCGGCGAGCACCACATCGGATGTGCCGAAACGACTTCGAAGTGCCAGCGTTCGTGACTTCAATAATCCGAATCATAGTCGATCCCCAGTTTCTGGTCAGGCGTTTTCGCGCCTTCGTTCTGAAGTGTGGCCGTGTACCGGATCGTAAACACACGCAGGCCCGGCACTCGGGAGGATGGTCGCCCCAGCAGGCGGCTCATCGCCGGCAAATGAAACGCATGATCGTAGCTTACGGAGACTTTCTTCTCCGAATCCCAGGCCGCCGGCGGCTGGTGATACAGCACGAGCGACTGGCGGGCATAATACAACTTACGGACCAGATAATTGTTCGAAAGCACGGCATCCGTACCGACGTATCGGAAATAAGCCTGACAGTACGAATACGATATATCCTGCCGGGCCAGCTCCAGATATTCGGCTGAAAGGTGCTTGGGATTGCCCGATGCGAACGGGGCAAGCGCATGAGCCACCGCCAGATGCACCTTCTCGGCTCCCACGCCATCAGGCTGAGCGGTGTCCCAGACAACGGCCGAACGAGCGCCCACATAAGCCGCATACATGACGCCGCCGTGAACGACGAGCAGGAGCGTCAGTTCGATGAAAGCCGTGAACAGAAACATCATCACAGGGATCGTCAGCATGAAAGTCGCCGAGTATGAGAATCCCCCCTGGGGATCCTGTTTCCTGATGCGTCGAAGCCCTTTCGGCAAGCGCTTCGCTACGCCCGAAGCCAGCCATGAAAAGCCCACGAAGCTGATCGCCCAGAATGCAAGGATCGCCCACAAGGATTCAGGCGCGTCATTCGAAATCGTCATCGCAGCTCCTCTTTCAATTCGCATCAGAGCAGCGGCCAGCCGACCAGCGTACTGATCACGTGATGCAACATCGCCATCAATCCGAAACACTTCACCATCGCCAGGCAAGCCATCCCGAAGAACACGACTGTCGCCAGAACGTGTTCCAGGGCAGCGAAACCTCGACGCCTCCTGCTGATCCCGATCATATATCCGCGAACGATCATCGCCGGTCATCTCCCTTGCCGTGTCATCTGCCAGATTTGGAATCGAAAGCGTGACGACGGTTTCACGCCTCAAAGAACCGGTATCCCAGCCAGCACGGGCAGCATCGCCACCAGAAACCAGGGAGCCATTCGAATCTCACGTTTCTCACGACGCAGGTGGGAAGGCTCGCAGGTGTGATTGGATTTCATCCGATTCGCCATTCCGAGTACCAGGCGAAATGACGTGACACCCGACCATGCCATAACATAAGCCAGCGCGATCACTTGCAGCCCCGCTTCGGCTCCGAAGCCGAAACCGACGGCCGTCGCCAGTTTCACGTCGCCACCGCCTCCGCCAGATGTCACGTAATACAGAAACATCAGTCCGAAGCAGACGAGACCACCGGTGATCGCATGATTCAATGCACCGCCCGGTTCGTCACCAGGAACTATGACTGCGGAATTCCATTCGGAGATCGCTGCGCATGCCAGGGCGAACAGCATCAATGGAAGCGTCAGCCAGTTATAGATCTTTCCATTTCGAAGATCGGTCGCGGTGGCCACGATCAGGGCGAACAGGAATACGATGGCACGGATCTCCGTGACTTGCCGGGTCAGGTCCGCGATTTCCTCGAATGAGAAAAAGACGGGCCGGAGGAGACACGGAATCAGGACCATTTCTGGCGACGACGCTGATGACGTTCCGGCTGATGCCATCCAGTCCAGCCCCAAATGGATTGCCATGAGAGAATATGTCGCCATTCGAAGTCTCCTTAACGGCATGCTTCAGCGCTTTGCCATTTCCTTAACTTTCAGTCCCGTACGAATACGAAAGGCCCGAATCGTCAGAATCGGGCCTTCGTCGCCGAACCGTCGGCCAAGGATTCGAATCGATCGGATCAGCCGCCGAAAATGCTCAGCAGGCTGGTCTGGAAGGACGTGTTGACCTTGTCGATCGTGATGGCGATGAGACCACTGTTATCCGAGCCCCACAGGTATTTGAATCCGACATAGATGCCAACGGCACCGACGGCCAGGAGGAGCACATTCTGAAGGGCATCGCCCCGTTCGTCGCGGACGACGTTACGAACGGCCTTGGCGAAGCGGTTACGAACGGCAAAAGCTTGCTTGAACATGATGAACTTGACTCCCGAAAGCGAAGGCTTCTCGAGGAATTCGGCCGAACCCGTTTTGGTTTCGCGTCTCCGATTTCCCCTTCGCATTAAGTGACGCAGCTTCTGGCCACGACTTGCCGAACGAGAGAAGAAAATTCCGGCGTTTCGCATTTTTCTTTTCGACACCAGAGAAATACGCGAATTCCCGCTCCGCTCAGTTCCATCCTGGATGTGTGAAGCCTCGTGCGCGAAGCCGAAGTTCTTTCGATCGGCCGGGCGAATGGTTCCATGTTTCGTCAATGAAGAAATACGACACACCGGCTCATGGGAATGGATGATGCCCGACTGCACCAAGCCACGAATCGGCTACGCGAGTTGAACGAATTGCCTCAAGATACATTTCGGAAGATTCCTTCGAAAAGAAAGACAAAAGCGAATTCGTTAGCCCTTGCCGCGTGTCATGTAAATTCGAACGAAAATCGAGAAGTCTGGAATCTCGACCAGGGCCAGTGGTCGGAATGCACGAAATCGGCCGGGATTTCGTACGAAACTCCGGTTCCATGGCGAATGCCGAACACTGAAGTTTCTTTCGAGAATCGACACAAACCGCAGACGATGGCGCATGGGACGCCCTGCGATCGATATCTCTCGATCGCTGGGCAACCCTCCGAATCACCATTCGACGGATCAGGCGAAAACCTCTTTCGTGAGCCTGGCCAGATGCCCCAGGCCGTTCTCTTCCAGTTCATCGGCGAAATTCGGCCGCCGTCCAGTCCATTGCAATCGGCGCGCCGTGGTACCGTCATCGAGTGTCGTCGCCGTCTTTCGAAAAAGGTCCTGGATTACGTAGTCCCCACGGTCGAGGTTCGAACTGATTTCGGTAATGCGCGTGATGCACCTCGATCCTTCGTTATCCCTGTGGATCTGGATTACCAGATCGATTGCGGCCGAGACCTGCATTCGGGCCACGTCCGACGAAATCGCCACGTCGCTCTGCATGCTCAGCATTTCCAGGCGTGTCAGGGCCGCCCGCGGGTCGGATGCATGCACCGTCGTCAGGGCCCCGGCATGCCCGGCGATCATGGATTGAAGCATGTCCAGAGCCTCTCCGCGCCGAACTTCGCCCACGACGATCCTGTCAGGCCGCATTCGAAGCGAATTGGCGAACAGTTCACGAATCGTCACTGCGTCCCTGCCGCCCTCACGAGCGGGCTGGGCTTCCAGATAAAGCGTGTGAGGCTGATGCAGTTTCAATTCCGAACTGTCTTCGATCACGACGATCCGCTCGCTTTTGTCGATACAGCCGGAAAGCGCATTGAGCATCGAGGTTTTCCCGGTTCCTGTGCCACCCGCGATAACGACGTTCTTCTTCAACTTGACGCACAAATCCAGAAATTCCGCGGCGGTTTCCGTCAGACTGCCCCGATCGATCAGCCCCTGCAGAGTGAATCGCATTTCCGGGAACTTGCGAATCGAGATGCAAATCCCTTGCCTGGATAGCGGCGGGATAACGATATTGACCCGCGAACCGTTCGGCAATCGAGCGTCGACCATCGGATGATCCTCATCCAGAGGACGGTCCACGTATTCGGCGATGTTCACGGCGGCGGCGCGAAGAAAATCCGGATCGCCGTAACTTGTTTCGTGCCTGTGCAGCTTGCCGGCCCGTTCGAAATAAATGTCGTCCGGCCCGTTGATCAGGATTTCCGTCACGCTCGAATCGTGCAGAAGGCCCAAAGCTGGCTGAAGGAAATATTCGGTCGATCGTTCGAAAATTTCGAAATGCGACATGACGGCCCCCTTTTTGTTGTTTCGCTCAGTCGTTCATTCCCGATTCCGACTTGACCGCCAGAATGTCGGGATCGGAATTCGAATCGAATCCGGACAGATCCGAGGTTTCCGTCACTTTCGACACACCGTTTTCCCGCGAACTGGCCACGGCCAGGTCCGGGTTTCTCACCACACGGAAGCCCACATGAAAGTCTCGTGATCTTTCGTTTACGAACATCCTGAAATCCGAAGCGAATTTCGCCGCGGAAATCCCGAAATGACAGCCCCGGGCAATTCCGACGTCCGTTGGTCGATGCTGGACCGGGTCCGTGCGATTCCGGAAATGTTCGTGGTAGCCCCTGACGAAGTAATCCTCAACGATTTCCGCCAGATTTCCGTGCAACTCCCGCAGCCCGAACTGATCCGCACCGTTGCGGTCGACGGGTCCGGCATTGCGACGATTCGATTCGGCCAGAGTCGCGAGTTCCGGTTTCGCCTCGCCGTGTTTCGCCAGATAGTCGAATTCCGCGTCGGTCAGCAATCGATACGCGCCAGGCGGTAGCCCTTCGATCCTGGCCATCTTGTTCAGGAAGGCATAAGCTTCATTCCGCAGCACACCGGCGACAGGATGGTTCTCCGGCACATCGGGACTCATGAAACGTGGCCGTTCCCCCATCACGCGACGCCAGTCGCCGACGGTCACTTCGTCGACTCCGACATAAATCCCCATGCTCACCCGAACTTTCACCGGTGGTACCTGAAACGCAGGACGCCGGGGCACTTTGACTGCTTCCTGATGCACGACCAGGGCCTTCGGTGACCACGGCCCTCGCGAAACCTCGCGCAAAAGGCCATGGCTCGATTTCGCGATGTTCGCAATCGCCGGAGTATCGGCCTCATCCTTTTGCGACTTGCGATTGCCGAATTCGAAATCGCCTTCCGGCGGATTCACATACACGAATTCCATGCCCACCTGATTCCGGATACGAGAGATGATCGAAAGCGAGAAACTCAGCCGGTTCGGCCCTTCCGCCACCTTGATCTGTTTCGTCTGCGACCGGCCAGCATGACTGGCGGTCACTCTCCAGGTGCTGCCCACGGTAACCTCGCCACCGGTTCCGGGTGTCATGCCTGGAATTTCGCGACCCGATTCGTCCAGCGCGACAATCTCTACACTGGCCTCGGCCGGTTCGGTCGTCACTTCGAGATTTCCCCGACGAAACAGAGGTTTCAGAACGAACTCTCCCAGATCATGCGTGCCTTCACCCGGTTGAATTTCGATCGGACCCAGATCCAACGGTTCATACCCGTCCAGTTCGAGACGAATGGAGTGCGTGCCGACCCCCAGTTCGAAAGTGTCTCCCGATTTGCCGTGCATTTTGCCGTCCGGCCCCGTGCGTACCGTCGCACCGGGTGGCGATGTCGACACCAGTACAGGCCTGGGTTTCGCCCGCCTGGCGAAGCCGGAGAACCTGAGCTTCTTCGTGGCGTTCTCGGGAATCACGAATGTCTTCGTTTCGGATACGTAACCTGGTGCCGACCATTCGATCACCACCCTCGTTCCCAACGGAAATTCGCCGGTATCGCCGGAATACGACTTACCGTTGAGCGTCACCGTAGCGCCCGGCAGCCCTGGATCGACTCTCAGTTGGCAAACCCGGGGTTCCAGTTCGATCGACAAGACCTTGGGCTTCGACGACGCCTCGATCCTCTCCGTAAGTCCTGCAAGAGGTTCGAATTGACTGGCCGTGGCTTCGATGGCGATCTCCTTCCCGACCAGATAATCGAGCTCCCGGTCGAGTTCGACCCTTTCTCCGTTCACGCGAACTTCGATCCCGGGTGTCGTTGACGTGAAGATGACTCGAGATTTCTCAGGCCCCGATCCGAACAAGCCCATCAGCAGCGACAAACCCACGACGGCCCCGGCCACCTTCAGTCGGCGAACCGTTCGTGGCTCCGCCAGCTTTTCGTCCCACCATTCGCGGGTGAACCGCTCCGGCTCAAGATCCTCGAAAGGGTTGACCGCACCGACTAGACCGCCGCTGCGCGTGGAACTCTGTAGTGTGCCCTTACGGAATGCCGGGCTCGTCGCGACTTCCGACGGCCGCAGCCATCCGGAACGTTCCTCCGGCTCGTCTTCCGCTGCTGAGTCTTCGAGCATCGGCATCGCATTCGTTGCGAGGGCGTCAGAATCATCATGGTCCAAACCGGGCATGATTCGCGTCGTGACGGAGTCCTGCAGAAGAGCCTGAATTGCAGCCCTGACGTCGCTATACCGTTTGTCCACCTCTTTGCGGGTCAGCCGATGTACGACGTTTTTCAGGCCCGAATCGAGATTCGGCAGAACGTCGTAAGGTGAGGGTGTCCGCTCTCTCGAGCCATGCCATCGCAACCATCCCAGCTCGACATCCATCGCTTCCGAGCCTACGCCGGGGAACAAGCTTTCGAACCGTTCCGGTCCGACCAGCAGTTCGAAAACCAGAAAGCCCAGCATGAACTGATCCAGCCACACGCCCCTGGGGCCGAATTCTGGGTTGATCGACTCGGGCGCCATATATTTCGCATGCAGTGCATCGGTCACACTTGCCAGGGTGTTTCCCGCAGCTCCGGCTCGAGAGGGCTCCTTCAACGAAAGACAGTCGATATCCTCAACGAGTCCGTTCGTGTTGACGGGTATGAATCGGCTGTCGCTCAGAAGGAACTGGTCCTTTCGACCGACGAAGACATTGGCAGGCTTCAGGGCTGCATGAATCGTCCGCCTGCCATGAAGTCGATTCAAACACTCCAGCGACTGCCTCAGAAGCACGATCGCCCTGTCGGGATCCATGGCCGAACCGCCCTGATGGACAGCGACATTCGCCTTCATCAGGCTCATAATGACGTAACGGCGTTTGGGAGCCACAGCACGTATTGATACGCAATTCGGCGGAACCCGATCACGCACGCGCCTTTTGAGATCGCAAAGATAGGAAGTCAATTCCATCCCTCGAGCCGGATTCCTGAAATCGGCACTCCACCATTTCAGCGCGTGATCCTGACCGTTTCTTACCTGATGACACCGGAAGACCGTCGAATCGACGCCATGTCCGATCGTCTCGCACCGCTCGAAACCATTGCGTGCCAGAGAACGATCCAAAGCTTGAAGTTCATGCGTATTCATGGAAAACTCCGATCCGAAGGCCCCAAATGACCGAACGATGACTTCACGGAGTCAGCAGCGAAGGCGGTCTCGGACGCTTTTCTCTCCGCGGATGACCGGACCAGCGGCCCGATCGTGACCCTGCACGATTCGTGTGTCGGGAGTTCCTCAAGCAATGCCGGCCTGGCGATAATGTTCAGGAACGACTCCGAACCGATACCTTGTGTCGTGTTTCACTGGATAATGACGACAGGTTGAATCAAGACTTGCGAAACATGGGCGATGACTTTCGCTCATCACTTTTTGTCACGAAATTTCCGATGAATCGAACTTCTCGGCTGCCAATCCAGCGCATCCTTCCGCTGCTGATCGGACAGGCTTCCGCATTAGTACTACAGTTGCGCTTTAATCAAGGAGATTGCCCCGGCTTTTGTAGTGGCACATCCGCGCCACGGCCTGATGTCTGCGACGCCAGGTCGACCAGGCCAGCCAGTGTGTCGGCGTCGTGGCCATTGGCCAGACAAGCAGAACGAGCAGACGCCGGACTTCGGGCAAGGTCAGCGGGATCAGGGACTCGAAGCGGCGTTTTTTTGAGGAATCGACGCCGAGACGCGAAGGATCTCCAGGAAGGCGTGCGCCAGCAGTGCCAGCGTGATGTGCCGGTGCCAGCCGTCCCAACTGCGAACCTCGTAGTCGTCCAGCCCGACCTCCTGCTTGGCCTGTTCGAAGGCCGATTCGATCGCCCAGCGGCA